>CBIFUL010000005.1:0-205093 GCA_966185695.1 uncultured Pantoea sp. | reverse complement strand
GCTCTATCCAGCTGAGCTACGGGCGCGTAGCGCCGTTGCGGATGGGCATACTACGGGCTACACCTCATGCTGTCCAGCGCTTTTTTAGAAAAAAAACGCGTTTGATTACGCTTTGTGCATTCCGTCGATAAATAACGCAGTTTCGTCATTTAGGCTGACAGAATTACCGCAAAAATCAGCAATATCAAAGATCGCCGCGCCAGTGATAGCGCAAATATTTAAGCAGTTTTAATTGGCGACGCCAGCGCGACGGCTGACGGATCAGGCGATAGAGCCACTCCAGCCCCAGTTTCTGCCAACCGCGCGGCGCTCGCTCAACGTGGCCGGTGAAAACATCGTAAGTGCCGCCGACGCCCATATACAACGCATGCGGCCAATGCTGGCGACAATCGCGCATCAACAGCTCCTGCCGCGGCGACCCTTGCGCCACCGTCACAATCTGCGCACCGCTGGCGGCAATGCGCGTAAACAGCGCGTCCCGCTCTTCTGGCGCAAAATAGCCATTTTGGCTGCCGACAATATTCACCTTCCACTGCTGGCGCAGCTTGGCGCAGGTTTCCTCTAACACCGGCTGGCGACCGCCAATCAGAAAGACCGGGATACCGCTGCGCCCTGCGCGTTCCATCAGCGCTTCCCATAAATCCGCGCCAGCAATGCGATTAACCTGCAGCTGCGGATATTTCTTGCGCAGCGAACGTACGATACTGATGCCATCAGGATATTTAAATTCTGCTTCCGCAATGAGCGCACGCAGCTGCGCATCCTCTTCCAGCGTCAGCATTTTTTCGGCATTCATCGCCACCAGGGTTCCGCTGCGCGGCGTGCCGTTGGGCATCAGGAAGCATAGAAAGCTATCCATATCAACAAAAGCATGCAGATCGATGCCCCGCAGGCTGTATTGCGGCTTATCGGTTTCCATTGTGTGAGTTTTCCCGTTAGGCCCTGAACTACAGTGGGCGGTGTAAAATCGGCTTGCCGCGCGGACGAATCACGCCCGCGCGCGCTAACAGCCAATAAAGCAGTTTCGCCAACCACAAACAGGCGGCGAAAATCAGGCAGAAGAACACCACGCGTGAGCCAAACGCATCCAGCCCTTCGCGCGCCAGCACGATCATATTGAACACCGCGCCAAAGCAAAAGCTCTGTACCAGTGCGCCGCTGTAGCGATTACTGGCGTCGCGGCCATAGGCATACAAATTGTCGAAGCCTTTCATCAATAATCCCACGGCCACCGCGCCGAGGGGGATAAACCCCGCGCCGCCCATAATGATCAGTGAGCCGAGCAAGGTTGGTGAAATCGCCAAGCCCGAATGGTTATTGAGTACTTCCCAGGTAAAGTAGTTGGCGCTATTCAACACGATTGAGGGGCGTCCCGGCCACAGCCAGCTGGGAATAAAGACGTAGAAGTCCCGCCAAATCGGGGCCAATCCCTGAAAGTCGATGTTGTCGTAGTTCTGTAACAGCAGCGCGAGATTCTCCCACGGCGAGAAGGTATCCCGCGTTAAGTACAGGAAAGTGTAAAACGCCTCATCGCCGACCACGTCAAGGTTATAGCGACGCAGCGCCAGCCAGAACATCCCGCCAATCGCCATGACGCCCGCGCCCACCAGCATCCACAAGGTAATCCAGCCGCGCGTAATGCCAATGAACAGAAACAGCGCGAAGGCGATGATGATGTTGGCGCGCGTGCCGCCCACCAGCGCGTAGGTCAGCAAACCGAACGCCACCGTCACCAATAAAAACCACAGCCATTGCCGCTGCGTGGGATTGAGGAAGTAACGAATCAGCATTGCCGGAATGAAGAAGTAAAAGAAGCGTTTGAGCGCCACGCCCGACACATCGCTGGAGAAAATCTGGTTATACGCCGAGAGCCGGAACAGCAGCAGGCCATTGTGCATAAAGAACACCGTCACCGTGCCAATCGCCACCAGCGCCAGCAGCGCGCAGGTGAGATGAGTTTCCACCCGATTCATTTGCAGCCAGGGCTTGCGCGGCGCGGCGTTAGCTGGCCGCAGCCGCACTTTATAACTGACATAATAGATGGCGTAAAAACTGGTTGCCGCTAACAGCGCTTGCAGCAGATATTCGGGTGGCACCACCGCGACGTTGAAGCGGAACACCAGCACGCCGGTCAGCGGGAAGCCGAAATAAAATGTCAGTAAAAACAGAATGGTAAAGAACAGGTGGAAGTTGAAACGCACCCGTTTAAATTCGCGCCAGGTTAAGGTCAAAATAAACCCTAACGAGCACAGATAAACCACCAGCAGACCACTAAACTGCATCAGGCTCATGCTTCCTCCCCTTCGCTCAGGGCTAACGCACGGCGCCACCCTGCGACATAACCGGGGGCGAAAAAGGCGATGGATGACGTATCGCATTGTGCTAACTGGCGTTGCGCTTCGGCCACGCTGGCTGCATCCAGCGCATCTTCACTGAATAACACCGGCAAACCTTGCTCGCTGATATCGCGCCAGAACGGATTCTTCCGGTGCAGCACAAACGGAATCTTTGCCTGAATCAGTAGGCATAGCGTACCAATGCCCTGCTGACGCTCGAACATAAAATAGCCGAGCGTACAGCGGCTGAGCAATGTGAGATAGGTATCGAAATCTATCTTGTCGCGCAGCAAAGTGACCTGCCCGAGTGGAAACAGACGCTGCGCGGCGGCGGCGATCTCCTCGATGTAGGCGTGATTATTTTCGGGATAACCGAGTGGCACCACCACGTTGACCTGCTCGCCAAACTGCGCGCGAATCGCGGCCAGGCCCGCAATGTGCCGATTGCTGCGATCGCCCGAGTTGCCAAGCAGAATCGTCAATTCACCCGATAACGCTGGTGCCGGTACGGCAACCTCCGGCATGCGCGTTGGGAAATAGAGCAGCGCATTCGGCACGCGGGCGTGACGCTGCTGGTAATGATGCAAATCGCCACGCGTGGCAAACACCCGCGCCACGCGGCCCTGCGCAATGCGGCGCAGCAGGTAGAACAGCTGATACTTCAGGCCGCGCCCCTCTTCATACAGATCGGCGCCCCAAACGTGCCAATACGCTTGCTGGCGGCGCAGTTTGCCGCTCAGTAAGGCCAGCCACAACGTGGGATTGAATTGACCGTGCAGGAAGAAACGCTGCGCGCGATCGGCCGCGCGGGCGATCACTGCATCGGCCAACGCGCGTTTGCTGGGGAAGGTTTCAATACGCAACGCCGCATAACTCTGCAACGTTTCGGGCGCGTTCGACACCACCATAAACTGGCGTGGTGCAGCGGCAGGAACCTCAGTGCTCAGCACATCATTAAAGAAGCGCAGCACCGTGTGATTGTGATGTGGGATATCCGAGCCCAGCACGTGAAATAGCGTCATTTTTTCCGGCAATAAATCATGAAGGCGCCACAGCAAAGGGCGAAATAGAGCACATAGGTGGCCATGTAAGCCTGCGCGGCTCCGGCGGTGCCGTGCAAAGGAATCAGCCAGTGTGAAAAGCTGGTCAACAGCGCGAACTGGCTAATTTCAGTGAGAATATAAAAACGCAGCGACGCTTTGGCGATCACCAGATATCCGAAAACATAGGCACCCACTTTAAAGACGTCGCCGCACAGCTGCCAGACAAACAGATCGCGCATTGCGCTAAACTGCGGCGAAAACAGCAGCCAAATCGCCACATCGCGTAGCAGCCACACACAAAAACTGGCTGCTGCCACCGCAGGCAGCACGAAGCGCAGCGCCCGGCCAATTTCACGCGCAATCTGCGGCTTCTGCTCCAGACGCGCCAGCGTTGGCAGCAGCCAAACGCTAAAAGTGGCCGTGATGAATTGCAGATAGGCGTCGGAAATGCTGGTAACGCCTTGCCACAAACCCACCTGCGCCCAACCTTGCTGCTCCGCCAGTAAATTTCGCATCATCACCCATGCCACTGGCAACGTGATGGAAGTGATCAGCGCCATCAGGGTAAATTTCAGCAGATTGCGCGCCACGTCTGGCTGCCACGCTGGTTTAAGCCAACGCAGCGGCAGCACCTCGCGATGACGGCGCAACATCAGCAACGCAGGAAAGACCAGCAGCGCGGGCACCAATGCCAGGCCGACTAACGCGCCGGCATAGCCGCCAATCCACCAGCACACCACGTAACCGAGTACGCCAATCAGGCTGCCGGCGATCAGCGCTAGGGCATTGCCGCGCGCATCACGAAAGCCTTTCAACAGCGCCAGCGTCAGATTCGCCCACGCTATGCCGAGCTGCAACAAGGCAACGATGCGCAGCACCTGTTCATAGCCCGCATGGCCAAACAGCGCAACGCTGATCGGCTGCGCCGCCAGCAAAAAAACCAGCGCCAGCAGCGTGGAAAAGCCTAACACCAGCGCCGATGCCGTGCCGGTTACCGCGCGCAGCTGCTGGGGCTGTTGTTGAGATTGCGCCACCAATGCGGTCACGCCGTTGAAGATGCCTGCGCCCGCCAAGACGCCGAGCACGGTGATCAGCTGGCGGAAGTTACCGGCCTGGCCGATACCTTCCGGCCCGAAGCTCACCGCCAGCAATTTCACTACGAATAAGCCAGCGATGATTTTTATTAACGTTGAGGACGCGGTCCACACCGATGCTTTGGCCAACGACATCAGGCGAAGAAGCTCAGCAGCGAACTGATTACGGTGCGCTGATTGTTATCTGACAGGTTATAGAACAGCGGCAGGCGCAGCAGACGCTCACTTTCACGCGTGGTGAACGCATCATCACCGTGGAAACGGCCAAAGCGTTCGCCCGCGGGCGAGGTGTGCAGCGGAATGTAATGGAACACGGTAAGAATTTCCGCTTCCTTCATCCAGCCGATCAGCGCCTGACGATCGTCGCTATCACGCAGCTTGATATAGAACATGTGTGCATTGTGACGACACTGTTCTGGCACCGTCGGCAGTTCAATCCGTCCCGCAGCCGCCAAGGGTTGCAACGCATCGTAGTAGCGTTGCCACAGCTGCAAACGCTGCTGATTGATGCGCTCCGCCGCTTCCAGCTGCGCCCACAAATAGGCCGCTTGCAGATCGGCCATCAGGTAGCTGGAACCCACATCGCGCCAGGTATATTTGTCTACCTGACCGCGGAAGAACTGGCTGCGATTGGTGCCTTTCTCGCGGATCACTTCGGCGCGCTCCACCATGCTGGCATCGTTGATCAGCGTCGCCCCACCTTCGCCACCGGCGGTGTAATTCTTGGTTTCATGGAAGCTGAAGCAGCCAATATGACCAATGGTGCCCAGCGCGCGCCCTTTGTACTGCGACATTACGCCTTGCGCCGCATCTTCGATCACATACAGCTGATGCTTCGCTGCCAGCGCCATAATGGTGTCCATTTCACAAGCTACGCCCGCGTAATGCACCGGCACGATGGCGCGGGTTTTCGGCGTAATCGCCGCTTCAATCAGGGTTTCATCAATATTCAGCGTATCGGGACGCACATCGACAAACACAATGGTCGCGCCGCGCAGCACAAAGGCGTTGGCGGTGGACACGAAGGTGTAACTCGGCATGATCACTTCATCGCCGGGTTGCAGGTCGATCAGCAGCGCAGCCATCTCCAGCGAGGCGGTGCAGGATGGCGTCAGCAGCACTTTTTTGCTGCCAAAATGCTGTTCCATCCATTGCTGGCAGCGACGGGTGAATCCGCCGTCGCCGCACAGTTTGCCGCTCGCCATCGCCGACTGCATGTATTCAACTTCGCTGCCGACAATCGGCGGCGCATTAAAAGGGATCATGGGGCTTTCCTGTAGAACCAGTAAGCGGTGGTTTCGAGCCGCGCACCGCTGCGTAAATAGAGGCGCATCGCCGTGAGATTGCTGAGTTGGGTGGCGACACGCAGTTGCTGCAACTGACGCACGCGGCCCCAATCGGCGGCGGCGAGCAGCAGGCGCTGACCTACGCCCTGGCCTTGTGCGGCGGGCAACACCGCCAATAAGCCGATGCGCATATCGCCATCCACTTCACGCATCGACACAAAACCTTGCAGCGTGCCCTGCTCATCGCAGGCCACCAAACATTGATTGTCGAAGGTGCCACGCACGGCATTTTCAATCCACTGCGCGTAGAAATGTCCGCTGTCTTCAGGCTTAAACCACGGCGCGCGGAAGCGGCTTTGGCTAAAGGCTTGCCCGGCGGCAGCGCGTAGCGCCGGGATTTGCGCTTCACGCGCGATGCGCACGCCGGTTTGCCGTTCAGTATGCTTAATGCTGATGAGCAAATCCGCTTCACCCTCTACCAGGTGGAAACCGTGCTGACTCAGCGCATCAATTGCGTCGGTGCTTTCAGCTGGCACTTTCGCCTGCCACAACGCACAGGGCTGTTGCAAAGCCTGCACCAGCGGCAGCTCGCCATCCAGCGTCAGCCGCGCGCTGTGGATCCCAAAGAAATCACTTTCCCACGCAAGGGGGTTAATATTGACGCGGACGGGCATGATAAATATCCAGTAAATATTGACCGTAACCGGTTTTGGTTAATGCCTGCGCCGCTGCCAGCAGCTGCGCGTCGCTCAGCCAGCCGTTACGCCATGCAATCTCCTCCAGGCAGGCGATTTTAAAGCCCTGACGTTTTTCTACCGTCTGCACAAACATACTTGCCTCAATCAGGCTGTCGTGAGTGCCGGTATCAAGCCAGGCAAATCCGCGCCCCAGCAGTTCGACGGAAAGCTCGCCCTGATCGAGGTACATCTGATTAATCGCGGTGATTTCCAGCTCGCCGCGCTCGGACGGCTGAACCTGCTTAGCAAAGTTCACTACGCGATTATCGTAGAAATAGAGTCCGGTCACCGCCCAGCGCGATTTTGGCTGCGCCGGTTTCTCTTCAATCGAAACGGCGTTGAAGTCCTCATCAAACTCCACCACGCCAAAACGTTCTGGATCCATGACCTGATAGGCAAACACCGTGGCGCCGCTGCTGCGCGCGACGACCTTTTTCAGTTTCGGGCTGAAACCCTGGCCGAAATAGAGATTATCGCCCAGCACCAGGCAGCAACTGTCATCGCCAATAAACGACTCGCCGATGATAAATGCCTGAGCTAAACCTTCTGGCGCGGGCTGTTCGGCAAACGCCAGACGCAGGCCAAATTCACTGCCATCGCCCAGCAGACGCTCAAAGTGCGCGCGGTCTTCTGGCGTGGTGATAATGAGAATGTCGCGAATGCCGGCCAGCATTAATACCGACAGCGGATAGTAGATCATCGGCTTGTCGTAGACGGGCAACAGCTGTTTTGAGATGGCGCGGGTAATCGGGTGCAAACGCGTGCCCGAACCTCCGGCTAAAATAATGCCTTTCATCGCTGCTCCTGTTGCATGAAAGATTAGCGCGGCGTGGTTAAGCCTAACCGCTCACCACGATAGCTGCCGTTAAGAATGGCCTGCCACCATTGCGGATGCGCCAGATACCATTGCACGGTTTTGCGCATGCCGCTGGCAAAGGTTTCCTGCGGCGTCCAGCCCAGTTCGCGCGCGATTTTACTCGCATCGATGGCGTAGCGCTGGTCGTGGCCGGGACGATCGGCAACAAAGGTGATCAGATCGCGATAGCTCGCCAGATGCGGCGCACGCTGTGGCGCGGCCAGCTCATCTAACAGGTCGCATAACGTTTCCACCACCTCAAGATTCCGCCGCTCGTTGTGACCGCCAATGTTGTAGGTTTCGCCAACTTTGCCGCTGCTTACTACGCGATACAGCGCGCGCGCATGATCTTCCACATACAGCCAATCGCGAATCTGGCTGCCGTTGCCGTACACCGGCAACGACTTGCCCGCCAACGCATTGATGATGATGAGCGGAATCAGCTTTTCTGGAAAATGATACGGGCCGTAATTGTTAGAACAGTTGGTGACAATAATCGGCAAACCGTAGGTGCGCAGCCAGGCGCGAACTAAATGATCGCTGCTGGCTTTGGTCGCAGAATAGGGGCTGCTCGGCGCATAAGGCGTGGTTTCCGTGAAGAAATCATCGCTGCCGTGCAGGTCGCCAAACACCTCATCGGTGGAAATATGGTGCAGGATAAAGCGTTGCTTACGCGCCTCGTCCATGCCATTCCAGTAATGACGTGCCGCTTCTAAAAGCTGATAGGTGCCGACAATATTGGTTTCCACAAAGGCAATCGGCCCATCAATGGAGCGATCGACGTGGCTTTCCGCCGCCAGATGCATGATGCAATCCGGTTGATACTGCGCCATCACCCGATCTAACGCGGCGCGATCGCAGATATCGACCTGCTCGAAGGCAAAACGCGCATCGGCCTGCACCGGCGCCAGCGAGGCTAGATTACCGGCGTAGCTCAGCTTATCCACCACCACCACGCGATGATCGGTGGTTTCGATCAGGAAGCGCACCAATGCCGAGCCAATAAAACCGGCACCACCGGTGACCAGAAACTGTTTCATCGCCATACACCTTTGGTATCGACAATCCACGGCTGCGTGACGAGAGCGGCATTGATGGCGCGGAACTGCGCGTGATCCACCAGCATCACCACAATATCAGCGTATTGCAGCGCCTGATCGGTGGACACTAGCGTTGCCTCATGGGCCAATTTGGCGGGGATTTCCGCGACGTGCGGTTCCACGACCCAGGTTGCGCCACGGTGCCACTCAGCAATCAGATGCGCGACCGTCATCGCTGGGCTTTCGCGTAAATCATCAATGTTAGGTTTAAACGCCAGGCCAAAGCAGGCGATGGTGATGTCGCTGGCGCGCTTGCCGCTGGCGGTTAAGCATTCGGCCAGCGCCTGTTTGACCTGATCTAATACCCAGCCTGGCTTGGCGTCATTCACTTCGCGCGCGGTACGAATCAGGCGCGCCTGTTGCGGATTTTGCGCCACGATGAACCACGGATCGACCGCAATACAGTGTCCGCCCACGCCGGGACCCGGCTGCAAAATGTTGACGCGCGGGTGGCGATTCGCCAGCGCGATCAGCTCCCAGACGTTGATGTTCTGTGCGGCGCAGATCAACGACAGCTCGTTGGCGAAGGCGATATTCACATCGCGGAAACTGTTCTCGGTCAGCTTGCAGAGTTCGGCGGTGCGCGCGTTGGTTTCAACGCACGCTCCGCGCAGAAAAATGCGATACAGCTCGCTGGCGCGCGCGGAGCACGCGGGCGTCATGCCGCCAATCACGCGATCGTTTTCTAACAGCTCAACCATGACGTTGCCCGGCAGCACGCGTTCCGGACAGTAGGCGATAAAGACTTCGCAATCATCGCCGTGCTGCGGAAAACGCAAATCGGGACGCGCGTCAGCCAGCCAACCGGCCATCTGCTCGGTGGCGCCCACGGGCGAGGTGGATTCCAGAATCACCAAATCGCCCGTTTTCAACACTGGCGCAATCGACAGCGCGGCGGCCTGCACGTAGCCGAGATCCGGTTGATGATCGCCAATGAACGGCGTGGGCACGGCGATCAGGAACGCATCGGCCGCTTCGGCCTGCGTGGTCGCGCGCAAATTGCCTGCGCGTACCGCGTCGCGCACCACATCCCCCAATTCGGGTTCTACGATGTGAATCTCGCCGCGATTAATGGTGTCGACCGCGCGCAGATTGATGTCTACGCCGATGACTTTTTTTTCCCGTGAAGCAAAAACGGCCGCCGTCGGCAGCCCAATGTAGCCCAGTCCGATAACGGAAATGGTTGAAAAGCTCATGCTTATACTCTGTGTTGTTTTAAGGCCTGCAAAATGCGCGCGCAGGCGTGTCCATCGCCATACGGGTTATGTGCGCGGCTCATCGCCTGCCAGGCTTCGTCATCCTGTAACAGCTGGCTGACGGCGGCGACTAAGGTAGCAACATCGGTGCCAACCAGTTTAACCGTGCCCGCATCTACCGCTTCCGGGCGCTCGGTGGTGTCGCGCATCACCAGCACCGGCTTGCCGAGCGACGGCGCTTCCTCCTGAATGCCGCCGGAGTCGGTGAGAATCAGCCACGAGCGGTTCATCAGCCAGACAAACGGCAGGTATTCTTGCGGCTCGATCAGAATGATGTTTTCGATGCCGCTGAGAATACGGTTCACCGGCTCGCTGACGTTCGGGTTCAGGTGCACCGGATAAACAATCTGCGCTTGGGGATGCTGACGCGCAATCTGCGCCAGCGCGCTGCAAATGCGCTCAAAACCGTCGCCAAAACTTTCACGACGATGGCCGGTGACCAGAATCAGTTTTTTATCCGCCTCAAGAAACGGATAACGTGCCGCCAGCCGCGCGTTGAGATCGGCATCATCCAGCACGCGATCGCGCACCCACAGCAGCGCATCGATCACCGTGTTGCCGGTGACAAAAATGCGCGCATCCGGCAGATTCTCGCGCAGCAGGTTTTGGCGTGAATTTTCGGTTGGCGTAAAGTGATAGCTCGCCAAACGACCGGTCAAGGTGCGGTTGGCTTCTTCCGGCCACGGCGACATCAGGTTGCCAGTTCGTAATCCCGCTTCCACGTGGCCCACCGGAATCTGGTGATAAAACGCCGCAAGGCTGGCGGCGAAGGTGGTGGTGGTATCGCCGTGCACCAGCACGACATCCGGCTGGAAATCGGCCAGCACGGTTTTCATGCCTTGCAAAATTCGGCTGGTGATCTCGGTAAGCCCTTGCTCCGGGCGCATAATATTCAGGTCATAGTCGGGTTGCAGCTTGAACAGTCGCAGCACCTGATCGAGCATTTCGCGGTGCTGTGCCGTCACGCACAGGCGCGACTCAAATGCCGCATCCTGTGCCAGCGCTTGCACCAGCGGAGCCATTTTGATCGCTTCAGGACGCGTGCCAAATACCGTCAGAACTTTCACGTGGCTTCTCTTAGTGGCTCGAAAGGGGTGTTAAACGCGGACGACGTACCAGCGCGACACCAGCGCCAACCAACGCGCCCACCAGTCCCCACATGATCATCATAAACAGCCGACGCGGGCTATCGCGCGCCACCGGCTCTTCCGGCGTGCGCAGGTAGCGGTAAGTCTGGAACTGCTTATCCTGACGCGGCCCGGCTTGCAGGGTGCCGAGCATCGCCGTGTTTTGATCATAGCTCAAATCGTAAGCAGGCCCGCTGGCTTGCAGCGTATCGAGCTGCGCCTGCAACATCTGCTCGCCGAGCAGGAAACGGTCGCTGTCGGGCAGCGCTTCACCGGTTGCGGGCGCGCGATTCTCTTTGATGCCCTGCGCACTGGCAACTTTCAACGCGTGTTCAATACGTTGATGTTGACGTTCAAACACCGCCTTCGCCACTTGCTGCTGGCGGGTAACCTGCGCCTGCAACTGCGCACTGCGCGCTTGCCAGGCACCTTTCAGCTCGGCATTAAGATGGCGTGCCGCGCGTTCGCTGGCATAGGCGATATATTGACGCAGCAGATTGTTGGCATCACCGGAGGTTTCAGCGACCAGTTTGATGTTATCCAGGCTATTACGGGCCGGATCGGCGGGCGTGAACTGGATGTTGGTGATCAAATCATCCAATAGCGCTGCGTCATTGTGCGCGTTACCGGTTCTGCGGCTTTTAAAATAGTCGGTCTGCTGCCAGAAATCGCGGCGCGAATCCCATGACGCCAGCTGCATGGTAAATTCCTGATAAACCTCATCCATCACCGTTGGCGCAGGTGTGCTCAGACTGAGCGTGTTGGTGCGCACGTCGAGGTTGTTGAGGAACTGCTGCTGCACGAAGAAATCGCCCAGCATGTTGACCGTTGGGCGATCGGTGGTCGCCGTCGTGCTCCACGCCTGTTTCATCAGCATGGATGCCAGCCAGGCGAGCAGCGCAAACAGCAGCGCCAGACCGATAATCCAGCGCTTACCACGCCACAACACGCAGCCAAGGCCGCGCACGTCCAGTTCGTTCTCCACAACTTCAGAGGTCATAACAGTGAATCCTTATTCGGGTACTTATCTGGGAATTTTTTTGCTGGTGCTGCCGTTGTTCAGGCGGCGTTTGATGCGACGCAGCATGCGCGCCATGCGCCAGGCATGCTTGATGCAGTAACCGTAAAGGAGGAATGCCAATAAGAAGAGAACCAACATTACCCATTCTGGAATAAAGGCCAGATATTCACCCAGCACGCCAAATCCCGCCAGCAGCGCTGCCGCCACCGTGATCAGCAGGAAAGCCTGACGCGAAGTGAAACCTGCGCGCATGATCAGATGGTGGATGTGTTGGCGATCGGCTGAGAACGGGCTCATGCCTTTGCGCAGGCGACGATACATGATGGCAATCATGTCCATCAGCGGAATGGCAATCAGCCACAGCGCGGTGACGGGCGTGATCGGATGGCTCAGGCCCTGCGTCGTTTCCAGCAATATCCAAATGATGGTGAACCCGATCATGGTGCTGCCGGCATCGCCCATAAACACTTTATAGCGGCGGCCAAGGAAACCGAGATTCAGCAAGATATACGGAATAGTGGCGGCAATCATGGCAAAGCACCACATCGCCAGGCTGGTCATGCCATCGAAATAGAGAATGATGCCCATGGCGCCGAAGGTGACGCAGGACAATCCGCCGAGCAAGCCATCAATGCCATCCACCATATTAAAGGCATTAATCGCCGCCCAAACGGCAAATAAGGTGAGAACATAGCCAAACGGGCCGACGATGAACTCAATCGGACCGACAATAAAGCCGAGGCTTAATAAATACAGCTTTGCGCCGAACATCATCACAACGGCAATAACGGCTTGTACTAACGCACGGAATTTGACGCTGATATCAAAGCGGTCATCCAGGGCACCGACCAGCACCAAAATACCGGCGCACGCTAAATAAAGCGCGCCATTCGGCATGTAAGACTGGGTGATCAAAAAGGCAAAACAGACGCCAGCGTATACAGAGATGCCGCCAACTAATGGAATAACGCCTTGATGCTTTTTCCTTGCGTTTGGTTTATCAACCAGCCCAATCCTTTTCGCTACCTTACGCGCAATAAAAATGAAGGCTAAGGAGAAAAGAAAAGTTAAACCAAGCTCTGTACTCATGGTGAGTAAATTCACGTTAACGTTCTCAGCTAAAATCGTGGACAACAATAAGCAAAACCCCGCTTTTGTCGTATATCCCTATTCTGAATTGTGCCGCAAAGACAACCTAACTGCTGAAAAAAACAGCGCATCTCTACCGCAGCCATTATAAATGCTTCCTGACTGGGTAATCCTAATGCTCATAAATAAAAAACGCCACGTTAAGACGTGGCGTTAGCAATAATTCCTGGCAAATTGTGCGGCTTGCCGCCTGGCTTAGCGGAAAGGCCGCCGCAACTTACGAACGCTTCATCATGTCGAAGAATTCGTCGTTGGTTTTGGTCATCGCCAGTTTATTGATGAGGAACTCCATGGCATCGATTTCACCCATTGGATGAATGATTTTGCGCAAGATCCACATCTTCTGCAGCTCTTCCTGCGTGGTGAGCAGCTCTTCTTTACGCGTACCGGAGCGGTTGTAATCGATCGCTGGGAAGACACGCTTCTCGGCAATTTTGCGCGAGAGGTGCAATTCCATGTTGCCCGTACCTTTAAATTCTTCGTAAATCACTTCGTCCATCTTCGAACCGGTATCAACCAGCGCGGTCGCGATGATGGTCAGGCTGCCGCCCTCTTCCACGTTACGTGCCGCACCGAAGAAGCGCTTTGGACGGTGCAGGGCGTTAGCATCCACACCACCGGTCAGTACTTTGCCGGACGCAGGGACAACGGTGTTGTACGCACGCGCCAGACGGGTGATGGAGTCGAGCAGGATGATCACGTCTTTCTTGTGCTCAACCAGGCGTTTCGCCTTCTCGATAACCATTTCCGCAACCTGAACGTGGCGAGATGCCGGTTCGTCAAAGGTAGACGCAACCACTTCACCTTTCACCAGACGCTGCATCTCGGTCACTTCTTCCGGACGTTCGTCAATCAGCAGCACCATCAGCACACAGTCTGGATGGTTGTAAGCAATGCTCTGCGCGATGTTTTGCAGCAGCATGGTTTTACCGGCTTTTGGCGGCGCCACAATCAGACCACGCTGGCCACGACCAATTGGCGATGCCAGATCCAGCACACGCGCAGTTAAGTCTTCAGTAGACCCGTTACCACGCTCCATGCGCAGGCGAGAGTTCGCGTGCAGCGGCGTTAAGTTCTCGAACAGGATCTTATTGCGCGAGTTTTCTGGTTTGTCGTAGTTAACTTCGTTAACTTTCAACAGCGCAAAGTAGCGTTCACCCTCTTTAGGAGGACGAATCTTACCTGAAATGGTGTCACCAGTGCGGAGGTTGAAACGGCGGATTTGGCTAGGGGATACGTAGATGTCGTCAGGGCCGGCGAGGTAGGAGCTGTCTGCAGAGCGGAGGAAACCAAATCCGTCTTGCAGTATCTCCAGCACACCGTCGCCAAAGATATCTTCGCCACTCTTAGCGTGCTGCTTCAGGATGGCGAAAATGATGTCCTGCTTGCGCATACGAGCCTGGTTTTCCAGCCCCATATTTTCGCCGAGAGTAATCAGCTCAGAAACCGGCGTATTCTTTAATTCGGTAAGATTCATAGTGATGGGTTCTTAAACTCGGGGTAATTCTCGAAATGATTGTCGTGAATGGTATGGCAAAAATTCCATGCCTGTTAATGGCTCTTTTTCAACACTGCTCGGCGGGTATCGTCTGATAGAGCGATAGGAAGCGAGAGACGGTCGAAAGATGATGCCGGGTATGCTAGCCGTCAGATTGCCAAACCACAAAAACGTTCAACTCGAGCGGGGTCTGACAAGAGAAATCTTTAGATGCAAACTACAAAGGTAAGTGCGTAATGCAGTATCGTCAAATTAGCACGCCTGACCAGCGGCGTCCAGCAGTGGCGAAAAAATTCACCACTGCGGAACAGAGCGCGTTGCGCTTACGCCAGATTGGCGTTCAGGAACTCTTTCAGCTGGCCTTTAGACAGCGCACCCACTTTAGTTGCCGCCACTTCGCCGTTTTTAAACAGCAGCAGGGTCGGAATACCACGGATGCCATATTTTGGCGCGGTACCTGGGTTCTCATCAATGTTCAGCTTGGCGATGGTAAGCTTACCGTCGTACTCTTCAGCAACTTCATCGAGGATCGGGGCGATCATTTTGCAAGGACCACACCATTCAGCCCAGAAGTCAACCAGGGTAACACCCTCGGCTTTCAGCACGTCAGTATCGAAACTGTCATCGGTGAGGTGAACGATTTTATCGCTGCTCATGTTTAACTCCAAAGATTATGCCTGGCGAATTGGCGTAAAATATACCAACGTTGGTTAACTTTATTTCATCGGATACGCTTTCGTAAAGCGATAGTAAGCTGATATTCTACCACACTATGAGCAAAACACACTTAACTGAACAGAAGTTTTCCGACTTCGCCCTGCACCCTCAGGTAGTGGAAGCCCTTGATTCTAAAGGCTTTCATAACTGCACGCCTATCCAGGCGCTCGCGTTGCCTTTTACGCTTTCAGGGCGTGATGTCGCGGGTCAGGCGCAAACCGGTACCGGCAAAACGATGGCGTTCCTGACGTCAACGTTTCATTATCTTCTTTCTCATCCTGCCGCTGAAGGACGCCAGATAAATCAGCCTCGTGCGCTGATCATGGCTCCGACGCGTGAGCTCGCCGTACAAATTCATGCCGACGCCGAACCGCTGGCGCAATCTACCGGCTTGAAGTTAGGTCTGGCGTATGGCGGCGACGGCTACGATAAACAGTTAAAAGTGTTGGCAGATGGCGTCGATATTCTGGTGGGTACCACCGGACGCTTAATCGACTATGCCAAACAAAATCACGTCAACCTGGGCGCCATTCAGGTTGTGGTTCTCGATGAAGCCGATCGCATGTTCGATCTCGGCTTTATTAAAGACATTCGTTGGCTGTTCCGCCGCATGCCGCCGGCCACCCAACGCCTGAGCATGCTGTTTTCGGCGACTTTGTCTTACCGCGTACGTGAGTTGGCGTTCGAGCACATGAACAATGCCGAATACGTGGAAGTTGAGCCAGAGCAGAAAACCGGCCATCGCATTAAAGAAGAGCTTTTCTACCCTTCTAATGAAGAGAAGATGCGCTTGCTGCAAACGCTGGTCGAAGAAGAGTGGCCCGATCGCGCCATCATTTTCGCCAACACCAAACATCGCTGTGAAGATATTTGGGGCCATTTGGCTGCCGATGGTCATCGCGTCGGTTTGTTGACCGGCGACGTGGCGCAGAAAAAACGCCTGCGCATTCTCGACGATTTCACCAAAGGTGATGTTGATATCCTGGTTGCCACAGACGTTGCAGCGCGTGGTTTGCACATTCCTGCGGTTACCCATGTTTTCAACTACGACTTGCCAGACGATCGTGAAGACTACGTGCACCGCATTGGTCGTACTGGACGCGCGGGCGCGAGCGGCCACTCAATCAGCCTGGCGTGTGAAGAGTACGCGTTGAACCTGCCGGCAATCGAAGAGTATATCGGCCACGGCATTCCGGTCAGCAAGTACAACAGCGATGCGTTGATGAGCGAACTGCCACCGCCAAAACGTCTACAGCGTAGCCGTTCAGGCAGCGGCCCACGTCGCGGCGGTAACAACAGCAACCGTCGCAGCGGTCCGCCGCGCAATAGCAACCGTAAACGTTCGAGTTAAGCCCACATGCTAAGCGCATCGTCACTTTATGCTGCGATTGATTTAGGTTCTAACAGCTTTCATATGTTGGTGGTGCGCGAGGTGTCTGGCAGTATTCAGACGGTCGCGCGTATCAAACGCAAAGTGCGCTTGGCAGCCGGTCTCGATCAGGCCAGTCACCTCTCCGTTGAGGCGATGCAGCGAGGCTGGCAGTGCCTGAAGCTGTTCTCTGAACAGCTGCAAGATATTCCTCCCGAACAAATCCGCGTGGTGGCAACCGCCACGCTGCGCATTGCAGAAAATGCGCAGGATTTTCTCGTCACAGCTGAAAATATTCTGGGCTGCCCGGTGAACGTCATCAGCGGCGAAGAAGAAGCACGTCTCATTTATCAAGGTGTTGCGCATACCACCGGCGGTTCCGATCGGCGTTTAGTGGTTGATATCGGCGGCGGCAGCACCGAATTGGTGACCGGCGAAGGTTCGCATGCCACCACGTTATGTAGCTTGTCGATGGGCTGCGTTACCTGGCTGGAGCGCTATTTCAGCGATCGTCATCTGGCGAAAGAGAACTTTGAGCAGGCCGAAGTAGCCGCCCGCGAAATGATCCGTCCTGTGGCTGCCGCGCTGCGCGAGAAAGGCTGGCAGATTTGCGTTGGCGCTTCCGGTACCGTGCAGGCGTTGCAGGAAATCATGGTGGCGCAAGGCATGGACGAGCGCATCACGCTGAGCAAGCTGCAACAGCTCAAACAGCGCGCGATTCAATGCGGCAAGCTGGAAGAGCTGGAAATTGAAGGATTAACGCTGGAGCGCGCCTTAGTGTTCCCCAGCGGCTTATCGATTCTGATCGCCATCTTCCACGAACTTAGCATTGAGAGCATGACGCTGGCCGGTGGCGCGCTGCGCGAAGGCTTGGTCTACGGCATGCTGCATCTGCCGATCGATCGAGATATTCGCAGCCGCACGCTGCAAAACGTGCAGCGCCGTTTCGCTATCGACGTGGAGCAAGCCAGCCGCGTGCGTCAGCTGGCGGAGAGTTTCTTCCGTCAGGTAAGCAGCAGCTGGAAGCTGGATCACCGCTGTCGCGATTTACTGCTCAGCGCCTGTTCGATCCACGAAATCGGCCTGAGCGTTGATTTTCGTCAGGCACCGCAGCATGCCGCCTACCTGATTCGTCATCTCGATCTGCCGGGTTTCACGCCCGCGCAGAAAAAAATGCTGGCCTGCTTGTTACAAAACCAAAGCGGCAGCATTGATTTGGCGATGCTGACGCAGCAAAACGCCGTGCCGCCGCGCATGGCGGAGCGCTTGAGTCGTTTGCTGCGTTTAGCGATTATTTTCTCAAGCCGCCGCCGCGATGACACGCTGCCGGCGGTCCGTTTGCAGGCGGATGATGACGCGCTGCATTTGACCTTGCCTGAAGGCTGGCGGGAAGCGCATCCGCTGCGCTCGGAATTGTTAGAGCAAGAAAGTCATTATCAGTCGTATGTTCATTGGTTATTAGCGATCGCCTGATCGAACCTGCTCCGCTTGCTGATGCTGCGTTGAAGCGTTCACGTCAAATGCTCATTTACGACATGTAAACTCCGCTTTGCCGTGAACGCTTCGCCTTGCCTCCGCTGCGCTCGCCAGGGTTCTGAACTGAGCAGAAAACATCAACCTTTCTTCGCATTCTCCAGCATCGCGCGCAGTCCAGCGACGCGCGTTTGCCCGGTTTTCACCCGCTCTTCGGGGCTGATCACCTTTTTCTCACGTTCCCATGCCAAATCATCCTGCGGCAGCTCCAGCAGGAAGCGGCTCGGTTCCGGGCGCACCAGTTCGCCATATTGCCGCCGTTCGCGGCACAAGGTAAACGTCAGCTCTTTCTGCGCGCGCGTGATGCCAACGTAGGCCAGACGCCGCTCTTCCTCAATATTGTTCTCATCAATGCTGCTCTGATGCGGCAACAAGCCCTCTTCCATGCCCACCAGATAGACATACGGGAACTCCAGCCCCTTCGACGCATGCAGCGTCATCAGCTGCACCTGATCCAGCTCCTCGTCGCTTTCACCGCGTTCCATCATGTCGCGCAGGGTAAAGCGCGTTACTACCTGCGCCAGCGTCATCGGCTCATTCAGCTCATCGCCTTCCAGCATCTCCGTCATCCACTGAAACAGCGTGTTGACGTTTTTCATGCGCATTTCAGCCGCTTTCGGGCTGGGCGAGGTTTCAAACAGCCAACTTTCGTAATCGATGCCGCGAATCAAATCGCGCACCGCATTAATCGGCTCGCGCTCGGTGAGTTGCACAATCTCGTTTAGCCAATGGGTAAAGCGCTGCAAATGCTCCAGGCCGCGCCCGCTCAAGGTCTGTTCCAACCCCATATCGAAGCTGGCGTGGTACAAACTTTTATTGCGCAGGTTGGCCCATTCGCCCAGTTTTTGCAGCGTTGCCGGCCCAATCTCCCGGCGCGGCGTGTTTACGATGCGTAAAAACGCGCTGTCATCTTCCTGATTGGTGAGCACGCGCAGATAGGCGAGCAAATCTTTGATTTCAGGACGTGAGAAGAACGAAGTGCCGCCGGATATGCGATAGGGAATGCGGTTCTGCATCAGCTGCTTCTCAAACACGCGCGACTGATGATTGCCGCGATAGAGAATCGCGTAATCCTTGTAGTCAGTTTTGTTGATGAAGTGATGAGCAATCAGCTCGCCCGCCACGCGTTCCGCCTCATGATCTTCATTGTTGGCGCTCAGCACTTTCAGCTCGCTGCCTTCGCCCAATTCCGAGAACAGGCGTTTCTCAAACACGTGCGGATTATTGGCGATCAAAATATTGGCGGATTTCAAAATGCGCTGCGTGGATCGATAGTTCTGCTCCAGCTTCACCACTTCCAGCGCCGGAAAATCCTCTTGCAGCAGCACCAGATTTTGCGGGCGCGCGCCACGCCAGGAATAGATCGATTGATCGTCATCGCCCACCACGGTGAAGCGCGCCCGGGCGCCAACCAGCAGTTTTACCAGCTCATATTGGCTGGTGTTGGTATCCTGATATTCATCCACCAGCAGATAACGAATGCGCTGCTGCCAACGCTCGCGCACGTCCTGATTGCGCTGCAGCAGCAGCGTCGGCAAGGCGATTAAGTCATCGAAATCCAGCACGTTGCAGGATTTGAGATGCTGATCGTACAGCTGGTAGCAGTGCGCAAAAATTTTATCGCGTTCGGATCGGGCTACACCCGCCGCGCCTTGCGGATCGACCAGATCGTTCTTCCAGTTTGAAATGGTCGAAATCAGCTGCTGCAACAGCGTCTTATCTTCTTCCAGCCACTGCTGCGTTAAGTCTTTCAACAACGCCAGCTGATCCTGATCGTCGAACAGCGAGAAACTGGCTTTCATGCCGAGCGCTTTATATTCGCGTTTGATGATCTCCAAACCCAAGGTGTGGAAGGTTGAAATCATCAGTCCGCGCGCCTCTTTGCGTCCCAAGGTTTGCGCCACACGCTCTTTCATCTCGCGGGAGGCTTTGTTGGTAAAGGTCACGGCGGCGATGTGGCGCGCCTGATAGCCGCATTCGCGAATCAGGTGGGCAATTTTATTGGTGATCACGCGGGTTTTACCGGAGCCAGCACCCGCCAGCACCAGGCAAGGACCGGTGACAAATTCGACAGCACGTTGTTGGCCGGGATTTAAACGCATAACGGATTTTCACTTAGCTAAACCAGAAGAAAGGGGGAAGCACGATACTGCGGCGATTCGTAGGGTGCGCATTTATGCGCACCTGGAAAACAGGCCGTCATACATGGCAACCCAACGGCAGAACGAGCCAGCATTAGGCTATAATGCGCCGCACATTATACACATTGAGACTTGATCATGGCGAAAACCGCGGCGGCTTTACACATCCTCGTGAAAGAGGAGGCGCAGGCGAAATCCCTGCTGGCGCAGTTGGAGAAAGGCGCGAACTTCCAGCAGCTGGCAAAAAAACACTCCACTTGCCCGTCCGGCCGCAACGGCGGCGATCTGGGGGAGTTCCGTAAAGGACAAATGGTGCCAGCCTTTGATAAGGCGGTGTTCTCCTGTCCGCTGCTGCAACCTTACGGACCGGTGAAAACCGCCTTCGGCTATCACATCATTAAAGTGCTGTGGCGTAACTGATCACTTCTGCTTCTTCATCTGCTGCAACACATTGCCGCACTGATTTTCATCCGTTTCACTGGGTGAAATCAGCGCCAGCAGCGCTGCCGCGGGCGCCACTACGGCACCGAGCGCTACCGCGGCGGCGCCGCGTGCAATCAGCGGCCCGGCTTTGACGCCCGCATCCGGATTTTTAAAGGTGCCGCGCACATACAGCGGCGAACGCAGCGTGATGATGCGGATGCCTTTGCTGTCAGGATTAATCGACAGATCCAGCCGCTCATTGGCAAAATTGACGCTGCCGGTGACGTTAATCACCGCGTTCTCGGTATCCAGCAAGAACAGTTTCGGCGTCGCCAAACCCTGACGAATCTGCAAGTCAGTGGCGGCACAGTTAATTTGCACTTCATCATCACCAAACAGCTTGCCCACCACATAGTTGCCCACGTTCAGCCCGGCGATCTCCATCAGGCTGCGGCTGATCAATCCATCGTTCATTAACAGCTTCAGTTCGCCGTTACTGGTGCCGAGCAGATCCGCCACCGAGTTGCCGCTGCCGCTTAAGGTCGCATCGCCGTTGAGCTGCCCTAAGCTGTTCTGCATCGCGGTCACATCCGGGAACAGCTGACGTAATCGCAGCTTACGCGCATGTAAATCAGCGCGACCGCGCATCGGCGTGCGATCGCCCTCCAGCCGGATGGTGGAATTGATGCTGCCGCCCGCCATGCCAAAGCGCAGCGGGTCGAGCAGCAGATCGCCGTTTTTCAACTGCAGATGGGTATAAAGATCGCTGAGCGGCAGCTTGCTGCTGTGTTCAATGCGCTTGCCGCTGAACTTGACGTCAGCATCCATCACATCCCAGTTTTTGGTATCGAATTTGTCATGCGGCAACACTCGATCGGCGGGCTGAGAAGCCGCCTCGCCGCGCTGCGCTTTCGCCTGCTGCGTTTTCTCGCTGCCCTTGCCGGAATCCACGCCAATCAGCGGCCCCAAATCGGCCATCCGCAGCTGGTTCGAGGTCAGTTCGCCGGTTAAGGTTGGGCGCGGTTTGATTTGGTGATAACTGAGCGAGCCGTGAATATCGCTGTCGCCAATGTGGCCGTTAAATTTCTCGTAGCGGAACAGCGGCCCTTTTTCGTCATTGAAGCGCGCGATCAAATGACCATCGGTTTCATACGGCGGCGTATCCGGCAGTAACACGCCGGTTAAGCCGTACAGATTCGCCAGCGTGTCGCCAGAGAAGCGCAAACGCACATCCAGACCGCCGAGGTTGAGGGGATCTTGCAGCGTGCCATCCACACGCACGCGCGTGCTGCCGTTGCGTACATCCGCTTGCAGCGGGAACGGCGTAGTTTTGCTGCGCAGCGACAGCATGCCGCCGATTTTGCCCTCGCCCGTGAGTTTTTGCTGGTTGTAGCTGCCGTTCGCCTGCCAGCCAAAGACAAAATCACCTGCGCCTGTCTGCCGATCGTTGCCACCCGCCACTTGCGCATACGGCACCGGTTTGCCCAGCGGATTAATGATTACCGTGACGTCGGCTTTGTTGATGGCATCGCGATAGCGTACTTGCCCTTGATCAAACAGAATGTTGTCGAGGCGGAATGACCACGCAGAAGGCGCGGCGTTGGCGTCAGCGCTCTCCTCGCTGCCGATGTCGAACGTCCAGTTATTCTTTTTGTCTGCGGTTTGCACCAGCCGCGCATCCGGCTGCTGGAGCTTGATCCACGGCAGGTAAATCTCATGACCAAGCAGCGCCAGCGGCGCAATCGTCGCCTCCACGCGCTGCAAATGCACCATGGTTACATCAGGAATGGCGGGGGGATTGCCCAGCATCACATCATCAGCATGAATGTGCGGCCACGGCACCCAGCTGCGCCAGCCGGGTTCATCGCGATTGCGCACCCACGCCACGCCAAGATCGCCGCGAATGGCGAAAGGTCGATGCAGTTCAGCCGAAACTTTTTGGTTAATCGTTGGTTTCAGGCGGTTCCAGTCAAAGGTGGCGATGATCACCACGATCACCACAACCAGCAACACGATAATTCCGAACACCCAGCTTAAGACTTTGCCTGGACGTGACATTTTTGCTTCCTCCTTGCCCTTCCACGTCTCCTAAAGATAGACGAGACGTTGCGGAACGGGATCAGGGAAGCTGAAGCGCCATGTTTTCCAGCTGACTAAACGGCACCGGACGCGAGAAGAAATAGCCTTGCGCCGCCATTGCTGGCGAGTTGCGCACCTGCAGCCACTCCTCTTCCGTTTCCACGCCTTCAACAATCACGCCGTTGCAGTAACGGTTGATCAACGCCAGCAGCATCGAAAACATCGAGCGACCTTCATCCGTGGCACGCAGCAGCATAAACAGCTCGCGCGATAGCTTGATGTAGTCGTAGCGCAGTTCGGTTAGCGCCGAGAAGTTCGCCATGCCGGAACCAAAGTCGTCCAGCCACAGCGGGCCGAGTTCGGGCATCTTCGCCACCATCTCTTCCTGTGGCAGCGCGTGATGCTCTGTCAACTCGAAGCGCACCCACGGCAATTGCGTAATCAGCATACGAATGGGCACATGCTGTTGGATCTGCATCAAGGTCGGACCGTCAATGTTCACCGACGCCACCAGCTGACGCTGGATGAAAAATTGTGACCATTGTAAAAGCAGTTCTAACTGTTCCTGGACGACATCCAGCCGTTGCGCGATAGTCAGCGCATCAAAATAGTCTTCAGGCGACAGCCTTTTTTCTGGCGCGGCGGGATGAGTCACCGCCGTCAGGAGTTCAATAGCCAACAAGCGGCCGGAGACCTGGTAGATCGGTTGGAAAGTGTAGAATCGTTGGCACTGCTGCCAGAAAAGACGCGTTTCCGGTTGTTGCTCCAGTTCAATTGAAAAAGGCAGCCGATGACTCAAATTCTTCATCACCATGATTTTTTCCTGGTTGGTCTTAAGTGCCTGTAAATAGCATCTCAGCGGCAAGTATCGGCTCTCACCTGGATAACTTTATCTCTCGCGGGAAGGATAAGCGCCGTTGAGTGTAACAGCGTGCTTCACGGCTAATCGGCAAAACACACCGCGCTTTGGCGGCCAAATCACCCCAAAATGGCGGCTATATCACCTTAAGCTAAATTAAAACATCGTTTTAAAAACCATTGACGACTGCCATACCAGACGCGAGACTACAGGCAGAATTCACTACAGGCCAAAGACCATGACGCAAAAGAACATCGCCATCATTGGCGAATGCATGATTGAACTGTCCGAAAAAGGTGACAACATTAAACGTGGCTTTGGCGGTGACACGCTGAATACTGCGGTCTATCTGGCACGCCAGTCCGCCAGCACGCAGCTGCGCGTGGATTACGTCACTGCGCTCGGCACCGACAGTTTTAGCGACCAGATGATTGCTGCCTGGCAGCAGGAAAACGTCCACACGCAATGGATTCAACGTCTCGACAATAAAATGCCAGGCCTCTATTTCATCGAAACCGATCGGCACGGCGAGCGTACTTTCTGGTACTGGCGCAACGATGCGGCAGCGCGTTTCTGGCTCGACAGCGCCGAATCCGAAGCGATCTGCCAGCAGCTGGCGCACTACGATTATCTCTACTTAAGCGGCATCAGCCTGGCGATTCTGCCCGCCGCCAGCCGCGAAAAGCTGATGACGTTGCTCAGCGCCTGTCGCCACAACGGCGGAAAAGTGATCTTCGATAACAACTACCGTCCGCGCCTGTGGGCCGATCGGGCCAGCGCGCAGCAGGCGTATGCCGAGATGCTGCAGCACACCGATATCGCTTTCTTGACGCTCGACGACGAACATTTGCTGTGGGGCGAACAGCCGCTGGACGCGGTGATTGCGCGCACGCGTGGCGCGGGCGTGCAGGAAATTGCCATTAAGCGCGGTGCCGAGTCCTGTCTTGTGGCGATTGGCGATGAGCCGCTGCTCGACGTCGCGGCGATCGCGCTGGCGAAAGAGAAAATCATTGATACCACCGCAGCAGGCGATTCGTTCAGCGCCGGGTATCTGGCGGTGCGTTTAGCGGGCGGCAGCGCCACCGATGCCGCCGCGCGCGGCCATTTAACCGCCAGCACCGTGATCCAGCATCGTGGGGCAATTATTCCTCGCAGCGCGATGCCAGCCTGATTGACAGGTTACCGTTTCGTTGGGTGCGCAATCGCTGCGGCACCCAACGAAAATGCATCACCCTTATTAACGGGATGCGCGTGCTAATTTGCTTTATCTCCACATTTTTCCCTGCCAATTTCCGCTAACAGCGCCAGCCATGTCGGCGTGTCGCTTACCCACGCACCGCACTTCAATCTTTCTTACCTGATTATTTTAAATTCAATGCGTTATGGCAATAAAACGGGCCGCTAGGCATAGTCCGAAACTGCTGATACTCGCGCTTTTCGGGTGGACGTCAACGTCAAAAGAGACCATCTTTTAATCAATAACAGCAGGACGCTGTTTCCTCGGCCGCGAACAAAAATAACGAAAACATGACTCGCTCAGGACGTAATTTATGCACACAGAAATCATCAATATTTGGCCGCACGGCGATGCTCCCGGCGCCAGCGATTCACGCGCGCAGCCGCAGATCGTCGATCTCGCTAAAGAGTATGAGCCTTACGATCGCGCCGCGACCGGCGTGCGCTGCCCGGAAATGGCGATTTGGCATCCCGAAACGTCCAACGGTATCACGCTGCTGGTCGCGCCCGGCGGCGGTTATCAGCGCGTCCTGATTGACCGCGAAGGCAGCGCGCTGGCGACCTTCTTCACCTCAATGGGCTACACCCTGGCGGTGATGACCTACCGTTTGCCGTACGACGGCCACCACGAAGGCCCGGACGCGCCGCTGGCCGATGCGCAGCGTGCGGTGCGCGTGCTGCGTGAGCGCGCGCAGCGCGGCATGAACGGTAAATATGTGGTGATGATGGGCTTCTCTGCGGGCGGACATGTGGCGGCGAGCCTCGGTACGCGCTTTGGTGAAAAACTCTATCCGGTGCAGGATCAGGCAGACAGCTTCTCGCCGCGCCCGGATGCCATGGTACTGCTCTATCCGGTAATCAGCATGCGCGACGGCCTGGCGCATGAAAGTTCACGCACCCGCTTACTCGGCGCGTGGCCGGATCAAAAAATGATTGATGCCTATTCGCTGGAAACGCGCGTGCATGCGCAAACGCCGCCGACCCTGCTGATTCACGCCTCGGATGACGAATCCGTTTCGGTGAACAACAGCATGGTGTTTTTCAGCGCGCTGCGTGAGCACAAGGTGCCGGTAGAGATTCACTTCTATCAGAAAGGCGGACATGGATTTGGTATTCGCGGCGTGGCGGATCTGCCGCTCGCCAGCTGGCCGATGCTCGTCACCGAATGGCTGCGTGCCAAATAATCCCCGTCATACTCCACTCTCCAGCGGCGTTGGCTGCGTGGGCTCACCCCAGTCACTTACTTACGTAAGCTCTTGGGGATTCACACACTTGCCGCCCTGCTGGAGAGCGAATTATTGGGGGATTACACGAGGAGGCTGTAACACCTCGCCATTATGACGTTGGTGGCGTTTGCTCCGGCGCATTGGCGCTGCCATTGGTTTCTGTCTTCGCATCGTCTGGCGCGGCCGGTGCGGCTGATGCTTCAGGCACCACCATTACTTTGTCCCAGCTCTCCTGCAACTGCTTGACGTTGGTTTCGGCTTCGCCCTGCGGCTGAATCAGTACCATCGTCAGCTCCTGCGTGAGCTGCTGGCGCAGTTCCTGATTGAGCTGGTCACGCGTCAATTCGCCCAGGAACGTTTGACGCAGTTTCTGATACTGCTCCGGGGCAATATCCACTACCGCATTCTGCTGCGAGCGCAAACGCTGCCCCATTAAAATATCGGTATCGGTACGCGCATAGGTAGCAAACAGCTTGTTCAGCTCCAGCAGCTTCTGCGCCATCAGCGCATCAAACTCATCCTGCGGCAGACCTTTATCGCGCACCGTCGACAGCTCTTTCGCCACTTGATTCATATTCTGCGTCAGCGACGCGTTCGGGCTGTCCATGTTGATGGAGCACTGCGCCCGCTGATACAGCACGCGGCAGTCAAAACCAACCTGCACGTTTTGCGCTTTGCTGTCGGCCAACGCGCGCTGCACATGCCAGAACAGCGCTTCACGCGCTAAATCGCTCAGCCAATAGCGCTGCAAATTTTGCGAATCACGAATCGGCTGCCAGGCGCCGTCCCATACCAACGACAAACGATCCTGATTCATATTGCCATTCACCAGATTCACCGCCTGATGCGGCAGCGGCGACAGCGTAGGAATGGCCGCCGGTGCGGCGCGTTTACCTTTTAGCGGCGCGAAGGCTTTGTTGATCTGCTCCGCCATGCTGCGGCTATCAACATTGCCTACCACATATAGCGTCATGCCATCCGGCGTGTACCACTGCTGATAAAAATCATTCAGCTGCGCGATATCCACCGGCGCGCGCGGCTGCTCGCCCGGATCGTGCGCCAGCATCGCCGAACCTTTCAGGCGATAGCGCCACCACACGTCCTGCGTGTTGGGTGGCCAGGTCGCAATCGGATCGGTGGCGGTGAGCGCAGTGGAGATCACCTGCTCATTGATCGACATGTTGCCTGCGGTCGCCGCCAGCCAGTTAAGCGCTTCCTTCAGCAGCTCCGGGCGGTTATTCGGCAAACTCAGGTTGTATTGGGTGTAATCGTATGACGAGATGGCGGGCGGCAGCGGACGTTGCGGATCCATCGCTTGCTGCCACAGCGCGCGTTGCTGATTGGTGTCCAGCGCGGCGTTATGCACCATCGCTAAACGCGGTAAAAGATGGCTGAAGCCGGTTTGCTGCGCGCTCTCCACCAGCGAACCGGTGTTAACAATTAAACGCAGCTCGATCCGATCGCTGGGACGTTGTGGCGTGGTCAAAAGTTGCCAGCTAAAACCGTTGTCCAGCTTACCTTCCTGCCACGCCGGATCGGGCTGGAGTGTCTCGGCCTGTGCGCCGAAGCCGGATGCTGCCAGGAGCAATCCGCCAACCAAAAGCCGAATTCTGGTGCCCTGCATGTGAACCCCTACTCAAACAGATCAACGCTCGTTAGCGCGGCATACGCGGCCACTTCTGTGGTAGCCGACATGGCATTCGCCGCCGCGTTTATTGAATAACAGACTCTTTGACCACGAGAAGGTCAGGATGTCGCGCAACGAGGCAAAAAATCAGGAAAAAAATCAATGGGGTTTATTATGCAAATGCCCGCTGTCAGGGCAAGCGACAGCGGGCATTTCTCGGCAAATTAACGCAAATAGGCTTTTACACCGTGGTTTCTGGCGCGTTATTAACCTTTTTCGCAGCAGAAAGCGTGTCATGCAGCTGTTTCTCGTCCAGCTGGCCAACCCACTTCGCGACAACGACCGTCGCCACGCCGTTACCGACAAGGTTAGTCAGCGCACGCGCTTCGGACATAAAGCGGTCAATACCGAGAATCAACGCCAAACCGGCCACCGGCAGATGTCCCACCGCAGAGAGCGTGGCTGCCAACACGATAAAGCCACTGCCGGTCACGCCTGCGGCCCCTTTTGAGGAGAGCAGCAGCACCACTAACAGCGTGATTTGATGGAACACATCCATATGTGCATTGGTGGCCTGCGCGATAAACACCGCCGCCATCGTCAGATATATTGAGGTGCCATCGAGGTTAAACGAGTAGCCGGTTGGAATCACTAACCCCACCACCGACTTCTTACAGCCCAGCTTCTCCATCTTATCCAGCATGCGTGGCAGTGCAGATTCCGAAGACGAGGTGCCCAACACGATCAGCAGCTCTTCTTTGATGTACGCCACGAACTTGAAGATGCTGAAGCCGGCCCAGCGTGCAATCAAGCCCAGCACAATCACCACGAACAGCACGCAGGTGATGTAGAAGCAGATAATCAGCTGCCCCAACTGCACCAGCGAACCGACGCCATATTTACCGATGGTGAAGGCCATGGCACCGAAGGCACCAATCGGTGCAAGGCGCATAATCATGTTGATCACGCCGAAGATCACTTTTGAGAAGCTTTCAATGACGTTAAACATCACGGTGCCCGCGCTTCCAAGGCGATGCAGCGCAAAGCCGAACAGAATCGCGAACAGCAGCACTTGCAGAATGTTGCCGCTGGCAAAGGCGCCAATCACGCTATTAGGAATCACATCCAACAGGAAGGCGACCACGCCTTGCTGCTCCGCCTGCTGGGCATAAACCGCAACGGCTTTGGCATCCAGTGACGCCGGATCAACGTTCATTCCCGCGCCAGGTTGCACCACGTTGACAACCACAAGGCCGATAATCAGCGCGATGGTGCTGACCACTTCAAAGTAGAGCAGCGCTACCGCGCCAGTACGTCCAACGGCTTTCATGCTTTCCATGCCGGCAATGCCGGTCACTACCGTACAGAAAATCACGGGAGCGATGATCATCTTGATCAGCTTAACGAAACCATCACCGAGCGGCTTCATCTGCGCGCCTAGCTCAGGATAGTAGTGGCCCAGCAGCACGCCGATGGCGATCGCAACGATGACCTGAAAGTAGAGGCTTTTGAACAGTTTCATAACAGGTGTCCAGTGTGACGGTATTCACCGCCATTATTATGGATAAACGCATGCGGCAAGCCGCTTAGCAGCGTAAAACCTTACCGATGGCAAGGAAAGTAACACCCTGTTAACAAGATTAGTATCCCCTACCATTCCTTACAAAAGTTACAAAACTCTAACTATGAACTGAAACGCTTCAGCAAAGCGCTTCAGTTCATTTTTAGTAAGGAAATCAATAACCAAGGTGATTATTTAGGGTTGACGGATGTATCAAGCCAGCGATGGTTAAAGACGATCAGCGGCAGCGCTTCGGCGTATAAGTAGCCCTGCCCTATGGTTATTCCGCGTTCAAGCAGCCAATCACGCTGCTCTGCGGTTTCCACGCCTTCGGCAATTACGTCGAGATGAATGATATCGGCAATCGCTGCCACGATGCGCACCATGGTGTCGTCATGCGGCAATGCCGCAACGAAGCTGCGATCCATCTTGAGTTTGTTCACCGGCAGCGATTTGAATTGATGCAGGTAGTTGAGGTTAGAGTAGCCCATGCCAAAATCATCCAGCGCCACCGCCACGCCGGTTTGTTGCAGGGAGCGCAGCAGCGCCATCGCCTGTTCAACATCGCCGATCTGCGCAGTTTCCGTGATTTCCAGTACAAAATTGCCCGGCGCAATACGATGCCGCTCCAGCAAGCCCTGCAAATGCGTGACCATACTGGCATCGCGCAGCTGCACCGCCGAAATATTCACGCTGAGCGGAATGTTCACGCCCAGCCGCTGCCAACCCGCGATAATGCGGCACGCTTCCTCAAACACCCAGCGGCCAATCGCCGAAATCACACCAATCTCTTCGGCGCTGGCGATGAACTCTTCTGATAAGCCGTAGCTGCCGTCCGGCATGCGCATGCGCAGCAGCGCTTCGGCTCCGGCGAGTTCGCCGGTTTCCATATTGATTTGCGGCTGCAAATAGAGAGCAAACTGCTCGTCCTGTAATCCTTGCAAGATGTCGTGCTCCTGCGTTAAACGCTTTTGCGCACGCTCGGTCAGCGCCGGATCAAAGAACAGAATCTGGTTTTTGCCTTGATGCCGCGCCGACATCATCGCCGACGTAGCGCGATCCAGCTGTTCGCTGGCCGATACCGCGCTGTCATCATGCAGCGCCAAACCAATGCTGGCGTTCGGACGCAGCTGCAGCTGCTGTAAGTTCACCGGCTGATTGATACGAATCATCAGGTTACGCGCCAAACGCATGGCGCGGAACGGATTGTGCGCACGCTTCATCAACAGGGCAAAATCGCTCGGCCCGGTTTGCGCCAGCAGCGAGTGATCGTCCACGGTGCTGCGAATTTTCTCCACCAGCGTCAGCATCAGCGTGTCGCGCTGTTCGTCGCTCAGCACGCCGTTGGCTTCCTGCAACGTCTCGATGCGGATCACCATCAAGCCCCAGGATTGGCGACCATGATGCAGATGCGTGTGCTGCTCAAGCAGCGCGAGGAATAGCGCCCGGTTAGGCAGATCGGTCACGGCGAAATGGGTGGTCATGCGGCTCATTTCATCGTGTATGGATTCCAGCACCTGCTGATTACGGTTGTAGCTGCGAATCATCATGCCGATTTCATCGTCGCGGTGATTGTGCGGCAGCGGCAGCTTGTGCGTGAGAATCGCCTGCGGCGGCAGCTCCTGCAAATCGCGTGAGATGTCACGCAGCGGATGAATAATCAAGCGGTTGATGCACCAGCTGATGGCGATTGACAGTATCAGCGCCAGCAGCAGATAAGTGGTGATCATGGTGGACAAGGTGCTGAGCAAGAACTGATATACGCGCGACGAATCGGCCTGTAACACCAGATACGCAATCGGCTTCGGCAGCCCGGCACGCTCCACCGAATAGAGCGGCAGCGTAATTTGCACCGGCAGCTCGAACAAGCGGGCGATCCAGCGCGGAACCGGTTTTTCCGGCGCGAAGTCAGCGTGCAGCGCCTGGAAAGCATTCGGCAGCACCACATCGGCACGCGACAAAATGCCGGCGGGCTTCAGCGTGTTGAGAATGCGTTCAGCTTGCGGAATATCGGCTTTCAGAACGGCGTCGGAGAGCGGCTGCCGTACGGTGTGCGCCACATTTTCCATCTGCTGGGCGTAGTCAACTCTGCGCTGCTGCACAAAGTGAAAGAGCTGGATGACGATAAAAATGCTGATGGTTACCATCGCTACGGCGGAAACCGTCGCCATCTGCTTGATCGTTAGGGAACGACTGACGCGCAACAAAATTTCTCCGGGCTAGTAAAGCCGTATTAGTAGATGAAATGCGCTGCGAGTATATCCCAGTTCAGGGCGGTTTTTCGCCGGGATAAAGGTGAAAATTGGCCCGGCGCGGTAATTTGCGCGGCGTTTCAGAATAATGCAGCCCGCAATCATCACCTTTATCGCTAAAATGTGAAGCGGTCGACAAAGGCGTCGACCGCCGCTTATTGCGGATACGCCACCCAATCGCCGCCGTTCAGGCGAATCCAGGGTTTACCCTGATACATCATCACCACCGCATTATCGTTCTCCGACACCACCGGTGTTTGCGGCAGATCGTCAGTCAGGGTGGCCAGATTCACGGTTGGCGCGGTGAAGATGTGCCCATCCACCATGCGCGACACCAGTTCCGAAATCGCCAGCAAACTGGTGGGCGTGTCCACGCTCTGCGGCGCGCCCTGATGCGGTGCTTGCATACCCACCAATTTGATCCCCACCGGCACATGCGTGATGCTCGGGCTGGGAATGTCGCGCAGGCCAGACATCTGCATCTTGTCGCCCTGCAGCGCCGCGCCGTGCTCCGGCACCATCAACACCATGACGCGCCGCCCGGATTTCTCCAGGTTGGTCAGGAAAGTATCCAGCTGATCAAACAACACCTTGGCGCGCGGCTGCCAATCGGCGCTGCGGGTGCTGCCTAACTCGCGCGTGCCGTCGTGCAGCGGAATCAGGTTGTAGAAGGTGGCGCTGCGTGCCTCGCTGCTTTTATTGCGGTCGTCGAGCCAGCGCTGCATCAGCTGCCCATCGTTGAATACCGGCGAGCCATCAAACGACGTCAGCTCCGGCGCGATGCTCGCTTGCGACATCAGCGGCGCCTGCAGATTTCCCTCTTCACGCAGCTCTTTGAGATAGTTACCAAACTCACCGGTGTGATCCATCATCAGCTGCTGTTTAAAGCCGAGTTTCGCTAAATTATCAAACAGATAGCAGCGCTGATCGGTGGCTTTGTACAGGTTGGTATGCGAGGTTTGACCGCAGCTGGCGCGCAGCAGGCGAATGCCCGCCGGGCCGCTGTAGCCGGTCGCCGAATTGAAGTTGTTGAGCACCACATCGAAGTGCTGCCACAGCGGATGATTGCGCAGCTGCGCCACCTCCACATCCGACCACGACAGCGAACAGATGTTGATAACCAGAATATCGAACGGTTGCGCATCGGCGGGCAGCGCGTCCGGGAAATGCGTGACGCGCTGGCGTTCGCTGTCATAAAAGCGATTGAGCCACGCCGTAAGAGTGGCACTGGTGGGCGGCGCGGATTGATCCAGCCCCTGCGGCGGTTGCGCGGCAGCGGGCGCGTTCACCGCCACCGCAGGCGTGGCGCCGCTGTTCGGCAACAGATTCATCGCCGGTCCGGCAAGGGTCAACAGGTTCAGCCAAATCAGCGTCAGTGATACCAGCACGGTGATGCGCAGCCACTGCGCGATAAACAGATACAGCACCAGCAGCACAAAGCCCGCGCCGATCATCTCCCAGTTGATAAAGCGCTCCAGCAGATCCAGCAGGTAACTCGCCGAGAAACCCGCCAGCTGGCTGCCCTGGCTGAGCAGCGAATTGAGGCCCGGCAGCCACGTATCGTGCCAGAACAGCGCAACGCCCAGCGGCAGCGATATCCCGTGACGCCAGCGATGTAACCGCGATGACGGCAGCGGAAACAGCAGCCACGCCAAAAACACCAGGTTGCTGAGCGCATGGAAATTGAGATAGCCGTACCACAGCAGGGCAAATTTGAGCAGGAAATAGAAGTTCCAGCCGCCGAGGCCGCGCCACGTGAATCTGTTATTCATGTTTATCCATTTTATGCGTTTTAGGCGATTTGCGTTGCCACTGCCCTTCCGATTTCAAGGCGCGCGCGGGCAGCAAACGCAGCAGCCAGCCGCTGCGACGCGGTAGCCTGCGCGTCAGCAGCGATTTCAGCAGCAGTAAAATCAGTAACAGCAGGATGGCCACCTGCACCCAATCCATCAGTGTCATCGGCGGCCTGCTCCATCGAGGTTGAGCGTAATCGGCTGCGGCGTTTGGGCGCCACGTGCGGGCGCGTGGGCGGCAGGCCCCGGCGCGACGGCGGCGGCTTCGGTGCGGCTATCACGCTGCACCGGCGGCGTCAGTTGGCGAATATTGTGCGCCTCGGAAAGAATTTGGTTGTCCTCAAACCACACCATGCGGTTGCTGAACAGCTCGTCGTGCGGCAGCGAGAAGATCGATTTAAGCGCTATGTCCAAATCGTTGAAGCGGCAAGAGGAGAGAAAAAGATAGAGGCGATGATTAATCACCGTCACCAAATCGCCAAAACGGCGCGGCTTGCACAGCGTGAGTATCTGTTCCGGCTTGAGTTGCGGCACCGGCCGCAGCGCGACCATCAACCCTTTATCATTTTCCGGCAGCAGCGTATTGCTCATCAGCTGCTGCACCGCCGCGCAAAACGCCTCGCGCGGCAGATAGCCTTTCTGCTGCAAGGGTTGTAGCGCCTGCATCAACGCATCGAGATTGGCGGGCACATGGCGCGAAAACTGCTGCCCCTGAATGCCTTCCAGCGTGGTCAGAAAACGCGACAAACTGGCCGCTGTCGGCACAATCGCCGTGACGCCACAGGCCAGCAGCAGGCGCTCGTCGCTATAGCGCAAGCTGGCGCTCATTTCACGTACCACCACTTTCAAGGCGCTACCGCGCGAACGACGCAAACTATGGACCATCTTCGCTAGCGTATTAATGTCTTGATTATGGGCCAGGCTAAAGATGACCGTTGCCGCATTGGCCTGCTGCGCGCGGGCAAACACGCTTTCATTGTCGTCGAACAGCTGCCACTGCGCCGAGAGCGGCGGCGCGCCTTCCAGCACGCCCGCCTGCGCCAGAAAGTGATTTTCGTCGTTTAAGCTTAGCGGGAGAGTGTGCTCGGTTTCACTGGCGGCAATAAATTGCTGTTCCACGCAATCTAAGCGAATAGCGCGGTCCGCTAACAATTTATCGGCGGAATACCACCAGTTAATTCGATATTGCCAACTATCCTGCTGAAAATCTAAATGGGCGACACCATCAAGCTGACGAAAATAAGCCTGGAGATTATTTCGCAAGTGAATAATTGACGATCCCGAGGTTATCATCAACAGCGTGATATTTTTTTTCTGCAATAAGCGGCGCATGCCTTTCAGCCAAATCGTCAATTCGTCTGCGGTTAATTTACGCCAGAGCGTAGCGTTGCTATAAAACAGCACCAGGCCGCTGCGATTATTCAACACCCGCGCAAAATCACTCTCTAACCGCTGTAAACTGCGTTTATTTGCGGGCAGCGAAAATAACGGCACACGCGCCGGGCCGCCGCTGGGATCGGGCGTTAGCAGCATCAGCGGTTTCTCATCGGCGCTGACCAGCGTAGCGGCAGCCTGGCAGCTCATCACCTGGCGCAGCAGCGTTCGCGCGTCTTCAGGACGCTGACTGGTGATCCAGTAAATGCCTGGCGTTTGCAGACGATTTAATTCCTGCTGAACCTGCCGCAGGCCAAGCGCAAAATGATTTTTCATATATGATTCACGTTCTGTCGCATCTGGGCTAGTTTAATCTAGACGGCGACGATTGAAACTGCTGAAATAAGAAAATGCGCCCTAACGCAAATGACGTTGTTATCAGGATAATATTGCCTGGACACCGGGTTGCGACTTTACCAAAAAATAGAATCACAATTCATCCGTTGTTTTTGAGTGGCAAAAGTCATGAAAACAGAAAATGCCTTTTCTTTGATCGCTGCGACCCGCGAAGATCAAGATGACATCAATGTATTGAGCGCTGCGTTTTCCCTCAATGCTTTTCACTATCGCGATATTGCGCGCGAAACTCGCCTGAATAACATCATGGCGCGCTGGCCGCTGCTGCGTGAATTATCCGCCGCTCAGCAACCGGAGCGCGAATGCCGATAATTGCCTTACAGGGGCTGCGCGGCGGCGGCGGCGCAACGTCGTTAAGCGCAGCGCTGGGCTGGGCGCTGAATGCGCTGCAATCATCGGTATTAACGATCGATTTTTCTCCGGTAAATCAACTGGCAGCGCATTTCAATATGCCGCTTGATAACCCACAAGGCTGGGCGCTGGCGCTGCAACAGCAGCAGCCGTGGCAGCACAGCGCGCTGCGCTATCAAGCGGGGCTGGATTTTTTGCCGTTTGGCACCCTCAGCGCCGCACAAGCCCGCGCTGTGCAGCACGCGGACGATGATTTTGCTGCCCCGCTGCTGCACGCTTTACCGGCCCTGAAATCACAGTACGATTGGATTATTCTCGACCTTCCGGCGGATCTGCTGCCGTGGCAGCGATCGCTCGCCCTTCACGCCGATCGTTTACTGCACATCCTCACGCTGGATGCCAACTGCCACTTGCGTCTGCATCACACCCGCTTTTCGCCGCACACGCTGTTTTTGATCAACCAGTTCAACGCCAATAGCCAGCTGCAACAGGATCTGCATCAGCTGTGGATCAGCGCGCTGAACAACCTGATTCCGCAGGTGATTCATCGCGATGAAGCCCTGGCGGAAGCGTTGATGATGAAGCAGCCGGTCGGCGAATATCGCCCACATGCGCTGGCAAGCGAAGAGATCAACACGCTCGCCAATTGGCTGCTGCTGAATGTTGCCGGCGGTACGGCGTGAATCCGCTGCGCTGGCTGCTGGTGCCGCAAGCGTGGCAGGCGTTACAACGCCGTGCGCAGGTGGCCCGCCAGCACGGTGCGGGGCGACTCACCACCGCGCTGCATCTGCTGTGGTGCGTGCTGGGCTGGTCGCTGCTGCGTTTCGAAGCGCCCGGCTGGCAGCGCATCAGGCAGCAGCGCCAGCATTACTATCCGCACATCTCGCCGCTGCGCCCGCGCCCGTTGGATATTCTGCGCTATGCGCTGCAAAGCCTGTGGCTGCTGCTGGTGCTGCCGTTGGATAACCGCCAGCGCTTCAACGCGTTTGGCCCGCTGTTTCGCTGGCGTCAGCAGCTGTATCACTGGCTGGGCGCGATCCCGACGCGCCTGAGCAAAACCCGCCTGCAGCAACGCAGCGAGCAACGGCTGCAGGCGCTGCCGCCGCGCCTGCGTCAGGGGCTGTTTATTGTGGCGGGGATCGTCGCCGGTTTGCTGGCGCTGCTGTGCACCTCGCAGCCGTTTGGCATCACCACGCAGTTGGTGTTCGTGTTGCTGCTGTGGGGAGTGGCGATGCTGGTGCGCCGCGTGCCGGGCCGCCTCGCGACTATCATGCTGATTGTGCTGTCGCTGACCATTTCCTGCCGCTATTTGTGGTGGCGCTACACCGAAACCCTGAACTGGGACGATCCGCTAAGTTTACTTTTCGGCCTGCTGCTGATTGGCGCAGAGACCTATTCATGGGCGGTGCTGGTGCTGGGCTATTTCCAAACCCTGTGGCCGCTCAATCGCCAGCCGGTGTCTATGCCGCCGGAGATCGCCACGTGGCCGAGCGTGGATATTCTGGTGCCCACCTACAACGAGCCGCTGAGCGTGGTGAAGCCGACGATTTATGCCGCGATGGGCATTGATTGGCCGCAAGACAAACTCAACATCTACCTGCTTGATGACGGCACGCGCGAGGAGTTTCGCGAATTCGCCAGCAGCGTGGGGATCAATTATGTGGTGCGTTCTACCCACGAACATGCCAAAGCAGGCAACATCAATCATGCGCTGAAAGTGGCCTGCCGCAGCGATTACGTAGCGATTTTTGACTGCGACCACGTGCCGACGCGCTCCTTCCTGCAGCTGACAATGGGCTGGTTCCTGAAGGATCAGCGGCTGGCAATGCTGCAAACGCCGCACCACTTCTTCTCACCGGATCCGTTTGAGCGCAACCTGGGCCGCTTCCGCCAAACGCCTAACGAAGGTTCGCTGTTCTACGGTTTGGTGCAGGACGGCAACGATACCTGGGATGCGGCCTTCTTCTGCGGTTCCTGCGCGGTGCTGCGGCGCACGGCGCTGGATCAGATTGGCGGCATCGCGGTAGAGACCGTGACCGAGGATGCGCACACGTCGTTGCGCCTGCATCGCCAGGGCTTCACCTCGGCGTACATCCGTATTCCGCAAGCCGCCGGTTTGGCGACTGAAAGCTTGTCGGCGCACATCGGCCAGCGCATTCGCTGGGCGCGCGGCATGGTGCAGATTTTCCGCCTGGATAATCCGCTGTTGGGTAGAGGCCTGAAGCTGGTGCAGCGCTTGTGCTACGCCAACGCCATGCTGCACTTTCTCTCGGGCATTCCCCGGCTGATTTTCCTGCTGGCACCGCTGGCGTTTCTGCTGTGTCACGCTTACATCATCTATGCGCCCGCGCTGGCGATTGCCATTTACGTGCTGCCGCACATGGTGCACACCAGCTTAACCAACTCGCGTATTCAGGGGCGCTGGCGCCATTCGTTCTGGAGCGAAGTGTATGAAACCGTGCTGGCGTGGTACATCGCGCGCCCGACCACCGTGGCGCTGTTCAACCCGCATAAGGGCAAGTTCAACGTGACCGCCAAAGGCGGTTTGGTGGCGGAACAGCATCTCGATTGGGTGATCACCAAGCCCTATATGATGCTGGTGCTGCTGAATATCGCGGGCATCGGGATGGCGTTCTGGCGCATGGCCTACGGCCCGGCCAATGAAATACTCACCCTGTGGGTCAGCCTGATTTGGGTGCTGTACAACATGATTATCCTCGGCGGCGCAGTTGCAGTGTCGGTGGAAGCGCGCCAGATTCGCGAAGCGCACCGCGTGGAGATCGCCATGCCCGCCTCCATCGCTCGCAAGGATGGCCACATGGTGCCGTGCACACTGCGTGACTACTCCGACGGCGGCGTTGGCGTTGAGCTGCGCGAAGCCGATGCGCTGGTCGAGGATGAGACGGTTTGGCTGCTGCTGCGGCGTGGCCAGCAGGAGTTCAGCTTCCCGTGTCAGGTGCAGCGCGTATTTGGCCGCCGCGCCGGGATTCGCCTGCATCAGCTTTCCACCCGTCAACACATCGAATTCATTCAATGCACCTTCGCCCGCGCCGATACCTGGGCGCTGTGGCAGGACGGCTTCCCGGAGGACAAACCGGTGCAGAGTCTGGCCGATATTATGCTGTTAGGTTTTAAAGGCTATCTGCGGTTAGCGGAGTACGGCCCCGCCCCGCTGCGCCGCCTATTCCGTGGGTTGACCACGCTGTTGAGCTGGTTTGCCACGCTGCTGCCGCACAGGATTGGCCGTCCGGCTGCGGCGGTCACAACCGATTTCACTTTACGTTGATGATATGACCATGATGAAAAAATTAGCGAGCCTCACCGCCCTGCTGCTAAGCGCCGCCCTGTGCGCTCAGGCCGCGACGCCTGATGCATCCCGCGCCGCGCTGCCCGTGGTAGATGACGTGGCACAGGCCAATGCGCCGCTGCGTGACAGCCAGCTGGTGTTTAATCAGGTCGCGCCGCCGCCGGGCAGCATGACGCTGCGCGGTACCGAACCGAGCAGCCAGATCGAGTTTGGCGTGCGCAGTGACGAACTGGTTACGCGCGCGCTGCTCACCCTCAGCTATCGCCCGTCGCCCGCGCTGCTGCCAACGCTGTCGCAGCTTAAGGTCTATCTCAACGATGAGCTGGTGGGATTAATCACCGTCACCGCCGAGCAGCTCGGTAAAGAGAACCAGGCGCAAATCAGCATCGATCCGCGCTTCATTAGCGACTTCAACCGCGTGCGGTTCGAACTGGTCGGTCATTACGCTAACGTGTGCGAAAACCCGGCCAACAGCACCATTTGGCTGGATATCGGCAAACAGAGCCAACTCGACCTGACGCTGCAAAAGCTGCCGCTGAAGAGTGATTTATCGCACTTCCCGGAGCCGTTTTTTGATGCGCGCGACAACCGCCCGCTGCAATTGCCAGTGGTGTTTGCTGCCCAGCCGACGCTGCTCCAGCAGCGTGCGGCGGGCATTCTGGCCTCCTGGTTCGGCAGCAAGGCACAGTGGCGCGGCCAGCAGTTCCCGGTGCTGTACAATCAGCTGCCGCAGCAACAGCACGCGGTGGTGTTCGCCACCAACGATCATCGCCCGGATTTCCTCAAAGCCTTGCCAGCGGTGGACAAGCCCAGGGTGCAGATAGTGAATCAGCCCAATAATCCTTACGCGAAGATACTGCTGATTTTGGGTCGCAACGACCAGGATCTGCTTACCGCCGTGGAAGGGATTGCGCAGGGCGAGCTGCTGCTGCGCGGCGATACCTCAACCGTCAGCAGCGTGAAACTGCTGGCGCCGCGTCAGGCCTACGACGCGCCAAACTGGGTGCGCACCGATCGCCGCACCACCTTTGCCGAGCTGGCGCAGTATCCAAACCAGCTGCAAGGCGAGGGTTTGCAGCCCAACCCGATCGGCCTGACGCTGAATCTGCCGCCCGATCTGTTTTTGGTGCGCGCGCGCGGCATCGATATGGATCTGAGTTATCGCTACACCTCGCCGATTCAGCAGGATGGCTCGCGCCTCGCGGTGCATCTCAACAATCAGTTCATGCAGGATTATCCGCTGACGCAGAAAGCCAGCGCCGGGCAGCAGCTGATGCACATTCCGCTGATGCAGGGGTTGCAGGACAGCAATCGCCAGTTGGCCATTCCGGCGCTGCGCCTCGGCGTGGTAAACCAGCTGCGTTTCGATTTTGATTACGCCAACACCTTTATCGGCGGCACCGCTGACGGGCGCTGCGAAACCGTCACCGCCGTGGGGCATCACGTGGTGATCGACGATAGCTCCAGCATCGATTTTTCCGGCTATCGCCATTACATCGAGATGCCGTCGCTAGCGGCCTGGGCCAACGCCGGTTTCCCTTTCAGCCGCTACGCCGATCTGGCGCAAACGCTGGTGCTGGTGTCACCTAAACCGAGCCGCGAAGAGGTCAGCACCCTGCTCAATGCGCTCGGCAGCGTGGGCGCGCAAACCGGGTATCCGGCGCTGCGCGTACAGATGAGCGATAGCTGGAGCAGCGCGCAATCCACCGACGCCGATGTGCTGATGATCGGCGGCATTCCGCCCGATCTGCAAGACAGCAGCAAGATCGCCCTGCTGGCCGATGCGGCACGCAGCTGGATCAACATGCCCTCTCGCCCGCTCACGGCGCAGAACGTACCGGTTTCCGCCAGCGAACGCGCCGTGGAAAGCCACACCGCGATTCAATCCAGCGGGCCGCTGGGGGCGATCGTTGGTTTCCAGTCGCCGTTTAACGACCAGCGCAGCGTGGTCGCGCTGCTGGCTGATAGCCCGCGCGGCTGGGAGCTGCTGAACAATGCCTTGCTCGACAGCGGCAAACGCGCTGCGGTGTTCGGTTCGGCCACGGTGATCCGTGAATCGGGCGTGAGCAGCGTGCGCGTGGGCGACACCTATTTTGTCGGCCATTTGCCGTGGTGGGAGCGCGTGTGGAATCTGCTGGCCACGCATCCGGTGTGGCTGGCAATTTGCGCGATGGTGGTGGTGGTGCTGTTCGCGCTGATGGCGTGGCGGGTGATGCGCCTGGTGAGCCGCCGCCGCCTGGCCGAACTGGAAGATGATGAATAAATTACTGCTTGGCTGGGCCATCGCCAGCGCCTTGAGCGCGCTGCCTGGTGCCAGCGCCGCCACGCTCGGCCCGCAGGTTTCGCCAGTGGAATGGCTGCTGATCCAGATTCGTACCGGCGAATCCGCCAATAAGTACGATCTGGTGCAGCAGTCGCTGTACCGGCTGGAAAAAATCGATCCTGATAATCCGCAGGTGCGGGCGGCACAAATCCGTCTCGCGCTGCGACAGGGCGATCAGGCCAAAGCGCAGCAGTTGCTGGAGGAGCTGCAACGGCTGGCACCGCAGGCGGCGGCAACGCGTGAAGCGGCCACCGGTTTACGCCTCGTTAGCGCTGAAGGTCGCCAGCAGCTACAGCAGGCGCGCTTGCTGGCAACCGCCGGACGCACTGCAGAAGCCAAAGCCGCGTGGGATGCGCTGACGCACGGCGTGTTCCCGGACGTGAACACCGAACTGGAATATTGGCGGCTGGTGGCGCGTTTGCCCGGTCAGCAGCCGCACGCGTATCAACAGCTGCAAGCGCTGGAGCAGCGCTATCCCGGCAACATTGGGCTGGAGTTGCAGCTGGCGCGCATGGCGTTTGATAACAATCAACCCGCTATTGCCGTCACGCAGCTGCGCAGCCTGGCTAACCGCAACGGCGGGCGCGATGCCGCCTCCGAACTGTGGTTGCAGCACATCCAGAATCAGCCGGTGAGCGAGCGCAGCGTCGCCAGCCTCCAGCAATATCTCGCCGTATTTACCGCTGGCGACGCGCAGCAGCGCGGCGAACAGGAGTTAGTGCGCCAGCAAAAATTGCTGGCCGATCCGGCTTATCGCCAACGCATACGCGGCCTGGCGCTGGTGGATGCCGGCGGCGGCGCGAACGCCATCGCCACGCTGAGCGCGGCGCTGAAAGCCAATCCCAACGATGCTGAATTAATGGGCGCGATGGGCCAGGCGCAGGCGCGTGCCAACCAGCGTGCGGCAGCGGTCGCCTGGCTGGAGAAGGCGATTCAGGCGGGGCAGGCCAGTACGCAAATTGGCAAATGGCAATCGCTGCTGCAAACCAACCGCTACTGGTTGGCGATCAATAGCGGCGATGAGGCCTTAAAGCGAGGCGATGTGGCACGAGCGGAAAGCGATTATCACCGCGCGCGTGACCTCGATAAGGGAGACAGCTGGGCGCTGATTGGTTTGGGCGATGTGGCGCTGACGCGCAAAAACAGCGCGCAGGCCGAGCAGTTTTGGCAGCAGGCGCTGCGCCTCGACCGCAGCAACAGCACCGCGCAGCGTCGTCTAACCCAGCTGCGCTCCGATGCGCTGCTGGCCTCCGCCGATGCTTTGGCGCAGCAGGGTCGCTGGCCGCAGGCGGTGGTGAAGTATCGCCAGGCGGCGCAGGACAATCCCAACGATGTTTGGCTGGCGTATCGCCTTGCCGGTGCGCTGCGCAACAGCGGCGCGGAAGCCGAGGGTCAACAGGTCGTGGCGGCGTTGGTGCGCCAGCATCCGCAGGATCCGGCGGCGCTGTATGCCAGCGCGCTGTGGCTGTCGTCGGGCAACCGTGATGATGCCGCGCTGGCAACCTTACAGCGTTTGCCGTCCGCGCAGTGGGACAGCAACATGCGCGAGCTGGCGCAACGCCTCGAACAAGACCAACTGTTTGCGCACGCCAATGCGCTGCGCGCGCAGGGCCAGGAAAGCGCCGCTCGCGCGCTGGTGCAGCAGCAGCCGGTGTCACCACGACGCGACATCACGCTGGCCGATTGGGCGCTGGAGCGCGGCGATGCGCGTGCCGCGCTGGCAGGTTATCAGCAGATATTGCAGCAAGACGCCGCCAACAGCGCAGCCGCGCTGGGTCGCATTGAAGCGTTGATCGCTCTGCATCGTTACGACGAGGCGCGGCGTGCCTTGCAGGATGTGCCGCCCAGCGTGGCGCAGCAAAGCCTCAGCAGCGGACGGCGCGTGGCGCTGGCGTGGCAGGCCGTCGGCGATCCCGCCAGGGCGCAGCAGCTGTTTGCCACGTTAAAAAACCACGCGCAACAGCAGGCCGCATCGCAGGATCAGGCGCTGGTGTATCGCGATGCGGCGCGGCTGGAAACGCAGCGGCAGCAGCCAGAGAGGGCGCAGCAGGATTATCGGCTGGCGATGGCGGCGAGCGGCATTAGCCCCGATGCGCCAACGGACCACCTTCGCTACACGCAGTTAACCCGCACACAAACGCAGGATGACTGGCTGAAACGCAGCATTCGCCGCGACGCCGCCGATCTCTCTCGCCAGCAAGACACCACTTTGACGTTAGAGCAGGATTATTCACGCAATAAAGGCAACGGCGGCACCGCCGATTTCACCGCGCATACCACCATGATGCAGGCAGAAGCGCCGCTGGCCAGCGGACGCGGCTTTGTGCGCGTCGATCACGTACTGGTTTCCGCCGGACAATTTTCCAATGATAACGGCACTAATACCGCGCAGTTTGGCAGCTGCAACCTCGCAGCGTATGGCGGCTGTAGCCGCGATGCAATGCAGCGCGATGAAGGCACGGCGCTTGGCGTCGGCTGGCACAACGATCGCTGGTCTGGCGATATCGGCACCACGCCGCTCGGCTTCGAAGTCACCAACTGGGTGGGCGGAATAAGTTGGAAAACCGATGTTGACGATCTCGGCCTGACGTTCAGCGCTTCGCGCCGACCCATTTCCAGCTCGCTGCTGGCCTATGCGGGCGCACGCGATCCCTCAGCCAAGGGCGGCAAAACCTGGGGCGGCGTGGTGGCAACCGGCGGCTCGCTGGGATTGAGCTACGACCAGGGCGGTGCGCACGGCGTGTGGGGCGATCTCAGCGCGCATCACATCACCGGTGACAATGTGGCGGATAACAGCCGCGAGCGCTTGATGGGCGGCTACTACTACAAGCTGATCAATGAAGACCATCGGCGTGCCACCGTTGGCCTGAACAGCATGCTGTGGCATTACCAAAAAGACCTCAGCGACTACACCTTCGGCCAGGGCGGCTATTACAGCCCGCAGCGCTATGTTTCGCTGTCGCTGCCGGTAACCTATCGTCAACGCACGGAAAATTGGTCATTTGATCTCGGCGGCTCGGTTTCGTGGTCGCATTCGCGAACAGAGAGCCAGCCGCAATATCCGGTTAATCCGGGCGACACCGCCTTCATCAATACGCCAACCGGCAACGGCGCCGGTAGCGGTTTCGGTTACACCCTGCAAGCGCTGGTTGAACGCCGCGTCACGCCGCATTGGTCGGTAGGATTCGCGATGGATATCCAGCAAGCCAAGGATTACACCCCCAGCCACGGTTTGGTGTTCCTGCGCTATTCCATGGCAGGCTGGGAGGGTGACATGGATTTGCCAGCGCAGCCTCTGGAGCCGTATGCGAATTTTAAGTAGCGATGGGCATAAACGGATGTTCCGAAGGCTTTAACATCTCATCGGGAAGTGTACAATGTACTCCTTGAGGCAAAGGAGATAGCCGATGAGCCAGGCAATTGAGTTTATTGAAACATCGATGTTCACGCGTCAGATTAAGCAAATCGCCACGGATGATGAACTCAAAGAGCTGCAAAAAATACTTATCGAATCGCCGGACAAAGGCGACCTTATTCAGAAAACGGGCGGCCTACGAAAAATTAGAATGGCCACCGGTCATCAAGGAAAAAGTGGCAGTGCAAGAGTGATTTATTTCCTGGCTACGGTTGAAGTGATTTACCTGGTGATGGCCTATCCTAAAAATATTAAAGACAGCCTCACCGATGCGGAGAAAGCAGTGTTGAAGAAGCTGACTCAACGATTGAAAGACGAGGTACAACATGAGTTTTTTTGACGAACTGAAAGCGTCGCTTGAAGAAGCTGTTGAAATCAAAAAAGGAAAAATGGAACCCGCTCGCGTAACGCGTTACGCGCTGGCTGACGTAAAAGCTATCAGGATGCAGTTGAACGTTTCGCAGAGCGAAATGGCGCAGGTTCTGGGCACCAGCCTTGATACCATTAAAAGCTGGGAAACGGGACGGCGCAATCCTACTGGGTTGGCAGCAAAAGTGCTGGCAATGATTCAAGCCGATCCAAAATTTTTCCATGAGTTAGCATCGCTCTAACTTCACTGATTTATAAATTAAAAAGGCACTTTTCAGTGCCTTTTTGATCTTCAAAAGATTAACGCTTTTCCTGATACGCCAGCCACGTCAGTAGCTGCAGGCTGGCGGAGAAGTAGTTTTGATCCGCCGCTAAACGATCGTTGATGTAGCCGGTTTGATTCAGCGTTAAATCGCGCACCGCCAGCAGGCCGCCGTCGAGATTGTAGGGCGCAGGGGTGTTGCCGAGCACATCAAACCAGGCGGGCGTGGTCATGCGCGGCGTGTTCTGCCACACGCGCTGGAACGGCACCAGGCGCAGACTTTGCGGGTCGTACCACCAGATATTGAGCGGCACGCGAATCGCATCGTAGCTAAAGCGGCTGGAGTAGCCGACGGCTGGCGCAACCGAGCCATCCGCATTTAACGCCACCCAATCGAGCGGCAAGCCGGTTTTGCCGAAGTGCATATCGCCCAATAACGCCATGCCGTCATCGATCAGCGTATTCCACACGCGCAAATGGCTGTGGTCAGCAAACTCGCGCCAGGCTTCGAACAGGAAATAGGACGGATTGAGCACCACGTAGCTGGTTTTATTGAAACCCTGCGCGCCTGGCAGCATCACTTTGCGACCGGCGTAGTCGATCACCGTGTGCTTCACCACCGCACGCTGAATGCGATCGGATGCCTGCTGGTAATCGCCGCCCCACTTCTGCGCCGCACGTTGCAGCGCCCAGGCAATCAGCACATCGCCATCTGAGGCATCATTCTTATCGGCAACAGGATCGGCAGCGCCTGGCGTATAGCGCCAGTAGAACAGATCGTTCTGCGGATTACTCAGATGCGTGCGCGTCCACTGCCATAACAGATCGAAAGTGGCGCGATCGTCTTTCGCCACCGCCAGCAGCATGCCGTAACCCTGACCTTCGGTGTGGCTGACATTGTTATTCGCCGTATCGCTGATCCGGCCATCGCTGCTCATAAAACGGCTTTTATAGGTGCTCCAGCCATCGGCAGCGGCCTGCGCGCTAAAAAACATCACCATCAAACTCAGCATCCATTGACGCCAAAACCGCATCACTCTCATTACAGCATCCTATTGATATCGATAGTGCAGTGTGCCGCCGTCATTTTTTTCCAGCGTCACCGGAACCGCCGCGCTGCCGCCCTGCGCGTGCAGCCACTGCGCGTATACGCCCGCCAACACCGCGCTTAGCGCCAGCTGCCAACGCGCTTCCGCCATCTGGCTGTCGCCCTGCGGCAACGCATGGTGTTGGATTAAAATGGCATTTTCCTGCGGCTGTAGCTGCGCAAAGCCCCAGTTAAACCGCGCCAGCTGCAAATTGATTTCACGCTCCAGATCCTGCACGGTGCGCGCCTCCGCTAAAGGATAGCGCGTGGCCAGCGCGACGCCGACGCCGTTGAGAAAGCCTTCGGCTTCCTCGCCCGCGTTGTCCAGCATGCTACCGATCATCGCGCTTACCAGATCAAACCATCCCGGCTGATGCGGATGGCTAAAACGCTGCTCACTCATTAATTCACTCCAAACATATAGCGGACGTACAGATTGGCGGAACTTTCGTTGTAGTCGCCGAAGGTGTCGTAGCCCAACTGGCCGCCGATAATCACATCTTTATTGATCTTATAATCCGCACCGGCATGGACGTTATAGCCAACGCCATTTTTGCTGCCGCCGCTGTAATAAGACTCTTTGGCGAAGCCGTCAGTGACCATCTCGTCCATAAAGCCTTGCAGACTTGGGCTGTTCGGGAAGTAGGCGCTCTTATCCTGGCTGTAGGATTGATAGCCCACCGCGCCGCCCACTTTCAGGCTCAAATCATCGTATTTGCGCGTGAAATCAACCGGGAAGGAGATTGAGGCGTAATCCTGCGGGCTGAAATAGCCGCCCTGCCCGTAGCTGAAGTAGCTGAGGTTTTTGGAGAAGTCCATCCACGACAGGCTCATGCCGGCTTTTAATTCACGGTCATCAGAGTGCAGCGGACGGACGTAAACGCCCGCGTTGGCTTGCAGATTTTTGTTGCTGACCACGTTTTCGCCAAGGTAGCTATACGCACCCGCACCCGCGTAGAAACCGGCATCGCCATTGTCATAGCTGAGCAGCGCGTTGCCGCCGTTCTTGGTGACGCGGCCCCAGGTTTTGCCGGTCAGCTGATCTTTCACGCCGACATAGGAGAGCAAGCTATCGGTCACCGCGCGACGTTCACCGGTCAGGATCAGCGTCAGATAATCGGTGAGTTTAGGTGACCACTGGATGCCGCCAACCAGCGTGCTGAGATCCTGGCCCAGCGGCGTGCTGCCGAGATCAATCTTGTAGCTGTCGCCTTTCAGCGCCATGCTCAGCTCAACGCCGGACGCATTCTGCGAATCGGTGGAGTTCGTGCCTGCCTGCGAAACGCTTGGCTTCATTGACGATGCCTTCAGGTAGTTCTTCACATCCTGATGGGTGTTGATGAAGTTGAGATTGGCTCGGCCGGTATCGGTTAACGGATTGAGATCGTCAAAGGTCACGCCCGCCAGTTCACCACGCGTGCCACCGTACTTGGTCAGCAAGCTATCCAGCGTGGCGTTGGTATTGGTGGAATTGCCTTCATTATTAATGGTGGTCTGCAAGTTGCTGGTGGCATTGGCCACGGCATTGCTGCCAAAGCGACGCCACCCATCGCCACCGGCGGAACCCGCACTCAGGGAAACCGGCGTCACGGTGAATTCAAAGCGCGAATCACCAAACGGTGACGTAGACCAGGTTAATGGCGCTTTGGCTTCGGTCAGCTTACTCAGGCCCGATTCGCCATCACGGCTGCGCACCTGCAGGCCGCCCACCGCCCATGAACCGGTTTTCTCTTGCAGATCGTCCATCATGTTGTCGATCTGACGCAGAGTTTGGCTCTGCTGGATCGCTGGCGTATCGCTTGCCAGGGTCACGCCTGCTGCATTGCTGGTGGCCTCTGGCGACGATTGCCACGGCATCACCGCGCCATAGGCAGAAGGTGAACGTCCGACCGGCGAAGTGCCGCGATTGATAAACGGATTATCCACCAGCGCCAGGCCGCCAACGCTCGGCGTGTTGCCATCGGTGGCACCTTGCAGGCCAATCAGCTGACCGCGCGCGCTGCGCAAGTAGCTCATCGCCTGCGCATGTTCACCGTTGGCTTCCGCCACGCGCGCCAAGAGCAGCTGGCGATCCGGCGACTGCTCGCTGTTCAAACCGCGCGTTAAGGTATTGGCTTTATTGACGTCGTTGTTGGCTAACGCCACGTTGATCGCCCCGGTACGCGCGTCTTGCGTCGGCGTATCCTGCGTCATCAGGTAGTCGTATACCACGCCCGCTTCTTTGTTCATCTTGCCGGACTGGTACAGTCGCGCCATCGCAAACATTAAGTCGCGGTTTTGCGGATCGTGTTGCAGCGCGCCCACCAGCTTGTCGTAAGCGGCTGCGTACTGTTTCTGCTCGCGCAGGCGATCCACTTCGTTGATCACGTAACCATTGCGAATCCCCGCCAGCTGAGTCGGCGTGCTGCGCGCTTGCAGTTCCGGGCTGCTGAGGAAGCTCTGCGCTTCGGTATTCAGCCCGGCCTGATTCAGCACCGCAACCTGCGCGGCGTAATCCCCGGCGTTACCCTGCACGCCGCGCTGCATATTGCCTCGCACCAGCGACACGGCGGCGGTGAGATCGCCGGCTTTCGCCAGCTTCTGCGCCAGATTACCGGCATCAACCGGATTCGACGGCGGCGACGCCGCCAGCGCACGCAAGGTATTCGCCGCAGCGGCATTGGAACCCTGTGCCAGATACCGATCGGCGGTGGCCATTTGCAGATTGAAATTAACGCGCTGCGCCAGTTCGCGCATTGCGCTGTTTTTACTGCTGTCCGGGATGCGTGCCAGCATCTGGCTCGCCTGCTGCCACGCGCTGCTTTCGCTGGCGTTTAACGCGGCCGCATACAATTCTGCACTGCTCGCGCCGCTGCGCATGGTCGGCTGCATAATGTTCGCCGCCATCGTGGCGTTGCCTTGCGCGCGATAAAGGCGGGCGAGATCGAGGCGCAACCAGCCATCGTTGGGATAGCGCTGGATGCCGCTGTTCAGCGTGGCAATCGCTGCGCTGTTGTTGCCTGCCGCCAGCTCACGCTTGGCCTGGGCACGAATAGGATCGGTGCTGCTGCCGCGCGGCGCCACGCTTTGACGCACGCTATCCGGCAGGGACGCCAACAGCGTGTTGGCTTCGCTGCTGCGGTTTTGCTGACGCAGCACGTAGAACAAGCCCTCTTTGGCGCTGCGGTTGTTGGGATCGCCTTGCAGGATTGCGCGGTAGCTCTGTTCGGCCTGATCGAGCTGATTGCTGCGACGCTGCACATCAGCACGGAACAGCTTGGCCGAGACGCCTTTCTCGCCGTCGGCCTGCGCCAGCGGTTCACTCAGCGCCAACGCCTGGGCGCTGTCGCCATTTTTCAGCGCCTGCTGCGCGCTGGCTAACTGCGCATAGAAGCGCGCATCCGCCGCCTGTTGCTGGCGCGTTTCGCTCTGATCGCCGCCCTGCTGCGCGGCGCGCGTCAGGTAATCGGCGGCTTCCGAGTAGCGTCCGGCGCGCTGCGCCACGTAGCCCATACCGGCCAAAGCATCGGCATCCTGCGGGTTGGCTTGCAGCACTTTTTCAAAGTTATTTTGCGCGTTGCTGACGTCGCCGCTGTTCAGCGCGGTAAAGCCTGCGCCTTTCTCCGCGCCGCCGACGTTTTTGCGATAGTAATCCAGCACCGCGTTATCTTGCGGATGGCGCTGCTGCCAGGTTTGGTACAGCGACGCATCGGACGCCTGCGGGCCAAGCCACAGCAGCGCCTGGCGCAGCGAACGGTCGGCGTCTTTATTGCCATCCGCCAGGGTGCCAAGCAGATCGATGCCCTGACGACGGGTGGATTCCTGATAGGTCATGGCTTTGCCCAGCGCCAGTTTCGCGCCGGTATCCTGCGGATGTTCAGCTGAGAATTGGCGCAGCGCTTCAACCGCCTGCGGCAGCAGCGAACGATCGCCCGCCATGGTCAAATAGTATTCGGCGGCCACGCTCGGCGGCGGCTCATTGCCGCTGAAGGTGTTGCGCCAGGTTTGCAGCGCGGCGGGAATATTGCCGCTGCGCGCCTGCTGGCGCGCCAGCGACAGCTGCGCCTGCGGAATGGTTTGCAGCTGACGCGCGTTATCCAGCTCGGTCAAACGCGGATCGTTCGGCGCGGCGGCGCTGAGACGCGCGCGCCACTGCGCCGCTTCTGCCGCGCCGCCGCTTTGCTGTGAATAGAGCGCCAGCAGATACAGCGCCTGCGCGTTGTTCGGCTCCACCATCAGCACTTTTTGCAGCGAGGATTTCGCCAAATCGTCATGCGCTTTCTGATGCCAGTAAGCCGCCTGATCGAACAGCGCCTGTAACGCTGGATTATCACTCTCCGCCGCCAGCAGCGGCTGGGAAAGCGTCAGCGCTCCGCCCAGAATCAAGGCATGACGTATACCGGCACTTAACAGATGTTTTTTCATTGTTTTTATCCTTACTTCTTGCCGGACTTGCTATCAACGTTCGGGTTGAGACGACGCCATGCGTGACGCTTCAGCATGATCCAGGCGCCACCGCCAACCAGCGCGGAAACCAGCATGGCGGCCAATGCCATCAGCACCGAATGCTGGTTGGCGTACCACACCACCATCATGTACCACGGCATTTCGCCGCTGGGGAATTGCGGGCCAACGCGGAAACTGCGAATGCCGTTCTCATCGGTGATGATGGCGGTATCGCCGCGAATCCCGGCGTTAATCCGCGCCGAGTTCAGGTCTTCATGCAAGCGCAGCAGCTGTTGATCGCTGGTCGCCACCGTCATGACCACTAAACGATCGGCGTTCCACGGCGAGCGATAGCTGACAAACCCGCGCCACGCTTCATTGGACGAGAAGTAGCGATCGGCATCCAGCTGTTGGCGATACCAGTCGCCGGTCAGCCAGCCGCGCAGCTTGTCCCAGGTGGTGGGATCTTTCACGCCCAGCGTGTTGCCGCTGGTTTCATACGGCGTGTTCGCCAGCATGGCCTGGTTGAAGGCGCTGTTTTGCGTGGTGGTCACCGCCAGCAGATCGCTCTGCTGCAAACGCGTCAAGTTGGTGCCGCCATTGGGCAGGCCAAACAGCACCTGGTTCTGCACTAATGGCACGCCCGTGGCGTTACCGGCGCGCGATGCCATATCCAGCAGCGTGGCGATTTCCGCGTTGGTCGGCTTTTCAGGCAGCAGCAAAGTGGTCTGCGAGAAGTCCGCCAGACGCGAGAACGGGAACGAGGCACCCACGAAGTACGACAGATTCGGCAGCAGGGTGAAGTGGCGCGTGTGGCTCAGATCGATCCACGAATCCTCTTCAATGCGGCTTTTAATGTTGTTATTCAGCAGCACACCGCAGGGCGCATCGGCCTTCGGCTTGATGTTGAAGTAGAGCGCCAACTGGTTGTCACCGTAAATCAGGTAGGGTTCCAGCTTCAGGGTGTAGTGCTCTTGACGCGCGTCACCGCCCAAGCGATGCCAGGCGCTTTCCAGCAGGCCGACTTTATTAACCGTCAGGTTGCGCAGGAAGGTGCCGTTGATCATCACATTAAGGAACGAGTTGTTCTCATCAATCCAGCTCTCTGACGGGAAGCGATAGTGCAGCTCGACCGGAATGGTGTCGCCATCCCACATGAACAGATCGGGCGCGGCGCGGAAGTTAACGCTCAGCGCATCATGCCAAATGCCGGTGGTGGTTAAGCTTTGATCTTTACGCAGCAGCTCGCTCAGGCGCACCGGACGCGTGGTGTTGATCCAGCGCGGCGCGTCGTATGGCTTGCGCAGGCCAATCGGCTGCGGTTGCACGTTCAGGCTGTTGGCGTCGGTGTTAAGCGGCTGCGTGGTCAATCGATTGGCGGCCTGGCGCAGCTGATCGTCATTAGCACCGACCACCAAGAGCAATTTGTAAACCGGGTTGTTCGGGTTATCGATCACTTGCAACAGCGGGCCATTGGTGCTCGGCAAGGTTACCGTGCCGATTTTATCGCCCGGATGACCGACCAGAATGCCGTTGTGCTCAGGCAGCTCGCCGCGCACCACCGGGAAACGAATTCCGCGATAATCGGATTGAATGCCCATCCATGACGCCACTAATGCGGCGGCGCTGACGCTATCCGGCGCGGCTTCGGCAGCAAAGCCGAAGGTCACGCTGGCGGGCGTCATGCGCTGCGCATCCATAAAGGGGCGCGGGAAGTTACGCAGGCTGGTGCCGATATTCAGCTGCTGGCCTTCAAGGCTCAGCGTGGTTTTCGGCAGAATCGACACCTGATACTGCTGCGCGCTCTCTTTCTCACACAGCAGCTTATCGGCATCGTTAATTTTGAAGCTGAGGTTGTTGCTCGACACCACCATCGCGGCTGGAATATCCAGCTGATAGTCGCTGACATCGCTGTCGCTGGAACCCAGCGGCAAGGTGCCCAGCGGCTGGCCGTTCAGCATCAGTTGCAGCGAGGTGTTGCGTGCCGCCAGCGCCGCCGACACGCGCAGCGACAGATTGAGGCGTGCATTGGTGATCACTTCATCACTGGGCAGCGTAAAGACGATACCGGATTGCAGCTGGCCGCCGGTCAAGGTGATACCTTGCGGCTGCCCCATCTGCGCGACGGAAACGGTGCTGCTGACCGGCTGATTGAGCATGGATGCGGAAATCATCGGTGCCGCCACTGGCGCGGCTGGCGAGGTGTTCGGCAACACCATCTCGGGCGCTGGCGTAGCGTCGCTGGTGCCTGGCACGGCATCCAGAGCGGCTGGCGCGACATCCGTTGCTTCCGGCACGGCAGCGCCGGGCGCAGCATCCACTGGGGCGGTTTCAGCCGCTGCTGGCGCAGCGTTTTCCAGCGTCGGAGCCGTTTCTGCGGGTGCGTAAGACGGCGCATAAGGCGCTGCGCCGGCCGCTTGTTGCAGCTGCGCATCGGCTTCGCTCTGGATGTCTTGCGGCGGCGGCACGTTCGACAGCGCCGCGCTATCTTGCGTTACCGCCGGGGTTTCCGCCCACGCAGGGGTCAGCATCAGCGCCGTTGCCAGCGAACTCGCCAGCAACGTTTGCGTCAAGTTCTTCATACTGCGCTGTCCTCTTTCTTGACCGCTGGCTGGGAAGCCCGTTTACGCTTCTCACGGCGATCTTTCCAGGTCAGCCAGAACAGCTCAAAGACGGTACGAATAATGGTGCCAAGGGAAACCAACGGGTTGTCCTGCTTGTACTCCGGTTGAATCCACGCATCCGCGCGCGCCAGCACCACGCGCACCAATTCACGGCGGCGCGCCAGCGGCATATTTTCAAAGCGCAGACGAATGCTTTCGGCATCGCCAGAGATTTTGCTCACCGGAATGGTGATGGCGCCCGATTTCAGCAGCAGGTCAATTTCTTCAATTTCATCGTGCTCATGACGACCATCCGGCGCATCGAGCTGCGCACCGCCCATCGACAGATCGCTGGTTTGCGTGCGTGAAGAGATGCCGCTGGCGTAGTGAATTACCGCCGGAATCTGTACTTCTATACGAATGGTTTTACGCACCTGCTTGGTTTCACGCGCGACGGCAATCGCCGCCATCAGAATCACCAGGCTGAACACCGCCCAGCCGACGTTAAGCGCAATAACGTAAGGATCGACGCCGAAGTAGTCATGCGCGACCGCACGCACCACGCCCGCCACGATACCGATCGACAGCAGCGCGGCGACAATCACATGCGGACGCACAATGTGGAAATCGAAGAAGCCCTGATCGAGCAAGCCGCCTTTATCGGTCACGTTAAATTTGCCGCGCTTCGGTGCCAACATGGTAAGCAGGGTGGGGATCACGAGGTGGAAACACATCACCGTTTCGTAAATCTCGCCCCAGAAGGTGTAGCGGAACTTGCCGTTCATGCGCGAGTTGACGTACAGCGACATCACCAGATGCGGCAACACGTAGGCAAAAATCAGCGACGCCGATGAGTGAATGATGTTCAGGTTGAACAGCAAATAGGCCAGTGGCGCGGTAAGAAACGCCACGCGCGGCAGGCCAAACTGGAAGTGCAGCATGGCGTTGAGGTAGCACAGGCGCTGCTGCCATTTCAGTCCACGACCCAATAGCGGATTATCGACGCGGAAGATCTGCGTCATGCCACGCGCCCAGCGGTTACGCTGCACCACGTGCAGACCTAAACGCTCGGTCGCTAATCCGGCGGCCAGCGGGATGGCAAGGAAGGCAGAGCCCCAACCGCGACGCTGCATTTTCAACGCGGTGTGCGCATCTTCGGTGACGGTTTCCACGGCAAAACCGCCAATCTCTTCCAGCGCGCTACGGCGGATCACCGCACAGGAACCGCAGAAGAAGGTGGCGTTCCAGTTATCGTTACCCTGCTGCACCGGGCCGTAGAACAGCGAACCTTCGTTGGGGATGCTGCGCGCGGCGCGTAGGTTGCGTTCGAACGGATCCGGCGAATAGAAGTAGTGCGGCGTCTGCAACAGCGCCAGCTTGGGATCTTTCAGGAACGGGCCAACCGTCGCTTGCAGGAAGGTGCGCGTAGCCACGTGGTCACAGTCAAACACGCAGATCAGCTCACCTTTGGTGATTTTCATGGCGTGGTTGAGGTTACCGGCTTTGGCGTGGCTGTTGTCGTCACGCGTGATGTAGCCGACGCCCACGTCAGCGGCAAAAACGGCAAATTCGCTGCGCTTGCCGTCATCCAGCAGGTAGACCTTGATTTTGTCGCGCGGATAATCGATGCACTGCGCCGCCAAAACGGTATCGCGTACCACGTCGAGGCTTTCGTTATAGCTCGGCACGTAAACGTCCACCGTCGGCCACAAGCGGGTATCGTCCGGCAAAGGCTCAATGGTGCGTTTTAATGGCCAGGTGGTTTGCAGGAAGCCGAGGATTGAAATCAGCCACACGTACAGCTCGGCCAGATATAAGCCGATCCCCAGGATTGCTTCAATTTCGGAATTAAATTGCAGCGTCTCGGTGGAGCGCCACCAAATATATCGGGTCGACATCAGCGCGGAAAGGATAACCATCACAATGGTTATTTTGCGGCTTTTGCTGAAGCCCAGTAAAAACATCATCCCGATGCTGATCAAGCCGAAAATATATTGCTTTTGGCTGTCCATAGGCGTGATGACGATTACCGCTGCGACAGGTGCAAGCACCAGCAGCAGCAGGTAAAACCCGAGTTTACTCATGATTCACCCTGAAGGAGCTGTGTTGTTTTATTTCCGGGCTGATGCCCGGCTATTAATATTGGCTGCGAATCGGTGCCTGAACTTCGCCATTACCCACGGTAATATTCAGGATATTTGCCACGCGCTTTGCCACCAGTTCGATATCAAACGCCGCGGCAGACGCCGGGCTGAAATCATAAACTGATTGTTGCGAGGCATTCGCTTCTGCGACGCTTTCATCGCGATGAATCACGCCCAATAAATTCTCGCCTAAACGCTGCTGCATAAAAGCAGTCACTTCACGGCTAATATTGCGGCGATTGTCGCTCTGATTAAGCACGAAATAATGACCGAGCTTATTATTTAGCGGCTGACCAATCATTTTTTCATTTTCAATATGCGGCAATAATGAAACCGACGCGGTATCCGCTAGCATCACCACTAAATGCATATCGGCAAGTGCGGTCATGGCTTTAAGCGCAGGACCTGGCCCCGGCGGAAAATCGGCAACAATCACCAAGCCCGGGTAATTCAATACCGTGTCTAAACCCCGTTTCAGGAAGTGCGGATCTTTGATCAGGTTCTCTTCAAAACGCTCGCGTTGCTCTTCGCTCACTTCGCCATACGGCATAACAAAGATATTGCCGCCGGTGGTGAGAATCGATTGGCTCCAGTCGGCCTGATCGTCAGAGCGTGCCACAAAACCCCGGCCATCGTTCAGCGGCACACCGAAATGCAGACGCAGCGCGTTCTGCACATCAAAATCGATTGCCAGCACCTTGCTGCCAGCGCGAGCCAGACTCCATGCAAGGTTGGCCGCCATCGTGGTTTTCCCTACCCCACCTTTTGGCGAGCACACACAAACTAACGGCATAACGCAATCTTCTCCAATAGCGGTTTTAAAGGTGTTTCTTTAGCAAGGTTAGCAGGCTCGGTGGGGCGCGAGCGGAACAGCGCGCCAAAGCGGGATGGCGCAGCGGCAGCCGGAGGCTGCGTTTCAGACGGACGCAGCGTTTCTGTCGGCGCAGGTATCGGCGCGGGCGCCGCGCTTGCTGCCGGTGCAGGCGCAACCGGCGTTTCGGCTGTGGCTAAGTGTTCCGTGGGTGCTGCGGGTGCAGTCGGTGCAGCGGCAGGTTTGGCCGGTGGAAACAGGGTGCTGGCCTGACGTTCAACGTGCGTCGCTTTCGGTGCCACAAAGGGTGCCGTTTTGGTCGGCTGCGCGGGCGGAAACAGCGTAGATGCGCTTGCCGGTGCAGCGGCTGGGGCTGCGGCGGCGAGGCTATCGAGAATCGATCCGCGTCCGCTACTGGCCGCTGGCGTGTTCACGATCGGCGTACTTTGCGCGTGCTCCGGCGCGGCGCTGAATTCGTCACCGCGAATCGGTTGTGGCTGCGGCAAGTCAATACGCTGGCCGCTGCCTAATTCAGGCTCATCATCGGTCGCCAGCTGACGTAAGAGCGCCCACTGACTTTGATCGGCTTCCTGCGATTGCCCGGACATATCCTTAAAAGCGATATCAAGCGTCTGCGTTTTTTCTTTAAAACGCTGCAGATCGTCGTAGTTCTTCATGATCAGAGCCTGTAAAAGCGGGAGGGGAATTTTCCGCGAATATATCACACACATTAAAAGACGGTGAGAGAATTCTGATTATTAAAGCGTCGCATTCAATAAAAGAGTTTTATCAGAATGATTGAAAAAACCATGATGCAAAAAGCATGCAATTATTTCAGAACCGGGACTAATTAGTATTGATTAACAGAAATAATCACGGCGTAAACATTCACGCAAACCAAGCAGTATCAGGCTTCTCAGCTGTATTCCGTCCCTAATCCTCTGCGTGATCGTCTTCACATAATAAGGAGGCAAATCAGAATTTGCCTTAGCGCGTAATAAACGGCGTAGATCCGCTAAATAATCAATGAAGGGAAGTTAAGGGTTTTAACACGTCGCAAACCTTGCCTCGGCGAGCGTTAATATAATTGAAGTATTAGCGGCATAAAAACAAAGGCTCCCTCGGGAGCCTTTAATCCTGAATGGCGGTGAATTATGCAGTGGGCACCGGCTGATTTTCATCCTGATCGACGGCAAAGCAGGCGATTTGCTGTTCACCGTACTGTTTCAGCTGAGGCTGCAGTTGCACGCAGGTACCGAAACGGCGGCGGCAGCGCGCGTTAAATGCACATCCCGGCGGTGGATTCAGCGGGCTAGGCAGCTCGCCGGTCAACTTGATGCGTTCACGACGCTCGTCAGGATTAAGACGCGGCGTCGCGGACAGCAGCGCCTGAGTGTAAGGATGGCGCGGATTGCTGAAAATCGCCTCTTTGCTGCCTTTCTCAACGCAGCGGCCCAGGTACATCACCATGACTTCGTCGGCAATGTGCTCCACCACCGACAGGTCATGCGAGATGAACACATAGGACAAACCCAAATCCTGCTGCAAATCCATCATCAGGTTCAGTACCTGCGCACGCACCGAAACGTCGAGCGCGGACACCGGCTCATCGGCAATCAGCACGTCGGGATCGAGCATCAGGCCACGCGCGATAGCAATACGCTGACGCTGACCGCCCGAGAACATGTGCGGATAGCGATCGTAATGTTCGGTTTTCAACCCAACCTTCGCCATCATCTCCAGCGTTTTCTCGCGGCGCTCGGCTTTGGTCAACGTGGTGTTGATCACCAGCGGTTCTTCGAGAATCTGGCTGATTTTCTTGCGCGGATTCAGCGAACCGTACGGGTTCTGGAACACAATCTGGATTTTTTGGCGGCGCAGCTTCTGCGCCTGCGGATCGTGCTTCAACAGATCCTGACCGTGCCAATAGAGCTGGCCTTCGGTCGGCGTTTCAATCATGGTCAGCAAACGGCCCAGCGTGGATTTACCACAGCCCGATTCGCCCACCACCGCCAGCGTTTTGCCGCGTTCGAGATTAAACGATACGCCATCCAGCGCTTTCACCAGACGTTCCTGGCCAAACAGGCCTTTCTTCACCGGGTAATGTTTTTTCAGGTCAATGGCCTGCAGCAGGTAATCCTGCGGGGTGTTATCAAGACTCATAAGTCGGTCTCCCGGCATCATCCAGTGGGAAATGGCATTTGGCCTGGCGGCCCGGAATATCACGCAGCTCCGGTTCTTCCGTGCGGCAACGATCGGTCACGTACGGGCAGCGCGGATTGAGCAAGCAGCCGTTTGGACGATCGTATTTACCCGGTACCACGCCCGGCAGCGACGCCAGACGCGCTTTATCCGCAGCAAATTCCGGCAGCGCACGCAGCAGGGCCTGCGTGTAGGGATGACGCGGGGCTTTGAAGATATCCACCGCTTTGCCGCTTTCCACCACTTGTCCGGCATACATCACGATGATGTGCTGTGCGGCTTCTGCCACCAGCGCCAGATCGTGGGTGATCAAAATCAGCGCCATGTTCTCCTGCTTCTGCAACTCCAGCAGCAGTTCGATGATTTGCGCCTGAATGGTGACGTCGAGCGCGGTGGTGGGCTCATCGGCAATCAGCAGTTTGGGTTTGCAGGCAATCGCCATCGCGATCATCACGCGCTGGCTCATGCCACCCGAAAGCTGATGCGGATATACATCCAGGCGCGATGCCGGATCGGGAATGCCTACCTGTTCCAGCAGATCGATCGCCCGTTGACGCCGCGTGCGCTTGTTGCCGCCCTGATGCACCTTCAGCGCTTCCATGATCTGGAAACCCACGGTGTAGCAGGGATTCAGGCTGGTCATCGGATCCTGGAAAATCATCGCCACTTCCGCGCCCACCAGCTGGCGGCGCTCTTTTTCGGAGATGCGTTGCAGGTCACGCTGGTTGAACTCGAGTTTGTCCGCCATCACGCGGCCGGGATAATCAATCAGGCCCATGATCGCCAGCGAACTGACCGATTTGCCCGAACCCGATTCGCCGACAATGCCGACGACCTGCCCTTGCTCAACCTGATAACTGATGCGGTCTACCGCACGGAACGGTGTTTTTTCGTCGCCGAAATGCACCGATAACTTTTCTACATTTAATAACGCCATCTCGGTGCCTCTTTACTGCTTGAGTTTCGGGTCGAGTGCATCACGCAAACCATCGCCCATGAGGTTGAATGCCAGAACCGTCAGCAGAATGGTCACTCCAGGGAAGGTGACCACCCACCAGGCACTTTGCGCATACTGCAACACGTCGGAGAGCATGGTGCCCCACTCCGGCGTGGGCGGTTGCGCCCCCATACCGAGAAAGCCCAACGCCGCCATATCGAGGATGGCGTTGGAGAAACCTAACGATGCCTGCACGATCAGCGGTGCCAGGCAGTTGGGCAGAATATTCACGAACATCTGGCGCAGCGTACCGGCACCCGCCACGCTGGATGCGGTGACGTAATCGCGGTTCACTTCCACCAGTACCGCAGCACGCGTTAAGCGGATGTAGTGCGGTAGCGCAACGAAGGTAATCGCCAGCGAGGCGTTCACAATCGACGGCCCAAAGATGGCCACCAGCACCAGCGCTAACAGCAAACTTGGCAGCGCCAGCATGATATCGACGAGGCGCATTATCACCGCATCGACCACGCCGCCGAGATAACCGGCCATCAGGCCGAAAATCACGCCGAGGATCAGCGACAGCACCACCACCATGCAGCCCACCAGCAGCGACAGGCGTGCGCCAAACATCAAACGCGACAGGACGTCACGGCCAACGTCATCGGTACCCAGAATAAACTTCCAGCTACCGCCCTCTTGCCAAACTGGCGGATGCAGCAGCGCATCGCGGAACTGTTCAGCTGGCGCATGCGGTGCCAGCAGGTTGGCGAATACCGCAATCAGCAGCATGAGAATGATGTAAACCAGGCCAACCACTGCGCCTTTATTACGTTTGAAGTAGTGCCAGAATTCCTGAAGCGGGGTCATCGGCTTGGGTGCAGCGATTACGCTTGCGGGATCAACAGTCGACATGATTCCCCCTTATTTCTTATGACGAATGCGCGGATTGACCACGCCGTACAATAGATCAACCAGCAGGTTGACCACGATGATCAGGATTGCCACCAGCAGCACGCCGCCCTGCACCACCGGATAATCACGGCGTTGCAGTGCTTCAATCAGCCAGCGACCTAATCCCGGCCACGAGAAGATGGTTTCGGTCAGAATGGCACCGGCCAACAAAGTACCGACCTGCAAACCAATCACGGTGACGACCGGCAGCATGGCGTTGCGCAGCGCGTGCACCACGATGACACGCATGCGCGTTAACCCTTTGGCGCGGGCGGTACGAATGTAATCTTCGCCCAACACTTCCAGCATCGATGAACGCGTCATACGCACGATCACCGCCAGCGGAATGGTGCCGAGCACGATGGCGGGCAGAATCATGTGCATCACGGCATCTTTGAAATCGCCCTCTTCGCCCCACAGCAGCGTATCAATCAGCATGAAACCGGTGAGCGGATGGCTGTCGTCGAGGAAGATGATGTCGCTGACGCGCCCGGAAACCGGCGTGAGATTCAACTGCACTGACACCAGCATGATCAGCATGATGCCCCACCAGAAAATCGGCATTGAATAGCCGGTCAGTGAGATGCCAACGGCGGTGTGATCGAAGATTGAACCGCGTTTAACCGCAGCTAACACGCCGACCGGAATACCCACGGCAACGGCGAAAATCATCGCGCAGATACCCAACTCCAGCGTGGCTTTAAAGCGGGGAACAAACTCATCCCATACCGGGATGCGGCTTTTCAGCGAGATGCCGAGATCGCCGTGTAACACGCCATTGATGTAGGTGATGTACTGTTTCCACATCGGCTGATCGAGGCCAAATTGCGCCATCAGCTGAGCGTGACGTTCAGGAGAAATACCGCGCTCGCCCGCCATGATCAGCACCGGATCGCCGGGGATAAGGTGAACAAACGCAAAGGTCAGTAATGTGATACCGATGAACGTTGGGATGACAAGGCCCAGACGTCGGAGTACGAATTGCAGCATAAGCCTGATTCTCTGTCATTTCCCGTGGCGTCGCCGCCAGGGACTACATTGCTCAATAACTCGCCGCCAGCCACAGCCGGTTGCGACGCAAGAAGCGCTTCAATATTAGAATTTGCCGGAAAAAAAGTGCGGAGTCCGGGCGGCGAAGAAGCCGCCCGAGGGCCAACAGCGCTGGCCCTGACCGCGATAATCCGAAAGGTTATTCCTGGATATCGACGTTTTCGAAGTGATGTTTACCTAATGGATCAACCACATAACCCGTAACTTTCTTGCTCACTGGCTCAAACACGGTGGAGTGCGCGATGATCAAGGCTGGTGCCTGATCGTGCATCACGACCTGCGCTTGCTTATAAAGCTCGATACGTTTGTTGTGATCCGATTCGGAGCGCGCAGGCTGAATCAGGTCTTCAAACGGCTTAGAGCACCAGCGCGAGTAGTTAGAGCCATCTTTCGCCGCGGCACAGCTGAACAGCGTAGCGAAGAAGTTATCCGGATCTCCATTATCACCGGTCCAGCCCATCATTACGGTCTGGTGTTCACCAGCTTTGGCGCGTTTCAGATACTCGCCCCACTCGAAGGTGACGATTTTGGCTTTCACGCCAATCTTCGCCCAATCAGCCTGAACCATTTCTGCCATGCGGCGTGCGTTCGGGTTGTAAGGACGTTGAACCGGCATCGCCCACAGATCGATGGAGAATCCATCTGCCATGCCCGCTTCTTTCAGCAGCGCTTTGGCCTTCTCGGGATCGTAAGCGTAATCTTTAATGTCGTTGTTGTAGCTCCACATGGTAGGTGGAATCAGGTTTTTCGCGGCCTGCCCAGCGCCCTGATAGACGGCATCAATGATGGCTTGTTTGTTTACCGCCATGGTCAGCGCTTGACGCACCTTCACGTTATCCAGCGGTTTTTTCTCGGTATTGAATGACAGGTAACCGACGTTCAGACCAGGCTGTTCCATCAGGTTAATTTTGTCATCTTTCTTCATGCTGGCGATGTCAGCCGGGTTCGGATACGGCATTACCTGACATTCACCTTTCTGCAATTTGGCGTAACGCACTGACGCATCAGGTGTGATAGAGAAGACCAGACGATCAATCTTCGGCTTAGTGCCCCAGAAATCCGCGTTAGCTTTATACAGAATGCGCGAGTCTTTTTGATATTGCTGCAACACGAAGGGGCCGGTACCGACTGGATTGAGATCCAGCTTCTCAGGCGTACCCGCTTTCAGCATGTTGTCGGCGTACTCTTTCGACAGAATCGAGGCGAAGTCCATGCCGAGGTCGGCGATGAACGGCGCTTCTGGACGGGTTAAGGTGAAGCGTACGGTGTAATCGTCAACTTTTTCGATTTTGGCGATCAGCTTCGGCATGTCCATGCCTTCGAAGTATTCGTAGCTGCCGCCAGAAACACCGTGATATTTGTTGTTTTTGTCGAGCTGACGCTCGAAGGAGAACACGACGTCATCGGCATTGAAAGTGCGGGTTGGCTTGAAGTCTTTGGTGGTTTGCCACTTCACGCCCTGGCGCAGATGGAAGGTATACGTTTTACCGTCCGCGCTCACATCCCATTTTTCTGCCAGACCAGGTTGCAGCTCGGTGGTACCGGTTTTGAATTCAACCAAACGGTTGTAGATCGGTACCGAGCTCGCATCGTAGGTCGTTCCCGATGTGAAGAGCTGCGGGTTAAAGCCTTCTGGCGAACCTTCTGAACAATAAACGAGGGTTTTCGCCTGGACACCAGCGGCAACGGTCATAGCAATCAGGCTCAGACCGACCTTCAGCATCCTGGATTTAGCCAGGGAGTTGATCATGTTTTGCTCCATTGTGATGTGATGTTGTGTGCGTCGCCCGACCTCTGATTTTTTTATGCGGTTCGGGCAGGTCAATTAGGTGTAACCATAATGTAGGCGGTTATTGTAGTTGCGCTGACACCGTGGAATCCGTCAGGCGATCCGTCTCTACATTTTATTGACGCATCAATTTGTCAACAGTTGCAAAGAAGGTCAATACAACGTGGGGTTATTTACACAGAGTGTGAGTAAGTGCAAGCAACGATAAAAAACAGCCTTCTTGCCCGCAGCCAAAATTAAAAAAGGTGATAAAGCGCTCAATGCCGCGTGATTATCTGGCTATACGGTCAATTCATAGTGATTATCACCGCTAAAAAACACACAAAACTTATTGGTAAATGTCGATTATCTGAACGATTCCCTGTGCGTTATGACGTTCAGGCAGCGGAATATGCTGGCAAAATGGCATAAGAAATCAGCATTAAGCAATAAGCGGTCATAAGAAGAATGTATCGCGAATTAAGCTACGAGGTTCGATACGGCAAGGGATGCGGAGATGAAAGTTAAGATAATGGCGGGTATTTGAGATTTTTATAACGGAATGGATGAATCATCGAGTTACCCAAGATTTGATAGCTTTGAGCCGGATGATGAGCTCATAGAAAAGGGTTCGATCGCCCTAAGCAGCGGTTTTGCAGTTTAACCAAAACGCAGCGGGGATGAGTGAAGGATAGAATATAGGCCGCGGAGTAAAGCTTCCGACGCATGGATGCATCGGCAGAGCCCATAAGGATGTGTCCACGGCGACTTCATGGCGCGGCCCATATTTCAGCCTGAAATGCTCCATTTCATTCGAGTGTTTACTCAAATTTCAGACGAAAAAAAACCTGCTGATAAAAGCAGGTTTCTTCAAAGATGGTCGGCGAGAGAGGATTCGAACCTCCGACCCACTGGTCCCAAACCAGTTGCGCTACCAAGCTGCGCTACTCGCCGATGGGGGCGCATATTACTGCGCCGCTAAAAAAGCGTCAATCCCTTTTACCTAAAATCCGTGCGATCGCCTGGAAAGCAAACAACGCCTTAAAAGCCCGCCATCTCAATGCGTTTCAGGTAATCACAACGTTTTAGCAGGCGCTGCCGCTGGTGCCTGGCACCAGTTATTAGCTGCTTTAATCCCGCCATCCGGTGAGGTGTAACCCAGGCACCCCAAAATGGTATCGAACAACTCAACGTGACGATGAGTTTTGCCTACGCGCTGCTGCGCCTGTAAGCGCTCGAAGTTGCTGCGATTATTGGTGTCATCGAGATATTTATCCGACGCCCACACTATCATCGGCACGCGGAACTGCTCTGGCGGCGCCATTTCACGCGGCGTGCCGTGCAAGTGCATGTTTTCACTGATCGATTCGCCGTGATCGGCAGCATAAAACACAATCGCTTTCTTATCACGCAGCTGATCGAACACGCTGTCCAACATGGTATCGACATACAAAATTGAGTTGTCATACGCATTGATCAACTGTGCTTTACTGCAGGTCTCATCTACGCCCATGCATTCAGGCTTATAACGCGCAAAATCACGCGGATAACGCTGCGAATAGAGGTAATGCGAGCCTTTAGTATGCAGAATCACTAAGTGCTTACCCTGAGGATAACGCTGCAATGACGCTTGCAGTTCTGGCACCAGCAGCATGTCGTCCACTGCTTTGCCCTGATTGCGTTTTTCCGAACCAATCTGCTCGCGGAACGAGAAATTATTGGTATCAGCATTATCGTAGAACCACACTTCGCTCTGCATCGCGAACAGCTCAGACGTGAAGCCCAGCTCTTTCATCACGGCAAACACGTTTTGCTCTTTTAACGTGCGGCCCGGATTATCCATGGTACCGCCTTCACGCACGAACATGCAGCGCAGCGACAATTTGGTGGCGGTATCGCAAGATTGGCCGCGGAAGGCGACTAAATTCTTCTCTTTCGACAGCTTTGGCGTGGTATCGCGATCATAGCCCAGCAAGCCCATGTGATCCCAACGCGTGGTTTCACCAATCACAAACACGACGTAAGTATCATCAATGCCCGCAGGTGCCACGTAGGTGAACTTCTTGGCAGGATCGAGCAACTCACGGCTATCCATCTTTTCATCGACTTTCGTCCAGGCAAACAGACCTACAGCCGCAATCCAGTTCGATGGCAAATAGGAATGCGCCACCACGCCACCGTAGCTCGGCAAATCAATGTTAGTGAGTTCTTCATTCACTTTTTGCAGCTTGTCAAAATAGCGGATTGGCAGCCAAACCAGGGCCACGCTCAACAACAAAATCAACGTCGGTTTCAGACGTTGGCCGGGCGTTTTCAACTGTTCGATCAGCGTTTGGCTAAGGTTGTTGCGCCAAATCAGCAGCAGCGGCAGCGCGCTAACCAGCACCATCCATAATACAAAATGCAGGCCAATCACCTCTTTAGAGAGATCGACATCGGTGGTCATCACCGATGCCACAATACCGTAGCCGATGACCACGTTGAAAAACGCCATGTAATAGGCTGCGGCGACAGAAATCACCACCACTAAACTGGCCAGTACGCGATAGAACCACTTGCCGCCGAGCGACAGCAAACGCATCAGGAAGAAAGTCAGTAGCACAGCGGCAACCACTTCTGCCGCGGCTGAAAGCCAGTTCATGAGGATGGATTTCGTTAAGAAGCCGTCAAATCGGCGATAAAAGATCGGTAAATTCAGCAGGATACCGAGATACAGCCCGAGCAAAAGCGACAGCTTCTGCTGCGTTAAACTTTTAATATAATTCATGAATGTTTTTCTGTTCCTAACCTGGTGTCAACGCTTCAACCGTAATGTGACTCTGCAATGCAGATAGAGTTCGCTTTCACCGCGGAAAAAGCATGGCGCAACGTGCAGGTTCGGGATGAATCTGAGGCGCGTTGAAGCGATGGTGCGAAGCCGGGCAGTAGAACATTTAACCAATGGTAAGACCAGAGATAATTTGTAACAGCGTGGCACGCTGCTAAGCAAGACGTAAAAAAGGCTCCCGCAGGAGCCTTGGATTTCATCAACGCAAATCAGTTGATGATGTTCAACGTCACGTCAATGTTACCGCGCGTGGCGTTGGAATAAGGGCAAACAATGTGTGCTGCATCAACCAGTTTCTGCGCTTCAGCGGCATCCATTGCTGGCAGGTTGATATTCAATTTCACCTCAATACCGAAACCGTTGGGGATTGGGCCGATACCGACTTCGCCTTCAATCCACGCATCTTTTGGCATGTTGAACTTGTCGCGGCCCGCCACGAACTTCATCGCGCCGAGGAAGCAAGCGGAGTAACCCGCCGCAAACAGCTGCTCTGGATTGGTCACTTCGCCGCCCGCGCCGCCCATCTCTTTCGGCACGCCCAGTTTCACATCCAGCACATTGTCAGATGAGGTCGCACGGCCATCACGTCCGCCGGTTGCTTTCGCTTTTGCAGTATAAACAACGTGTTCTAATGACATAAAACCCTCTTTATATTCGCTATATAATCGCGCGCTACTTAATTAGGCGCAGACCGGAACTTCTTTGACCCGATGCCGCTTCCGCGACATCCCAAACACTTTTACTGACTACGATTCAGATTGGCGCGTAAATCGTCCAACTGCGCTTTCAACGCCGCCATCGCATCATTATCGCACGCGGTAGCGCACTGAACCGCTTCAGGAATGGCTTCCGCTTTTTGCCGCAGCGCGCGCCCCTGCTCCGTCAACGTCACAACCACCTGGCGCTCATCCTGACGTGAACGCTCGCGTTTTAGCAGACCCGCGCTTTCCAAACGCTTCAACAGCGGCGTTAAGGTGGCGGAATCAAGAAACAGCTGCTCGCCGATTTCCGAAACCGTAACATCGTCCTGATGCCACAACACCAGCATCACTAAATATTGCGGATAGGTAATCTCCAGCCGGGACAGCAGCTGGCGATAAACTTTGTGCATCGCAAGATTAGCCGAATACAGCGCAAAACAAAGCTGCTGATCTAACTGCAGTGGCGCCTGCTGCACTTTTTTGTCATCTTGATTACTGTTCATGTGAACCAATATAGATAGCGCGCTAGATAATTGCAAGCTACTTTTCTTCAAGGGGGTGAAAGATGCGAGATTCACTGGAAGAGCAAGCGCGCCGCTATGCCACTCAAGCGCACGCTGATGCCGGCCAACGACGTAAATACACGGATGAGCCGTACATAGTGCATCCCGCCGCCGTAGCGGAATTGGTACGCAGCGTCACCGATGATGAACATATGCTGGCCGCCGCCTGGCTGCACGACACAGTGGAAGATACGCCCAGCACGTTACAGGATATTGAAAGCCACTTTGGCGCACGCGTGGCTGAACTGGTGGATATGCTGACCGACACCGCGCAGCCCAGTGCGAAAAATCGCGCCGCGCGCAAGCTCGCGCATTTTCGCCATACGGCAGCGGCCTCGCCCGAGGCGCAAACCATCAAACTCGCCGACATTATTGATAACACGCGCGCCATTGTGCAGTTCGATGCCGATTTCGCCCGCGTGTACTTAATTGAAAAGCAGATTCAAATTCAGCTATTAAAACAGGGCGATAAGCAGCTTTGGCAGCAGGCCGCGCACAGTATTCAGCATGGACTGGATCAACTGGCGAAGCCGCCATACAGCGTGCCGGAAAGGTGGTTTGTGAAACAAGCAGCGAAATACGGCGATTTAAGCTAAAAAAAACCCGCCGGATAGGCGGGTTGGTGAACCGATAATCGAGCTTACTCCATGAGTTGTCGCCCTAAATACGGATTGGCTTGCAACAACTTCATCAATTTACGTGCCGTAGCGGAAGGACGCGTGCGCTGTGCTTCCCAGCTTTTCACTGACGAGACGCTCACACCCATCACTCGGGCGAATTCATCGACCTGCATGCCGGTCATCTCGCGTAAACGCTGTGGCTCGGGAACTGAAGCCTGACTGACTGAAATTTCTGATACGGAAGGCTGGGCATCACGTGTCAAAACTATCTGCTCAAGGCTGCTGAGCAACTCGACCATTGGATCTTTTATTTCCATAGAGAACTCCTTAAAACTCACTATGAACCACGTGAAAATAAAGTAGAGAGGTAGCGCCACCAGGCGCTTAAACCCGCCAATTCAGGCTGTATCCCGCAACGATTTATAGATTTTAATTTTCAAACCGTTGCGGGACACAGCCTGCTGCACACTGCAAAAAGTTGTCAACGCAATGCAACAATAGCCGGGTCTCTTAGTATGGGTCAGATCCCCAGCTTTGCTGCTTATTTACTGATTATTTTTTGTTCTTACTTATGTCGCTAAGGGATCGATCACCATAAGTAATTGACCTGCTTGCACTTGCTGCCCAGCCTGCCGATACAGACTAAGAATTTTCCCAGTCGCAGGCGCGACGATCGGGATTTCCATCTTCATTGATTCGAGAATGCCGACCGTGGCGCCCGCTTCAATGTCACTGCCTTCTGCCACCAACCACTGCCACACGCTACCCGCAACCTGACTTTCCACGCGGCGGCAACCGGCTGGCACCACAATGTCTTCGCTGCTTTGCGCCTGCAATTGGCTGTCGAAGGTAAACTGCCCTTCGGCACGCCAGCGTGCCAGTTCGCTATCGAAAGCCTGCTGGCGCTGCTGCTGGAAGGCATCGATCTCCACCGCCTCATCGGCCAGAAGCGCTTGATAATCGGCAAGACGAAATTCGCCCTCTTCCACACGCAGCGGATAATCGCCCCATGGAAACCGCTCGCGAATCTGCAGCAACTCGTCGGCGCTAACCGGATAAAAACGGATTTGATCAAAGAAGCGCAGCAGCCACGGCTGAGTAAAGGCCGGGGTTTGGCGATCGCGGTTCCACATCTGCATGGTGCGCCCAACAAATTGATAGCCACCCGGCCCTTCCATGCCGTACACGCACAGGTAAGCGCCGCCAATGCCCACCGAATTTTCGGCCGTCCAGGTACGCGCCGGGTTGTATTTGGTGGTCACCAGCCGATGGCGCGGATCGAGCGGCGTCGCCACCGGCGCGCCGAGATAGACATCGCCCAGCCCCATCACTAAATACGCGGCGTTAAACACTGTCTCTTTCACCGCCTCAACGCTGGCTAAGCCATTAATGCGGCGAATAAATTCAATATTGCTGGGGCACCACGGCGCATTGGGTCGCACCGACTGATCGTAACGCGTAATGGCCTCGCGGCAGGCAGCGTCATCCCAACTGAGCGGCAACCACACGGTGCGCGACGGCACGGCGGCATCGCTTAACTCACCCAATTCATTATCAGCCTGCAAAATATGCGCCAACAGTTCACTTCTTGCGCAGCTAAGCGCATCGTAATGCACTTGCAGCGAACGAATGCCCGGCGTTAGTTCCTGTTGCCCCGCCAGCGGATGCGCCTCCAGCCACTGCATCAATGCGTGCACGCGGAAGCGCAGCGCAATATCCAGCAGTAAATCGCCATATTCCACCAGCAGGAAACGGTCGCCCGCCGCACGCACGCTGAGCGATGGGCGATCGCCGTTTGCCGCATGGTGGTGCAGCAGCGGATCAATTAAGGGCAGCGCAGCTTGCACAGTAAATGGCTGAGATTGCAGTTTGATGATCTCGGCGCGCTGCTGATGCGCCAGCCGGTCGGCGCTGGCAAGATCGATTGGCACGAACCGGATGCGATCGCCCGCTTTTAATTGGCCGAGCTTCCACAGATCGGCATTGATCACCGTCGCCGGACACACAAAGCCGCCGAGCGAGGGACCATCCGGGCCAAGGATCACCGGCATATCGCCGGTAAAATCCACCGTGCCAAAGGCATACGCATTGTCGTGGATATTCGAAGGATGCATGCCCGCTTCGCCGCCATCGCTACGCGCCCAGGTGGGTTTTGGGCCAATCAGGCGAATGCCGGTGCGGCTGGAGTTGTAATGCACCTGCCACTCGGCGGCAAAGAACGTGGCGATATCGTCATCGGTAAAGAAAGTCGGCGCGCCGTGTGGGCCGTAAATCACTCGCAATTGCCAGCTGCCGCTGAGATCGGGCAACAACTCATCCGGCAAGGTCGCGGTGGGCACCACGTGCGGCGCAGCGAGATGCAGCACATCGCCCGCCCGCAGCGCGCGTCCGGCGTGGCCGCCGAATTTGCCCAGCGTAAAGGTGCTGCGACTGCCGAGATAGCGCGGCGTGTTCAATCCCCCCGCCAATAGCAGATAGCTGCGGCTGCCGTCGCGCACGTCGCCCAGCGTCAGCGTTTGCCCGGCCTGCGCGCTAATCACCTGATTCATCGGCAGCGTTTGCTGATCCAACTGCGCGGCTATCGGCGCGCCGGTGAGCACCAAACTGCAGGCCTGATTAAAGCGCAGCGTTGGGCCATGCAGCGTGATTTCCAATCCGGCGGCATCGGCATCGTTGCCCAGCAGGCGATTGCCCAGCTGGAATGCGCGGCTGTCAAACGGGCCGGAAGGCGGTACGCCAACGTGCCAATAGCCGATGCGGCCTGGCGCATCTTGCACCGTGGTTAAGGTGCCGCCGCTGAGAATATCCAACGTCGGCGGCTGCCACTGCACGCCGCCAAGCGTGGCGGTGATGATGCGCGCCTGCTGCACTTCCGGCAGCGCACACAGATGGCGCAGCCACAGCACATTCGTTTCGATACCGTACAGTTCAGTCGCATCCAGCGCCTGCGCCAGGCTGCCTAACGCCGTCGCGCGGTCGGCGGCATGCACCATCATCTTCGCCAACATCGGATCGTAAAAGGGGGACACCTCCATGCCGGTTTCCACGCTGCTGTCGATGCGCAGCGTGGCGCGATCCACGCTGGCGGGAAACGCCACGTGACTCAGCAAACCGGCGCTGGGCTGGAACTGTTTGGCCGGATCCTCCGCATACAGCCGCACCTGAATCGCGTGGCCGCGCGCGCGGGGCTGCAAGCTGGCAAGCGGCGGCAATGTTTGCTGCGCCAGTTCCACCATCCAGCGCACCAAATCCACGCCGTAAACCATTTCGGTGACGCCATGTTCCACCTGCAAGCGGGTATTCACTTCCAGGAACCAGAACTGCTGGCTGGCATCGTCATAAACGTATTCCACCGTACCGGCGCTGCGGTACTGCACCGCGCTCGCCAGGCGCACGGCGGTTGTCTGTAAAGCAGCCCGCACCGCATCGCTCAACCCTGGCGCGGGCGTCTCTTCCAAAACTTTCTGATTGCGCCGCTGCGCTGAGCAGTCGCGTTCGCCCAGAGCGATGACATTGCCAGCACCATCACCAAAAATCTGTACTTCGATGTGGCGCGCGCGCGCGATAAATTTCTCTAAAAATACGCCGTCGTCGGCGAAGTTATTGCCCGCTAAGCGCTTCACGCGGGTGAATGCTGCCGCCAGCTGCGCGCTATCATCGCAGCGCTGCATGCCGATGCCGCCACCGCCCGCAGTGCTTTTTAGCATCACCGGATAACCAATTTCTGCCGCCCGCTGCTGCGCTTCATCTAATGACGTCAGCAGGCCGCTACCCGGCAGCAGCGGCACATCATTCTGCGCCGCCAGGGCACGTGCGCTGTGTTTCAGGCCAAACGCTGCCATTTGCTGCGCGCCTGGGCCGAGGAAATGCAATCCCGCCGCTTCGCAGCGCGTGACAAACTCAGGGTTTTCACTCAGGAAACCGTAACCGGGATGCACCGCCTGCGCGCCGCTTTGCGCAGCAATCGCTAACAGCTTGTCCTGCTGTATATAGGTATCGCGCACCGGCCCGTCGCCCAGCGACCAGGCTTCATCCGCCAGCCGCACATGGCGCGCGTGGCGATCGGCTTCGGCATACACCGCAATGGCGCGGATGTTCATGGCTTGCAAAGTACGAATAATGCGCACGGCAATCGCGCCACGGTTGGCAATCAATACGCGATCAATCATGACTAAATTCTCTCGTTGCGGCAGGTCGTCCTGCGCGGAGATAGACGGCTGAAAACGGGTCGTCCCGTTGCGTCAAAGCATTACCAGACGCTGACTAGAATCGGCGTTGGGTTGTAACCGTTGCAGGGATTGTTGAGCTGCGGGCAGTTGGAGATCAGCACCAGCACGTTCATCTGTGCCACCATCTCCACATATTTGCCGGGCGCGGAGATGCCGTCGGCAAAGGTCAAGCCGCCGTCATGCGTGACCGGCACGTTCATAAAGAAGTTGATGTTGTGGGTGATATCGCGACGCGTCAGGCCGAACTCTGGCTTTTCCGCTACCGCCAGCATCCAGCTGTCGCGGCACGAATGCATGTGCCGTTTTTCCAGGTCATAGCGTACGGTGTTGCTCTCACACGAACATGCGCCGCCAAGGGTATCGTGACGACCGCAGGTATCGGCGGTGATGGTCAACATCGGACGATCGGCATTGGATCGCAGCACGCTGCCGGAGGTTAAAAACACATTATTCTGCCCGCGCAGCGTGTCGCTCATGCTGTAGCGCTCGGCGGTGTCATCGGCGTTGAAAAACAGCGTGTCCGCCGCCTGGTTGCCCGCTAAATCGGTAATGCGCAAGGTTTGCCCCGCTTCAATACGCTGCAACCAGTAATCACCGGCATCGACCTGCTGCTGCAACGGCGCATCGGCACGATTGAGTACGCTTTCATTGATCATCACACTTCCCCTTCCAGCTGATAGAGCGCGTTATTGCGCAGGCCGCGCCGGTTCTCATCCCGCTGCAGGCAGATTTCCGCCAGCGGCGCGCGCTGTGCATCGAGTTCGATGTGCACCGGTTGGCGCGGATAGTCGCGGCTGTTATCCAGCGGGTGCGGGCAGGTGTGCAGCAGCACCAACGTGTCCATCGCGAAGCGCAAGCGCACGCTGGCTCCGGCTGCGCCCTGACGCTCCCGCTGTAGCGTGCCGCTGTCGTCGGCACGAACCTGCGCGAAGAGATTGAGGCACGATGCCATATCGCGCTGGCCCAAACCGTATTTCGCCAGCTCAACGAGGAAACTGTCATAGCCGTTTTGATGGCGCAGATTGCGTGCCTGCTGATAGCTGCTGGCACCATAGCGCGCGGCGGTTTGCGCGGCATTTAAGGTGCCGCACACGCTTTCGTGCCAGCCAAAGCTGTCATGCTCAATGCCGCAGAAGATGCGTCCCATGTCGGAATACAAACAGTGCCCAGCGGTGAGACGAAACGTGTGCTGGCACTTCAGCGTATCGGGTGCGTTATAGCGCTCCAGCAGGTTTTCCGGGTTATAAAACAGCATGCCGATGTTAGCGCCACCGGCAACATCGGTAAGGGTTAGCGCGCTGCCGCTGCGCACCACCAATGACCAATGCGCGCCAGCCGGTAACAAGGTTTGATAGGGTTTCATCGCGTTCTCCTGTTATGCCACCTGCGGCTCGGACAGCGGCGCCGCATCAGGCAGCGCGCGATCCAGCGGCAGGTCGTAAGTGATGGTTGCGCCCCAGGCTTCTGGTGCGTGCGGATCGTGACGCAGCTTGTCGAACACCAGCAGCCGCGACGCGAGGCTAAATCCCTCTTTCAAATCGTGGGTGATCATAAAAATCGTCAGGTTGTGCTGCTGCCACAACTGCGTAATCAGCTGATGCATTTCACTGCGGATGCCGGGATCGAGCGCGCCAAAGGGTTCATCCAGCAGCAAAATGCGCGGCTGCTTCATCAGCGCCTGCGCCAGCGCTAAACGCTGCTGCATGCCGCCGGAAAGCTGGTGAGGATATTTGTGCTGCGCGTGCTCAAGGCCGACCTGCGCCAGCATCGCCTGCGCGCGTTGAAGGATCATGTGGCGTTTGCGTCCCCACACGCGCCCCAACCAGCGCGCCGTGCTGAACTCCTCCGCCAGCATCACGTTGCCGAGCACGGTTAAATGGGGAAACACCGAATAGCGCTGAAACACCACGCCACGCTGCGCATCAGGTTCATCAGGAATCGGTGCGCCATCCAGTAACAGCTGGCCTTTGCTCGGCGCTTCGGTGCCAAGCAGCATGTTGAGAAAGGTGGTTTTGCCACAGCCGGACGCGCCGACAATCGCCACAAACTCGCCCTGCTCGACGTCGATGTTGAGCCGTTCCAGCACCACTTGCTGCCCGTAATGCTTTTCCAGGTTTTTCAGTTGCAGTAATGGCATCGCTCGCCTCTTAGTGAGTGTGATACCACGGCCAGCAGCGACGGCTAATCAGCCGCAGCAGCAGGTCGAGGACAAAGGCCAGCAGCGCGATCCACGCCACGTACGGCAGAATGACATCCATCGCCAGGTAGCGACGCATCAGGAAGATGCGATAGCCCAGACCTTCGGTGGCGGCGATGGCTTCGGCGGCGATCAGGAACAACCACGCCGACGCCAGCGACAAGCGCACCGCATCAAACAGGCGCGGCATCAGCTGCGGCAGAATCACCCGCCACAAAATCTGTGCGCTGTGGCCGCCCAGGGTTTGCGCTTTGACCAGCTGCTCACGCGGGATCTTCTGCACCTGCAGCTGCAAATCGCGCGCAATCATCGGCGTGATGCCGATAACGATCAGCACCACTTTCGACACTTCACCCAGGCCAAAGCTGATAAACAGAATCGGCAGAATCGCCAGCGGCGGCACCAGGGCAAACAGCGTGACCAGCGGTGCCAGCACCACGCGTACCACCGGCAGCGCGCCGGTAAACAGGCCAATCGCCAGCGCTAACAGCGCACCGATCGCCACGCCGGTGAGCAAGCGCAGCAGGCTGGCGGCGCTATCCGTCCACAGCAAATACTCGCCGGTGCGCGGACTCGGCTGAAACGCCATGCGATTGATGGCGTCGCCCATCGCGTTAAAGCCCGGCAGCAGCTTATCCGCGGCGTTCAGGCTCAGCCGCGCATCCGACGCGAACAGATACACCAGCAGCACCGCCAATAACGGCAGCATGCCGAGCAGCAAGCGGCTCATTGGCAACGGTTGGTAGTTGATCAATTTACGCATCGGCATCGCCTCGTTTACAGCTGCCCAGCGGCGGCCAGTTTGGTGTACTCATCGCTGAAGCGCAGCTTGAGGTTGTTGGTATCGCCCCAGTTGCCCGCGGGCGTCGCCACGCCGACCACATCCGCGCCGGGCGCGCTTTCGCCCAACAAGCCGTGCTTAAACGAGAACTCGGCGACCAGTTGCATGGTGGCTTTGAGCTGCGGGCTTTGCACAAAATCAAGGGTGGTTTTGGCATCGCTAAACAGATGCGTAGCGGCGAGCTGCTGATCGAATCCCGCCAGATCGGTACCCGCCGCCTGCGCCATTTGCGTACGTGCCGCTTTAGCGGCTGCGCTGGCACCGGACAGGGTGTGCAGCGTTTCATACCACGCGCCGGTTAAGGCTTTGCCGAGCTGCGGATATTTCTGCAAGGTGGCGGTATTCACCACCAGCAAATCGAGGATTTCGCCCGGGATCTGGGCTGAGGAGAAAATCAGATGGCTGTTCGGCTGCTTCTCGGCTTCCGCCAGCAGCGGGTTCCACGTCACGATAGCGTTAACGTCATCGGTGCCAAACGCCGCCACCAAATCGGCATCGGCGGTATTCACCACCTTGACGTCTTTCTCGCTCAGGCCAGATTTCTCCAGCGCACGCGCCAGCAGATAATGCGACACCGACAGTTCGACGAGATTGATCGGTTTGCCTTTCAGCGCCGCCACGTTGCCTGCGCCTTTCAGCAGAATGCCATCGTTGCCGTTGGAGTAATCGCCAACGATCAGCGCGGTGCTATCCACGCCGCCGGTGGCCGGGATGGTTAGCGCATCCATGTTGGTCATGGTGCAACCGTCAAAACCGCCTGCGGTGTATTGATTCACCGATTCGATGTAGTCGTTGACCTGAACGAACTGAATGTCGATGCCGTATTTATCGGCCCACTTTTTGACGATGCCGTTCTGCTGCGCGAAATCCCACGGCATCCAGCCCGCGTAAATTGACCAGCAAATTTTGAAGGATGGCTTATCGGCGGCCAGCGTGTTCACGCTGAACAGGGCGACGCTGCATAACAACAGCAGGCGAAGGCAGGCTTTGATCATGGTGATTCCTCTGACGTTAGCGGCGGAAAAAAGCAGGAGGCGGCGAGCAACGTTCTCGCTTTCCTCCCGGGCTTTTGTCCCGCCGTGTAACCGTCTGAGGACGGTCGGTCACTCTCGGACCAGCATCTTTCGACCGGAACCCTAGTGACCCATTGCAAATTGTTTAGCGACGTTGGCTACCCGCGATCGCTCCTGCATCTGCTATTCACCATTCAAGAAGAGTGCCAACTTAGGATCTGGCTGAAATCGCGGGTTTGTCGGAGGTGGCTTCGGTAGATTGCACAGCGGTGCAGCAGCAGCGCACCAGCATGAAGCAGATAAGGAGGTAATGGCGTGAAGTGCCGTGCGCCCGTTGTGCGCCGTAAGCCCTTGCACTATTCTTTAGGTCCATTTTCCCTATTTTTATTTCTCCCCCACTAATTTGCGCTGTAACGCAGCGGCGGCAGTGATACATCCCGGCGCTTACTCAGGTGAGTGATGAGGATGAGCACACGCAGCCAACGCGCTTAACGCTCAAACTATGAAGGAAGAAAGCCATTATCACAGGAGTTGAATATGGCCTCAGGAATTTCCCGCGTCTGGACGCGCAGCGGCATGCTAATTATGGGCGCTTTAGTGGTGTTGCAACTCACCGCCTGTGGCGACAAAGAGGGCGATCAGCGTAAAGCGTTTAGCGATTTTCTCCAGAACACCGTGATGCGCAGCGGCGAACATCTGCCGAGCCTGAGTGAAAACCAGAAGCAGAGCTTCGGCAATTACGCCAGCGATTACGCCATCCTTTATGGCTTCTCGCAGCAGGCGAATCAGGCGGTGGAGCAAGGTATGCGTCCGGTGGTGGATGAGCTGTCGGCAATTCGCGTGCCGCAAGATTATCTGACGCGTCGCGACAGCTTGCGCCAGGCGAGCGGCAATCTGAGCGTGCTGAGCCAGCAGATTCAGAGCGCCAAGATGCAGGCCGACAGCAGCAAAGCCACGCTGAAACAGCCGGACGATCTGAAGAAGACCTACGATGCTGCGTTCGTCAAAGTGGTCACGCAGCCGGCCGAGGCGCTGATTCCGCTGCTGCCGAAACTGCAGGCGCTGAGCCAGGCGGCAGTGCAAACCGGCGACTATCTGCAATCGCAGGGTGAGCGCGTAACGTTCAATGATGGCGGCGTGCAGTTCCCCACGCAGGATCAGGCCACGCAGTACAACACCCTGATGAGCAATCTTTCCAGCAATGCCCAAGCGCTGACGCAGGCGCAAAATGCCGTTCAGGGCAGTTTGCAGTAAACCTTTGCGCGAGCGGCGACCTGTCGCTCGCGTCTCCCTTTTCCGTTACTTCCTTACAGCGTTATTTCCAGCCGACGCGTTATGTGATCTGGCGCATTTTCGACCAAAAATAGTTTGTGATATTGATCACGTTTTCAGTACAAAGCCCTCACTACAAAGAGTGACTTAAGTCACATTAAACCCCCTGCTTTGCTTAATATTTCGCCTTCGTACTTTTCTTACACCGCTTTTTTGTGATCAACATCACCTTATCGCCCCCTCAACACCCCAAATCAGAGTGATCTGGATCACACTAAGTCGCATGCTACGCAGCGTCATAAACTAGTGCTAGAGTCCGCGTGCATACAGTGATGCCACGGCCCGCGCCGGAATGGCTCAATAAAAGTCTAAACAAAAACAAACGCGCTCTCTTATTGCAGCGCGTCTCAATAAGGGGTGGGTTTATGTCCTCATCAGCAAAGGTCAAGGTTCAGAGCTTTGGTCGCTTTCTGAGTAACATGGTGATGCCAAACATCGGTGCGTTTATCGCCTGGGGTATCATCACAGCACTGTTCATTCCAACCGGATGGATTCCTAACGAAACGCTGGCGAAACTCGTCGGCCCCATGATCACCTACCTGCTGCCGTTGCTGATCGGTTTCACCGGTGGACGCCTGGTGGGCGGCGACCGTGGTGGCGTGGTGGGTGCAATCACCACCATGGGCGTGATTGTCGGTGCCGATATGCCGATGTTCCTTGGCGCGATGATTGCCGGTCCGTTGGGCGGCTGGGCGATCAAATCCTTTGACCGCGCCGTTGACGGCAAGATCAAAAGCGGCTTCGAGATGCTGGTTAACAACTTCTCGGCCGGTATCATCGGTATGCTGTTGGCGCTGCTGGCGTTTATCGGCATCGGCCCGTTGGTAGAAGCGCTGTCACACATCCTCGCCGCTGGCGTAAACCTGATGGTGCAGAACAACCTGCTGCCGTTGACCTCTATCTTTGTTGAGCCGGCGAAAATCCTGTTCCTCAATAACGCCATCAACCACGGCATCTTCTCACCGCTGGGCATCCAGCAGGCGAGCGAAGCCGGTAAATCCATCTTCTTCCTGATTGAAGCCAACCCAGGCCCGGGTATGGGCGTGCTGGTTGCCTACATGATGTTTGGTCGCGGTAGCGCTAAACAGTCAGCGGGCGGTGCAGCGATCATCCACTTCCTGGGCGGTATTCACGAAATTTACTTCCCGTACGTGTTGATGGCGCCACGCTTGCTGCTGGCCGTGATCCTCGGCGGTATGACTGGCGTGTTCACCTTGACGCTGCTGAACGGCGGCCTGGTTTCTCCTGCTTCTCCGGGTTCAATCCTGGCGGTGCTGGCAATGACGCCAAAAGGTGCCTACTTCGCTAACATCGCAGCGATTGTCGCCGCGTTTGCGGTCTCCTTCGTGGTCTCTTCTATCCTGCTGAAAACCAGCAAAGTGAAAGAAGATGACGATATCGAAGCCGCCACTCAGCGTATGAAAGACATGAAAGCCGAGTCCAAAGGTCAGGCTGCGGCAGGTGCGCCTGTTGCAGGCGATGCGATGAGCGTTGACCTGAACCACGTGCGCAAAATCATTGTCGCCTGTGACGCCGGTATGGGTTCAAGTGCGATGGGTGCAGGCGTGCTGCGTAAGAAAGTGCAGGATGCTGGCCTGAGCAACGTCTCCGTCACCAACAGCGCGATCAACTCGCTGCCGGGCGACGTAGATCTGGTGATTACCCACCGCGATCTCACTGAGCGAGCGATGCGCCAGGCGCCGCAAGCGCAGCATATTTCGCTGAACAACTTCCTCGACAGCGCGCTGTACAGCAATCTCACCGAGCGTTTGGTGGCGGCTAACCGCAGCGAAACACACCGCAGCACCGTGCAAACCACGCTGGCCGACAGCTACGATGAAGGCAACGCGCACCTGTTCAAACTGGGCGCAGACAACGTGTTCCTCGGCCTGAGCGCCACCCATAAAGAGCAAGCGATTCGCTTTGCGGGTGAGCAATTGGTGAAAGGCGGCTACGTGCAGCCGGAATATGTTGAAGCGATGCTGGAGCGTGAGAAATTAACGCCAACCTACCTTGGCGAATCCATCGCTGTGCCGCACGGCACCGTTGAAGCCAAAGATCGCGTGCTGAAAACCGGCGTGGTGTTCTGTCAGTATCCGGCCGGCGTGCAGTTTGGTGAAGAGCCAGAAGATGTGGCGCGCCTGGTGATCGGTATCGCTGCGCGTAACAATGAGCACATTCAGGTGATTACCAGCCTGACCAACGCGCTGGACGACGATAGCGTGATTGAGAAGCTGGCGAACACCACCAGCGTGCAGGATGTGCTGGAACTGCTGTCGCCGAAAGCGTAATAACACGGTTTACCTTCCCGGGGGCGGGCAAGCCCGTCCCACATTTTGGGGCGGATTTGCCCGCCCTTTCGCTATTTGATATGGGTCAATTCTATGAAAGCGTTACATTTTGGAGCAGGTAACATCGGTCGCGGTTTTATCGGTAAGCTGCTGGCGGATGCCGGTATCGAACTGGTGTTTGCTGACGTCAATCAGGTGGTGCTTGATGCCCTTAACGCCCGTCATGAGTATCCGGTTCATGTGGTTGGCGAACAGGCAAAAGTTGAAATTGTTACCGGCGTGAGCGCCGTGAACAGCACCAGCGACGAGATTGTAAAGCTGATCGCTGAGGTGGATATGGTGACCACCGCAGTGGGTCCGCAGATTCTGGAGCGCATTGCAGGCGGTGTGGCGCAAGGCTTGGCGCAGCGCAGCGACAGCGGCAATACGCGTCCACTCAACATCATCGCCTGTGAAAATATGGTGCGCGGCACCAGTCAATTGAAGCAGCACGTACTGAAGGCGCTGCCCGCGCAGTACCACGCATGGGTGGAAACGCACGTAGGTTTCGTTGATTCTGCGGTCGATCGCATCGTGCCTCCATCTGAAGCTGGCACCCAGGATCCGCTGGAAGTGACCGTTGAAACCTTCAGCGAGTGGATTGTGGATAAAACCCAGTTCAAGGGCGAGCTGCCCACCATTCCTGGCATGGAACTCACCGATAACCTGATGGCGTTTGTGGAACGCAAACTGTTCACGCTGAATACCGGTCACGCCATCACCGCCTACCTCGGCCAGCTGGCTGGTCACGCCACGATTCGTGATGCGATCCTTGATGAGAAAGTGCGCGCCGTGGTGCAAGGTGCGATGCAGGAGAGCGGCGCGGTGCTGATCAAGCGTTACGGTTTTGATGCCGACAAGCATGCTGCCTATATCCAGAAGATCCTGACTCGCTTCGAAAACCCGTATCTGAAAGATGACGTGGAGCGCGTAGGTCGTCAGCCGCTGCGTAAGCTCAGCGCGGGCGATCGTTTGATCAAGCCTACGCTTGGTACGCTGGAGTATCAGCTGCCGCACGCCAATCTGGTGCAGGGTATTGCTGCCGCGATGCACTATCGCAGCGAAGCCGATCCCCAGGCGCAAGAGTTGCTGGCCTTGCTGCAAGAGAAAGGCCCTCAAACGACGCTGGCAGAAGTTTCTGGTCTGGATGCCCATAGCGAAGTGGTCACCTCAGTGGTGAGCGCTTACAACGCTATGGCATAATGCGCGCCCTTTAGCGGTTAATTCGGGCACGCATGACGTGCCCGCTGACGGTATTTGAACGATGCAGGCCATAATGGAAGAGAAGCAAGCTGTTGAAAACCGGGTGCTTGAGCGCCTGAATGCCGGTCGTTCGGTGAGAAGCTTCCTTATCGCCGCCGTTGAGCTGTTGGCCGAAGCGGTGAATTTGCTGGTGCTGCAAGTGTTTCGCAAAGACGATTACGCCGTGAAATATGCGGTTGAGCCGCTGCTGCTGGGTGATGGTCCGCTGGGCGAGCTTTCGGTACGCCTGAAACTGATTTACGGCCTGGGCGTCCTTAATCGCCATGAGTATGAAGATTGCGAGCTGCTGCTGGCGCTGCGCGAAGAGTTGAATCACGACACCAGCGATTACCGCTTCACCGATGACGAAATCCTCGGCCCGTTTGGCGAATTGCACTGCGTGGTGGCCTGGCCGCCGAAACCCGATTTCATCCGCGATGATGAAGAGCTGCGCGCTATGCAGCAGCAGCGTTATCTGCAAATGGTGCGTTCAACGATGGTGTTATCGCTCACCGAGCTGATTTCCCTGATTTCCCATAAACAGGTGTTTAAGAAACCCGCGGTGTAAGTCACCCTTTTCTCTCCGCCACCGTTTTGATGTATCCTTCACCTGTTTTCCTTAATGAGTTTTCCCGCGATGAAAGAACAAGAAAAAGCCGAGATCAAACGCCTCAGTGACCAACTGGATGCGCTGAATCATAAAGAAGCGCCGCTGCTGGCGTCAGGCGATGCCGAGAAGCTCGGTGAGCTGTTGAAAGAAAAAGAGAAGCTGGAGCAGGAGATTGAACGCCTGCGCAACGTGCGCGTTGAGAAGCTGAGCAAAGAAGCGCAACAGTTGCAGAAACTGGGCTTCAGCCGCGAAATCACCAAGAAAGAACAGGCTAACATGGGCGCGTTCAAGAAAAGCGTGCGCGGCCTGATCGTGGTGCATCCTATGACCGCGCTCGGACGTGAAATGGGCTTGAAAGTGATGACCGGCTACGCGAAGCAGCCGTTCTAAGCGACGTTACGCGGCGTGTGCTACGTCGCGTTTCATCCCTGCCGCCTGAAAAACCTGCTCATTCAGGCTGTCCAGTAAGGCATAGCGACGACGATATTCAGCGCGCTTCTTGCTGGCAATCTCTTCTAACTCTTTACGCTCCATGCGCAACGGCAGGTTAAACAAACCGTCAGCGCGCGCTTCCCCACCCAACGACAACCAGAATTCACTGTAGCTGGCGAAGAATTTATCCCCTTTGCTGTGGCGATAACGCAGGCTGCGGAACACATGTGTGGTATCGCCCACCGCACTTATTGCGCGCACATCACACAGCTCGGCTAAAATAAATACCGCTTCCATTAACAGACGTTTGGGAAATACTCCGTGCGCGGCTTTGGTTGCATCGCGAATCACATCGTTGGATATATGTTTACGCGGGCCCTGTAAGCCGCCGATCAATAATGTGCGCTGCTGCTGCTCCTGAATAATTGAGAACGATAATGAGGCAATTAAGTGCGTTTCATAATGCAGTTCCAGGGTTATTTCACCTTCACGATCAAACCGTCCTGGGCAGCAATGCATCACAAAGGCTTCGCCATTTTTGCCGCTTAAATTGGCCAGTAAATTATCGCCCGGACTTTGCAGCAGCTGGCGCAGTGCGGTGCTTTCCAGCTGATCCATTAACGTATAGTGATCGATAATCGCCTGAGCGCGCTGCGCCACGCTGAAGCCAGCACGTAAGTATGGACGATGAAGCTTAGCGGGCAGCAAGCCTTGCACGCTCAGTAATTGCGGCAGCGCGGGTAATTGGGCTAATTGCTGCAGATACTGAAAGGTGGCAATCGGAAAGACCAGCGATCTTAACGCAAATTTCGCGCGGAAGTTCGCGCTATCCCACAGCTTATTAGGTCGAAACTTTCCGCTTATTAAAGGCAGAAACAGCGAGGCCGACGCATCATTATTCGGCGCAGAAGTGGTGATCATAGACATGATTATTTTAGCTTCTCGAATCAAATTGCCGCTACTATATGCCCCAAAATATCAACGGCAGGTTAATAGCTTTTGCAGCAGTCATCTCAGGCGAGAAAATAACCACATCGTTTATCGATGGTTTAAAAAAGCCGAAAAAAAACCGGTGAACGTATTCACCGGTTGATCATGTTGGCCGACGCCAGAACTTATTGAGCAGAGGCGAAACGCGCTGCTGCTTCGTCCCAGTTCACCACGTTCCAGAAGGCTTTGATGTAGTCAGGACGCTTGTTCTGATATTTCAGATAGTAAGCGTGCTCCCACACATCCAGACCAATGATGGGGAAACCTGAAGCGCCAGAAATCGCTTCACCCATCAGCGGGCTGTCTTGGTTAGCCGTTGAAACGACCGCCAGTTTGTCGCCTTTTTTCACCAGCCACGCCCAGCCTGAACCGAAGCGAGTGGTTGCGGCTTTCTCGAACTCAGCCTGGAAAGCTTCAACGCTGCCGAAATCTTTTTCGATAGCGGCTTTCAGTTCGCCCTGCAGAGAAGTGCCGAGTTTCAGGCCTTTCCAGAAGAAGCTGTGGTTAGCGTGGCCGCCCGCGTTGTTACGCAGTGGGCCTTTTTTGTCTGCTGGCAGCTGATCCAGTTTCGCGATCAGTTCTTCAACCGGCAGGTTAGCGAATTCGGTACCTTCCAGCGCTGCGTTCGCGTTGTTAACGTAGGTCTGGTGGTGTTTGGTGTGATGGATTTCCATCGTCTGCTTGTCGAAGTGCGGTTCCAGTGCGTCGTAGGCGTACGGCAGGGATGGCAGTGAATAACTCATGTTCTTCCTCTCCATTTAGTGTTTTGCAGCACCACCTGAGCGGTGTGCCGCGTAAGCAGTCGGATCATTATAGTTAAAATCATGATCGGTAAAAGGGTTATCAATGCCTTAGAAATGATAAGGATTTGATCAATCTGGTAAAAGGTGCGCACTGACGGCTACACCTTATGCGTGCTGGCGCGCAGCTTAAGCTGCACCGGTAACTCGTTGATAGCGGGAGGTTCATCGCCCTTCAACGCCGCAAGCAACCGCTTACCGGCTATGCGCCCCATCTCTTCATAAGGCAGCACAATGCTGGTGAGCGGCGGCGCGCACACCGCCGCCAGCGGCCCACCGCCGATGCTGGCAATCGCCAGCTGGCTGGGGATCGCAATCCCAGCTGAATGGCACGCCATAATGGCACCGCACGCCACTTCGTCGCTGGTACAAATCAGCACATCCAGCTCCGGCCACGTCAGACGAATCTCCGCCAGCAAACTGTGGCCGGTGGCGAAGGTGGGCATTTTGGGTGAAGTGACAACGCGATGCGGTGCTTGATTTGCCGCCAGCATGCCGCTGTGCCAGCCATTCAGCAGCTGGCGAAAAATGGTGTTATTGCTCTGCGTGCACAGCAACCCAAGGTTGCGATAGCCGCGTTCAACCAGGCTTTGCACCAGCTGACGGATCGCTTTGGCATAATCAACGCCAATACTGATCCCAGCTGATTCCTGATGCACGCCGCCAATGTCCATCACCGGCAGCCCAGAATTGCTCAGCAAGCGATGCGCTTCTGCGGCGTTATCAAAATTGAAATGCACCATCGCCGCCGGATTGTAGGAGAGCAGCATTTCAATCAGTTCGCTCTCTTCCGCCGCCGAATGATTGGCTTCCGCCAACATCATGTTATAGCCCTGTGGACGCAGCATCTGCTGCAAGGCTTCCGAGACGATTGCGCTGCCCGGCGTAGCAAACGACGGCACCACCATGGTAATCAGACGTGATGACGCCGACGCCAGATTACGCGCCTGCACGTTCGGCACGTAGGACAGCTCGCTGACCGCAGCATCGATTTTGGCGCGAATTTCAGGCGAAACTTTCTCCGGCATACGTAAAGCGCGCGAGGCCGTCATCGTGCTCACGCCCACTAAACGGGCAACATCGGCCAGGGTACTTTTGCCGGTGCCGCGCCGTCTTTTCTCTGTCATGCCTGCTCCCTTATGACTTGCTACTCATGCCCGCACGCAGCTTAAAACCAAAATTGTTAACGCGCCACGGGTAAAACCGCAGATTCGGGCATGTCTCACTCTCAAGGATTTTCAGATGCGTGGAGCATGTCAGGCACTTGCAACAATGACAAACGCGCAACACGGAAATGTTAGCGATAACACGTTTTTTAACAATAACCGTGTTAGCGCTAACTTTTGCGACAATCATCACAGAAAAGAGTCGATAAAATCACCTACATTGCACTCCATCGATGAATAAACAGGAATTACTGGATGCTTACTCAATGGCTCACGCCGCAACACATTCGCGTAGTAGATCACGTCAGTGACTGGCAGGAAGCGGTGCGCTTATCCGCTGAGCCGTTGCTGGCAGAAGGCGCCATTGTTCCGGCTTATCTCGATGCTATCTTCACCTCGCACGCGGAGCTTGGCCCATATTACGTGCTGGCACCGGGCTTAGCGATGCCGCATGCCCGCCCGGAGCAGGGTGCGCATAAAAATGGGTTATCGCTGCTGCACGTGAAAAATGGCGTAAGTTTTGAGGCAGATGAAAACGATCCGGTTTATGTCGTCATCATGCTGTGTGCGGTTTCCGGCGACGATCACATTCAGATGATTACCGCGCTGGCTGGCGTATTTAGCGATGAATCCCGCTTACAGCAACTGCTGTCGGCTTCCTCTTTGTCAGCGATTGAAGCTGTCATTAAAGATTAATCACCAGAGAACCCTATTATGAAAAAAGTCCTGATTGTGTGTGGTAATGGTTTAGGTAGCAGCTTCATTGTTGAAATGAACGTGAAAAAGATTGTGGCGGAATTAGGTAAAGAAGCCGAAGTTGGCCATACCGATTTTACTACGGCGAAATCTGAGCAAGCGGATTTAATTATTGCGGCGAAAGATATTGCCGATCAATTATCCAGCCACAGCGCGCAAGTATTTGGCCTGACTAATCTGTTGGACAACGCAAAAATTAAAGAAATTCTGGCTGAGAATCTGTAATAGCCAACGCAATTTGCTCAATGGAGTAATTTATGCTGCAGTTTATAATGAAGGATGTTCTCGGAACACCCGCGATACTTGTCGGCCTTTTTTCCCTGTTTGGTTTATTACTGCAAAAGAAACCGATATCTGATGTGATATCCGGTACGCTTAAAACCATCATGGGTTTTATTATTCTCATTGCCGGGGCCAATTTAATTGCGGCCACGTTAACCATTTTTAGCCAGCTGTTTGAGCACTCGTTTAATATTCAGGGCGTAGTGCCGAATACCGACGCGATGGCGGCGCTGGCGCAGAAAAGTTACGGCACCGAAACCGCCATGATCATGGTGTTCGGTATGCTGGTAAATATTCTGCTGGCGCGCATCACGCCGCTGAAATACATCTTCCTGACGGGTCACCACACGCTGTATATGTCGGCGATGCTGGCGGTGATCCTGTCGGTGGGCGGCATACATGGCGTCTGGCTGGTGGTCATCGGTTCACTGATTCTCGGCACGATGATGGTGGTATGCCCGGCGATTCTGCAGCCCTTCACCCGCAAAATCACCAACTCGGACGATCTGGCGCTGGGTCACTTTGGCTCAACCGGTTATCTGCTGTCGGCGCTGGTGGGTAAAGTGGTCGGCAAAGGCAGCCCGTCGATTGAAGAGCTGAAAGTCCCGAAAACCCTGAATTTCCTGCGTGACTCATCGGTGGCGATCTCGCTGACCATGATGATTCTGTTTATCGCGCTGGTGATGGTGGCAGGCAAAGAGTTCACCGAAAGCCAGGTTAGCGGCGGCCAGAACTACATCGTGTTCGCTATCATCCAGTCGATCACCTTTGCGGCGGGCGTTTACATCATCCTCGCTGGTGTGCGTATGGTGATTGCCGAAATCGTGCCGGCCTTCAAAGGTATCGCCGATAAGCTGGTGCCAAACGCGAAGCCCGCGCTGGATTGCCCCACCGTGTTCCCGTTCGCACCGAACGCGGTGATCATCGGCTTCCTGTCGAGCTTCTCTGCCGGTTTAATCAGCATGTTCCTGTGCCCGCTGTTCGGCCTGAGCGTGATTGTTCCTGGCCTGGTGCCGCACTTCTTCTGCGGCGCAACCGCAGGCGTGTACGGCAACATCACCGGCGGACGTCGCGGTGCCATCATCGGTGCCTTCGTGCAAGGCCTGCTGATCTCCTTCTTGCCAGCGATTCTGCTGCCGCTAATGGGCGATCTCGGCTTCGCCTCCACCACCTTTGGTGATGCGGACTTCGGCATTGTCGGAATCGTGCTCGGCAACATTATTTCGTTATTCCATTGATGTCATGAAATAGCGCCTGCGGGCGCTATTTTTATGTAATGAGGTAATATTATGAGCGCTAAATTTTCCCCATCATTAATGTGTATGGATCTCACGCGTTTCCGCGAGCAGATCGAAGCCATGAATAGCAGCGCGGCGTTTTATCATGTCGATATCATGGATGGTAGCTACGTAAAAAATATTACGCTGTCGCCCTTCTTTATTGAGAACCTGCGTAAATTAACGGATGTCCCTATTGATGTGCATTTGATGGTGAATCACCCGGAAGATATTATTCCGATGTGTATTGAGGCCGGTGCCGATGTAATTAGCTTCCACCCGGAAACGGCTAATAACAAAATCTTCCGCCTGCTGACGCAGATTAAAGAAGCCGGTCGTCGCTGCGGCGTGGTATTAAACCCCGCCACGCCTGCTGACAGCATTCGTGAATATGCACATCTGTTAGATAAAGTTACGGTAATGTCGGTTGATCCCGGTTTTGCCGGTCAGAAATTTATTCCGGAAACGCTGAATAAAATTCGCCAGCTGATCGCGATGCGTGAAGAAAACGGCTACCGCTATCTGACGGAAATTGATGGCTCATGCAACGCCAAAACCTTTAAGCAGATTGCCGCTTCAGGCGTTGATGTGTTTATTGTCGGCACCTCAGGCTTGTTCAATCTGGATGACGATGTCGCGCAGGCGTGGCAGAAAATGGAACAGATTTTCGCGGCAGAAACCGCAGCGTAAAGTCTCGCGCTTTCAGGTACGCAATCCGCCCGGATTGTGTACCTCGATTTTAGCGGCCTAGCTCGGTCAACGACTGATCTAACGCGCCCACCAGCCAATCTATATCCGCTGTCTGGAACGCCAGCGGCGGACGCAGCTTCAGTACGTTGCCAAATGGCCCCGCCACAGAAGTTAATACGCGATGCTCACGCAGCTTCTCGGTTAAATCCAGCGCCAGCGCTTTATCCGGCGCTTTGCTGGCACGATCTTGTACCAGTTCGAAACCAATAAACAAACCTGCGCCGCGCACATCACCAATCGACGCGTGACGATCCATTAGCTTCTGCAACTCGGCCAGCAGTGTCGCACCCACCACGCGGCTATGCTCCTGTAACCCTTCTTCTTTAATCACCGTTAGCACCGCTTGCGCTGCAGCCATCGCCACCGGATTGCCGCCGAAGGTGTTGAAATAGGGAATATCATCGCTGAACGCCGCCAGCACTTTGCTTTTCGCCAACAGGCCTGAAACCGGAATACCGTTGCCCATGGGTTTGCCGGTGGTGACGATGTCCGGCACCACGCCGTGACGCGCAAAGCCCCAGAAGGCATCGCCGGTACGACCAAACCCCGGCTGCACTTCATCGGCAATGAAAATGCCGCCGTTGGCGTGCACCACGTCGACCGCGGGTTGCAGAAAACCGCGCGGATTGGGCAGCACGCCGTCAGAGGAGAAAATCGAGTCGGCAAGGAAACCGGCAAACTTGATGCCGTGCGCCTGCATGTCATCGATCTGTTTTTGAATCTCGCTGGCAAACCAGGCACCGAGATCCGGCGCATTGACGCGATACGCATCCGGCGGCGGAACCAGGCGCGTGGTGGCTGCCAGCGGCTGGCCGCTGCCGAGCGCCGGAGAAACGCCCGAGGTCAACTCGCTGGTGCCGTGATACGCCTCCTGCGACACAATGATGCCCGTTCCACCGCTAAAGGCGCGCGCCACGCGGATCGCCAAATCATTGGCTTCCGAACCGGTGCACATATACATGGCGCGATCGATGGCATCCGGCGTGGTGGCCAGCAGCTCGTCGGTGTAATCAAGAATGCGTTCATGCAGATAGCGCGTATGCGTGTTCAGCATCTTCATCTGCTGATGCACCGCGTCGATCACCGCCGGATGACAATGCCCAATGCTTGCCACGTTGTTATACACGTCGAGATATTTGTCACCCGCCGCATCCCACACATATTGTCCTTCGCCGCGCACCAAATGCACCGGCTTGCGATAGAACAGGCGATATGACTCGCCCAACACGTTGCTGCGCTTATCGGTCAGTTTGCGGGTTGCCGCATCTAAGCCGTCCGCGTGCTCAGCACGAAAACTGTTGGTGTCCATGATGGTAGAACGTGTAGCCATGAGAACTCCCGTTGCGAAGGTGGAAGGGTTTGCGCCTTTGGCAAACATCATGCCTGCTTTACGTACAAAAGCAACCAAATACACAAATACAACCAAATACAACCAAATACACATTGCGCCCTGTCAGCACTCAGGTAAGCTTAGGCCTTGCTCGCTCACCCTTCAGGGAAAAGTCATGTTGCAGGAAACCCGTTTACACCGCATTCGCGCGCTGCTGAGCATGCATCATCAGGTCAGCACCGACCGCATCATTAAAGAGTTAGGCATTTCGCGGGAAACGGCGCGACGCGACATTATTGAACTGGAAGCGCAAGGCTTAGCGCGGCGCGTTCACGGCGGTTTAGTGGCGGTAGATGGCGCGTCCGAGCCGCCTTTGCAGATTCGCCGCAATGCGCAGGCAAAAGAGAAACGTGCGATAGCCGCTGCTGCGGTGCAGCATGTGCAGCCAGGCCAAACGCTGTTTCTCGATGCGGGCACCACCACCACCCTGCTGGCGGAAGCGTTGCGTAGCATGGCGGGTTTAACCATTATCACCAACAGCTTGCAGGCCGCGCTGGCGCTGAGCGCTGCGGAAGAGCATGAAACGCTGAATAATCAGGTGATGTTAATCGGCGGCATGATGACGGCGGGCGCGCAGCAAACGCGCGGTGAAATGACCATCAGCGAGATTTATCGCTATCGCGCTGACGTGGCGCTGCTGTCGCCGGTCGGCATAGACGCCAACCACGGCGCCAGCAGCTTTCATCCGCACGAAGCGGCGATTGCGCGCGCCATGGTACAGCAAGCACAGCGCACCGTTCTTCTCGCCGATCACAGCAAACTCGGCGTCGTTAGCCGCACGGTTTATGCGCCGATTAGCGACGTCGATATGCTGATTTGCGATGGCGGCCAGGCTAAACCCGGTGCGCTCAGCGCATTACAGCAGGCGCTTAACGTTCAGGTGGTTTAACGCAGTCGCTGCGGATGGCTATACACCGTGGCGCGTCCCGGCTTACTGAATCCCACCAGCGTTAAGTTGCAGCGTTCGGCGACGTCCACGGCGAGCTGAGTTGCCGCCGACACCGCAAACAGAATCTCCACGCCGCACATTGCCGATTTCTGCACCATCTCATAGCTGGCGCGGCTTGACACCAACAGCGCGCCCTGCTGCCACGGTTGTTGGCTGCGATGCCCCAGCAGTTTGTCCAGCGCCACGTGCCGCCCCACATCTTCGCAGCCGCCCTGCAAGGTTCCCTGCGGCGACATCCACGCCGCCGCGTGCGTGCAGCCGGTGAGATTACCGATCGGCTGATAGTCGCGCAGCTGCGCCAACGCACGATCGAGATTGGCGAGGTCAAAGTGCTGCGTGAACGGCAGCGGCGTTAACGGTTTGCCGATTTGATCGAGCTGCTCGACGCCGCACACGCCGCAACCGGTGCGCCCCGCCATTGCGCGACGCTGCTCTTTCAGCGCCATAAAGCGGCGGCTGGAGAGTTCGATCTGCACTTCAATGCCGTTGCAGCCTGGCACCACATCCATACCGAAAATCTCTTCGGGTTGCTCAATAATGCCTTCCGAGAGCGAAAAACCGCGCGCAAACGCTTCCAGATCATTTGGCGTCGCCATCATCACCACGTGCGAAATGCCGTTGTACACCAGCGCAATCGGCACTTCCTGCGCCAGCCAATCGCTTTCCGCTGCGTGCAGATCGCGGCGCTGCCAGACGCTGGCGCGGCTTAAACCTGCGATCTCTTTCACATTCTCATCACTCTGTTGCTGCTCAGCTTTCACTTTCATTCTCTCGCATAACAACCACACTAAAGTAGTGGTAATATTGCGCCGCTATTGACGCAATCGCTGTGGGGTTATTGTGAACCCTGGCCCGGTACAGCGCAAAAATAATCTGTCTTTACCCTTAGTCGCAATGTCGAAAGGAATTTCCATGAACGTCAGCCGAAGAAAATTCTTCAAGGTGTGTGCTGGCGGTATGGCAGGGACAACGGCTGCGCTGCTCGGCTTCGCGCCGGACGTCGCACTAGCGGAAACGCGGCAGTACAAGCTGCTGCGGGCCCGCGAAACGCGTAATACCTGCACATACTGTTCAGTGGGCTGTGGCCTGTTAATGTACAGCCTCGGCGATGGCGCGAAAAACGCCAAAGAGACCATTTTCCATCTTGAAGGCGATCCGGATCATCCGGTCAGTCGCGGCGCATTGTGCCCGAAAGGTGCGGGATTGCTCGACTTTATTCACAGCGACAGCCGCCTGAAGTTTCCAGAATATCGTGCGCCAGGTTCCGATAAATGGCAGCGCATCAGCTGGGAGGAGGCCTTTGATCGCATTGCCAGGCTGATGAAAGCCGATCGCGACGCCAATTTTGAGGCGCAAAACGCCGCAGGCGTGACGGTGAACCGCTGGCTCTCCACCGGCATGCTGTGTGCTTCGGCCTCCAGCAACGAAACCGGCTACTTAACCCAAAAATTTACCCGATCGCTCGGCATGTTAGCGGTTGATAACCAGGCACGCGTTTGACACGGACCAACGGTAGCAAGTCTTGCTCCAACATTTGGTCGCGGTGCGATGACCAATCACTGGGTCGATATCCGTAATGCCAATCTGATTGTGGTGATGGGCGGGAATGCGGCAGAAGCGCATCCGGTGGGTTTCCGCTGGGCGATAGAAGCCAAAATCCACAACAAAGCCAAACTTATCGTCATCGATCCGCGCTTTACGCGCACCGCATCGGTCGCAGATTTCTATACGCCGATTCGTTCCGGCACCGACATTACCTTCCTGTCGGGCGTACTGCTGTGGCTGATCGACCATGACAAAATCCAGCATGACTATGTGCAGGCGTACACCAACGCCAATCTGATCGTGCGTGAAGATTTCCATTTTGAGGATGGCCTGTTCAGCGGCTACGACGAAGCCACGCGCAAATACGACAAAACCAGCTGGAACTACGAGCTGGACGCTGATGGCTTTGCCAAACGCGACAGCACGCTGACGCATCCGCGCTGCGTGTGGAATCTGTTGAAACAGCACGTTAGCCGCTACACGCCGGAGATGGTCGAGCGCATATGCGGTACGCCAAAAGCCGATTTCCTGCACGTTTGCGAACTGATTGGCGCCACCAGCGCGCGCGATCGCACCACCTCCTTCCTGTATGCCTTGGGCTGGACGCAACACTCGGTTGGCGCGCAGAACATCCGTACCATGGCGATGATTCAGCTGCTGCTCGGCAATATGGGCATGATCGGTGGCGGCGTCAATGCGCTGCGCGGCCATTCGAATATTCAGGGGTTAACCGATCTTGGCTTGCTGTCACAAAGCCTGACCGGCTACATGACGTTGCCTTCCGAGAAACACACCGATTTACCAAGTTATCTGGCCGCCAATACGCCAAACGCGCTGCTGCCCGGTCAGGTGAATTACTGGAGCAACTACCCGAAATTCTTCGTCAGCATGATGAAAGCGTTTTACGGCGACAACGCGCAGGCCGAGAACAGCTGGGGCTTTGACTGGCTGCCGAAGTGGGACAAAGGCTACGACGTGTTGCAGTATTTCGAGATGATGTCGCAGGGCAAAGTGAATGGCTATTTATGTCAGGGCTTTAATCCGGTCGCCTCATTCCCGAACAAGCGCAAGGTGGTGGATGCGCTGTCGAAGCTGAAGTTCCTCGTCACCATCGATCCGCTGAATACCGAAACCGCCACCTTCTGGGAGAACCACGACGCGTTTAACGATGTTGATCCGTCGCAGATTCAAACCGAAGTGTTCCGCTTGCCTTCCACCTGCTTCGCCGAGGAAAACGGTTCTATCGTTAACTCAGGCCGCTGGCTGCAATGGCACTGGAAAGGTCAGGATGCGCCAGGCGAAGCGCTGAACGACGGTGAAATCCTCGCGGGCATCTACCTGCGTTTACGTCAGATGTACGCGCAAGACGGCGGCGCGCTGCCGCAGCCGGTGCTGAACATGAGCTGGAACTACCGGACGCCAGAAAACCCGGCGCCAGAAGAGGTGGCGATGGAGAGCAACGGCAAAGCGCTGGCGGATATCTACGATGACAAAGGCACGCTGCTGGCGAAAAAAGGCCAGCAGCTGAGCACCTTTGCCCATCTGAAAGACGATGGCAGCACCAGCAGCGGCTGCTGGATTTTCGCCGGCAGCTGGACGCCGGACGGCAACCAGATGGCACGCCGCGACAACACCGATCCCACCGGGTTAGGCAACACGCTGAACTGGAGTTGGGCGTGGCCGCTCAATCGCCGCATCCTCTACAACCGCGCCTCGGCCGATCCCCAAGGCAATCCGTGGGATCCGAAACGCCAGATTCTACAGTGGGATGGCAGCAAATGGGGCGGCATGGATGTGCCGGATTACAGCGCCGCCGCACCGGGCAGCGGCGTTGGGCCGTTTATCATGCAGCCGGAAGGTCTTGGCCGCCTGTTTGCGCTCGACAAAATGGCCGAAGGCCCGTTCCCGGAACACTACGAACCGTTTGAAACCCCGCTGGGCACCAATCCGCTGCATCCCAACGTGGTCTCCAACCCGGCGGCACGCGTGTTCAAGGACGATCTGGCCGCGATGGGCAAAGCCGAGCAGTTCCCGTACGTCGGCACCACCTATCGTCTCACCGAGCACTTCCATTACTGGACCAAACACGCGCGGCTCAACGCCATCGCGCAGCCGGAACAGTTTATTGAAATTGGCGAGAAGCTGGCGCAGAAGCTCGGTATCGCACAGGGCGACAGGGTAAAAGTCAACTCCAATCGCGGCTATATCACCGCCAAAGCGGTGGTCACCAAGCGCATTCGTTCGCTGAACGTTGACGGCAAAGTCGTCGATACCATCGGCATTCCGATTCACTGGGGTTATCAAGGCGTGGCCAAAAAAGGCTTTATCGCCAACACCTTGACGCCCTTTGTCGGTGACGCCAACACGCAAACGCCCGAGTTCAAGGCGTTCTTAGTTAACGTCGAGAAGGTGTAAGGAGAACGTATATGGCTTATCAATCTCAAGACATTATCCGCCGCTCCGCCACCAATGGTTTCACGCCGGCACCGCAGGCGCGTAATCATCAGCAGGAAGTGGCCAAGCTGATCGACGTGACCACCTGCATCGGCTGTAAAGCGTGTCAGGTCGCGTGTTCAGAGTGGAACGACATCCGCGATGAGGTCGGGCATAACGTGGGCGTGTATGACAATCCAGCAGATTTGACCGCTAAATCCTGGACGGTAATGCGCTTCTCGGAAGTCGAGGAAAACGGCAAGCTGGAGTGGCTGATCCGCAAAGATGGCTGCATGCACTGCGCCGATCCCGGCTGCCTAAAGGCGTGCCCATCGGAAGGAGCGATTATTCAGTACGCTAACGGCATCGTCGATTTTCAGTCGGAACAGTGCATTGGCTGCGGCTACTGCATTGCCGGTTGCCCGTTTGACGTGCCGCGTCTGAATAAAGACGACAACCGCGTGTACAAATGCACGCTGTGCGTCGATCGCGTCAATGTAGGTCAGGAACCGGCGTGCGTCAAAACCTGCCCAACCGGCGCGATTCATTTCGGTAGCAAAACCGATATGCAGGCGCTGGCGGCAGAGCGCGTCGCCGAACTCAACACGCGCGGCTATGACCATGCGGGCTTGTACGATCCGGCAGGCGTGGGCGGCACGCACGTGATGTACGTGCTGCATCACGCTAATAAGCCGCAGCTCTATCACGGTTTGCCGGAGAATCCGAGCATCAGCGCGGCGGTGACGTTTTGGAAAGGGATTTGGAAACCGCTGGCCGCGGTGGGCTTTGCCGCCACCTTTGCGGCGGCGGTGTTTCACTACGTTGGCGTTGGGCCGAATCGCGTGGAAGACGAGGATGACGAGCACCTGCATGACAAACAGGAGCGCGAATAATGAAAAAACGCGATCGCCTTGTGCGCTACAGCGCACCGGAACGCATCAATCACTGGATTGTGGCGTTCTGTTTTGTCCTGGCCGCGATCAGCGGATTGGGTTTCTTCTTTCCGTCGTTTAACGGGTTGATGCACATTCTCGGCACGCCGCAGCTGGCGCGCATTCTGCATCCGTTTGTTGGCGTGGTGATGTTTGCCGCCTTTATCATCATGTTCTTACGTTATTGGAAACATAATCTGATCAATCGTGAGGATCTGGTGTGGGCGAAAAATATCCACAAAATCGTGCGAAACGAAGAAGTCGGCGACACCGGGAAATACAACTTCGGACAGAAGTGTGTGTTCTGGGCTGCTATCATCAGTTTAGTCTTGCTGCTGGTGAGCGGAGTTGTCATCTGGCGTCCCTGGTTTGCCGGGTACTTCACGATTCCGCTGATTCGCGCCGCTTTGGTGGTGCATTCGGTCTCGGCTGTGGTGCTGATCATGACAATAATGGTGCACATTTACGCCGCGCTATGGGTAAAAGGCACCCTCACCGCGATGGTTGAAGGCTGGGTTCCGGCGGCGTGGGCGAAGAAACATCACCCGCGCTGGTATCGCGAGCAGCGTCAACGCCAAACCCAACAGGAAAAACGTCCCAGATGAGTATTCGCATCATCCCGCAGGAGCAGCTGGAGAAAGGCGATAAGCCCGCGGCGGAGCAGGTTCCGCCGTTACTTTTCCCCCGGCTGAAAAATCTGTATAGCCGCCGTGCGGCGCGTTTGCGCGATCTTGCGGCCAAAAACCCGCTGGGCGATTACCTGCGTTTTGCGGCGGTGATCGCCACCGCGCAGGACATCGTGCTGTATGACCATCCGTTGCAGCTCGATCTCCAGCAACGTTTGGCCGACAGCGCCGCCCAGGGCAAACCGCCGCTGGATATTCACAGCTTCCCGCGCGACGCGCACTGGCAGCGTCTGCTGCATTCGCTGATCGCCGAGCTGAAGCCCGAGATGAGCGGCCAGGCGCTGGCGGTGCTGGAGAATCTGGAAAAAGCCTCATCTACCGAGCTGGAAAATTACGCCACTGCGCTGCTGGAGAGCGATTTCGCGCAGGTCAGCAGCGACAAATCGCCGTTTATCTGGGCGGCATTGTCTGTGTACTGGGCGCAAATGGCCGCGCTGATTCCCGGCAAAGCCCGCGCGGAATATGGCGAACATCGCCAGTTCTGCCCGGTGTGCGCCAGCGTTCCGGTTACCAGCGTGGTGCATATGGATGTCGGCCAGCAGGGCTTGCGCTATCTGCACTGCAACTTGTGCGAGAGCGAATGGTATGTGGTGCGCAGCAAGTGTTCAAACTGTGAACAAACTGGCGATCTGCACTATTGGTCGCTGGACAGTGAAAAGGCGGCGGTGAAAGCCGAAAGCTGCGGCGACTGCGGCACCTATTTGAAGATGTTGTATCAGGAGAAAGATCCGGCGGTTGAACCGGTGGCCGATGATTTGGCCTCGCTGGTGCTGGATGCCCGTATGGAACAGGAAGGCTTCGCGCGCAGCAGCTTGAATCCGTTTATGTTTCCTGGGGATTAATTTGGTGCGTCAGCATGCGCACCCTACGCAATGGTAGGGTCGCCATTCATGGCGACCGCCACACAACACCCTGCAACATGGAGGCGTTTGATGAAACTGATTGGCAGCTATACCAGCCCTTTTGTGCGCAAAATTTCGGTAATATTGCTGGAAAAAGGTCTGGTGTTCGAATTCGTCAACCAATCGCCATGGGCCGAAGATAGCCATGTGCCGCAGTACAATCCTTTGGGTAAAGTCCCCGCGCTGGTGGATGACAATCATCTGACCTGGTTTGATTCGTCGATTATTGCGCAGGTGATTGAACTGCGCGGTGATGCGCCTGCCTTGCTGCCCGCCGATGCACTCAACGCCTTGCAGGTGCGGCAGCTGGAAAAACTGGCCGACGGCATTAATGATGCGGCGGTGACGATTGTGCGCGAGCAAATGCGTCCCGGCGATCAGCAATCCGCAGAGGTGCTGCTGCGTCACCGCGAGAAAATCCAGCGCGGCCTTGATGCGCTGGAAACCGCCGCCGCTCAAGGCGAATGGCTCAACAGCGGCACGCTCAATCTGGCTGATATCGCCACCGGCTGCACGATCGGTTACCTGAATTTCCGCCGTGTGCTGCCCAACTGGTGCGTTAATCGCCCGGCGCTGGTGAAGCTGGCAGAAACCCTTTTCCAACGGGAAAGTTTTGCCCGCACCGTGCCGCCCACCCGCTAACACGCAATGAAAAATCTGTTTAATCAGTTACCTGCTATCGACAGCCTGCTGCGCGACCCTGCGCTACAGGCTGTGCGACAGCAATACGGTTCCGCCTTCCTTACGCGCCAGCTGCGCAGCATGCAACAGGAAGCGCGCGCGCAGATCCAGCAGCAGCAGAGCTTGCCGGATTGGCATCATAGCTGGCCTGAAGAAGCGCGACGTCGCGTTCAGCAACAGCAGCAAAGCGCCTTGCGTCCGGTATTCAATCTGACCGGCACCGTGTTGCACACCAACCTTGGCCGCGCGCAGCTGAGTGAGCAGGCGATCGCTGCCGTGGCCCACAGCCTGCGCCAGCCGGTGACTCTGGAATATGCGCTGGATGATGCCGCACGCGGCCATCGCGATCGCGCAGTGAGTGCACTGCTGTGCGAATTGACCGGCGCGGAAGCGGCATGCATCGTCAACAATAACGCCGCTGCGGTGCTATTGATGTTGGCGAGCTTAGCATCGGGCCGCGAAGTGGTGGTTTCGCGCGGTGAGCTGGTGGAGATTGGCGGCGCATTTCGCATTCCTGACGTGATGCGGCAGGCGGGATGTCGGCTGGTTGAGGTCGGCACCACCAATCGCACCCATCTCAAGGATTATCGCGCGGCAATTAGCGAAAACAGCGGGCTGCTGATGAAAGTGCACACCAGCAATTACCAGATTCAGGGCTTCACCCATGCGGTGGCGGAAGCGGAACTGGTGGCGCTGGCTGAAGAGTTCCAGCTGCCGGTTATCACCGATCTCGGCAGCGGATCGCTTATCGACATGACGGCATTTGGTCTGCCCGCCGAGCCGATGCCGCAGCAGCTGATTGCCGCTGGCGTAAGCCTGGTCAGCTTCTCCGGCGATAAACTGCTGGGCGGCCCGCAAGCTGGCATTATTGTGGGTAAAAAAGCCTTGATTGATCAACTCCAGCAGCATCCGCTTAAGCGCGCGCTGCGCGTCGATAAAATGACGCTGGCCGCGTTAGAAGCCACGCTGCAACTCTATCGCCAACCGGAAACGCTGCAGGCCGCGCTGCCTACTTTACGGCTGCTCACGCGTTCAGCGCACGACATCCTGCAACAGGCCGAACGCGTGATGCCCGCGCTGGAACACGCTTACGGTAACGCCTTTTCGCTGGCGATAGCGCCCTGCTCATCGCAAATTGGCAGCGGATCGCTGCCAGTAGAGCGCTTAGCCAGCTTTGCCATTACCTTTTCGCCACGCGATGGCCACGGCAGTCAACTCAACCAACTGGCGCAAAGCTGGCGCGCCCTGCCGCGTCCGGTATTGGGCCGTATTCAGGAAGGTAGACTTTGGTTGGATCTACGCTGCCTTGAAGACGAAGCCGCGCTGATTCAGGCGCTCGTACCATGATTATCGCCACCGCCGGGCATGTCGATCACGGTAAAACTGCGCTGCTGCACGCGCTAACCGGCGTCGATGCCGACCGCTTGCCGGAAGAGAAACGTCGCGGCATGACCATCGATCTTGGCTACGCCTATTGGCCGCAGCCGGATGGCCGCAGCCTCGGATTTATTGATGTGCCGGGCCACGAAAAATTCCTCGCGAATATGCTGGCAGGCATTGGCGGTATTCATCATGCCTTGCTGGTGGTGGCGTGTGACGATGGCGTAATGCCGCAAACCCGCGAACACCTGCAGCTGCTGAGCCTGGCCGGGCAGCCGCCGCTGAGCGTGGCGTTGACCAAAGCCGACCGCGTTGATGAAACGCGTATTGCCGAGGTGCAGCGGCAAGTCGCACAGCTCACGCAGCAGCTTGGCTGGCAGGCGGTGCCGCAGTTTGTCACCAGCAGCCACACGCGTCAGGGCATTGACGCGCTGCGCCAGCATCTCACGACGTTGCAAGAACCGCCTTTTAACGCGGATTATCGCTTCCGCCTGGCGATCGATCGCGCCTTTACCTTGAAAGGCACCGGCCTGGTGGTGACCGGCACCGCGCTGAGCGGTGCCGTGCAGGTGGGGGATACGTTGTGGCTTAGCCGCCTTAACCTGCCGCTGCGCGTGCGGGCGCTGCATGCGCAAAATCAGGTGGTGACGCGTGCGCAGGCCGGCGAACGCATCGCGCTAAACATTGTTGGCGACGTCGAAAAAGCGCAGATCGCGCGCGGTGATTGGCTGCTGGCGCAGTTACAACCGCAAGGCACCACGCGCTTAACCGTGGCGCTGCGCCTGCTGCAACCGCTGAAACACGCCTCGCAGCCGGTGCACATTCATCACGCCGCCAGCCACGTTACCGGGCGCTTAACGCTGCTGGCGTGTGAACTGGCCGAGCTGGTGCTGCATCAGCCGCTGTGGCTGGCGGAAAACGATCGGCTAATCATTCGCGACAGCAACGCAAAGCATACGATTGGCGGCGGTCGCGTGCTGCTGCTTAACAGCAAAAAACGCGGCAAGCAGCAGCCCGAGTATCTGGCGTGGCTGCATCAGCTGGCGCTGGCGCAGGATAATTGCGCCAGCGTGCAGGCGCATTTGGCCTATCAGCCCGCGGACATCAGCGAGCTGGCATGGGCGCGTCAATTAACGCCCGCAGCGCTTGAGGCGGTGCTGAAAAGCGTCGCGCCGATGCGGCTCGGCAGCACGGTGATGAGCGTGGAGCAGGCCACGGCATGGCAACAACAGCTGCTGACATCGCTGACGCATTTTCATCAGCAGCAGCCAGAAGTACCCGGTATCGGTCACGATCGTCTGCGCCGCGTGGCGCTGCCGCAGCAACCCGACGCCTTAGTGCTGGCGCTGATCGACCACGCCTTAGCGCAGGGTGTGCTGCATCAGCGTCAGGGCTGGCTGCATCTGCCCGATTTTGAGCCGCGTTTTAACCCGCAGGAAGCCGCGCTGTGGCAGCAGGTTGACGCACTGTTCGCGGATCGACCGCTGTGGGTGCGCGATATCGCCGTTGCACTGCAACACGATGAGCAGGCCCAAGCGTGCTGCTGCTGACCGCCGCACGCTTGGGCCACATCACGGCGATCGTGCGCGATCGCTATTACCGCAGCGAACAGATCCAGATCTTCGCCGATCTGATTCGCCACCGCGCCGCGCAAGGCGGCAGCACCAGCGCCGCCGACTTCCGCAACCAGCTTGGTACCGGCCGCAAAGTGGCGGTGCAGATTCTGGAGTTCTTTGACCGCAGCGGTTTTACACGCCGCCGGGGTAACGATCATCTGCTGCGCGACGCACGCCTGTTCAACCCCGCTTCCCGCTAAATTCATTCGCGTTGCCTCGCAGTTCTGAATGTAACTGCGCTGCAACCCACATTCCGCGTTGTACAAAAATGTGCCAGGATGTAAGAACTAATCTTACATTGGGACACGATGATGGCACGTACCATGACAATCGATTTAGGCGATGAACTGCGCGAGTTTGTGGAATCTTTAGTGAAATCTGGCGATTACCGTACGCAAAGCGAAGTGGTGCGCGATTCGCTGCGCTTGCTGCGTGAGAAGCAGGCGGAATCGAAGCTGGAGAAACTTAAAGAGTTGGTGAGGGAAGGATTTGAAAGCGGTCCGGGTAAAGAGTGGGATCATGAAGATTTTCTAAGACGAGCAAAGGCCAGGGTAGGCATTTATGAAAAGGAAAATAACGATAAAACCGGAAGCTGACGCGGATCTGATGAAGATCTGGATTTACGGCTATTGGAATTTTGGTGAGCAGCAAGCGGACGACTATAACCTCAAGTTTGCTCAGCTGTTTGAAAAGATTGCCATGTTTGATTTAGGGCGCAGGCGACCTGATTTGGGCGGCAAAATCTACACGCTACCCTGCGGCCAACATCTGGTTATTTACCGCGCCGAAGCGGATGAAGTCTTCATTGGTCGCATCTTGCATCACTCGCAGGACGTTAACGCCGCGTTTTAAAACAAACAAAAAAGGGACGATTGCTCGTCCCCTTTGGAGATGACTCTCTTTCAAGCCTTACTGCAGCAGCGAAATATCCGCCACCTGCAAGAACAGCTCGCGCAGCTGCGCCAGCAGCGTCAGGCGATTGGCGCGTACCGCCGGATCCTCAGCGTTCACCATCACGTTGTCGAAGAAGTTATCCACGGCTTCGCGCAGTTGTGCCAGCTCCACCAGCGCATCCTGATAACGGCCTTCTGCAAAGTAGGGTTGCAGCTTGTCGCCCAGCGCGGTGACGAAAGTTGCCAGCTGGATTTCTGCGTTCTCTTTCAGCAGTGAAGCCTGCACGCTGCCATCCAGCGTTTCGGTGGCTTTGGCTAAAATATTCGATACGCGCTTGTTGGCCGCAGCCAGGGCCGACGCGGCTTCCAGCGTACGGAAGTGCGAGACTGCCTTCATGCGCGCATTGAAATCTGCCGGACGCGTTGGGCGACGCGCCAGCACCGCCTGAATGGTGTCAACGCTGTGGCCTTCTTCCTGATACCAGGTACGGAAGCGACCGAGCATGAAGTCGATGACATCATCCACCACTTTGCCGTTGCTCAGCTTGCTGCCGTACAAGCGCACCGCTTCTTCGGTCAGGGTTTGCAGATCGAGCGGCAGGTTTTTCTCGACGATAATGCGCAGCACGCCCAGCGCAGCACGGCGCAGTGCAAAGGGATCTTTATCCCCTTTCGGGTGCTGACCAATACCAAAGATGCCCGCCAACGTGTCCATCTTGTCAGCGATGGCGACCGCGCAGGCCACCAGATTGGACGGCAACGCATCGCCCGCAAAGCGCGGTTGATACTGCTCGTTTAGCGCCACCGCCACATCTTCCGCTTCGCCGTCATGGCGCGCGTAGTGCATGCCCATCACGCCTTGCGTGTCGGTGAACTCAAACACCATGTTGGTCATCAGGTCGCATTTGGACAGCAAACCTGCGCGCGTAGCGTGATTCACATCCGCACCGATTTGCGCCGCAATCCAGCCGGCCAGCGCCTGAATACGGTCGGTTTTATCACGCAGCGTGCCCAGCTCTTTTTGGAACAGCACGGTTTCCAGACGCGGCAGATTATCTTCTAAACGCTTTTTGCGGTCGCTGTTGAAGAAGAATTCAGCATCCGCCAGACGCGGACGCACCACTTTCTCGTTACCGGAGATGATTTGCTGCGGATCTTTCGACTCGATATTGGTGACAAAGATAAAGTTCGGCAGCAATTTGCCATCCGCTGCGTACACCGGGAAATACTTCTGGTCACCTTTCATGGTGTAAACCAGCGCTTCCGAAGGCACCGCGAGGAACTTCTCTTCAAACTTCGCCGTCAGCACCACTGGCCATTCCACCAGCGAGGTGACTTCTTCCAGCAGGCTTTCGCTCAGTTCGGCGATGCCGCCAATCTTCTGAGCGGCAGCTTCAGCATCGGCTTTGATTTTGGCTTTACGCGCGGCGTAATCCGCCACCACTTTGCCGCGTTCCAGCAGCAGCTGCGGGTACTGATCGGCATTGTCGAGGGTGAATTCCGGCTCGCCCATGAAGCGATGCCCGCGAATCACGCGATCGGACTGAATACCCAGAATGGTGGCCGGGATCAGCTCGTCGCCCAGCAGCAAGGTCACGGTGTGCACCGGACGCACAAACTGCACGTCGCTCGCGCCCCAGCGCATCAATTTTGGAATCGGCAGCTTGCCGAGCGCGGTGGTTACCATAGCTGGCAGCAGCGCCTGCGCGCTTTCACCGGTTACCGAGGCGCGATGCACCAGCCACTCGCCCTTATCGGTGCTCAGACGTTCCGCCTGCGCCACGGTGATGCCGTTGCCGCGCGCCCAACCTTCAGCCGCTTTGGTGGCATTGCCATCCGCATCAAACGCCGCCGCAATTGCCGGGCCACGCTTTTCGATTTCGCGATCGGGCTGCGCAGCGGCCAGTTGGGCCACTTTCAGCGCCAGACGACGCGGCGCAGCAAACCAGCTCACCTCGCCATGCGTTAAGCCGGCGCTGTCCAGCTCAGCGGTGAAGTGCGCAGCAAAGGCTTCTGCCAGGCTACGCAGCGCTTTCGGAGGCAACTCTTCGGTGCCAATTTCCACCAGGAAAGTTTTATCGGTCATGGCTGCCTCTTACTTGTTCTTGTTGCACATAGGGAAACCGAGCGCCTCGCGAGACGCATAATAGGCTTCCGCCACGGCTTTCGTCAGGGTGCGAATACGCAGAATGTAGCGTTGACGCTCGGTCACCGAAATCGCCTTGCGCGCGTCCAGCAGGTTAAAGCTGTGTGCGGCTTTCAAAATGCGCTCATAAGCCGGCAGCGGCAGCGGTTTTTCCAGCGCCAGCAGCTGCTGTGCTTCTTTCTCATACTGCTCGAAGCAGGTGAACAGGAAATCGACGTCAGCGTATTCGAAGTTGTAGGTCGATTGTTCCACTTCGTTCTGATGGAACACTTCGCCGTAGGTGGTTTTGCCGAAAGGACCGTCGCTCCACACCAGATCGTAAACGCTGTCCACGCCCTGGATGTACATCGCCAGACGCTCTAAGCCGTAGGTGATTTCGCCCGTTACCGGCTTGCACTCAAGGCCGCCAACCTGCTGGAAGTAGGTGAACTGCGTCACTTCCATGCCGTTCAGCCACACTTCCCAACCCAGGCCCCACGCGCCGAGCGTTGGGTTTTCCCAGTTATCTTCCACGAAGCGAATGTCGTGCACGGTGGGATCCATGCCCAGCTCTTGCAGCGAGCCGAGATACAGCTCTTGTAGATTGTCCGGATTCGGCTTGATCACCACCTGGAACTGGTAGTAATGCTGTAAGCGGTTCGGGTTTTCACCGTAGCGCCCGTCGGTAGGACGGCGCGAAGGCTGCACATAGGCGGCGGCCATCGGCTCTGGACCCAACGCGCGCAAGCACGTCATCGGGTGAGAAGTACCCGCGCCCACTTCCATATCCAAAGGTTGGACAATGGTGCAGCCCTGGCGCGCCCAGTAATCCTGCAAGGTCAGGATCAGGCCCTGAAAGGTCTTGGTATCAAACTTTTGCATGTTGAATTCGCAGCGATACGGTCGGTTAAAAAAAGTGTGCGCCAGTATACCCTCTGACTGCGGAATGTGCAGCCGGAAATCCAGGCGCATCAATGACGCACATTTTGCTTTCGGCGCAATTCATCGCGGGTTTTAAGCGCAAACAGAGTGATCTGAATTTCCGCTCTAAAGGTTGTTGACGTGCTGCGCACTGGCTACCCTTTTGCACTGAAAATGCACGAGGAAGCCATGGCGCAGAAAATACATTGGATTGATAACTTACGCGCGATTGCCTGCTTAATGGTGATCGTTATCCACACCACAACCTGGTATATCACTGGCCCGATGGCGGTAACCGGTACCAGCTGGGACGTGGCGAACCTGCTTAACTCGGCGTCGCGCGTCTGCGTGCCGCTGTTCTTTATGATCTCCGGCTACCTGTTTTTCGGCGAGCGCAGCGCGCAGGGGCGGCATCTGCTGCGCATCGTGCTGTGCCTGCTGTTTTACAGCGCGGTGGCGTTGGCTTACATCGCCTGGTTAACGCCGATCAACGAAGGACGATCGCTGCTTACCCTGCTGCAAAAACCGGTGTTTTATCACCTGTGGTTCTTCTTCGCGATTATCGGCATTTATCTGCTGTCGCCGCTGATTCAGGTAAAAAACGTGCAGCCGCGTTACGTGCTGCTGTTGGTGATAGTGCTGGCGGTGCTGGCGAATCCCAACACCGTCAGCAAATCGCTGGGGCCGTTTCACTGGCTGCCGGTGAACCTGTACGTCAGCGGCGACAGCATCTATTACCTGCTGTATGCGCTGCTCGGGCGGGCGATCGGCTGCATGGAAACACATTCCCGCGGCATCAGCTGGCTGGCAGGATTGGGCTTTGTCGCCTGCGTGATTGGCATCGCCATCGGCACTAAACAGATGCTGAAAATCAACGGCGCGTTCAACGATACCTGGTATTTATATTGCGGCCCGCTGGTGTTTATCGCCGCCATCAGCCTGCTGGTGCTGTTCAAAAACACGCTGAATAACCGCACGCTGCCGCTGCTTGCTACCATTTCGCGCTATTCGCTACCAATTTACGGCTTCCACGCGCTGTTTATTCACTTTCTGCGCACCAACCATCACGATGATATGACGCGGCCGTGGCTCGATTTGCCGTGGGTGTTTGGCGTCACGCTGAGCGGCAGTTTGCTGCTGGCGATGCTGCTCAAACGCGTGGATAAACATCACTTGGTGAGCTGATCGTCCCAACGCTGATGCGCACGTCGCAGCTGGCGCGCCGATGAGAATCCCGCCGCCAGCGCGGCTTTCTCCGCCGCTTCGCCCTGCTGCTGGCGCTGACGCGCAATCACCAGGCGCAGCTGTTCGTGGTATTCGCGTACGCTGATGCCAAGATGCTGGCGGAACAGGCGCGTTAGGTGACGCTCGCTGACGTGGGCGCGTTCCGCCAGCATACTCAGCGACCAATCATTTTCTGGATGAGCAATCATCACATCTTGCGCTCGGTGAATCGCCGGATGCAGGTGGTTACGATAGCGCAGCCACGGCGACAGCTGCGGATCGTCGCCAGAGCGGCGAAACCACACCACCATTTCGCGCGCCACTTTCAATGCCTGCGCGGCACCGCACAGGCGGTTGATCAGGTGCAGCGCCAAGTCGATGCCGGCGGTAATACCCGCGCTGGTCCAAATCCCGGCATCTTCCACGAATACGCGGTTATCTTTCACCAACGCCGCAGGGGCGGCGACTTTGAGACGGGGCAACACATCGTGATGCGTGGTGCACTGCACGCCGTTCAGCAATCCCGCCTGCGCCGCCAGCAGCGCGCCAGAACAGATGCACACCAGGGTAATGCGCTGTGTGCTGATTGCCGCTTGCTGTTGACGTAGCCACGCGCGCGCCTGCGTTGCCGCTTCGGTATCAAACCAGAGGGTCGAGTCATATACGCCCGGCACCACCAGCAGGCTGTTGTCGGGCAGTTTGTCGGGTAATGGCGCAATCTCGGCGATGGTCATGCCGGTCGAACTCAGCACGCTGGCGTGCGGGCCAATGTAGTGCAGCGCAAAATGGCCGTTGGCCAGTTGCAGGGTTTCGGCTGGGCCGGTGACATCAAGCGCCATCACGCCGGGCAGCACGAGGAAATAAACGGGTTGCGGCATGGGGACTCCAGCGAATAGAAGAAGCGGCATGACGTTGCGGATATCGCGTCCGTTGATGCCAAATCAGGACATGCTAACGTTCACTACTCAACCTATCTTAGCGGATATCACTCTCAATTCGCTGCCAAAAACGGCCATGAAGGTTCCATCAGCGGACATTATTACGCAACGCCGCGTAAAACATGGCAAGCTGCGGCGGAGATCAACGTTTTACCGCCAATTGCCGCTATACTTCGGCGGCAGCGATTAAGGGAAGATCGTCGTCTCCGGTGAGGCGGCCGGATTTCAAATCCGGTTGGGGCCGCCAGCGGTCCTGGGCAGGTTCGACTCCTGTGATCTTCCGCCACTTCTACCCACCAATCGTCCTGCGGAGTTGTGCATGCTGATTCATCCCACCGATACCCTGACGTTTTCTGGCGATCCGCGGCAGGACGAGCTGCGTCAACGCCTGCAACGCCCCGATGCGCCGCGCGTAATTGCCGCCGGGCTGTCAAAGCAGCTGGATCGCGAAAGCCGCACGCATCAGCACGCTGCCGGACAACTTTATTGCCTGAAGCAGGGCTTAATGACCGTGCACACGCCATCCGGCATCTTCGCCAATCCGCCGCGATTGGTTGGCTGGATTCCGCCGCATTTTGAGCATGCGATAATCGGGCCGGGACGCGTGCTCGGCTGGACGGTGCTGGTAGATGAAACGCTGAGTGTGCCGCTGCCGCAGCGTCCGGTTCTGCTGTCGTGTTCGTCGCTGTTAGAGCCGCTGGCAGAACGGTTGGCCAACTGGTCGCCCGATGCGTGGGGCAGCGATCGTTATCAGCGCTTGTGCAGCGTGTTTCTCGATGAGCTGTATGAATCCAACGAACATCCGCTGACGTTGCCGCTGCCGGAGGAGCCGCGCCTGCGGCAGATTGCCCGTTTGCTGATGGAGAATCCCGCCGATACGCGCACCGGCCCGCAATTGGCACAGTGGGCAGGATTGAGTCCGCGCAGTTTAAGCCGTCATTGGGCCAGCGCCGTCGGCATGAGCTTGAACAAATACCGTCAGGTGTCGCGTTTGCTAAAATCGTTAGAGGGCCTGGCCGCCGGCAACAGCGTGCAGCAGGTGGCGTGGCAAGTGGGCTTTGATAGCGTTAGTAGCTATATCAGCGCCTTCCGTAGCGCATTTGGCTCGACGCCGGGTAAATATTTCACGCCGCCTGACGCTGCTGCTGATGCAGCATCAACAAACTGATTGGCCCATCAATTTGCGGCAAACTGTGCTGATAGCTGCGGCGAAACACACCGGGTGAGAGATCGTAGAGGCGGCGAAACGTGCGGCAATACGTTTGCTGCGATTCAAAACCGTATTTAATGGCGATATCCATCATTGGCATGTTGCCGTCGAGCAAGGCGATCGCTGACGCGGTGAGTTTGCGCTGGCGAATATAAGTGCCAAGTGAAATGCCGGTATAACTGCGGAACAGGCGCTGCAAATGCCACTGCGAATAACCGGCGCGACGCGCCACGGTTTCCAGCATGAGTTTCTGCTCGATGTTGTCCTCAATCCACCACATCAGCTGATGGTTGAAAGCGGCGTGCATATCCATCGCTTCTCCTGATGTTTACCTGACCGGAGGGCGTTCCAATCAATGCAGGATCATTATAAAAAGCCATTCCCTGGCTATGTTTCGCCTTAGAGCCAATAAATAACGATAACTCGCCAAAATGCAGCGCTAGCGCTGCACCTGATTTTTTTGCCAATCGGTAAACAGCGTCAGCCAGTGTTTCGCCGGAATATCTTGCTTTTGCCCGGTGCCAAAACCATGGCCACCCTGCTGGAACAGGTGCATTTCCACATCGACCTTATGTTCGCGCAGTGCGGCAAACATACGCAGCGTGTTCTGCGGCGACGCGGTGCCGTCATTCAGCGCCTGCACCAGGAAGGTCGGCGGCGTATTGGCGCTGACGCGATTCTCTTGTGAATGCTGTTCAATCAAGTCCGGGCTGAGATGATTGCCGTACATCGCCGCGCGCGTACCGGAATGCGTCACGCCGTCTTTCAGCGACAGCACCGGATAAATGAGTGCCGTGAAGTCCGGGCGCGCCGCGACCTTGTCAACAGCATCTGCCGCCGGATAGGTGTCGACATCCGGATTGTTACTCACATTCGCAGCGAGGAATGCGCCAGCCGAAAAGCCCATCACGCCAATCCGATCGGGCGCAATGTGGTATTGCGCCGCGTTGGCACGGATCAGTCGCATGGCGCGCTGCACATCAGCAAGCGCGTGGTTACGCTTTTCGGCAGAACCGCTCTGCGGCAGGCGATATATAAGCACAAACGAGGCATAGCCTTGTTGGCTTAAAACTTTCGCCACATCCAATCCTTCGAGATCTTGCATAATATAAGAAAAACCCCCGCCCGGAATGATTAGCAGCGCCGAGCGATTATTTTTTTTCGCAGCGGGAACATAAATTAATTCTGGAGAATTAACCTGTGTGACAGCACGATTATTACGCGCGGGATTTTTACTAAAGTTAATGAATTTATTATTACCCAAATTTTCCTGCGGCCAGATCGGAATTTCCTGATTGGCAAACGCCGCCGGAAGATACAGGGTAAAAATCAACGCAGTTAATCGCAAAAACAGCATAACATCGACTCCAAATCCCGAGTAAAAACAGCAACAAATGGCGGTTCAAGCCTGCACAGCCCAGGGTTCCGCTGGCCAGAAAATTGCCTGATAGAAGCAAGGAATAAAACAATAAACAGCATTATTCTGAATAAAGAAAAATAATATTATCACCCCGCCAGCAATATAATACCGGGCCACCAAAAATTAGACTTTTCTCATGTTTACGTTAACAAGACCATATGTTATAAGTATATTTTAAACTATAAGAATCTGTGACCATGGGAATTTACTGGATCATAAGTCTTAGCCTGACTTTCGTCGCTCTCGTCGAAATCATGTTAAGTAAAAATGAAAACACAGCACAAATTAGAGCTTACATTTATTTTGTTGCCGTTGCAGTGCTTTTTACTTTCGGCGGTATTCGCGGCTTGGGATCGGGCCTCGATGACTTCCAGTATCGTGATTTCTTTGTACAGTTCGTCGATAAAATCGTAATAGAAGGTTTCTGGCGCACAATTGAAGAGTTTCGCTATGAACCGGCTATTTATGCCATTGCCGGTATTACGCGTTTATTTACCGCCAATCCCGACATCTTTATATATGTCTTTGCCGTGCTGTGCGTTGGCGTCAATGCGCATTACTTCCGTAAGCTCACGCCATTACCGCTGGTGGCGCTCGCGGTCTATTCTGCCCACTTATTTATTAACAAAGACATGAACCAGATTCGCTTTGGTTTATGTTCCGCCTTCCTGTTAGGTTTTGTGTATCACATGTCCCGGCGCAGTAAATCCGGCATGCTGACCACCTTTATTCTCTCCTTTATCAGCCATGCTACCGCCATTGTCGCGATTCTGATCCCGCTGGCGATGATTGTGAAGAAGAATAAATACGTTCCGATCGTTATCGTCGTAGCGAGCTTGCCGCTGGCATTTATGGGCAGTTCGGCGCTGATTGCCGCCCTCTCCAGCCACCTTGGCGGCTTGGGCGACAGGGCGATGGGTTACGCCAGCCAGGATTCCATGCAGGAACAGGGTATTCTTACGCTGTCGAACCTGAAGAATATTGGTTTCGTGTTTATCTTCAGCTTTATGTTGCTGAGCGATAAATTCAAGAATTTCGAGCCGGAAAAATTCAACCTTTATTACATTCTGGTGGTTACGTTTGCCATTGGCGCAGGTTTACGTATGGCGCTGCAGGATTACGCCTCTGGCGGCCGTTTGGCAAACTACCTGCTCCAGGTTGAACCGGTCCTGATTTCTCTGTGTATTTGGGAAACCAAGAAGCTGAAGAAGCTGGTTGCCGTGGGCATTACAGTGCTGATGGTGATGTATTATCTCTACTACAACACCATCGCCAGCAAGCAATCCATTACCGGTTATCAAGTATCACAAACGTTTAAGATTTTCCGCTAAGCGCATATAGGGCAGCTAACGCCGCGCTATCCTGAAGTATGATTGGTAAAAAACGCTAACTTGAGGTTAGCGTTTTTCATTTATTCATCCAGCACCGTTTGGCTCTGGCTAAATTCTGATTTTCTCACCAAGCCTCTCGTACGGTTGCAATTTAGCGATATAGAATTTCTAATAGAGACATCTCAGCATCAGCGCCAATAGATTTAAGAATTTCCTTAATTATCCTTGCGAACGCCTTTAATGGCGTTCTGTCGCGTCACGTCACTCAATGAAAGACTACAGATATGAATGAAAAAAATAACTTCGATATTGTCAGGTTCGCGCTCGCCTTTATCGTTATGCTGGTGCATGCCGCAGAAGTCACGCGCAATGCGGATATTCACTTTCTTGCACAACATCTAAATAGTGATTTTGCCGTGAAAGGTTTTTTTGCAATAAGCGGTTTTCTTATTGCAAAAAGTTACTTAAGAAGTCAGTCGTTAACATCCTATTTTATTAAACGTGCACAGCGCATTCTGCCGGCGTATATATTCGCTATTATTCTGTGTTTCATTATTGGTATGTGTTTAACCACGCTGCCGCTGATGGATTTTCTGAAGAATAAAGAAACCCTCAAATATCTGGCGGCTAACTTCACCTTCCTGAACTTCATTCAGGCTTCGCTGCCCGGCGTATTTACCACTAATCCCAACCAGCCGATGGATGGCTCACTCTGGACAATCAAGGCCGAGCTGACGCTGTATGTGCTGCTGCCGTTTATTGTGCCGCTGATGAAAAAGAACCCGCTGAAAGTGTGGAGCGTGATTTTTGTTATCTCCTGCGCCTGGTTCTTCTACTTCACGTCGATTTACAGCGGTGATAAAGCCGACACGCTGGCGAAGCAGTTTGTTGCGCTATCGTCATACTTCTTCTTTGGCAGCCTGCTGGCGGTGCACCAACCCACCTTTGAGCGCCTGAAAGAGATCACCATTGTGTCGCTGGTGCTGTTTCTGCTGGTTAAGGGCAGTGAATTCGCCTTCCTGATCGAGCCTGTCGCCTTCTCATCGGTGGTCATCCTGTTCTGCACCAGCCTGTGCAAAGAGATTAAAATCAGCCAATACGGCGATCTCTCTTACGGTATGTATTTGTATCACTGGCCGATTATTCAGGTGTTAGAGCACTTCGGCGTCTACCGTGCCGATGCGTTCCTCGGCTTAGGGCTGACCATTGTCATCACGCTGGCGCTGGCTTACACCTCCTGGAACGTGCTGGAGAGCCGCTTCCTCAAGCGTTCTCATCACGTGCAGCCATCCATTGTTCCCGGCACCACCGCCCGCGATTGATGGAGTCGCAGCAATAAAAAAACCGCTTCGGGCCATGCCGGAAGCGGTTTTTTTTAGATGGTCGCGCCCATGGATAGTCGATAATGCAGATCGACCTGCTCAATTGTGGGTTGCTGATTAATCTTCTTCAGGACAATTTCAGTGGCGACTTTGCCCATTTCGAAGCGCGGAGTAATCACGCTGGCCAGGCGTGGCGTGGTCGCCTGACCAATCTCCAAACCGTGAAAGCCGGCAATCGCCATTGCCTGCGGCACCGCAATGCCCGCCGCCTGACACTCCTGCAATACCCCTACCGCCAGATCATCATTGGTGCACAAAATCGCATCCATGTCGGGATAGAGCTGGCGCGCTAGCGTCATCATGCCGGTACCAATCGATACCGAGGAAACTTTGTTCGGCGCGATGCGGCCCGCAGAAGATCCCGCGGCGGCCATCGCTGCGCAATATCCGGCATAACGCTGCTCGTCACGGCGATCCGACATTGAACCGAAGTAGATTGCCCGCTGCTTGCCGCTCGCCAGCAGCATCGCCGTCATGTCGTAGCCCGCGCGATAGTTATCAAATCCGACATTAATTCGCCCGCTGGCGTGCGTCAGCCCCATCACTTCCGCCACCGGAATGGTCGCCGCGTTAAGATACTTTTCCGCGCGCACGGTGTGCACCGATTCGGTAAGAATCAGCCCTTTGATGTCAAAAGCCAGCACCGTGGCGATCTGCTCCTCTTCGCGCTGCGGGTTGTAATCGTAATTCACCACCAGCGTTTGATAGCCGTGCGCGCTGGTAACGGATTCAATGCCCGCCAGCAGATCGGCAAAGATTTGATTATTGAAGGAGGGAACCAGCACGCCGATACGCGGCGGATTGCGTTTGGCCGCCGCCGGATCGCTTTCTGGCACGTAGCCGATTTCATTTATCACGCCAGCGATGATCGCAGCCGTCGCCGCTTTGACCTTTTCCGGCGTGCGTAAGTAGCGGCTTACCGTCATTTTGGTCACGCCCGCCAAAGTGGCAATATCGTCCAGTGTGATGCGCTGCGTTTTCATGGCGCGGTCCGCAAAGATGGCCTGTCAATCAACGTAGTATGCCCGTTGCCCGGGAAAAAATGAAACGCCGGCGCGGCATGGCGTACTGTGCCAAAAAGCGTGAGCAGCTGCCGGTAATTACAGAATGAAAATTCCAGATCGAGCTTCATAAAAGCAAGAATCGAGAGGCACCCTGCACGCCTCATGATGAAAAACCTATCATTTCATCGCACTATCTCCTTACGGCGCGAATGCCTAACCGCAATTTTCGCAACTCCGTTCACACTTTTCGAAAAGAATGATCCAAATAACATCATTTAGAACATATATTCCGAATTAAGCTGATTTGCGTGATTAAGGCTGAACATCGAGATCTCTTTACCCTCAATCATTCAAGATGCCGGAAGGTGGCAAAGGCGTGAATTCTTGGGAGCTGACGGACGTCAGTGACCGAGGTGAACCAGCCTGGCCAACGCACCTGCAACTTGAAGTATGACGGGCCAATTCATCCTCTTTCTGAACACGTACCCGTTCAGGCCGTAGAGACAAGGGGCTATAACAATGGATACCAGGCAAAAACGCTACAACATGAAGTATGTCATTCTCTGCTGTACCGTCGCGGCATTTGGCGGCTTGCTGATGGGCTATGACTCTTCGATTATTTCCGGTGCAATTGAACCTTTAAGTGAATACTTCCAGCTCTCACCGGCCGAAACCGGTTGGGCGGTTTCCAATATCCTGCTCGGCAGTTTGATCGGCTGCTTTATGGCACCGAAACTCAGCGACAAATTAGGGCGCAAAAAATCCCTCGCCATCACCGCGCTGCTGTTCACCCTTTCGGTGATCGGAACCGCCATCGCCCATAACTTTACGGTTTTCGTTATCTTCCGCATGATTGGCGGCCTGGCAATTGGTCTTGCCTCGGTGATTTCCCCGATTTATCTGGCTGAGCTGTCGCCTTCGAAGTTTCGTGGCCGTACCACCGCGCTCTATGCGGTGTGCTGCGTCGGCGGACAATCGGTGGTGTTGCTGACCAACTACTACATCACCAAAGCCACGTTGCCGGACGTGATGATCGACATGGGCTGGCGCTATATTCTCGCCACCGCGCTGGTGCCGTGCGCGCTATTTATGCTGTTCATCGCCTTTATCCCGGAATCGCCGCGCTGGAACGTGTTGAAAGGCAAATACGACGAGGCGCTGGATACGTTAACCAAAATCTCCAACCGCGAGCATGCTGAAAGCGTGTTCAACGAAATCAAACAGTCGTTCTCAGATAAAGCCGCACATCAGCACAAATCACGTCTGCGTCTGGATAAAACCACCCTTCCGCTGCTGATCATCGGCATTGGTTTGGCGGTGGGAAATCAGATCAGCGGCATCAACGTGATTCAGTATTTCGGCCCAACGCTGCTGAAAAATGTCGCAGGCAGCACCGACTCTGCGCTGCTGCAAACCTTCTGGCTGTCGATTTGCCAGTTTATCGGCGTGCTGGCAGGCATGATGCTGATCGATAAGATGGGGCGCCGCAAACTGCTGCTGCTCGGCGCGATCACCTCATGCGTGTGCCTGACCTATTCGTTTATCGCCTTCTACTATCATTTACCGGGCATGCTGGCGGTGATTGGCCTGTTCGCTTACATGATTTTCTTTGGCATGACGTGGGGCCAGATTGTCTGGACGGTGCTGGGTGAAGTGTTCCCTACCGAGATTCGTTCGATTTGCGTGGGGATTTCAATCTGCGCGATGTCGCTGGCGAACTTCGTGATCAGCAGCACCTTCCCGATCATGAACAGCAGCCCAATGCTGCTGGATATGTTCCACGGTGGCTTCCCGCTGCTGCTGTTTGCGATTTTCTCGCTGGGGATGTACTTCTTTACCTTCCGCTATCTGCCAGAAACGGCGGGCGTGTCGCTGGAGAAAATTCATGGTTTGGTGCTGGAGAAGTTCAACGTTGAGGCCGAGCTGCCGCAAAGCACCGCAACCGGCAAAGCCAATGAATCCTTTGATATTCCGCGTCATTGATTGATGGACACATTGCCTATCCACGCATAGCGCAATACATTGCGCCGCTACCGAACAGCCTGGATTTTGGTAGCGGCGCGATTTATCGCGCTGGTTATCTAACTCAATCTTTCATACTGCTCAATCACCGCCAGCGCCAGGCCGTTGGCGGGATCAATGCGCATCGGCAGGAAATGCAGCGAGGTATGCGCAAAGGTAAAGGCTAAGGTATTGGCCTGCGCCGCCTTTTCCACCGCTTGCACGAAAGCGGGCTGCGCATTCCACGGCCCATCAATAATAATGCTGCCGGGATTCATCAGCTGCATGACCTGGCTTAGCGCGTGACCTAAATAGGTACCGGCTTGCGTCATCACCTCAGCAACAATCTCGGGTTCGCTCTCGCAGTTCTGCCAACGTAAACCGCTCTTGCGCTTCGCCAGCTGCTGCTGGATGGCGGGCTTACTGACCAACGTCTCCAGACAGCCCAAGCGTCCGCAGCTGCAACGTTCGCCGTTGGGTTTCATCATCAAATGGCCGATTTCGCCTGCCGTCCAGCTGCTGCCGATAAACACTTCGCCCTGTTCAACCAGCGCGCCGCCTAACCCTTCAGAAATACGTAAATAGAAGTGGCTCTGCGTTTTATCCAGCTCCAGCTGCTGCACCGACAACAGCGCAGCGGCTTTGACGTTATTGATAATGCGCAGCGGCAGGGTGACTTCCTCTTTTAGCGGCGTCAGCACATCCACATCCTGCCAGCCCAGATGGGCGGAAAAATGCACCCAACCGCGCTGTGGATCGAGAATGCCAGGAAAACCAATCGCCACGCCGAGCAGCTCAGGATGCGCCGCCTGCAGGGTTTGGCACACTTCCACCAGCTCGTGCAGCAGAGATTCAGGATCCTGGGTTTCGGTGCGCCAGGTTTGCTCGGCCAGCACCTGCGAATAGTAATCGCAAACGCGCCAGTGAATTGCCTGACGCTCCACCATGATCCCGGCGCTTTTCAGCTTCTCCGGGCGCAGTGAGATCTCGATTTTTGGCCGCCCGGCCGCCGCAACGCTGACCGGCCCTAGCTCGTTGATCAGCCCCTGCGCCAGCAGGTCATCCACAATCAGCGAAACGGTGTTTTTACTCAGTTCCAGCGCCAGCGCCAAATCCTGGCGAGACGTGATGCGCGTGGCGCGCAGCTGCGTCATCACCCGCTTCAGGTTGTTCAGTCGCAGTAACGCCGGACCTTTACCCGCGGCTTTCATTGTTCCCTCAGCGCGGCTCAATATTCGTCACCACGCACGCGGCTGCGATAACTTTCCCAGTCAAAGCGCACCCACAAACTGTTGCCGAGGCGCATGCGATCCATCACGCGCTCGCCGAGCAGCGCATTCATGCCCGCCGGATCGAGATTCGACAACATGCCGGTCGGGCGTTTTGACGACGAGCGGCGATCGACAATCTGATTGATGATCACTTTCTCGTAGCGTGATTCGCTCTGCATACCGATCTCATCGATCACCAACAGATCGACAAGACTGAGATCCTGTAACAAGCGCTCTTCGGTTAAATCGCTGCCGCCGCTAAAGGTGCCTTTCATGCTCGACATCAAATCGGCCACCGTGACAATCAGTACGCTTTTACCGCGAATAATCAGATCGTTACCAATCGCTGCCGCCAAATGGTTTTTACCGGTTCCGGGACGACCGGAAAACACAAAGCTGGCAATGCTGGTTTCAAAAGCCGCCGCATAGTCGCGCGCCAGCACCAGCGCTTTGCGCTGACCCTCATTTTCGACGCGGTAATTATCAAACGAGCAGTTCATGTGCAGCTCACGAATACCGGATCGGCCCATCACGCGCTGCATCTTCATTGCACGGTTTTCACGCACAATCGCTTCCGAGCGCAGGCGGCCTTGCTCCTGATTCCACGCCAGCAGCTCGGCACCGTTTTTGAATTTCGGCTGCACATCGGCTGGCATAAATTTTTTCAGGCGATTGAAAAGATCGGTTGGCGTTTTCATTACTCACCTCGGAATCCGTCAGGAATATCGTAATCAGTATTGCTGATCTGCGTGAGATCGCGCTTGGGCTGTCCGCCGTTGGCCGCGCGGTTCATCTGCACGCTGCGCGCCAATTTTTGCTGCCACTGCACATGGTGGAACAACCGCCCTTCGGCCTGCCAGTAAGCGATGAATGTCGCTAACTCTGCGGCAGTGACCGGCTCACTCAGCGCCACGCCCCAGATGGCGGCTTGACGCTGGAAATCCGGGTCGGGCTGCCAGGCCTGATACATGGCAAATTTGCCCACCGGCGCGGCGATGGGCGCGCTGTCGGTATGAAACAAGCTGTCATCTAAGGTGACATCGCTGGGTTGCTGCGCGGCTGATTCCAGCGCCAGCAGCTGCGCCAGACGCTGCGGCGTAAGCGCATAAAACGCCGGCGCGTTATTGTGCAGCACCGCCAGGGTGCCGTTATCGGCCTGTTGCAGTACGGCAAGCGGATCCTGGCAAAAGCCATCCAGCCCCACCAACGTTGAAGATAAGATTTTAACGGACATGAAGAAACCTGACGTTGAGCAACACGGAGCGGCGGGCGGCACATCCAGCCCGTCGCCAGGCGCTCAGTGTACCTGTTTTAGCGCGGCGGATCGCGCGCGATTTAGAAGCTGGCGCTGACGCCAAGGCTGTAAATAAAGGGTTCACCGCTGCTCACCGCGCCGCTTTGCGCGAAAGAGGCAAAGGCCGCCATATTCTGCCCCAGCGGCACATTTGCCCCAATGCTGACATCCACCCAATGGCTTTCACGTCCGGTAGTCTCGTCGGATCCCGCGCGCATCGGCGCGGCGTTATCATCATTCAGCAGATGGCTGTAACTCACCTGCGCCCAGGGCGTAATCCAACCCAACCGGGAATCCACGCGCCAACCGAGTGAAGCGATGTGTTCGGCGTTATTGCTGTCGATCCATTGGCATTTCGGGCAGCTCAGCGTCGAATCATCCATGGCAAACTGCGCCACCGGCCCGGTATTGACTGCATTGCTCATCGGCATCGACCAACCGGCGGAGTAACGATTAACCAAGGGTGCCGCGCCGACGCTGACGGTTTCACTGTGCAGCACCATCGCGCTGCTATCGGGCGACGTTAGCGCCGCATCCATCAGACTCATCTTGCTGTTTTCAGTAAACATCAGGTGATTATTGGAAATTTTTTCGGCAAGGATGGCATTGTAATCTGGCGCAGGGCTTTTTTGTGCCTGATCGAGGGCGCAGGCATCTCCGGCCAGTATCAACAGCCACAACCCCCCCGAAGCCAGCGCAATTTTGTACTGGCCTGCTCGCTGACTTTTCTGCAACATGAAGGACTCCTGACGAGTCGGAAAAAGAACGGGCGCGTAGATGTTTGTACAGGGATTATCGGCATCCGTTGTTTAACTATTAATCGATTCTGTGATTCGTCAAGGAGCTTGCCGGTTTTTCCGCTGCCAAAGGAGTGAAGCAATGCAACGATGTGGTTGGGTAACTCAGGATCCGCTCTATCTCGCCTATCACGATAAAGAGTGGGGCGTGCCGCAAACCGATAAGCGCGCCCTGTTTGAAATGATCTGTCTTGAAGGCCAACAGGCCGGATTGTCGTGGATTACCGTGCTGAAAAAACGTGAAAACTATCGCCGCGCTTTCCACCAGTTTGACCCAAGCGCCGTGGCGTTAATGAATGACAGCGACATGGAACAGCTGATGCAAAATGCCGGGATAATTCGCCATCGCGGCAAGCTGGCCGCCATTATCAACAATGCGCGTGCGCTGCTGGCGCTGGAAGCTCAGGGGGAAGACTTTTCGCGCTTTATCTGGTCATTTGTGGATAATCAGCCGATTTTACACCGTTATGCTGATTACAAAGAGGCGCCAACCACCTCTGCACCCGCGATTGCGCTGTCTAAAGCGCTTAAGAAGCGTGGGTTTGCTTTCGTCGGCCCAACAACCTGCCACTCATTTCTTCAGGCCTGCGGCTTAATCAACGATCATCAAACCAGCTGTTTCTGCCATCCCGATAATCTTTAAGGCAAATCTTTACATTTTAAGACTCGACCTCACGTACTCCCCTATTATAGAACGGCATAATAGTGCCGTTTCGGGGCGTTTTGCCCTGCGTAATATTGAGGAATTTTTAATGAAAAAGCGTGTATTGGCGCTGGCCTTGTTAGTGAGCGGCAGCATTGCGCTGTCAGGTTGTACCACCAATCCTTACTCCGGCGAATCGCAGGCGGGTAAATCAGGTATCGGTGCCGGTTTAGGCGCGGTACTGGGCGCGGGCGTGGGCGTGCTGTCGTCTTCGAAGAAAGATCGCGGCAAAGGTGCGCTGATTGGTGCTGCATCAGGCGCAGCACTGGGCGGCGGCGTCGGCTATTACATGGATGTACAGGAAGCCAAGCTGCGCGACAAAATGCGCGGCACCGGCGTCAGCGTAACGCGTCAAGGCGACAACATCGTGCTGAACATGCCGAATAACGTTACCTTCGATTCAAACAGCAGCAACCTGAAACCAGAAGGTGCCAATACCTTAACCGGCGTGGCGATGGTGCTCAAAGAGTATCCAAAAACCGCCGTAAACGTGGTGGGTTTCACCGACAGCACCGGCACGCGCGCGCTGAATATGCGTTTGTCGCAGCAGCGCGCGGATAGCGTTGCCAACGGTTTAATTCTGCAAGGCGTGGCGCAAAATCGTCTGCGCACCCAAGGGTTAGGCCCGGATAATCCGGTTGCCAGCAACAGCACCGAAGCCGGTAAAGCGCAAAACCGTCGTGTCGAGATCACCTTAAGCCCGCTGGGCTAATCCTGCCGCCGGTCTGCTTTTTCAGACCGGCTTTCAGCGCTTTTTAAGCATTTTTTGACGCTATTTGTGTCAGAAAAAGCGAAAATAAAAGCGGGTCGATAGAGCCGCCCAATGCTTTATGCTAGCGTGATCAAAAATTGATCAACGGAAAGCCATCATGTCACTCAAAGCCATTGCCGCCACCCTCGGCATCTCTGTTACTACCGTGAGTCGTGCGCTAAATGGCTATGACGATGTGGCGGCTGCCACGCGCCAACGCATTGAAGAAGAAGCCAATTTACGCGGCTACCGCCCCAATGACGCCGCGCGTCGCCTTAAAACCGGTCGCGCCAATGCGGTGGGGTTAGTCTTTCCGGTCAGCTCCGCTTCGCTTAACGACAGCTACTACAGCGACATGTTGGTCACGCTGGATCAGCTTTTAGCCCAGCACGGCATCACGTTGCTGCTGCTGCCGGATAAATCTCAGGATCAACATCGCAAGCTCACGCTGATGATGCGCAGCGGCGCCATTGATGCGCTGATTGTGACGCACGCCATGCCGCACGATGTGCGGTTGCTGCGTTTGCAACAAAAAGGCTTCCGCTTTCTCACCCTGGGACGCAGCCAGCTGCCGCAGCCCTACGCCTGGTTCGATTACGATAATCACGCGGGCACCTTGCTGGCGGCGGATCACTGCTTGCAGCAGGGGTTAACGCGCATCGCCTATCTCGGCTGCGACGATAGCGCGACCTACATTCTCGATCGCCGCCAGGGTTTTTTGGATGCGCTGCTGCGCCATCACGCGCCTGTTGATGCCGCATTAATCGCGGCATTACCGGCGATGCGTCGCGCTGGCTATCAGCAAACCAACACATGGCTGGCGCAAGGCAACGTGCCGCAGGCCATCATCACCGATTGCAGTCCGCTGGGCGAAGGCGCGGCCATCGCGCTGCAGCAGGCGGGAAGATTGCATGGCCCGCAGGCGATCCCGCTGTTTGTTTACGATGGCTTACCGCACGACTCCATCATCGATCATCCGGTGAACGCGATTCTGCAAATTTCGCAGCAGCGCATTGGCGAGCGCGTGGCCGAAATGGTGCTGCAACTGCTGGATGATGTCCCGGTGAATGCCCTACAAACCTTGTGGCAACCGGTGTTGCGCCTCACTTCTGACCGGCAATGATTGCGCGCCGCGAGCGCTGTGTTAGTCTTCGCCTGTTTCTACTATTCAGGTGTACGTAATGAAAACCAGGCCGCCGCGAGCCACCATCAGTGACGTTGCCCGTACGGCAAAAACCGGTAAAACCAGCGTTTCCCGCTATCTCAATGGCGAAGTGAATCTGCTCTCGCCCGATCTCAAAGCCCGTATCGAACATGCCATCGCCGAGCTTAATTATCGTCCAAGCCAAATGGCACGCGGCTTAAAACGCGGCCGCACGCGACTGATTGGCTTGATCATTGCGGATATCACCAATCCCTACTCTGTCGATGTGCTGAGCGGCATTGAAGCAGCCTGCCGCGCGCAGGGTTTTACTCTGCTGATGTGTAACACCAACAATGAAGTCGATCTCGAACAGCATTATCTGCAATTGCTCAGCAGCTATCAGGTTGAAGGCATTGTGGTCAATGCGGTGGGCATGCATGAAGCGGTGCTCAATCGCCTGCAACAATCCATGCTGCCGATGGTGCTGATCGACCGCAAAATCCCCGATTTCGCCTGCGATGTGGTGGGTCTCAACAACCTGGAAGCCGCCAACATTGCCACGCAGCACCTGCTGGATAACGGTTATCAAGCGCTGCTGTTTCTCAGTGAGCCGCTCGGCAGCGTCAACACGCGCCGCGAACGCCTGCACGCCTTCTCCAGCACGCTAAAAAACGCGCCGCAGGTGATTGGCGAGAATGCCGAAGTGGCGCTGCATCAACCGGAAGCGCTGGCGAATACCCTACGCGATTTTCAGCAGCGCCATGCCAACAAGCGCTGCGCGGTGATAGCCGCCAACGGCGCGCTGACTTTGCAGGTGGCGCGCGCGTTACAGCACCTGCAACTGCGCTGGGGCGAGGAAATTGGCCTACTGGGCTTTGACGAGCTGGAATGGGCGGCGCTGGCGGGCGTGGGCATCACCACCTTAAAACAGCCAACCTGGCAGATTGGTTATGCCGCCTTAGAGCAAGTTATTGCGCGCATCGAAGGCAGCGAACAGCCGATCGCCGAGCAGGTGTTTTCGGGCGAATTGATTGTGCGTGGCTCCAGCCAGCCGCTGCGCTAATCTCGCCGGTTACGGCTTACTTCGTGAGCAGGATCATAATTCTGCGCTCTGTTGCTTTTCTTTGGAACCGGTTCCATCTAACGTTTTTCTATCAGATGGCAGCTATTTCCTGCCTGGAGAGTAATCATGAAACCTGAAATTCTGGTAGTTACCGCCGCTTACGGCGCACAAAAAGTCGCAGAGTTAGGCGGCCAGGCGGCGCTATTGCCGATGATTAAAATGGCTGGCGCGGACGGCGTAGAAATTCGCCGCGAACTGTTCAGTGGCGACGAGGTGCAGCAGCTGCGTGCGCTCGGCGATGCCATTGCGCAGCATCAGCTCAGCGCCAGCTATTCGGTGCCGGAAGCGCTGTGGCTGGAAGAGGGAACGCTCAATCCGCGTTTGGCGGCGTGGCTGCAAGAGGCCGAGCAGTTGGGTGCCAAACGCCTGAAGTTAGCGTTAGGTCGCTTTGTCGATCTCTCGGCCAAAGATGCGCTGCTGGCGATATTAAATGCTTCGCCGGTGACTCTGGTGGTAGAGAACGATCAAACGCTGGACAGCAAATTTGCGCCCGTGCAGGCCTTCTTTCATCAGGCCTGTGATGCCGCGCTGCCGCTCGACATGATTTTTGACATGGGCAACTGGTGCTGGACCGGCGAAGACGCAATGCAGGCCGCAGTTCAGCTCAGCCGTTACGTGAGCTATATCCACGTTAAAGCCGCCGTGCCGCAGGGTGATAGCTTCCGCGCCATCGCGCTGGACGAAGCCCAGGACGATTGGCGTGCGCTGCTGCAAGCGCTGCCGGCTGACGCGCCGCGCGGCATTGAGTTCCCGCTGGAAGGCGCAGATTTAGTGGCGGTCACCCGCCACTACGTTGAACTGCTGCGTGCGGCGTAAGGAGTGAATGATGACGCATAAAGCGCTGGATGTAGTCACCATTGGTGAAGCGATGGCGATGTTTATCGCACAGCAGAGCGGCGATCTGGCTGCAGCCGAAAGCTTCGTCAAACGCATTGCCGGGGCCGAACTGAACGTGGCGATTGGCCTCGCGCGCCTCGGTTTGCAGGTGGGTTGGGTCAGCCGCGTCGGCGACGACAGCTTTGGCCGCTTCACGCTGCAACAGCTGGAGAAAGAAGGTATCGATCGCCGCTGCGTCACGGTGGATGCGCGCTATCGCACCGGTTTTCAGCTTAAGGCGCGCGTTGATGACGGCTCCGATCCCGAAGTGGAATACTTCCGTAAAAACTCCGCCGCCAGCCATTTGTCGCCGGACGACTTCAGCGACGACTATTTTGGCAGCGCGCGCCACTTGCACCTCAGCGGCGTGGCGGCAGCGATCTCGGACAGCTCGCTGGCATTAGCCAAACACGCGGCGAAGGAGATGCGCGCGCGCGGCAAAACCATTTCGTTTGATCCCAATCTGCGCCCGGTGCTGTGGCGCAGTGAAGAAGAGATGCGCAAGCAGCTGAATCTGTTGGCGGAATACGCCGATTGGGTGCTGCCAGGTGAAAATGAGGGTTTGATTCTCACCGGTTATCGCCAGCCGGAAGCCATCGCCGATTTTTATCTCGATAAAGGGGTGAAAGCGGTGGTGATCAAAACCGGCGGTGACGGTGCCTGGTTCAAAACCGCCGAGGGCGAATGCGGCCAGGTCGCGCCCATCAAGGTCGAGAACGTGGTCGATACCGTTGGTGCAGGCGACGGCTTTGCGGTTGGCGTGATCAGCGCGCTGCTGGAGGGTCAGTCGCTGCCGCAGGCAATTCTGCGCGGCAATAAAATCGGCTCGCTGGCGATTCAGGTCGCGGGTGACAGCGAAGGCTTACCGACGCGCGCCACGCTCGGCGATTATTGAGTTAAGCAATCAACGAGTAAATCGTATATTCGGTAGCGGCGCGATTTATCGCGCATCTTTATAGCGGCTGAGTTGCTGTCAGACGCGCAATAAATTGCGCCGCTACGATTCCGAGGCGCATCAACAGAATGCGCCCACCTCAACCGAGGAGTCACCTATGCAATCGCAGACAATCGCACCAAAACGCTGGTGGTACATCATGCCCATCGTGTTTATCACCTACAGCCTGGCGTATCTGGATCGTGCAAACTTTAGCTTCGCCTCCGCCGCCGGTATCAACGACGACCTCGGCATCACCAAAGGCATGTCATCGCTGCTGGGCGCCCTGTTCTTCCTCGGCTACTTCTTCTTCCAGATCCCTGGCGCGATCTACGCCGAGCGTCGCAGCGTGAAGAAACTGATCTTCGTCTGCCTGATATTGTGGGGCGGCTGCGCCTCATTAACCGGCGTGGTCAGCAACATTCCGATGCTGGCGGCCATCCGCTTTGTGCTTGGCGTGGTTGAAGCGGCGGTGATGCCTGCAATGCTGATCTACATCAGCAACTGGTTTACTAAAGCAGAACGATCGCGCGCCAATACCTTCCTGATTCTGGGTAATCCCGTCACGGTGCTGTGGATGTCGGTGGTTTCCGGCTACCTGATTGAGTCGTTCGGCTGGCGCGAGATGTTCATCATCGAAGGTTTCCCGGCGGTGATTTGGGCGATTGCCTGGTGGTTCATGGTGCAGGATAAGCCGTCGCAGGCCAAATGGATGAGCGACAGCGAAAAAGCCGCCCTGCAGGCGCAGTTGCAGAAAGAGCAGGAAGGCATCAAAGCGGTGCGCAACTACGGCGAAGCGTTCCGCAATCGCAACGTGATTCTGCTGTGTCTGCAATATTTTGCCTGGAGCATCGGCGTGTACGGTTTTGTACTGTGGCTGCCGTCCATCTTACGTAACGGTTCGCAAATGGGCATGGTTGAGGCCGGTTGGCTGTCGGCGGTGCCTTATTTGGTGGCGACCATCGCGATGGTGGTGGTGTCGTGGGCATCTGATAAAACTCAGAACCGTAAGCTGTTCGTCTGGCCGCTGCTGCTGATTGGCGCGCTGGCGTTTATTGGTTCGTATCTGGTGGGTTCCAGCAATTTCTGGCTGTCGTATGCGCTGCTGGTGATCGCGGGCGGTGCGATGTATGCGCCTTACGGTCCCTTCTTCGCCATCATTCCCGAAATGCTGCCGCGCAACGTGGCGGGCGGCGCAATGGCGCTGATCAACAGCATGGGCGCACTCGGTTCCTTCATTGGATCGTGGATTGTAGGCTATCTTAATGGCGCAACCGGCAGTCCTGCCGCCTCGTACATTTTCATGGGCGGCGCGCTGCTGGTCTCGGTGTGGCTCACATTGATCGTCAAACCGGCGCAGAACACCACGCCGCCCTTAAACGGTGTGAAGCACGCCTGAAAACTCTTTGAAAGGGAGCCAAAAAATGAAACCTGCTGTGATTGTTTACAAGCGCCTGCCCGATGATTTGCGTGCCAAGCTGGATGCGCACTTCACCGTTACTGAAGTAAAGGATGTGACGCCAGAAACCGTGCAGCAGCACGCGGCGCAGTTCGCTGAGGCGCAAGGTTTGCTCGGTTCTGGCGGCAAGGTGAATGGCGAACTGCTCGCCAACATGCCTGCGCTGCGTGCCTGTTCTACCGTTTCGGTCGGCTATGACAACTTTGATGTTGAGGCACTTAATCAGCGCAAGGTGCTGCTGATGCACACGCCAACCGTGCTGACTGAAACCGTTGCCGACACCATGATGGCGCTGGTGCTCAGCACCGCGCGTCGCGTCACCGAACTGGATAAATGGGTGAAGGCCGGCGAATGGCAGAAAAGCATCGGGCCGGATCGCTTTGGCATCGACGTGCACCACAAAACGCTCGGCATTCTCGGCATGGGTCGTATTGGTCTGGCGCTGGCGCAGCGCGCGCACTTCGGCTTTGGCATGAATATTCTCTACAACGCACGTCGCCAGCATGAAGAGGCAGAAACCCGCTTCGGCGCGCGCGCCTGCGATGTAGAAACGCTATTGAAAGAGAGCGATTTTGTCTGCATTAGCCTGCCGCTAACCGAACAGACGCAGCACATGATCGGCGCGGCGCAGCTGAAGATGATGAAATCGAGCGCGATTCTGATCAACGCCGGACGCGGCCCGGTAGTGGATGAGCACGCGCTGACCGCCGCCTTGAAAGACGGCACGATTCACGCTGCCGGACTGGATGTATTTGAAGTTGAACCGGTACCTGCTGATTCCGAGCTGTTAACGCTGCCCAACGTGGTCGCCTTGCCGCACATCGGTTCCGCTACCCATGAAACGCGCTACGGCATGGCGCGCGACGCGGTAGATAACCTGATTGCGGCCTTAAGCGGTAACGTGGAGAAGAACTGCGTCAATCCGCACATCCAATCCTGAGCCTGCTGTTTTAGCCATTGCGCCTGCCTGCAGCGGGCGCTATGGTGGTTGCCCATTCGATTTCACAACGTTTTAACTTCCTATGTCCTTTTCTCAGTTCGGCGACAAATTTACTCAACATTCAGGCATCTCACGTCTGATGGAAGACATGGGCGAAGGCCTGCGCACGCCTGGCACCATCATGCTTGGCGGCGGCAATCCGGCACAGATCCCGGCCATGAACGACTACTTCGACCAGCTGCTGCTGCAAATGCATCAGGACGGCACGCTAAGCGAGGCGCTGTGCAATTACGATGGTCCGCGTGGCAAAGCGCGGCTGCTGGAATCGCTGGCGAAGATGTTGAGCGATGAACTCGGCTGGCCGCTCAGTGCGCATAATATCGCGTTGACCAACGGCAGCCAGAGCGCATTTTTCTACTTATTCAATCTCTTCGCCGGACGCCGCGCCGACGGCAGCAAAAAACGCGTGCTGTTCCCGCTGGCCCCGGAATATCTCGGTTATGCCGACGCCGGTTTGGAAGAGGAGCTGTTTGTTTCTGCCAAGCCAAACATCGAGCTGCTGCCGGAAGGCCAGTTCAAATATCACGTTGATTTTGAGCACTTACCGCTCAATGACGAGGTTGGCCTGATTTGCGTCTCCCGCCCGACCAATCCCACCGGCAACGTGATCACCGATGACGAGCTGCTGCAACTCGATGCGCTGGCGCAACAGCACGGCGTGCCGCTGCTGATCGATAATGCTTACGGCGTGCCCTTCCCCGGCATCATCTTTAGCGATGCGCGTCCGCTGTGGAATCCCAACACCATTTTGTGCATGAGCCTGTCGAAACTCGGCTTGCCGGGTGCGCGGTGCGGCATCATCGTCGCTGACGAAAGCACCATCAGCGCGATTGGCAACATGAATGGCATTATTAGCCTGGCGCCCGGCAGTATTGGCCCGGCAATAGCGAACGAAATGATTGTGCGTGGCGATCTGCTGCGGTTATCGCAAGAGGTGATTAAGCCGTTTTATCAGGCCAAAGTCGCTGAAACTCTTACGATTCTGCGCCGCTATTTGCCGGAAGATCGCTGCCTGATTCATAAACCCGAAGGCGCGATTTTCCTCTGGCTGTGGTTCCGCGAGTTGCCCATCAGCACCGAAACGCTGTATCAGCGCCTGAAAGCGCGCGGCGTGCTGATGGTGCCCGGCCACTTCTTTTTCCCCGGCTTAGAACAGGAGTGGCCGCACACGCATCAGTGCATGCGCATGAACTATGTGCCGGATGCGGAAAAAATTGAAAGTGCGGTGCGGATTTTGGCGGAAGAGTTGGAACTGATTTGGCAAACGCTCGAAGCATAACGGCTTACGCATAAACATCGCACATGCGGTAGCGGCGCGATTAATCGCGCCAACCCCAAGCAGCCCGGTTGCTAAAAGGTGCGTAATGAATTGCGCCGCTACCCTTCGCTTTCCTTATCGCTGATTGGTCATTCTTCCTTTATCAACGAATCACCACACCACTTCGCTAGCTGTTTAATCGCCTGCTCCACTTCATCATTCCAACCAAAGCCGGCATTCAGGCGGAAACAGCGATCGTAACGATGATCCGTCGCGAAGATATGTCCCGGCGCGATGCCAATGCCAGCATCGCGCGCCTTGAGAAACAGTGCGCGAACGTTTAACGCCTGCAGCGGCATTTCCACCCACAACACATAACCGCCTTCCGGTGCAGAAACGCGCGTGCCGGGCGGGAAGTGGCGCAGCAACGCGTTGCGCATATGATGAATTTGATTTTTCAGCTCTCGCCGCAGTTTGCGCAGATGCGCATCGTAGCCACCGCTACGCAGCAGTTCGGCAATCGCCGCTTGCTCTAACATCGACGTTCCCATACTGGTGGTGTATTTCAGCGAGGCGATTTTGCGCATGGCATTGCGGCTGTGCACCCAGCCAATGCGCATGCCGGGCGCCACGGTTTTTGAGAAGCCGCTGCATAAAATGGCGTTTGGGCTAAAGGCGCGCAGGGGAAACGGCCGGCGCTTGCCAAACGCGGTATCGCCGAAAATATCATCTTCGATAAGCACCACTCCATTTTCATCGGCTTGCCGCGCGATGTAAGCCTTTTGCTCGTTGGGGATGCTTTTACCTAGCGGGTTATTGATGTTGCTGAGGGTGAGAAATGCCTGCACCGCTCTGCGCTGAAACAGCGTGGTGAGTTTCTCTACGTCAACATAGCCATCCGGCCCGGCTTCCACTTCAATAACGCGCAGATTGAGGTTATGCAGCATCTGCAGCAGCACGAAGTAGCACGGCGACTCCACGGCCACGATATCGCCTGGCTGCGTCGTGGCGCGCAGCGCCAGGAAAATCGCTTCAATACACCCGTTGGTGATCAGGATGTCATCCGCATTAATGTTGCAGCCATACTCCACCGCGCGGCGGGCAATCTCCGCTTTCAGCGGCGCGTACCCGGTACCTTTTACCGTGTTACCAAGCAAAGCCGGTTTGCTGTAAGCCAGCTGTCGCATCAGCAGCCCGATTTTCGTCACCGGATAGAGCGAGATATCGCCATTTGCCAGATCGAGCCGCACGCGACAATCTGCGCCTAACATCGCCAAATGCAGCTCGGTTTGCTCATCGAGCGGCGCAACCTTGCGCGGTTGTTCAGCGATGGCCGCAGGCAAACGCATCGTTTCCTGACGTGACGCGACAAAAAAACCGGATTTCGGCCGCGCTACCGCGTAGTGCTCATCCTCCAGCGTGCGTAATGTTTTGAGCGCAGTGGTGATACTCACGCGATACTGCGTTGCCAGCGTGCGTACGGAGGGTAAACGGCTTTCGGGCGGCAGCGATCCGCTGTGAATCGCGTGTTTTATCTGTTCGGCGATTTGACGATAACGACTGATCTGGCTCTGCTGCTCACCGACTTCATTCGTCATCTGTATCACCTCATATCGTGCTGATCTGTGCCTATTCATCAGATTACATTCAAAGTAATTTTGGCTGCAGTATTTAATTAACAACTATGCTGAGCATTTACTCACTGATTTTCGCGCAAGGCATTGCTGAGTTCGCAGCAGTAAGGATGACCTATGTCAGGTAAAGATATGTTGTTAGCGCTGTGCGTGGTGGTGGCGTGGGGCGTGAATTTTGTAGTAATCAAACTCGGTTTACAGGGCATGCCGCCGTTCTTATTAGCGGGATTGCGTTTTACCCTGGTGGCGTTCCCGGCAATTTTCTTTATCAAGCGCCCGGCGATTCCGCTGCGCTGGCTGATGGTCTACGGCATGACCATCAGTTTCGGTCAGTTCGCCTTCCTGTTCCTCGCGATTAAACTTGGCATGCCCGCTGGATTGGCATCGCTGGTGTTGCAGGCGCAGGCATTTTTCACTCTGCTGCTGGGCGCGCTGCTGCTGGCAGAGAAGCTGCACTGGAATCATATTGTCGGCATTTTGATCGCCACGCTCGGCATGTTTATGCTGGCGACCGCAGGTATGACGGGGCAAACCTCGGCGGGTATTACGCTCACCACCATGATGCTGACGCTGGCGGCAGCGTTGTCGTGGGGGTTAGGCAATATCACCAACAAAATCATTTTGCGTAACCGTAACGTGCCGGTGATGTCGCTGGTGGTGTGGAGCGCGCTGGTGCCGATCGCCCCCTTCTTTGCCTGTTCATGGCTGTTTGATGGTGAAAGCGCTATCGCCAGCAGTTTGCTGCATATCTCGCTGCAAACGGTGTTAGCGCTGATTTATCTGGCCTTTGTGGCCACCATTATCGGCTACGCCATTTGGGGCCAGCTGTTGAGCCGTTATGAAACCTGGCGCGTAGCGCCGCTGTCGCTGCTGGTGCCGGTGGTGGGCATTCTCAGCGCCACGCTGGTTCTGGATGAAACCTTGTCACCGCAGGAAGTGGTAGGTGCAGCGGTTATTATCTTTGGCCTGCTGGTGAACGTGTTTGGCAGCCGGGTGAGCCAACGATTTTTAGTGCGAAATTAACGCGTGTTTCACTTCCCAATGAGGAGGCTTATTCTCGGGAATAGTACGCATAGAGGGCCGAGCGCAGCCGGTCGTATTCGAGCCAGGCGACAACTGATGCAACGATAAACGCCACCATGGCGATACTGATAAATATTAAGGTGAGCAGGAAAGCTTTATCCGCATCGACGCCCTGCACCATGCAGTTATAGAAAAGGATGCCGGTAAACACCACCAGCATTTGGCTGCTGATAAGTCGTATGAGTATCCCACAACCCTGGTCCTGCATTTCATGCGTCATTAAATCAATGTAAGGCTGCTCGCTGTTTATCATCAGTAAGTGGATTTTTTGCCCTTCACTGCGCTGAACCGCCAGCATCTGGGCATGTTGGCCATGGCGGATGGCGCTTGCGGCCCACTCCAACATTAACCACGGGTAAGCCGGCGACCAGGTATCAGCCAATAACATGCTGTGCCAATGTCGGATGCTGACCCCGGCGCTGTTTTCATTCAGGGCATCCGTTAACAGGTGCAAGCTTTCTCCCTTTAAGTTGCCTGTCCAGACATGGCGCAAACTGGCTGGCTTCACCTGCTCAGCTGAAAGCAGCGTGTCCAGGTTTTTATCCAGCATATGCGGGAACGTATCCATGCTGCTAAAACACCAAACCGGCACTCTTCCATCAGAAATTTCGCGTTGGCGTGAGAACAGTAGTGCGGTCGCAAATTCACACAGGTGCAGCTCTTTGCCGTCGTGCAGTTCGACCACTATCAATAGCCGATATCCCTGAAAATGCTCCCATACCCAGCCTTCTAAAAAATCACTTTCAGGCAGCGTATCGAGATAATGGATTTCAGACTGTTTAAACATTGGGCTGTGGGCGGCAATAACGGCCGCGATATCGCGGTGCATCGCTTCGCTGGGCGTGTTGATATGCAACCACACTTGGGGGCGTTCGCGGGTCGAGTCGATAAAGGAGAGATCCAGCTGCTCCAGCAAGCGTTTGATCACCTTCTGCGTACGGTTCATGCCTGACGCTTCATCGTAATCGACATCCAGCTTGAGCGGAAAATCCGCTTTCGCTGGCATTTCGCCTTCCAGCTTAATCATTTTCAATGCGGCATCATCGACCGGGAACAAAGAGGTATGTGCCGCCAGGCGCAGCGAGGTTGTTGCCTGCCTTTTCCATTGCTGCTCATTCTCTATATAGACCGACCGAAGGGCGATTTCTCGGTAACCTCGGGCGCTAAACCAAAAATTACAGCAGGCCACCGCCATCATGATGGCGACGACGGGCAAGGCTAACAGTCGCCAGATAAGTAAATTGAATGTCAGCTTATCGGCATCCAGCGTGACCGCGCTGATAGCCAGCACGATGACACCGGCAAAAGCGCCAGTGATAAACGTCACCCAAAGAGCAGAGCGTCTTGCTGGTTGTTCGGGGTAGCGTGGGAGCGTTTTCCAGAAATATTCCATCACAGCGCCCCCGCTTCAGGCAGCGATGTTAAAAATAAGCAGCCACATTCAGCCTTACAGCGATCAAGCACCACCTTGCTACCACTCATGCGCCACGCTGGATGCCCTTCTGCCGCTAACGTGTTGCCATGGAGGGCACACTGCGCGCTATCGCCTGTTAACATTACAGGCTGCCCGTTGAAGCTTTCTCCAGAGGCAGTCGTTACGCTCCCGCCGTTTGATAACTTGTCGCCCAAGCGAATCACACCCTTCATCATCTTTTTCCTTAACGAGATAATAAGCAGGGACGAATATCCCCGCCGCATGATTAATTTATGTAGCCGTTTACTGGATACCTTCATTATTAAAATCGTTAGACTTATCAGATAGGTTATTTACGCCAATCTCTTGGCCGCCGCTAATAAAAAAGGTTTACGCTGTTTCCTGACGCTTAACTAATGGATGGTTGCTGCAACCGCTGATGCTTATTATCAGCAGCGCGCTGGCTAACACTGTTAAAAAGCGTTGTATCGGTATGTTCATCTGAAAGCTTCCTGCGTATTCCGGCTACCGAAATTGATATCCATTAAAATCCGGCATCCAGGTCGCACTTCATGTGCGTCCACCCCTGATAATTCTTCACTTCGGGTATGCGATTCGGTAGGTTTTGGAAGTTGGCGTAATATTGATAAGTGAGTTTCGGCAATATACGCGGATCGACATAGAACAGCCCCCAATCCGAAACATTCCCGCCTTCGTATTGCCGTCTGGCTTCTATACGATGATGAATAACTTTACCTCTGAACTCTCGGCTGTAATCAATGCCAGAACCGCCGGGCAATAGACGCGGGTCATCAAACGGCAGTGATGACATATAAATATGTCCCTGCTTTGTCAGCAAAAAGCCTTGATCATTCACTACGGTCAGAGATTTAACGTTCTCATACGTCGGCATGTCTGAGCCTGCCTCATCATCTTCCCTACCCTTAAGGATTGCGCTATCCCATGTTTTGCCGTAGTCGCGAGAAATGCGCATTCCGGCCGTTCCCCACCACGGAACAGCAATATAGCGTTCAGAGGCATTAATATAGGGTCGGGTGGATATGCGATAAAATTGGGAAGCGACTTCGCTACGGATATCGCGCTTGTCATCCACAAACCACAGCGCACCCTCACAGCCGAAACCCTGTAGTTCCAGCCAGCGGTGGGCGTCAAAACGGTAGACAATTTGCACTGGCTTCTGACGTTTTGCTAATGGGCGGTTGCTGCAACCAATAATCAGAAAGGCAGCAAACATTACTAATGTAAACCGCGTAATTGTCGTCACCATGTGGACGCCCCCTGTTTGTTCGCAGCGGGCACATCTTTGAAGCCAGCAGGTTCGGGCATCTCCCATTGGTTTAAAACCACATCCCTGTTATGCATCTCTGGATATCGCGCAGGTTCAACGCGTGTTTTCGCGCCATAATCGTTAACCACACCAAATTCACCTGTTGGGAGTGCGGCATCAGGCTTGTTCATAAAAAGTTTAGTAATTTCATCGGCCAATATGCCAGTTTTGTAATATTGCTTAGCATATTCATTAGGATTGAACTCATGCCGCCAGTCCGCTCTGTTACGTAAACTGAGCCAAAACTCAGGGTCTTCAAACGCCATGCAATTACCAATAGCGAGATCGTAGGCCACCGCTTTTTCCTGCACGTTACGATCTGAGACAATCGCTGAGTGCTGACTGAATTTCACCGGATCACCATATTTTTCCATTTCATTGATCTCTTCGTTGGTTTTTTTGCGCCGCAGCTGGTACTGCAAAAATTGCGGCGTTCCCACCACGCGTCCGGCGATAAAAGCGGTTTTGTAATGCCGATTAACCTCGGCTAATTCCGCCTCTGAAAGCAGGTGATTAAGCTGCTGCGGATATCCGCGATTGATCAATGGGCGGAACTCGGTCACTTGCCACACGCCTTCATATTCACGTGCGGAATAATCGATATAACGGTTCTCCCCGCCGACGCCGGCTTTATATTTCATATCGCCATTATTTCCCTGTCCCATCAGGCTTATTTCAAACACCTGCGGCAGTGCTTCCGCATTAACGGTGACACCGCTGTTATACGGATAAGGCGCATTGGTCGGTCGGCCGTCATATTTGAAATCGCCCTCGCGCAACGGCGGTTTCTCAAAAGGCCGCAGGTCAGGATTCGCCCCTACGGTGTAGTGCTGGCAAAACGCGCGCTGGTAGAGATTAGGAAGCTCATTTGCGAATGGACCGGGGATGCCGCGCCAGCCAAAGCCCTGAACGTTCATCAGCGACACCGTGCCATCGTCCGGACAAAAGTAGTTGTAAACCCGTCCGAAGTTATTGCGGCCATAGCGTGGATCGCTATGCCACTGATGCTTACGCCCTAAGGTGCCGTCGTGGTACATCGCTTTGATGAAATCCGGTTGATAACGTCCAGCAGCATCGTATTTGGGATTAGTCGCCATCAAGCGGCAGAAGTTGCGCAAGGTTTCCTGGCGTGCGCGGGCAGTTTGCTGCTTGCCGGGCAGCAGATTTTCCATAAAGCGTGGTTCAAGTGAGTAAGGTGAATGGCATAGAATGGTACAATCAGCCGAAACTCCGTCTTGAGAAGATTTTTTAACCAGCATGTTCGCCAACATGGTAATTATCGTGCCTTGGCTGTGGGCCACGATATTAATGGTGTCGTGTTCGGTATCAGGATTGTTGCGAATCGTCATAATCAAATCCGCCAGCCGCTGCGCGGCAAAAAACTGATAGATCCGATGCGGATTACCAAAAATTGGATGGGTGAAATCGCCGCCGTTGAGCTTGCGGCTGTAAACACCTGCCATCCAGGTTGCACCGCCATTGGCACCGGGGCCGAGCATATCGGGAATGCAGGTGGTGGCGTTGGCGAAGGTGCCGCCGTTTTTCGCTGCGGCCAGATTGAGTACATTGCCGTAATTGTCGTTACAGAAGCCGCGCCCTTCCGAATTGAGTTTGTGTAATCGCTTAGCGTCATCTTCCTGATAAGCGTCATAGGGCAATACCGTCTCAAGACCCAGCCGGGTAACTTCGTCCCGGTAGCGGCGCTGGTCTTCGTCATAAGTTGCATGATCCACCGGGCGATAACCCCAGTAGAAGGGAATGATTGGCGAGCGCCCGCTGGCAATCACCCGCTTAGGCGCCCCCTTCAGGTCGGTTAATCCTTCTATTTCGCCCCACTGATGCGCATACATATCGTCACGCGCCAATCGTGTATTGAGGCCAGCGATGATGCCGCTTTCCTGCGTTTGGTAGGCTTCGCCGATGTCGTTCACGCCGTGCACCAGAATCACGATGCAGGGCAACGGGCTTTTAACCGGAAACTCCTGCACCAACATCGCACCGGCGGTTTCCCGATTTACACCGATAAAGCTGCCAAGTTCAGGATGGTTATAGGCGCTGTTAGTGGCTTTTCCCTGATTCATCGTTTTGCCTCCCTGATAAGCGTGATGACCAACTGTTCTGTTTCTGCTAAATCCAGCAGCGGCGAGTGGCCGTTATCATCGGTAATGCCCGCTAACGAACTGCCGTCTGGCCGATTGACGCGAAAAGGTTGGTGCGCCAGTGGATGTTTAGGATCGCCGTCGCGAAACAAACGCACCTTGCGCGCCAGCGGATTGTCTTTGAAAACCGGATCAACAATTTTGGCTGTTTCGCCTTTTTGGAAGCTGAGCGAGGGCGCTTTTTGCTCGATGCGCGTCGGCGAGAAGATCTCCACTCCGCCATTTGGATGGATGCGTATGCCGCCGCCGCCGCAGTGCAGGAACAGCCCTTTCTTGGCGCTAATCTGTAATTCGCCGTTAACGCTGGTGATCTGCATGTTCTGATCAGATAACGCCGCCAGCTGTCCACGCTGCGCCTGCAAGGTGATATCACCCGATGCGGCAATCAGTTTGATGCCAATGCGGCGTACAAAGGCAGAAATGCCTTTGCCCGCCGCCAGAGAGAGCGTGTTAAGAATATTGATGCTGCCGTTATGGTTAGCGGTGATCACCGCATCTTTTCCGGCCGCGAGATGAAGAGTTTCAGAGGTGGCCTGTGCGATTCCCGCATCCGCCCACATCAGCATGCCCGGCTGTGCCAGGCCGGAGAGCGCCTGATTCAGAGCTTGTTGAGGGGCGGTAGTCACACCGTCTGCACCTGCGTGAGTCGCATTGGATTGCAGGCTGTGAGCAAGGCTAAGCGCCTGTTCCAGGTGGGCAATGGTTTCGGCCATGTCCAGCTGTTTTCCGCTGGCACCGGGTTGCGCCGCAGTGGTCAGAAAAATTCCGTCAGCGGCGCGCACTGCGGCATAGCGCTCGGTGCGTAGCTCCGCGCCTTCACCGCGAGGATTACGCTGCGCATCCACCAGATGACCGATATTCAGCTGGGATTTAGCAAACTCAGTGGAAAGCTTAATGTGCTCACGGCCTTTCTCATCCTCCAGACGGAGTTTGTTTTTGCCCTGCGTGCGTATCACGTTTCGCGTGCTGTTGAGATCGTTCACCACATCAGGATTGATAGCGTCATGCAGTACGTGCGCGATATACGGCCGCTCGGGATCGCCCCCTTCGAACGCAATAGCCACTTCCATGTTATCCAGCAACGGAAAATGCACGCCAAAACGATCGCCAGCGTAAATACGCGCCAGGCGTACCGGCATACTTTCGCGGCCTTTTTCCCAGCTATCGCAATCAAAATTGAATTTGACGCGATAGCGGCCCTGGCGATCGGGACGCGCAAGTGTGTCGTTGAGTTTACTGCCGGCGATCCGTGCGGGCACCGTGCCGGCAATAGTAGGACGCGGCAACCGCTTTGGCCGGAAGGCGGAGCGTGCGCTATAAGGGATACCCTGTAGTTCAGCCAGGAAACCTGCACTGCGCGAAGCGCGACAACGCACATCCACCACCAAAAAACCCGGCGAAAAAGCGGCTGGGTGCTCGCCTACAATATTGGCCACAGTGCCCGGCAGCAGCGCAGGATCGTCGGTGATAGCGGCTAATTGAAGGCGATCAACCAGATGGCGTTCATGCCGAATGCGCGCATAAAACCACGAGGTTTCGGCTTCGCCGCCGTAAAGATTTCCCCACGGCTCGCCTTTTTGGTGCTGAATATCGCCATAGTGGTAGTCGCAACCGGTGGTGCTTGCCGTTTGTTCGCTCATGTCAGCGCGAGAGTCAAGCGGAGGCTGTGGGCTGATGCGATAGTCGTAATCACGCGCCTGCACCCTGGCCGTCACCACCGCTGAACGGCAGGTCATTTGCCGAATTGTCAGGAGGCTTCCGGCCATGCCGGCTTGCGGCAACGCCACAATTTTGTGGCCAGATGCGTAATGCACCTGCTGATCGCCGAACACCATCACCGTTTTATCTTCAACTTTTTCATGCTGGCGGAAGCGGAACCAGATACCCACTTCCGCCAGCAATCGCTGCATAAATTGCAGGTCGGTCTCTCCCCATTGCACAATCATTTCGCGCGTGGGGTAGTTCCAACTCAGACCCGCAATGTCGATTTCATCACCGGTAAAATGATGCGATTTCAGTAATGCGACGATCGTTGCCGGAACCGAGACGTGTTGGTAGATGGCATAGCGCCGTGAATGGCTCAGCAACGCCAGCGGATGCTCCAGCACGGCTTCATAACAGGACTCTTCCGCACTGGAAGAGAGGCGAGACAGCTGAGTAATTACGCCATGTATCTCACGCTGGATGGCCCACCGCTCAACCGTGGGTGAATAGCGTGACCAGTCAGGAGATAACGCGCGCATCTGCAATGTCGCGGGTTTCAGCAGAAGGGCTTCCGGCGCAATATCGCGTTCGGATGAGGTAAACCGCAGCGTGTATTGATAGGGCTGGCTTAACGCCTCCCATCCGGTAAATGACTCTACGTCCGTCTTGATATCGCTGTGACGAAAACGCAGCAGGTAACGGTTTAGTGAATCTTCCTGGCTTCCCGTCGGCCCAATCCCTGTATGCACCGCACTCATCCTTAAAATTAGTACCACTACACTCTGTGTGGTGAATGCTAATTAATCAGGAAGAGCTAGGGAACAGCTGATTTGACTTAAGGCCAACCCAGTGAAAGAAGTGTGAGACGTTTGGCAGAAGCCAATGAAAGGGTTAGCGCACATACAAAAAAACGCCGCATCGCTGCGGCGTTTTTATGACTTCATCGATATCCTGATTACAGGATTTCAATCCGACGCGGCTTCGCCTCTTCGGGGACGATGCGTACCAGATCGATGCTTAGCAGACCATTTTCCAGGCGTGCATCGCGCACGCTGATGTGATCGGCCAGCTGGAATTTGCGCTCGAAATTGCGTTCGGCGATGCCCTGATACAGGTATTTACGCTCCGGTTGCTCTTCCGGATGCGCACCGCGCACCACCAGCATATTGTCGTGTGACGTGATGTCTAATTCACTCTGGGCAAAGCCCGCCACGGCAATCGTGATGCGGTACAGGTTCTCATCCACCAGCTCAACGTTATACGGAGGATAACCGCCATTGGCCTGGTTTTGATTGGACTCAAGCAGGTTGAACAAACGATCAAAACCAATAGCAGAACGATAAAGCGGAGAGAGATCAAAATTACGCATAATAAGACTCCTGATAATCAGCAAGTTTTGGCAACCTTCCACCACGGACAGGTTGTTCAGTCTGTTTCTGTCCCTGTCGGCAACAGCAACAAGACCGTTCCTTAAAAGTGGGTGCGCTCGCGTCGCTTTCAAGGGCCAATGCGCTTTTTTTTACAGCAAATCTGACGATATGACATACACTCAGGGAATTATTCGTCTGAGTAAGTGCCAAACCTAGCCACAGAGCTTTGCGGACGTCAGACGACACACTCCAGCAACGGCCACGCCATCGCTGTAGGGATGATGAAGATGAAAATAGTGAAATGCTCTCCGCTTGCTGCCCTGCTGATTAGCAGTGCTTTTATGACTACCGGCTGTTCCAGCGTCATGTCGCATACGGGCGCCAGTCAAGGTTACTATCCCGGCACGCGCGCCAGCGCAGAGTTGCTGACCGATGATAAAAGCAGCTGGGCGATCAAGCCGCTCGCGCTGATCGATCTGCCGTTTTCCGCCGTAATGGACACCATTCTGTTGCCTTGGGATTACTTACGCTCTGGCGACGATCGCACTAAAGATTCCCCGCGCGAACGTGTTTTGCAGAGCGAAAAGCTGGCTGGTACCCAAGCCAGCCTGGCGACTGCGGCGGCTATGCCGGAGAAGTCGCACTAACGCAAAACAGCTGACGCCAACCATCGACGTCACGCATATAAGCGATCTGCTCCCCATCCGGCGACCACACCACGGCATCCGCGCACGGTGCCTGGTCGCTGCGCGCGGTTAGACGCGTGCAATCCCCGGTCGCCACCTCACACCGCATGACGCTGTTATCGCAGACAAAGGCAACGGCGTTGCCGTTGGGCTGCCAGCTGAATGCCGATTGAATGCTGTCGGGCAGCTGCGTGATTTGGCGCGGCGCACCGCCGTTTGGCGATACCGCCCACAGCTGCACCACCTCGTTAGCATCCGCCAGCAAAAAGGCGATGGCGCTACCGTCGGGCGCGGCGCGCAGCCAGTGACGCGGCTGTAGCGCCAAACCACGCGTATGGGTGATGCGGCGCTGCTGTACACCCGCTGGTGGCGCAGGCAGACAATCTTTGGTGCCCTGCAATGGCGCGGTGCCCGCTTTGGCGTAATCCGCGCTGGCTGCTGGCAAATCCACCACAAACACGTCAGGTACTTTGTCGCCATGGGCGTCGCGCGTGTCGCCGATAAACGCCAGCGCCCAGCGCTGCCAGCTGCCGTCGGCTTTTTGGTAGCCTTGATCGCCGATCCAGCACTCTTCATACGCGCGGTCGATTTGATCGCTGCCCGGCTGTGGATCGCGTTGGGTTTGGCTCACCAACACACAATAATGACTGCCATCGTATTCACGCGGATGCTGCTTGGGTGGGCAAACCGGATGCAGCGGCACTGCCACGCCCACGTTGCGCAGATCGTCGCGCGCATCTTTTTCATGCATCACGTGATCGTTATAGGTAAAGCTAAGACGCGAGCCATCCGGGCTGAAGACATGCACATGCGAGCCCCCGCGCAGCGCGCCTGGCGTGTAGGGCGCGGTGATGTCGCAGGCGTCAAGATTTTCGGCACGACCGTGCTGCACAATCACGCCACGGCGGTGGTGAAAATCGTATTTCCAGTGCGCATCGGGATGTTCCGGCCCATGAATACAAACGTAGCGCGGCGGCAGATCCGGGCTAACCGTCACCACGCCAACGTGTGCGCCATCGCGTGCCTGATATAACACTTCCACCGCCCCGCTCGCCACGTTGACGCGCTCGATGGTTAAACCGGTAAAGGACGCGCCGGAAGGTCGCACATCGAACGCCAACCATTGGCTATCGCCGGTCCAGACGTTGATGTTGGTGAGCTGATGATTGCGCGGTGTAAAGGTGAGTTGTTTTTCTGACATGAGGCAACCTTAGAGCAAACAGTTGCCAGACAAAGTACGTGATTACGCGGCGTGGCGCAGCATTTTTGCGCCGCTGAAAATATGCTGCAGGTGCGCGTGAATGCGCACCTTACGAAAACCATGAGCTTAGGTTGTAGGGTCGCCATTGATGGCGACCGAAAAGGGGTTAACCCACGCGCTTCACATCACCGACCAGCAGGATATAGGAGAGCGCGCCGAGCAGCGCCACCGCCGAGATATACACCAGCGCGGGGGCAAAACCGTAATCCTGCGCCAGATACCCCACCACCAGCGGCACGGTTATGCCTCCCAAACCGCCGACAAAGTTAAACATGCCGCCGGTCAAGCCAATCAAACGCACCGGCGCCAATGACGAAACCAACGACCAGGTAATCGAGGCGAAACCGTTGCCGAAGAAGGCAATCGCCATCAGCGTCATAATCCAGAGGGGATCGTTGGTGTAATTCGCGCCCATGATACAGGTGGAGATCAGCAAACCGCAGATGATGGGCGTTTTACGGGCAAAACCGAGTGAACGCCCGCTGCGCACCAGGCGATCCGCGACGATGCCCGAAAGAATCACGCCAACAAACGCGGCAAGGAACGGTACGGTGGTCATGAAACCAGCGGTTAACGCGGCAATGCCTTTTTCCTGCGTCAGGTAGTTCGGGAACCATGTCAGGAAGAACCACAGGGTTGACGTCACGGCAAACTGGCCGAGATACACGCCGCACAGCTTGCGATGGAACACCAGTTTCCAGTCGGCCGCCGTGAGTTTGGTGCGGGTTTTCTTCTCGGCAGGAGCGTCGCCATCTACCATCGCGCCGCCTTCGCGGATGTAGTCCAGCTCGGCTTTGTTAATGCCTTTACTCTGGCTCGGTGCCTGGTAAAACTTGATCCACACCAGCGACCAGATAATGCCGATGCCGCCGGTAATGATGAAGACCCAATGCCAGCTCAGCAGTTCCTGAATCCAGATCAGCAGCGGCGTCAGGAACGCGAGGCCCACGAATTGTCCTGAAGTGTAGAAACCCACCGCCGAGGCGCGCTCTTGCTCCGGGAACCAGCTGGTAACCAAGCGGTTATTGGTGGGGAACGCGGGCGCTTCGAATATCCCGGTAATGGCACGTAAACCAATCAGTGATAATAAGCCGGTGGCGAAGCCCTGAAATAACGTCGCCACCGACCAGCCCATAATGGCAATAAAATAGGTCATGCGGGAGCCAACGCGATCGAGGAACCAGCCGCCGGGAATTTGGCACAGCGTATATAACCAGGCAAAGGCTGAAAAAACGTAGCCCATCTCTGCTTTGGTGATGCCAAACTCTTCCTGAATGTGTGCCGAAGCAACGGCTAAATTTGCGCGGTCAACGTAACAAATTACCACCGTAATAAAGATCATCAGCAGCGTAATATAACGGCGGCGCGTCGGTTTAGCCTGAACAGCAGAGAGATCCATGGTGTTTCTCCGTAATCATATTTGTAGTTCAGGCGTGACGAAGCACGCCGCTACAAATGCAGGGCAAGATAAAGGGTGTAAAACCACATAGGTGGTTAATTTTATTTTCTATTATAGCGGCGCAATTTATTGCGCGTCTGGCAGCAATTCAGCCGCTGCAAGGATGCGAAATAAATCGCGCCGCTAGCGTATGTGCGGTAAATAAATTAATTAATTGATCGGCATAAGTTATTTATCCCGCGTTATTGATACGCGAAATGACTTATTTATTAAGAAATATCCATTACCACTCAGCGACCGATCCATCCGGGAAACGCCATAATGGATTGCGCCAGTCAGGTGCATGTTTACTTCTTTCAATCACCAGCTCTTCATTAATTTCCACGCCGAGGCCAGGTTTATTTAACGGATAGAAATGGCCATCATCCATTTTGAAATCATCTTTATTGATCACGTAATCCAGCAGTTCTGCGCCCTGATTGTAGTGAATGCCCATGCTCTGTTCCTGGAACACCGCATTACGTGAGACGAAATCAACGTGCAAACAGGCTGCCAGGGCAATCGGTCCAAGCGGGCAGTGCGGCGCCAACGCCACATCGTAAGATTCGGCCATCGCAGCAATTTTGTAGCATTCGGTGATGCCGCCAGCATGCGACAGATCCGGTTGCAGAATCGCCAAACCACCGGCTTCCAGCACCCGTTTGAACTCGAAGCGTGAGAACATACGTTCGCCTGCGGCAATCGGAATATGGGTTTGCGCCGCCAGACGCGGATAATATTCGGCCTGTTCCGCCAGCACCGGCTCTTCAATGAACAGCGGGCGATAGGGTTCCAACTCCTTGATCAACACTTTCGCCATCGGTGCGCTGACGCGACCGTGGAAATCGAGGCCAAACTCAATCTCATTGCCGAAGGCTTCGCGGATTTGCGCCACGGTATTCACCGCTGCATCCACTTTGCGGGCGTTATCAATGATGCCCATCTCTTCACAGCCGTTGAGTTTGAAGGTATCGAAACCAATGGTGCGCAGCTGCTTAATGCCATCAATTACTTCTGCCGGACGATCGCCGCCCACCCAGCTATAGGCTTTGATGCTGTCGCGTACCAAACCACCGAGCAGTTGGTACACCGGCACGCCAAGCGCTTTGCCTTTGATATCCCACAACGCCTGATCGATACCGGCAATTGCGCTCATTAAGATCGGGCCGCCGCGATAGAATCCGCCGCGGTACATCACCTGCCATAAATCGTTAATGCGCGCCGGATCTTGCCCAATCAGGTATTCCGACAGTTCGTGTACCGCCGCCTCTACGCTGCGCGCGCGCCCTTCAATCACCGGTTCGCCCCAGCCGACAATGCCTTCATCGGTTTCGATTTTCAGGAACATCCAGCGCGGCGGCAGGCGATAAGTGGTCAATTTGGTAATTTTCATCGTACAGCGTCCTTATAAGCAGCAATAAATGCGCGAGCCTGCGCCACAGTACGCGACAGCGGTTGACCGGCACGATAAAGATCGCTACCCAAGCCCGCGCCGACGCAGCCTGCGGCCATAAATTCATGCAGGTTTTCCGGCGTCACGCCGCCCACGGCAAACACCGGCACCTCCGGCGGCAAAACCGCTTTAAGCGCTTTGATGTAGCCGGGACCAAAGGCCGACGACGGGAAGATTTTCAGCGCCTGCGCGCCAGCCTGTAAGGCGGCGAAGGCTTCGGTAGCGGTGGCGCAACCGGCAGCGACAATCATGCCGCTGGCGACAGCCTGGCGAATCACCGCTGCATCGGTATTCGGCGTCACCACCAGTTTACTGTTGAGCGCGGCGAGTTCATCGACCTGGGCCGGATGCAGCACGGTACCCGCGCCAATTAACGCTTTATCGCCAAAGGTTTGCACCATCGCGCCAATGCTTTTCGCCCATTCCGGCGAATTCAGCGGGATCTCAATCGCATCAAACCCCGCATCGATCAACGCACCGACGTGCGCTTCGGCTTCATCTGGCGTGATGCCGCGCAGAATAGCGATCAGTGGGATGTTAGTTTGCCAGGACATTCGCAATACTCCTTATTCCATGCTGGAAGGCGCGATCGCCCGCCAGCGTGACTGAATCCACCTCAATAAATTGCAGCGCCAGCTGATAGCGCTGCGCCAGCGCGTCACCGGCAATAATGGTGATCGGTTGCGCGCGAGCTTCCCTGGATTGCGTCATCAGCGCCACTTCGTGGCCGATCAGCAAGCCCGACAAGAAATCGCTGATATGGCGGCGATCGCGGGCACCAAGCACATGCGACGCGCGCACTTCAAACAGGCGCGCTAAAATTGATGCGTCGTTGCTGCCCACCTGCAAACCGGCGCGAAAGGCGTCGGCATCCGCTTCTTGCTGCGGTAAACCGGCCCCCACCAGCGATTGCTTGAGCAACAAATGGTGCAGCTCGCCGGTCATGACGGTGCGGAAATCCAGCACGCGATCCTGTTCAACCTGCACCCATTTGGCATGCGTGCCGGGCATCACATAAAGCGGCGCCGGGTTCAGCGTGATGGCTCCCAGCAGCTGCGTCTCTTCACCGCGCATTACGTTGTAGTTATCGTGACGTTCGACGCTTAATCCCGGCACAATCCACGCTTTATCCTCAACGCGGGTTAAGCGGCTAGCCAGATCGCCCAGCGCCACCGGGCACGATAAATAGGGCACCGCAAGCCAACCGGCGTTGCTGCCCACCATGCCCGCCATGACCACCGGCACATCCTGGGTCGGCCAACCTTGCGTGACGCTGGCAAAAACTTCCGCTGGCGTGCGGTTGCCAAGGCGCGTTACACCGGCTTCCGAGCGACGTTCATCCACGCACTCGCCGTGCTGATAATGCCAGGCGCGCAGGTTGGTCGAACCCCAATCAATCGCGATATAGCTGCTCACAGAATCTCCTTGAGTCGTGCCGTGGAGCTGGCAATCATGGTTTTCGCTGCCAGCTCGGCGGCATCGCCATCCTGATGGCGAATGGCGTCAAACAACGCTTTATGTTCGGCTAACGTGCGCGGCATGTTGCCGGAATCAGCCATGTAGGTTTGGGTAAACACCGCTTTTTGCAGCTGGCTGATCGCCACGTTAAGCTGCTGTAGCACCGGGTTATGAACCGAGTTCAGCACGGCTTCGTGATAGCGAATATCGGCGTCGTTAAAGGCTTGACGATCGCCTTGATACGCCACCATGTCGTTAAAGGCTTGCTCAATGGCTGCCAGGTCATTAGAGGTGGCGCGTTCAGCTGACCAGCGCGCAATTTGCGGCTCTACCAGCACGCGCACTTCGTTCATCGCCGCGATTAAACGCGGATCCTGATCGTGCGCCAGCGCCCACTGCAACACATCGCTATCGAGGTAATTCCACTGATTGCGCGGCGTGACGAACGCGCCGCGATAGCGCTTCATCTCCATCAACCGCTTCGCCATCAGCGAGCGAAACACTTCGCGGATAATGTTGCGCGACGTGCCAAAGCGCTCGCACAGCTCGGCTTCCGCAGGCAGCGCCGCCCCCGGCACGAATTTCCCGGCGACGATCTCCTCGCCCAACGTCAGAATGATGCGTTCGGTTTTGCTTAATTGTTCTTGCGTCATGATGTTCCATGCAGTGAAAAGCGGAAGCGCATCAGATTACTGCTTTCGCTACGCGAAGCCTAACGGACACCTGAGCTGATGAATAGGATTGTAGTACCATCTACATAGGTTGTACTACAATATGGATCACAAAACAGACAATCCATCCGCCGCTGCGGGGGAATTTTTCAGGGGTGAAAGAAGCGGATAGCAGAGCGCCATCCGCAAAGCAGGGTTACAGTACCAGCTCTTCAATCGCGTGCGCGACGCCATCTTCCATGTTGCTTTTGGTGATGAACTGCGCAATTTCTTTTACCGAATCAATGGCATTACCCATCGCGACGCCCATTCCGGCATACTCAATCATCGCCAAATCGTTTTCCTGATCGCCAATCGCCATGACTTCATCACGCGCTAAGCCCAGCTTGTCGGCCAACATTTTTACGCCTGCACCTTTATTGACGCGCGCGTCGAGGATCTCAAGGAAATAGGGCGCACTTTTCAGAATGGTGTAATTATCGCGTGCGCTTTGCGGCAGGCGTTCAATTGCGGCATTCAGCAGATCGGGTTTGTCGATCAACATCAGTTTCGGGAAGCGCATGGCGCGATCCATCTCCTCGACCGCGCGATAGCGCAGCGGAATGCCGGTTAAACTGGATTCGTGAATGGTGAATTCGCTGATGTCTTTGTTTGGCGTATAGAGGAAGGATTTGTCGAATGCCTGGAAATGCACACCGAGATCGCGCGCCAGCTGCTCAACATACAGGTAATCGTCTATCCCTAAGGTAATTTCCGCGATGCATTCACCATCGTTAGCGCGATGCACCAGTGCGCCATTGTAGCTAATGCAGTATTGGCCCTCATCGACCAGGTCCAGTTCCATCAGGTAGCGCTGAATGCCAATCAGGGGACGACCGGTGGTAAGCACCACCATCACGCCCTTTTGATGCGCACGCGCAATGGCTGATTTTACTGCGGGCGTGATTTGGTGCTGCGGGTTGAGCAGCGTGCCGTCCATATCGATTGCAACCAGTTTTATCGCCATAACATCCTCGTTGAGTCAGGGTTTTGCTGAATGCTAGCGCGATTCAGCTCACATTGACCAGCTTAGCACCGGACTTCAGACTTTTGCCTGAGCAATAAAAAAAGGCCAATACCGCAGTAATGGCCTTTTTAATATTGGTAGTCAGATTGAGATTAATGGCTCATCGCGCCTTTTTTCATCTCATCTTTACCCATGGCATCTTTCTTCATACCCATTTCGTCTTTCTTCATGGCGTCTTTTTTCATGCCCATTTCATCTTTCTTCATGGCATCTTTATGCATGGCGTCTTTTTTCATGCCCATGGCATCTTTGTGCATGGCATCTTTTTTCATGCCCATTTCGTCTTTTTTCATGGCCTCTTTGCCCATAGAGTCAGCAGCATAAGCAACAGACATGGTCATCATTGAAGCGATAAAAGTTGCTACGATTACGTTTTTCATGAGAATTTCCTTTTTCGATTTAATTTAGGTGTTAGCACAGACATTCTGTGAAATTAAGGGTTAGCTTCCGCCGAACCAGTTATATCCTTCGTCTTCCCAGTATCCACCGGTATAACGATTGGTGACTTCTATCACCTGAATATGTTTTGGATTCTTATATCCCAATTTAGTTGGGATACGAATCTTCATTGGATAACCATACTCAGGTGGTAAAATTTTCCCATCCCAGGTTAATGCCATGATGGTTTGTGAATGCAGCGCCGAGGCCATATCAATACTGGTGTAATAATCATCTGTGCATTTGAAACTGACATATTTTGCTGACGTATCGGCACCAATCATTTTCAAAAAGTCGCTAAAACGTACACCGCCCCAGCGGCCAATAGCACTCCAGCCCTCAACGCAAATATGGCGCGTGATCTGATCGTGCTGCTGTAAATTATACAGCTGCGGCAGCGACCAACTGCGTTTGTCATTAACTAAACCTGCAATTTCTAAACGCCAGTTATCGCCATTAATCTTAGGGATATCCTCTTCACCATAAAATGCATTAAAGGGGAAGTTGGGTGAAATACTTTCCAGACTGTATTCCGGTGCCAGATTAGCAGGATTAAACAACCAGCTCTGAATACGATCGTTAAAACGAGAGAACTTATTCAGTACATTTTCCGCATCAGGTTGATTACCCAGATCGCAACCGGTCAGCATGGCGACGCCACCCAGCGTTAAACCCTGACGTAAAAAACGGCGACGCGAGTTTGCATCCAGTTTGCGCGCTAATAATTGCTGCGCTTCTTTCACTAATGCATCGGCATCGGTTGGCGAAAGATCGATATTTAACTTTTTCATTTCGCTCTCCTTAGCGTCCACGCAGCATGGCAAGCAGGGTTTTTGGCACCAGCGCCACCATCAGTAAATGCACCGCTACAAATCCTGTTAGCGCTGACATCGCAAAAAAGTGAATATAGCGTACGGCTTCATAACCACCCATTAATTCACGTAACACCGGTAATTGAACGGATTTCCATAACACTAAGCCTGACAAGGCTAATAACGCGCAATCAAACATGATAAATAAATATGCTGCACGCTGAACCTGATTGTATTGCCGTAAATCCGCATGCGCTAATTTCCCGGTTAACGCATTAAAGGCGTCTTTTATTAATTCTCTTAGGCATAACGGGAAAAACTTTTTACGCAGACGCCCGGTTAGCATGTTGAGCATCAGATAAATCACACCGTTCAGGGCAAAAATCCACATGGCGGCAAAGTGCCATTGCAATGCGCCTCCCAGCCAGCCACCAATAGTTACCTCGCCGGGAAAACGGAAATCAAACAGGGGTGAGGCGTTATAAATGCGCCAGCCGCTCATCGTCATAATGATGATACTTGCCGCATTTACCCAATGACATACGCGCAGCCACCAAGGGTGAATCACTTGTGCACGCCCTGACTTTTCTGATCCTTCGTCTATTTGCATGTCCATTTTCATTTTCTCTTCACTTCAAACAGGCTGCATTCTGTCATGTTGTGGTGAATTTACTTGATAAGACCGGTCTCGAACCTAATACCGCCGCCATCGCATTCCTTTTCATCTGTTGATGCGTGTTGGTGGAGATGATTCCCTGGTAGCAACGCAATAGTTAATGCTCATTTCCATCCAAGTCTGCCCCTTTAACTGAGGTCTGGATGCTATTTTGGCGCACCGTTGTTCACTAAAGCCTCACGCTGAGTTAAACAAAACGTGACAACTTTCTTGACGTTTTGACGGTAATATTTTTTCAATCAAGGATTCAGGAAAAGGATGATGAACAGCGTAAAGAAAATATTGATTGTTGAGGACGATAGCGGCATCGCGGATGTTCTGCATTTGCACTTTCAGGATGAAGGCTACGACGTGACCCATGCCGCAGACGGCCATGTAGCGGTGCAGCTGCTGGAATCAAAACATTGGGATGCATTAATTCTCGATTTAATGTTGCCCGGCATTGATGGGTTGGAAATATGCCGTCGCGCCCGCGCCATGAAGCGTTATACGCCGATTATTATGATCAGCGCACGCTCCAGCGAAGTCCATCGTGTGTTGGGATTGGAACTGGGTGCGGATGATTACTTACCCAAACCTTTCTCAGTATTGGAGCTGGTGGCACGCATCAAAGCGTTATTCCGTCGACAGGAAGCGATGAATATGAATTCACGCATGGAGGCCGGCACCTTAAATCTTGACGCCTTAATCATTGATCCGGTGGCGCGCGAAGTGTGGATGCATAATAAACCCATAAGTTTAACGCCACGTGAGTTTGATCTGCTATATCACTTCGCTAAAAATCCGGGAAAAGTATTTTCCCGCCTCAACTTACTGAATCAGGTTTGGGGTTATCAGCATGATGGTTATGAGCATACCGTTAATACGCACATTAATCGCTTGCGATTAAAAATTGAAGATAACCCTGCCGAGCCGCACTATATTCTGACGGTTTGGGGCAAAGGTTATAAGTTTTTCCTGCCAGATAACTAGGTAATTAACCATGAAACGCCTGACACTCAGCCAGCGCTTCGCGCTGGTTTTTGCTTCACTGTTATTGCTTTGCACACTGCTGTCAGGCTGGATGCAAATTCGGATTAATGCGCAATATGGCAGCGCAGTAGTGCAGCGCTTATCCGCAGGGCTTGCCAGCCATATCGCCAGCCTCAATCCCAATATGATAGGTGAAAAAGGGGTAAACGTACCGCTGATGAAAGCGCTCTTTAAAGATTTGATGGTGCTCAATCCTAGCGTAGAAGTTTATTTACTTGATATACGCGGCAATATTCTGGCCGATGCCGCGCCGCCCAACCATATTAAACGAAGCAAAGTGGATATGGCTCCGCTGCTTATTCAGCTCAAGGGCAAGGCGGCGCCCGTTTACGGTGACGACCCGCGTAATCTTTCAGAACAGAAAGTGTTCAGCGTCGCACAGCTATCATTTAATGGGCAAAAAGCCGGCTATTTATACGTTATTTTGCAAGGTGAAAATTACCATCATCTGGCGCAAGCCGCGCAGATGGACATATTAATGCGCACGTCATTCTGGTCATCACTGTTGGTGGCAATATTTGGTTTAACCGCTGGCGCGGTGGCGTTCAGTTTGATTACCCGGCCCATTCGCCAATTAACCCAGCGCGTGCGTCGGTTGAATCAGGAAGATATCACCGCGATTAAGCAGTTGGCGGAATTACCGTTGCCCCTGGCGCATGAGAAAGACGAAGTCAGTTTATTACAGGGCGCGTTTATCGCGATGGCGCGTCGCGTGGCGTTTCAGTGGGAAAAACTGACTTATCAGGATCAGCTGCGCCGCGATTTCGTCGCCAATATCTCGCACGATCTGCGCACGCCGCTGACTACGCTACACGGTTATCTGGAAACCTTGCTGTATAAGTCCGACAGCTTAAAGTCTGAAGAGAGCCAGCGATATTTGCATATCGCGCTGTCGCAAAGCCAAAAGGTGAGCATGCTGGCGCAGCAGCTTTTCGAGCTGGCGCAGCTGGAATATGGCGTGATTAAGCCGAGCCGTGAAGTCTTTAGCTTGTCGGAGCTGACGCACGATGTGGTGCAGAAATTCGAGCTGATGGCCAGCACGCGTAACATCCGCTTTGTGGTCGATATTCCCGATCAGCTACCGCAGGTGAATGCCGATGTTTCAATGATCGATCGCGTGCTTACTAACTTGCTCGACAATGCGCTTAAACATACGCCGGAAATGGGCACCATCATTATTGCGTTGCGCAGCGCGCAGGATGAAATTGAAGTGATTTTGAAAGATACCGGTCCGGGCATTCCCGAAGCGCTACGCGCCACCTTATTCGAGCGCCCTTCTGCACTCGCACACGCCAGCACGCGTAAAAACAGCGGCGGATTAGGCTTAATGGTTGTGCGGCGTATTTTGCAGCTGCATGGGCGAGATATACGCCTTGATGAGAAATCTGCGGGTGCATGTTTCCGCTTTGCCGTTCCGCGTTAGCAATAAAAAACCCTTCCGCATGGGAAGGGTTTTTTGTCACGGCGAAGTCGATTAAATGTCGATATTCGCAGCTTTCAGCGCATTCTCTTCGATGAAGGCACGGCGCGGTTCAACTGCATCGCCCATCAACGTGGTGAACAGCTGATCGGCGGCAATCGCATCTTTGATGGTCACGCGCAACATGCGGCGGCTGTCTGGATCCATGGTTGTTTCCCACAGCTGCTCCGGGTTCATCTCACCCAGACCTTTATAGCGCTGTACGGACAAGCCGCGACGCGACTCTTTCACCAACCACTCGATCGCCTGCTCGAAGCTGGTAACCGGTTGACGGCGTTCGCCACGCTCGATGAAGGCATCTTCTTCGATCAGACCGCGCAGCTGTTCACCGAGGCTACAGATTTTGCGGTATTCCGGGCCGTCAATGAATTCGCTATCCATTGGATAATCGGTATCCACGCCGTGCGTGCGTACGCGCAGCACCGGTTCGAACAGATTCTGCTCGCCGTTGGCACGCACCTGCGCCATGTAGGTGCTACCGTGCGCTTCACGTTCGGTCAGATAGGCTACCAAACCGTCAATCCAGCCTTGCACCGTCGCTTCGTCGCTTAAGTCACTCAGCGTTGGATGGTAAATTAAGCCGCGCAGCATCGCCGTTGGGAAACGACGTTCCATACGCTTGATCATGCGCTGCGTACTGTTGAAATCTGCGACCAGATTTTCCAGCGGCTGACCGCCAAACGCTGGCGCGCTGGCATTGGTGTGCAGCGTCGCGCCGTCGAGCGCGATGGCGATTTGATACTGATCCATCGCCTCATCATCTTTAATGTACTGTTCCTGCTTGCCTTTTTTCACTTTGTACAGCGGCGGCTGAGCAATATACACATGGCCGCGCTCTACGATTTCAGGCATTTGACGATAGAAGAAGGTCAACAGCAGCGTACGAATATGCGAACCATCGACGTCGGCATCGGTCATGATGATGATGCTGTGATAACGCAGTTTGTCCGGGTTATATTCGTCGCGGCCAATGCCGCAGCCCAATGCGGTGATCAGCGTGGCAACTTCTTGGGAGGCCAGCATTTTGTCGAAGCGCGCTTTCTCAACGTTGAGGATTTTACCTTTCAACGGCAGGATCGCCTGATTTTTACGGTTACGTCCCTGCTTCGCAGAGCCGCCCGCTGAGTCCCCTTCCACAAGGTAGATTTCAGACAGCGCCGGATCGCGCTCCTGACAATCCGCCAATTTGCCCGGCAAGCCAGCCAAATCCAGCGCGCCTTTACGGCGGGTCATTTCACGAGCACGACGGGCCGCTTCGCGCGCGCGCGCCGCATCGATAATTTTACCGACCACAATTTTGGCGTCAGAAGGGTTTTCCAGCAGGTATTCCGCCAGCAGTTCGTTCATCTGCTGTTCAACCGCCGATTTCACTTCCGAAGAAACCAGCTTGTCTTTGGTTTGTGAGGAGAATTTCGGATCCGGTACTTTCACGGAAACCACAGCAATCAAGCCTTCACGTGCGTCATCGCCGGTGGCGCTGACTTTGGCTTTTTTGCTGTAGCCCTCTTTATCCATGTAGGCATTCAGCGTACGCGTCATTGCCGCACGGAAACCTGCAAGGTGCGTACCGCCGTCGCGCTGTGGAATGTTATTGGTAAAGCAGTAGATGTTTTCCTGGAAGCCATCGTTCCACTGCAATGCCACTTCCACGCCAATGCCGTCTTTCTCAGTAGAGAAATAGAACACGGTTGGGTGAATAGGGGTTTTGTTCTTGTTGAGGTACTCAACAAACGCCTTGATGCCGCCTTCGTAGTGGAAGTGATCGTTCTTACCATCACGCTTATCTTCGAGGCGAATCGAGACGCCGGAGTTCAGGAACGACAGTTCACGCAGGCGTTTCGCCAGGATGTCGTACTCAAACTCAATCACATTGGTGAAGGTGTCATAGCTCGGCCAGAAACGCACGCGGGTGCCGGTTGCTTCGGTATCGCCGGAAACCGCCAGCGGCGCTTGCGGCACGCCGTGCTGATAAATCTGATTGTGAACTTTGCCTTCGCGGCGAATGGTCAATTCCAGCTTTTGCGACAGGGCGTTAACGACCGACACGCCAACGCCGTGCAAACCACCTGAAACTTTGTAGGAGTTATCATCGAATTTACCGCCTGCGTGCAGTACGGTCATGATCACTTCTGCGGCCGACACGCCTTCTTCCGGGTGGATGCCGGTTGGAATACCACGTCCATCATCTTGAACAGAAACGGAATTATCAGCATGAATGGTGACGACGATGTCACTACAGTGACCGGCGAGCGCTTCATCGATAGCGTTATCCACGACCTCGAATACCATGTGGTGCAGACCGGTGCCGTCATCTGTATCGCCGATGTACATGCCCGGGCGTTTGCGTACCGCATCAAGCCCTTTCAGGACTTTGATACTTGAGGAGTCATAAGAATTCGACATCAACGTTTCTCGCTCATTTAATCTTCAGGTTGAACCGCTATTTTACCCTGTTCCACGCGGAACATCTTGCCCTTTTCGTCACTCATGTCGATTACATGTTCGACACCAATGGCGCTGACAAATACCTGAGCCTGCGTCGCTTTCAGTCGTTCGGCCAGCAGCCGGCGACGCGTGTCATCCAGCTCCGAAGCGAAGTCATCAATCAGGTATAAACAGCGACGTCCGCTGCTGCGCGTCAGGTATTCACCCTGCGCCAGGCGCAACGCACACATCAGCAATTTTAATTGGCCGCGTGAGAGTAAATCTTCCACCGGCGTCCCTTCTGCACGAATGCGAAAATCGGCTTTGTGCGGGCCGCTGGCGGTGTAGGTGAGCGCCCGATCGCGCTCGAAATTGCGTTCCAGCAGTTCGCCGTAATCGCTCTCTTTATCCCAGCCGCGCTGGAATGAGAACGCTAACGCAAACTCTGGTAAAAATTGGCCGCAGGTGGCGATGATCTCTTTGGCGATCGCCGCGCTGTATTCAGCACGCCAGGCGCTGATTTGCTCGGCGAGCGGCACCAACTCCTGATCCCACGGGCGAATTTGGTTGTAGCGTGAAACCTGGCGCAGCCCGGCATTACGCTGCTTTAACAGGCGACGCAGGTTGCTCCACGCCTGAAAAAAGCCGGGATAAGCATGGAAACAGCCCCAATCGATATAGGCGCGGCGGTATTTTGGTCCGCCGTTGAGCAGCGTAAATCCCTCTGGCGTGATCAGCTGCATCGGTAGCAGCTGCGCTAACTCCGCCACTTTGTGTCCATCGCTACCATCAATGCGGACTTTACTGTCACCCGACCGGTTTTTAGTTAAGCCAACCGACAATTCACGCTCGATACCTTCAATGCGCCCATGCAGCACGAACGCATCCTGATCGTGGCGAATCACCCGCCCCGCCTGCAAACTGCGAAACGCGCGGCCATGACCCAGGGTGTAAATCGCTTCCAACACGCTGGTTTTGCCGCTGCCATTCGCGCCAACAAGGAAATTAAATCCCGGCGCTAACGCCAGGTCGGCCTGCTCGATATTGCGAAAATCTTTAATCAGGAGGCGGGTTAAAGCCATGAAGTATTCCGGGATGAAGCGTGTCGGGATGGTGTAAGGGAGCCATTAATGGCTCCCCAAACGGTGCGAACATTAATCAGTCGATGCAAATGCCGACATTACAATCTCATTGGCATGACGACATACGCTGCGGCTGGGCTGGCGACGTCTTCGATTTGCACACTGGAAACCGAATCCGTTAAGAGCAAACGCACGTTTTCACATTTGAGCGCGTTTAATACATCCAGCACATAACTCACGTTAAAGCCGATTTCCAAATCCGTACCGTTGTAAGAGACGTCCAGCATCTCTTCCGCCTCTTCCTGCTCAGGATTATTTGCGGTGATTTTAAGCTGATTTTCGGTGATGTAGATGCGAACGCCACGGAACTTCTCATTTGAGAGAATAGCTGCGCGCGCAAAAGCCTGTTTTAAAATATCGCAGCCCGCTTCAAGCGCTTTGTCCGGGTTTTTCGGCAATACGCGGCGATAATCCGGGAATCGACCGTCAACCAGCTTCGAAGTAAAGATGAAATCGCCAACGTGCGCGCGAATATTGCTGCTGCCAATCTGCACCTGCAATGGCGTTTCGCCACCATCGAGCAGTCGCACCAACTCAATCACACCTTTACGCGGCACGATCACCGAATGGTTCGGCAGCGCCTGACCAATCGGCATGGAGCAAACCGCCAAACGGTGGCCATCGGTTGCCACGGTACGCAGTTCTTCACCTTCGGTTTCAAACAGCATGCCGTTGAGGTAATAACGCACATCCTGATGCGCCATGGAAAATTGCGTCGCTTCGATCAGGCGCTTCATTGTCGCCTGCGGCAAGGTGAATTCCACTTCGCTCTGCCAATCATCCAGATTTGGGAAGTCGCTGGCGGGCAACGTTGACAGCGAAAAACGACTACGACCAGAGCGCACCAGCATTCTGTCGCCTTCCAGCGTCAGGCTAATTTCTGCGCCTTCAGGCAAGCCGCGGCAAATATCGAGAAATTTACGTGCCGGCACGGTGGTTGCGCCGGGTTCGTGCGGCTGCGTCAGCGCGACGCGCGCCACCATTTCCATTTCTAAATCGGTACCGGTCAGGCGCAGCGAGCCTTCACTCACCTGCAGCAGTAAATTTCCGAGGATTGGCAGCGTCGGGCGCCCGCCAAGCGGGCCGCTGACCTGTTGCAGTGGTTTCAGCAACTGCTCACGTTCTACAATAAATTTCATATGCGTCAGGAAGATAGAGTTCGAATGAGGTTAGAGAAATCTTCTTTGATGTCGTGGCTCTCTTCACGCAGCTGCTCAATTTTACGGCAGGCGTGCAGCACGGTGGTATGGTCGCGACCACCAAATGCATCGCCAATCTCCGGCAGGCTGTGGTTGGTGAGCTCTTTCGCCATCGCCATCGCCATTTGGCGCGGACGCGCCACTGAACGCGAACGGCGCTTCGACAGCAAATCCGCCACTTTAATTTTGTAATACTCAGCCACCGTCTTCTGGATGTTATCGATGGTGACCAGCTTTTCCTGCAATGCCAGCAAATCGCGCAGCGCTTCACGCACAAAATCGATGGTGATAGCGCGGCCGGTGAAGTTGGCATTGGCAATAACGCGGTTCAGGGCGCCTTCCAGCTCGCGGACGTTAGAACGTAAACGCTTAGCAATAAAGAACGCCACTTCACCCGGCAGACGAATATCATTTTCATCGGCTTTTTTCATCAGGATCGCCACGCGCGTTTCCAGCTCTGGCGGCTCGATCGCCACGGTTAATCCCCAGCCAAAGCGCGACTTCAGGCGATCTTCTACGCCGTTGATCTCTTTGGGATAGCGATCCGACGTGAGAATGATCTGTTGATTGCCTTCCAATAGCGCGTTGAAGGTGTGGAAAAACTCCTCCTGCGATCGTTCTTTATTCGCAAAGAATTGAATGTCATCGATCAACAGCGCATCAACCGAGCGGTAATAGCGCTTAAACTCCTCGATCGCATTGTTTTGCAGAGCTTTTACCATGTCCTGCACAAAGCGCTCGGAGTGCATGTAAACCACTTTGGCATTAGGTTTACGCGCAATAATGCCGTTGCCAACCGCATGTAATAAGTGCGTTTTACCTAAACCGGTGCCGCCGTACAGAAACAGCGGGTTATAGGCACCGCCAGGATTATCCGCCACCTGACGTGCCGCCGCGCGCGCCAGTTGGTTGGATTTACCTTCGACGAAGTTATCGAAGTTGTGGCGATTATTCACATTGGAACGGTACGTAACATCCGCTGGAGCCGGCACAGAATCCCAGCTTGGACGCAAAATTTGCGCTGGCGCAGGGCGATTTTCTACCGGTGCTGGCGCGCTATAACTCGCCATTGCCGGTTGGCTGGCAGCCACTTGCGCTGCAGGGCGCGTGCCCACTTCAAAACGCAACAACGGCACATTCGCACCGCAGAATTCATTCAGCAGCCCATTGATACTATTGAGATATTTATCCCGAACCCAGTCGAGTACAAACCGATTTGGTGCATACAAGGTCAGCGTATTGTCGTTCAATTCAGCTTGCAGTGGACGAATCCACATGCTGAATTCGGTGGCAGGAAGCTCATCCTGCAAACGGGCAAGACACTGTTGCCAAAGCGTAAGTGACACGGCGGACTCCACTCGTACAAAATCGATAAGAAAATTAGGCGCTAATAAAAAGAAACGTTCTTTTTTGACACAGGCGGTTAGAAAGCCCCTGCGACCGCTATCAACGGTAGTATTTCCCGGCGATCGCGTTGAGGATCGTCAGCGGAAGGGCGGATCATAGCGTAAAGCGGCACAGAGATCTTCCCTTTCTACACAGTTTTGATCCAATTTATCCACAGGCCAATGACGCGGATATGAGTTTAGGCGCTCTGCTGAAAAAGTAGGCGGAAATCTGGCTGAAAGCTGCAATTTTTCTGGCTGGCTCTCGTTTCTACGCAACGGATCGGCAAATTGATCGCAAGAAGATCCTGCGCGATCCTTGCGCTTTAACCCACAGCCCGTATAATTCCCCACCCGGCAATCAGGCGTGAAGCTTTTTTGCCCGGATTCAGCGGGCTGTATCTGGTTTTCAGGTGCCGCGCACAGCGAAGTAAATTGACTCTGGACTGTACAATTATTACAATCCCGCCTCTTTATTAAAGACACATTGAGGCGTTGGCTGATTTACTGGCCCGAAAACGCGTCACCCAGTGAAAATTTTCAAGTTTAGGTAGAAATCGCCATGAAACGCACTTTTCAACCGTCCGTACTGAAGCGCAACCGTTCACACGGTTTCCGTGCTCGTATGGCAAATAAAAATGGTCGTCAGGTTCTGGCACGTCGTCGTGCTAAAGGCCGTTCTCGTCTGACCGTTTCTAAGTAATAAAAGCTAACCGCTGAGTGGTTAAGCTCGCATTTCCCAGGGAGTTACGTTTGTTAACTCCCACTCATTTCACTTTCGTCTTCCAGCAGCCACAACGGGCTGGCACGCCGCAAATCACTATTCTCGGCCGCCTTAACGCGCTGGGGCATCCCCGCATCGGTCTCACCGTCGCTAAAAAACATGTGAAACGCGCTCATGAACGCAACCGGATCAAGCGATTGACCCGCGAAAGCTTTCGTCTGCGTCAACATGAACTGCCCGCGATGGATTTTGTGATCGTGGCAAAAAAAGGGATTGCCGACCTTGATAACCGTGCGCTGACGGAAGCGTTGGAGAAATTATGGCGTCGTCACTGTCGCCTGGCTCGCGGCTCCTGATCGCCCTGATACGCGTTTATCAACGCGCCATCAGCCCACTGCTGGGACCTCATTGTCGGTTCCATCCCACCTGTTCGCAGTATGGGATTGAGGCCTTGCGCCGTTTTGGCGTAGTAAAAGGCAGTTGGTTGACGATTAAACGCGTATTAAAATGCCACCCTTTGAACCCGGGTGGTGACGATCCTGTGCCGCCAAAAACCTTTGATACCAGAGAACATTAACGATGGATTCGCAACGCAATCTCTTTCTCATCGCTTTTCTGTTCGTGTCTTTTATGATCTGGCAAGCTTGGCAAACGGACCACGCTCCGCAGCCACAGCAAACTCAGACCACGCAAAACACAAGCAGCGCAGCGGGTGATACCGCTACTTCCGGCGTACCGGCTAGCGGTCAGGGCAAAACGATCACCGTTAAGACTGATGTCCTGTCAATCAACATCAACACCCGTGGTGGCGATATTGAGCAGGCGCAGCTGCTGACGTACCCGGATAAACTGGGTTCAGATGCACCGTTCCAACTGCTCGAAACTACACCAGCATTCGTTTACCAGGCGCAAAGCGGCTTAACCGGTCGTAATGGTCCTGATAACCCGAACAATGGCGCACGTCCGCTGTACACCACGTCACAAGATAGCTTCGTGATGGCCGATGGCCAGAGCGAACTGCGCGTTCCGCTGACCTGGACCGGTGAAAACGGCGTGGTTTATACCAAAACCTTCGTCTTCAAGCGTGGCGATTACGCGGTTAACGTTGATTACAACGTCAACAACACCACGCAACAGCCGTTGGAAGTCGCCATGTTTGGTCAGCTGAAGCAGACCGCTGAAGCACCGAAGCACCGCGATACCGGCAGCAACAACTTTGCTCTGCACACCTTCCGTGGCGCAGCGTACTCGACCAGCGATGCGAAATACGAAAAATACAAATTCGATACCATTGCGGATAACGAGAACCTGAACACCACCACCAGCAATGGTTGGGTGGCGATGCTGCAACAGTATTTTGCTACCGCTTGGGTGCCACGCACGCAGGGTAACAATACGCTGTACACCAGCAACCTCGGCAACGGCGTTGCAGCCATTGGCTACAAATCTGCGCCAATCACCATTGGTGCGGGTTCACAGCAAGAGTTCGGCGCAACCTTATGGGTGGGACCAGAAATTCAGGACAAAATGGCGGCTATCGCGCCTCACCTGGATTTGACCGTGGATTACGGTTGGTTGTGGTTCATCTCGCAGCCGCTGTTCAAACTGCTGAAATTCCTGCACAGCTTTATCGGTAACTGGGGCTTCTCGATTATCGTTATCACCTTCATCGTGCGTGGCATCATGTACCCGCTGACAAAAGCGCAGTACACCTCGATGGCAAAAATGCGCATGCTGCAGCCGAAGATTCAGGCGATGCGTGAGCGTTTAGGCGATGACAAACAGCGCATGAGTCAGGAAATGATGGCGCTGTATAAGTCTGAGAAGGTTAACCCGCTGGGCGGCTGTCTGCCTCTGGTTATCCAGATGCCAATCTTCCTGGCCCTGTACTACATGCTGATGGGCTCGGTAGAACTGCGTCATGCGCCGTTTGCACTGTGGATACACGATCTGTCAGCGCAGGACCCGTACTACATTCTGCCAATCCTGATGGGTATCACGATGTTCTTCATCCAGAAGATGTCGCCGACCACCGTGACCGATCCGATGCAGCAGAAGATCATGACCTTTATGCCGGTCATCTTCACCGTGTTCTTCCTGTGGTTCCCGTCAGGTCTGGTGCTGTACTATATCGTCAGCAACCTGGTGACCATCATCCAGCAGCAGCTGATTTACCGTGGTCTGGAAAAACGTGGCCTGCATAGCCGCGAAAAGAAAAAGTCCTGATTCGGTAACTTAACGCTAAAATAAGGGCGGTCGATTGACCGCCTTTTTTATTTGTATTGAACGAGAGCAACCATGAGCCATAACGACACTATCGTCGCCCAGGCAACCCCACCGGGACGCGGTGGTGTAGGCATTCTGCGCATCTCCGGCCTGAAGGCGCGCGAGGTGGCCGAAGCGGTGCTGGGTAAACTGCCAAAGCCGCGCTACGCTGATTATCTGCCGTTTAAGGATGCCGACGGCACACCGCTGGACCAGGGCATCGCGCTGTGGTTCCCCGGCCCAAACTCCTTTACCGGCGAAGATGTGCTGGAGCTGCAAGGCCACGGCGGCCCGGTCATTCTCGACCTGCTGCTGAAGCGCATCGTGGCGCTGCCCGGCTTACGCATCGCGCAGCCCGGCGAATTTTCTGAGCGTGCCTTCCTGAATGACAAGCTCGATTTAGCCCAGGCCGAAGCGATTGCCGATCTGATCGATGCCAGCTCCGAACAAGCCGCGCGTTCTGCCGTGAACTCATTGCAGGGCGCATTTTCACTGCGCATTAACGCGCTTGTGGAAGCACTTACTCACCTGCGCATCTATGTGGAAGCGGCCATCGACTTCCCGGACGAGGAGATCGACTTCCTCTCAGACGGTAAAATTGAAGCCCAGCTCAATGTGGTGATCGGCGATCTCGACGGCGTGCGCGCTGAAGCACGCCAGGGCAGCCTGCTGCGCGAAGGCATGAAAGTGGTCATCGCCGGGCGTCCCAACGCCGGGAAATCGAGCTTGCTGAATGCGCTGGCCGGGCGCGAGGCGGCGATTGTTACTGACATCGCCGGCACAACGCGCGATGTGCTGCGTGAACACATCCACATTGACGGCATGCCGCTGCACATCATTGATACTGCCGGATTGCGCGAAGCCAGCGACGAAGTGGAACGCATCGGTATCGAACGCGCCTGGCAAGAGATTGAACAAGCCGATCGCGTGCTGTTTATGGTGGATGGCACCACCACTGACGCCACTGAAGCCGCCGCGATTTGGCCGGATTTTGTGGCGCGCTTGCCTGCCGCGCTGCCGATTACCGTGGTACGCAACAAAGCGGACATGACGGGCGAAGTGCTGGGCCTTAGTGAAGTGAACGATCACTCACTTATTCGCCTGTCGGCGCGCACCGGCGAAGGCGTTGATGCGCTACGCGATCACCTCAAACAGAGCATGGGCTTTTCCGGCAACATGGAGGGCGGCTTCCTGGCGCGTCGCCGTCATTTGCAGGCGCTGGAGTTAGCGGCGACTCACTTACAGCAGGGCAAACATCAACTGCTGGGCGCGTGGGCGGGTGAACTGCTGGCGGAAGAGCTGCGTTTAGCGCAGCAGGCGCTGAGCGAAATCACGGGCGAATTCACTTCTGACGATCTGCTCGGCAGAATTTTCTCCAGCTTCTGTATCGGCAAATAATCCTCTCATCCCACACGCGGTTGCCAGGAGACCTTGCGTTATCGGCTACCGCGTTGTGCATGCCCTCGCCCAGCCCATTTTGCCACGGGAAACATGCGTCTTTGTTATTTGGTTCCCCTGCGGGTTTGCAGTATAACGATCGCTGGCTCGCGCTGTCGCGCACCCGCCAACGTCACTATTCATGCTAAACATTAGGCGCAAATTGCCGCCTGAACAGGAGAGAAACATGAGTACCACGCTCGACAACACGGCGCTAGATACACTGTTCAATGAAGCCCGCACCCACAGTTATTGGCAGGACAAACCGATTGCGCAGGACGTATTGCAGCAGCTCTACACCCTGACTGCGCTCGGCCCAACATCCGCCAACTGCTCGCCTGGCCGCTTTGTGTTTGTCACCTCACAGGAAGGCAAGGCGAAGCTGAAACCGGCTCTTTCCTCGGGCAACGTGGATAAAACCATGGCGGCACCGGTAACCGTCATCGTGGCGTGGGATCCTGAGTTCTATGAAGCTCTGCCGAAGCTCTTTCCGCACGGCGATGCGCGCAGCTGGTTTACCAGCAGCCCGGAGTTGGCTAAAGAGACCGCTTTCCGTAACAGCAGCTTGCAGGCGGGTTATTTGATTCTGGCGGCGCGTTCGCTCGGTCTGGATGCTGGCCCAATGTCCGGTTTCGATCCGGCAAAAGTGAATGACGCGTTTTTCAGCGAGAATAAATGGCAGGTGAATTTACTGATCAACCTTGGCTATGGCGAAGCCAGCAAGCTGCATCCGCGTTTACCGCGTCTGGGCCTGGATGAAGCCAGTCAATTTGCTTGATTGAGAATAGAAGGCGTCGAGCGCTTGCCGCGACGCCAATCTCAAACACTTAACCCAGCGAGTGAAAACCGCTGTTGAAGTAGATCATCGGCGCTGACGCTTCGCCCGGCAGCGAAATGCCAACAATACGCGCCAGCAGCACGCTGTGCGTATTCCACTCCACCACTTTCTCCAGTTGGCAATCAAAGCTAACCAGCGCATCGGCCAGCACCGGCGCGCCGGTATTCAGCGTCTGCCATGCACCGCTCTGAAAACGCTCCGCGCGACGTGCGGATTGGCTGAACTGCGCGCATAAATCGTCGTGCTGTTCACGCAGCACGTTGACGGCAAAATAGCCGGCAGCAACAAACGCATCGTGGCTTGATGCGCTGCGATTCACGCACACCAGCAAGCTTGGTGGCTCAGCCGCCAATGAACTCACTGAGGTCGCAATCAGCCCCAGCTTTTCGCCCTGATAGTCGGTGGTCACCAGAGAAACGCCAGCGGTTAAGCGGCGCATCCCGTGACGAAATTCATCAAGGGTGATTGATTCCTGGTGAGCAATTGAGGTAACTGACATATAAAACTCCGATGTGCCTGATGCAGCGATGCGCACGCTTGGCCTGAGGTGAATAGTTAGCGCACTTCGATGTGCTTTTTTTACCGCCCAAATCCTACACCACATCACGCCATTCGGCACCCCATCAGGCAGGAAAGTGCAAAAGCGTGCTAAGCACCGCTGCCAAATGGGATTGGCATGTCGCGTCGGCGTTATCTGAATTTGCCGCGATTCCACGTTGAGCCGGATGCAAACTGTTGAGAAAATTCTTACAATAGCCCTGATGATTTTTCGACCATTTTCACGGAGCGACAGATGGCTAGTCATTTTGTTCGTTGGATCGGCAATCCGCCCTTCTCCTCTGAGACAATGCGGATTCCACAGGATGTGATTAACAGCGCAGACCATTTCGCCGACAAGCGCCGCGGACGTTTTCTCGCCGCGCGCGAGTTGCTGGCGCAGTTGATGTTGCGCGTTTACGGCATTCATGAGTTGCCCAGGCTGATCACCAGCAGCAGCGGCCGCCCCTGCTTTGCAGATGCCAATCTGCCAGATTTCAGCATCGCCTATGCCGGTAATTCCATTGGCGTGCTGCTGGCGGAAGAAGGTGGCCGCGCGGGATTAGACATGGAGATTGTGCGCGCGCACAGCCGACAAACGCAGGACATGTTGATGCAAGACCTCTCCTCTGGCGAGAAAGCGTGGATCAATGCGCAGCAGGATTTCATGGAAGCGCTGACGCAAATCTGGACGCTGCGCCAAAGCATTCTCAAACTCACCGGCGAAACGCAGCACGGCATTGATTCACTGCGCCTGCATCCGGCGGCGGGCCGGCTGCGTTCAACAGTGTTCCCCGATATTCAGGCGGTATGCGACGCCGAACCCACGCTGGTGTGGTCATGTGCCTTGTCGCCTGGCACCGAGCGATTACATTTGTGGGAAATTGATGGCGATCGGCAGTGGCAAGCCCTGCGTGACGTTGAGATGAGTAAACCGAACATTGGGCCGCGCACCCTGCGGCTCACCAGTTTGGTGACGCCGCAGGAAATAGGACATACCTAATTAAACCGGCCGCAAGCGCGGCCTGAAAATTAATGTGCGTCGATAAACGCGATTTTAAGTACAAACAGCAGCGCCACCACCACCACGCACGGGCTGATTTCACGCCAGCGGCCGGTACCCAACTTCATCACGCAATAGGAGATAAAGCCCAGCGCAATGCCTTCGGTGATGGAGAAGCTAAAGGGCATCATCGCCGCCGTCACAAATGCCGGTACCGCTTCGGTGAGATCGTCCCAGCGCACGCGCGACAGCGAAGCCGTCATCAGCACGCCAACATAGATCAACGCACCCGCCGCCGCATAGGACGGCACCATCCCCGCCAACGGCGACAGGAACATCACCAGCAGGAACAGAATACCGGTCACTACCGCCATCAAACCGGTGCGGCCACCAATCGACACGCCCGACGAGCTTTCGATATAGGCGGTAACCGAAGAGGTGCCAATCAGCGCGCCGCTTACGGAGCTAATGCTGTCGACGTACAGCGCCTGCTTCATGCGCGGAAACGTGCCTTTCTCATCGGTTAAACCGGCTTTATCGGTCACGCCAATTAGCGTGCCGGAAGAGTCGAACAGGTTGACCAACATAAAGGAGAAGATCACCCCCGCCATGCCGATGTTGAACGCCCCTTTGATATCCACCTGGCCGACCACCGAGTTGATTGCCGGAGGGGCAGCAAACACGCCGTTGAACGTCACATCGCCAATCACCAGGCCAATCAGGGTGGTGACCATAATCGACACCAGCACCGCCGCGTGAATATTGCGCGACGCCAGAATAGCGATGATGAAGAAGCCCAGCGCGCCCAGCAGCACATTGTGTGAGGCGAGATTGCCAACGGTCACGATGGTATCGGCGTTCGGCACGATAATCCCGGCATTTTTCAGCCCCATCATGGCGATGAACAGCCCGATTCCGGCGGTGATGCCCACGCGCAGGCTCATCGGAATGTTAGCGATCATCCAGTAGCGCACGCGCAGCAGCGTGAGGATCAGCAGCCCCAGCGCGCCCCAGAAAATCGCGCCCATCCCCACCTGCCACGAATAGCCCATCGCGCCGACCACCACAAAGGCGAAGAAGGCGTTCAGGCCCATTGCCGGCGCTAACGCTACCGGCAGATTCGCCACCAGCCCCATCAAAATACTGCCAAACGCGGCGATCAAACAGGTGGTGACAAACACCGCCTGCGTATCCATGCCCGCCACGCCGAGGATCTGCGGGTTAACGAAGACGATGTACACCATCGTCAGGAAAGTGGTGCAACCGGCAATCACTTCGGTGCGCACGGTGGTTCCGTGTTCTTGCAGCTTGAAGATGCGCTGCAAAAGGCCCTGATTATTCATTCCCATGTCCCGCTAAAAAATTTATCGCCGCGTATCCTATAGCCTTTGCCGCAGCAAAACACGGAATATTCGCGGGTCGCTTTCTCCACGCAGTGCGCTAGAGTGTCAGCTTATTGTGAATAAAAGGATGAGGCGCGATGTCTGTGGAATGTATCTTTTTTGATTGCGACGGCACGCTGGTCGATAGCGAAGTGATCTGTACGCAAGGTTACGTCAATACCTTTGCCCGCTACGGCATTGAACTCTCGTTGCAACAGATGTTTGAGCAGTACAAAGGGGTGAAACTCTACGACATCGTGCGCGAGGTGCTGGCGCAGCATAATAAAGAGGTGCCGCTCGATGAGTTTGAGGCGGCCTATCGCGCCGAAACCGCGCGGCTGTTTGATCTGGGCATTGAGCCCATCGCCGGGGCCAAAGCGCTGGTGGAGAGCGTGAAAGTGCCGATGTGCGTGGTGTCGAACGGTACGGTAAAGAAGATGCAGCACACGCTGGGCTTAACCGGCCTGTTGCCGTACCTCGAAGGACGCTTGTACAGCGGTTACGATATTAATCACTGGAAGCCGGATCCCGAATTGATGCACCACGCCGCCGCGCAAATGCAGGTGCCGATTGAGAAGTGCATTCTGGTTGATGATTCCGAAGCCGGCGCGCGCGCGGGAATTGCGGCGGGTATTCCGGTGTTTTATTACTGCGCCGATGCGCACAATCCCGCATTGGATCATCCGCTGGTGACGCGTTTTGATGATATGGCGCAGCTGCCGGAACTGTGGCGCGCTCAGGGCTGGGATTTGGTCAAATGATCAGGTGCCTGGCGTTCAAATGTAGATCGCCAGTTCTGACCAAAACCGGTCAATTAAGTCCTTAACACGTTAACCGCACATTCGGTAGCGGCGCGATTTATCGCGCAAACCTGAAGCAACTGCGCAGCTTGAAGAAGCGCAATGCATTGCGCCGCTACCAAAGCGTGCGGTCATGTTGTCCGTTGAATAACGAACATTACGGCCCTTATAGGGTGGTCACAAAACTTAACCAATCGCGCCCAGCGAATCCTCATTGCCTTGCGTTTTCGGTAGCAGGAACAGCGTGGCGACGATATCCAGCAGGTAAATCAGCGCCAACAGCGTAATTGCTGCGGTGAATGAAATATTCGCTGCCAGCAAACCAATCACCAAGGGGCCAAAACCGCCTACGCCGCGTCCGAGGTTGAACAACACGTTCTGCGCCGTGGCACGCGCCTGCGGGGGAAGGTGTCGGAAATCAGTGCGCCGTAGCCGCCAATCATGCCATTGACGAACATGCCCATAATCGCGCCGGTAAACAGCATTACCGTGGGATCGCGCAGCTGCGCATAAATCACCACCATCGCCACCGCGCCAAACTGGTACAGCAGGAAGATTTTCCAGCGCGCAAAGCGATCGGCCAGCACGCCAAACAGCCAGATGCCAAAGGTCATCCCCACCACCGTGACCGCCGTCCACAAGCCCGATTTGGTCAGGCTAAAGCCGAAGTTCGATGACAGATAGCTCGGCATCCAGATCATCAGCCCGTAATAACCAAAGTTTTGCACTGAACAGAGAATCAAAATGCCCAGGCTGGCTTTGCTGGTGGCGCGATCGGCAAACAGCAACTTTATGCGCGCCCCAAACGACAGCTGCGGCGTTTTTTCAACGTGGCGCGTGAAGGCTTCCGGTTCGCCCATGCTGCGGCGAATCACAAATGAGACCAGCGCCGGCAGCAGACCCACGAGGAACATGCCGCGCCAGCCAATCACGCTCAGCAGCGGCGGCGTGATAAATGCCGCCAGCAGCACGCCGAGCTGCCAACCGATGCCCACCCACGCCGACGCACGATTGCGTTTCTCTTTTGGCCAGGCTTCAGCAATCAGCGCCATGCCGATACCAAACTCACCGCCCAAGCCCACGCCCGCCAGGGTGCGATACGCCAGCAGATCCCAATAACCTTGCGCCACCGCGCAGAGTCCGGTGAACACCGAGAACACCAGAATAGTAACGGTCAGAATGCGGATACGGCCGTAGCGATCGCTGAGATGGCCAAACACAATGCCGCCAATCACCGCGCCAATCAGCGTCCACGTCACCAGCGAACCGGCTTGTGAAGGATCGAGCGCCAGCGACACGCTGATCGCCGGCAGCATAAAGCCGAGAATAAGCAGATCAAAGCCGTCCATCGCGTAACCGCTGATGGCCGCAACCATCGCTTTTGCCGGCGTAACGGCGTGTTTTTGAGTTGTGGGGGATGACATCGAGCAGCACCTGGCAGAAAAAAGTGCGCCAAGTATAAAGAGAGGAAACCGCAGAAACCATGCAGAAATCACACAGGCTACCTGTTAGCCACAGCGGCAACAGGCAGCCAAAACGTCAATCAAGAGGGTTTATTGCTGCCATCGTCGCCTGACAGCAGCTCATCCAACTTGTCGCCGCCCACATGACGGAAATCCTGACCTTTCACGAAATAGAAGATAATTTCGCAAATGTTCTGGCAGCGGTCTCCGATACGCTCGATGGCGCGGGCGCAGAACAGCGCGGTCAGCACGCTTGGAATGGTGCGTGGATCTTCCATCATGTACGTCATCAGCTGACGCACGATGCCTTCGTACTCTTTATCCACCTTCTTGTCTTCACGGTAGATGTTGATGGCTTCGTTGAGATCCATCCGCGCGAACGCATCCAGCACGTCATGCAGCATTTGCACGGTGTGTTTGCCGAGCGCTTCCAGACTCACCAGCAGCGGCAAGTGTTGCTGGCTGAACTTCTCCAGCGCGGTGCGGCTGATTTTCTCCGCGACGTCACCAATACGTTCCAGCTCCGAAATGGTCTTGATGATCGCCATGACCAGACGTAAATCGCTGGCGGTGGGCTGACGTTTGGCGATGATGCGCACGCAGGCCTCATCAATCTCCACTTCCATCATGTTGACCTTCTGGTCGCCGTCGATCACGCGACGGGCCAGCTCGCCATCCTGGTTATGCATCGCGGTAATCGCATCGGTGAGCTGCTTCTCCACCATGCCACCCATGATCATCACCTGAGTGCGAATATGCTCCAGCTCCGCGTTGAACTGACCGGAGATGTGTTTGTTCAGATTTAAATTATCCATGTGCGTCTCCTGAATCAGCCGTAACGACCGGTGATGTAATCCTCGGTCTGCTTCTGTGCGGGCTTAGTGAACAACGTATCGGTATCGCTGAATTCGATCAGCTCGCCCAGATACATGAAAGCGGTGTGATCGGAGCAACGCGCGGCCTGCTGCATGTTGTGCGTCACGATCACCACGGTGTAATCCTGCTTCAGCTCGGTGATCAGCTCTTCGATGCGACCGGTTGAGATCGGATCCAGCGCAGAACATGGCTCATCCAGCAACAGCACTTCCGGGCGAATTGCGATGCCGCGCGCGATGCACAAACGCTGCTGCTGACCGCCGGACAGACTGTAGCCGCTCTGATGCAGCTTGTCTTTGGTTTCATTCCATAACGCTGCTTTGGTCAGCGCCCACTGTACGCGCTCGTCCATATCGGCACGCGACAGCTTTTCGAATAAGCGCACACCGAAGGCGATGTTGTCATAAATCGACATCGGGAACGGCGTTGGCTTCTGAAACACCATGCCGACGCGGGCGCGCAGCAGGGCGATGTCCTGATGTGAAGCCAGAATATTGTCGCCATCCAGCAGGATGTCACCTTCGGCACGCTGCTCGGGATAGAGCGAGTACATCTTGTTGAAGGTGCGCAGCAGCGTGGATTTGCCGCAGCCCGATGGACCGATGAAAGCAGTCACCTGATTTTTTGTGATATCCAGGTTGATGTTTTTCAGAGCGTGAAACTTACCGTAATAGAAGTTCAGATTACGGACCTGAATTTTACCGGCTGTTGCAGTCACGTTACTCATTCTCGTCTCTCATGTGCAGCGCCGCCGAAGCCGCGCCGGGAAATTAGTGTTTGCTCTTGGCGAAAATCACACGTGCCACAATGTTCAGCAGCAGCACGCACAGCGTAATAATCAGCACACCCGCCCATGCCAGGCTTTGCCATTCGGCAAACGGGCTCATGGCGAATTTAAAGATGGTGACCGGCAGGTTGGCGATCGGCTGCATCATGTCGGTGCTCCAGAACTGGTTCGACAAGGCAGTGAACAGCAGCGGTGCGGTCTCACCGGCGATACGCGCAACGGCCAACAGCACCCCGGTGATAATGCCGGAAACAGAGGCTTTCAACGTAATTGCGGAGATCATTTTCCACTTCGGCGTACCCAGCGCGTAAGCCGCTTCACGCATGCTATCAGGCACCAGACGCAGCATGTTCTCGGAGGTACGAATCACAATCGGAATCTGCAACAGCGCCAGCGCGACCACGCCCGCCCAACCAGAGAAGTGCTGCATCTGCGCCACCACGATGGTGTAGACAAACAGGCCCACCACAATCGACGGCGCTGACAGCAAGATGTCATTGATGAAGCGAATCACTTCCGCCAGCCAGTGTTTCCGGCCATATTCAGCGAGGTAAATACCGGCCATGATGCCTAGCGGCGTGCCAAACAGCGTTGACCAGAAAATCAGTAGCCCGCTGCCGACTAAGGCATTGGCTAAACCACCGCCCGCCGTATTTGGCGGCGGCGTGGATTCGGTAAACAGCTCCCAGCTTAAGCCATCAACGCCGCGCGTGACGGTGGTGAACAGAATCCAAATCAGCCAGAACAGGCCGAAAGCCATCGTCATCAGCGACAGCGTTAACGCAATTTTGTTTTTGGTACTGCGCCACGCCTGCATTTTGCGGCGAGACGCTTCCAGCTCAGCGCGAGCCTGTACTTCGATAGCGGTCATGAACGGGCTCCTTCACTCTTCGCCAGGCGCAGAATCATCAGTTTGGAGATGGCGAGCACGATAAAGGTGATCACAAACAGGATCAGGCCCAGCTCCATCAGCGCCGCAACGTGCACGCCGGATTCGGCTTCAGCAAATTCGTTCGCCAGCGCCGAGGTGATACTGTTGCCCGGCATAAACAGCGAAGCGCTGTCGAGCTGGTAGGTGTTACCAATGATAAAGGTCACCGCCATGGTTTCACCCAGCGCGCGACCTAAGCCCAGCATCACGCCGCCGATCACGCCATTTTTAGTGAACGGCAGCACGATGCGCCAGATCACTTCCCACGTGGTGCAGCCGATGCCATAAGCCGACTCTTTCATCATCACCGGCGTTTGCTCAAACACATCGCGCATTACCGAAGCGATGTACGGAATGATCATGATGGCGAGGATGACGCCGGCGGCCAGAATACCGATACCAAAGGCCGGGCCTGAGAACAGGGCGCCGACAATCGGAATGTTCGACAAGACGTTGCCGACCGGCGTCTGGAAATATTCCGCGAACAGCGGGGCAAAGATAAACAGACCCCACATGCCATAAACGATACTGGGAATGGCAGCCAACAGCTCAATCGCGGTCCCCAGCGGGCGACGCAACCAGCCTGGAGCCAGTTCGGTCAGGAACAGTGCAATACCAAAACTCACCGGTACCGCAATGATTAAGGCAATCAGGGAAGTGACGATGGTGCCGTAAATCGGGACCAGCGCACCAAATTCTTCGTTCGGCGCATCCCAGGTTTTGTTCCATAAGAACGAGAAACCAAATTTTTGGATGCTAGGCCAGGAGGAGAAAATCAGGGAGACGATGATGCCACCCATCAACAACAACACGATAAGCGCAGACAGTTTAACCAGCGCGCCAAAAATCATGTCACCTTGTTTGCCAGGGGCTTTGAACGTCGGCTTCGTGGCAGCCATAGAATTCTCGGTTCTCAGAGGGATTTCAGGGCGACATAATTGCCGCCCATGAGATTGACCCGCCGCAATGGCGGGTCGGGTCATTCAACTTACTGGAACAGCGCTTTGCCAGAACTGTCTTTGATGTTGGCTTTCCAGGCTGCACGAATCTGGTCTGCTACGCTTTCTGGCAGCGCGGCGTAATCCAGTGCGGTAGCGGTTTTGCTGCCGCCTTTGTAAGCCCAGTCGAAGAACTTCAGCACTTCGCTACCTTTTGCCGCATCAGCCTGATCTTTGTAAATCAGGATGAAAGTGGTTGAGGTGATCGGCCATGCATCGTTGCCTTTCTGGAAGGTCAGGTCTTGAGCGAAGGATTTGCTCCAGTCTGCGCCTTTCGCGGCGTTCGCAAAGCTGGCTTCGCTTGGGGCTACCGCTTTACCGTCTGCATCCATCAGCTTGGTGTAAGTCAGGTTGTTCTGCTTCGCATACGCATACTCAACGTAGCCGATTGAACCTGGCAGACGCTGTACGAATGCCGCAACGCCGTCGTTACCTTTACCGCCCAAACCGGTCGGCCAGTTTACGGTGTTGCCGGTACCGATTTTTTCTTTCCAATCTGCGTTTACTTTAGCCAGGTAGCTGGTGAACACGAAAGAGGTGCCTGAACCGTCAGCGCGGCGCACCACGTTGATGTTGCTGTCCGGCAATTTCACGTTTGGGTTCAGCTTGGTGATTGCTGGGTCGTTCCACTTTTTAATGTTGCCAAGATAGATGTCGCCAACGGTTTTGCCGTCGAGCGTCAATTCCCCTGATTTTACGCCTGGGATATTTACCGCCAGCACCACACCACCGATCACGGTAGGGAACTGGAACAGGCCGTTTTTCTCCAGATCGGCATCTTTCATTGGCGCATCAGACGCACCAAAATCGACGGTTTTTGCGATGATTTGCTTCACGCCGCCTGAAGAACCAATTCCCTGATAGTTAATTTTGCTACCGGTGGCTTGCTGGTATTCTGCTGCCCACTTGGCATAAACCGGCGCCGGGAATGTCCCGCCTGCGCCCGTCAGATCGGTTGCTGCAAAAGCAGATACCGCGCTTACTGCGAAGGTGGCGGCGAGGATTCGGGCTACGGTGCTACGCATCAGTGTCATGTTCCCTCCAGGGGATTTAAAAATCAGGCTCAATGCCATTTTAATAGGAGTCGTGATTGCTGCTGGAGGGAAAATAGGACAGTTTGATGACAGTGAAATGTACGAAATATGACAGTTATATTACAGCGAACAAAAAAAGAGCGGGCCCGTTGCAAGCCCGCTTTTTCTATAGATTATTCAACGGTAACCGATTTTGCCAGGTTACGCGGTTGGTCAACATCGGTGCCTTTAATCAGCGCCACATGATACGAAAGCAGCTGCAGTGGCACGGTGTAGAAGATTGGCGCAATCACCTCTTCTACGTGCGGCAGCGAAATGATTTTCATGCCATCGCTGTCGCTGAAACCGGCATCCTGATCGGCAAACACGTACAGCAAACCGCCGCGCGCGCGCACCTCTTCGATGTTCGATTTCAACTTCTCCAGCAGCTCGTTATTCGGCGCAACGACGATCACCGGCATATCGGCATCAATCAGCGCTAACGGGCCGTGTTTCAGTTCGCCTGCCGCATACGCTTCCGCATGAATATAGGAGATCTCTTTCAGCTTCAGCGCCCCTTCCATGGCGATCGGATACTGATCGCCGCGTCCGAGGAACAGCGCGTGATGCTTGTCTGAGAAACCTTCCGCCAGGCTTTCGATCACTTTGTCCTGCGCCAGCATCTGCTCAATGCGGCTTGGCAGCGCCTGCAACGCGTGCACGATATCGTGCTCGGTTTCAGCTGGCATGCCGTGCAAGCGGCCCAGCTTCGCCACCAGCATCAGCAATACGGTGAGCTGCGTGGTGAAAGCTTTGGTTGAGGCGACACCGATTTCGGTGCCCGCTTTGGTCATCAGCGCCAGATCGGATTCACGCACCAGCGAAGAGCCGGCAACGTTACAAATGGCCAGCGAACCAAGATACCCCAGCTCTTTCGACAAGCGCAGCGCTGCCAGCGTATCGGCGGTTTCGCCCGATTGCGACAGGGTGATCAGCAGGCTGTTTTTACGCACTGCGGATTTGCGATAGCGGAATTCAGAGGCGATTTCCACGTCGCAAGGCAGGTTAGCCAGCGACTCAAACCAGTAGCGCGACACCATGCCGGAGTTGTACGAGGTGCCGCAGGCGATGATCTGAATATGTTCAACCTGGGTCAGCAGCGTCTCTGCATCCGGGCCCAGCTCGCTGAGATCGACTTCGCCGTGATTAAAGCGACCGGTTAAGGTGTTTTTAATCGCGTTCGGCTGCTCGTAAATCTCTTTCTGCATGTAGTGACGATAGGTGCCTTTATCGCCGGCATCGTACTGCGCGGTCGATTCGATTTCCGCGCGCTGCGCCGGTTGGCCATCACGATCGATAATGGTCACTTCGCGACGCGTAATCTCGGCGATATCGCCCTCTTCCAGATACATAAAGCGGCGCGTAACGGGCAACAAAGCCAGCTGATCGGACGCGATAAAGTTTTCACCCACGCCACGACCAATAACCAGCGGGCTGCCGGAACGCGCTGCCACCAGCACCGACGGATCGCGGCTGTCCATGATCACCATGCCATACGCGCCGCGCAGTTGTGGAATCACGCGCAGCACCACTTCACGCAGCGTGCCGCCCTGCTTCTGCTCCCAGTGCACCAGATGCGCCACCACTTCGGTGTCGGTTTCTGAGGCAAACTGGTAGCCGCGCTCAATCATCTGCGCGCGCAGCGGTTCATGGTTCTCAATGATGCCGTTGTGCACGATGATGATATGCTCAGAGACGTGCGGATGCGCATTGGCCTCCGACGGCTCGCCGTGCGTCGCCCAGCGGGTGTGCGCGATGCCCGTGCCGCCAATCAGCGGCTGCTCTTCTGCGGCTTCCGCCAGATTCTGTACTTTGCCCAGACGACGCAGACGCGTCATATGGCCTTGACGATCGACAACCGCCAAACCCGCAGAGTCATAACCGCGGTACTCAAGACGACGCAAGCCTTCCAGCAGAATTTCTGCGATGTCACGCTGCGCTACTGCACCAACAATTCCACACATAATAGTTTCCTGACTTCATGGCTTTCGGCCATTGCGTTGTCGTGTGACCTGATTTCCCCGAGCCTTGTAGAGAGTTGGGGAGCACTACAATGGGATCGATCTTTGCCGACCCTTTACGTTTAATTTTTCTTTACCGGGCGTTGCCAGCCGGATTTTTGATTTTGCTCTTTACGGTTATAGACCAGATCGGCAGAAGTGATGTCTTTCATCACCGTGGTGCCCGCCGCAATGGTCGCGCCGGCCGCCACGGTAACCGGTGCCACCAGCTGCGTATCAGAACCGACAAACACGTTGTCGCCGATGATCGTTTTGGATTTGTTGGCACCGTCGTAATTGCAGGTAATGGTGCCTGCGCCGATATTCACGCCTGCGCCGATATCTGCGTCGCCCAGATAAGAGAGATGACCGGCTTTCGAGCCTTTGCCTAAAGTCGCCTTCTTCATCTCAACAAAGTTGCCAACGTGCGCTTGTTCAGCCAAATCGCTACCTGGACGCAAGCGCGCAAAAGGCCCAACGGTGCATTCCGCCGCCAGGGTGGCATCTTCAATCACCGAATACGCGCTGATTTCGCAGTCATCAGCAATCACGCTGTTTTTGATGATGCAGCCCGCGCCAATTTTCACTCGATTGCCCAACGTTACCTGACCTTCGATGATCACATTGGTATCGATCTCTACGTCGCGCCCGTGTTGCAGCATGCCGCGCAGATCGAAACGCGCCGGATCGCGCAGCATGACGCCCGCCAGCAGCAGCTTTTCGGCTTGCTCGCTTTGGTAAACGCGTTCCAGCGTGGCGAGTTGCAGGCGATTATTCACGCCGTCGGTTTCGCTGATGCGCGCCGGATGCACCGCGTTGATGGTGCGACCTTCGTGGTGCGCCATCGCGATGATATCGGTGATGTAGAATTCGCCCTGCGCATTGTTGTTATTGAGCTGCGCCAGCCAGCGTTTGAGATCGCCGCCCTTAGCAATCAGGATACCGGTGTTAATTTCCTGGATTTGCAGCTGCTCGGCGGATGCATCTTTCTGTTCGATGATGCCGGTAATGCTGCCATTTTCACGGACGATGCGACCGTAACCGGTTGGGTTATCTAACACCACGGTGAGCAAACCAATGCCGCCCGCCGGTTTGGCTTCGCGCAGGCGCTGTAAAGTGGTCTGCGCGATCAGAGGGACGTCGCCGTACAGCATCAGGATATCTTCGTCGTCGGCAAAGAATGGCGCGGCCTGCTGCATCGCATGGCCGGTGCCAAGCTGCTCGGCTTGTAACACCCAATTGAGCGTGTTGTGCGCCAGCTTAGCCTGCAGTAATTCGCCGCCGTGGCCGTAAACTAAATGAACCTGCTGCGCGCCCAAACCGGTGGCCGCATCTATTACGTGCTGAACCATCGGTTTGCCTGCCAGCGTGTGCAGAACTTTGGGCAGATCGGAATACATTCGGGTGCCTTTGCCAGCGGCCAGGATCACCACACTCATCGCGTTATTAGACATATCCATCCAGACTCAATTTAACTTGCGAAAGTTTAAGGTTTACCCCTGAGATTACTACATTTTTCTCGTATCGAAATTAGCGGAGAAACAGGAAAGGAAGGGAGGTGCTGCTCAGCGGGCAAAAAAAATGCCAACCCACTGGGCTGGCATTTCGTGACGCATAAAGCCTGATTACATCGCTTTTTTGGTCAGCTCGATAACACGCAGTTTCGCGATAGCTTTCGCCAGCTCTGCAGAGGCCTGAGCATAGTCCACGTCGCCGTGGCTGCTGTTCATGTGCTCTTCTGCTTTACGTTTCGCTTCCAGCGCGCGCGCTTCGTCAAGGTCTTCACCACGAATCGCGGTGTCGGCCAGAACGGTCGTGCTGCCCGGCTGTACTTCCAGCACGCCGCCGGAGAGGTAGATATACTCCTCGTCGCCGTGCTGCTTCACGATGCGAATCATGCCAGGCTTGATGGCGGTCAGCAGCGGGGCGTGGCCCGGGTGGATACCCAGCTCGCCTTCGCTACCTGACACCTGGATACGCTGTACCAGACCGGAGAACATCTGCTGCTCCGCGCTGACCACGTCCAGATGATAAGTCATAGCCATACCATTCCTCCCGGGAAACCGTTATTACAGTTTCTTCGCTTTTTCTACGGCTTCTTCGATAGCGCCGACCATGTAGAACGCCTGCTCTGGCAGGTGGTCGAATTCGCCTTCCATGATGCCTTTGAAGCCACGGATTGTGTCTTTCAGGGTCACGTACTTACCTGGAGAACCGGTGAAGACTTCAGCAACGAAGAACGGCTGAGACAGGAAGCGCTGAATCTTACGCGCACGTGCCACCAGCAGTTTGTCTTCTTCAGACAGCTCATCCATACCGAGGATGGCGATGATGTCTTTCAGTTCCTGATAACGCTGCAGCAGTGACTGTACGCCACGCGCAACATCATAGTGTTCCTGACCGACAACCAGCGGATCCAGCTGACGGCTGGTAGAGTCCAGCGGGTCAACGGCCGGGTAGATACCCAGAGAGGCGATCTGACGGCTCAGCGTAACCGTTGAGTCTAAGTGAGCAAAGGTGGTTGCCGGAGACGGGTCAGTCAGGTCATCCGCAGGAACGTAAACGGCCTGTACGGAGGTGATTGAACCAGTCTTGGTGGAGGTAATACGCTCCTGCAGCACACCCATCTCTTCAGCCAGCGTTGGCTGATAACCTACCGCAGATGGCATACGACCCAGCAGTGCAGATACTTCAGTACCTGCCAGGGTATAACGGTAGATGTTGTCGATGAACAGCAGAACGTCACGACCTTCATCACGGAATTTTTCCGCCATGGTCAGACCGGTCAGTGCTACGCGCAGACGGTTACCCGGCGGCTCGTTCATCTGGCCATACACCAGCGCTACTTTATCGATAACGTTGGAGTCAGTCATTTCGTGGTAGAAGTCGTTACCCTCACGAGTACGCTCACCCACACCAGCAAAGACCGAATAACCTGAGTGCTCAGCCGCGATGTTACGGATCAGCTCCATCATGTTTACGGTTTTACCTACGCCCGCACCACCGAACAGACCGACTTTACCGCCCTTAGCGAACGGACACATCAGGTCGATAACCTTGATGCCGGTTTCCAGCAGTTCCTGCGAGTTTGACTGATCTTCATAGGAAGGCGCGGCGCGGTGAATAGAGGAGACCTCTACTGCGCTGCCATCTTCTTCTGTCAGGTCGCCTTTCATGTCGATAGGCTCGCCCAGCACGTTCATGATACGGCCAAGGGTCGCTTTACCAACCGGAACCTGAATAGGTTTTTTCAGATCGATTACTTCCAGACCGCGCTTCAGGCCGTCAGAAGAACCCATGGCGATAGTACGTACTACGCCACCACCCAGCTGCTGCTGAACTTCCAGCACCAGACGAGTATCACCATTCTTAACCTCGAGAGCGCTGTATACCTGTGGTACCGCGTCCTGAGGGAATTCGACGTCAACTACGGCGCCGATAATCTGGACAATCTTTCCAGCTGCCATCTTGAATCCTCTACCTAATACGAGAATATCCGGCCGCGCTCAGGCGACAGGATATATGCCTGGTTAAACCGCGGAGGCTCCCGAGACGATCTCGGTAAGTTCCTGGGTGATGCTGGCCTGACGAGCTTTGTTGTAGACCAACTGCAGCTCTTTGATCAGGTTTCCGCCGTTATCGGTTGCGGCTTTCATCGCTACCATACGCGCGGCCTGCTCACTGGCCAGGTTTTCCACCACACCCTGATAAACCTGCGATTCGACATAACGACGCAGCAGCGTATCGAGCAGCGCCTTCGGATCGGGTTCGTACAGGTAATCCCAGGTCTTCGCCTTCATCTCTTCTTCACCTTCCGCTGGCGGTAACGGCAGCAGTTGGGTAATGGTCGGAGTCTGAGACATGGTGTTGTTAAACTTGTTGCTGACGATATACAGCTTGTCGATACGGCCTTCATCGTAGGCCTGCAGCATAACTTTTACCGGGCCGATCAGATCGGACAGCGCAGGCTTATCGCCCATGCCGGTAACCTGAGCCACGACGTTACCACCGACAGAGCCGAAGAATGAAACGCCTTTAGAACCGACAATTGCCAGATCGCTCTGAACGCCTTTGTCTGCCCAGCCTTTCATTTCAGCCAGCAATTTTTTGAACAGGTTAATGTTCAAACCACCACAAAGCCCGCGGTCAGTCGAAACGACCAGGTAGCCGACGCGCTTAACGTCGCGCTCATCCAGGTAAGGGTGCTTGTATTCCAGATTACCCAGTGCAAGGTGACCAATCACTTTGCGCATGGTATCTGCATACGGACGGCTGGCCGCCATGCGTTCCTGCGTTTTACGCATTTTGGAGGCGGCGACCATTTCCATCGCTTTGGTGATCTTCTGCGTATTTTTTACGCTTCCGATCTTGGTACGTATTTCTTTTGCGCCGGCCATTAGCTTCTCCTCAAAGCCTTGCGGCCTGCCTTTTCAGACAAGCCGCCAGACATTACCAGGACTGGGTTGCTTTAAACGTTTCGAGCAGGCTTTTCAGCTTCGCTTCGATATCGTTGTTGTAGTTACCCGCCTGGTTGATTTCAGCCATCAGCTCAGCGTGTTCGCGATCGGCGTACGCCAGCAGAGCGGCTTCGAAGCTGCCGATTTTCGCCAGTTCAACGTCGTTCAGGAAGCCGCGCTCAGCAGCAAACAGCACCAGACCCTGCTGCGCAACGGACATTGGCGCATACTGTTTCTGTTTCAGCAGCTCGGTCACTTTCTGACCGTGGCTCAGCTGTTTACGGGTTGCTTCGTCCAGATCGGATGCGAACTGAGAGAACGCAGCCAGTTCACGATACTGTGCCAGCGCGGTACGGATACCACCGGACAGTTTCTTGATGATCTTGGTCTGCGCAGCGCCACCAACACGGGATACGGAGATACCCGGGTTAACTGCCGGACGAATACCGGAGTTGAACAGGTTGGATTCCAGGAAGATCTGACCATCGGTAATCGAGATTACGTTGGTCGGAACGAACGCAGAAACGTCACCCGCCTGAGTTTCGATGATTGGCAGCGCGGTCAGAGAACCGGTTTGGCCTTTCACTGCACCATTGGTGAAGCGTTCAACGTAGTCAGCGCTCACGCGTGATGCACGCTCCAGCAAACGAGAGTGGAGATAGAACACGTCGCCAGGGAATGCTTCACGGCCTGGTGGACGGCGCAGCAGCAGAGAAATCTGACGGTAAGCAACAGCCTGCTTAGACAGGTCATCGTATACGATCAGCGCGTCTTCACCGCGGTCACGGAAGTATTCGCCCATCGCACAACCGGCGTATGGTGCCAGGTATTGCAGAGCAGCAGACTCAGATGCGGTTGCAACCACAACGATGGTGTTAGCCAGCGCGTTGTGTTCTTCCAGCTTACGCACCACGTTAGCGATGGTAGAAGCTTTCTGACCGATAGCAACGTAAACGCATTTGATGCCGGAATCGCGCTGGTTGATGATCGCATCGATCGCCATTGCGGTTTTACCGGTCTGACGGTCACCGATGATCAGCTCACGCTGGCCACGGCCGATTGGAATCATCGCATCGACAGATTTGTAACCGGTCTGTACAGGCTGGTCAACGGACTGACGATCGATAACGCCAGGTGCAATCACTTCGATCGGCGAGAAGCCGTCGTTGTCGATAGCGCCTTTACCGTCGATTGGTGCACCCAGGGTGTTCACCACGCGGCCCAGCAGGCCACGGCCTACCGGTACTTCAAGAATACGGCCAGTACACTTAACCTTCATGCCTTCGGCGAGGTCAGCGTAAGGACCCATCACCACTGCACCAACCGAGTCACGCTCGAGGTTCAGGGCGATAGCGTAACGGTTACCCGGCAGGGCAATCATCTCACCCTGCATGACATCGGCCAGGCCGTGTACGCGGATGATACCGTCACTTACAGAAACAATAGTACCTTCGTTGTGAGCTTCACTCACGACATTGAACTGAGCAATGCGCTGCTTGATCAGTTCGCTGATTTCGGTGGAATTCAGTTGCATATGCTCCAGTCCCCTTAAGACTGCAAGACGTCTGCCAGACGATCAAGACGGCCGCGTACGCTACCATCAATGACCAGGTCACCCGCTCGGATAACCACACCTGCCATTACAGACTTGTCAATTTTGCAATTCAGCTTAACTTTGCGTGACAGACGTTTTTCCATCGCGGCGCTGATTTTAGTCAGCTGACTGTCACTCAGCGTACTGGCAGAAATCACATCCACTTCGGCTGTCGCTTCATAAGCGTCACGCAGTTGGATGTACTGTTCCAGTACCGCTGGAAGCGCTGTCAAACGTCCGTTTTCCGCCATCACCTTAATCAGGTTTTGAGCGGGTTCATCAAGTTGATCGCCACACACTGCATTGAAAGAAGCAGATAACGCTTCCGGCGCGATAGCACCGGAAAGGAGTTCTGCCATCTGTTCGTTGCGAGCCACTTCTGCGGCAAACGCCAGCATAGTTTGCCAGCGATCGATGCTTTGATGCTCAACAGCAAAGTCAAAAGCTGCTTTGGCGTAGGGGCGAGCTACAGTAATCAGTTCAGACATCAGCCCCTCCCTCCTTACAGTTCAGCGACCAGTTTATCAACGATGTCGCTGTTAGCAGCTTCATCCACGGAACGTTCGATGATTTTCTCGGCGCCAGCTAATGCCAGCAACGCGACTTGCTTACGCAGCTCTTCACGGGCACGTGAACGCTCGGCTTCGATTTCTGCCTGCGCCTGCGCCACGATACGGTTACGTTCAGTCTCAGCTTCGGTTTTCGCTTCGTCGAGAATCTGAGCGCGGCGTTTGTTCGCCTGCTCGATAATGACTTGAGCGTCTTCTTTGGCTTTCTTCAACTGGTCGGTCGCATTGGCCTGCGCGAGATCTAAATCTTTCTTCGCGCGCTCAGCAGAAGCAAGGCCGTCAGCGATTTCTTTCTGGCGCTTTTCGATGGCAGCCATGATCGGCGGCCATACGTACTTCATGCAAAACGCGACAAACAGAATGAACGCGATGGCCTGGCCGAGGATTGTTGCATTAATGTTCACAGCACAATGCCTCTTATTAAGTTAACTTGCTCTGCCGCTATCAGCGATAAACGGCAGAATCCGTTCCTCATCACACTGCGTGCCATGAGTGAACCACGGCTACAGGCTTTAGGCGACAGCAAACATCACGTAGAGACCCAGACCAACAGCGATCATCGGGATTGCATCCACCAGACCCATTACAACAAAGAACTGCGTACGCAGCAGAGGGATCAGATCCGGCTGACGCGCTGCGCCTTCCAGGAATTTACCTCCGAGGATGCCGATACCGATCGCAGCACCGATTGCCGCCAGACCCATCATCACAGCGGCAGCCATGTACAGCAGATCCATATTCAGGTTTTCCATGACAGTCTCCAGTTTGTTTCAGTTAAAAGCTTAGTGTTGAGATAAAAAAATCAATGTTCTTCAGATGCCATCGACAGATAGACAATCGTGAGGACCATGAAAATGAAAGCCTGCAGCGAAATAATCAGGATGTGGAAAATGGCCCATGGCACATTCAGCACCCACTGCGACCACCACGGCAGCAGACCGGCAATCAGGATAAAGATCAGCTCACCCGCATACATGTTGCCGAACAGTCGCAGACCGAGTGAAACCGGTTTAGACAGCAGGCTAACACCTTCAAGAATCAGGTTGATTGGGATGAAGATCGGGTGATTAAAAGGCTGCAGCGTCAGCTCTTTGGTGAAGCCGCCAATGCCTTTCATTTTGATGCTGTAGAACAGAATCAAAATAAATACGCCCAACGCCATAGATAGCGTGATGTTCACGTCTGCAGACGGTACGACGCGCAGCGCCGGTAACCCCAATACGTGCTCACCAATATATGGCAGCAGGTCGATTGGCAGCAGATCCATGAAGTTCATCAGGAAGACCCAGACAAAAATTGTCAGAGCCAGCGGGGCGATAACTTTACTTTTACCGTGGTACATGTCGCGAACGTTGCTATCAACAAAGCCGACAACCAGCTCGATAGCCGCCTGCATTTTCCCTGGCACGCCGCTGGTGACGCTTTTCGCCACGCTGCGGAACAACACAAGGAATAATACTCCCAGTGCAACAGAGAAAAACATGGAGTCCAGGTTTAACGTCCAGAATGTTGCTGGCGCGTCGTGTGCATTCACCAGCTCGAAAGTACGCAGGTCCATCTGAAGATGCGTCAGATGATGTCCTATGTATTCCTGCGGCGTTGAGATTTCTCCTGCGGCCATGATGCCTCTTACCCTTTGTTGTTAATTACAGCCGGTGCAACGATTTGGACCACCAGCACCGATAACCAGGTGATTGCAAGTGGCCAGAAAACTGCCCCAAGCACACCCAACGCCACAACGAGAAAAATAACCGTGGCAAACACCTTAAGAACTTCACCGAGGGCGAAACTCCAGGCGACACGTCCTTTAGCCGGTGTTTGATCTTGCAGGCGCCAGGCTAAAAACATAAACAACACATTTGGCAGCCAGGCTGCCAGTCCACCTGCGATGGCAGAGGCACCCCACGTCAATTCTTTCAGGGCAAAAAGCGCACCGATGATGACCAAGGTCACCAACTGAATGATCAGCACGGTTCGGGCTAATTTTGCACTATAAAGAGACACTGACATGACGTTGAACTCTCCTGCCCCGAACGGGGTATGTCGCGTGTCGTATAAGACTGCCTTTACTCATTTGAGTCAAGCAGCAAAAGCCGTGCAAATTATACGGGTGCGACCTGCGATTTCAATCAGTAAGTAGCGAAAAGGTGAACAATTATTTAAATTTCTTTCTGAAGGTCTATTTTTTAAAACATCATCTTCAGGCAATGCTTCGCTGAAACCTTGAAATTGCCCTGGAGACTTGCTTTTAAAGCGTGCTTTAGATCACATTATAAGCACTGCGTCCTGCATCGAATTTGTAATCAATATGAATTTTAAAATTTATTGGGCGCTAAAAAACATTACTAATCAGATAGCTATAATTTAATAAAAGACTCAATGCCGTGATTTGCGATGAAAACATGCTATTGACATCATGCAAGCCCATAAAATCCTAAAACTGATATTACGTACGCCGATTTATTACAGGGATATATTTTCTAAAGTGATTATCCGGCCAAGTAAATACAGCGTCATACGTGATCTAACTGATAAAAAAATGTGAATTAAACGTTAAATGTAACAGGGCTTTTCGGATAATTTCCGCGGCGAATGTTAACTCCCCTTCCCTGCCTTAGCGAATAAAAAGCCATTGACCGAAAATGTTCAATTGCTGATTTTTTATGCAGTCTGATCGCTAAGGCAAACGCCAGCGATTAACTTAAATCCACACCTTTTTTAGGACTACTGACGCGTAATTATCACCAGGTGGCGTTCACCCTCCAATTCGGGTACCTGCAATGGCTGAATTTTCTCCACTGCAAAGCCCGCTGGTAAGGCAGAAATCTCATCATCAGGACGCACACCTTTTAACGCATAGAAACGTCCTTGCGAGCCCGGTAAATGGTGGCACCAGTTCAGCATATCTTCCAGCGAGGCAAAAGCGCGGCTGATAACGCCATCAAAGGGCGGCTCTGAGGGAAAATCCTCCACGCGGCTCTGTACTGGCGTGACGTTAGTGAGCCCTAACTCATGCTGCACTTGACGCAAGAAACGCACGCGTTTGCCCAAGCTATCCAGCAACGTAAAATGCGCCTGCGGGCGGACAATCGCCAACGGAATGCCCGGTAAACCTGGCCCCGTCCCCACATCAATAAAACGCTCACCCTGCAGATGTGGCTCAACCACCACGCTGTCGAGAATGTGACGCACCAGCATCTGCTGCGGATCGCGCACCGACGTCAGGTTATAAGCTTTGTTCCATTTGTGCAGCAGCTCAACATAGCCAACCAGCTGATGTTTTTGTTGATCGGTAAGGGAAATTTTTGCCGCATCTAGCAGCGCGGAGAGTTTGTTAATCACAGCGAGGATTCCATTAACGGGGCGAGTTATCTCGCCCCAAAGTCTATCAGGCGCTTTTACGCAGCAGGCCCTGTTTTTTCAGGTAAATCAGCAGAATTGAGATCGCGGCAGGCGTGATGCCCGAAATGCGCGAAGCCTGACCAATTGAGGTTGGCTTGTGATCGTTGAGTTTAGCGATCACCTCATTTGACAAACCGTTCACCTGACGATAATCGAGATCGACCGGCAGCAGGGTGTTTTCATTACGCTGCTGGCGATTAATCTCTTCCTGCTGGCGTGCAATGTAACCTTCGTATTTGACCTGAATCTCAACCTGCTCTGCGGCTTCTGCATCCTGCAATGCCGGGCCGTAGCTTGGCAGCGTCATCAGCAGGTCATAGCTCATTTCTGGCCGACGCAGCAGATCTTCCGCACTGGCTTCTTTGGTGAGCGGTGCGCTGATCACGGTATTCACCTCGGCGACGTTGTCGGATTTCGGGTGTACCCACAAATCGCGCAGACGCTGGCGTTCCTGCTCAATGGTTTCGAGCTTCTGGTTGTAGCGTGCCCAGCGCGCATCATCAACCAGGCCCAATTCACGACCCGCTTCGGTCAAACGCAGATCGGCATTATCTTCACGCAGCATCAAGCGGTATTCCGCACGCGAGGTAAACATGCGATAGGGTTCTTTGGTGCCGAGCGTGCAGAGATCGTCGACCAGCACACCGAGATAAGCTTGATCGCGACGCGGTGCCCAGCCTTCTTTGTCCGCAGATGCACGCGCGGCGTTTAAGCCAGCCAGCAAACCTTGCGCGGCGGCTTCTTCGTAGCCAGTGGTGCCGTTGATCTGTCCAGCAAAGAACAGGCCGTGAATAAATTTGCTCTCCAGCGTGGGTTTCAAATCGCGCGGATCGAAGAAGTCATACTCGATGGCATAACCCGGACGCACGATCTTCGCGTTTTCCAGACCTTTCATCGAACGGACGATCTGCATCTGCACGTCAAAAGGCAGGCTGGTGGAGATACCGTTCGGGTAAATCTCGTTGCTGGTCAGTCCTTCCGGTTCAAGGAAGATCTGATGCGCGTTGCGATCGGCAAAACGCATCACTTTATCTTCGATCGAAGGACAATAACGTGGTCCGATCCCTTCGATGATCCCGGCATACATTGGGCTGCGATCGAGGTTATTGCGGATCACATCATGTGTTTGTTCGTTGGTATACGTAATCCAGCACGGAACTTGTTGCGGATGTTGCGCCACATTGCCCATGAACGAAAATACCGGCATTGGCGTATCGCCATGCTGTGGCGTCAGCACTGAAAAATCGATGGTGCGTGCATCAATGCGCGGCGGCGTACCGGTTTTCAAGCGATTCACGCGCAGCGGTAAAGCACGCAGGCGTTTTGCCAGCGGAATGGACGGCGGATCGCCAGCACGGCCACCGCTGTAGTTATCCAGGCCAATGTGAATTTTGCCGTCAAGGAAAGTGCCGACGGTTAGCACCACGCTTTTCGCGCGGAACTTCAGCCCCATCTGCGTTACCGCGCCAACCACGCGATCGTTTTCCACGATGAGATCGTCAACCGCCTGCTGGAAGATCATCAGGTTCGGCTGATTCTCCAGCGCAGTGCGTACCGCCTGACGATACAGCACGCGGTCTGCCTGAGCACGCGTAGCGCGTACCGCAGGCCCTTTACTCGCGTTTAGTATCCTAAACTGAATACCGGCTTGGTCAATTGCCGTCGCCATCAAACCGCCTAAGGCATCCACTTCCTTCACCAGATGTCCCTTGCCGATACCACCGATCGCTGGGTTGCAGGACATTTGTCCAAGCGTATCAATGTTATGGGTGAGTAACAGCGTTTGCTGACCCATTCGGGCTGCCGCCATGGCGGCTTCTGTGCCCGCATGACCACCACCGATTACGATGACGTCAAAAGGATCTGGATAAAACATGAAGTGGTTCCTCGTAAGTGTTCGGACAGGGATCGTCGCCCTGGGCGGTGGATTCTACTGAAATTCTGTCTGCTGCGAAAGCCGCGGGATCCTGCGGTTTAAAAGAAAGGATCTTTATTCTTTTATATGATCTTCCTATTAGATCTCTTATTAGGATCGACCTTATCTGTTGATAACCCGGAAAAGCAGAACATTTACAGGCGATTAGCGAGGATCGCTTGCTGTGAATGATCGGTGATCCTGATCCGTATAAGCTGGGATCAAAACGGGGAGTTATGCACAGATTAAAAAAGCATCAGCAGTTGTTCTTGGGATAACTACCGGTTATACGCAAGATTAAGCCTATGTTATCCACAGTCTGTGGCATGAAAAAAACATAAATACAGATTAATCAGCTGGGGATCGTACGCTTTTCCCGATCCCCAACCACAAAGGATCGTGTTAAATCTGGGTTTTCCAGCTGGCAACCCACACTTCAGCAGCGTCTTCCGGGATCTCATGTTCCAGAACGTCGATCTCCAGGCGATCGCCAATGCGTTTCGCGCCCAGCTGGCTCAACTGTTCTTCCAGCAGCTTGATTGCGCCGCAGAACAGATCGTATTCATGATTGCCGATGCCAACTGCGCCATAACGCACGCCAGAAAGATCCGGCTGCGTCTCTTGCAGCGCTTCATATAAAGGAAGCAGGTTGTCGGGCAGTTCGCCGGCACCGTGCGTGGAGGTGACAATCAGCCAGATACCTTCCTGCGCCAGCTCATCAAGCTCCGGGCCGTGTAGGACTTCGGTGGAGTAGCCTGCTTCTTGCAGTTTTTCTTCCAAATGTTCAGCAACATATTCGGCGCTGCCAAGGGTACTTCCACTGATTAACGTAATATCGGCCATGATGCTCTCCCGCACTAAAGGCGAGCATTGTACGCTGTGATCAAGCCGTGATCCACCTGTGGAAAACAGGGTTAATAGTAGAAAGCATCAGGCGACAAGTCGCGCCGGGCGCGCGATCTGTCTGGGATAAGTTTGTGCACAAGTAGGGAGAGGATCACGGCTTGATGGTGCGCATGATCGGGTTTTGCAGCGAGATCAGGGTTTCGGTGGACTGAATTTCGTCAATGGTTTGGATCTTGTTGATCAACACCTGTTGCAGCGCATCAATCGAACGGCACATCACTTTAATAAAGATGCTGTAGTGACCGGTGGTGTACCAGGCTTCCACCACTTCATCCAGCGCTTCCAGCTTGCTGAGTGCCGCCGGATAATCGCGGGCGCTTTTCAGGATAATGCCGATAAAACAGCAAACATCAAAGCCAAGCTGACGCGGATCGATCTCCACGCGCGTGCCCAAAATAATGCCCGCCTGACGCATCTTCTCCACGCGTACATGAATGGTGCCAGGACTGACGTTAAACTGTTTCGCTAGCTCGGCATACGCGGTGCGCGCATTTTCCAGCAGCGCATTCAAAATACCGCGATCCAAATTATCCAGCTGAAGGTGATCCGCCATTTCCATCCTCGTTAAGTTCTTCTTCTATGAATAAAGGAGAATGTGCAGGAAATTAGCGGTGCAGGCAAGGTGCAGACAGCGGGCATGCCGCTGCCTGCACGCTTTTTAGCGCTTCCGCCAGAAGGTGACCTGCGCTTGAGTATGCTGGAATTTACGCGCCGTCTCGCGAATCACAAATGGCACGTCGAGCGGTGCGGCCACCTCCTCAAACGCCTCGCGCAGCAAGCGCTGCAGCGCTTGATACGTGGTGAGCGCTTCGCCATTCTCGCGCACGCCGCCCAGCCAATTCTCCTTCGGCGTGAAATCCTCCAGCCAGGTGTACGGCGACGACAACACCAGCAGGCCGCCGCTGCGGATCATGGGCGTAATATCCTGCAGGAAGCGTTTTGGCTGACGCAGACGATCGATCAAGTTTGAGGCCAGCACCAGATCGTAATGATCCGCTTGCGGCTTCAGGTTACAGGCGTCGCCTTGCACAAACTGAATGCGCTGCGCCTGCTGGCTGTCGAAACCAAACTCCTTCAGTCGTACCTGACGATACTCCACCAGCTCACCTTCCTCCGGCACCACGTAACGGAAATCCTCGCCGGATGTCAGCTGTAGCGCCACATCAATAAAGCGCGCTGAATAATCCATCCCGGTTACAGCCGTGAAATGGCGTGCCAATTCAAAGCTGGCGCGGCCGGTGGCGCAGCCAATATCCAACGCGTTACCGCGCGCACTACAGTGCGGCAGCAGGTGTTCAACCAGCGCGGCAGCGTAATTGGGCACGCCGTAATAGCTGGGGCCGTATTGGAAATCGAGATACTGCGACACCATGCTGTCGGTTTCATAGGGATTGAGCGCCATGCTCTCTTCATGTGATGACACTACATAGCGAAAACCGGCGTGCTGGAAGAAGTGGCGGCGGAAGGCGTAACGTGCCGATTTCAGCGCTTCGTTGCCGGTGGAGATCCAGCTGCCGCCTTTGATCAGTGCATGCTTGCCGTCGAACGTCGGCGTAGAGAAATCGTCATACAGCGGATGCACCTTAAAGCCTTCAAAACCGTGGGTTGGCGTTGTGGTCCATTGCCAGACGTTACCGACGATGTCGTAAAATTCACCCTGGGCAAAGCGATCGACCGGGCTGCTCGATGCCCAATACGCCAGATTGATGTTGCCCGGCGCCGCGCTCCAATCCGGCTGATCGCCGCTAACCTGTTCGCGCAGCTGCGCCCATTCGGCTTCGCACGGCAGCTGAATAGATTTGCCCGTTTCTTCCGCCAGCCAGCGGCAGAACGCCGCGGCTTCCAGCTGATTCACTTCGACCGGCCAATCCCACGGCATGGCGACCTCTTCTGTCATCAAACGCAGTGTTAGCCGATCGGGTTGCTGAAGATCGCCCAACCAAAACGTGGGCATCTGCGCCTGAGAAAATTCGCGCCAGCCCCAACCTTCGCTGTCCCACCAGCGCTGCTCGTTGTAGCCGTTGGCTGCGACAAAGCGGTAAAACTCGGCATTGCTGACCAGCATTTTGCTGGCCTTAAAGGGTTTGAGCTCAGTGAGTTGATGACCGTATTCATTATCCCAACCGTAAGTGTCATCGGTTTTACCCTGTTGCACGCGGCCGCCCGGCAGAGCGATCAGCGTATTAGCCGGTACGGCTGCGCGATCGTGGCGCGCCTGCGGACAAACCGGCCAATGTGGCTGCGCCTTAACCCACTCAATCGGCAATTGGCGGATCAACACGCTGGAGGTTTCCAGATGAATACGCTCATGCTCGATGCCCATCAACACCACCCACGCCGGGCTTTCCCACCCGATTGGCAGCTCCAGCGGCATGGTACGAATAAACTCACTGACCAACGTTTTCACTTTGCCGCGATAGTCGCGCACTTCCGCCACCGTTGGCCACGCGTAGTGGTTGTCGTTGAGATCGTCCCAGCTCATCTCGTCCACGCCAATTGCCATCATCGCTTCGATGCGATCGTCCACGCGATGTTCCAGATAGCGCCCGGCCATCAGCTTGTTGATATAGAAAGTGGCGGTATGACCAAAATAGAAGATCAGCGGATGGCGAAGTGAAATGGCTTTATTGAAATAGGCGCGCTCATCACTGAGGCAATCAAACAGACTTTCATACAGTTCCCAGGTCTGGGTGAAATAGGCCAGCAGTTCGGCTCTTTTTTGCTCGGCGTTTTGACCGGAGAGCTGCACGGTGCGGGTTGGTGTTGGAAGTTGGGCGGTGGTCACGAGATGCTCCAGATGCTCAGTATGCGAACTCATGACTATAGCAAATAAGCATTTCCGCCAGATGAATTAGCGCTTCCAGCGGCGCAGCAGACGGCTTTTTAAGCCGGTATCAAAGCGCCAGATGTGGTCGAAAATGCGCAAAATCCCCGGTTTGCCGTGCAGCGACATGGCCACCGCATGGAAACGCTGCTGGTGATGGTGCTGACGGTGTTTGATGGCGTTGATGGTCTCCTCAGGCAGCCGTTGGGCGATGAAATCCGACACCACCACGGCATCGGCTTCATCCCACATGCTGCCTTCCATACGTTGCACCACGGCGGCGAGGCAGGCGGCCAGATCGGTGCCGCCGCGAAAACGTTGGCTGAGAAAGCGGATCGCCTGCTCAATGCCGTTCTCAGCGGTGAGTTCATAGCCGATCACCTCATGCGCGAACAGCATGATGTAGCAGCGACGTTTATCGGCCAGCGCCACTTTCAGCAGGGCGAGGCAAAACGCTTTGGCGCAGCGTTCGTTGAAGCCACCCATTGATCCCGATGTATCAACACAAACAATGAAAGGACCACGCGGCTGCGCTTCATGCTGCTGATGGCTGACCGGCCGCAGCGTGATTTTTTCGTGCCACGCATCGCCCTGCAAGCGGTAAGTCAGCAGGCGCTTCTCCACCAGCCGACGGTAGAACTCCAGCTCCAGCTCGCTGATGCTCAGCGCCGCCAGCTCCGGCGGCAGCAAACGCAATACGTCGTCGCTTTGATGAAGACCGCTGACCTCTTCCGGCACGTTATCGGGCGCACGCACCAGCTGATGAAACTCTTCCATTGGTGCGTCCTGCGACGGCACCGATTTGGCTTCGCGACTGCGGCCCAGCTGCTGCGCCAGTTTCATCAGTTCTGGCTGCTGCGCGAGGAAGTCACCGTATTGCACGATCAGTTCGTAGTCGCCGTGTTGCAGCGACGTTTTACTTAGATCCCACAAGCGCCCGGCCGCGGCTTCATCGTCATCGGTGAGAATCGGCGCGAGCTGGCCGCTGATCGCCATGCGCTGTTGCAGTTCCGCCATTAAGCGTTCGCGCTGCTCTTCCAGAATGGTTTCGTTTAGCGTTAACGTTTGCAGCGTCAAGCTGAGTCGCCAGCGTTGCAGGAACAGCGTGTGCTGCGCATTGCTGAGCTGCTCGCTTTCATTGTGCTGCAGCAGCTTGCTGGCTTCTTCGACAAAGGGCGACGGCAGGCTTTTCAGCTGCGTCATAATCGTGGGAAGTTGGCGGGAGAAATCGGCTGAACTCAGCAGCTGCATCTGCTGAAACAGCTGAAACTCCTGTGCCAGCGCTTCGGGCACCGGCGTCGTTCGGATTTGCTCGGCGATTTCGGCACGCCAGCGCGGCAGATCGCGCATCAATGCCTGTTTCAGGCGGGGAAACTTCTCAAAAAACAGCGCTAACTGTGGCGACGCAAGCAGCACTAAAATCAGCTCTTCGATTAACTCGGTTTCGCCAATCGATAACAGCGTACTCAGCGTCTCCAGCGAGATCATTTTCGCGCCTGTTTCAGCTGTTCGGCCACGTCTTGCAGGCTAGTTTCAATGCGCGCCAACCAATCATCGCTGATAAACAAACAGCGCTGATGTTGGCTGAACAGCGTGCGCTGCGCGCGCAACTGCGTCTCTAAGGCTTCATATTCATCGACAATTTCCTGCGGCATTTCGCTGCTGCTGCTGGCGCCCGGTAGCGTTAAGCGCGTCGATTGCAGGCTGACATCGCGCAGCGTCAGGCAATGATGCGTATCCACCAGCAGATCGAGCGTTTGTCCGAACCCAATGCCGTTCAGCTTGCCGCGAATTTCTCCGCCCTTCAGCAACCATTGGTTCAGCGCTTCATGACCAATCAGAATGTGCGTCACCTGCATATCGTGCAGCATGAGCGGCTGTTGCAGCATTAACGTCAGCTGTTCGTCAGTGACTGCGGCGGGTAATTCGTAGTGCGGTTTACGGCTGAACATGCCGCTGTGCTTCTCCAGCGTCAGCGCCTGCGCCACGCTTTGCTGCTGTTGCAGCGCCAAACGGCGGCCTTTGATCTGCTGCAATTTATGCAGCAGCGGCTGCTGCTGCCACGCGTGTTGTGTCATCAGAACGTCGATTTCACGATCCAGCAGCTTCATCGAGGCAACATCGTGCCACAGGCAATCTTTCAGCAGAATGATATCGATTGGCGCAATGCTGACGCGGCCGCTGTAGAAGGCGCTGGCCTGTAACAAATGAATGGCTTTTTTCCAGCGGCGATCGGAGATATAGGGCGCATCCGGCAGGGTTTCCAGCTGCTGACGCAGTTGATAGATCAGCTCAAACACATGATCCGGCAAGTCGACCTGGCTGATGCCTTTTTGCCACTGATGATACTCCTCATCGCTGATGCGCAGCGCTTCCGTCACCGGATTGTCGTTTTCGTCCTGCTGGTGGGTCAGCATGCTGCGGAAGTTCTGCTTCTCATGCACGTTGTCCAGCCACAGACGAATCAGCATGCGGTCATACAGCGCTTCTAAACCGCTATCGGCTTCCGGCAGTTCGTTGGAGGCGGTGACCAGCAAGCGCATCGGGATTTTTTCTTCGCTGTCCCCATTGCGGAAGCGGCGTTCGTTGATGGCCGTCAGCAAAGTATTGAGGATCGCCGGGCCAGCTTTCCAGATTTCGTCGAGGAAGACGATTTCGGCATCCGGCAAATAGCCTTTGGTCAAACGCTGATAGCGTCCTTCATCTTTCAGCGCCTGAATCGACAGCGGGCCAAACACCTCTTCAGGGGTAGAAAAACGGGTCATCAGGTATTCAAAAGCGCGGGCGTGCTGGAAGGCGTATTTCAGGCGGCGGGCAATCAGACTCTTGGCGATGCCCGGCGGCCCGAGTAAAAACACACTTTCGCCGCTTAATGCCGCCAGCAGGCAGAGACGAATCGCATGATGGCGTTCATACAACCCTTTCTCCAGGGCGTTGCTGAGGCGAGAAATTCTTTCTGCCAAAAGATGGGGTTGAGCCATAATCACATCATTATCCTTTTGATCCTGGTGCCGTCATATTTTGGCGAGCGCATACTCTACTGATAATCATGCTTGAAAGCGTTGATAGCCGTCAGCTTTTTTGTTTCAGAAGATTGATGCGAGACAACTCGCCGCTTGCAGCCGTTTTTAGCCGCTAATTTCGGCGAAAAAGCGCGTCGTTGACGTTTAAAGGACAGGTTGTAAGAGTAGGTTTTTTTGGGAATATGTGCATACTGTGCGCTTTTTGATGGCTTGAGCCGCGGACAACTGCGCCATCGGCTCCAACAAAAGACAACTTATGAGCTCGGATAAGAAACAGTCCCTTGGCGCAGTCACACTCGCCGCGATTGGCGTGGTGTATGGCGATATCGGCACCAGCCCGCTCTATACTTTGCGTGAATGTCTCTCTGGTCAATTTGGTTTTGGCGTCGAACGCGAAGCGGTTTTTGGCTTTTTGTCGCTGATCTTCTGGCTGCTCATCCTGGTGGTGTCGCTGAAATACATCAGCTACGTCATGCGGGCCGATAACGCCGGTGAAGGCGGAATTCTCACCCTGATGTCGCTGGCGGGACGCCACACCGGCGCGCGCGCCACGGCCATTCTGGTGATCATGGGATTGATTGGCGGCAGCTTCTTCTATGGTGAAGTTGTCATCACGCCTGCGGTTTCGGTGCTTTCCGCGATTGAAGGTCTGGAAATCGCTGCGCCGAGCCTGGATACCTACATCGTGCCGCTGGCCATTGCGGTGCTAACGCTGCTGTTTGTGATTCAAAAACACGGCACGGGCATGGTCGGCAAGCTGTTTGCGCCGGTGATGTTGCTGTGGTTTATCGTGCTGGCGGTGCTCGGCGCGCGCAGTATCCTGGCTAACCCCGACGTGCTACACGCCATGAATCCTTATTGGGCGCTGCACTTCTTTATCCAATACAAAACCGTCTCTTTCTTCGCGCTTGGCGCGGTGGTGCTGGCCATCACCGGCGTGGAAGCGCTGTATGCTGACATGGGCCATTTCGGTAAATTCCCGATTCGTCTGGCGTGGTTCATCGTGGTGCTGCCATCGTTGGTGCTCAACTACTTTGGCCAGGGCGCGCTGCTGCTCAGACATCCCGAAGCGATCAAAAACCCGTTCTTCCTGCTGGCACCGGATTGGATGTTGATTCCCATGCTGATTTTGGCGACGCTTGCGACTGTGATTGCCTCGCAGGCGGTGATTTCCGGGGTATTCTCGCTGACGCGTCAGGCGGTACGCCTCGGGTATTTGCCGCCGATGCGCATCGTGCACACTTCGGAAGAGGAGTCGGGTCAGATTTATATTCCGGTGATTAACTGGCTGCTCTATTTCTCGGTCGTGATTGTTATTGTCGGCTTTGAACACTCCAGCAACCTCGCCGCGGCCTACGGCATTGCGGTCACCGGCACCATGGTGCTAACGGCGATTCTCTGTTCTACGGTGGCTATTCAGAACTGGCACTGGAACCGTTATCTGGTGGTGACGATTCTGCTGGGCATGTTGTGCATTGATGTGTCGCTGTTCTCCGCGAACCTGGTGAAAGTGTTCTCTGGCGGTTGGCTGCCGCTGACGCTGGCGTTAGCGATGTTTATCGTGATGACCACCTGGAAAAGCGAGCGCTTCCGCCTGCTGCGTCGTATGCATGAGCACGGTAATTCGCTCGAAGCGATGATCGCCTCGCTGGAGAAATCGCCGCCGGTACGCGTGCCGGGCACCGCTGTGTATATGTCGCGCGCGCTTAACGTGATCCCCTTCGCGATGCTGCATAACCTCAAACATAACAAAGTGCTGCATGAGCGCGTGGTGTTGCTGACGTTGCGTAACGAAGATGCGCCTTACGTACATAACGTTCGTCGCGTGACGATTGAACAACTGTCGCCAACCTTCTGGCGCGTGGTGGCGAACTACGGCTGGCGCGAAACGCCTAACGTTGAGGAGATTTTCCACCGCTGCGGCCTGGAAGGTTTGAACTGCCGCATGATGGAAACCTCCTTCTTTATGTCGCATGAGTCGCTGATTATTGGCGATCGGCCATGGTATTTACGCCTGCGCGGCAAGCTGTTCCTTGCGCTGCAACGCAATGCGCTGCGCGCGCCGGATCAGTTTGAAATCCCACCCAATCGCGTGATCGAACTGGGAACGCAGGTCGAGATTTAACGCCGTGCGCGTCACCAGCTCAAGGTGACGCGCAATCCTCCGCTTGCCGACTGGCTGAATAGCACGCGAATGCCGTGCAGCTGCGCAATGTTCTTCACAATCGATAAGCCTAATCCGCTACCGGTTTGCGCCTGGCCTGGCGGACGCCAGAAGCGCTCACCCAGCCGCGCCAGCTGCTCTGCGCTGACGCCCGGCCCGTTATCGTCAATGATGATGGCACGCGCATTCAGCTGTATCTCAATCGCACTTCCGGCTGGCGAATAGCGCAGCGCATTATCCAGCAAGTTACGCACCAGTAAACCCAATAGCAGCGGGTGACCGTTGATCACCGGTTCGGCCTGGCGGGCAAACTGCAAATGGGTGTTTTGCTGCTCGGCCTGCGGAAAGTGTTCCGCCAGCAGATTTTGCAGCAGCGGCGCCAGCGCTACCGGTTGAAACTCGCTGCGCAGATCGTCGGCTTCAACGCGCGACAGCGTCAGCAGCTGATCAACCAAACGCGTGGCGCGCATAATGCCGCTGTCCAGCTGTTGCAGGGCGCGTTTACGCATCGCTTCATCGTCATCGGCTAACTGAATCACTTCGCTCTGCACGCGTAACGCCGCCAGCGGGCTGCGCAGTTCATGCGCCGCATCGGAGGTAAAACGGCGCTCGCGCTGCACCAGCTCCGCCATGCGGCTAAATAAACCGTTCAGTGCGGCAACCAGCGGTTTCACTTCCTGCGGCAGCCGCGTTTCAGCCAGCGGCGTGGCATCATCTGGCGCACGCTGGTGTAAAGACGCGGTCAGGCGCTTCAGCGGACGCAGCTCAAACCACACTAATCCCAACAGCAGCAGCAGCATAAATGGCATGGCGATCAGCCACGGCAGCAGGCTGCTGATTGCCAGGTCGCGCGTCATATCCTCGCGATACTCCCATTCCTGGCCAACCACCACGCGATAACGCTTATCTTCCGAAGTCAGCCACAGCAGGCGCCAGCTGTCGTTATCACCGCGCAGATGCCCATCGCGGAAGCCGTCGCGCCGATCGTCAAACAACAAATCGCGACCATTTTCGCCATCGTTCAAGAGCAGGCGACCGTCGGCGCTGAACACGGCGAACGCCAGCGCATCATCATCCTGATCGCCACGATGATGACGCAGAATCGTTTTGGTCTTGGGCAGCGTCACTTCGTGAAGCGACGTGGGATCGAGCGCAATCAACCGTTTAGCGAACAGCATTTGTTGGGTATCAAACAGTTCATTAACCGTGTCGCGCGTTTGATGCCACGAACTGAGGCTGGCAAGGCCGCCGCACACCAGAATCAGCAGCACGAAACCGATGGCGAGGCGCAAAAACAGACTCATTCAGCGGCTCCCAGGGTGTAACCCACGCCGTGTACGGTGCGAATAAACTGGCTGCCGAGCTTTTTACGCAGATGATGAATGTGCACTTCCACCGCATTGCTGGAGACATCTTCGTCCCAGCTATACAGCTTCTCTTCCAGCTGACTGCGCGTCAGTACGCGGCCAGGATTACGCATGAACAGCTCCAGCAGCGCCATTTCACGACTTTTTAAACTCAGGGGTTCGCCATTGCACAGCACGCTGTGATTGCCGGGCGACATCACCACGCTGCCGTGGATGAGTTCCGGCTGTAGCTGGCCGTGACGGCGACGGATGAGCGCCTGCAAGCGTGCCGCCACTTCGCTGAGCGCAAAAGGTTTGCAGAGATAATCGTCGGCGCCCAGCTGCAGGCCTTTCACGCGTTCGTCGAGCGCGTCGCGTGCCGTGAGGATCAGCACCGGTATATCCTGTCCCTGCTGTCGCCACTGGCGCAAAATATCCAGCCCATCGCGTTCGGGCAGCGACAGATCCAGCACCACCGCATCCCAGGGAGCGGCGGCCAAGGCCTGGAATCCGGCTTCACCCGATTCAAACCAGTCAACGGTAAAACCCAACTTGGTCAGGCCGACTTTTAAGCCGTCACCAATTAGCGTGTCGTCTTCAATCAGTAATATACGCATATATCCTCCTGCTAATGTGCGCAGTTATACGAAGTGAAATTACGCTTGTACAGCGATAATCACGTCAAATGGACTATTTTTCATGAATTTTAGCGTCGAGGGTTTTCTTAAGATCCTGTTAAGAACCTTGTGGTGAAATGGCCTTCGTAAACCACACATTCATGGACAAGAGGTGACATCATGAAGAAGACAGCAGCACTGTTAGCGGTAATCATGTTGGCGGCAACGCCGGTTCTGGCTGCGCAACAGGGTGGCTTTGTTGATCCTAATGCGCCTACAGCGCAGGTGAAAAGCGGTGGCTTCCAGCCAAACAGCGCCAGCGTCGTCACGGTGAAACAGGCAGAAGATATGCGCGATGACAGCTGGATCACCGTACGCGGCACGCTGGAAAAGCAGATCGGTAAGGAAGATTACCTGTTCCGCGATGCCAGCGGCACGATGGAGGTAGAGATAGACCATAAACGCTGGAACGGTTTAACCATCACGCCAAAGGATCAGGTTGAATTGACCGGTGAACTGGATAAGGACTTCAATTCCATCGAATTAGACGTCAAGCAAGTACGCAAACTGCCGTAATACTCCCCATGGAGCCGCGTAGTCGGCTCCTCAATTCCCCCCAAACTCAAATTTCTGCCGGTACAAGCGAAACGTTTCGATAGCGATCACATTTCCGTGATGTCGTCATTGAGTTGCCATGTGCATTTTATACACTCCCGATCAGCGAAACGTTTCGCTGTGGAGTGGATGAAATGAAAAAAGGTCGCTTGTTAAACGCTGAACTCTCACATGTGATTGCCCGCCTGGGCCACACCGATACGCTGACGATTGCTGATGCAGGCTTGCCAATTCCGGCAGGACCGCAGCGCATCGATCTGGCGTTAACGCCGGGAACGCCCGAATTTTTACAGGTGGTCGATGTTGTCACACAGGAGATGCAGGTCGAAAGCGCTCTGATGGCGGAAGAGATTGTGCAGCATAATCCGCAGCTCCACAGCGCACTGCTCGCGGTGCTCGAAGCCTTGCAACAGCGCCAGGGGAATGTCATCACCATTAGTTACACCAGCCATGAACAATTCAAACAACACACTCAGCGTAGTCAGGCGGTCATTCGCAGCGGAGAGTGCTCTCCGTATGCGAATGTCATCCTGAGTGCTGGCGTGACCTTCTGAGGCCGCTATGCAACCGTTACTGCAACTGCAAGGCATTGAAAAATCCTTTCCTGGCGTAAAAGCGCTGAACGGCGCATCGCTGGCGGTGTATCCCGGCCGCGTGATGGCGCTGGTGGGGGAAAACGGTGCGGGCAAATCCACCATGATGAAAGTGCTGACCGGCATTTACAGCATGGATGCCGGTGTTATGAAGTGGCTGGGTGACAATGTGGTGTTTTCTGGCCCCAAAGCGTCGCAGGAAGCAGGCATCGGCATTATTCATCAGGAATTGAACCTGATTCCGCAACTTACCGTGGCAGAAAACATCTTCCTCGGTCGTGAATTCGTTAACCGCTTTGGCCGCATCGAATGGAAAAAGATGTACGCCGAGGCGGATGCCTTATTAACACGCCTGAACCTGCGCTTCAGCAGCCACACGTTAGTGGGCGATTTGTCGATCGGCGATCAGCAAATGGTCGAGATCGCCAAAGTGCTGAGCTTCGAATCGAAAGTCATCATTATGGATGAACCGACCGATGCGCTAACCGATACCGAAACGTTGTCGCTGTTCCGGGTGATTAACGAGTTGAAAGCGCAAGGCTGCGGCATCGTTTATATCTCGCACCGCATGAAAGAGATCTTTGAAATTTGCGATGACGTTACCGTGTTCCGCGACGGCCAATTTATTGCCGAGCGCGCGGTCAACGATCTGAGCGAAGAGCGGCTGATCGAGATGATGGTGGGTCGCAAGCTGGAAGATCAATATCCGCGCCTCGATCAACAACCCGGCGAGATTCGCTTGCAGGTGGAAAATCTCAGCGGGCCGGGCGTGGATAACGTCAGCTTTACGCTGCGCAAGGGCGAGATCCTTGGCGTGTCCGGTTTGATGGGCGCCGGGCGCACCGAATTAATGAAAGTGCTGTACGGCGCCCTGCCGCGCAGCAGCGGCAAAGTGACGCTGAATGGCCGCGAAATCTTCACCCGTTCGCCGCAGGACGGCCTGGCAAACGGCATTGTTTATATCTCCGAAGATCGTAAACGCGATGGTTTAGTACTGGGCATGTCGGTGAAAGAGAACATGTCGCTGACCGCGTTACGCTATTTCAGCCGCGCCGCAGGCAATCTCAAGCACGCCGATGAGCAGCTGGCGGTGGGCGATTTCATTCGCTTATTCAATGTGAAAACCCCTTCGATGGAGCAGCCGATTGGTCTGCTGTCTGGCGGTAATCAGCAAAAAGTGGCGATTGCACGCGGATTGATGACGCGCCCGGACGTGCTGATCCTGGATGAGCCTACGCGCGGCGTAGACGTGGGTGCGAAAAAAGAGATCTATCAGTTAATTAACCAATTTAAAGCCGAAGGGCTGAGCATCATTTTGGTGTCGTCAGAAATGCCGGAAGTGTTGGGCATGAGCGATCGCATTGTGGTGATGCATGAAGGCCATCTAAGTGGCGAATTTTCCCGTGAGCAGGCTACCCAGGAATCCCTGATGGCGGCGGCAGTCGGTAAGCAACACAGCGAGGAGTTAGTTGTATGAGCACCCAAACCTTACCCGCCAGCCGTCGCTGGTTCAGCAAAGCCTGGCTGCTGGAGCAGAAATCACTGATTGCACTGCTTGTGTTGATCGCCGTGGTCGCCAGCCAAAGCCCGAACTTCTTCACCGTTGCCAACATGTTCAACATCCTGCAGCAGACGTCGGTCAACGCGATTATGGCGGTGGGCATGACGCTGGTGATTTTGACTTCCGGCATTGATTTATCGGTGGGATCGCTGTTAGCGCTGACCGGCGCGGTAGCGGCGTCGATAGTGGGATTCGAAGTGAATGCGCTGGTGGCGGTAGTGGCTTCGCTGGCCTTGGGCGCGGCAATCGGCGGCGTGACCGGCGTGATTGTGGCGCGCGGTAAGGTGCAGGCGTTTATCGCTACGCTGGTGATGATGCTGCTGCTGCGCGGCGTCACCATGGTTTATACCAACGGCAGCCCAATTAATACCGGCTTTAGCGATAACGCCGATCTGTTTGGCTGGTTCGGTATTGGGCGCCCGTTTGGCATTCCTACGCCGGTTTGGCTGATGGTGATCGTGTTTGCGCTGGCGTGGTACATGCTGCATCACACGCGTTTGGGGCGTTACATCTATGCGCTGGGCGGCAACGAAGCGGCCACGCGCTTGTCAGGCATCAACGTTAACCGCGTCAAAATTATCGTCTATTCGCTGAGCGGTATGCTGGCGGCCTTAGCCGGTTCCATTGAAGTTGCGCGCCTTTCATCCGCGCAGCCCACGGCAGGCACCGGTTATGAACTGGATGCGATTGCGGCAGTGGTGCTGGGTGGCACCAGTTTGGCGGGCGGTAAAGGCCGCATTATGGGCACGCTGATCGGTGCTTTGATTCTGGGTTTCCTCAACAACGGTCTGAATCTGATGGGCGTGTCGTCTTACTACCAGATGATTGTTAAAGCCGTTGTCATTCTGCTGGCGGTGCTGGTGGATAACAAAAGCAGTAAATAACTCTGACCTTCACACAGGATTTATAAATGAAAAAGTTAACTGCCTTGGCCGTCATTCTTGGCGCCACCCTCAGTGCTGGCGCGATGGCAAAGGACACCATTGCGCTGGTGGTATCGACCCTGAATAATCCGTTCTTTGTGTCACTGAAAGATGGCGCACAGAAAGAAGCTGACCAATTAGGTTATAACCTCGTGGTGCTGGATTCGCAGAACAACCCGGCGAAAGAGCTGGCAAACGTGCAGGATCTCACCGTGCGTGGCACCAAGCTGATGCTGATTAACCCAACGGATTCCGATGCGGTGGGTAATGCCGTGAAGATGGCAAACCAGGCAAATATCCCGGTGATCACCCTGGACCGCGTTGCGGCACAAGGCACCGTGGTGAGCCACGTCGCTTCTGACAACCGCTTTGGCGGCAAAATGGCGGGTGACTTCATCGCCAAAAAACTGGGCGACGGCGCCAAAATTATCGAGCTGCAGGGCATTGCTGGTACTTCTGCCGCGCGTGAGCGTGGCGAAGGCTTCAAGCAAGCTGCTGATGCGCACAAATTCAGCATTCTGGCCAGCCAGCCAGCGGATTTCGACCGTACAAAAGGGCTGAACGTGATGCAGAACCTGCTGCAAGCGCATCCAGATGTGCAAGCGGTATTCGCGCAAAATGACGAAATGGCGCTGGGCGCACTGCGCGCGCTGCAAACCGCCGGTAAAACCGACGTGCTGGTGGTGGGCTTTGATGGCACCGCAGACGGCGTAAAAGCGGTTGAATCCGGTAAACTGACCGCCACCGTGGCGCAGATGCCAGACAAAATCGGTGTGATCGGCGTGCAGACGGCTGACAAAGTATTGAAAGGCGAGAAGGTCAAAGCGGTAAATCCGGTTGACCTGAAGCTGGTTACTCAATAAGAAACAAAGAAAAGCAGGGCAACGCGCCACCTTCCCGGTGGCGCAACTTTCTGGATGATTCCCCCATGACCACAAGCGCAAAACTGGCCGTTCTAGGCAGCATCAATGCCGATCACATCCTTAACCTCAACCACTTCCCGCGTCCTGGCGAAACGGTGATCGGGAAGCAGTATCAAATTGCCTTTGGTGGCAAAGGTGCCAATCAGGCGGTGGCGGCTGGCCGTGCAGGCGCGAACATCGCCTTTATTGCCTGCGTGGGCGCAGATGACATTGGCGAGCGGATTCGCCAGCAGTTGCAGCAAGACCGAATTGATACCGCGCCGGTGGAAACCGTGGCGGATGAAGCCACCGGCGTGGCAATGATCTTCGTGAATGGCGAAGGCGAAAATAATATCGGCATCTATTCCGGTGCCAACGCGGCGCTGACGCCGATCTGCGTGGCGCGTCACCAGCAGGTGATCGCGGAGGCCGATGCGCTGCTAATGCAGCTGGAATCGCCGCTGGAAAGCGTGCTGGCGGCCGCGAAAATTGCCCGCGCGAACGCCACGCAGGTGATTTTGAATCCGGCACCAGCCACGCAGCTGTCGGATGAATTGTTGGCGCTGATCGATATCATCACGCCAAATGAAACCGAAGCGGAAATTCTCACCGGCATTGCGGTCAACAGCGATGAAGACGCGGCGCGCGCGGCGCAGGTGCTGCATGCGAAAGGTATTCATACGGTGTTAATCACCTTGGGTCGTCGCGGCGTATGGCTAAGCGAGCAAGGTCAGGGCGAACGTATTCCCGGCTTTAGCGTGCAGGCGGTTGATACTATCGCCGCGGGCGATACTTTTAACGGCGCGTTTATTACCGCGCGGCTGGAAGGCGTTGCCATGCACAATGCGCTGCGTTTTGCGCACGCGGCGGCGGCGATTGCGGTAACGCGCCCGGGCGCGCAGCCCTCAGTGCCGTGGCGCACTGAGATCGATGACTTCCTGCAACAACAGGGCTAAGCGCTTGGCTACCATGAAAGATGTCGCTCGCCTCGCGGGCGTCTCAACTTCCACCGTTTCTCATGTCATCAATAACAATCGTTTTGTTAGCGAGCAGGTGCGGGAAAAGGTGGAGCAGGCAATTCGCGAGCTGAACTATGCGCCGTCGGCGCTGGCACGCAGCCTGAAGATCAAGCAAACCCGCACCATCGGCATGCTGCTGACGGCCAGCAGCAACCCGTTCTATGCAGAAGTGGTACGCGGCGTGGAAAACAGCTGCTACGAGCGCGGCTACAGCTTGATTCTGTGTAATACCGAAGGTGATGAGGAGCGCATGAATCGCAGCCTCGAAACGCTGATGCAAAAGCGCGTCGATGGTTTGTTAATGATGTGCACCGAAACGCACTTGCCATCGGCGGAGATCCTCAATCGTTACCCTTCCGTGCCGATGGTGATGATGGATTGGGCCCCTTTTGAAGGGCGCGGCGATATTATCCAGGACAACGCGCTGCTCGGCGGTGAGTTAGCTACCCAACATCTGATCGATCGTGGTTACACGCGCATTGCCTGTATCGCGGGGCCGCAGGATAAAACCCCGGCGCGTTTACGTCTGGAAGGTTTCCATCAGGCAATGGCCAACAGCGGGCTGACGGTACCGCCGGGTTATGTGGTAGATGGCGATTTTGAGTTTCAGGGCGGCTTTAATGCCATGAATCATTTGCTGGCGCTGGATGTGCGTCCGCAAGCAGTTTTCACCAGCAACGATGCGATGGCGGTTGGCGTGTATCACGCGCTGTTCCAGGCAGGATTGCAGGTGCCGCAAGATATGGCGGTAATGGGCTATGACAATATCGAGCTGGCGCGCTATTTAACGCCGCCGCTCAGCACCATCCACCAACCGAAAGATGAACTGGGCGAGCTGGCGATCGATACGCTGATTCATCGCATGAGTGACCCCGACGCCAGCCAGCAAACGCTGGTATTGACGCCGGAGCTGGTGGAGCGCGGTTCGGTTTAAGCGGTTTTCCTCTTTTTATCGCGATTGGCAATCAGATTGCGACCATCACCCGAACGTAACAGCATAAAGGTAAAGGCTGACAGCACTGTTATCACGCCCATCGTCAGGAAGGTGGCATGGAACTGTTGCACCGTGGTGGTTTCGAAATCCTGATAGAAGCGCAGCACCGCAGCGCTGACGGCGACGCCAAAGCTGATCGACAACTGCTGCACCACTGATAGCACGCTGTTGCCCGCGCTGGCGTTCTCGTCGTTTAAATCTGCCAACGTTATGGTGTTCATGGCGGTGAACTGCGTTGACATCGCCATGCCCAAAATTAACAGCGCAACCAGCAACATCACCACGCTGCCGCCAGGCGATTGCAGCGAGAAGGTGGCGATTAGCATGCCGATGATGACCGTGATAGCAACCAGCGTCCTGCGGTAGCCAAAGCGGCGCAGCACCTGTGTGACGGTGGATTTGGCCAGCAGCGCGCCAATCGCCGTCGGGCCCATCATGCAACCGGCAATGATCGCCGGATAACCAAAGCCAACCTGTAACATCAGCGGCATTAAGAAGGGAATGCAACCCGTTCCCAGCCGCGAAGCGATATTGCCAATGATGCCGACTGAAAAGGTGCGGGTTTTGAACATCGGCAGATTGATCAGCGGTGCCGGATGACGACGCGCGTGCACTATATAAAGAAGCAGTAACGCGATGCCGCTCAGTAGCACCAAAATGGCTTGCCATGAAGACACCACGCGCTCGCCAAAGAGTTCGAGACCTACCGAGATTAACACCAAACCTACCCCAAATAGGATGAAGCCGAAGAAATCAAAGCGGCGTTTGGGCGTGGTGAAGTCGGGCATGTACTTACGCGCATAGAAGATGCCGGCGATGCCAATGGGAATGTTGATCAGGAAAATCCAGTGCCAGCTGGCGTAGGTCACCAGCAAGCCGCCGAGCATGGGGCCTAAAATTGGACCGACTAATCCCGGCATGGTGACGAAGTTTAATACCGGCAGGAGTTCACTGCGCGGGTAGGCGCGTAATAACGCCAGCCGCGCCACCGGCATCATCATCGCGCCGCCAATCCCTTGTACTACTCGCGAAATGACCAGCATGCTGAGTGAACCGGATAGGGCACAGGCCAGCGATCCTAAGGTAAATAACGAAACCGCAATAATGAATACTTTGCGCGTACCGAAGCGATCGGCTAGCCAGCCGCTAACGGGAATCAACATTGCGACGGTGAGCGTGTAGCTGATAACAGCGGATTGCATGGCAAGAGGAGAACGTTCGAGGCTGGTGGCGATAGCAGGTAGCGCAGTATTCAGGATGGTGGCATCGAGTGCCTGCATAAAGAACGCCATGGCGGCTATCCACGGCAAACCGGCCATACTGCGCGCGGAGCGAATCATTGAAAGTCCTTCTCGAATAAATGTTTAGTCGGAAAAATGTATTTTGACTTCACAGAATAGCATTGGCTTTTACAGGAAGGACGCTGATTTGTGCCTCTGCAACGGCGTTTCTGCTTGATTAATGAGCGAGAAATGTCTTTTTTTACCGCTTTCGTTTAAAAAAGAGGCGCTCAGTCAATTTTTTGCAATAAACCCTTGTCAGCCCCGAATAACTCCCTATAATGCGCCACCAC
>CBIFUL010000004.1:0-206660 GCA_966185695.1 uncultured Pantoea sp. | reverse complement strand
AGCGCTATGTGCGACAGGGCGGCTACAGCGATTATGTGATTGAGCCGCGCACGCCGTCGCTGCTGAAAGGCACCGCCGCGCAGGTGCATGCCAAGCTTGAAGCGCTGCATCAAACCTTCGGCATTGAAGAGTTCGTGATTGATACGCCAGTGGCGGAAGAGCAGGCGCGGGTGAAATCCCTCGAACTGTTAGCCACCCACCGTTTAGTCACCGCGTGATTCGGAGACCAGCATGACGCAATTCAGCGAACAGCAACTGATTGACTGGCGGCGCGAGCTGCACAGCTGGCCGGAGTTATCCGGGCGTGAAGTCGAGACCAGCGCGCGCTTGCGTAGTTGGTTACAGGATTCTGGGCTAAAGGTGCTCGATTATCCGCTGGAAACCGGGGTAATCGTCGAAGTGGGCAAGGGTGACGCGCTGATTGCGCTGCGCGCCGACATTGATGCGCTGCCGATCCACGAAGCCACCGGGTTGCCGTATCGCTCGCGTAACGCAGGCGTGATGCACGCCTGCGGCCACGACGTGCACAGCGCGGTGATGCTGGGTGCGGCGCTGCAACTGCACGCCATAGAAGATCGGCTGCCGGGTCGCGTGCGCATCTTGTTTCAACCGGCGGAAGAGAATGCCTCCGGCGCGCGCCAACTGATCGCGGCGGGCGTGCTGGATAACGTGCAGGCGATTTTTGGTATGCACAACGAACCCGGTTTGCCGACCGGCACCTTTGCCACGCGCGGCGGGGCCTTTTACGCCAATGCCGATAAATTCATCGTGCGCGTAACCGGTAAAGGTGCGCATGCGGCACACCCAGAACAGGGCGTTGATAGCATTGTGGTTGCCAGCCAGATCATTCAGGCGCTGCAAGCCTTAACCAGCCGCAGCTTTAATACGCTGGATAGCCTGGTGCTGAGCGTGACGCGCATTGACGCCGGTAAAACCTGGAACGTGCTGCCCGGCGAAGCGGAGTTTGGCGGCACGGTGCGCACCCATGACAAACAGGTGCGTGCCGAGCTTGAGCAGCGCGCACGCACGCTGGTGGAAAGCGTCGCCCGCGCCAACGGTGCCAGCGCGACGTTTAGCTGGCATGCTGGCCCGCCGGTGTTGGAGAACGATGCGCGTTGGGCGCAGTTCGCCAGCGACATCGCCCAGCAGGCGGGTTACCGCGTGCAGACCGCTGAGCTGCATCTCGGCGGCGAAGATTTTGCTTACTACCTGCAGCAGATTCCCGGCGCGTTCGTCAGTATTGGCAGCGCCAGCGAATGTGGTCTGCATCACGGCGGCTTCAATCCCGATGAAGCCTTGATCGCGCCCGCAGCACGCTACTTTGCGCAACTGGCGCAGCAGGCATTGCAGCACCTTACTGCGCGATGTCGCGACACCATTCTGAGTTAACCCTTTTTCTGCTGCTTGGCACGGCGACCTGCGCGCTGCCGTCAAGCCGCGCACGCCTATAAGAGAGAACATCATGACTGCAAGACAACTGCGTTTGGGCACCATTTTGCATGGCGCATCGGGCAATATGTCGGCGTGGCGCCATCCGGCGGCGCTGGCCGATGCCAGTATTAATTTTGCTTACGCCAAACACATTGCGCGTAAGGCCGAAGCGGGCAAGCTGGATTTTCTGTTTGTCGCCGACGGTTTGTTTATCAATGAAAAATCGATCCCGCACTTTCTTAATCGCTTTGAGCCGCTGACGCTGCTGTCGGCGCTGGCGGGCGTGACGGAACATCTTGGTCTGGTCGGCACGGTTTCCACCTCGTACAGCGAACCCTTCACCGTGGCGCGCCAGTTTGCCAGTCTCGATCATCTGAGCGGCGGCCGCGCCGGCTGGAATGTGGTGACGTCGCCGCTGGAAGGCTCGGCCAAAAACTTTTCGCGCCAGCAGCACCCGGAACATGCGCTGCGCTATCGCATCGCCGATGAGTATTTGCAAGTGGTGAAAGGCTTGTGGGATTCGTGGGAACGCGATGCGTTTGTGCGTGACAAAGAGAGTGGGCAGTTCTTTGATGCCAGTAAGTTACATACGCTCAATCACCACGGCGATTTCTTCCAGGTGCAAGGCCCGCTCAACATCGAACGCACGCCGCAGGGGCGTCCGGTGGTGTTTCAGGCGGGCGCTTCGGAAGACGGGCGCAAGCTGGCGGCGCGTCATGCCGATGCGATTTTCACCCACCAGCCGACGCGCGAAGAGGCGCAGGCTTTCTATAAAGATGTGAAACAGCAGCTGGTCGCCAACGGGCGCGAACCCAACGATCTGCACATTTTCCAGGGCGTTGGCGTGATTGTTGGCGACGACGCGGAAGACGTGGAGCGCCAATATCAAACCACCGCCGCGCTGGTGTCGATTAAGGATGCGCTGAACTACCTTGGCCGCTTCTTCGATCACCACGACTTCTCGCAGTATCCGCTCGACGAACCCTTCCCGGAGCTGGGCAATATCGGCCAAAACAGCTTCCGCAGCACCACCGATGAGATCAAACGCAAAGCGCATGAGTTCGGCCATACCTTGCGCCAGGCGGCGCTGGAAGCCGCGACGCCGCGCCCGCTGTTCCACGGCACGCCGGAGCAGGTCGCCGATGGTTTGCAGCTGTGGTTTGAAAGCGAAGCTACCGACGGCTTCATCATTCAGGGCGGCACGCCCGATACCTTTGAACGCTTTGTCGATCGCGTGGTGCCGATTCTGCAAGCGCGCGGCCTGTCGCGCAGCGAATATCCCGGCACCACGCTGCGCGCCAGCTTGGGGTTAAAAGATCCGGTTAACCAGTTCACACAACAATAAAAGACGAGAATCACGCTATGCAGAAAAAAACCTTAATCGCGCTGCTGTTGCTGAGCCTCAGCGGCGCGGCTTTCGCCAATGACGTGGCGGTGAACGGGCAAGAAATCAGCGTTGAAGCCAATAAAACGCCGATCAACACCGCGAAGAACGCGGCAGCAGTGGCGCAGATCCCCGCCGGACATCGCTTCGCCGTGCCGGGTTCGTTTACCGTGGCGGTGGCCGCGCTGAACTCGCCGCCGCTCACCGTGTTCAGCGACGACAACAAAACCCTGCTCGGCAGCGAAGTGGATATCGCGCGTCTGGTCGCCGACAGCCTCGGCCTGAAACTCAACGTGGTGCCGACCTCGTGGGAAGATTGGCCGCTTGGCGTGGCCTCGGGCAAATATGATGCGGCGATCACTAACGTCACCGTGACCAAAGAGCGCAAAACGCGTTTTGATTTTGCCACCTATCGCAAAGATTCCCTGGGCTTCTACGTCAAATCCACCAGCAAGATTCAGTCGCTGAGCAAGGCGGAAGACATTGCCGGGTTGCGCATCATTGTCGGTTCCGGCACCAATCAGGAGGCGATTTTGCTGGCGTGGGACAAAGAGAATCAGGCCAAAGGGTTGAAGCCCTTCACCCCGGTCTACACCAAGGACGATGCGGCGCAAACGCTGGCGTTACAGTCCGGTCGCGCCGATGCCTACTTTGGCCCGAACGTGATTGGCGCGTGGAAAGCGGCGCTGACCAAACAAACGCGTCTGGTGGGCAGCGTCGATGGCGGCTGGCCGAAAGCCGCGCATATCGCCGTGACGGTGAAGAAAGACAACGGGTTAGTGCAGCCAATTAACACCGCGCTCAACGGCGTGATCCGCAACGGTGACTACGACAAAGTGCTGAACCGCTGGGGTGAAGGCGTCGAGCGTCTTGATAAATCTGAAATCAATCCCGCCGGTTTAGGCGATTAAGGAGGCGGCATGAGCCAGCAATTTTTCCGCGACGTATCGCCGGAAGCGCCAGAAATACAACCGATTCTGACCGGCTTATTTGGTGAATATGCCGCGCGCTACGGCGACTTCTTTACCAATCAGCAAGAGGTCGAACTCACCGAGTGGTATTTGCCGCCGCGCGGGCTGTTTATCGTGCTGGAGCGCGACGGCGAGATCATCGCGATGGGCGCGTACAAGCCGTATGACGCCATCACCGCCGAATTCAAGCGCATCTGGACGCGCAGCGATCTGCGTCGTCAGGGTTTGGCGCTGCTGATTTTGCAGGAGCTGGAGCGGCGCGCGCTGCGTGCCGGTTATCAACGTGTTTACCTCACCACTGGATTCCGCCAGCCGGAAGCGGTGAAGTTGTATATCGGCCACGGCTATCAGCCGCAGTTTGCGCTGCTTGAGGATATGGAAATCTACAGCCAACCGCCGCACGACGGGCGTTTGCGTTTCTTAAAAGTGATTGATGTACACAGCGTGGCGCACGCCAGCTAAGGAGTTGCAATGAGCGAGAAACAACCATTAACCGTGGTGCCGGCGCGCTATCCGGCGCGCACCCTCGGTGCTGTCGTGGCGCTGTTTATTCTGGCGGCGGTGATTGATTCGGTGGCGTTCAACCCGCGCTGGGAATGGGGCGTGTTTGCCAAGTGGTTCTTTGATCCGGTGATCCTCAACGGCTTGTGGCAAACGCTGCTGCTGACGCTGTTCGGCACGGTGCTCAGCCTGTTCTTTGGCGGGCTGCTGGCGCTGGCGCGCATGTCGTCATCGTGGCTGCTGAGTTCACTGGCGTTCGGCTACATTTGGCTGTTCCGCTCGCTGCCGCTGATTGTGGTGCTGATTATCCTCTACAACTTCTCCTATCTGTACGACACGCTGTCGCTCGGCATTCCGTTTACCGCGCTGTCGTGGGGCCACTTCCAGACCATTAATGTGCTGGGACAGTTCCCGGCGGCGGTGATTGGCTTAACGCTGGTGCAGAGCGCGTACAGCGCGGAGATCATTCGCGGCGGCTTTTTAGGTGTCGATCACGGCCAGTTTGAAGCCGCTTCGGCGCTGGGTTTGTCCTCTTCGCGTCGCACCTTCCGCATTATTCTGCCGCAGGCGCTGCGCGCGATTATGCCGACCACCTTTAATGAAATCATCAGCCTCGCTAAAGGCACCTCGGTGGTTTACGTGTTAGCGATGCCGGAACTGTTTTACACCATTCAGATGATCTACAACCGCACCCAGCAGGTGATTCCGCTGCTGATGGTGGGCGCCGCCTGGTATTTGATCATCACCACCGTACTTTCACTGTTGCAGCACAGCGTTGAACGTTCGCTGGCGCGCAGCGTCACGCGTGAACCGCAACCGTCGCGCTGGCGCCAATGGCGCAATCGCAGCGTGCAACCCGCCAATGAGGAGCTGTCTCATGTCCGAAGCCATTGATTATCGTAATCTGCATACCACTGGCGCGATCAGCATTACCGGCGTCAGCAAGTCGTTCGGCAAATTAAAAGCGCTGGATGATGTTTCGCTGGATTTGGCACCCGGCTCGGTCACAGTGATCCTTGGGCCGTCGGGTTCGGGTAAATCCACCTTGCTGCGCACCATCAATCATCTGGAGCGCGTTGACAGCGGGTACATCCAAATCGACGGCGATTACATTGGCTATCAACGGCGCGGCGACAAGCTGTATGAGCTGAAAGAGCAGGCAATTTTGCGCCAGCGCATCAACGTGGGTTACGTGTTCCAGAATTTCAATTTGTTCCCGCATTTAACCGTGTTGGAAAACCTGATTGAAGCGCCGATTGCGCATCGCCAGCTGTCAAAACGGGAGGCGATCGACCGCGCAGGCGAACTGCTGGATGTGGTGGGTTTGCGCCACAAAGCCGATGCCTGGCCGCGCCATCTTTCCGGCGGCCAGCAGCAGCGTATCGCCATCGCGCGCGCGCTGATGCTCAATCCCCGCGTGATGCTGTTTGATGAGCCTACGTCAGCGCTCGATCCCGAGCTGGTCGGCGAAGTGCTGGACGTCATCAAGAAGCTGGCGCGCTCGGGCACCACGCTGGTGATCGTCACGCACGAAGTCGGTTTCGCGCGGGAAGTGGCGGATAACGTGGTGTTTATGGTGGACGGCCGCATTGTCGAGCAGGGCAGCAGCACGCAGGTGCTGACCCAGCCGCGCCACGAACGCACCAAACGCTTTTTAGCGCGGGTGCTGTGAACATGGGCAACGTTGCGGTGATTGGCTTGGGGGCGCTGGGTTGCGCAACTTTGCTGGCGCTGGCGCGCAAAGGTTTTACGGTAGAAGGTTTTGAGCAGTATCGCGTTGGCAATGATATTGGCGCATCGGGTGGCCGCACGCGTCAGCATCGCCTGATTTACGGCGAAGGCGCGGCCTATACCTCGTTGTTGCTGCGCGCCAGCGAATTGTGGCAGCAGCTGGAAAGTGAGCAGCAGCAACAGCTGTTTTACGGCGGCGGCTTTTTGACCATCGGCACGGCGGAAAGCCCGTGGTTCCGGGCGGTTGAGCAATCGGCGAAGCAGCAAGATTTGCCGCACGAACGCTTGTCGCGCGCGGCGGTAAAACAGCGTTTTCCACGCTTGAATCTGGATGATGACGAAGAAGGCTTGTTCGATCCGGCGGGCGGTATTTTGCTGACGCACGAACTGCTGATCGCCTCGGCGCAGCAGGCTCAACAGCTGGGCGCGCAGGTGCATGAACATGCCACCATCAGCCACATCGCCCCCGAAAACGGCGGTGTGGCGATCACGGTGAACGGCGCAACACGCCATTTTGATGACGTGGTGCTGACCACCGGCGCGTGGAGTAAGCAGCTGTTGCCTGAACTGCCGATCACGTCGCGGCGGCTGGGCATGAGTTTTCACATTGGCAAAGAAACCGGCTTCGACAGCCACGCGTTTCCCCCGGCGATGCGCGTCAGCGCCGGTCGCCCGATGTGGAACACCCAGCCGATGCCGGACGGCAAAAATTTCAAATTCTTTGTGGGCGATGCGGAGTTCAACGAACTGACCGATCCACAACTCATTGCCACGCAAGCCAGCGACAGTTTAACGCCGCTGCTTTATCAACGCATCGATCAGCACATGCATGCCGCCGTTAATGGCGCACATCGCACTATCGTGGGCGGCGGCACGTGGCCGGAAGCGTATACCTTCGATCAGGCCCCGCTACTGGGCAATTTGCCCACGCAGCCGCAGGTGTGGCTGGGTATTGGCCTTTCCGGTCACGGCTTCAAGCTGGCACCCGCGCTGGGCGAACTGCTGGCGCAAGCCATCAATGGCGAAACACACCTTAATCAAGATTGGCCTCTTTTTGCCCCTGCGCGGCAGTTCGCCGAACCGCAAGCGGTTTATTCACGTTGAAAACCAGGAAAACAGATGAAGAAGATGATCCTTGTGGCGGCATTCGCTAGCCTGACACACAGCGCGCTGGCTGCACCGTTAGCCGATGCGCTGCAAGGCAAACAGCTGCACGGCATTATGCAAAATGACTACGAACCGCTGGCGTTTGTGGATGATAAAGGCGAAAACAGCGGCTATTTCTATGAGCTGGTCGCGGCGGCAGCCAACAAGCTGGGCGCGAAGTTGGAGGTGAAAAACGGCACCTTCGATACCTTTATTCCGGGCTTGCAGAGCCAACGCTATGACGTGGCGCTCGGCACCGATGCCACGGTGCCGCGTCAGCAGGTGGTGGATATTGTGCCGCTGATCGATGCCGGTTACTCGTTTATTACCAAAAGCGATGGCGCGGTAAAACTGGCCAACGATCTTAACGCCTTATGCGGCCATTCCGTGGCGGCGCTGGCCGGACAATCCACCATCGAAGCGCTGAATCAGCAAGTGGCGGCATGCCAGCAACAGGGCAAACCGCCGTTGAAGGTGGCGATCTATCCGTCACGTTCTGCCGCATGGCTCGCAGTGAAAAGCGGTCAGGCAGAATTAACCCCGGTGTATACCGGCGAAGCGGGTTGGATTGTTAAAAAAGACCCAACGTGGCGCGTGACTGGCCCGGTGTTTAACAGCGGACAATCAGGTTTTTCCGTGAATAAACAGCAGGGCAATGCGCAATTGTGGGCCGACGCGCTGAACGCGCTGATTGCTGACGGCAGCTACGCGAAAATTTCGCAGAAATATGGCGTGCAAAGTGTGGCGCTGAAAAAAGTGGTGGTAAACCCCGCTTAATAAGAAGGGGTCGATCGCTTTTAAAACGGCGTAGTATTTATCAATTAATGATTTTATTAACCGTACGCTCTGGTAGCGGCGCAATTTATTGCGCTTCTTCCAGCAATACAGGTGTTGCGAGTTTGCGCGATTAATCGCGCCGCTACCGAATGTGCGGTTGATTGATTCATTGCTTAATTGCCGGGAATAATATGAGTGAAATACATGAACGCTGGGTGACGCGCGCGTCCGAGCATAATAAAAATTCTACTGCCCAGAATCTTTCTCCTCATCAGCAACAACAGCTACAACGTATTGAACAGGCTGAACAGCAATTTGGCGTGAGGCAACCTCGACGCTGGCGCAGACAACTTTCTGCATTATTTGTCAGCGCGTTATTACTGTTTTTGATGTGGCAAGCGGCGGAAAATCCCGCTTTCGATTGGCCGTTAGTTGGACACTATTTATTTGATGCGCAGATTCTCAAAGGATTGTGGACCACATTATGGTTGACCGCGCTGGTCACGCTGCTGAGCGTGATCTTCGGCGTGGTGATTGCCTTGATGCGCTTGTCGCACAATCCGGTGGTGTCGCTGGTGGCGTGGAGTTACATCTGGTTGTTCCGCGCGACGCCGCTGCTGGTGCAGCTATTGTTCTGGTTCAACATCGGCTATTTGGTGCCGAAGCTGACCTTCGGTTGGGGCGCCACGCCGTGGTTTAGCATTGCCACCAATGATTTGATCAGCGCGATTGGGGCCTCGATTCTCGGGTTGACGCTGCACGGCATGGCGTATTCCGCTGAATTTATTCGCGGTGGCTTGCTGGCGGTGCCGCAAGGGCAAAAGGAAGCCGCCACCATGTTGGGATTATCACCACCAGAAATATTCATGAAAATCACCTTGCCGCAATCCCTGCGCACCATTATTCCGGCGCTGGGTAATTTCCTGATTGATAATCTGAAAGGCACTTCAATTATTAGCGTGGTGGCGGTAACCGAACTGCTGTATTCGGCGCAGCTGATCTACAACCGCAATTATAAAATCATTCCTTTATTGCTGGTGGCGACCTTTTGGTATGTGTTTGTGACATCATTATTATCTTGGCTGCAACACTGGAGCGAAAAATATTACGGTCGTGGTTATCATCGTCGTTAATTAATAAGGCAAAGAATATGAGCGAATCTCCTCGCGTCGCTGCACTTGCAGAGACGACAGCGGTGTTGCGTGCGCTTCGTTTACATAAACGCTATGGCGATAATGTGGTACTTCAGCATATTGATGTGGATATTACCGCCGGTGAAGTGCTGTGCTTAATTGGCCCTTCCGGATCCGGGAAAAGTACATTATTGCGCTTGTTGGCGACGTTGGAACAGCCGGATGGCGGCGTGGTGTTCTTTAATAATACGCCGCTCGGAATTATGGAAAAAAACGGACAGTTATACACCGCAGCGGAAAAAACCACGCGTCTGCAGCGCGATCGTATCGGCTTCGTGTTCCAGCAATTCAACCTTTTTCCGCATCTGACGGTGCTGGAGAACATCACGCTCGCGCCGCGTCTGCAAGGACAGCGTCAGCAAGCGGAAGAGAAGGCGCGTGCGCTGCTGAAGCGGGTTGGACTGGCGGATAAAGCCGATGCGTGGCCGTCATCATTATCCGGTGGTCAGCAGCAGCGCGTGGCGATTGCGCGAGCGTTGGCGCGCGACCCAACGCTGATTCTGTTTGATGAGCCGACCTCGGCGCTGGATCCTGAACTGGTGAATGAAGTACTGGCGGTCATGACCGATTTAGCCGCCACCGGCATCACGATGGTGGTAGCAACGCATGAAATGCAGTTTGCTCGCCGCGTGGCCAGCCATGTGGCGTTTCTCGATAAAGGCCGCATTGTGGAATACGGTCCGCCGCAACAGGTGCTGGATGCACCGCAGCAACCGCGCACCCGCGCATTTTTGCAACAGATCTCCTCGCTGCACAGCGAGGCTGATGTTAATCAGCAAAAGGATAACCAATGAAATTTCAACCAGTTGGCACAGTGCTAGGCGGATTGCTCTTTTGGGGACTGGCAACGCCAACCCTGGCAGCGGAAAAACTTGATGCGCGTAACAATGAAACCCCCATCCACATCGCCGCTAATCCGCAGGCCATCGCCAAGATTCCGGCGAATTATCGCTTTGTGAATCCGGGCTTTTTAACCATTGCGACGTCAATGAACAACTCGCCACCTATTGGTTTGTGGGCGTCCGATAACAAAACCTTGATTGGGAGCGATCCTGACATCGCGCGGTTACTGGCGGACAGTTTAGGTTTGCAGCTGAAATTGGTGCCTGCGGCGTGGGAAGATTGGCCGCTGGGATTGACCGCCGGACGCTACGATGTGGCGATGTTCAATATTGCCGTTACGGAAGAGCGCAAGCAGAAGTTTGACTTCGCCACCTATCGCGCCGATCGCCACGCATTTCTGGTGAAAAACAGCAGCGCTCTCACGGTGAAAGGGCGCGAGGATGTAGCGGGCAAGCGCATTATCGTGGGGTCGGGCACCAATCAGGAACGCATTTTACTGGGCTGGGATGAGAAAAATCGCGCAGAGGGTTTAGCGCCGGTGCAGCCGATCTACCTCAATGATGACGCGTCGGCGACACTGGCGCTGCTCTCCGGGCGGGCGGATGCTTCGTTTGGACCAGGCGCAATGGCGGCATGGAAAGTGGCGTCACGCGGGGAAACCAAAATCATCGGTCACGGCCCGTTCAAATCTTGGGTGGCGGTGACCACTAAAAAAGGCAGTGGTTTGAACGTGGCGTTGCAGCAGGCGATCAACGGGGCGATTGCCGGTGGCGAGTATAAACAGGTGCTGGCACGCTGGGGTGAACAGGCCGAAGCCGTTGAAACCTCGCAGGTCAATCCGCCGGGGATCGTCTATCAGTAACGTAACGTAGAGTGCTTGATGAGCGAGCTTACAGCCTAAAATGTGTCGGCTTTGTTTGATTGGCTAAAGTCCTGAACGCTAATGGCACGATCATGAATGCCCGGTGCGCATACATGCGCACCCTACGACAATCCTGCATTCATGCTGTAGGATCACCATTGATGGTGACCGGGTAAACGTTGCGACGTTGATTGTTGTTAGTGCGGTTTCAACTCAACATAACATCAACGCAGCGTCTTGCGTATCCACCCAAACGCTTCTGCCGCAGGCAGAGGCCTGGCGAAATGATAGCCCTGAAACAGGTGGCAGCCTTTGTCGCGCAGATAGGTAAAATACTCCTCGCTCTCAATCCCTTCTGCCAGCACGTTCAAACCCATCTCACGCGATAGCTCAATGGTTTTCTGTACCACAATCGCCGCCGACTCATTCTTGAAAATCTGCATAATCAGAGATTTATCAATCTTGATATCGTCGATGGCAAAATCACTGATCGACTTCAGCGACGAATAACCGACGCCAAAATCATCAATCGCCCATTTAACCCCAAGCTGGCTAAAATGGGTGATGACTGCGCCAATGCGCTGCTGGTCATAAATAAACGTGGTTTCGGTGATTTCAAATTTCAGCCTTTCCGGCAGAATTTTGTGATGCGATAAGCTGAGCAAGGTCTCGTGAGTGAAATCGCGGTGCATCAATTGCAACGGACTAATATTGATTGAAAACTGTAAATCGCCCAGGTATTGCAGGCGGTCCCAGTCAGCCATTTGACTCAGCGTGCGTTCCATCACCCATTTGCCAATACCAATGATCAAGCCGCTTTTCTCTGCCACCGGAATGAAAACTTCGGGAGAGATAAAGCCTTTAACCGGATGTTTCCAACGCAGCAGCGCTTCAAAACCGATGAGGTTTTTATCGCCGTCCACCTGCGGTTGATAATAGAGCTCCAGCTGATTTTTTTCGATGGCGAGCGCAAGCTCACGCTTAATCAGGTCGGTTTCAGAAAAATCACCGCGCGTGGTAAACACCGTAAGCAACAGCGCCATTACCGGCACAATACTGTTAACAATATAGAAGCCTGTTTCCAGCGGAATATTCAGGTGCCAGCGACCGTGCTGCCAGGTCAACCCGGTGATAATAAAGAAAAAGTAAATCGCCAGGCAAATGAGCGGGAAAATTTTACTTAAATAGGTTGATTGCTGGCGCAACACCAGCGCGCCGCCAATGGTCAAGGCAACGAGATAATTATATTCGGAGTGTTTACCGGCGACGTGATTATTATCCAACACAAACAGCAGCACGATACTGATTAACAGCGTATGCGTAATAATATACAGATTTTTTTTCAGGTTGCCGTAGAAGGCTGCCGCCACGGTATAAAATCCCAGCAGCGTGCTCAGGCAATATAATCCGGCAATTTTATGGCTGCCACTCTGGAAATTAGATAACACCATATAGATCCCAGCCAATATGCAGGAAAACCCCGCAATCAGTAGGGTTAAGCGCAGTTTCTTTTCAAGGCTGTCGCCTTTCAAAATAAACGGCAGATTGCGAATCATCGAATACCTGGAACTAAAATAAGAGATCATCAGCTGCTCTCGTGTTTTCTTATGTCATATTTATATACTGTTTTCCCCACTCTATTTTAGAGTTAAGCCAAGCGGCTGTCCTGATTTTTTTCATGTTATTTACCTATGAGCAGACGCTAACTTTAATTTGCGATAAGTGGCGCTATTTAGGTTCAGCATTTGCTTAAGCACTTTTATTAAGGGTGTTACGCCCGCCATTAGCGCGTGCTTAACCTGTTTCATTGCGGACAATTAACCGCGTAATCATGATTTACACTCTTTCTGCATGAAATAGTTTAGCGCGGAATAATCGCCTAATAGGCACGTTCATTGTGTGATTGTTCCTGTCCAGTTAGGGATCTGCACGTTAGAATGACATCGTAGCGGGCGATAATTATGGGTATGTCCGCTGCGTACAACCACAGCCGGATCTGAACCGGATAGCTATATCCACTCCTAAACTTACCCTTAACGTACTGATTGCAATGAAAATACGCTTCTTATCCGCAAACGAGTTAAAGCTGGCCGAAGTGCGTACCATCCTTGAGCCGGTTGGCGTGGAGGTGATTCCCATCGCGCGCCGCATTGAAGAAATTCAAACCGAAAACGAAGTTGAGCTGGTACGTGACAAGCTTACTAAAGCGTTTTCAATTATTGGTCGCCCGCTGTTTGTCGAGCATACCGGCTTATTTCTTGATGGCCTGAATGGCTTACCGGCGGGTTTAACCCGTATTTTCTGGAGCCGTTTAAATGCGGAGCGCTTTACGAAATTGGTCAGCGGATTGGAAACGCCCTGCGTGACGGCGAAAACCGTGCTGGGCTATTGCGATGGCCGCAAAATGTATCAATTTGAGGGTGAGCTGCGCGGCACCATTGCACCAGAACCGGCGGGGCCGCGCGAATTTCAGTGGGATTGCGTGTTTATTCCCGAAGGCCACACGCAAACGTTCGCCGAAATGGGCGAGCTAAAAAATGAGATCTCCAATCGTCGTTTAGCGTTGGATCGCTTTGCGACATTTTTAAAAACGTCACGAGGGCTGGCATGAAACCGGAACTCAAACGCGCTTACGATGCCGGCAAATTAATCTTGTTTGCCGGCGCAGGTATTTCACGCAATCTTGGCTTGCCGGAGTGGCATGAATTGATTGCGCACCTCGCCAATGAACTGGGCTACGATCCGAAGATCTTCAATACCTACGGCACGCATTTGTCGCTGGCGGAGTATTACAAGCAGCGCAAAGGTTCTCTGGGGCCGCTGCGCAGTTGGATGGATCGCGAATGGCATCGGCCTGACATCGATGTGCGCAGCTCTGAAATCCACACCATGATCACCCAAGGCAATTTTTCGCGTATCTACACCACCAATTACGATCGCTGGTTAGAGCTGGCGCATGAGGCGCACGATGTGCCTTACAGCAAAGTCGCCAATGCGGCGGATTTGGTGTCGTTAACCGAAGATAAGCGCCATATTATTAAGCTTCACGGTGATTTTGACGACGACACCTCAATCGTGCTGGATGAAAGCAGCTATTTCGAGCGCCTCTATTTTGATTCGCCGCTCGACATCAAATTAACCCACGACGTGATGGGCAACTCGGTGTTATTTGTCGGCTACAGCATCAGCGATTTTAATATTCGTCTGCTGTTCTACCGTCTGACGAAAATGTGGGGCCGTACCGGCCTGGCCACCGCACGTCCTAAATCCTACCTGTTTACCAACCGTAATAATCCGGTGGCGAAAGAGGTGCTGGGGCAGTGGGGCATAGAGATGATCGTGTCGGAAGAGGACGATCCGCGCAAAGCGTTAGCGATCTTCCTGGAAGAATTACTGGCCTAAACGCAAAAAGGCGTTGCCGAAAAGGTTGATTAGATTATACTGTATATAAATACAGTTAACCGAGGTGCATCATGGCAGTCGAAACCAAATATGTTGTAGTCAGAAAGGGTGAAGAGAAGATGACGTTTGCCAATAAAAAAGACGCGGATGCCTGGGACAAAATGCTCGATATGGCAGATGCCTTTACCGATTGGCTGCAACAGCAGCAGCCGGAATTGGGTGAAGCGCAGGCCGAAACGTTAGGCATGTTGTTGGCTGAACAGAAAGATGCGGTGCAGCACATTCTGCGCACCAGCAAGCTGCCTGATGTGGCGGCAGCGCAGAAAGACACTGATGCCGCACCGGCGGAAGTGGATGCCGAAGCCGCTGTGCCCGAGAAAAAAGTGCGCGCGGTTAAAGCTGCCTGATCATCACAACGCCGTCCACTGTGACGGCGTTGCTGTTGTTAACCCTTGATTTGGTAACGCGTACTACGCCCACCGCCGGGTAACTTTTCCAGGCAACCTTTCTCTACCAGTTCCGCCAGATGACGCGTCGCCGTGGCTTTACTCACCTTCGCGACTTTTTGATATTGTCCGGCGCTGATGCCATTCGCAAAACCCTGCTCGCCACCATCCAATAGCCGATTGAGCACACGCGTTTGTTCTGAGCTTAGCGGCACCGCATTGTGCCTCAACCAGAAACGCGCCTTTTCCTGCATGCGCGTCACCGTGGCCAGCGCCTGTTGCAGGCTGTCATTAAGCACATCCAAAAACCATAGCAACCATGCTGTGACATCCAGTTCACCGCGCTGTGTTTGCTGCAGGATGCGGTAGTAATCTGCGCGACGCGCCAGAATTGATGCGGACATCGCATACAACCGGATACTTTGGCCGTCGGCTTGAGCTAAGGCGAGATCGGTGAGCGCACGCGTAATGCGGCCATTGCCATCATCAAAGGGGTGCAGCGTGACAAACCATAGATGGCAAAGTGCCGCCCGCAGCAGGGGGTCGAGCAGCACATCCTCACGGCTGCGATTGAACCAGCTGATGAAGTCAGCGAGCTGTGTTTCCAAATCCGCGCGCGGCGGCGCTTCGAAATGCACTGTTGGACGATCAATGCGACCCGAAACGACCTGCATCGGTTCGCTGCCGCGAAGTGCGCCCACGTTAAAGCGTTTAATCGTCCATTCACTCTCAGGAAAGAGCCAGCGGTGCCATTGAAGCACTCTTTCTTGTGTAAGCGCGCTGTCGCGTTGCGTGATGGCGTCCATCATCATGGTCGCCAATCCTTCCGATCTTTCAGAAACCGGGTAGGGTTGATCGAGCGATACGCCAAGACGGCGGGCCAGTGAAGACCGCACCGACTGCGCATTAACCCGCTCATCCTCAATCGCAGATGACGACAAGATATTGGTTAGCAACGTGTCCAGCGTTTGCCGATCGCTATTATCAGCCACGCTGGCGCGGCCCAGCAGCTCGCCACGCATCTGCTGTAATTGTCTCAGGCGGGGCAATACCTTCTCATCTTGCCAGTGAAAGTGCGGCCAATCGGGTCGCTGCCAAATCCACATATCTACCTCAATCTGTCAGGCATGAGCTGAATAGCGATGTTATTCGGCTCACTATTTGAGCCGAATACTATCCGCTATTCGCCTCATTGGCTATCAATCCGCCATGTGAGAAGCCGAAGAAAACATAATTTTAGCGGTTTTAGTCATTGTCCTTTCCTGCTGTCACTATCGCCCTAATGAACTTTACCCCATCGCAACCCATCAAGTTCTCTCGGCGCACGCCGATAACCTCATCAAAGGGATGTAGGTGCACAGGGAGTGGTTCTTTTCTACCGAAAAAGTGTCAACTCCAGGAGCGCCATAATGGCCAAACATGCCTTACCTAAAAAAACCATGAGCACCCGCACGCAAATGCTGCTGACGGGTGCCTTAACCATCACGCTCGGTTTTGCCGTGACCATCGGTGTGCTGAGCTGGCAATCCAGCAACGAACAAAAATCGCTGGCCGAAAGCTATCTGCAACAGATTGCGCAGACGCAAGCGTTGCAAATCCAGCAAGAGCTGAGCTATGCGCGGGATGTGGCACACAATCTTGGGCACAGCTTGATCGCGCTACCGCAAATAGGCGTTCAGGATCGCAAAGTCGCTGACAAGTTAATGGAATCCGCCCTGCGCGATAATCCCGACTATTTGTCAATCTCAGTGACCTTTGAAGAGAACGCCTTCGATGGCCGCGATGCCGAGTTTGCTACCCAACCCGATGCGGCACCTAAAGGACGCTACGCCTATTTTGTCGATCGCGACCAATCTGGCAGCTTCAAAATCCATCCACTGACCTCGATCTTCACGCCGGGACAAGGCGATTATTATCTGCTGCCGCAAAAAAGCCAGAAAGACACCCTGATCGAACCTTATAGCTACGCCTACAACGGCGTGCCGACATTGTTGACCTCGGTGGCGGCACCCATCGTGAGTCAGGGCAAGCTGTGGGGCGTAGTGACATCGGATATTTCTCTGGCGTCGTTGCAGGAAAAGGTCAATAAAATCAAACCCTGGGATGGCACCGGTTACGCCATGCTGCTGTCCAGCGCGGGCAAAGTGGTGTCCTATCCTGATAAAGCGCAGACCAGCCAAACGTGGAAAGGCGACACGCATAACTACAGCAGCGCGGTGATTGAGCGTCCTGACGCCATGTTGGGGGAAGAGGCGCTTGTCACCTGGCAGCCGGTGGTCATTGGTAATAGCGATGAAAAATGGTATCTCGGCGTGGTTGCGCCGGTGAGCAAAGTCATGGAAGCGGCACACCGTCAGCTGATTAATGCGCTGATTCTGATGGTGCTTAGCATCGTGGTGGTGTGTGCGCTGCTGGGCGTGGTGTTCAGCCGTAAGGTGCTGAAACCGATTGGCGGCGAACCGCTGGAAGCGGCGACCATCGCGCTGGCGGTGGCGGACGGCAAACTGGATAACGTGATTGCACTGAAGGATCGCGATAACCACAGCCTGTTCTTTGCGCTGCACACCATGCAAAACCAGCTGCGCGACATTGTCGGGCAGATTCAGGATGCCAGCTCGTCGGTGCGTCAGGGCGCGGGTGAAATTGCCAGCGGCAACCTCGATCTGGCGTCGCGTACCGAACAGCAGGCCGCCGCGCTGGAGCAAACCGCCGCCAGCATGGAGCAGATCACCGCCACGGTGAAACACAACGCCACCAACGCGCATCAGGCGACGTCGCTGACCGACAACGCCACGCAGATCGCCAGCCGGGGCGAATCGCTGGTGGGCGAAGTGGTGCAGACCATGTCGCAGATAGACGACAGCGCCAAAAAAATTGGCGACATCACCGCCATCATCAACAGTATCGCTTTCCAGACCAACATTCTGGCGCTGAACGCCGCGGTTGAAGCCGCGCGTGCCGGTGAGCAGGGGCGCGGTTTTGCGGTGGTGGCCTCGGAGGTGCGCAATCTGGCGCAGCGCAGCGCCAACGCGGTGAAAGACATTGCCGCATTGATCGAGGAATCCACGCAGCGCGTCGGCAGCGGCGTGCAGCTGGTGCAGGACGCCGGAAAAACCATGCAGGAGATGACGCAGGCGGTGAATTCGGTGCGCACCATCATCGGCGAGATCGTGATCGCCTCGGATGAGCAGGCGCGCGGCATCAGCCAGGTGACGATTGCGGTGAACGAAATGGACAGCACCACGCAGCAGAACGCCGCGCTGGTGCAGGAGATGTCGGCGGCCGCCAGTTCGCTGGAGGATCAAGCCGCGCAGCTGGCGCATACCGTCGGGCGTTTCCAACTTAGCTAACATCCTCTCGTGGCCTGCGGGCCACGATTTTCCTGCCTCGACGTCACACTCCCGCTGACGACTTTCTGATCTGACCTGCTGTGCCATCAAGTTCCCCCACATTGCGCCGATAGCCTTATCAAAGAACGACATCGCACAGGAAGTGATTCCTTACCTCTAAAAGCGTCTCTACCGGGAGTACCTGCATGGCTACACGAGTAATGCATAACAAAAAAATGAGCACCCGCACGCAAATGCTGCTGACGGGTGCCATCACCATCAGCTAGGCTTTGCCGCCACCATTGGCGTGCTGAGCTGGCAATCGCGCGACGAACAGAAATCGCTGGCGGAAAATTCGCTACAGCAAATCGCTCAGGTGCAGGCGCGCCAGGTTGAGCAGCAGCTTAATCATGCGCGGGACGTGGCCTATACGCTCGGTCACAGCATCATTGCGCTGCCGGGCGTAGGCGTTCAGGATCGCAAAGTGGTTGATAAGATGATGGAGTCAACGCTGCGCGCCAATCCCGATTACATGTCGGTGTCGGTGATCTTCGAAGAGAACGCCTTTGATGGGCGCGACGCGGAGTTCGCCACACAGCCGAATGCCGCGCCAAAGGGACGTTACGCTTACTTTGTCGATCGCGATAATTCCGGCAACTACAACATGCACGCGCTGGATTCGATCTTTACGCCAGGGCAAGGCGATTATTATTTGCTGCCGCAAAAATCTCACAAAGACACCCTCGTCGAACCCTACACCTATGCGTTCAACGGCGTGCCAACGCTGTTTACCTCCATGGCAGCGCCGATTGTCAGTCAGGGCAAACTGTGGGGCGTGGTGACATCGGATATCTCTCTGGCGGCGTTGCAGGAGATGGTTAACAAAATCAAACCCTGGGATGGCACCGGTTACGCCATGCTGCTGTCAAGCGCGGGCAATGTGGTGTCCTATCCTGATAAAACCCAAACCAGTAAAGCCTGGCAAGGCGACACGCACAATTATAGCCGCGACGTGATTGAGCGCCCGGATGCGATTCTGGGTGAAGAGGCGATGGTGACGTGGCAGCCGATTGCGATCGGCAATAGCGAACAACAATGGTATCTCGGCATCGTGGTGCCGGTGAGCAAAGTGATGGCACCGGCCAATCGTCAGTTGATCAATGCGTTAGTTTTAATGGCGATCAGCATTCTGGTGGTGAGCGCGCTGCTGGGCATGGTGTTCAGCCGCAAGGTGCTGAAACCGATTGGCGGCGAACCGCTGGAAGCGGCGACCATCGCGCTGGCGGTGGCGGACGGCAAACTGGATAACGTGATTGCACTGAAGGATCGCGATAACCACAGCCTGTTCTTTGCGCTGCACACCATGCAAAACCAGCTGCGCGACATTGTCGGGCAGATTCAGGATGCCAGCTCGTCGGTGCGTCAGGGCGCGGGTGAAATTGCCAGCGGCAACCTCGATCTGGCGTCGCGTACCGAACAGCAGGCCGCCGCGCTGGAGCAAACCGCCGCCAGCATGGAGCAGATCACCGCCACGGTGAAACACAACGCCACCAACGCGCATCAGGCGACGTCGCTGACCGACAACGCCACGCAGATCGCCAGCCGGGGCGAATCGCTGGTGGGCGAAGTGGTGCAGACCATGTCGCAGATAGACGACAGCGCCAAAAAAATTGGCGACATCACCGCCATCATCAACAGTATCGCTTTCCAGACCAACATTCTGGCGCTGAACGCCGCGGTTGAAGCCGCGCGTGCCGGTGAGCAGGGGCGCGGTTTTGCGGTGGTGGCCTCGGAGGTGCGCAATCTGGCGCAGCGCAGCGCCAACGCGGTGAAAGACATTGCCGCATTGATCGAGGAATCCACGCAGCGCGTCGGCAGCGGCGTGCAGCTGGTGCAGGACGCCGGAAAAACCATGCAGGAGATGACGCAGGCGGTGAATTCGGTGCGCACCATCATCGGCGAGATCGTGATCGCCTCGGATGAGCAGGCGCGCGGCATCAGCCAGGTGACGATTGCGGTGAACGAAATGGACAGCACCACGCAGCAGAACGCCGCGCTGGTGCAGGAGATGTCGGCGGCCGCCAGTTCGCTGGAGGATCAAGCCGCGCAGCTGGCGCATACCGTCGGGCGTTTCCAGCTGAGCTGATAGCCGCTGGGTGGCAAACCGGTTAAAGTCGTGGTCTTGATGCCACGACTTTTTGCGCTGTCACAGGATGGATAGATGAAACGCCAGCAACTTTTCGATTACATCAACCAGCATTATCAAGTGGAACCGGATTATCCGTGGAAAAAGCACAGCCGTTACGCGGTGTTGCGGCATCCCCGGCACCGTAAATGGTTTGCGCTGGTGTTCCCGCTGGAGAGCCACAAGCTCGGGCTGTTAGAAGGGCCGATGGTGGACGTGGTGAACATCAAAACCCGGCCGGAACTCAGCGGATCGCTGCGCCAGCTGCATGGCGTTTATCCGGCATACCACATGAACAAAGAGCATTGGCTCAGTTTGACGTTAGAAAATGGCTTGCCGGACAGCGAAATTCTCGCGCTGCTCGATGACAGTTTCAGCCTGACGTTTTAGGCTTCCGCGCCAAAATAACGTCTAGCGGCGACATCGGAAACGGCTGAAGCCGCTGCACCTCTTCAATCTCAAAACCCACTGCGCGTAATTGCTGCACCAATTCACCCTCCTGCGTGACGTTGTAACCGCGCATCATCAATGGCGTAAAGAAAGGCAACACTTGACGGGCGTCGGCGGCACGGTCAGGCACTTCCGCATACCATCCGCCCGGCTTCAGTCGCGTCAGCCACTGACGCAACATCACTTCCCGATCCTCCACGAAGTACAAAAATGATCAGCTCCCGATAATATCGACCTGACGATCCTCAGGAAAATGCGCCAATGCGCAGCAGCGATCGTTTAACACGGCCTTTTCGATATTACGCTGCGCGAGGGTGGCGGTTTGCGGCAAATCGAACACAATCGCCGATAACTGAGGGAACCGCTGTTTCAGCCGCAGCTAACGCGTCATCTGTTCAGCCGTTTCGGTCAGGCCACGGCGAACCAGCTGGCGCACAGCAGCAATTCAGGCGCTGAGCCTGTTGGCGTTGCATCGCCATCAATTGCAACCGCATTCGGCATCCAGCCGATTGCATCCCGATATCATTGAGCGGCTGGAGTTGGCGCGTGATTGGATGCACCAGCGTTTAGCCCAATCCTTTTCCTTAGCGACCTTGGCGTTAGCCGCAGGATTAGCGCGAACGACGTGATGGCATCATGCGGACTAACGTATTGTCTTTGAAGAAATAGTGGTGCGCGATGGCGGCAACGGCATGAATACCGATGAGCCAATAACCGTAAGGCGCGATGGTGGCGTGCAGGTCGCCCAAGGTATCGGCGAAATCCGGGTCGGGATCGTTGCTAACCGGCATCGGAATCCAGAAGATCATCCAGTTTCGCCCCATGTAATAGCGCGAGAGAATGCCAATAATCGGCAGGGCGATGAAGAACAGATAAATGGCCAGATGCATCAGATGCGCTAAGCCGGTTTGCCAGTGCGGCGGTTTCGGCACGATTGGCGGGCTGCGATGGCGAAAACGCAACGCAACGCGTGACAACATCAGTACCAGCACGCTGCTTCCGGCGCTGAAATGGCCAATGATCATCGCAAATCCTTGCCATGAACCGCGCGTCGCCAGCCCGCGAAACTCCATCGTGCAGTAGGCGGTAACCACCAGCAGGAAGGTCAACCAATGCAGGACAATCTGCGAAGGGGCGTATTTATTGCTCATATCCAGTCCGTTACATACCAAGCGGGACGCTTACTTTAACGGAAAACGTGCTGAATTAATTCATCATTTGCCACATCAAAGCCTGGATTTATTGCGGCGCTTCGCTCGCCAACAGTAGCTGCGCCAGCAGCGTTTGCAACTGCTGTTGTTGTTCCGTATCCAACGTCGCCAACAGCGCATTTTGCGTTTGCGTATGCACATGCAGCGCGCGTTCAATCTTCTCTTTTCCGGCAGCCGTTAACGCCACTAATGTGCTGCGCTTATCGGCGGGATCGGCCACCCGTTCGATAGAACCAACGGCTTCAAGCCGGTTGAGGCGATTGGTCATCGCGCCCGACGTAATCAATAACGACTTGTAAAGCTGCGTCGGCGACAAACAATAGGGCACGCCGGCGCGCCGCAAGGTGGCCAACACATCAAATTCGCCATCACGGAAACCGAAGGGTGCTAACGCTTCAGCACGCTGATGCGCCAGATGTTTCATGATGCGCAGCATGCGGCCGAATACCGCCATCGAAGAGGCATCCAGTTCTGGCATCGCGCTGGCCCATTGTTCAACGACAAAATCGACGTGGTCGGACATTTTTCCTCTCTTGATCTGCAATTTGTTGCTTTGTGCGCACCCGCTTGCCGTAGTCAGCGAAAATATCTTAACGTTAAGATACTTTATTAGCGCAAGGATTTGCAAAATGAATCGTACCTTACCTGCTGTTGGCATGTTTGCCTTACTGGTTTTTGTCATCGCATTGAATTTACGCCCGATTATGGCGGCGATGGGGCCGCTGTTTCCGCTTTTGCAGCGTGACGCGCAGCTCAGCGCCACGCAGTTGAGCCTGCTGACGACCTTGCCGGTGATCATGATGGGCCTGGCGGCGCTGGCTGGGCCGCTGCTGCTGCGCACGATCGGTGAAGTGCGCGGCATCGCGGCGGGTTTGGTGCTATTGGCGTTCAGCTGTGTGGTGCGCGGCAGCGATCAATCCGCTGCGATATTGATCGCTAGCGCCCTGGTGGCGGGTATCGGCATTGGCCTGATCCAGGCCTTAATGCCAGCGTTGATCAAACGTCACTTTGCCGCCAAAGCGGGCACGTTAATGGCGCTGTTCACCACCGGGATCATGGCGGGAGCAGCCATTGCCGCCGCGACTGCCGCGCCGCTGGCGCATGCCAGCGGCCTCGGCATGACGTTGGCCATTCCGGTGATACCCGCGGTAATCGCGCTGCTGGTGTGGCTGGCCACGCTGCGCGGCGTTGCGCCGACGCCCAACTTGCACCGTGCGCGCAGCAAACCGGCGGCGCGCGCCTGGCAGCTGATGATCTTTTTCGGCATTGGCACCGGCGCGTACACGCTGGTGTTGGCGTGGCTACCGCCGTTCTATATGCAACATGGCTGGCAGCCGGAACAAAGCGGCTACGTGCTGGGAGCGCTGACGTTAACGGAAGTGGTGGCGGGATTTGTCCTGTCGGCGCTGATTCATCGCTTTCGCGATCGCCGCCGCCCGTTATTGGTGGTGTTAGCCTTAATTCTGCTGGGATTAATCAGTTTACTGTTGCTGGGCGGCGCGCAAGCCTGGCTGCCCACGCTGTTATTAGGATTGGGCATCGGCGCGCTGTTTCCGCTTTCACTGATTGTCACGCTCGATCATGCGCAGACGCCGGAAGAGGCGGGCGCATTGCTCTCATTCGTGCAGGGCGGCGGCTATCTGCTGGCGGCACTGATGCCGTTGATTGCTGGCATCGTACGCGACCGCGCCGCCTCGCTGGATAGTGCGTGGATCATCATGAGCGTGGGGATTGTGGTGTTGATGCTGATGGCGCTGCGTTTTAAACCGCAGCATCAGGCGTAGGTTGCGGCGCTGATAAGCCTGTAATACATTGCGCCGCAGCTGAAACAGACAGGTTTTACGGGGTTGTGATGATAAAGGAGAAACAGATGTCCCCACAAATTGGTGTTGGCGTGCTGATATTCCGCGAGGGAAAACTGCTGCTGGGTCGCCGGAAAGGCAGCCACGGCGCAGGCGATTGGTCAGCGCCGGGCGGACATCTGGAGTTCGGTGAATCACCGGAAGCGTGCGCCCGCCGCGAAGCGCGTGAAGAAACCAGCCTGGAGCTGGGCGAGTTGCAAAACGGCGCGTTCGTCAGCGATGTGTTTCCCGACGTCAATAAACACTATGTCACGCTGTTGATGATTGCGCAGCACGCGAGCGGCGAGCCGCAGTTGATGGAAGCGGATAAGTGCGAAGGCTGGCAATGGTTCGCGCCGGATGCCTTGCCGCAACCGCTGTTTGCGCCGCTGAAAAGCTGGATCGCGCAGGAGGGCATCGCGGCGCTACACGCATTGGCTACCGCGTCCATGCCCTCAGCCTGACCTTCTCTACGGCGATGCCGCTGACGTCATGCTTCGCCATCGGCAGCCATCAACTCACGCCATTCGCCAATGCCACCGCGTCTTCACCGGCGGGAATGCGCATTGGCGCGTCAGGATCGGTTGCGGCGCGCCACACGGCGGCGGCAACGTCTTCCGCTTTCGTGGTGGCCTGCGGCTGCTGCATGCCGGCCATAATGCTATCCATTAGAGGTTGATAGGCATCCACCTGGGTATTTTCCATGTGCTGCAGCGCGTTCTTACCGAAATCGGTGGTCGGCGCCAACCCCGGCAACACTAAACGCACCTGCACATTAAACGGTTGCAACTCCAACGCCAGCGACTCGGTAAATGCGTTTACCGCCGCTTTACTCGCGGTATACACCGCCAGCAGCGGCAGCGACTTCAGCGTCACCGTTGAGGTCACATTGATCACCATGCCACTTTTTCTGGCGCGGAACTGCGACAGAACCGCCTGCGTCATCGCAATAGTGCCCAGCGTGTTGGTTTCAAACAGGCTGCGCGCAGTGGCCATTGGTGCGCCTTCCACCGACGACAACAGACCGATGCCTGCATTATTCACCAATACGTCAATCTCACCCGCTGCGGCAACCGCATGTTGAATGCTGTCGGCGTTGCTGACATCCAGCGGCAGCAAACGCAGGTTATCGGCGCTTGGGAACAGCTCGGCGCGCGGCGTGCGCATCGTCGCAATCACCTTCCAGCCGCGGGCGAGAAAATAGTGCGCGGTGGCAAGACCAAAGCCGGAAGAACAGCCGGTGATGAGGATCGTTTTCATCTTTCACTCCAGGATTGAGTTGGGTAGACGCTGACTATAGAGTGAACATGCTGGACGCACTATAACGCAGCGTCCGGCTTTCATTCGCAGGAGTCCAAATGATCGATCCGCTCGCTGAAATCGTCTCGCTGTTGCAACCGCAGGCGGCTTTCTCTAAACGTGCACGCGCAAACGGAAGTTGGCGAGTGCATCGCACCGAAACCGGCCAACCCTTTTACTGCGTGGTGCTGGCTGGACGTTGCCAGTTACAGATGAAAGGCCAGCATCCGCTCACCCTGGAGCAGGGTGACTTCGTGTTGATCCCGGCGGCATGGGAATTTTTCATGTCCAGTATCGAACCGCCGGAATGCGATGCGCCAGCCACGCAGCCAACCATGCTGGCACCGGGTGAATTTTGGATCGGCGATCCGCAGCAGCCTGCGCAGGTGGAATCGCTGTTGGGTTATTGCCAGTTTGGTGCGCCCGATGCGGGGTTGATCGTTTCGCTGCTGCCGCAGTTCATTCTGATTCGCGGCGAGTCGCGGCTGGCAACGCTGGTGCAGCTGGTGCTGGACGAGTGCCGAACGGCGCGTCCGGCACGCCATGTGGTGCTGGAGCGGTTACTTGAGCTGTTGCTGATTGAAGCGCTGCGTGCGATGCCGGGCTGCAATGCCTGTCCCGGCGTGATGCGCGGTTTAGCTGATGAACGTCTGGCTGCGGCGATTCGTGTGATGCACGCCCATCCGGCGCACAGCTGGACGGTGGCGGAGTTGGCGAAAAGCGCGGCGCTGTCGCGCTCGGCCTTCTTTGTGCGGTTTCGCGCGGCCGTGGGTGTTACGCCGATGGAGTATTTATTGAACTGGCGCATGGCGTTGGCAAAAAACTTACTGCGCGGCCAAAGGTTAGCGGTCAGTGAGGTGGCGGAGCGCGTTGGATACCGCTCCGCCAGCGCCTTCAGCGTGGCGTTTAGTCGTTACGTCGGTCAGCCGCCCGCGTGGTTTGCGGCTGAACCCGAGGCTTAACGCTGCGCGGTTTGCGCGCTGTCGCGGTTTTTCAGATTACCGGCGGCGGCAAGCTGCGAGCCGAAATGCGCTTCCATCACCTTGAAGGTTTCTTCCGCTTTCATACGGTACATCTCTTCGGACGGATGAATGCAATCTGGCGACATCAGCGACTGCCAATCTTTCATCGCCAAAATACGTTGATATTGACGCGCCAGCGGCACCGATTCAGCTTTTGCCAGCGCATCCAGCTTGGTCACGTAGGGCGCAACGCCCCATTTTTCGGCCCGGCCACAAATAGGATGCGGCTCCTGCAAAATAACCTCTTTGCCCTCCTCACGCGCAATGGTAATCAGCTGCGTCATGACGCTGGTATATTGATCGGGACTGATTTGATAACGCTTTTCGATATCTTTGAAATGATGGTGGCGCGCATCGTTGGTGGCAAAATTCAATAAAATAATTTTCGCCGGAGAGTTTTTCATTTCTTCACGCCAGGACTTGTTCTTTTTATAAAAATATTTCGGTTCTAAAAGATCCATAGCTTGCGAAGAATTAGCCCCTTTATTAATAATACGAATGCCATCGCCATACTTATCGGCAATCATTTTGTTAATCAGAGCAATCTCATTATTTTTGGTTAATATCGCTCTGAGTTTGCCATTTTCTCGAATTGCCATGGCGCCGCGCGTGCTGGAACCGCCGTAGGCCTCAATAATAAAATCATCACTGCTTTTTATCGTATTTGCATTTGCAGATTTTAGGATAAAGGTCATTGAGATGAGGAGTGAAGCAATGCAAAACAGCAGACGTTGCATGACAGATTACCGCCTTAAGTCATTCAAATAGGGATAAAGGATGATGAGAAAACCACGTTGCGACCACTGTAACAGCCCGCTTCGCCCGGTAACAATCCGAAAGGGGAAAACAGGGGTGGAAATTAGGTCGATTCCTAAAGTGGCAATTATTTAAGAGTTTTCTTGATTTAAATCAGCAGGATGGAATAAGTGCTTTGATTGCGATACAGAATTATCTGAAACTCCGATTGTTAATACATTACAAAAATAGCGCCGATATTGGCGCAATGATGAATTTTAATGAAGAGAGGTGCGCCGCCTAAAGCTCGCTCGCAGCCCAGTTAATGCGCGTATTATTTGATTTTTGGGCAGTTTATCCTAACCCTTCAGATTGCACCCATCAGCAGTATTGCACTGATAATCTCAGTAGCCATATAAACGCGCCTACATTGTTGCTGATTAAAGGCAATGGCGATTTTCCTATTATTCCGATTTCCAACTGTAAACGAACGTATAGAGTGTTAGCATTCTTCGTTAAGATGTACTCCTGATTTAAAATTCATTTCAAAGGTATGAGATGTGAAAACACAATCGTTTCTATCTAACCGTAATATCGGTTTAGATCTGCTGCGTGCAGGTTTAATTCTTGAAGGTGTTTTATTACACGCATCAAGAAGTTTGCCGAGCGACAATACATGGCTATATGTGGCGGAGCGTGAAGCGTCGCCATTATTTACCGCTTTACTCAGTTTGATTCACACTTTCCGTATGGAAGTGTTCTTCTTTTTGTCGGGGATGTTCTCGGCATTAATTATTTTGCGCAAGGGACAAGCGTTCTTCACGGATAACCGCCGCAAGCGCGTGTTTTTACCGCTCATTACCGCCTATATCTTTATCCCGCCGCTGATGTTTGTGGTGGAAGGGTTGATGAACAATCGGGTGATTGATTTGGCGGGTGCGTTGCACAGTTACAGTAAAGTGCACCATTTATGGTTCCTGGCCTCGCTGAGCATTATGTCGCTGGTGGTGCCGAATGCCTTCTATAACTGGGCATCGCGCATGTTCGGCAAATTGCCGCTGCCCGCGCTAATGGCGGTGCTGGTGATTCTGGGCAACGCCTGCTTTGTGCTGAAGTTCGTGCTGAAAGATCACGGCGACTTCGTGGACATCATTCCGGTGACTGCGCGCTTCCTGGTCTATTACACCGCCGGTTATGCGCTTTACGTCAACCGTGAACGCATCGCGCATTACGCCAACAACTTCTTAATGAATGGCTGGTTGATTGGAGCGCTGGCCATCGCGGTGTGGCTCGGTTTCTACGCGGTTGAGCTTGGCATGCTGAAGGGCCCAATGAAATATTTGCCGACGTTGGCAGGTAGCGTGCTGTCGGTGATGCTGTCGTACTGGCTGGTATTTACCTTTGAACGGGTGCATGTGAAAGAGAATCGCTTGCTGACCAGCATTGTTGATTCGGCGCTGATCATCTACCTGCTGCATTATCCGGTGGTGATTATCTTCTCGTGGCTGCTGGATTCGTGGCTGCCAGCGAACTGGTCGATCATCTATGTGTTGATTGATTTCGCGATCGGCATGGCGGCGAGTGCGATCTGCTACATGATCATCAAGCGCTCACGCGTGGCCTCGATGCTGTTTGGCCTGAAGCCTAAAGCCAAGAAAGTGGCGGTGCCGCTGGAGGCAAGGCTGTAAATTTGTTGGATGCGCGATGAATCGTGCCGCTACCGGCGGTCGCCAGAAATGGCGACCCTGGCATGTTGATGCCGGTATTATGGAGGGTGCGCACTCTTGCGCACCGGTTAGCGGCGCGATTTATTGCGCAAATCAGTAGCATGAAAAGAAAAGTCGCATCAGCGTATTACCCTCAGCGAGACAACCCCTCAATTCTCTATCTAACCGCTGACCTAAATCTACGCCACTATTAAATCTTTATTCATTTGATAATGACGATATTCCAGCGCCATTTTTAGCACCAAATAAAAATAAAAAATGTTTAGCTAAATTCTTAAATCCTCTCTCCCGCCTCACAATTCCTTAACTCAAACTAGACGTTTCCCGCGCAATACGTTGATACTCATTACAGCAAATACCAAACATTAAATTTCTGAAACATTTTATATCAATGACCTACCCTAAAGCGCAGCGATCCCGCTGCGCGCGTTTGTCTTTCTCGGTTGAGGAAAACAGTGTGTTTAAATTAAATCCGGTGTTACTAAGCCTTGTGGCGGCGCAAGGCTTGATGTTTCCTGGCCCACTGCTGTGGGCGGCAGAGTTAAAACCTTATACGCCTGAAAATAATGACAATAAAGCGGGGGCTTATTGTTTATGTAATGGCTCGACGCAAACGCTGCGCGGTTTACCGCAATTCGCGGCAGGTGAAAGCGGGGCGACAACGCTCACCTTGGGGGAATTACAAAATAGCGGTCGAATAATCAATGACAACCTGATTGGCGCGCAGCGACTGCAAATTGGGCAGCAAAATCTCACCATCCAAATACCCAATTTCGAAGACTGGTCATATACCACTTATGAAGTTTATAACAATAACGATTTAGTGGATTTACCCAGCGTCGGCCTCGATACCCAGGTAGCAGATTATTATGATGTCAACGACAAGCAATATATCCATGCGCGTATCGGTGCCGTCAGCAACGGCACGCTAAATATCGATATCGGTAAGCTAGGCGCAGCGGCTAACGCCTCTACCAATAGCTGGTCAATGGCGGCGAAGCAAAGCCAATTATTTACCGCCACTCAGCAAGGCCATCTCAACTGGAACGCCTCTAACCGCATCGCCTTCACGGCGGCCACAACACCTTATGGCGGCGATCGATTGGCGTACGATGCGGGAAGCGTCGTGGATTACGCCGGTGAAATTAGCGTTACCACGCTGGATGGCGGCACCACCACGTTCAACATCAACAATATCAACGACCTGCGTAACTACAACACCTGGCTTACCGAGCAGGTTATCTTCTCCAATCTCAGTACCGAACGTTACAGCGCCGAATTTCATAAAGCCTTCAGCCAGCGCGATGGGCGCGTGGTGTATCGCATGAGCACCCAAAACGTGGAGGATGAGGTGACACAACCCGTGGGCGATCAGGTGGTGCTGAGCGCCGATGGCCCGCGCGCCAGCGTGAAAATCAATCGCGGTAAAACGCTGGAAGTGCTGGACAGCCACAGCGCGGTGATGCGCGCCAGCAACGGCGCGAAAGCCCTTATCAATGGCAAACTCGCCAGCACCGGCTCGGGACTAGAGCTGCTGAATCACGCCCGGGGACGTAACAACGGCGTCATCAACGCCGGATTTCTTAACAACGCCAATGGAAAAGGCGTGGACAGCAGCACTGTTGGCGGCGCGGGCACCGGCGTGCTCGCCAGCAACGGCAGCCGCTTCAGCAATTATGGCGTGATCAATTTCCAACCGGGCAGCGGCGATGGCGCGGCGATTTCGCTCTACGATGCGCGCGCCATCAATCATGGCAATATCAATATCGGCGTTACCCATAGCGAGGGCAGCGGTGCGGCAACCGGGGTGATTGCCAGCGGATCGAGCGGTTTTACCAATGCCAAAGATGGCACCATCTACATTGGGCGCACGCCGCAAAACCGCAAAACGGATCAAACCACCGACGTTGCCGTCAATCTCAGCGGCGGCGCAACCGCCCTGCGCGGCTTCCTCGATTCCAGCATCATCAACCATGGCCGCATCGTGATCGGTTCGCTGGTGCAGAATGCCGTTGGTATGCGGGTTGAATACGGCGCGAATGCCACCGCGCGCAATAACGGCGTAATCGATGTTAACGGCAAGGTTGAAAACCAGCCGCGCGAGAATATCGGCATGTTGGTGGTTGATTCCGGCAGCGGCGGCAAAGTCGGCAATGGTAAAGCGGGCACTATCAACCTTAACGGCTACAACAGCACCGGCCTCAAAGTTATCGCCCACGCGGGTGAAAGTGCCAAAGCTTATTCGCGCGGCGCTATCAATATCCTCAGCGATGCTGGCCAATATGGCACAACCGATCACAACACTGCCGTTTGGGTCATCGGCGAAGAGGGCGGCAACGCCGTCGCCAACGTCAGCGGACCGATTCAGCTTGGCGGCAACGATGCGATTGGTATTCGCGCCGAAGGCAACGCCACGGTGAACGTCAGCGCCAACGCGATTCCCATTGCCGGGCCGCGCGAAATCTGGGGTCTGGAACGGCAAATCAGTTTCTACACCAAAGGCGAAAACGCCAAAATCAACCTGCCGAAAAACGGCAGCTACTCGACATCGGTGGTAGACGGCACGATTTTCCGCGTGGAGGATGGCGCGGACTTTGACGGCCAGGGTTTAACCCTTGCCATGAACGAAAGAAATAGCACGGGCGTCTATGGCAGCGGCGTGGGAACTCACGTTAATACGCATGGCGCAACGCTACATGTTGGCGACGCCGCCACCGGGCTGAAAGTGGTACACGGCGCGCAGGGTACGATTGATAGCGCGACACGGTTTACCCTTGATGGTTCTGGCGTCGCGGCAGAAGTCGATGGCTTAGCCTACACGTTGCAGGGTGAGGCGATTGATTTCGAAAACGGATTCAATCCCGATACGCATCTCACCAACCATGCTGAGATTAACGGTAGTGGCAGATTCCAAATCGGCTTAAGCGCCAGCAATCTCGCTCAGCTCACCAACACCGGCGACATCACTTTTACCGGTGAGGACAGCGCCGGCATTTACGCGCAAGACGGTGCAAAGGTGATCAACAGCGGCACCATCAACATGACGCTGCGCGGGCAAGCGTTATATGCCTATGGTTTGCAGCGTCGCGTCGAGAGTAGCGCGCTGACTGAAATCTTCAACAGCGGCACCATCAATATCTATAACCGCGACAGTTTTGAGTTGAACACCACCATTGGCCTGGTCGCCAGCAACGCTTTGGCGCGCATCTACCAAAACGGCACCATAAATCTGTATGGCGACAACGCGATAGGTGCCAACGCATTTTTAGGCGGTCGTATCACGTTTGGCCCGGACAGCCGCATCACCTTCAATGACCCGAATCAAACCGGCTATCGAGCCGCCGATGAGGGAACGCAATTAATCAGCAACGGCAACAGTGTGGATGTCAGCAGTGCGAATTCAACGCTGTATGACATTAGTCGTGGCGCATGGCTGTACACGCAAGCACCTGGCAACGTGACGCTCAGCGGTGAAAATAGTCGCGGTGTGGTGCTGAGTGGCGAGGGTACGCAAGTATCTAACACCGACACCTATGTGGTGAGCGGCAAAGGCGCTGCCGTGATGAGCGCCAGCGACCGGGCCGAGGGCGTTATCAGCAGCGGCATCACGCTCAGCGGCGAGAGCACCACCGCTGCGATTGCCAGCGGTGACGAGACGGAGATCTATGCGGCTTCATCCATCAATGGCAATGGCGCTAACGCGACAGCGTTTGATGTCAGTGGTGGCGCGCGCCTGTTTAATCAGTATCAGGGTGTGGTCGATCTCAGCGGTCCCAACAGCACGGGAGCACGTGTGCACGATGGTGGCAACTTCATCAATCGCGGTCGCATTCACCTCGCATCAGGTATCGGCGTTGATGTCTCCAGTGGCTACGGCCAATACGTGCCGGTTGACAGCGCACTGCGTGTCGATGACGGCATCGCCGCGCTGCGCGTCGGCAACGGCGCAGGCATGAAAATCTACGGCGACGGCCAGGGTTACAGCGTGATCCAGGCCAACGGCAGTGCCGATGGGTTGTACCTCGATACGGGCGCAGAGTGGTTCGACGCCAATGACATCACTATTGGCGCGTACGGCAGCGGTAGCGCGATCAACAACCGCGCCGAAACACCGAATATCACGCTGGACAACGTGCGTTTGGAAGTGGCGAACGGCACCGGCGTGCGCTCGGCGACGTCGTTCAATCCTGAGGGCCGCGCGCAGATTCACGTGAGCGGCGCGGGCACCGGCTATCGTTTCGAAAACTATGATGGTTCCACCACCGGCAACGATCTGGTGATCGGGCCAAATTATTCCATAACGGTAGCGGGCAGCGGCAACGGGGTGGTGGCGAACACCACCGGACAAGTGTTGGCGCAGGGGTTAATTGATATCCAGGCCGCAAATGGCGGTTCGGCGATCGTCACTAACACCGCCAGCCGCGTGATTAATCAGGGCACTATTCGTTCGCAAAGCCGCGTGGCGCCGCTGATCGATCTGCGCGGCGGGCAAACGGTGTTTATCAATGAAGGCACGATCAACGCGCCGTATGCCGATCAGGTGGTCGTCGCCGGTGGCGCGACCGACGACGTGATCGCCCTGCTCGACGGCGCGGTGGTGGGTGACGTGAATACCGGCGGTGGACGTGATGAACTGATCGTTACCGGCGGCACGATCAACGGCAGCCTGACCATGGGCAGCGGCGCGGCAAATCAGGCCACGGTGCAGAAAGTCAGCCTCGCCGACACGCAGCACATCACCACGGATAACGGCGCGGGCAGCACGCTCAATCTCAGCCAGCTCAGCGCGCGCGGCGGCTCGTTCGCCCGTGACGACCTGAGCAAAGGCACCAACCTGGGCGCGGGCTGGAGCACGCTGAACTTTATCGGCACCCGGTGGACGCTGACCGACAACATCAGGCTGGCGCACAGCACCATCAACGTGGATGCGGGAAGCACGCTGTTTGCCGGTGACGGCGTCAATCCGCTGTTGCAGGGCGCGAGCAACGATTCGCTGGTGGTGAACAACGCCGGGATTTTAGATCTCACCAACGGCGGCAGCGTGGCGGCGAACACCCTCACCATCGACGGCGCGCTGGCGTCGGCGGGCGGCAGCGTCAGGCTGAACAGCACGGCGGCGGGCAGCGACGTGCTGCTGGTGAACGGCGCGGCAACGGGCGTGACGCAAATTGACGCCACGCTGCGCGGTGCGCCAAATCTTAACACCAACGGCGACGGCGTGATTTCCGCCAGCGAAGGCGTGGCGCTGGCGCAGGTTGCCGGACGTGCGAACGCGCAGAGCTTCGTGCTGAAAAGCGGCTACGTGGCGTCGGGGCCGTGGCAGTACGGCCTGTACAGCTTCGCGCCGGGCAGCAGCGACGCCAGCCTGAGCGCGGTGGGCGGCAGCGCGTGGGACTATCGCCTGGCGAACAGTTTTGTCTGCGATGACGGCACCCTGTGCCAGCCGACAGCGGGCGGTTCCCAGCGCCCGGCGCGCCCGGCGGTGACGCCGCAGGTGCCGTCGTACATCTCCGCGCCGGTCGGCCTGGCGTACTACTCGCTGGCGGTGACCGACGATCTGCATAAGCGCCTCGGCGAGCTGCGCCAGCAGCAGGCGGATCCTGACGCGGTGGGCGGCGAGATGTTTGTGCGCTACATCGGCTCGAACCTGAAATACCAGACCAGTCAAAGCCTGAGCAGCTACGGCTACGACTTCGATCTCGACTACAGCGCGGTGCAGCTCGGCGGCAACGTGGTTCGCGTTGACGGCGCGGACAGCAGCCTGCGCGGCGGCGTGGCCTATACGCGCGGCAACACGCGCATTCGCCCGCACGCGGCGGACGGCTACAGCTCGACCAGCTTCGACAGCGATACGCTGTCGCTGTACGGCACCTGGCTGCGCGACAGCGGCTTCTACCTTGACGGCTCGCTGAGCTGGGGCTGGCATCGCGGCGCCACGGACATCGCGCGGCAGAAAGAGGTGGCGAAGCCGAAGGGCAGCGGCTGGACGGCGTCGGTGGAAACCGGCTATCCGTTCGAATTCGCCAGCGGCGTGCGCATCGAGCCGCAGGCGCAAATCACCTGGCTGCAGATGAAAATGGACGGCTTCACCGATCGCGACCGCACGCGCGTGTCGTACGACGACTACAGCCAGACGGTTGGGCGCGTCGGCGCGCGCGTCGATCGCACCTGGCAGGACGGCAGCGCAAATCAGTACACGCCGTACCTGCGGGTGAACTACAACCAGGGCTGGGGCGGCACGGCGAAGGTGAAGATCGGCTCCGCCGATGCGGGCGGCAGCGAAACCTTTGAGAGCGGCAAATTCGGGAAAATGTGGGACGTCGGCGTGGGCGGCACCGCCACGGTGAACAAGGATGTGGCGCTCTACGCGGAGGCGGATTACCGCAAAGAGATCGACGGCAACGGCGCAAAAGGGTGGCGTTACAACGCCGGGGTGCGCTGGTCGTTTTGATGCCGGAATGAGTCAGGAGGCGTCATAAAGTGCGACGCCGGGATTTTCGTAGGGTACGCATTTATGCGCACCTGGAAACCAGCGCAGGGTTCAGGTCGCCATAAATGGCGACCCTACGCAGATCCCGCTCTGATTTATGCGCTACCTTACGCTTCCAACCCGGCGTTGTGCATGCCGCGGCGCAGCGTGAAATTCACGCCCATCGTCAGGAACGGATCGGGCGGGTTCCACTCGGGTTTTGGCAACGACAGCAGGTAATCAATGGTGTCGTTGCGCTTGCCCGCCAGCCAATCTGCCAGCATGGTGCCCATCGCGGTGCAGCGTACGGTGCCTAAACCGTTGCAGCCCAGCGCGCCGTACACATTCTTGCGCAGCTCGCCGAACAGGCTGGAACCGTTGCGCGTCATGCCTAAACCGCCGCCCCAGGTGTGCTCGAAATTCACATCTTTCAACGTTGGATAGCGACGCTCAAACGACAGGCGATGCGCCTGGCGGAACTTAGCGGTAGCGCCCGGCTTGTGGCGGCCATCTTCATTGAAGGTGAAGCTATTGCGCATCAGGATGCGGTTATCGTGCGTGCGGCGCGAAGTGGTGCCGAACGGATCCGCAGGAATGATGCCCCAGAAATCTTCGCCGCCGATGCTGTCCTGCTCCGCCTTGGTCAGCGGACGCGTCAAGCTGCCGTAGGTAAAGATTGGGAAGATGGTGCGCGCGCCAAAGCCGAAATGCGTGCCAAAGGCGTTGTTGCCGAGGATCAGCTTATCAGCAGTAATACGTCCGGTGGCGTGATGCAGCACGATCTTCGGCTCATACTCAATCGCGGTAATAGCGGTCTCTTCGTACAGGGTCACGTTCTCTGGCAACGAATCCGCCAGGCCTTTCACCAAACCGGATGGCTGTACCAGAATGGTGCCCGGCGTGTAGAGCGCTTTGCGATAGAAACTGGTGCCGAAAATATCCGGCAGATCTTTGCCTTCAATGATTTTGCACTTCTGGCCCAGGGCTTCCAAACCCCCGCGATACGCATCCAATACCGCCACGCCGCTGTCTTCAACCGCTGCCTGATATTTGCCGGAATGGCGCATGTGCGCTTCGGTAATATTATGTTCTTCCACCAGATCTTTCAGAATGCGCTGGCCGGTTTGGTTCAGGTTCAGGATATTGCGCGCGATGGTTTTATCGCCGATGTAATCCGGTGCGCTGATGTCGTGTGGCACATCGATCAGGAAGCCGGCGTTACGGCCTGATGTCCCAAATCCCACCTGCTGCGCTTCCACCAAAATAACCTGATCGTTGGGGAAATTCAGCGCCAGCTGACGCGCCGCCGCTAAACCGGCGAAGCCGCCGCCAATCACTACCCAAGGCGCATGCGCATCGCCCACTAATGCCGGTTTTGGAATGCGTTTGGCGCTGGTGTGGAACCAGCCTGGCGTAGGATCGTCGGACGGCAATGCGTCGATGCGCAGCAGCGATTCAGGATCCTTTGGCAGATCATCGGTTAACAGCGTCGCGCCGCCACCTGCGGCGAGAACGCCAGCACCAACGCCGGTGCCGATGATCAAATTCCTGCGTGAAATACCCATTACAAATAAACTCCTTGGTAGAGATATTGATGCTGTTAAACCGCTCAACGCGCGCCTTCCACTTGCAAGCCGCACGTTATCCATTGCCATCAAATGGAACAAAAATGTGAATTTGTATATCGCATGTATACATGATGTATGCGGATTATTGAGATTTGTAAAAAGACTGTCAACCCTGTTTTTCGCAGGTTAAAGCGATGGCATGCCGTAAGCCGCGCTGTCAACACTGCGCGTCGGAGGAGAGGAGAAAGGAAAGGGGGGCGGAAACGCCGCGCTGCAGCTGGGCAACGCGGCGGCGATCAGTTCACTGCCTGCTGCGTGCGGCGATCGCGTAACGTGACGTAAAGAAAGGCCAGTACAAACAGCGCGGCATAGATCACTACAATGGTGGGGCCGGGCGCGCTGTCGATGAAAAACGAGGCGTAAATGCCGCTGAAGCCGGTCACCATCGCAATCACAATCGCCAGCAGCATCACGTGGATGAAACGTCGCGCCAGCAGCAGCGCAATAGCGCCAGGCGCAATCAACATTGAAATCGACAGAATCACGCCAACCGATTTCAGTGCCGCTACAATCGTCAATGAAATCAAACACAGCAAACCGTAATGCATCACTTTACCGTTGATGCCGCTGGCGCGCGCCTGATTAGGATCAAAGGCGTGCAGCAGCAAATCGCGCCATTTGATGGCGATCAGCACGCTGACAATCAGGGCAATTATTGCGGTTTGGATGATGTCAGCCAGCGCAATGCCGAGCATGTCGCCGAACAGAATATGGTCGAGATGCACTTCCGGTTGCAGCTTGAGGTACAGCACCAAACCCGCGCCAAACATGCCGGAAAACACAATGCCCATCACCGTATCGGGCTTAATGCGGCTGTTTTCCGTGATGTAGCCGGTGGCGACCGCGCAAAACATGCCTGCGACGAACGCGCCGATGGCGTAGGGCAAGCCGATAAGCCAGGCGATCACCACGCCGGGAAACACCGCGTGACTCATCGCATCGCCCAGCAACGACCATCCCTTTAACACCAAAAATGCGGATAACATTGCGCACGGCAGCGACAGCAGCAGCGTGGTGATCAGCGCCATGTTCATGAATTCAAAATCAAACGGGCTCAGCAATAATTCACTCATGCGGGCTGGCCTCCAGCGTTTGGCGCGCGCGGCGACGCGCCGCCAGCACGCCATGTTTCGGCGCAAACACAAAGGCCAGCAGGAACACCAGCGTTTGCGCGACCACAATCACGCCGCCCGTTGCGCCATCAAGGAAGTAGCTGCTCCACGCGCCGAGGAAACTGGTAATGCTGCCAATCGCGACGGCAATCATTAGCAGACGCGGAAAACGATCGGTTAACAAATACGCCGTGGCGCCTGGCGTCACCACCAGACAGATCACCATAAATGCGCCAACGGTTTGCAGCGCAGCTACGGTAGAAGCGGAAAGCAGGGTGAAGAACAGGATTTTCAGGCGCGTGGTGTTCAATCCCAGCGAGCGCGCGTGGCTTTCATCGAAAAACGTCACCATTAAATCTCTCCACTTCAACAGCAGAAGCGTGAGGGTGACCACGCCGATGGCGCCGAGCTGCCAAATGTCCGCAGGCGCCACCGCCAAAATATTGCCGAGCACGATAGTTTGGATGTTGATCGACGTGGGATTAAGCGACACCAGAAACAACCCGATGCCAAAGAACGACGAGAAGATCAGCCCAATAATTGCGTCTTCTTTTAAGCGCGTGCGCTGATTGAGAAACAGCATGCTGCCCGCCGCCAGCCCGCCAGAGAGAAATGCGCCCAGCGAAAAGGGCAGGCCGAGCATGTAGGCGCCTGCGACGCCGGGCACGATGGAGTGTGATAGCGCATCGCCAATCAGCGACCAGCCTTTTAACATCAAAAAGCACGAGAGAAAGGCGCAGATCGCCCCCACCAGCGCGGCAATCCACATCGCGTTCAACATGTATTGGTAGCCGAACGGCTCAATAATCCACGACATGCTTGGCTCCTTGATCGGGATTGCCTTTGATGAGCTGCATCAGCGCGGCGTTACGCTCATGTAGCGCGCCGTCAAAGGTGCGCGCAAGGTTGTCGGGCGTAAAGGTGTCGCTGAGCAAACCGCTGGCCAGCACGGTGTTTTTCACCAGTACGCAGCGATCGCAAAACTCAGGGATGGCGTTGAGATCGTGGGTGGAAACCAGCATGGTGCGGCCTTCGTCGCGCAGCTCTTGCAGCAGCGTGATAATGGCGGCTTCGGTTTTTACATCGACGCCGGTAAAAGGCTCATCCAGCAAGATAATTTGCCCGCTTTGCGCCAGCGCACGCGCCAGAAACACGCGTTTTTTTTGGCCGCCGGAAAGTTCACCTATTTGTCGATGTCGATAGGCGCGCATGCCAACGCGATCCAGCGCCTGATCGACGCTGAGTTTGTCCGCCGCACGCGGGATGCGCAGCATGCCCATGTAGCCGTAGCGGCCCATCATCACCACATCTTCCACCAGCACCGGGAAGCTCCAATCCACCTCTTCGGCTTGCGGAACGTAAGAGACGATGTTGTGCTTGAGCGCTTTACGGGCAGGCAAACCGGCCAACGTGACCGCGCCGGAGGAGAGCGGCACAAAACCCATAATCGCTTTGAACAAAGTCGATTTACCCGAGCCGTTGACGCCGATCAGCGCGGTAATGCTGCCCGCAGGCACGCTGAATGACGCCTGACGCAGCGCGGTGTGGCCGTTGCGATAGGTCACGCCGACATTGTCCACCTGTAAACCGGCCGCACGATCGACCACGATAGGACTCATGGCTGGCTTCCTTCTGTAATGCCTTGCACCACGGTTGCGATGGTGACGCGCAGCAGATCCAAATAGGTTGGCACCGCGCCATCGGCGTTGCTCAATGAATCAACGTACAGCACGCCGCCGTAATGAATGCCCGCTTCACGCGCGACCTGCTGTGCCGGTTTAGCAGAGATGGTGCTTTCGCTAAAAATAGCCGGGATTTTGTGGCTGCGCACCGCGTCAATCACTTTGCGTACCTGCTGCGGGGTGCCTTGCTGATCGGCGTTGATCGGCCACAGGTAGCGTTCTTGCAAACCGAAATCACGCGCCAGATAGGAGAATGCGCCTTCGCTGGTCACTAACCAGCGTTTTTCGGCGGGCAGCTTTTCAATGGCGGCGCGCATCGGCGCAATGGTTTGTTGGATTTGCGCTTTGTAGCGCTCGGCGTTGGCGTGGTAAATCGCTGCGTTTTTGCTATCGGCTTTGCTCAGCGCATCGCGAATGTTATCCACGTAGATCAGCGCGTTATCGGGTGACATCCACGCATGCGGATTGGGTTTGCCGTTGTACGGGCCTTCGGTGATACCCATCGGTTCAATACCTTGGGTCACCACCACTTCAGGCACATTTTTCAGCCGTTGATAGAAGCGGCTGAACCACAGTTCTAAATTCATGCCGTTGAGCAGAATAACGTCGGCACCTTGCGCACGACGAATATCACCGGGCGTTGGCTGGTATTCGTGAATTTCTGCACCGGCCTTGGTGATCGACGTCACCTCCGCCGCATCGCCCGCCACGTTTTTTGCCATATCGGCAATCACCGTAAAAGTGGTGACGACCTTGAGTTTTTCCGCTGCCGCTGCCGAAAATGGCAGCAGCGCGCTAAGCGATAACAACAGGGCAACGGGCAACAGGCGCATAGACGATCTCCAGGTAATATAGCCAGTGCTATAAAATATAGCTGATGCTATTTATATGCGTCATTTTTGCGCATAACGCCAGTGCGCAGACAAAAATTTACCAAAGTTAAGGGTATTTTGTGACGGATTTCAGAAGGGGAACAGCGGTAACGTTTTACCGCTGTCAGGAGGCAAAAGCTTTGTTTAGCTGGCGTCGAATATGACATACAACTTGCGCATGGTGCTGTCGACAACCCAGGTGCCTTCGGTGTTGGCCTCGAAAAAGAAGCAATCGCCCGGTTTGAAATAGAGCGTCTCTTCGCCATCGGGCGTGAACGAGCCGGAACCCTTAAGGAAGTGCATGATTTCTGCCTGTTTTACCGAACGACGATAGGCGCCTTCGGCGCATTCAAAGATGCCGGTATCGATATCTTCTTTGCCAGGAATAACGGTTTGCATGCCGGAGAGCGCAATGCTGCCGGTGCCCGGTAAGCCTTCTACGGTTCCCCAGGACTCCATGTGTTGGATCTCTGCGGGTTGGCTGATTTTTTGTACTTTCATGGTTGTTCCTGAAGTGAGGGATTGCAGCAAGGCACGCTGTTAGAATGCGCGATAAATCGCGCCGCTACCGAGTGTGCATGCATGAGGTTTCGTCGCTGCAAACCGCACGTATTGGTAGCGGCGCAATTTATTGCGCAATATCGATTCCAGCTTAAATATCCCTGCCAAAATTGGATGTAACTTATTGTCGCGGCGATGAAATATTTGCGTATGTATTTATACGGCGAAAGCAGAAACTGTTGCTAGGAATTCACCGCTTGCTGGCAGCACGAACAGGTGGGGGCGGCCCCGTTACCCAACACGCGGCGCAGGAAATCTTGGGTACGCGGCTCTTGCGGGCGCAGCAGGATTTGATCGGCGGCACCTTGTTCAACAATCTGTCCGCTGTGCAGGAAACAGACGCGGTCGGCGACTTCACGCGCAAACTGCATCTCATGTGTCACCACAATCATCGTCATGCCTTCACGCGCCAGGTTCCGCATCACCTGCAACACTTCACCGACCAACTCCGGATCGAGCGCCGACGTGGGTTCATCAAACAGAATCGCCTTCGGTTGCAGCGCCAGCGTGCGCGCAATAGCTACGCGCTGCTGCTGACCGCCAGAAAGCTGTGTCGGCCACGCGTTGATTTTCTCTGCCAGCCCCACCATGGCCAGCAGATCTTTGGCGCGTTTTTCCGCCACATGGCGCGGCTCGCCGTTAACGTGAATCGGCCCTTCCATTACGTTATCCAGCACGCTGCGGTGCGGGAAGAGGTTGAAACGCTGAAACACCATGCCGATCTGGCGGCGTAAATCATTGATGCTTTTGTGTTTGCTGTTCACTCGCTGGCCGAGCACGTTGATGTCGCCGCCTTCGTAGGTTTCCAGGCCGTTGATGCAGCGCAAAATGGTTGATTTACCCGAGCCAGACGGGCCGATCAGGCACACCACTTCGCCTTCGGCGACGGAAAAACTCACCCCTTTCAGCACCTCGACATGACCGAATCTTTTGTGAACGTCGCGAATGTCAATCATCTCACACTCCTGTCATCTGGCGTTTTTCCAGCTTTTTGGTCAGGGCTAACAGCGGCAGACACAGCACCAAGTAGAGTAGCGCCACCAGCGTGTAAACCGTGGTGTTGTCAAAGGTGGACGCCGCAATCAGCTGCCCCTGACGCGTCATTTCGGTGACGGCGATGGTGGAGGCCAGCGCAGAATCTTTCAGCATCATCACCAGCGTGTTGCTGTACGGAGGCAGCGCGACGTGAAAAGCCTGCGGCAGCACCACGCGACGCATCGCTTTTGGCAAGTTCATGCCCATCGAGCGTGCGGCTTCCAGTTGGCCACGATCGACCGATTCAATTCCCGCACGAAATATCTCAGCGATATAGGTTGAGAAGCAGAACGCAATGCCGATTACGCTGGCTTGAAACGAGGTTAGCGTTATTCCGATGTCGGGGAAAACAAAGTAGATATAAAACAACACCACAATCATAGGCAGGCCGCGCGTAATATTAATAATGGTGGCGATGGGCAAGGAAATTATTTTCCAGGGACACATCTTGGCGGCCGCAAATAATAACCCCAGCGGGGTGCTAATAATCAGAGACAAAATGGTGATGTAAATCGTCATCTCAGCGCCTTTCAACAGAAAGGGCAGATAAACGTGGATGCTGCTCCAGTCCATCGTGTTCTCCTGCGCATGGGTTTCGTCAGGCAAAATAGCGTGACGATTTCAATATAATGAATATCGCTGTTGGCAAATCGCTGTCAATCATTACCGTGGATTGCGGTAATAGCATTTACTTATTAAGCCCATATGAACTTGCTATAGCTACGATACTCTTTGTAATCAATGGGTTTATTAACGCGTCGGTGTTTTCCGCTGATGGCATAAATAAAACATTGACAGCCTCACCGCTAATTTCATTATAGTGAAAAAGAGCGTTGTCCTTTTTCATTTCCTACAGGAGTGAGTTATGTCTGCTATTCGATCTCGGTTATTGCTGGTGAGTTTGGCGGCTGCGTTCAGCCTGAATGCGGGTGCGGCAACACTCACCGCCGGTTCACCGCCTTCCAGCTCGCCGACCACCTTCCTTAATACGCAAAGCGGCAAAATCGAAGGCTTTATGCCGGACGTGGCGGCCGAAGTGGCAAAGCGTCAGCATCTGGATATTGATTTCACCGCCGTGCCTTTTTCTACGCTAATTCAATCGGTTATTGCCGGTAAAATCGATATGATTGTGGCGGGCATGACGCCGACCGCCGAGCGTGCCAAGCGCATAACCTTTTCACAGGATGTCACTGCCTTTGGCGCAGGGCTGGTAGTACGCGATGACAACAAGAAAACCTACAACTCGTGGCAAGACGTAAAGGGTGAAGTAGTCGGCACCATGGCGGGCACGGATTACACCCAAAGCCTGATGGCAAGCGGCATTGCGAAAGAGGTGAAAGTCTACGACAGCCCGGCGGATATGACGCGCGATCTGTCGCTGGGCCGCATCGCGGCGGGCATGAATGATTATCCGATCCTCAAAGCGCAGGAAAAATCGGGCGGCCTGAAAGGCATGCATGTGATTGATGGTTATAAACCGGAGCATGTTTCGCCCATGGCGTTTGGCGTGAAGAAAGGTAACGATCAGTTAATGGCGCAGATCAACACGGCTTTAACCGCCATGAAACAGGACGGCACGCTGCAAGCGATTAAAGATAAATGGGGCATGCCGTAAATCAGGTGGCGGCATATTTTGCTGTGCCGCACCTGCATTCCCACTAAAAACGGCGTAGCAAAGAGATAAACGCGGCGACTGCGCTGCATAAGATTGGTTAAAGTCATTCGCTGGAGGCAGCAGGTGGTAGACCGCAGATGAAAATTCACCCCATTGACGATGCCTCCGGCGCGCAGGACGCGGACATTGGTTCGCGACTCAAGCGAATCCGTAAAGCGCGCCATATGACCATCACTGAACTGGCGCTATTGGCTAACGTATCGGCGGGCGCGATCAGTCAAATTGAACGTAATTTGACCAATCCCACGGTGCGCGTGCTGGAACAGCTGCGTTTAGTGCTGAAAGTGCCGCTGTCGGCTTTTCTCGAAGAGAGTGAAACGCTGCTGCGCGGCGCGGAACATTACGTGCGTCGCGCCGTTGAGCGGCCACATTTTAATGTGGGTAAACGCGGCATCTCCAAAGAGATGCTGTCGCCTGCGGGCGATCACGATTTGCAGTTTATGTTTATCAACGTGCCGGCTGGCGTGCGATCCGATGAGATGTTGATGGGCAAAGGCGAGAAGGCGGGGTTGGTCATGGCAGGCGAACTCACGCTTGAAATTGATGGCGACAGCACGCGGCTTACGCCTGGCGACAGCTTCCAGTTTCAAAGCCATCTGCCACACAACATTTTTAACCATACCGCGAGCGAAGCCAGCGTGCTGTGGATCATGCACATTCCTTCTGAACATCATTTGTGACATGCCACCGAGCGTGGCCTGCAGGACTTGAGACGATGCGCATAAAAATCAATGCAGTAGCAGACAGTGAAACCTTTCCCACCGCCGTGGATGTCATCGTAATTGGCGGTGGCATTATCGGCACCTCGGTGACTTACGAACTGGCCAAACAGGGCGTTTCAGTGGCGCTGTTTGAAAAAGGGGTGATCGGCGGTGAGCAATCCGGTCGCAACTGGGGTTGGGTGCGCCAGCAAAACCGCGATCTGTATGAACTGCCGATGGCGATTCGCAGTTTGCAGCGCTGGGAAGCGTTGAGCGGTGAAATTGGCCTCGATCTCGGTTTCTCGCGGCAAGGCATCACTTACGGCACGCAAAACGAAGCTGACATAGCGCGTTGGGAAGCCTGGGGCAAACAGGCCAAACAGATCGGTTTCACCAGCCATATTATCTCGGCCAGCGAGACGCGCGCCCGCATCAATGATGGAACGTCGTGGCTCGGTGGCGTGTGGTCACCCAGCGATGCCCGCGCCGAACCCTCAATGGCGGCACCGGCGATTGCCACCGGCGCGAAAAATCTCGGTGCCTCAATTCATCAACAGTGTGCCGTGCGCGGCCTCGACGTGTCCGGCGGTAAAGTGTCCGGCGTGTGGACGGAGCGCGGCCTGGTGAAAGCCAGCCGCGTCATCTGCTGCGGCGGCGCGTGGAGTTCACGTTTCTGCAAGCAGTATGGCGTTGAACTGCCGAGCGCCAACATACTCGGTACCGCGTTCAAAACCACGGCTGCGCCAGAAGTGATCAAAGGGTGTTTGAGCGCGGGCAGCCTGTGCGTGCGTCGTCGTCAGGATGGCAGCTACACCGTAGCGCTGGCGGGACGCGGTCAGATCGACTTGGCTCCGCAAAATATTCGCTACGCCACCAAGTTCTACCCGATGTTCCGCAGCAAAATTGCTAAAAAACTCAAGTTTCGTCTTAACGGTTCCTTCTTCAATGGCCCGGAAGCGGCAGGATCCTGGTCGAATCAGGACATTTCGCCGTTTGAGAAGATTCGCACCCTGGATCCGGCCCCCGATCAACAGATTGTGCACGAAGCGTTGCAGGCGCTGGTGAAAATGTACCCAGCGCTAAACGGCATTAAAGTCGATCACGCCTGGGGCGGCTGGATTGATACCATGCCGGATCTGGTGCCGGTGATTGATGAAATGGCGAGCATGCCGGGCTTGTTTATCGCTTCCGGCTTTAGCGGGCACGGATTTGGCATTGGTCCCGGCGCAGGATTGCTATGCGCGCAAATGGTGACGAATCAGCCGCTGTTTACCGATGTAGCCGCCTACCGCTTGTCGCGCTTCGCTAAAGGCAACGCCATTCGTGAACCGCAGATGATGTAGTGGTTAACCTGTTCGTTGGGGCGCAGTGATGCGGTTCTTAATCCAGGTCGCCATGCATGGCGACCTGACGAAAACCGTGACGTCATACATCCAGTCGATGGATGACGTTCACAAACTCATGCACACCGCTGTTAATTTCCCGCAAGCTGCGTGACAGCACGCTGATTTTATCCTGCTCGGTGGTGACGAACTGTTTCACCTCGTCCAGCTGCTGATACATTTGCTGAATCAGATGGGCGTTAAGCTCCACCACCTGCGCGATCTGCTTGGTGGCGCTGGATGTCGACGCCGCTAACCGTCGCACCTCACCCGCCACCACGCTAAATCCGCGGCCCGCTTCACCAGCGCGTGCCGATTCGATTGCCGCATTCAGCGCCAAGATATTGGTTTGTGACGCCAGCTGGTTGATGGTTTCCACCACCTCGCTGATGCTTTTGGCCGATTCGTTCAGCTGCGCGCCAATCGCGGTAGCGGCATTTACCTGCTGCGCCACAATGCCAGAGTTGCGGATGGTCTCTTCCAGCACTTCGTTGGCGTTATCGGTGATTTGCGACGTCTCTTCCGAGGTCGTGAGCGCGATGTCCGCCACGCGCTTGGCGGCCTCAACGCGCGCCGTAATGTCGGAAGCGATTTTAATCACCTTGCTGACGTTGCCATCGGCGTTGTAAACCGGGTTGTAACTCGCTTCCAGCCAGATGCGCTCGCCGCTCGCCGTTTTGCGCTCAAAGCGGCCTACAAAATGCTGGCCGTTGCCAATTTTGCGCCAAAAATCGGGGTTTTCGCGGTAAAAGCTGTCATAACAGAAGATGCGATGATGCTGGCCGAGAAGGGTATTCAGCTCGTAGCCCATGTGCGTCAAAAAGTTGCTGTTAGCCGCAATAATGAGCCCATCTGGCGTAAATTCAATCACCGCCATTGAGCGATCCAACGCGGTGATCACCGCCTCTTTCTGTTCCAGCTCGTGATGGCGCTCGGTGATGTCCGTCGCCACTTTGATCACTTTGTAAACCTGGCCTTTATCGTCGCTCACCGGAAAATAGGTGGCGCTGAGATAGAAGCGCTGCTGCTGCTTAGTAAAGCGCTCAAAAATGCCGGTCACCGATTCACCCGACGCCAGCGTTTGCCAGAAGGTGAGATAGCTGGACGACTGGCTGTACTGCGCACTGCAAAACAGCCGGTGATGGCGGCCCTGAATTTCATGCAACGCATAGCCAGTAACCGCAAGAAACTGCGGATTGGCACTGAGAATTTCACCGCTCGGGGTAAATTCAATCCAGGCAACGTGCTGTTTTATCGCGTTAATATCTTTAACCACATCGCCACTTTTGCTCAATGGCAGTGAAAAGCTCGATTTCTTCACACCAAACATGGGAAGCCTCAGCAGATTATTGAGTTGTCTAAGTGATGCACGCTGCCGCTGGAGGGGCGCCATCAAATGTCTTCGGTGCGCAGCCAGGCTGTTCACCTTTTCCCCTTACTTGAACACTTGCGCTTCTGCTGGAGCAGAAGTCGGTGTTTCTCCGCGCACGCTGCGCAGGTTGGGGTGTTATTGCGTTATAACCTGCCTGATGTTGTGGCTTGAAATAAGAGATCGAAATCGATCTATGCAACACCTGTTATCGGCGAGCGTGGCCAAAAGTTGAATGGCAAATGCACATTCACCACTTGGCTTTAAAATCACGCCTCGCAATTTTGCTGTACCAAACTGGCAATCCTTTTCTTCCCTGACTAGATATTTAACGTCTTCACCCATTTTTCCCGCATGACTCATGCGATTTTACGGGTTTGCGCTGCTGCGTACCTCGCGCCCACCCGAACCTTTTCGCGGCCAAACTTTGAGGTTTTGCCGATCAAGGAGTTGATAATAATGAACCCGAAATCTGCAGTTTCTGCTGTGGCGCTGGCGACGTTCAGCGCTTTGTTTACACCGCTTCCCGCGCTGGCGTGGGATACGTTGACCGTGTTTGGCGACAGCCTGAGCGATGGCGGTAACGTTGGCCGTTTTACCTACGACGGCGCGCAACATCCGCTTTACGACGAAATTCTGGCGGCGCAGCTTGGGCAAACCCTTCGCCCCTCTGCACAAGGCGGCAGCAACTATGCGCAGGGCGGCGGCGTGACGATTCCGGCTCTTGAACCGAATTTAAATACCCAGGATCAACTGGCGGCTTATCTGCAATCGACCGGCGGCCGCGCCGATAGTCAGGGCTTGTATATTCATTGGGTTGGCGCGAACGATATCGCGGCGGCGGTAACCAACCCGTTCACCGCCCGCGAAACCGTGAGTAACAGCGCTAACGCTGCGGTGTCGCAGGTGAAAACGCTGCTGGATGCCGGGGCGGGCACGGTGATTGTGCCAAATGTGCCGCCATTGGGATTAACGCCCTATATTGCAGAAGGCGTACTGAGTCAGCTGGGTTCAACGCCGGCGCTGTTGGCGGCGTTTCAGGTACTCAACAACAGCGCCACGCTTGACGCGGCGGCGCGTCAGCAGGCGGTGCTTGAGGCGTTTAATCAGGCCACCGGTCAATTTGCGCCTGCAGGCGTAAGCGACCTGCTGGCGCAGCAGCTTTATGCGGCGTGGCAGCTGCTGAGTGAGCAGGTTACCGCATTAAGCGACGGCTACAATCAGCAGGAAGAGGCCGGATTGGCGGCACTGAATGGCAATATTGTGCGTGCCGATATCGCAGGTTTGTTTAACGAAGTGATCGCCAACCCGGCGCAATACGGATTAACCAACACCATTGGTATGGCGTGTCCGGTCGGGACGTCAGCGGCGGAATGCACCTCGTCCACGCCGGGTTTCACTCGCGCTCAGGAGTATCTCTTCGCCGATCACCTGCATCCCAGCCCGGCGGTCCATGCGATGATTGCCGAGTACATCCAATCGATTCTGGATGCGCCAGCGCAGGTGGCGGCCTTGTCACGGTCGCCGATGATGCTGGCGCGCGACATGCAAAATACGCTGGACGGCCATTTGCAGCAGCAGCGGCAACCACCGGCCAGCGCCGGGCAGTTTACGGTATTCGGCGGTTACGCAGGACAACATGTTGATTACCAAGGCAACAATACCTACAACGGCGATGCGACGACCAGCAATCTGACGCTCGGTATCGGCTATCAATTTACCGATAACTGGCAAACCGGCGTGCTGTTCTCCAACACCAACCAGCGGCAAGAACCTTCATCGCAATTTGATTACAAGCTGCGCGGCAATGCCGTGGCGCTCTACAGCCAGCTGACGTTACTGGAGCAGGGCTGGATCAATGCCAATCTGCATTACGCCGATCTCGATTTCGACAGCATTCAACGCGACATCACGATCGGCCCGGCCACGCGGACTGAACAAGGCAGCAGCGGTGGTAAGCTACTCGGGCTGGAGGTGCAAAGTGGCTGGGCGCTGCCGCTCGGTGAGCACCTGACGACCGGGCCGGTTGCCCGTTATGCGCTGGATTATGGTCGGGTTGGCGGCTACAGCGAAAACGGCAGCAGCAGCACCGCGATGCGCTTCTCCGATCAAACGCTGCACTCGCAGATCGGTTCCGTGGGCTGGCGCATTGATAGCCAGCGCTGGGCGATCAATCCGTGGGCACAGGTGAAATATAACCATCAATTTGGCGATACCGATTCCACGGTGCGTGCCGGGTTGAAATCCACGCGCACCTCCTTTGCGCGCACGCTGGCAGCAGGGGATAAAAACTGGCTGGATGTGTCCGTCGGCGCAAACGTGCCGCTCGGGCAAACGGTAAATGCTTTTGCTGGCGTCTCCACCGTTGGCGGCAACAGTGATTATCATCAGGTCACATGGAATGTGGGTCTAAACGCCACGTTCTAACCGCAGCGGCCAGTAACTCACCGTTATTGGCCTATGCATTTCCGTTAGTTTCTATTCTTCATCAATTCTGTACTGAAACCGGTTATCGCGCGTTAAAGCGTGGCAACATGTCGCCTATTTTGCGGGTATTTCCTACCCCTCTCGTACCGCCGCAAGCTAAACATCATCTGCGATAAATCTGTAAAACGCATTTCTGCCGCTGCGCTTTCCAACGCTAATCAGCAGTTTATTGCTAGCCGCTGTAAATACTAAGCGAAACCGCTGCATTTTGCCTGGTGCTAAGCAACAGATTAACTTTCAGTTACTTATACTGCTTGTGTCAGTAACTTTCTCTTAATCATTAAGGGGTACACCATGGCAGATTCGTCCAGCAACATCACTACCCACAATAATGGCGTGAGTGCAGCAGCCTCTGTTATTCAGGTGCGCGATATTGCGACACTTCGCGCGACAGAACCCACGACGGTGGGGGAACTGGCAACCGTATTGGAATATACCGCAGGTACCAAGATGGGCGGCGGCGTGTTTGTTTATGACCCAACGGATACCCGCTCGGTGGATGACGGCGGGCTGGTTTTCGTCACGCCAAATAAAAAGCGCTGGAAACGCGTGGTGTTAGATTTCAACGCCGTCACCGTGCTGGATTTCGGTGCGGTGGCTGATGGTAAAACCGATTGTGTGGATGCGGTGCGCAGAATGTTTACCTGGTCGCAGCGCGAACTGCCTTCGGCGGGGATCCGCTTTACGGCGGGTGTATTCAGTATGTCTGCGTTTGATATTTCTGATAAGGAGATCAATCGCTTTAAGGTCACCGGCGCATCGGTCAACTTTGGTTATTTCCCGACCACGACGCTGCTGTTTAACTGGGATAAGCAGCCGCGCGGCGAGCACTTTTTTAAAGTCAAAGCGCGCTATGTTGAGATCTCTGGCTTGGTGATCAAAGGCAAAAGCTGGTCGAAAGCGAGCGGCATTTATGGCGATGGTGATGGTGGCACGGCGCTCAATAACGTGGGCTTCTTTGCCAATATTCTTCCCGGCGGTCAATTTTTGCGCGTCAGCAGCATGGAGTTCCGCTACCTGGGCGGGCGGGCGCTCGACCTGATCGATACGTTAGATTGCAAAATCGATCAATTTTACTCCAAATGCTGTCAGGACAGCATTATTTACGCCCGCTGGTCCGGGCAGGAAAAGGGGAAATGGGATCACTCAACGGCAATTGAATTATCAAACTTTAATTTGCAGTTTGGCTATTACAAACCCATGCTGGATCTGCCGCGCTGCACGCAATCATTTATTCGCAATGGCTGGATCGAACATACGGAATATGCGGGCGATTTAAATAATGGCCAGTGGGTGATTGAGGGATTGGTAATTGAATCGACTACTCATCCCATGAAGCTGGGATATTGCCGCACCACCATCATTCAAAAAAGTGTGCATAACCAAAGTGCGGGGCTGGATTTCAGTAAAGAAGGCATTGAACCCTGGGATTTATTGGCGGAAGGCGATCGCGGCAATCTTGAAATGTCGGATATCGGCGTGATTATCCAGGGTTCGTTAAATTACGACTATATAACCTCGCAATACCATATGGATAACCGCACCGCTCAGCCCAAATGGTTCTACGTGGGAGAATTCAATTTTGCTGGCGAAGGCTCACAAATTCAGGTGCGCTTAGTCGGGACAACGCAATACCTTTCCCAGGGTGCAACACAAACCAAGTTTGCACAAAACACGCCGGAAGGTGGCGCACATATTTTCCTGCAAACCCGTAACAACGCCGAAAGTATCGGCAGTTGGTATGGCGAAGGTTCCTGTCCTATTGCGAAAGTCCATATCGAAGGAATTGGGACCCGCACCAAGCTGTATGTCAAAGTCAACGCCTTCACCGGTTCAACCACCGCGCAGGTGGAAACCAATGGTAAAGATCGTTATCAGGCCGGCCTATGTTTTATCTTCCGCAAAAGTTTTACCGCCTGTTCCGAAGAAGAGGCCCAACGTTTAGACGCGGCACCGGTTGTAGCCTTCCAACAACATTGGATAGGGAATAAAGATGTGGGTATTGGCTATAACAACGACAATGAGTTGTTATTAGGCGGTACGGTGATCAAAGGTAAAACGGAAGAGTACGAACCGGGAAAATATCGCACCCGCCGCTATTTGAAGGTGCGGGTCAATGGTGAAGAGTGGAGCATTCCACTCAACGACGCCAATGAACCCTATATTTAATTCACTGCCCGCAACCTGGGTTGCGGGCAGTGAATAACGCGTTAGGCAACGACTACTTTCCCCAGCGCTGTTGCAAATAGTCCACCGCCTGGCGCGTTTGCGGCTGGTGCAAATACCCTTCGCGGAACAGAATGGTGCCGCTGATCTGCGGCAGCGCGTCATTGAGATCGAGCTGTCTTTTCAATTCCGGTACGCCACCATTGATCGTCCAATCGGGTTCTGCTTTGGCGTATTCGCCCACTTTATACAGCGCGAGACCAATATAGAGCCGCGTACGCGTGGGTTTCACTACGTTGGCCCACCACTGTGCCAGCACGTCGTAACGCGCGGCCTGGCGCGCAAACGGCCAATAAATCTGCGGAGCGATGTAATCCAGTAAGCCCATTTGTACCCAACGACGCGTATCGGCAAACGATTCGTCATAGGCCGCCGCGCCGCGCGTGGCGGAACCGGCAGGATCGTGCGAAATATTGCGCCATACGCCCGCCGGGCTTACGCCGAATTCCACCTGCGGTTTCAACTGCTTGATGGTGCGTGAAACCTGTTCGATCAGCAGCTGGGTATTATGGCGACGCCAATCCGCTTTGCTGGCAAAACCCTGGCCGTATTGGCGAAAGGTTGCGCTGTCATTCAGCGTTGAACCGGGCGTTTCGGTATAGAAATAGTCATCAAACTGCACGCCGTCGATCGCATAATGCGACACCACTTCCGCCACGATGCTGGTGATCCAGTCGCGCGCATCGGGAATGCCGGGATCGAGCACAAAGCGATCCCCTGCGGTACGAATCCAGTCGCGATGCAGCACGTAGACGCTGGCCGGGTTTTGCGTCAGCGTGCGGTTCAGTTCATTTACGGTGGAGGGCTTAACGTTGGTGGATACGCGATACGGATTGAACCAGGCGTGCACCTTTATGCCGCGCTTGTGCGCTTCATCCAGCATAAATTGCAGCGGATCGTAGCCGGGATCCTGGCCGATCTTGCCGGTCATCATGTCGGACCACGGCAGGATTTTCGAGCGCCACAGCGCCGTACCATCCGGCTTGACCTGAAAGAAAACCGTGTTGATGCCGAGACGTTGCAGCCTATCAAGCTTAGTGATTAACGCTTGTTGCTGCTGGGCGATGCGATTGCTGGCATTGACGGACGTCACCGGCGGCCAATCCAGCCGCGAAACGGTGGTTAACCACACGCCGCGCATGGGCTCTTGCGGCGCGAGCGGCGCGGGCAAACTGGGCTTCTTCACCGGAGGCAGCGGCGTGACCAGCGATTTTGGCGGCGTCGATGAACAACCGGCAAGCAGCAGCGCGGCGGCGAAGAGAGCAACGCAGGGTTTTAGGCGCGGTACAATCGGCAAATTGCGGGAACAGGCTATGATAAACTCCCTTTTTTCAGATTACTGTTCAAAGGCCATCATTCTCTGATCGTGCTGGCCAAAGTCAACCATTGCGCCATTGTCCATTCAGGAAATAAAAACATGCAATACGAAGACCTTTATCGCCGCATCGCGCAGATCGTTTTTAGCTGCGGGCCGCAAGGCGCGCGCGAGCTGATAGTACAAGCGGAGCTGTTTGCTGATGAAGAGGGCGGGCAATACCAGTTTAATTATCTGGATGAAACCGGCGAACCCGATTGGTTTGAACCCGACGCGCAGGCTATTGGTGATTTAACCTTGGCCCTGAAAGCGTTTCAGCAGTACTTCGTTGACAACGATATGACCGACGGCAAGCCGGTATGGAACAGCTGTTCGGTGGTGATCAACGTGCCGGAAGAGTCGATCAGTATTGATGTGCATTACGCGTAAATCGCGTTCGGCATCCGTGCCGAAAAGGCAGACTATGCCTGACCAATACTGTCTAAACGCTGCACGATCTCCGGCGTAAGCCGCAATGCGCCGCTGGCCAAATTCTGTTGCAGATGTTCTGGCGACGACGTGCCCGGAATCAGCAAAATATTGGGTGAGCGTTGCAGCAGCCACGCCAGAGCAACCTGCAGCGGCGTGGCGCTGAGCGTTTGCGCCACCTCGCTGAGCAGATCGGATTGCAGCGGCGAGAAGCCACCCAGCGGGAAGAACGGTACATAGGCAATGCCCTGCGTCGCCAGCTGATTGAGCAAGGCTTCATCCTGGCGATTCGCCAGATTGTAGAGGTTCTGCACGCAGGCGATGGCGGTCATCGCTTGCGCCTGTTGCACCTGTCGCGCCGTAACGTTGCTCAAGCCGATGTGACGAATCAGGCCGCGCGCTTTAAGCTTTATCAGCGCTTCCAGCTGCGGCTCCAGCGCACCTTCCACCGGCGCATGCACGTTGAACATCGCACGGAGATTGACCACTTCCAACTGCTCCAGCCCGAGATTGCGCAGGTTGTCTTCCACCGCACGCGTCAACTCGTCTGGCGTAAGCGCCGGCAGCCAATTGCCCTGCTGGTCGCGGCGCGCGCCCACTTTTGTCACGATCGCCAGATCGTCGTGATAAGGATACAGCGCCTTTTTAATCAGCTGATTGGTGATGTGCGGGCCGTAAAAATCGCTGGTATCAATATGGTTCACGCCTGCGGCCACGGCGTCGCGCAGCACCTGCAAGGCGCGAGCTTCATCGGCGGGTGGGCCAAACACCCCCGGACCGGCCAACTGCATCGCGCCATAGCCGAGACGTGAAACCTGACGATCGCCTAAGGGATAAGTCATTGCTGGATGAGACATGCGTAGCTCCTTTGCTGGGGTGTCGCTACATGGTAATCGCCGTCGCGCTGTGCGACTATCCGATCAAATCAGGACACAGTGTACGAGGTAACGAACAATGGCGTTGGATATCGCCCTGCTGCATGCCGTGGTTGCGGTAGCAAAAGCGGGAGGTTTTCGTGAAGCAGCACGCATGACCGGCAGCAACCCGTCGCGCCTGAGCGATGCGGTGCGGCGGGCGGAGCAACAGCTTGGCGTGCGCCTGTTTAATCGTACTACGCGCACCGTGGCCTTGACTGAAGCGGGCAGGGCGTTGATGACGCGCTTGCTGCCCGCCATGAATGAGGTTGATGCCGCGCTCGACGCGGTCAATAACTTCCGCGATACGCCAGGCGGCACGCTGCGCTTGAACGTGCCGGTCAGCGCTGCGCGGTTAGTGCTACCTGCGATTGTGCCGGGCTTCTTGCAGCGCTATCCCGACATTCAGCTGGAAGTGGTGGCGGAGAGTAACGTGCAGGATATTTTTCGCGACAGCTGCGATGCCGGCATTCGTTATGACGATCATCTGGAGCAAGATATGGTGGCGCTGCCGATTGGCCCGCGCACCCAGCGCTTTGCCGCCGCCGCCGCGCCCGACTATCTCGCGCAGTTTGGTATCCCGCAGCACCCTCGCGACCTGATGCAGCATCGCTGTTTATATGGCCGTTATGCGACCGGCGTCGTCGCGGAATGGGAGTTTACGCGCGGCGCGGAAAGCGTGCGTTTGCAGCCGCAGGGGCCGTTGATATGCAGCATTGGCGCGGCGATGGATTTAACCGTGGCGGCTGCGGTTGCCGGGGCTGGCGTGGTGTATCTGTTTGAAGATTGGATCAGGCCGCAGCTGGATAATGGCAGCATGCAGCCGATCTTAATGGAGTGGTGGCATCGCTTTTCTGGTTTGTGGCTCTACTACAACGATCGCCGCTTGATCCCCGCCCCGTTGCAGGCGTTCCTCGATTATGTGCGTGAACTTAATGCGCTTGCGCGTCAGGCTTAATCAGCAGTCCTGACATCAACACCCGAAACGCTTCCACCGCACGCGGCAAGGCAGCAACCGGTTCACTCGATGCGGCAATCCACAGCGCGGCATTCAGCGCCGCGCCGTTCACCAGCTGCGCTGCTGCATCGGTATCGAGCGGCTTTACCACCCCTTCAGCGATCAGTTCGGCCAACATATTTGCCGTGGTGCGCAGGCAAGCGGTTTGGTTCGGCCACTGCGACGGATCGCCCAAAACGGCGGGACCATCCAGCAGCATAATGCGCTGCACTTCCGGTTCCAGCGACATCTCGATATAAACGATCGCTTCGGCCAAAAACGCGTGCCATTTCGACCGATATTGCTGTCCGGCAGCACGCATCTGCGCGAGGATTTCACCATCGATTTGGTCGATCACCGCCATTAACAAACCTTTCTTATCGCCAAAATTATGGTAGAGCGCGCCGCGCGTTAATCCTGCCTCGGCGGTTAACTCATCCATCGATGCCGCGCTATAGCCTTTTTCGGCAAACGCCCGCCGCGCGGCGTCAATTAACTTTCCGCGCGTCTCTTCCACTTGTTCCGCTCGCCGTTTGGCTGCCATATCGACCTCACAAAATAGGATTGACATACGTCGCGTATGTTATCCATAGTAATACATACGCAGCGTATGTTAAATCATTTCCGGCTTTGCTAACCGGTTAAACCTAAAATTTTTTTCAGGAGAGCAAGTATGAGCAAGCGCGACGCTATTTTTCCCGCTGGAAGACAGGCTTTGTATGAAATTAACCGCTATTCGGCCGCGATCCGTTCCGGAGACTTACTGTTTGTTTCCGGCCAGGTCGGCAGCCGCGATGATGGTTCCGCAGAGCCAGATTTTGCCTTACAGGTCAAACGGGCTTTTCCAACCTGGCCGCGGTGCTGGAAGCGGCAGGCTGTACTTACGATGACGTAGTGGATGTCACGACCTTTCACACCGATCCTGAGCATCAGTTCAAGGTCGTCAACGAGGTGCGTATGCAGCATTTTGGCGCACAGCCTTATCCAAACTGGACGGCAGTGGGGGTGAACTGGCTGGCGGGTTTTGATTTTGAAATTAAGGTGATTGCGCGGATTCCGCAATGATGTGAATCGCAGGCAATAAAAAAGCCGATAACGCTGGGTTATCGGCTTTGTCGCATTGCGCGAAGCTTACGCGTTCAGCAGCTGATTGGCCGTTTTTTCCACCAGCGCCAGCAGGACTTTGATATCCTCCAGCGTCACGGTTGGGTTCAGTAATGTCAGCTTCAGGCAGGTCACGCCCTGATGTTCAGTCACACCCACGTTCGCGCGACCCGAATCCAGCAACGCATCACCTATGCGCTGGTTGAACAGGGCGATTTGTGCAGTGTCAGTGAATTGCTCTGGACGATAGCGGAACAGCACGCTCGCCAGCTGCGGCTGCATTACCAGCTCAAGACGTGATTCAGACTCCACGAATTTCGCCACGTCCTGCGCCAGCGACACACCGTGATCGATAATCGCGGCATACTGTTTTTGACCCAGCGCTTCCAGGCCCATCCACAACTTCAGCGCATCGAAACGACGCGTGGTTTGCAGCGATTTGGATACCAGATTCGGTACGCCCGCTTCCTCATCGAACTCAGAGTTGAGATAAGCCGCTTGATAGCGCATCAGCTCATAGTGACGTTCGTCTTTCAGCAGGAACGCGCCGCAGCTAATGGTCTGGAAGTACTGTTTGTGGAAGTCCAGCGTGACAGAATCCACCAGCTCCAGGCCATCAAGGTAATCGCGATACTTTTCGGACAGCAGCAATGCACCGCCCCAAGCTGCATCAACGTGCACCCAAATATTGTGTGCGGCGGCAATACCCGCGATTTCACGCAGCGGATCGATCGCACCCGCATCGGTGGTGCCTGCGGTGGCGACAATCGCCAGGATCTGTTCGCCGTTCGCTTCAGCCTGTGCCAGCTTGGCTTTCAGGTCGTTTACGTCCATACGCGCGAAGCGATCGGACTTCACCTGCACCACAGATTGATAACCGTGGCCCAGCAGCGCCATGTTTTTCTGCACCGAGAAGTGCGCGTTCTCAGAACACAGCACTTTAATCTTGCGCAGATCGCCGGTGATGCCGTCTTGCTGAACTGAATGACCCTGACGCTGATAGAACGCATCACGCGCCAGCATCAATCCCATCAAGTTACTTTGGGTGCCACCGCTGGTGAACACGCCTGCATCGCCCGCCGGGTAACCCACCTGCGCGCGCAGCCATTCGATCAGTTTGATCTCGATAATGGTGGCGGACGGGCTTTGGTCCCACGAATCCATGCTCTGATTGGTGGCGTTGATCAGCACTTCTGCCGCCTGGCTCACCACCAGACTCGGGCAGTGCAGGTGCGCCACACACTGTGGATGGTGCACCGACAGGCTGTCTTTCAGGAAATATTCAATCGCACGTTCAATCGCGGCCTGGTTACCCAGGCCGTTTGGATTGAAGTCGAGCGTGATACGCTCGCGCAGTTCGGCAACCGTTTTGCCTTGATACATCTCTGGCTGTTGCAGCCACTGCACAACCGCGGCGCTGCTTTGCGCAATCGCCTGCTGGTACGCCTCAATGCTCTGTGCAGAGGCGGCCAGAATCGGGTTTACTTCAGACATTTAAGCTTCCAGTCAAACAGGTTTTACGCCAGCGCCAATCAGCGCCTGCTCAAATTTATCGAGGAAAATCGCCAGCTCATCGTTGGTGATCAGCAGTGACGGCAGCAGACGCAGTACTGCGCCATGACGTCCACCGCGCTCGAGGATCAGACCCGCTTCGAAGCACTTCTTCTGCAGCAGGGCAGAAAGTTCGCCATCCGCCGGGAAGCTGCCCATATGATCGGCGGCTTCGTGAGGTTTAACGATTTCGATACCGATCATCATGCCAAGGCCGCGAACGTGACCAATCACCGGGAAGCGCTGCGCCATGGCTTTCAGCTGCTCTTTCAGCCATTCGCCTTGGGCGGCTACTTTGCCCGCAATGTTCTGCTCGGTCAGCACTTTCAGCGTGGTCAAGCCGGTTGCCATTGCCAACTGGTTGCCGCGGAACGTGCCGGTGTGATGACCAGGAGACCAAACGTCGAACTGCTTTTTAATACCGAGCACCGCCAGTGGCAAACCGCCGCCGACCGCTTTGGACATTACGATGATGTCTGGCTCAATACCGGCGTGCTCGAAGGCAAAGAATTTCCCGGTACGGGCAAAACCAGCCTGCACTTCGTCAAGAATCAGCAGAATGCCGTGTTCCTGCGTGACTTTACGGATGCGTTGCAGCCACTCAGCCGGCGCCGGGTTCACACCACCTTCACCCTGAACGGCTTCGAGGATCACCGCAGCAGGTTTACGTACGCCGCTTTCCACGTCGTTGATCAGATTATCGAAGAAGTAAGTCAGCGCTTTCACGCCTGCTTCACCACCGATGCCCAGCGGGCAGCGATACTGATGCGGATAAGGCATGAACTGCACTTCTGGCATCATGCCATCAACCGCTTCTTTCGGAGACAGGTTGCCAGTAACGGACAATGCGCCGTGCGTCATGCCGTGATAACCGCCCGAGAAGCTGATCACGCCGCTACGACCGGTCGCTTTCTTAGCCAATTTAAGGGCAGCTTCAACCGCATCAGCACCGGAAGGGCCGGTGAACTGCAAGCAATAATCTTTACCCTGGCCTGGCAGCAGCGACAGCAGTGATTCTGAGAATTGATCTTTGAGTGGTGTCGTCAGATCAAGAGTATGTAACGGCAAGCCGCTGGTAATGACATTTTGTATGCTCTGGAGAACATCAGGATGGTTATGACCCAGTGCCAGCGTCCCTGCGCCAGCCAGACAGTCAAGATATTGTTTATTCTCAACATCTGTAATCCACACGCCGTTGGCTTTAGCAATTGCTAACGGCAATTTGCGCGGATAACTCCTAACGTTAGATTCAAACTCAGCCTGACGGGCCAAGAATGCGTCGTTGTTTCCATTGAATGAGTTGGCACCAAAACTATCAATACGGACTTTATCCGTCATCATATCTCTCCTTCAACCGGGGCTCGTGATGGCTGGCCGATCGACTAGTTGAACAAAAAAGTAACAGCGTCTTAAAAAACGCGGCCAATATAGAGCCTTTTGACCCACATCACAATGATTAATTTAGTTTCGAATTGTTTATGACTTAGCTATAAGAATCAGGGATTTGTTGAAGAATTCGACGCTTAGATTATTTCACCACCATGATGCCGAAATGAAATAGAGAAGAAAATTTGGGTTGTGGATAAAAAATGGCAGCCGCAGAGTTGCCATTAGGGGATAACTTCACCCTTTGTGCGGGTGGTTATCGCCGACAAACCTTAAAAAAAGATGCCTACCACGCACACCCATCAGGCACTCAGTAAAATTGCCCAATGAACAGTAGCGCGCCTGAAAGTGAAAGCCACGGGCCGAAGGGGATGGGTTGGTTTAACGCGCGATGTGAAAACCAGTGCGCTATAAAAGTCGCGATGATGCCACCGCACGCGGCCATCACCAGCAGAGTTGGCAGCGCCTGCCAGCCAAGCCATGCGCCCAGCGCCGCCAGGAGTTTGGCATCGCCCATTCCTAACGCGTCCACGCCGCGCCAGGAGCGGTAGCCTTTTGCCAGCAGCCATAAACTGAGGTATCCCGCCGCAGCGCCGATCACGGCGTCCGCCAACGTCCCCGGCAATAAGGCAAACACCTGCAACAGTAATCCCAGCCACAAGAGCGTTTGGGTAAGGGCATCAGGCAGCAGCTGATGTTCAATATCGATTATCGAAAGCGCCAGCAGAACCCAACACAGCAGCAGCGAGGCCAGCAGCGTCGCATCCTGCGGCAGCAGCCCATAAAGGAAAACAGCGATCAGCCAGCTGGCGCACTCGATGGCGGGGTAGCGCCAGCTGATCGGCTGCTGACAGTGGTGGCAGCGACCACGCAGCAGTAGCCAACTCAGCAACGGCAAGTTGTCGCGCCAGCGCAGCGGAGTTTGGCAACGAATACAGTGCGATGCAGGCAACGCCAGCGACAGAGCACCATCGGCATTGAGGATCTGACGCGGCAGACGATAAATCACCACATTCATAAAGCTGCCCACGGATAACGCGATAGCGCTGCCGATCAGCAGTAGCCCAATATCACTTAGCATGGCGAAATAACCCGATCATTTACAACGACTCCGTGTCAAATAGCATTGTTTTCCCCAATACCGCTTTATTCCGCTCATTCCAGTATTACGGTCGCAGATATTCAGTAGCGCAACGGTAACCGCTGTTATTGCCCAGCGCGAGCGCAAACCGGGTTTACAGCGGGATTTCACGCAGTTTACCGAGCGCGCTCGCAGCGTTGGCGCAGGCACGAAAGTAATGAGCGCATCATCTTGCTCAATTTTTGGACCTAAAGAATTAGCCTAATGAGGTTAAGCGCTGCCAAAGCGTCAGGTTCGTGAGTGTAATTAGAAGATAAGAATTTATTCATGGAGGGGCAGTTTATCGCGTATTGACGCAATGCGCCGACACTGAATCACTGTCTCTAATATGGAAAGAGCAGCAATATGCCTGAAATTTTTAAGCCTGCTGTTTGAAAAGTTTAATTGCCTCCAGCACATTGCTCGTCGCCAACGTGATGACACGAGCGTTATTGAGGAATACCTCGTAATGACCTGCGTTGTAGCGAAAAACATAAACCTCGCCGCGAAAGCGCAGGCTTTTATGTTTGATGCCAATGTGGTGTCGACGCATGGCGGCTTGCCCTAATCTGTCATTTTGCGTGGGCATGATTTCTCCTCTAATCGCATTCGGCGGATAACGCGAACAAAAGTGACATCTGAAGCTTAGTATAACCTTAAGAAACGTGTTGATTATGTGCTAACGGCTGATTTGATTACTAATTTAAGGGTGGTTTACATAGAGTTTATTGCGATTGGCATTGCATAACGATCTATAACATCCCGTCACTCGACGCGTTTATCCCGTTTGCTAACAAGCCTGAAGATCTTTTACCACGCCATCGCAAAAGTGTGATCCAGGCAAAACACATTTGGTTTGTAATCGATTACTTTTCTTCTGAATCTAAATTGTAATCGATTACTTTATTCGGAAGGCTTCTATGGTGTCTACCACGCAAGGTTCTGCAAACGCCGCTGTTGCCCAGCGCATGCTGGTACCACGGCTGTCGCTAATGATGTTTATGCAGTTTTTCATCTGGGGCAGTTGGTCGGTCACGCTGGGTTTGGTGATGACCCAGCACAACATGTCCTTACTGATTGGCGATGCCTTCTCAGCGGGGCCGATCGCCTCGATTCTGTCGCCGTTCGTATTAGGCATGCTGGTTGATCGCTTTTTCGCATCACAGAAAGTATTAGCGGTGATGCACCTGGCAGGCGCGGTGGTGCTGTGGTTTGTACCGCAGGCAATGATCGCTGAAAACGGCACCCTACTGATTGCATTACTGTTTGGCTATACGCTGTGTTATATGCCGACGCTGGCATTAACCAACAATATTGCGTTCCACAGTCTGGCGAGCAGCGAGAAGAGCTTCCCGGTGGTGCGCGTGTTCGGCACCATTGGATGGATTGTGGCTGGGATCTTCATCGGCGTCGCGGGCATCGCATCCAGCGTCACGGTGTTTAGCGTGGCCGCCGCCTGTTCCGTGCTGTTGGCAATCTACAGCTTAACTTTGCCGCATACGCCAGCCCCGGCCAAAGGGTTACCGTTCAAAGTGCGCGATCTGTTCTGCGCCGATGCCTTTGCCCTGCTGAAAATCCGTCACTTTTTCATCTTCTCGCTGTGCGCCACGCTGATCTCAATTCCGCTCGGCACCTATTACGCCTATACCGCATCCTGGCTGGCCGATGCTGGCGTCGAAAACGTCAGCACGCTGATGTCGTTTGGCCAGATGTCTGAAATCTTCTTCATGCTGGTGATCCCTTTCCTGTTCCGTCGCCTCGGCGTGAAGTACATGTTGCTGGTGGGCATGTGCGCCTGGTTTGTTCGCTACGCGCTGTTCGCAATGGGTATGGGCGAAGAGGGCAGAACGCTGATTTGGCTGGGCATTTTGCTGCACGGCGTCTGTTACGACTTCTTCTTTGTGGTGGGTTTCATTTATGCCGACCGCATCGCGGGTGACAAAGTGAAAGGTCAAGCGCAAAGCATGATTGTGATGTTTACCTACGGTATTGGCATGTTGTTGGGATCGCAGATTTCTGGAGCGCTCTACAACCATTTGGTTGCCGGACAGGTTTCAGCCGCCAGCTGGGGTTTGTTCTGGTGGATTCCGGCGATCGCGGCGGCCGTCATTGCCGTGCTGTTCCTGTTTACTTTTAAGTATCGTGATTAAGTTATTGATGTAATTGGAGGTGGTTCTTGCAAACGTTAAAAGGTCCGGGCATTTTTCTTTCGCAATTTATCAGTGGTGAAGCGCCGTACAATTCGCTGGAAGGCCTGGCGCAATGGTCAGCTAAGTTGGGTTTCAAAGCCGTGCAAATGCCGTGCAATCATCCAGCCATTTTCGATGTGCAGCGCGCGGCCAGCAGCCAAACCTATTGCGATGAAGTAACAGGACTGCTCGATGGATTTGGCCTATGCATCAGCGAGTTGTCGACGCATCTCGAGGGTCAGCTGATTGCGGTGCATCCGGCGCACGATGCGGCCTTCGATAACTTCGCCCCGGCAGAAGTGCGCGGCAAGCGTGAAGCCCGCACCGCATGGGCGATGGAGCAGGTGAAGCACGCGGCGGCGGCCTCAAGCAATCTTGGCTTGAGCGCGCACGCCACGTTCTCCGGATCGCTGGCGTGGCCGTATGTTTATCCATGGCCGCCGCACAATCCGCAGCTGCTGGAAGAGGCTTTTGCCGAGCTGGCGCGCCGCTGGCGGCCGATCCTGGACGTCTACGATCGGCACGGCGTTGATGTCTGTTACGAGCTGCATCCTGGGGAAGATCTGCACGATGGCGTGACGTTCGAGCGTTTTCTGGCGCTGGTCGATCATCATCCGCGCGCCAATATTTTGTTTGATCCCAGTCACCTGCATTTGCAACACATCGATTATTTGCAGTTTATCGATATTTATCACGCGCGAATCAAAGCCTTCCACGTCAAAGATGCCGAATATTTGCCGAACGGTCGTAGCGGTGTGTTTGGCGGCTATCAAAAATGGATCGATCGCGCCGGTCGATTCCGTTCACCTGGCGATGGACAAATTGATTTCAGCGGCATTTTCAGCAAGTTGGCGCAGTACGATTACGCAGGTTGGGCGGTATTGGAGTGGGAATGCTGCCTGAAAGATGCCGATACCGGCGCGCGCGAGGGTGCAGAATTTATCCGTCGTCATATCATTCCAGTGGCGCAGCGCGCTTTTGATGATTTTGCGGCGCAGAGCGATCGGTTAGACAGCGTGCGGGCGCAGCTGGGTTTAACGCAGGAGCGCGGCCATGATTAATGTCGGCATTATCGGCACCGGTTTTATCGGCCCGGCGCACATCGAAGCCTTGCGCCGTCTCGGCAATATTCAGGTGGTAGCGATTTGCGACACCCGCCAGCACAAGGCCGAAGCGCGTGCTGCGCAGCTCAACGTGCCGCACGCCTACAGCGATGTAGCGACGTTTTTACAGCATCCTGACTTAGTCGCGGTACACAACTGCACGCCAAATCATCTGCATGCCGCTATCAACAAACAGGTGTTGCTGGCGGGTAAGCATCTGTTTTCCGAAAAGCCGCTGTGCATGACCATGAAGGAAGCGCGCGAGTTAGTTGAACTGGCAGAAAACGCTGGCGTGGTGCACGGAGTAAGCTTTGTTTATCGCCAATTCGCGATGGTGCAGCAGGCCGCAAATATGGTGCAGCGCGATGAGCTTGGCCGCGTGTTTGCCGCGCAGGGCAGCTATTTGCAGGATTGGATGCTGGAAGAAACCGACTACAACTGGCGCGTGGAAGCGGAAAAAGGCGGGGCATCACGCGCGGTGGCGGATATCGGTTCTCACTGGTGCGACACCATTCAGTTTGTTACCGGCCGCAAAATCACCGCGGTGATGGCCGATCTCGCCACTGTGTGGCCGACGCGTAAAGCTAACCTGGCAGGCGCATCCACGTTCAGCGCGCAGCCTGAGCAGGTGCAGTTTGAGGATCGTCCGGTTAGCACGGAAGATCTTGGTTTTGTTTTGCTGCGTTTCGAGGACGGCTGCAAAGGATGCCTCAGCGTGTCGCAGGTGGCGGCGGGGCGCAAAAATCGCCTCAACCTGGAGGTCAGCGGCAGTAAAGCGTCGCTGGCGTGGGATCAGGAGGTGCCGCAGCAGTTGTGGGTTGGGCATCGTCATCAGGCTAACCAGATGCTCACCGACGATCCGGCACAGCTAAATCCAGACGTCGCCAGTCGCGCCCGTTTCCCCGGCGGCCATATTGAAGGTTGGCCTGATGCGTTCCGCGCGATGATGCAACAGTTTTATCAAGCGGTGGCGCAAGGCAAGATGCCAGCGCGCGGCGAGGCTACGTTTGCGACCTTCCACGATGGCGCGCAGGTGATGGCCATTGTCGATGCCATTGTGCGTAGCCATCAGCAGCAATGCTGGATCTCCGTGGAAGACGTGCAATAAATGTGCTGCAGCCAGGTCGCCATTAATGGCGACTCTACAATGTAAGTGCATGATTTACATGGGGTGCGCATTTTTGCGCACCGGATAATGCGACGTTAGGCGTTAGATATCATGTTCGCGGTGTAGGCTGACGAATAACACCACACGTACCACGCTAACTTATTGTCTCGCGTCCATTTATGATAGCCTGCGAGTCTTCTCTTGATGCAGGAAGTTGTTCCGCCATGTCCATTCAAAAAATCGCTAAGCTGGCGGGTGTTTCCGTCGCCACGGTCTCTCGCGTGCTGAATAACAGCGATAGCGTGAAAGAAAAAAACCGGGTGAAAGTGCTGAAGGCGATTAAGGAAAGCAATTATCAACCCAACCTGCTGGCGCGTCAGCTGCGTACCGCGCGCAGTTCCATGGTGCTGGTACTGGTTTCCGACATCTCCAACCCTTTCTGCGCCGAGCTGGTTAAAGGCATTGAAGAACAAGCGGAGCGTAACGGCTATCGCATTCTGCTGTGCAACTCTGGTTCTGATATCAAACGTTCGCGATCCAGTTTGCAATTACTGGCGGGCAAAATGGTTGACGGCATCATCACCATGGATGCCTTCACCACCTTGCCCGAATTGACGCAGCTGATTGGTGCTACGCCGTGGGTGCAGTGCGCCGAATACGCCGACACCGGCGAAATTTCCTGCGTCGGCATCGATGATATTGCCGCATCGCGCCAGCTGGTGGCGCACCTTGCCGATCGGGGCCGCAAACGTGTCGCGCTGATCAACCACGATCTCAGCTACAAATATGCGCAGCTGCGTCAGCAAGGTTATCAGCAGGAATTGGCTGCGCATCAGCTGGAATGGCAGGCAATTAACTATGCCAGCGAGCTGAGTTTCAGCGCCGGGAAACAGGCGATGGCCGCGTTGTTACACGCCGAAACCCCGCCCGATGCCGTGTTTGCCGTGTCGGATACCTTAGCGGCGGGCGCGATGTCGGCGATTCAGGCCGCCGGTTTACGCGTACCCCAGGACATTGCGGTAGCCGGTTTTGATGGTAGCGAGCTGGCGGAAATGGTGTCGCCGCCGTTAACCACCATTGCGCAGCCTTCACGGGATATTGGACGTAAGGCATTTAGCCTGCTGCTGGAAAAAATCGACGATCCGCACGTGCCGACGGAACGCATCATGATGAACTGGCAGCTGATTGTGCGTGCCAGTTCAGGCGCAGTTTAGCGCGGTAGTTTTTCCAGCGCGGCACGCAGATTTTGATGTGAGGTGTTGATAATGCGCCACGCATCCTTTGGCTGGTCATGCTCAATAATGAACCACTTCACGCCGCTGGCTTTCGCGGTGGGCAGAATGGTATGCCAGTCCAGCAAACCTTCGCCGAGCGGGGCAAAATTCATCTCATCATCGCGAATGCCAATCGAAGCATTATCTTTGGCGTGAATAGCAAACACGCGGCCCGGATACGCTTTGAGAATGCGCGCCGGATCTTGCCCACCGCGTGAAACCCAGGCCGCGTCCATTTCCAGCTTGAGGTTGTCGCGCTGCGAATGGTTGAACATGATCTCCAGCGCGGTAACGCCATCGTACTTCTTCATCTCAAAATTGTGGTTGTGATAAGCGAGCTGAATGCCCTCTTTGCGCAGCTTTGCGCCCAGCTTATCGAGGCGCTGCGCATAATCGATCCAACCCTGCGTGCTGTCTGGACGATCGGCGGGCTCAATCCACGGCACCACGAGGGTGGTGTTACCAATCGCCTGATTGAACGCCACGGTTTGCGCGTACTCCTGTTCTAGCGCGCTGAGCTGAACGTGAGAAGAGGTGACGGAAAGTTGATTTTTGGCCAGCAGCGCCTTCATCTGTTTCGCCTCCAGTCCATGGCTTCCCACGAGTTCTACATGGGTAAAACCGGCTTGATGCGCCATAGCGAACTGTTCCGCTGGCGTACCTACATCGCGTAGCGTGTACATTTGCAGCGCGATTTCATCTTCGACTTCAACTGCATTGGCCGAGAACGTCATCACCGCTAATGCTGCAGCAACCCCGGCTAAAATAGTCTGCTTTTTCATTATCATTCATCCCGTTAACGCTAAGTAATCGATTACAAAATACGTAATAAGTAATCGATTACAAAATGGCGATGACGGATTTTGTGATCTGGGTTTAAAATGGAGCGCCTGGAATAGAGGGGATGTCATGCGTGACAATGTCATGCAATCAAGCGCAGGTGGCTACTGTTTAAGGCGGTTAACGATGGCGCGCCCAGCATACCTAGGTCACGGCTAATTTCGCTGGTTATCAACTCAATGGCCTGTTCCACCCCTGCGGTGCCGCCTACCGCGCAAGCATAATTAAATGGCCGCCCAACAAAGCAGGCCTGTGCGCCCAGCGCGATGGCTTTTATCGCATCGGTGCCGCGCCGGATGCCGCTATCAAACATCACCGTCATATCGCCTGCCGCCTCGGCGATTTCAGGCAACACGTAAATCGGCGGAATCACCGTATCCAGTTGCCGACCACCGTGATTCGACACCACGATGCCATCAATACCTATCGCTTTGCAGCGCAGCGCATCGTTGCGGCTGAGAATGCCTTTGATCACCATCGCGCCCGACCAGCGCTGGCGAATATGCTCAATGTGCTGCCAGGTTAAATGGCTGCGTCCGCTAAAATCGCGCACCGCATTGTTCGAAAACAGCGGTGCGCCGCGCACGGCGTTGTTGTTTTCAAAATAGGGCATGCCGCTGGTGAGCAGCGTTTTGATGAAGGTTTGTGTCAGCCAACGCGGATGCGTTACGCCTTCCCAAGCCAAACGCAGGCTGGGACGAAATGGCGTGGCAAAACCAGCGCGCACGTTGTTTTCACGATTGGCTTTCACCGGCGTATCCACGGTGATCGTTAACACCGGAATGGCGGCACGTTTGACGCGCTCCACCAATGCATCAATTTCTGGCAGGGTTTTGGGCAAGTAGGCCTGAAACCACATGTTGGCATTGACCTGCGCGACCTCCTCCAGCCGAATCAGCGATGAGCCGCTCATGATGAACGGCACGTTTTTTTTTGCCGCCGCGCGTGCCAGTGCGAGGTCGCCCTGAAAACCGGTGATCGCCGTAATACCCATCGGCGCAATGCCAAGCGGCGCGGCGTAGCGATGACCGAATAACACAACTTCAGTATTGCGCTGCGATACATCCACCATGTTTTCTGGAATCAGGCTGTAACGCGCATAGGAGGCCAGCGTGGTACGCAGGGCGATGTTATCTTCAACGCCGCCAGAAACGTAAGCAAACAGCGGATGCGGCAGATAACTTTGTGCCAGTTTTTCGAAATCATTGAGCGAAAGGCAACGCGACAGTGAATTGCGCATGGGCTGGATAATCCATTTCGGCGGGAACAGCAGGAAAAAATCATGAAAAACAATGCTATTGCATAGTAAGTCATTCGCAAATCACATAAAACGCAATGCTAATGCAAAAAACGCATTAAGGTAGGTGACGACGTACAGTTTCGCGCCGCCAAATGCCAGGTGCGCATAAATGCGCACCCTACAAAATCACGCACCAACATCGTAGGGTCGCCATTTATGGCGACCGGATCACGGCGCGAATCATCACACAATCGCGCTTACGACTTATCAACCCAATCACCAACCGCACGCTTCGGTAGCGGCGCGATTTATCGCGCGAACCCAGCGCAACTGCATCGCTTTCAGACGCGCAATACCTTGCGCCGCGACCGGATAGCAAAGTTAAATGCCCGGTCGTGCCTAAATGCGTACCTTTCAAAATCACGCACCCACATCGTAGGGTCGCCATTTATGACGACCTGGAGACAAAGAATCAACCCGTTCTCGCTCCAAAAATAGCACTGAAGGTTGAGGAAAATTAACGCAAGCTAATAGCTATTTTTCAGTGCGAGGCACATTTATTTCTGCAAAAAATACTGTTTATTAAAATTTAAATTCTCATCTTCCAAACGGTGATAAATAAAATCATTCCGAACACGCTTCGCTTAATAATTTCGCTGATTCATCTTTTATTAAAACTCTATTCAATATTGGGACTGTTTAAAAATATAAGTCATTGTTTTAAATTTATAAATTGTTATTGTAGCATAACTATTACCTGTTGTTTTGCAGCGGTAAATTCCTAATTTGACTTAATTTCACCCTTATCCCTTCACCCGATCTAGACGTTTTCTTTACAAAGTGGTGTGATAGCGCGACTAGCATCCTATTCATACCTTTCTAAAAAACGTCATGCTGGCGGTGTTTTGCCATGCGATCCATTTTATTTTCTCTCTGGAGGAAAGGATATTGTTTAAATTAAATCCGCTGGTAGTTAGCCTAATTGCCGCACAAGGCATGATGTTTCCTGTAATACAAAGCCATGCGGCGGTGATTCAGCCGTTTAATCCCATAAAAAATGACAATAAGGTTGGCGTATTTTGCGTTTGTAACGGCAGCACCCAAGCGTTAACCGGATTACCGCAGTTTGCTCCGGGCACAAGCGGCGCGGTCAGCACCACCTTGGGACAACTGCAAACTGAAGGACGCATTTTTAGCGATACCTTAACCGGTCGCGAGCGCCTTGCGTTGGGAGAGCAAAATTACGACATTTTGATCTCCGATGTCCCCAACGCGCTGTATACCCATTACTCCGTCTACGATTCTGCCGCCCTGAGTAACTTAGCGCCGATTAGCCTCGACCAGGCGGTGACGGATTTTGAAGATGTCGCCGATCGGCAATATCTCAATGCGCGTGTCGCCTCAGTCAGCAACGGCACCATCAACGTTCAACTGGGTGAAAACGGCGCTTCTACCACGGACAACGGCTGGGATATGGCCGCCAAGCAGAGCCGCTTATTCACTGCGAGCGGTAAAGGCAACATGAATTGGGAAGGTGATAATCGCGTCACCTTCACTGCCATTCAAGCCCCTTACGGCGCGCGCTCGGCCTACAGCAACGATACCTTGGTGAACTACAGCGGCGCTTTTAACGTCACCACCAAAGATGGCCTGGTGACGCAGTTCAACGTCACCAATCTCAGCGAGCTGCAACGCTACAACGATTGGCTGATTGCCCAACTGCAAGTCGCCAATCTCGACCCCGCGACCTACAACAGCGAATTCGACAAAGCCTTTAGCTTTACCCGCGGCAGCGTGGTGTGGGCGCTAAATCTGCGCGAACCCGATGATGAAGTGCTGCAACCGGTTGGTGAACGCGTGGTGCTAAGCGCCGATGGCAAAAATGCTACGGCAACCGTCAAAGCCGGTAAAACGCTGGAAGTCGCTAACGCTAACGGCGGCGCGATGCGTGCAGATAATGGCGCTACGGCAATCGTCAACGGCAAGCTCGCCAGCAGCGGCGCTAATCTCACTGACAACACGGCATTGATGCTGACCAACGGCAGCAAAGGCAGCAACAATGGCGTAATCAACGGTGGCTTCTTCAATAATGCCGACGGCAACGGCGTGGATAGCAGCACCTTGGGCAACAGCGCCGCCACGGTAGCAGCGCGCGCCAGCCGTTTCACCAATAACGGCGTGATCAACCACGCCATCGGCGCGGGCGAATCCAGCGCCATCGCGCTTTACGACAGCAGCGCCGTTAATAACGGCATTATCAATCTGGGCATTGATGCCGTGAACGGCGCGGGCAACAGCGCAGGCGTCAGGCTGAACGGCGCGTCGTCGAGCTTTACCAACAACGGCACGATATACCTTGGCCGCTCGCCGCAGAACAGCGCCAGCGATGCCACTCACGATGTGGCGATCAACCAGAGCGGCGGTACGCGCGGCACCTCGCAGCTGCTCGATTCCAGCGTGGTGAATAACGGACACATTGTGATCGGCTCGCTCGTGCAAAACGCCAGCGCGATGCAGGTTGAAGCTGCACCGGATGCTGTCACCCTCAACAACGGCGTGATTGATATCAATGGGCGCGCACAGTTTAAACCGGCAGAAAATATCGGCCTCAACGTGATCGATTCGGGAAGCGGCGGATCGGTGGGCAACGCGGGCGTCATCAATTTGAATGGTGATAACAGCACCGGCATCAAAGTCACGGCAACCGCAGGCCACAGCGCACATGCGTGGTCAAGTGGCGCAATCAATGTCACCGGGCGCGCCGATGACAGCAACGGCACGCGCAATACCGCCTTGTGGGTAAAGGGCGAACAGGGCGGCGCGGCCTCGGCGGATCTTAGCGGGCCGATTACGTTGAGTGGCGAAGCGGCAATAGGAATCCGCGCTGAAGGTAATGCCACGGTGAATGTGGCGCAGAGCGCGGTGCCGCTCTCGGGCGGCGGTCAATATCAAATCAACTTCCTGACGATTGGCCCGGACGCCAAAATCAATCTGCCCGGTAACGGCAGCTATGGCGTATCGAGCTGGTATTCCACCATTTTCCGTAACGTTGATGGCGCCGATTTTGATGGACGCGGCATGACGTTAACGCCAGATGCCTCATTCTCTACCGGCGTGTTCGGCAGCGGCGCGGGCACCGACGTCAATACCCACGGTGCCACGCTGAACGTTGGCCTCTACTCTACCGGCCTGGTGGTTGAAGGTGGCGCGCACGGCACCATTGATGCCGCTACCCGCGTTAATCTCACCAGCCTAAACAGCCTGGCGGCCCTGGTGGATGGCAACAAGCACGACCTCACCGGTTACATCACCAACGGTCTTCCGTTTCCGTTCAGCGATACCCGGTTGACCAACCACGCGGACATCAGCGGCTCGGACGATCGGCAAATGGGGTTCATCGCACAAAACCAGGCGCAGCTGATCAACACCGGCAATATCCGGCTCGACGGCAATGATACCAACGGCATTCAATCGTTATGGGGCGCTAATGTCACCAACAGCGGAGACATCAGCGTAAGCAACGCGGGCAACGCGCTCTATGCGCAAGGCTATGCGTTCGTTGGTGGCCCGGCTGCAACCATTAATAACCGCGGCACGCTTAACGTCACCGCAGGCAATGCGGCAGATTATGCGCCGACGCACGGCATCATGGGCGTTGGCGATAACGTATTGATCAACCAGAACGGCACCATCAACCTTTATGGCAGCAATGCCGTGGGCGTGGAGCTGTTCGGCGGCGCGGGATTGACCCTGGGTGAAAACAGCCGCGTGGTGTTCCATGATGCCAATCAGGTGGGTTACCAATCCACCGATGCCACATCATTTATCACCGGCAACGGCGGCAGTACAGATGTAAGCACTGCGGGCTCAACCTTGTATCGCCTCGGTGCGGGCAGCGTGTTCAATACGCTGCAAGCTGCTGATATCACGCTCAGCGGTGCCAACAGCACCGGTATCAGCCTTGATGGCGTTGGCACGACACTGCTGGATAGCGATCGTTACACTGTCACCGGCAGCGGGGCAACCGCCGTGCGCGCCAGCAACGGCGCGTCAGGTTTAGTCAATAACGCCATCGACTTACGCGGCGATAACAGCGTGGCGGTGGCGACGGACAGTGGCGGTGCGCGGCTTTACGTAAACGCGCCGATTAACGGCAGCGGCAACCAGGCTAACGCATTTAGCATCGGCAACGGTTCCAGCGTGGGCAATTACGGCGATGTGGAAATGCGCGGCAGCAACAATATCGGTGCGCATCTGTATTACGGTGGTTACTTAGAGAATCGCGGCTTGATGCACGTCACTGACGGCGTCGGCGTCGATGTCAGCAACGGCTACGGGCAATACACGCAGGCAACCGGCCAGCTGCATGTGGATGGCGGCATCGCTGCATTCCGCGTGCGCGATGGTGGGGTACTGAACATTGTTGGTGATGGCGACGGTTACTACTACTATCCCAGCACCATTTGGGCCAACGGCAACACCGATGCGGTATTGCTGGATCGCGGCGCAACAGGTTTTAGTGCCGAAAACACCAATCTGAGCGCGGGCAGCGGCAACGCGCTTAACAACCGCGCGGAGATCAGCAATATTTCGCTCAACACCGTGCGGCTGGAAACCAACGGCGGCAACGCGATTCGCTCCGCAACCTCATTCGATCCCAACGGCAGCGCTTATATCAATGTGTCAGGCGGCACCGGCTACTTCTTCGCTAATGAAGACGGCTCCGCCACCAGCAACGATCTGTACATTGGGCCGAATTACTACATGTTCATCTCCGGCGATAGCACCGGCGTGCGCGCCAATACTACCGGCAAAGTGATCTCGGCGGGCACCATCGCCATTTATGACCTCAACGGCGGATCGGCGATTGTCACCAATAACGCCAGCGAAGTGATCAACCGCGGCAACATTGCGTCCAACAGCCGGGTTTCGCCGGTGATCGATCTGCGCGGCGGACAAACGCTGTTTATCAATGAAGGCAACATCTCTACCGCCTTCCCGGAAACGGTGATCGTCGCGGGTGGCGCAACCAACGATCGTATCGCCTTGCTCTCCGGCAGCGTGGTGGGCGACATCGATTCCGGTAACGGCAACGATACCCTACAAGTCTCCGGCGGCACCCTCAAAGGCAGTTTGACAATGGGAACTGGCAGCAATCAGGCGCTGGTGGAAAAGGTCAGCCTGGCGAATACGCGCCATATCACCACGCAAAATGGGGCCGGCAGCACGCTGAATTTCAATGCGATTACCGCGCGCGGCGGTTCGTTTAGCGCCGACGACCTCAGCAAAGGCACCAACCTTGGCGGCGGCTGGAGCACCATCAACTTCTATGACACGCAGTGGACGTTAACCGACAACCTGAAACTGGCGCACAGCACCGTCAATATCGGTAGCGGATCGACGCTGTTTGCGGGTAACGGCGTCAATCCGCTGCTGAGCGGTGCCAGCGACGGTTCGCTGGTGGTGAATAACGCGGGAACCCTGGATCTCACCAACGGCAGCGGCGTAGCCGGTAATACCTTAACCGTGGATGGCGATCTCAATGCCGCAGGCGGCAGGGTGAAACTCAACACCCAGCTGGCATCCGCTGGCCGCAGCGACCGCTTGCTGGTGAGTGGCAATAGCAGCGGCACCACTTTGCTCGACGTCACGCCAGCCGCTGGCAGCGCGGCAATTCTGACTCGCGACCAAGGCATCGAGCTGGCGCAGGTCAGCGGCTCAGCCAATGCCAACAGCTTCGCGCTCAGCAACGGGTATGTGGCGGGCGGGCCTTATCAATACGGTCTGTATAGCAGCAACAGTGGAACGGCGTGGAATTATCAGTTAGCCAGCAATTTCGTCACCGACGCGGCGGGCAACGCGCTGCGTCCGGCGTTGACGCCGCAAATGCCATCCTATATCTCCGCGCCGGTGGGCTTGACCTACTACAACATGGCGGTGATGGACGATTTGCATAAGCGCCTGGGAGAGTTGCGTCAGGGTGACGGCGGCGGCGAGATGTTTATCCGCTATCTCGGCTCGAATCTGACCTATAAATCCAACCGTGATGTCAGCGAATACGGCTACGATTTCGATCTCGATTACAACGCGGTGCAGCTGGGCGGCAACCTGATTAACGTGGTGGGAGCCAATGACAACCTGCGTGCAGGCGTGGCCTACACGCGCGGTAATGCGCGAATTCGTCCGCAGGCGGTGGAGGGTTACAGCTCTACCAGTTTTGACAACGATACGCTGTCGCTGTACGGCACCTGGCTGCGCGACAGCGGTTGGTATCTGGATGGCGCGTTGTCGTTTGACTGGCATCGCGGCGACACCGACATTGCGCGGCAAAAAGCGGTGGGCAAGCTGAAAGGCAACGGGTGGGGCGCCTCGCTGGAGACCGGCTATCCGTGGCAGCTGGCAAATGGCGTGCGCATTGAACCGCAGGCGCAGCTGATGTATACGCAGCTCAAACTGGATGATGTGGTAGATGGTGATAACACCCGCATAAGCTGGGGTGATTATGACCAAACTCTCGGCCGCGTCGGCGTGCGAGTGGATCGCACGTGGCTGGATCAAGCCGGGCAGCAATACACGCCGTATCTACGGACCAGCTACACGCGCGGCTGGGGCGGCACGGCGAGCACCCGTGCCAGCGCCAACGGCAGCGCAGAGAGCGTGAGTTTCAACAGCGGTAAGTTCGGGCAAATGTGGGATGTCGGCATTGGCGGCACCGCCACGCTGAAAAGCGATGTTTCACTGTATGCCGAAGCCGATTATCGTCAGGAGATTGACGGCAACGGCAGCAAAGGTTGGCGCTATAACGCAGGCGTGCGCTTGCAGTTTTAACTTCCCCGGTGCGCAAAATGGCGCACCCTACCACAAATCTCCGCTATTTCATCAGGTCGCCATTCATGGCGACCTTTTTATATTTTAAAGCAAAATATATCCAAAGATAAATAAGAGCATCGCCAGCCGGGTTATGCGAAATAAATCCCGCAATATTAGTCCGTCATTAATTTATCCTGCCTTGATGCGATCCCATCAAAATAAAAACGTCAAAATGCTTGAACTCACAGTTCGAAAAACAAATTCCAAATATAAATTAACATGAAATATAAATATCGTTAGCTTGAACGTTCTGTTTTGTTCTGCCGTATTTCCTAAATTGATTTACACCAGGAGGGTTTATGGAAAGAGAACTGTATATTTCAACGAACACCGCTTCAGGCCCAAATAGCACCACGAAAACGGAACCCTTTGTCAAAATTATCGCGCTGGTCGCCACCCTGGGCGGCTTGCTCTTTGGTTACGACACCGGGGTGGTTTCCGGTGCGCTGCTCTTTATGCGCAGCGATCTCGCTCTCACCCCGTTCACCACCGGATTAGTCACCAGCTCGCTGCTGTTCGGCGCGGCCTTTGGCGCACTTCTGGCGGGTCATTTCGCCGACGCGTTGGGTCGCCGCAAAATCATTATTTCGCTGGCGCTGATTTTTGCCCTTGGCGCGATTGGCTCTGCGTTTGCGCCTGATGTAATCACCATGATTGCCTCGCGCCTGTTCCTCGGCGTCGCGGTGGGCGGCGCGGCGGCAACGGTTCCGGTGTATATCGCGGAAATCGCACCCGCCAACAAACGCGGCCAGCTGGTCACCTTGCAGGAGCTGATGATCGTATCAGGCCAGCTGCTGGCCTACGTCTCCAACGCCACCTTTAATGAAATCTGGGGCGGCGAACACACCTGGCGCTGGATGATTGCCATCTCCACCGTGCCTGCAGTGCTGCTGTGGATTGGCATGGTGTTCATGCCTGAAAGCCCGCGCTGGCATGTGATGCGCGGTAACACCGCCGACGCGCGCAAAGTGCTGGAGAAAACCCGTGCGGCAGAAGACGTCGAGTGGGAGCTGGAAGAGATCGAAGAAACCATTGAAGAGAACCGCCAGCAGGGGAAAGGCCGACTGCGCGATCTGCGCACGCCCTGGCTGCGTAAGGTGTTCTTGTTGGGCATCGGCATCGCGGCCATTCAGCAGCTTACCGGTGTTAACACCATCATGTATTACGCCCCAACCATGTTAACTGCCACCGGTTTAAGCAACGATGCCGCACTGTTCGCCACCATTGCCAACGGCGTAATTTCGGTGGTGATGACGTTGGTTGGCATTTGGATGATTGGCCGCATTGGTCGCCGTCCGCTGGTGCTGATTGGTCAAATGGGCTGCACCGCCAGCTTGTTCTTTATTGCGGCGGTGTGTTTCTTCATGCCGGAATACCATTCGGCGGGCGAGGTCAATCTGGAACGCGCCTATCTGGTGCTGACCGGCATGTTGATTTTCCTCTGTTTCCAGCAGGGCGCGCTTTCACCGGTGACCTGGCTGCTGCTGTCGGAAATCTTCCCGGCGCGCTTACGTGGTATCTGCATGGGCGGCGCGGTGTTTGCGCTGTGGATGGCGAACTTTGCCATTTCGATGGCGTTCCCGCTGCTGCTGGCGTCCTTTGGACTGGCCGGCGCGTTCCTGACCTTTGCGGTGATTGGCATCGGCGGCTCCATCTTTGTGCTGCGCACCATTCCGGAAACCAAGGGCCGCAGCCTGGAGCAGGTCGAGCATTACTTCTACGAGCTGTACAACGACAAGCGTTAAGAGGGGCAATCAGCGTCCTGGTGCGTACCCTACAAAATCGGGCACCGACAGCGTAGGGTCGCCCGACATGGCGACCTGTTAACAGCTTGATGCCACATTGATGTAATTCACTCAAGCTTCTGGCAGTGCAGGGCAAAAAGAGAGATTACTATCAAAGGGTGTTAACGCGTCAAAGCAAAACAGAACATCCTTACCCGATTATTATTCCAGGAATGATCATGACGTACAAAATAAGTAATGACCGCATCTGTGTTAACCGTAAAATTGCACCTAACCTCAGCATCGAACGTTTTTTCGCGTTAGTGGAGCAGCTGGGTTTAAATAAAGTTGAAATCCGCAATGATTTACCCAGCGGCAGCGTCACCGATAATTTAGGCGGCGAGAAAGTACGCGCGTTAGCCGCGCAACACGCCTTTACGATTGAAACCATTAATGCGGTCTACCCGTTTAACCAATTAACCGATGAAGTGCTGAAAAAAACGCGCGGCTTATTACAAGACGCACGTGAAACCGGCGCAAAAGCCCTGGTTCTTTGCCCGTTAAATGACGGCACACCAATTTCGCAGCAGCAAACTGTCGCCGCGTTGCAAACGCTGGCGCCGCTGTTTGCGGAATATGGCATTGCCGGTTTAGTGGAACCGCTGGGTTTCCCACAAAGCTCACTGCGCTCTGCCGCACTGGCACAGCAACTGATTAAAGACGCGGGCGTGCCGTTCAAGATCGTGCTGGATACGTTCCATCACCACCTTTATGAAGGTGCCGAAAACGATTTTGCTGGCGGCGTTGACGTCAACAACATCGGTTTGGTCCACCTCTCTGGCGTTACCGATGCGCGTCCTACCGAGCAGTTAACCGATGAAGAACGCATCATGCTGAGCGCCGACGATCTGCTGAAATCCAAACAGCAGGTGCAGCGTCTGGAAGAGATGGGTTACCGCGGCATTTACGCCTTCGAACCGTTTTCCTCGGTGATGGATAGCTGGAGCGAAGATGATATCGCCCGCGAAATCCGCACCAGCATCGACTATCTGAACAACTAACCCTGGGAATATCTTATGACGCTCAATATTGGTGTAATCGGCACCGGCGCGATTGGTCGCGAACACATTCGTCGTTGCAGCCAGGTGCTGCAAAATTCACGCGTTGTCGCGCTCAATGACATTAATCGCAGCAACTGCGAGCAGGTCATTCGCGATTTGGCGATTAGCGCGGAGATCTACGACAACGCTCACGATCTCATTAACGCTGCCGACGTGCAGGCGATCCTGGTGACCTCCTGGGGCCCCACCCACGAAGAGTTCGTGCTGGCTGCAATCAAAGCCGGCAAAGCGGTATTCTGCGAGAAGCCGCTGGCGGTGACAGCGCAGGGCTGCATGAATATCGTGGAAGCGGAAATCGCGGCGGGTAAAAAGCTGGTGCAGGTGGGCTTTATGCGCCCTTACGACAGCGGCTACCGTGCGCTTAAGCAGGTGATTGATAACGGTGACATCGGCACGCCGCTGATGTTGCACTGCGCGCACCGCAACCCGGAAGTGGGCGATTCTTACACCACCGATATGGCGATCACCGATACGCTCATCCACGAACTGGATGTGCTGCGTTGGCTGCTGAAAGACGACTACGTGAGCGCGCAGGTTATCTATCCGCGCGTCACCAGCAAAGCGTCAGCGCACCTGAAAGATCCGCAAATTGTGCTGCTGGAAACCGCTAAAGGCGTGCGTATCGACGTGGAAATCTTCGTTAACTGCGCCTACGGCTACGATATTCAGTGCGAAGTGGTAGGCGAAACCGGCCTTGCGCGTCTGCCAGAACCGATGTCGGTGCAAACCCGCAGCGCGGCAAAACTTTCAACCAGCATTCTGACCGACTGGAAAAAGCGCTTCATCGATGCCTATGACGTGGAGTTACAAGACTTCATTAACAACGTGCTGTCTGGCGACATGACCGGCCCATCGGCGTGGGATGGTTATGCGGCGGCGGTGGCGGCAGATGCCTGCGTTGCAGCGCAGAAATCGGGCAGCATTGAAGCAGTGAAAATGCCTGCACGTCCGGCGTTTTATAATTAAGCCGTTTTACCGGTCGCCCTCAACGGCGACCTTTCGAAAAAAGTGCATGATTTTCGTCAGGTGCGCCGTACTGCGCACCTGACATTCATCGTAATGATAGGCTTAACTCAGTCCCGGTTTGCCTTGCGCATCGGCATCTTATCGATGGTCGATAGCAGCACCTCGCTACTCAGCGGCGTGGTTTCACGCAGCTTCATACCGCCATCCTTTCCTACCAGCACCAGCTCAAACCCTTGGGGTTGCAGCTGTGAGCGCAGTTTGCCGTTCGCCGCAGGCGAGGTATCGCTCAGCACCACAATGTCACGCTCCGTCAGCTCAGCCTGACTATTCTGCAATATCGCCATCTGCTCAAGGTAAGCCGGATCCTGTGCGGAAGGCGCAAAAATCACCACCGGACGATGTTGCCAGCGATACCCGTCGAGATTGGCCGTTTCCGGCGTGACAGTGCGAAATAGCGTGGTATCGGCGGCGTGCGCGGGCGAAAACAGCAAACCCAACACCAGCGCACCACCACAGAGATGGGAAATTCTACGCATCATGTAATCTCCTGCATGAATGAGTGTTGCAGTGGTAAGCGTAGTGGAAGGGGATAGGCGCGGATGAATTTCACCGTTGTTTACAGAGTTTCTTCAAAGAAGGCATTCGATGAGAGCATAAAAGATAGGTGCAATTACCCGGTCACCATGAATGCCGACCTTAGGATGTTAGCCTGCGGTTTTCGTCAGGTGCACATTCCTGCACACCTGACATCCACAGTGGCGTAGCTTGCCGTCTGAAACGACCGCAGCCACGCAATTTCGATCCTATTTCTGATTTTTGCTGGTGAATTCCTGATAATTCTCCTGGGTAACCGTTTGATAAGGCACCCAGTTGTAGGCTTCGGTTTTCTTGCCATTCAACATATCGCTGGCCACATTGACCGCGCCGGTGGCTTGGCCTTTGGCATCCTGGAAAATCGTCACCGCCATTTTGCCATTTTTGATGAACTGCAAACCGTCGGGCGTGCCGTCAATCCCGGCCACTAATACGTTGCTTTTCTTCAGCTGGTCGAGCGCCATGATTGCTCCAATTGCCATTTCATCGTTGTTGGCAACAATGGCGTTGATGTCGTTGCCATCCTGCAACCATGACAAGGTTTTATCGACCGCTTCATTACGCTGCCAGTTGGCGGTTTGCTTCTGAATGACTTTCAAACCCGGATGCGCTTTGACGTAATCTTCCACTGCTTTGGTGCGCTGACGCGCCTCCTCGGTGGAAAGGGCACCCATCAAAATCGCAATATTGCCTTTGTTGTCCATGCGTTTTGCCAGTGCTTCAATTTCCATTTTGCCGCTCAGTGCCGAGTCCGAGCCGACATACGCCATTTTTCCGGTCAGCTTCACTTCCGGTTTACGGTTAACGAAGATCAATGGGATGTTGGCTTTTTGCGCAGCAGCAATCACCGGCATCACACCTTGCGTATCAACGGGATTGACAATGATTGCGTCTGCGCCCTGGTTGATAAAATCATCAATCTGCTGAATTTGCAGCGATACATCCCCTTTGGCATCGGCAAACTGGCTGTTCATGCCTTTCTCTTTTAGCTGTTTGTCCATTTGGCTGCGCAAAATCGAGACGAAATTGAGGTCGAGATTCGCCAGCGCCACGCCAACCATGTAAGTTTTCGCTTGCGCGGTAAACACGCTGAGCAATCCACAGATAACCACTAATGTTCTGAATAATTTCATATTTTTCATCTCTGTAGGGGAGGTGATTATTATTTTGCATCCGGGTGCAAAAAGCGTTGCACTGCGCCGTTGCGTTAACATCCAATCCAGAACTGCAATCGATGTCTGAACATCACTTTCTGGTGCGGTTGAAATTTAGTCAACGCGCTAAATCCGGATTTCATCACCCCGATCACAAAATTGCACCCGAGTGCATAGCGAAAATGCAACCGGGTGCAAATTTATGCACTTTGACCTCTTGCCAAGGTCACTATTCGCTTTCACGCGCGGCGCAGGGAAAGGTATAGTTCAGCTATCTCAACGCTGAGACGCCAACCGAAAAAGGGATTTCATGACTAAACCGGTAAAAAAAGCCACGGCCAGCGATGTCGCCCTGTTAGCGGGCGTATCGAAATGGACGGTTTCGCGTGCGTTTATGCCCGGCGCCTCCATCTCTGCTAAAGCGCGTGACAAAGTGATGAACATCGCTAAAGAGTTGGGGTATCGCCCCAACTTATTGGCGCGCAGCCTGGTAAAAAAGAAAACCCATATCATTGGCGTGGTGATCGATGAGCTAAAAAATCCGCATACGCTGATGATTCTTAACGAGGCGACGCAGCAGCTGCAACGCCGCGGCTACATGGCGTTGATTCTGAACATCACCGAGGGCGAACCCTATCGTTCGGTAATGACGCAAGCCGATCAGCTGCAGGTGGATGGCATTCTGTTTCTGGGCACCGTTTTGTCGGCGCAGCTGATCACGCTGGTGGAGGAGATGTATCAGATTCCACTGGTGCAAGTGTGCCGCAACACCCACGCGCAAGGCATTGATGTGATTGGCATCGACGGTTTTGCTGCCGGTAAAGACATAGCTGAGCTGCTGATCGCGCAGGGTTATCGCCGTTTTGGTTATCTGCAAGGCCCGGACACGCCGACGTCACACCTACTGCGTAAAGAGGGATTCGAAGCGGGCTTGCAGCAGGCGGGATGGCAACTCGATGTACTGCTGAAAGCCGGAAGTTACGATCGCGCGCGCAGTTGGCAGGTCATGGACGATTTCTTACAGCAGGCAACCCCGCTTGATGCTTTGTTCTGCGAAAACGATGTGTTGGCGCTGGGCGCGATGGAAGCGCTGCGTGCGCATCGTCGCCACATGGCGCTGGTGGGGTTTGATGATATCGAAGAAGCCAGCGCGCCAACCTGCCAACTCACCACTTACAGTCAACGCATCGATCGGCTGATTGGTGAAGCGCTTAATCGCTTAATTGAGGGGCGCGCCGGTGCCGATGAAAGCTGGCGACAGGGCGAACTCCGCGTGCGGCAGTCACATCTGAACAAGCCCAACCCAACGTCGAATTTTCGCTAACGGCACGCGCGCCTGACAGCCTTCCCGTCGCTGCAAAGACGCGCGCTCGCCGCTACCTTATAGATTGCTAACGAATTACTGCTCGATGCTGGTTAACAGCGCGTTCTGAATAATTTTCTGCGCCTTTAACGGATTCTGCTCCCGCTGGGCTTCCTGCAGGGCGGCAATATCCAACTTATCCAGCGCACGATAAATGTGCTTCAGGAAACGAATGGAGAGATTGGCCGCTTCAACGTGATCTTCGCGGAACGGGAACTGATCAAGCTGCCATACGCCGTCCCAATTGTTGATTTTCAGCACGTAGAAGAACTCGAAGATTTCCGTCATGTGCACGGTGCCAACCACCAAATCGTCATCCCAGCCGCGCAGGTTATCGTTAACATCCATGCCGAACAGACGACCGCGATCGATGATTAACTGCGCGGAATCGGCGGGCGATTCCCCTGCAAACAGCGCGTGGCCGAAATCCAGCAGCACGCCAACGTTATCCAGACCGATATCTTCGATGCCCAGCAAGGTACGCGCGGCAGAATCCCAGGTCATTTTTACGCGCGGCTCGCGCGGTTTGTATTCAATCGCGAATTTAACATCGGGGTTAGCGCTTGCCAGTTCACGCATGCCATCAACGGCCATCTTCCACAGGTTTTTATGATCGACCTGGAAGGGATAATCCCAGCCATCTTGACCCGGCCACACCTTAACGTAGTTCGCGCCTAATTCACGTACCACGGTGGCGGCTTCGTGCATTAAGTCAAAGGCTTGCTGACGGATCGCCGCATCTGGATTGGTAAACGCGCCGCGCGAGAAACGACGTAGATAAATTTCAGGGGTGACACCGATGGCTTGTAAACCGGCATCCGCTAAAGCCTGTTTCACCTGTGCCACGGTGACGCCTTCAGTGAAAGGATAGGGCACATCCACGTAAGACAAATCTTCCACGCTACCTGCGAGTTTTATCTGATCCAGGGTGCTGAGCGCTGGGCCGTAGCCATCCACCGCATAGCGATCGATGTAGTTGGCGAAGTGCCATAACCCCGCACCAAATTTCGGATAAGTGTAGGTACTCATAAGACATTCTCCTCAGATGATTGTTATAAGCATCATTTTCTGACTAATGGTAAGATACGGTGAATATATATTCATGTATGGTTATATATTCCATTCTGCGCCTGAGCAGGAGAAATTCACCAGCGTTGAATGGTAGAAATGGAAGCGCTATCACACTAATTAGCTTTTAGTGAGAATTAAAAAGGGAGGCTTTCGCCTCCCGGAATGTGTTGCTGAAATTGGCTGGAACGCCATTAAGGCATGGCGCGATTGCGGCCGCTGCGTTTGGCTTGATAAAGCGCCTTGTCCGCATCTTGTTTCAGCTGGTCGGCTTCATGCGCCTTGCCGGTAGAAATTAAGGTGCTGTGACCCGCGCTGATGGTCACCACGCCGCCCGCAACGTCGGTGCTGGCGTGCGCGATACCGGCTTCCGCTACAAAGCGCACCGCGCGTTCCGCGACTTTAAGCGCATCGATGGGCGTGGTGCAGGGCAGGATGATGGCAAACTCTTCGCCGCCATAGCGTGCCACCACGTCACCGTGATAATGCACGCTGTCTTTCAGCGCTTGTCCAACATCTTGCAGACATTCATCGCCAGCAACGTGGCCGTAGGTATCGTTGAAACGCTTGAAGTAGTCGATATCAATCATCACCAGCGACAGCGGTTCACCACTCTTTTCTGAACGCAGCAGCGCCTGCTCCAGCAAACCGTCAAACTGGCGGCGATTGGCGAGGCCGGTTAAGCCATCCACCAGCGCAAGGGATTGCAAGGTATGGTTGATGGTGGTGAGTTCATCGCGCACGTGGGTTAACTCAATCTGGTTGCGCACGTTGGTGCCCACCTGACGCAGCACAAAAACGCCCATGCCGGTGATGGTGCACAGCAGCGCGAGATTCAGCAGCACGTTAATGAGATTGGCAGCAAACCACTCCATGCGGATTTGGCTGCGGTCGAAGCCCGCCGTAACGATCAGCGGATAACGCTCTAAGCGCGCATAGCCAAACACCCGTTCAATGCCGTCCAGGGTTGATCGCCAGGTTGCGCTGCCGCTGGCGGCGGCTTTCAGCTCGGTTTTAAACAGCGGGCTGGCGGAAAGCGTGCGGCCAATGTAGGAATCGGGGAACGGACGGATATAGAGCGCGGTCGCGTCGGCGAGAATCAGTCCCAACACATCTTTATCGCCCAGCGTGTAATAGCTGTAATACTGACGGAAGTAATCCACCTTCACCGTCGCCAGGGCGACACCCGCAAAATTCCCCGCGCTGTCGTTAAGCCTCACCGAAACCGGGATCACCAGATCGCCGGTTGAGCGACTGCGAATTACGCGGCTAATGTGGATATCCATACTTGGATGCGTGCGGTGCCAGATGAAGTAATCGCGATCGGCATTGCTGGCGTTGGTTGGCACAAAGTTGCCGGATGACGCGACCCAATGGCCGTCGGTAGCGTAAACAAACAATCCGTGCAGCTGCGGCAGTTTGCTCTGCTGATCTTTGATCTGATGCGTAAACGCGGGCGTTGCGGCGTAATCCAATCCGTTTTGCCGCAGCTGGCGCACGGCATCCGCCAGCGTAATATCCACCTGCAAGAAGGCATCTTCTGCCTGCTTCGCCAGCGACAGCGAGAGGTTGCGCGCATCTTCCTCTTTTTCGGTGATGCGTTGCTGCCAGCTGCTCCACAGCGACCAGGCATTAATCGCCACCACCAGCAGGCTGATTAACAGCAGGAAAACCGCCATGCTGCGACCAAGCGGCGTGGTAAGTAAGCGTGGAGCGCTATCGGAAAGGACACTTTTGCGCATTTGTACTCTGAATGTGGCTGAACATGAATAGGAACTTGGCATTAATGTTACAGGATTTTTTACCTGTTCATCAGCAGAACACAGGGCCAATTCTTATTTTTGTTAGCTAAAAGCGGTGGAGTGCAGGTCACTAAGGGGATTTATCGCCCGAAAACGTCGTCGGCGCGTGTGGATGGACTTACCGCGCACCAAGGTGGTAGCGGCGCGGCTTGCCGCACACTGCGCCGCTATTCAATCAAAAAAACTAAAGCTTATGCCGTGGTATTGATATTACGTCCAACAGCCGGGTTAGCGGGCAGTTGCGGAATCGATGCCAGAATGCCTGCGGCGGCAGATTCCTGATTATCCAACGTCTTTTTTAATACAAGGGTGTTTACCTGGCTATGCAGATCCATCGTCGAAAGACTGGTCGCCAGCGCCATAATATTTGATACATCCATTGTGTTCTCCTGTTAAAGAGCCGCGTTAAGGGAACTGATGTCAGCTTGAGACCAAGCTTTACCGGTTTATCGGCCGGTAAACAGAGAACTTGAATGAGCGGAGGGGTATACGGGGATGTAGGATATTTGCAGGTGCGCAGCATTACGCACCTGATATTTGTTTTACTTCGCTAACAATTCGTTGCGCACAATGTCCGCACCTGCGCTTAATGCCTGCATTTTGCCATTGGCAACCTGACGCGACAGCGGCGTCATGCCGCAGTTGGTGCTGGGGTACAGTTTATCGGCATCAACAAACTGCAACGCTTTACGCAGCGTATTAGCGACCTCTTCCGGCGTTTCAATGGTATTGGTTGCCACATCAATGGCACCCACCATGACTTTTTTACCGCGAATCAGCTCAATCAAATCCATTGGCACGCGCGAGTTTTGGCACTCAAGGGAAATAATATCGATGTTCGATTTTTGCAGCTTCGGGAAGATCTCTTCATATTGACGCCATTCAGTACCCAGCGTCTTCTTCCAGTCGGTATTGGCCTTGATGCCGTAGCCATAGCAAATATGCACCGCGATTTCGCATTTAAGTCCTTCAATGGCTCTTTCTAATGCGGCAATGCCCCAATCATTGACTTCATCGAAGAAGACGTTAAAGGCGGGTTCATCGAACTGAATAATGTCTACGCCCGCCGCTTCTAACTCTTTGGCTTCCTGATTAAGAATTTTGGCAAATTCCCACGCCAGCTTTTCGCGGCTTTTATAGTGCTTATCAGAAAGCGTATCGATCATGGTCATTGGGCCAGGCAGCGCCCATTTTATAGGCTGATTGGTTTGCTGGCGCAAAAACTTCGCATTTTCCACGAAAACCGGTTGTTTACGCACCACGGCACCCACAACGGTGGGCACGCTGGCATCGTAACGATTACGAATTCTCACCACCTCACGGTTTTCAAAATCTACGCCGTCCAGATGCTCAATAAAGGTAGTCACAAAATGCTGACGGGTTTGCTCACCGTCACTCACAATATCCAGCCCGGCCTGTAATTGATCGGCCAGGCACAAACGCAGCGCATCCTGTTTGCCGTCAATCAATTCCTGATCCTGTAATTTCCACGGCGACCACAGTGTTTCAGGCTGCGCCAGCCAGGAGGGTTTCGGCAAACTTCCGGCAGTAGAAGTAGGTAATAATTTTTTCATCGCAGGTGACCTTATATTTTTAGTGCATCAAAGAACGGAGCTGGCAGACCATTGCTCAAGAATCGATTGATAGGGTTTAATAAAGTTCTCTTCAGTAAACCGTCCCTGTTCGACAGCTAATTGGCTGCGTTCTTCGCGATCGTAAACAATTCGAGTTAATGAATAATCCTGATGGCTCAAGCTTGGCTGATAACAACTACCCGCAGCCGAGTTGGCATTATAAATTTCAGGACGGTAAATCTTCTGGAAGGTTTCCATCGTGCTAATGGTGCTAACCAGTTCAAGATTGGTGTAATCGCTGAGTAAATCACCGGCAAAATAGAAGGCCAAAGGCGCAACGCTGTTTTTCGGCATGAAATAACGTGCTTTTAAGCCCATTTTGGCAAAGTAGTGATCGGTCATGGATAAGGCATCTTGCTGATACTCCACGCCCAATACCGGATGCTCATTATTAGTCCGATGGTAAATATTTTTGCTGGAAACGCTCAGGCAGATGACCGGCAGCTTGTTAAAGTTGTTTTTATAGGTGTCCGAATTGACAAATTGCTTGAAAATATTGCCATGCAGATCGCCAAAATTATCCGGCGTGCTGAATCCTGTATTTTGCTTATTGTGTTCAGACAGCAGCACGCTGAAATCATAATCACGTACGTAGGAAGAGAAGTTATTACCCACGATGCCGGGAATACGCTTATTGGTTTTTTTATCAATGATATTAGTTTTCAGGATTTCAATAGCCGGGAAGCTATTTGCAGTGCCTTCCTGCGCAATCTGCAACTCAACCGAAATAATTTCCAGCTCAACCGCATAGCGATCGGCTTTAGGGTTATCCCACTGTGCTAACGTATTAAAGCGATTGTTCATCATCACCAAAGCGTTGCGCAAATTATCTTGACGTTTTTCACCGCGCGCCAAATTGGCGAAGTTTGTGGTGATGCGCGTATTTTGCGACGGGTTGTAATTCTCGTCGAAAACAAGGCTTTTAATGGAAAATGTAAACTGGTTATTCATCGCTTCTGGCACCCTAATGCTGTTGTAAAACCTGAAGTCGTGCTGCTGGTGGGCATTTCACAATTCTTTATCGGGTTTTATCAGTGACTAATCTAAGTGTTATCTGGTTAATAACAGAGTTATTTAAAGTTCATAACAGTGAACATGTTATGCCATGAGTCACGCGTTGAGGAAAAGTGATATAAATTCAACGAACATGAAGGAATTTCATGATGGCAAGGTGTGAGATGAAAAAAGAGGATGCTGCCAGGGGTGAGGGGAAGAACGGCCGCGACAGGACAGCGGTTTATAACAGTTTTCAACCGCACATTGATAGCGCATTTGAGGAATAAGGTCCGATTTTTGCCCCGCGTCACAGCGTGCAAAAGTCGGACACGTTGCGGCTATTTCTTTTTATTCATCATCGCTTGCAGGTCAGCAAACGGATTGTACGTGGCTTCGCCGACATCTTTCTGCGCATCTTCGCCTGCCACCACGCGGGTGCCATACTGATCCGCTTCGGTATATTTTGAGTGCTCATGATCGTGACAATACAAGCATAACAGCTCCCAGTTGCTGCCATCTGCGGGATTATTCGTATGATCGTGATCGATATGGTGCACCGTCAATTCACGCAAATTGGAATAAACAAATTCGCGCGAACAGCGTCCGCATACCCAAGGATAGATTTTTAGCGCTTTTTCGCGGTAGCCGCTTTCTAAACGCGCATAGTTTTTTGGAATCAGAGCCATTATTTACGTTACCTGTCACCAAGAGAAAATTTCACGAATCCGCGCTCAATGTACCGCAAAATGCCCCGTTGCAGGAAATGGCGAAGCGCAATAAAAAGCCCGGATAATCCTTTTATCCGGGCGGCAGCGATGGCATCGCTAAAGTAAAACCAATGAGAGGTTGATAGCCATTACAATTTGAGCGTAGAACCCGGATGAGAATTTGACATGCGGAGCGGTAAATGTGCGGGGGTACAAGGTGAACTGCCCATCCCTGGCATACAACCTCCTAAGTTCGCGACTTACTCAGACTTTGTTGGAGGACGGCGGCTAATTTTGCCTCCTTTCCGACCCGCTTCCACGGCGCGTTCAGGATCATTTCTGAAGTTGCCACCGCTGGCTTTGCCTCCTGCTCGACCAGCTTCTTTCGCGCGTTCCGGATCGTTGGCAAAATTCCCTGCACCGCCTCTGTAGCTCTGTTGTTTCATAGAAAGACCCCATATCAATGTTCCATTAGAGATAAGGACTAGCTAGTCACGAGGTTAAGCGTAGCCTGTCGCTTGGCTTGTGCCATGCCGGGGTGATGAAAAAATAAGTGAGATCAAAAAAAGGGCAAAATATCCGCTTAAGCCCCTGGATACCCACAACGTCTGCGCAGTTGACACCCGCGCAAACTCCATCCTAGACTGCCGCTTGTTCCAAGGGGTGCCCAGTTAGTGGGCTGAGATTCTACCGGTCTGATGACTCAGAAACGTAGTGACCCTCCGAACCTGATCCGGCTAATACCGGCGTAGGGAAGGGAACAGAGGGTCCACCACGCCCTTATCTCCTCTTTGTGCTTTGTAGCGGACAGCCATCTTTCAGGCGCCTGCCTGAATATTCGCGCAATCGCTAAGAGGTAATCCAGATGACCGAAGCCGCTATCATTGAATCCCTGTTGGATTTCATCTCCCGCACCGCCGCCAGCGATGACGATTTTAATCAGCTGGCGTTGACTATTTTTGCTTATCAGTTTGAACACAATCTGCCTTATCGCCGCTTCGCCACGCAGCGCGGACGCACGCCGTTTACGGTAAAGCACTGGCGGAGAATCCCTGCGGTGCCGATTTCTGCCTTCAAAGATCTGACGCTGAGCTGTTGTCCTGTCGACGACATTCCCCACATTTTTATGACCAGCGGCACCACCGGCGCGGGGCGCGGACGCAGTTATCATCCCACGCTGGCGGTGTATGATCGCTCAATGAAACGGCATTTCCGCCAGCGTTTTATGGGCGAGTTCGCCCGCCTGCGCATGGGCATTTTGTTCCCGCCGAAAGCGACCCTGCCAAATTCATCGCTGGCGCATTATCTCGATCTCGCCATGCAGGAATTTGGCACGCCGGATAGCGCGGTGCTGGTGGACAGCAATGGGCTCGATATGCCGCGCATATTTGAGGCGCTTGAACAAGCGCAGGCGCGCGGCGAACCTTATGCGCTACTCGGTGCGAGCTACAGCTTTGTCCATTTATTGGATGCGCTGCAGCAGCAGGGGCGTCGCTTTGCGCTGCCGCCTGGCAGCCGCATGCTCGACACCGGCGGCTTTAAGGGGCAATCGCGTGACGTTGAGCCGGAGGCGTTTTACCACGCGCTTTCCAGCACGCTCGGCGTGCCGCGCGCTCTGTGCATCAACATGTACGGCATGACCGAACTGAGCACCCAATATTACGATAACGGCAACGTGACGTGCCCGCCGATAAAATCCGGGCCGCATTGGATTCGCACCCGCGTGGTCAATCCACTGACCGGCGATGATGTGGCTGAGGGCGAAATCGGCGTGCTGGTACATCACGATTTGGCGCATTTCAATTCGGTAGCCGCCATGCTGACCGAAGATGCCGGCGTATTAGTCGAAGGCGGTTTCCATCTGCTCGGACGCGTTGCGGGCGCGGATGCCAAGGGCTGTTCGCTGGCGATGGCCGATTTTCTCGCCGCCGCGCAGGTGACGCCGTGATCGAAACGGCAGGTTTCCTGCCGGATATGGCCGCGCACGACGTGGAGTGGCGCAGGCTCTTTTTCGATCATCACGGCCAGCAAGTAGAGGTGCGCGTGCCCGAATTAACCCACGCGCAGATCGATACGCTGGCCGCGCGCGTGCGCGCCAACGCGCAAAACTATCTCAGCACGCTCAGCGTGGCGCAGATCCTCACCACGATCGATCGCGCGATCGCCCTGCTGCTCGATCGCCAGCATCCGCTGCGCCGCAAAGCCGAACGTTTGCTGCCAATTGTCACTGGCTACGATCCGGAGATGATCCGCCTTGGCTTAACCGGCTATCTCAAAACCTTTCGTCGTCCGCAGCTCCAGCGATTTCTCGCGGAAGATTTCGCCGACGTAAACATGCTGGATGCTTTTCAGCCGCGCCCCAAAGGCGGCTTTGCCAAAGCCTTTGGCCCCGAATTGTTGCTGCACGTTTGGGCAGGGAATGTGCCGGGATTGCCGCTGTGGAGTTTGATCAGCGGGCTGCTGGTGAAAGCAGGCAGCATCGGCAAATTGCCCACCGCAGAACCCTTGCTGGCCGGATGGTTTGCGCAGCTGCTGGCTGAAATCGATCCGCAGCTTGGTGGTTGCCTTGCGGTGGTGTGGTGGCAGGGCGGCGACGTGCAGACTGAACGCCAATGGTTCCAACACCCGGATGTGGTGGTGGCGTATGGCAGCAACAGCAGTTTGGCCGCGATTCAACGCCAGCTGCCGGTAACAACGCGCTTTTTGCCGCACGGCCATAAAATCAGCATTGGCATGGTGGCGCGTTCGGCACTCAACGTGCGGCAGGGCGCAGAGCTGGCTCGCCGCGTCGCGTATGACGTGATGCGTTACGACCAGGCGGGATGTTACTCGCCGCAGGTGGTGTACGTGGAACGTGCCGGAAGCGTTGCCCCCGCCGAGTTCGCGGGGTACGTGGCGCATGAGCTGGCGGTGCTGGCGCGTAAGCATCCGCGTAAACCTCTTTCCCTGCAAGAGACCCACAGCGTCGCCGCGTGGCGCCATCGCGAAGAGATGCTGTCGTGTGAAGACGGCCGTACGCTGTTGGGTCAGGCTACGGATGACTGGGCGCTGGTGGTGGTAAATCAACCCGAACCCTTTGCGCCCAGCGCGCTACAGCGCACGCTGAAAATAGTCGCGGTTGCTAGCCTGGAGGAGGTGCCCGCGTTAATCGCCCCTCAGCGCGAGCTGCTGCAAACCGCCGCGTTGGCGGCCACGCCTGAAGAACTGTTCCACCTTGCCGCTGGGTTGGGAAAGGTGGGCGTTACGCGCATCTGCGCGTTCGGCGCGATGACGTCACCGGAAGCGGGCTGGCATCACGACGGGCGTTTCAACCTGCTGGATTTGGTGCGTATCACCGAGATTGAACAGGCCGCCGAAGTCGCCGCTGAAGAGTATGCCCGCTATGCCGACTGACTCCGCTTTGGTCGCCATCAATAATTTGCCTGATGCGCACCGCAGCGCTGGCCGGACAAACGTTGCCGGTGCGATTGGCCAGTTTACGCATTTAGGCGATATCGCGTATTCGCTGCGCAGGGTGTTGGCTGTGAAATCGAATTTACTACCCACAGGAGCTATGCAATGAAATTTGCTCATCAAACCGTATTGATCACCGGTGCCAGCCGCGGCATTGGAGCTGCCATCGCCAAGGCCTTTGCAGCTGAAGGTGCCTGCGTGGTGGTGAACTACCGGCAAAATGCTGCCGCCGCTGCAGCGGTGGTGGAAGCCTGTCGCGCAATGGGCGGTGATGCGCTGGCAATCGGTGCGGACGTCACCTCAGCCGAGCAAGTCGCGGCGATGATGGAGCAGATCGTGAATACCACCGGTCAACTGGATGCGGTGATAAACAACGCCTTTGCCCCTTATACGTTTGATACCGAACGCCGTGCGCGTTTTTGGGAAACTTCGTGGTCGGCGTATCAATCCCAGTTCACCGGCGCGGTCGGCGCGGCCTACAACCTGTGTCAGGCTGCGCTACCTCTGATGCAACCGCGTGCGCGCGGCAGCATCGTTAACGTGGCGAGTGATTTGGTGGCGCGTCCGTCGGTGCCGTATCACGATTACATTACCGCCAAATCCGCGCTGATCGGCTTTAGCCGCACGCTAGCCGCTGAACTCGGGCCGCTCGGCATTCGCGTTAACTGCGTCGCGCCGGGATTGGTTTATCCCACCGACGCCAGCCAGTTCACGCGGGAAGCGGTACGCGAGGCCATTAGCGCCCAAACGCCGCTGCGGCGCATTGCACGCGTCGAAGACATCACCGGCCCGGTGCTGTTTTTGGCATCAGCCTGGAGTGAATTCATCACCGGGCAAACGCTGTACGTGGATGGTGGGCTAGTGATGTCATGATGACTGGCCAAAACCACATCCCGCCATTGTAAGGTCGCCATTAATGGCGACCGGGTAGCGGCGCGATTCATCGCGCGTCTTTGCTTGGTATAGGTTAAGTGGCACCGCAATGGATGCCAGGTGCGCATGAATGCGCACCCTGCAGAAGTGGGCATTGGGCACCCAGGGTCGCCATTAATGGCGACCGGGTAGCGGTGCGATTTATCGCGCGTCTTTATTCGGTAAAGGATAAGTGGCACAGCAATGGATGCAAGGTGCGCATGAATGCGCACCTTGCAGAAGCGCGCATTAGGCACGTAGGGTCGCCATTAATGGCGACCGGGTAGCGGCGCGATTTATCGCGCGTCTTCAAGCAACGCTGATGCTTCAAGGAAGCGCGATGAATCGCGCCGCTACCGAATACCCCTTGGCCGAACTGGTTAGCCAGAAATGCGATAAACGCAGCCACACCTGACCTTATCCCCACAGCGGAAAACCTGGACGGCTAATCGTTCTATCCCACCAAAACCCTCATCTGATGAGCTGCCACCAGCAAGCCGCAATGATCTTTATTCCCTATCGCGCAAATGTTGTTGGATGTGATGCTGAAGGAGTCAGGCGAGTAAATCGTTTGGGGCGGCGCAAGCGTAAAGGGCTGTTGCGCAAGAAAAGCGAGTGCGTTTTTAACGTGCTGTAAGCGCGGCGGCAAGCGAATGTCTAATTCTGACGCTTGGCCAGTTCATCAAGCATCCACCTCTTGCCGATCGGGCCTGCGCTCAGGTTCTGCGCCATTGCGCTTTCGGCGTAGTTCAGCAGCCACTCGCCCATCTCCGCCATTCCCGCTTCATAAGATCCGTGTGTCTCAACAAATTTATCCACCAGCACCAAAAGCTCCATGCGCAGCGCATTACTGCGCGTCATAAATTCCATATAAGCTTCACGCTCGGTGTAGTAATCGGGAATGTTAGAGTGCACGTTGCCTCCTTGCTGAAATGGTAGACAGCCAGTGTAAACGGTTAGCTTTAAGGAAAGGAAAATAATCCCCTGAAAAGGTGACGATTATTGGTAGCTAGTGTGATGCCAGAATTTATGCTAAAGGCCGGAACATCGCTGTTCCGGCCTTTAATTTAAAACTCGATACGCGCACCGAGATTATATCGGCGGCCTTCCAGCATCGCCGATTGGTTATAGGTGGTTTTATAAATCGGATTCACATCAAACAGGTTATAAATGCCCGCCATCAGCGTAATGGTGTGATTCACGTGATAGCGCGCGCCCAGATCCACCAACGCATAAGCATCCGTAGTGCTGGATTTACCAATATCCGGTGATTTGCTGCGCCAGCTCGCCTGCGACCATAATTCGAGATCGTCCAGCGCCTGCCAGTTCAGCGACAGGTTTGCCATGCTGGAGGGGAAATCGCTTAAGGCTTTGCCTTTGTAATCTCCGCTCTTTTGTTCGCTGTGCGTATAGGTGTAGTTGGCATTGGCTTTCAGACGCGGCGTGACTTGCCAATCGCCATTCAACTCCAGCCCGTAGATTTCCGCGTCGCTGACGTTGAAATATTGCGATACGGTATCCGCCACGTAGCCGTTGTATTCGCACCTCTGCGTGGCGGTTTGTCTACAAATCACGTAGTCGCTGATTTTATCTTTGAATTTGGTGTGGAACAGCGTGGCATCCAGCGCCAGCGTATCTTGCTGCCAGTACAACCCCAGTTCGGTATTTACGCTCTGTTCCGGTTTCAAATCATCGTTGCCAATGCCGATTTCCGAGTAGGGATAGGCTCCGTACACGCTGGTAAATCCGGCATTGTTTTCCCGTAGATCGGGCTTTTTATATCCCGCCGACACGCCACCTTTGATCGCCCAATGCTCATCCAACGTCCAGTTGCCATACAGTTTTGGCGTGACGTGGTAACCGAAATAGCTGTCGTGATCGAGACGCGCTGACGTGGTGAGGGTGAAATCGGGTACCACCATCCACGCATCTTCAGCAAAAATGGCCCAACCGTGACGCGTGATTTTACTCACCGGCGTCACGCCCGGCGCGACTTTATCCTCAATATCGAAGGTGTCGTTCAGCTCATTACGGGTGAAGTTGGCACCTAACGTGAGCTTGTGATCGCCGAGCGAAAAGGTATTGGCGCTGTTGGCTTCGAAGTTGCGCTGCTCAATAAACTGCGGCGACATCTCCGGCACGCGATACTCGGTGCGCGCTTTTTCATAGCTGATGAAGTTCTTCGCTTCAACCATATCATCGCCATACCATGCGTGCTGCGACAGGGACGCGGATTCGCGATCAAAGCCCCAATACCACGGGTTGGCCGCGTTATGAGTTTTCTCCTGATGGCCGCGCGTGGCATTAAGATCCCATAACTGCGTGTCGGTGGGCGACAGCGAGACGGTGGCATCCAGGTTACCCGCCTCGTGTTTCACAAAACGCGGATCGGTTTGGCTATCGTCATCGCGACGATCGAGATAATCGGCGCCCACGCTAACGCCCAGCTTGCCCGGCACAATGGGCCCCATGACAAACGCATTGGTTTGATTGGTATTGCCGTATTCGCTTTTCTCTTGCAGGAAGTAGTTGTCTTCCAGCACGCCCGTCCAGGCATCCAGGCTGTAGGCTTTTTTGGTAATGACGTTCACCACGCCGCCAATCGAGTCCGAACCGTAGAGTGACGACATCGGTCCGCGAATCACTTCAATGCGCTCAATCGCCGCTAAAGGCGGCATAAACGCGGCTTCGGTGCCAATATGATGTCCGTAGGGGCGCGATTCGCGCGTGGCCTGCTTAATACCGTTGACCATATACGAAGTGTAAGTGGAATCCATGCCGCGCATCTGAATATCACCGGTAGCCAGGCTGCCGTGACCATTCCCCACCAGCACGCCGGGAATCTCGCGCAGCGCCTCGGTGATATTTTGATTCGATCGGGTATTCAGATCCTTCTCGCCGACCACGGAAATTGTGGCAGGCGCATCGCGCCGCTCCTGGCTGAAACCTGACGCGGTAACCACCATATCCTGTTCATTGGTTGCTGCATTTGCCGCGGGTGACAGCGATGCCAGGGCGAGCGCAATCGCCACGGCCATGCGTGTTTGAGTCATCACTACTGCGTCCTCGTTAAAGTTGGGTTAAATCAATCTTGAGAACGTAGTCATCTTTGTTCTCTTTCTCGTCCTGCTTCACGCTGGCATACAGCGTGTGCGCATCAGGCGAAAGCACCATGCTGTTGGGTTGCGCGCGGGTATTGATGGTATGGGTAACGCGATAAGTCGCCGCATCGATCACGCTGATCTGACGCGCATTACGGTGCGTCACGTAGAGTTGGTTGCGCGCGGCGTTGTAGATCACGGCAATCGAGTTGGGCGTGGGAATGCGGTGCAGCAGCTTGCCGCTTTTCAGCTCCACCACCAGCACATCACGCGTGTTGGTGTCGGCGATATAGCCCAATCCCGCTTGCGTATTCAGCGCAATATTGAGGAAATAATGATCGGTTTCCGCTGGATCAACTTTGACCTGTGAAAGCGGTTGCGAGGTTTTGCCATCCAGCACCACCAATTCGCCGGGTCCGGTAACCACGTAGATTTTTTCACCGGCTTCATCAACGGCGAAGCCAACGGGCTGCAAGTGGTCAAGCGTGGTGGCGAGCTGCTGTTTCTCCGTATCCACCACCCACAGCAATCCTGCGTTCTTACTGCCGATACCCGAGACATACAGGCGATGGTGGCGTTTATCGAGCACCACCTCGCGCACGTGGGCTTGTTTTTTGGGATTAGAATCATCGCTGAGCTGGAGGGTTTTAAGCACGCGATTGGTGCGGGTATCCAGTAGCGTTACTGAACCATCAAGCGCATTGCCGAGATACAACACGTGGTGTTCTTCATCCAGCGCGACGGCAAAGGTGCGGCGTTCTGTCGGGATTTGGTCAGTGATGGTTAAGGTATCCGCAGCAAGCTGAAACACCTTGCCTGCGGTATTGTCCTTGCCGAAAGAGGGCGCAGACGCTGCATACACGGCGTGTTTACTTTTGTCGTAGGCTAACTCATAAACCCCGTGCCCCAAGGGTTGCATGGGAAAAATCGTCTCGCTGAGTTCATTAGCGGAAACGACGCTGGCGTGGCTGGCGACGGCGATAGCGAAAGTCAGTAGGGTACTTTTTGTCATTGTTTTGATCGGCATGTGACATTTCTTTACAGTTAATTACAGGATGCCGATGATAATGACTCTCAATAGCATTTGCAATCATGGTTAAGAAATTATTAAGGAAGAAGTGCCTACGGAGATTTTACGCATGCGCGCGAGTGGATATGAGTCGTTACGCATTAACCGGACGGGCAAACAGAGCGGTTGAAGAAGCGGATGCTGCGTAAACTTTCAGTGAACGTTTACAGGGTTTGAATAATGTTCTGAAGGTAAAAGTTAAACCAGACGATTGGCCAAACCAGTTGCAATCTCAATGTAAAAATAAGGGGAAAAAAAGAAGAAAACGCTTCGCATTACCATGACGACAAGCGATCTCCCTAATCATAATTGAGCATCTCGCGGGGCGAGCAGATTTCACCGCACGAGATAAAAGGGCGTTAACACACTGCAACACGGAAGTCTCTTTCGGGGCTATTTCACTAACCCAGCCGATAAACACCAATCAATAACTTTTTCCGGCTTAGAAATGGGTGCAAATCGTTTAAGCGGTTTGCCGTCACGTCCTATGACGAATTTGGTGAAATTCCACAGGATCCGCCCCCCCAGCATGCCGGGTAGTTCGGCCTTTAAAAAACTAAATAGCGGATGCGCGGCAGGGCCGTTGACCTCGACTTTCTCGAACATGGGAAAACTGACACCGTAGTTGACGTGGCAGGTGCGCGCGATGTCGTCGGCATCGCCGGGTTCCTGTTTGCCAAACTGATTGCAGGGAAAACCCAGCACCAGCAAATCTTGTGCGGCGTATGTCTGATAAAGCGCCTCAAGGCCTGCATACTGGGGCGTGAAGCCGCAGTGGCTGGCGGTATTCACCACCAGAATCAGTTTGCCTGCATAGTCGGCCATTGAGACAGTCTGGCCATTCAGGCGGGTAGCCGTAAGTTGATGAAAAGTTGTCATAGCGAAATCCTTCAAGCTGAGCGCTTTTGTTGGCGCAACGTCCGCAACCATCTGGCGTCATCGCCGCTTAGTGGGTGAGCAACGGATCGACATCATCCATTGACCGTGCTCAATCCGCCAAAGGTTTTGCGGTAGGCGGAGAGCGAAACGCCAGCCGATTTGCGGAAGGCCGCGCGAAAGCTCTCCAGCGAGCTAAAGCCACAGCGCTCCATGATCTGTTCGCTCAGCAGCTGATTGCTTTCCAGCAGCTCGCGCGCCAGATTCATTCTCGCCTGAAGCAGCCAGGCTTTGGGGGTGGTGCCCATTGCTTCACGAAAACGCCGCAGGAAAGTCCGTTCGGACATTAACGCACGCTCTGCCATGTGCTTCACCGAGAGCGAGCTGTGCAGGTTTTGCAAAATCCACTCAAGCACCGGCGCGATGTCATCGCGCGGCTTCTGCGCCACGGGTGAGGGGATAAACTGGATTTGCCCGCCTGCGCGCTGGGGAGCCATCACCAAACGACGCGCCACCACGTTAGCAATATGGGTGCCGTAATCGCGGCAGATCAAATGCAGACAGGCATCAATGCCAGCGGCGCTGCCCGCTGAAGTAATGATCTGTCGGCTATCGACATACAGCACATTAGGATCCACCGCGATCTCGGCATAGCGTTCTGCCAGTTCGCTGGTGTAGCGCCAGTGCGTGGTCGCACGCTTGCCGTTCAATAATCCCGCCGCCGCCAGAACAAACACGCCAGAACAGATGGAGACAAGGCGAGCGCCACGCTGGAAAGCGGCATTCAGTGCATCCAGCAGGGCCTGCGGAGGCCTTTCATCCCGGTTACGCCAGCCTGGGATAATGATGGTGTCCGCCTCCACCAGGGAATCCACCCCGTAAGGTGACACCACCTGAATGCCTGGCGACGCTGCAATCGGCGCCGGGTCAACTGCCACGATGCGGTGCTGATACCACGGGAAATCAAACTCCGGCCGTGGCAGGCCAAAGATCTCCACGGCGATGCCGAACTCAAAGGTACAAAGCCCGTTATACGCCAAAATGGCGACTAAACCTGGTTGCTGTGACATTGGCGAAAAACTACCGGTAATTGTCTGGGCCGCCACTGTATCAGGGGGGCGCGGGTCAATACAATCTCCCCACCTTCCGCATAGAGAGATGACTTATGACCAGTTTGATCAGTGACGTTCCTGCCGCAGCATCTGAAGCCGCCCTGCAGCATTTCAGTCGGCGATTAGCTTTTGAGACGGATTGTTCGGATGTCTACCACAGTCAAAAGAGCGGTGACGTGGACTATGTTTTGGTGGATGTGAGAAGCGCCGAAGCTTTTGCCAGGTCACATGTGCCGGGCGCGATCAACATCCCAACCCGTACTATCACGGAAGCGCGCATGGCGGAATATCCGCGCGATACGCTGTTCGTGGTGTACTGCGCCGGGCCGCACTGTAACGGTGTACATCGCGCCGCAATCCGATTGGCGGAACTCGGCTATCCGGTCAAAGAGATGATTGGCGGGATGACGGGTTGGGTAGATGAAGGGCTTGCTCTGCAAGGAGAAAGCGTGCCCGCCACCGGTGACGGCTTTGCCTGCGAATGTTGATGGGCGTTGCGAGCGTTAAGGCGAGACGTTAACACTGCGTCGCTGGGAAAAAAATCTGCAAATGATTGTCATGACAAACCCTCATCTGCAGATCGCTGGCGTTAGCTACCTCACCTCAGGTGCTGATGCGCACCCTGTTGATAGGCGAAATGTTAGCGCTTCGCTTTGGCGTCGGGGTCTTCACTCAGCGTGAGGAACTGCTCGGTGAGTTCGGGAAGATGGCTGATCATCCAATCCGACATCGCCAGTTCCTGCTCGCAAATCTGCTTGAGAATCGGCACGCTCTCATGATCGCCAACGCGCGTTGCGGCGCTGATCAGGCTGGTGTAGCTGCCGACTTCGGCATTTTCGAACACATAGCCCGCAATTGCCCCTTTGATCACTTCATCTTCCGTGAAAATACCGCCAATCGATTGTCCCATCGCAGCCATTTTCCCCATGGCATCTTTCATACCGGAATGGGAAATATTGTGGCGCTCCAGAATGGTTTTCAGCAGCGTCTGCTGCTGGCGGGTTTCTTCAATATGCTGCACGATGCGCGCTTGCAGCTGAGGATAATGTTTTAGCCGATCCGCCATCTTGGAGAGCATGGTTTCAGCCTGCTCCTCCATCGCATGGGCATCGCGAAGCCAGTCGTGGTAGTGCGACATTGCAGATGTGGTGCTCATGGTTATCTCCTTATTGCTGTTCAGCGATCTCAGTGAGTTTCACGTCCGTAGCCTTCTCTTCATTCAGCGTTTCCGCCAGCAGCGATGCTGCCTCGGTAAGTTCCAGTTTGGTGGCCATCGCAATCAAGGTGCCGTAGGTGGCGATTTCGTAATGCTCTACTTTTTGCGCCGCGCCAATCAGGCCTGCGTCGCGCACTTCACCCGCTTCTGTTGATTCAATGAGTTCCTGAGCCTCTTCGACCAGCCCTTCCAGCGCATGACACTTCATGCGCATGATGCGCAGTTCGTCATGGCTTTCCACTACCTGATCGAGCCGTTCGATTTGGCCTCGCGTCTCTTCCAGGTGTTGCTGAAAGGCATTTTTGAGATTTTCATCGGTTGCGGCGCGAATCATTTTTGGCAGTGCGCGCGTGATCTGTTTTTCAGCGCTGTAAACATCGGAGAGGTCATGAATAAAAAGATCGAGAAGGGTTTTAACTTTCATTGGTTAAACTCCAGTAATGGATAAAATAAAAAACTTTCAAATAAATAGATCGGCTTTTTACGTCATGCAGGCCGTGCCCTATTAAGCGTAATATTCGCTTCACTTACCGCAAGCGTGACGGGAAGCGAAAGGGGATTTTATTTCCCGCTTCGCTCGTAAATATCGAACGTAATCAGCGGCGATCCCGCGATTATCGCAGCGAATTAATTTAGAGAGCGCGAATCTTTATTTTGAAACTCGTCTACGCTTTGGAAAACCCGGCATTTTAAGGACAAGCACCGTGTTATCATCGCCCCCGAAAGTTTCTCCCGATCGCAAACGTTCCTTTTATTCCGTCATTCCCCTGGGCATCGGCGTAATGGCCGCTGTAGATGAGATCATTTTTCATCAGCTGCTGGGCTGGCACCACTTTTTCGACTGGGGCACGCCCGCCTTTAGCCTGCTGTCGGATGGCTTGCTGCACTCGGCAGAGCTGATTTTATTTGTGGTGGGCTTTTTTCTCTTCTCCGAATTACGGAAAAAACAGCGTCTGGATCGCCACGCGGCGTGGTCGGGATTCTTCGTTGGTTTGGGCGGATTCCAGCTGTTTGACGGCATCATCGATCATAAAGTGTTGCGCCTGCACCAGATCCGCTACGTTGAAAACACCCTGCCTTACGATCTGGTGTGGAACGGTGTGGGAGTGATGCTGTTGCTGATTGGGTGGCTAATCCATCGTCGTTCCGTGGCAAAACAGCGCGGCGCGGTAGGGTAATCCGCTATGGAACATATGGGTCACGGCGGCAGCCACGCTGCGCCTTTGGCGCTGATACTCTTGCTGGTCATCCTGCCGCTGACGCTGTTTGTTAGCTATGGCGTTGCTGCCTGGCGACTGCGCAACGCCGCCCGCTGGAGTGGATGGCGGCTGGCAAGCTTCGCCGTGGGATGCGCCATGATCATCACAGCGGTGCTTCCGCCGTTGGCAACCTGGGCACATCAGGATTTGCGGGGGCATATGCTTCAACATCTGTTGCTCGGCATGTTTGGCCCGCTTGCTTTGGTGTTTGGCGCGCCGGGAACGCTTTTACTGCGCAGCGTGCCGCGCCGGGGGGCGCGCCGCATCATGGATTTCCTGCGTGCGCCGCCGATCAGATTCCTGATTCATCCGCTCACCGCTGCAATGCTGGATATTGGCGGCATGTACCTGCTGTACCTTACCCCGCTGTTCAGCATCAGCATGTCCGATCCAACGTGGTTTGTGCTGCTGCACCTCCATTTTGTGATTTCCGGCTATTTGTTTACCTGGTCAATTGCCGGGCCGGATCCGGCTCCGCATCGTCCGGGGCGAAAGGTGCGGCTGAGCGTACTTTTTCTTGCAACGGCGGCGCATGCCATTCTCGGCAAGCTGATGTTTGCCGGAGGATTTCCGCACGGCACCGCGTTCAGTGTGAGTGAGATTCAGCAAGCGGCGCAGGTAATGTATTACGGCGGCGACCTGGCGGAATTCCTGCTGATCGTGGCGTTCTTCTTAGCTTGGTTCCGACAGCGCAGTACTTTGCCGGAAGCGCTGATGGTAGAAGCCTGTTCGCCCGCGCTCAAACACGAGCAGGCATAACGCTGTGACGCCGTGCTAAATCCGTACGGTCTTCAATGCATGCGACCAGCTTTCGCGCCCGCACTGCGGGCATTTCACGGTGGTGTTGGCCTGACATTGCTGCGTGGTGCCGCAGCGGTTGCAGGCATATACTCCGGCGCTGGGCAGGGTGACAAAGCAGGCGCGATATTCGGGCGGCAGGACAGACAACCCGGCCTTCACCTGGTCATCGGGGTAATAATACAAACTTAGCTGGCCATCCACTTCAACCAGGCCGAGACGGATCTGGCCAAGGTGCTCAATGCCTTTCAGGCGTAGCTCCATAAGAAATTCATCGCTGGAAATATTGAGCCGATCGAGGTTGCCTGACACGTATTTGCCCTCTGCGATTAGCGTGACAACGTCACCCTCAATCATCGTAGATACCCAAGAGAATTTCGTCATCAGCCATGTGGTCAGCCGGTACAGCACCAGCAGCACTACGAAAACCAAAATCACCGGCAATACCGGAACATCATCATAGAAGGTGACATCGCCGGAAGCGGATCCGAGCGTCAGAATAATCACCACTTCAAACAGGGATAGTTGCTGAACGCCACGTCGCCCCGAAATTTTAAGAAAAGTGAAGACCACGATATACGCAATAAAGACGCGAATGATGACTTCAAACAGAAACGTGTAGGGCTGATCGTTAATTAAAAACTTATGCAAATCGAAATCTGGCATGGTGTTTCCTCTTTTCTGTTACCGAATAGTGGCTGTAAATAATTCCGCTATGGCGAATTACACATTCATCGGCATAAGAATAATCTTAAACCAGAGGGTCATTTTTTTATGTACAGGCTTTCAAAAATTGTACAAATATTTCTCTGCGACCTTTGCTTTTAATAGGAAAAAATGCTTCAAAATTACATTTTTAGCTTTTAAATAAAATTAAACGCTAATTTCTTTTTCGTAAGCGCAAGGATAAAAGGTAAATCTTATACAACTATTAACCCTGACGGGGAAATTCTTCCCTTACGTCATGAGGGTAAAATTATGAGTAATCGTCGAGGTGGTGCAGGAAATTTCGCAGAAAACCCGGAACGTGCACGTGAAGCTGGCCGCAAGGGTGGCGCAGTGAGTGGGGGAAATTTCCGCAATAACCCGGAACGCGCCATAGAAGCCGGGCGTAAAGGCGGAAAAATCAGTCGTCGGCATATCAGTGAAGAGGCCAGTTCCTGAGCGCGTGCCGCTAACGGCTACGCCTATCTATCTAAATATGCACTACGCTGTTTGATGTAGCAGTTCAATAAGGTTGTTGACTTACCATCTTCAGAGCGAAATGTTCTCGCCAGGAGCGAACAATGGAACAGGGTTTTTACTGGGTGCAGCACGCAACTAAAACCCCGGAAATTTGGTACTTCGCTGATGGCGAGGGCGGCGGGTGGTTTCAGCCGGGGAAAAGCCTTCCCCTCCATCCCGACGATCTTGATAAGCAGGGTTTTCACGTCATCAGCGAGATGCTTGAACCGCCAGGTTCCTGATCTGAGCCTCTGCGCTAAGTAAGCTGTTTTCCCTCTGCAATGGCAGTGAAATGCCGCGCCGCATTTCACGCCAGTCATGCCACGTGCTCTTCTGCGTAATCCTCTTATTCCAACCCGGTAAATGTGCCATGCCGTTGCTGCTTCGCTTGAACTCCGAATCATGCCTGCCAGGCTTAGTCTGCTTAAAGTTGAAACAAGATGACGTGACGCACGCCGTCAATCCTTACCGTTCGCTTCACTAAAAGGGAAACCCACGATGAGTATTAAGACCAGCGATTTTTTTGTTCAAAGGCTGAAAGAGTGGGGGGTTACCCGTATTTATGGTTATCCCGGCGATGGCATCAACGGCGTGTTGGGTGCTATACAGCGGGCAAATGCCAAAGGCAAGGGCATTGAGTTTATTCAGGTACGCCACGAAGAGATGGCAGCGTTTATGGCCGCCGGGCATGCCAAATTCACCGGCGAACTGGGCGTCTGTTTGTCAACCGGCGGACCCGGCGCCACCCATCTGCTGACCGGTCTGTATGATGCAAAAATGGATCATGCCCCGGTGCTGGCGATTGCGGGCCAGGCCGAAGTCACCGCCAGAGGCGCCAGTTATCAGCAGGAGATGAACCTCGATCGCGTGTTTGCCGATGTCGCGAACTTCGTACAGGAAGCGGCCGCGCCCGCACAGGTTCGTCATCTGGTCGATCGCGGCGTACGTATCGCCAAAGCGCAAAACGGCGTTTCCGTGCTGATCATTCCGAAAGACATTCAGGATGAGGAGTGGCAATCGCCGCCGCATCTGCATGGTTTTACCCACTCCGGCAGCGGCTACCAGCGGCCGAAAGTGATGCCTTATGAAGCCGATCTGCAGCGCGCGGCCGACGTGCTGAATGCGGGGAAAAAAGTCGCGATACTGATTGGTTCCGGCGCACGCGGCGCAGCGGTTGAAGTGGTGCAGGCCGCGAATCAGCTGGGCGCAGGGGTAGCGAAAGCGCTGCTGGGGAAAGACGTGCTGCCTGATGACGCGCCCTTTGTCACCGGTTCCATTGGGCTGCTGGGCACCCAGCCCTCCTGGGAGCTGATGCAAAACTGCGACACGCTGCTGATGATCGGCAGCGGTTTCCCGTGGACCGAGTTTCTGCCGAAAGAGGGCCAGGCGCGGGCGGTGCAGATTGATATCGATCCAGCGATGTTAGGGTTGCGCTATCCCTGTGAAGTGAACCTGCACGGCGATGCGGCGGAAACCTTGCGCGCCTTGCTGCCACTCCTCTCCCATAAAGCGGATCGCAGCTGGCAGGAAACCATCGCGGTCAACGTCCAGGCGTGGTGGAAGCTCATGGAAGAGCGTGCGCTGGCATCGGCTAACCCGGTCAATCCGCAACGCGTGGTGTGGGAGATGTCGCCGCAGCTGCCAGACAACGCGATTGTGACCTCAGATTCCGGTTCTTGTGCTAACTGGTTTGCCCGCGATTACCGCGTCAAGCAGGGGCAGCGCGCAACGCTTTCGGGCGGTCTTGCCTGCATGGGCGCAGCGGTTCCCTATGCGATTGCCGCCAAGTTTGCTCATCCTGAACGCCCGGTCGTCGCGCTGGTGGGTGACGGAGCCATGCAGATGAACAACATGGCAGAGCTGATCACCATTCAAAAATATTGGCAGCAGTGGTCCGATGCGCGGCTGATTGTCTGCGTCTTCAACAATCAGGATCTTAATCAGGTCACCTGGGAGCAACGCGTGATGGAAGGCAACCCACGCTTTGACGCCACGCAGCAGCTGCCCGACGTGAAGTATGCCCAGTTTGCCGAATCCCTCGGCTTGGTCGGCATTTATGTGGATGATCCTGAGCAGTTGGCCAGCGCCTGGCAGCGCGCGCTAGCGGCCGATCGCCCCGTGGTGCTTGAGGTGAAAACCGACCCGGAAGTCGCGCCGCTCCCGCCTCACATCACCTTCAAACAGGCCAAAGCCTTTTTGTCCTCGATGGCAAAAGGGGATCGTGGTGCAGCGCAGGTTATCCGGGATACCGCCAATCAGCTGTTAGCGAAGAAGTAGCCTGTTGCACCTGCGCTCAGGTGTTAACCCGTACAACTTAAGCAAGAGGTAGAGGAATGTCAGACGTCGCCGAGGAAAACGAACTCGCGTTAATGGACAAATATTGGCGCGCCGCCAACTATCTTTCCGTTGGGCAAATCTACTTAATGGATAACCCACTGCTGCGTGAACCCCTGCAACCCGAACACATCAAGCCCCGCCTGCTGGGGCATTGGGGAACCACGCCGGGACTCAACTTTATTTATGTCCATCTCAACCGCATCATTCGTCAGCGTGATTGCGCTTTGCTGTATGTCTGCGGCCCTGGACACGGTGGGCCGGGAATGGTGGCGAACACCTGGCTGGAGGGCAGCTACAGCGAAATTTATCCTCAGATCAGTGAAGATGCCGCAGGCATGCAGCGTCTGTTCAGGCAGTTTTCATTTCCGGGCGGCATTCCCAGTCACGCCGCGCCCGAAACGCCGGGATCTATAAACGAGGGCGGGGAGTTGGGTTACTCGCTGTCACACGCCTTTGGCGCCGTGTTTGATAACCCGGATTTGGTGGTGCCCTGCGTTATTGGCGATGGCGAAGCGGAAACGGGCCCGCTCGCCGCCAGCTGGCACGGCATCAAATTCCTCAATCCACAACGCGATGGTGCGGTGCTGCCGATTTTGCACCTCAACGGCTACAAAATTGCCAATCCCACGCTGCTGGGACGCAGCAGCGATGACGATCTCAGGCAGCTGTTTAGCGGCTACGGTTATGAACCGCTGTTTGTCTGTGGTCACGAACCCGCCGCCATGCATCAACAGATGGCCGACGCGTTGGACACTGCCTTTAACAGCATCGCGTCGTTTCAGCAGCAGGCGCGCAGCGGCAACCCCTCCGACGCGGTGCCGCGCTGGCCCATGATTATCCTGCGCAGCCCGAAGGGCTGGACGGGGCCGACCGAAGTGGATGGCAAAAAGGTGGAAGGATTCTGGCGCGCGCATCAGGTGCCAGTTTCGGCCTGTCGCGAAAATGCAGAACATCGGGCGATTCTTGAACGCTGGTTGCAAAGCTACCGTCCTGATGAACTGTTTGATGAAAACGGAACATTAGTACCGCACCTGCGGGCGCTGGCACCTGAAGGGGATAAACGCATGGGTGCGACGCCCTACGCCAACGGTGGACGCCTGCGCCGCGAGTTGATTACCCCGAACATTGCTGATTTTGCCCTGGAAATCGGTCAACCCGGCAGCACCAGCGGGCAGGCAACCGAGCAGTTCGGCCGCTACCTCAGCGCCATCTTTCAGAATAACAGCGATAATTTCCGCCTGTTTGGGCCAGATGAAACGGCGTCAAATCGCCTGACGCCAGTGTTTGACGTCACCAGCCGCACGTGGATGGAGCCGCTGGAAGCGTATGACGAGCAGCTGGCGCGCGATGGGCGGGTGATGGAAATCCTCAGTGAACATCAATGTCAGGGCTGGCTGGAAGGGTATCTGCTTACCGGACGTCACGGACTGTTTAACTGTTATGAAGCCTTTATCCACATCGTTGACTCCATGTTCAATCAGCACGCTAAGTGGCTGAAGGTCACGCGTCAGCTGGCGTGGCGCAAGCCGGTTTCCTCGCTTAACTATCTGCTCTCTTCCCATGTTTGGCGGCAAGACCACAACGGTTACAGCCACCAGGATCCGGGCTTTATCGATCACGTTGCCAATAAAAAGGCCGATATTGTGCGCATCTATCTGCCGCCGGATGCCAACACGCTGATGTGGGTCGGCGATCACTGTCTGCGTACCTGGAACCGCATCAATGTGATCATTGCGGGTAAGCAGCCCTCGCCGCAGTGGCTGGATCTGCCGAGTGCGATAGCCCATTGCGAGGCGGGCATGGGCATTTGGCAATGGGCAAGCGACGAAGGGGAACCTGATGTGGTGATGGCTTGCGCGGGCGATGTGCCGACCATGGAGACCCTGGCAGCGGTTGACCTGCTGCGCGGTTACTTACCCGATCTGAAAATTCGCGTGGTGAACGTGGTGGATTTACTGGCGTTGCAGCCTCAGGAACAGCATCCGCATGGCAAATCTGACGCGGAGTTTGACGCCTTGTTCACTCATGACAAACCCGTGGTGTTTGCGTTCCACGGCTACCCCAATCTGATTCACCGGCTGAGCTACTCGCGCACGAATCATCGCAATTTTCACGTGCACGGCTTCAATGAGGAGGGAACCACCACCACGCCGTTCGATATGACGGTGCTCAACGAACTGGATCGCTACCATCTGGCGCAGGCCGCGATACTGCATGTGCCGGGGCTGGCCGAGCGTCATCCGGAGCTGCTGGATGATTTGCAAGAGCGCATTGCTGAGCATCACCGTTATGTCCGGGAGCATGGCGAAGATGTGCCCGAGGTGCGCGACTGGATCTGGCGCGGAAAACAGGCAGAGCAGCAGTAATGAGCTTGCTTCGACAGAGGCCGATAGACAGCCGCGCACGATTAATTTAACATTGACCTAGGCTAAAACAGAGTTTGAACCAGATCAATGAAGATTCGTGGCAAAACAGCGGGTGAAATTTTCGACCACATCCGCGCAATGATCCAATCAGGCGAAGTCGCGCCTGGCACGCTGCTGCCAACGCTGCGCGAGTTGGCAGCAGAGCTGGGCGTGAATCGCAATACCGTGGCGTTAGCGTATAAACGCCTGACCGATGCGGGTTTCGTGCTATCAAAAGGGAGAAATGGCACGCTGGTGCGCGCGCCAATCGCTCCCAATGACATAGAAGGCAGCACCCCCAACCTCGTGCTGCGCGACCTCGCCAGCGGCAATCCAGCAGCTGCGGTGTTGCCGCAGGTCAGTCAGCTTGCTGCCTGGATTCGCACTACGCCAAGGCTGTACGGCGAACCGGTGTTAAATCCAGAACTTGAAGCCGTCGGGCTGGCCTGGCTTGCACCCGATCTCGATAGCCCTTTTGAGTTAAATCTCACGCATGGCGCAGTGGATGCCGTGGAAAGGGTGCTGGCCAGCTATCTGATTGCTGGCGATCGCGTGGCGGTGGAAGATCCCTGCTTTTTGAGCAGCATCAGCACGCTGCAACATAACCGTCTGCAGGCCGCGCCCGTCGCCATGGATGAAGAGGGCATGCAGATTGAGTCGCTGTCACGTCAGCTTGCGGCGGGCGTGCAGGCGCTGATCGTCACCCCGCGCGCCCACAATCCCACCGGCTTTGGCCTTAGCGCCAGGCGAGCAGAAGGCATACGCAGCTCGCTGGCGCGCTATCCCCAGGTTTTAGTCATCGTTGATGACCACTTTTCGCTGCTCTCCACGCAGGATTATCACTCCGTCGTACCGGCGAACAGCCGCAACTGGGTGCTGATTCGCTCAATGTCCAAGTTTCTTGGCCCGGATCTGCGTATGGCGTTTGTCGCCAGCGATAGCGAAACCTCGCAGCGGCTGCGCCAGCGTCTCAATGCTGGCACCAACTGGGTGAGCCACATGTTGCAGGATATGGCCGCCGGCTATCTGCGTTCAGCCGATTTTCAACCCGCTATTCAGGCGGCGCGCAGGGGCTATTTCGACCGGCGCGCGTCAATGGTTAAGGCGTTAAAACAGCATGGCGTCACGCTTTCAGATCATCACGACGGTCTGAACGTGTGGATTCCCCTCGCCCAGCCGAGCGCAGCCAGCGTGATGCAGATGGCGCAGCGCGGCTGGCTGGTGCGCGGGGGAGAAGGTTTTATGCTCGACCATCCCGGTTCCGGCCTACGCGTCACCGTCGCCGATCTCGATGCCACCGAGACGGCACTCATCGCCAAAGCGCTGGCCGAGATTTTGGCGCAGCCGCCTCACATTCACACTACAAACACGGCCTTACCCGGCCAGAACCCTATTTAGGGAGTCATCGGCAATGCGCGTACATTTTATCGTACATGAAGATTTTGAAGCACCGGGCGCTTATGAAACATGGGCCATCACGCGCGGTCACGCGGTAACTTACTCGCGCGTGTATGCAGGCGATCGGCTGCCGGTTGATGCCGCAGGCATTGATTTCCTGATCGTGATGGGCGGCCCGCAGGATCCGGCCACCACGCTGGAGGCCTGCCCGCATTTTGATGCAAAAGCTGAGCAGGCGCTGATTGCGGCGGCGGTTGAAAGCGGTAAAGCGGTTATCGGCATCTGCCTGGGGTCTCAGCTGATTGGCGAAGCGCTGGGCGCGCCGTTCGCGCACAGTCCAGAAAAAGAGATTGGCAAATTTCCTATTTTCCTGACGGAAGCGGCGCGTGAAGATGCGCTATTTTCTCATTTTGCGCCGACGCTGGAGGTTGGTCACTGGCATAACGACATGCCTGGCCTGACGGCGGATGCCAAAATCATCGCTTATAGCGCGGGCTGCCCACGTCAAATCGTCGCCTATTCAGACCGCGTGTTTGGTTTCCAGTGCCACATGGAACTGACGCTGGATGTGGTTGAGCGCCTGATCGCGCACGCGGAACAAGAGTTAAGCCGTGCGGCAGAATTTCGCTTTGTTAACACGCCGCAACAGCTGCGCGCGCATGATTACAGCGAAATGAATCAGGTGCTGTTGGCGTTTTTAGATAAGTTGGAAGCACGCTATACCTCAGCTTAAACGCTAAAAAACATCCCGGTGATGATGTCACCGGGTGCGCTAATAATTCTTGTTCAGTGCGGTGCTGCCAAGGTTTAAATAAACACCCGCGCGAAGATAATATTTTCTGTGCTTGTAGCGACATATTCCCGCTCAGAAAATAGCGCCTCGCTTTAATTACACTCCGTTTCGCTTTTAAAAAAACAAAATAAATAGTTAAGCAGAATCATTTGCTTGCTTTAAGTATCTGGAATGGATAGAGCTATTTTTTGTCGCTTTCTGGCTATTTTTATATTCATCCTTATACTTTCAATGTGTAACCAAGCCCAATATAAAAATAACGCGTGATCCACGCGCAATTAATAAATCATTGAGTAATGATGGGTTTATTCCCCTCCTTGCGCATACAGCCCATGCGATTCTATTCGTCCGCCATTCTTATCATTTTGCAAAATGACTTTAACGGTTTTTCCTTTTTCCGGGGGATTCATGACGCCATTCCAAAGCTTTTGGCAAGGGGGATTTGAAGGGGCCGATCATATCAATCCGCACGGTTTGCGGCTCTCCATGAATGATGCCAACGCGCATGCCACGCGCTGTGAAGAGGATTACGCCAACCTGCATCGCTTCGGCATTCGAACCGTGCGAGAGAGCCTGGGCTGGCGCCTGGCCGGGGCGGATGCGCAGCGTCAGCGCCAACGGCTTCGTGAGAAAATGCAGATCGCATTGCAGCACAACATTCAAATTAACTGGACGCTGTGTCATTACGGCTGGCCGGAAGAGCTGTCGCTGTTTTCCGCTGATTTTATTGAGCGTTTTGCGGCGTGGAATTTTGACGTCGCCGATTTTCTGCGCCCGTTTTATCACCAGCCGCCGGTCTATTCGCCGATCAATGAAATCTCATTTCTGAGCTGGGGCATCTCCGTCGGCCTGTTTGCCGCAGGAGATGATGCGCGCGTCAAGGATCCCGATGCCGTAAAGCAGCAGCTGGTGCGCGCCGCGCTGGCCGCGTGCCACGCCATTACCGCAGCCGATAGCCGCGCGCGATTTTTACACTGCGATCCCATTATTCATCTGGTGGTCGATCAACCGGATGACGCCTGTCGAGCACATGCGGCGGTGATGAATCAGGCGCAGTTCCAGGCGTGGGATATGCTGGCGGGGCGCACGCATCCGGAGTTAGGCGGATCGCCGGAATTACTCGATCTGGTTGGGGTGAATTATTACCACGGCAATCAGTGGGAGGCCGGGTCAGGATTGCCGCTGGCCTGGCATTTGGGAGATGCGCGCCGCGCGCCGTTACACCGCTTGCTTAGCGATGTGTATCAGCGCTACCAACGGCCGCTCTTGCTGGCGGAAACCAGCCACGTCGGCAGCGGCCGTGCGGCGTGGCTTAAGGATATCAGCGCACAGGTCGCGCAGGCGCAGCTGCAGGGTGTGGAGATCACCGGCATCTGTCTTTATCCGATTATCGATCGACCGCTGTGGGAAGATCCTCAGCATTGGCCGCAGGCCGGACTTTGGGATGTCAGGTATGACGGCGATGATCCCGCGGCCCGAATGTTACACCTCTCCTACGCCCAGACATTGCTGCAATGTCAGCGTCAATTACAACGCTTCCAGTCATTTCTTCTCAGGGGCGAACAGCCAAAGGAATCCGCTATGCATAATCAAACGCTTATCGTGTTTAGTCATTTGCGTTGGGAGTTCGTGTATCAACGTCCGCAGCACTTGCTGTCGCGTTTGGCACAACATTACCGGGTGATATTTATTGAGGAACCGGTTTGGTATAGCGGGGAACCCTACTTAAAACAGTACGCGGCGGGGGCCAATATTAGCGTGGTGGTGCCGCACTCCAATGTGGATGCGCCTGGCTTCCACGATAGCCAGATTGCGATCTTACAGCCGCTGCTGGCTGAACTGATGGCGGAAAATAGCCGCCCGCTGGTGTGGTTCTACACGCCGATGGCGTTACCGCTGCTGGCGGGCGTGACGCCAGCCGCAATTATTTACGACTGCATGGATGAGTTATCGGCGTTTGAAAAAGCGCCGTTGCAACTGCGCCAGCGTGAATCTGCGTTGATGAACTGTGCCGACCTGGTCTTCACCGGCGGCAGCAGCTTGTATGAGGCGAAAAAAAACCGGCATCCTGCCGTGTACTGTTTTCCCAGCAGCGTGGATGCCGCGCATTTTGAACAAGCGCTGGATCGCAGCAACGGTCATCCGTTGCAGCAAACGCTGCCTTCGCAGCGGCTGGGCTACTATGGCGTGATTGATGAACGTCTCGATCTGACATTAATTGCGCGCCTGGCGGATACGCATCCCGATTGGCAAATCATCATGGTGGGGCCGGTGGTAAAAATCGATCCCCTGACGCTGCCGCAGCGGGAGAATATCTACTGGTTTGGTCAGCAACCTTATGCCGCGTTGCCGCACTTCCTGGCCGACTGGGACGTATGCTTAATGCCGTTTGCGCTGAACGAGGCAACGCGCTATATCAGCCCCACCAAAGTGCTGGAATATATGGCGGCCGGTTTACCCATTGTCAGCAGCGCGATTCCGGACGTGGTGCAACACTACTCGCACCTGGTCGGCATCGCCGATTCGCATCAGCACTTCATCACCTTATGTGAGCAGGCGCTGCGCCACTCGCCGCAGCAACAGCAGCAGCTGGCTGCCGGTATGGCAGCGGTGGTGGCCAACACCAGCTGGGATAAAACGGCCGATGCCATGGCGGCGCTGATGGCGCAGAAGGTGCATACTGAGAACGCGGAAACGGCGCAGCGGTTTAGCCCGGTTAGCGCCGAAACCCGCGCGCCGCTGCCCGCCAGTAACGTGGAGTGTTTGATTGTCGGCGGCGGGCCAACCGGCCTGAGCGCTGCCTACCATTATGGCAAAGAGGCGGTATTACTGGAAAAGCAGGCGCGCACCGGGGGCTGGTGCCGCTCGATTCACGATCGCGGATTTACCTTCGATCACGCCGGTCACATCATGTTCACCAACGATCCCTATGTACTGAAACTCTATGACCTGCTGCTGGGTGAAAACCAACACTGGCAAGCGCGCGAAGCCTGGGTGTATAGCCACGATGTGTATACGCGCTATCCGTTCCAGTCAGCGCTGCATGGCTTGCCAGTGAAGGTCATCACCGAGTGCGTGTTGGGCGCAATTGAAGCGCGTTACGGTTTAGCGGGCGCCAATGCATCAGGGCAGGGTAAAACCCAGGCTTTACATGAGGATTGCTGTGCCGATGGCGGGTTAAATGACGTGCAATGCCAGGTGACGCCGGTGATTGAACCTGCGGAGAATTTTGAACGCTTTATCTATTCCACCTGGGGAAAAGGCATCGCAGAGCATTTTGCTATTCCCTACAACCGCAAACTGTGGAAAATCCCGCTGGCCGAAATGGAAACCTCGTGGCTCGGCGGCCGCGTTCCGTTACCCGATCTCAATCAGATCATCACGGGTGCGCTGGCTCCGCTGGCCAAGCAGCTGGGGCCAAACGCGCGCTTCGGCTATCCGCTCGTGGGCGGTTTCCAGGCTTTGATGGATGGATTTTTACCGCATCTCACCGCGCAGCTGCACACGGAAGCGGAAATCGTCAAGGTCATCCCGCGCGCCCGCACGGTGGAGTTGGCCGACGGGCAACACTATCGCTATCAGCAGTTGATCAGTACCTTGCCGCTGCCCGAATTGATTCGCCTGATCGGCAGCGACGCGCCCGCCGCCGTGCAGCGCGCCGCGCAGGGGCTGCGCCATGTCTCGGTGCGCTGCGTTAATTTGGGTATCGATCGCCCCGATCTCAGCGACAAACACTGGATCTACTATCCGGGCGACAGCGTGTTCCACCGCGTGTTCCTGCAGGGCAACGCCAGCCCGCACTGCAATCCTGCCGGGGGATTTGGCCTGACCTGTGAAATGACCTATTGCCCGGAATATCCGTTACCGCTGGACGGTGAGGCGCTGATCCAACGCTGTATTGACGACTGTATACGCGTGGGATTGTTCAACGAAAACGATAGGGTGATCTGCGCGAATCAGGTCGATATGCCGTATGCGTATGTGGTGTATGACCATCAGCGCAGGAAAAATGTGTCGCTGATCCGTGACTGGCTGCTGCTCCAGGACATTACGTTAGCGGGTCGCTACAGCGAATGGGAGTATTACAACTCCGATCACGCATTCCTGGCCGGCAAACGGGCGGCGGAAGCGGTGGCCAGCAGGCTCATTGCGCAAAAAAGCAGTGCGTAAGTGCCGATAAGCGGCAGCGTCGCGGGATCACTCATTCATAAAGCGGTCTTCCAGCGACGCCTCCAACTTGAGCATGGCCTCTTCGGCGTGCTGCATATGCTGCCGCATGATGCTCTCCACCTGCGGCGCATCTTTGCGGCGCAGGGCTTCGATCAGGCGATACTGGAACTCAATACCGGTGGCGCGCGCCACCGGCTCCGGGCGCTGGTAGATGTCTTTACACACCGCTTGCTCCTTCAACAGGCGTTGCAGGAAACGGCAAATGAACGCCAGCAGCACGTTGTCGGAGTAGCTGGCAACCAGCGCGTGGAAATCCAGTTCGGCCATGCGCTGCGTCCAGCGCTCATCATCGTCAGCCGGTTCGTGATCGTACAGCGCGATCAGCTGATGCAGCTGCTCAAAACCGTTGGCATCAATATGTTCAATAGCACTCACCGCCACCAGCGGCTCCAGCGCTTTGCGCAGCGCATAGATGTTGGCAATCGATAACTCCCGCGTGAACAAGTAGTTCGACAGCAAACTCATGGCGCGCGCTTCGCTCATCGGTTCGATAAACGCGCCGCCGCCGGGTCCGGTACGGGTACGAATTAAACCCTGCACCTCCAGCGATTTCAGCGCTTCGCGCACCGTGCTTTTCCCGGCAGCAAAGCGGCTGGCTAACTCTTTCTCCTGCGGCAGGCGATCGCCCGGTTGCAGGTTATCGCGCACGATTGCAGTTTTGATCGCATCAACGATCTCATCGGTGCGCTTGCGGCGCGGTGGTTCGGTTATGTCGGCGTTATCACTTTTCATTCTGTCCATCACAGGCGCGGGGCGCTGGCAAGCAGGCTTTGCGTATAAGCGTGCTGCGGCGCGCTAAACAGGGATTCAGCAGGCGCGCATTCTACCAAATCTCCACGATAAATAACCGCCACGCGATCGGCGATGGCTTCCACCACCGCCAAATCGTGACTGATGAATAAATACGACAGCGAAAACTGCTGTTTCAGCTGCTGCAACAGCAGCAGAACCTGCGCCTGTACCGACACATCCAGCGCGCTGACCGGCTCATCCAGCACCAGAATTTGCGCTTCAGCGGCCAGCGCCCGCGCAATCGCCAGCCGCTGCGCTTGTCCGCCAGAGAATTCATGCGGATAACCGTGTAACGCATCGGCGGGCATTTGCACCGCGTCCAGCAATGCCAGCTTGCGCCGCTGACGCTCGGCGGGCGCATAGCCGCGCAGGTATTTCAGCGGCACATCCAGCGTATCGCCAATGGTGTAACGCGGATTGAGCGATGCCTGCGGATCCTGAAACACATACTGAATCAGCTGCGCGAACGCCTTGCCGTTGCGCTGATGCTGCGCCATCGCTTTACCCAGCAAGCGAATCTGGCCCGACGTCGGCGTTTCGAGTCCCACCAGCATGCGCGCCAGCGTACTCTTTCCCGAGCCGCTTTCGCCGACCACCGCCAGGGTTTCGCCCTGATGCAGTTGCAGCGTAAGATCCTTCACCGCCGCAACCGCATGCTGCGATCGCGACAACCAACTGGCGCGGCCTCCAAAGGTTTTACACAGATTGAGTGTTTCCAGCGCGTAAGTCACAAGCTCTCCTCCGTGGCGCGTGGCGATGCATAAAGACGTGCCACCTGTTGCAGAAACCCACGTCCTTGCCCCAGCTTTGGCACGCTGGCGATCAGGCGCCGGGTATAATCATGCTGCGGATGGTTCAAGACCTGCTGCGTGTCGCCGCTTTCCACCATTTCGCCCTGACGCATCACCGCCACCCGATCGCAAATTTGCGCAATCACGCCAAAGTCATGGGTTATAAACAGCAGCGTTAAACCACGTTCGCGCCGCAGCTGTTGCAGCAGCGCGAGGATGTGCGCCTGTACCGTAACGTCCAGCGCGGTGGTGGGTTCATCGGCGATGATGATGTCAGGATCGTTGGCTAACGCCATGGCGATACCGACGCGCTGCCGCTGTCCACCCGAAAGCTGATGCGGATAGGCAGCAAAACGCTGCCCGGCATCGCTGATGCCCACGCTCTCCAGCAGCGCCAGCGCTTTATCCTGCGCGGCTCGGCGCGATAACGGCTGATGCGCCTGTACCGCTTCCACAATCTGCTGGCCGATGCTGATTTGCGGATGCAGCGTGGTAAGAGGATCCTGGAAGATATAGGCAACGCGCGCGCCGCGCCGCTGTTGCAGCTGAGTAGAGGTCAGCGACAACATCTCCTCGCCCGCGACATACACCGCGCCGCCGCTGATTTCACCCGGCGGCGAAGCCACTAATCCCATGATCGACAGCGCGGTGACGCTTTTCCCCGAACCGCTTTCGCCAATCAGCCCTAAACACTCCCCGGCGCGCACGGAAAAACTGATGCCTTTGACCGCTGCCTGACGGCGCGTGCCTGAGCGAAAGTCCACCTTTAGGTCGACCACCTCCAGCACCGCATCCTGCGCAAAACGCGCCGCCGGTACAGCAGGGCGCTTCACATCGGTGATTGCACTGGCGCGCAGCTGCGCGCCGGATTTCATCCGCGGATCGAGCATGTCGCGGATGCCGTCACCCAGCAGGTTAAAGCTCATCACCAGCAGGAAAATCATGATGCCCGGCACCAGCGCGACGTGCGGCGCACTGAACATCTGCGCGCGTCCTTGACCGAGCATCGATCCTAAATCGGCCGCCGGCGGTTGCGCACCCAGCCCGAGAAAGGAGAGCCCGGCGGTTTCCAGGATCATCCAGCCGACGGTGGTGGACATAGTGACGACGATCACCGGCAGCACATTGGGCAGCACTTCGGTTAACAAGATTTGTAGGTGATTTTTTCCCGCCAGGCGCGCGGCGTGGATAAAGTCGCGCTGGCGCAGCCCGATGGTCAGGCCGCGAATGTTACGCGCAAAGAAGGGGATATTGACCACGGCAATGGCGTAGAGCGCATTGATCAGGCTTGGCCCCAATACCGCGACAATCACCAGCGCCAGCAAAATGTAGGGAAACGCCATCAGCATATCGATCAGGCGCATCAGCAGGCTGTCCGTGCGGCCCCCGGCGTAGCCCGCCACCAAACCGATCAGCGTGCCGAAAACGGCGGCCAGCAGGGTGGCGCTGATGCCGACCATCAAGGAGACGCGCGTGCCCCAGATCAACCGTGACAGCAGGTCGCGCCCCAGCGGATCGGTACCCAACAGATGCCCCGGCGAAAACGGCGGCAGCAGGCGTTGCAGCAGGTTGGTGGCATCTGGATCGGGCAGCGGCAGTAGCGGTGCCGCCAGCACGCCGATTGCGACGATCGCCAGGATTGCCAAACCCAGCGTCGCCAGGCGATTGGCGAGCAGTAATGACCACAGTGAGGTGCGCTGGCGCGGCGCGGCGCGGGAAGACGTCTGGCTCATGATGATAACCTCGGATCAAGCAGCGATTGCAGGATGTCGGCGCACAAGTTGATCAGCACATAGGCCGCTGCCGCGACCAGCACGCCGCCCTGCACCAGCAGTAAATCGCGCGTTGCCACCGCTTTGACTAACATCGCGCCCAGACCCGGCCATTGAAACACCGTCTCAATGTAGACCGCGCCGCCCAGCACAAAGCCCGCCTGAATGCCGATCACCGGAATCACCGCCACCAGCGCGGCGCGGAAGGCATGACGCCAGATCACTTTGCGTTCACTCAATCCTTTGGCCCGCGCGGTGCGGATGTAATCCTGACGCAGCACTTCCAGCATCGCGGTGCGGGTAAGGCGCGCAATCACGCCGGTTGCAACCAGCGCTAAGGTGATGGCGGGCATTGCGAGGTGATGCAGTAAATCCAGTACGCCGCCGCCGCCCCAAATGGCGTACATACCGGACGCCGGGAACCATTGCAGCTGCACGGCAAACACCATGATCATCAACAAGCCAATCCAGAACGACGGCAGCGAAATGCCCAGCAGCACCAGCAGCGTAATGGTGCGATCGGCCCAGCCAAACTGGCGCACGGCAGAAATCACGCCAGCCAGCAATCCCAGTACCGAGCTGATCAGCAAGGCGGTGCCGCCGAGAATCAACGTTGCGCCCAGCCGATCGAGCACTTCGTCAATCACCGGACGATTCAGCACGTACGATCGGCCAAAATCGCCCTGCAATAGGTTGCCCACCCAGATGAAATATTGTTGATACAGCGGCTTATCCAGCCCCAGTTCGCGGTTAATGCGCGCGACATTTTCCGGTGTCGCCCAGGCGCCCAGCAGCGCCTGCGCCGGGTTACCCGGAATAAGCGCCAGCAGCAGAAACACAATCAGCGACAGGCCGATAAGCACCGGAATGACCGCCAACAGCCGTTTGAGCAGAGTGATCCCCATCGTCAGGCTCCTACTTTTTCGTGACGCGATTGAGTAACAGATTGAAATTAGGTTGCAGCGTGAAGTGCTCAATGCGCGTGGAGGTTACGGCGTTCTGCTTCCAGTTCGCCACAAAGATCCACGGTGCATCCTGATGCACTTTCTGCTGCACCTGCTGGTACAGCATCGCGCGAGTGGCGTTGTCGGTGCTCAGGCGCGCCTGTTGCAGCAGCTTGTCCAGCTCAGGATTGCGGTAGTAGCCGGAATTGAAGCCGCCTTTATCCGGCCAGGCATCGCTGCGCAGCGTCAGGTACGGCAACGTATCGGGATCGTTGGTCATCCACGCCATTTCGGCCATGTGCGTGTGGTTGTCTAATCCGGCATTGACTTTCGCCAGATAGGTATTCCATTCGTAGGTTTCAATTTTCACCTGCAAACCCACGGCTTTAAGATCGGCCTGAATAGCCACCGCCATGGGCAGCGGATCTAACATGCCGGAACCGCCTTCGGTAACGTAGAACTTCAGCGTTGCCCCTTCAGCACCGGCTTCCCTTAGCAACTGGCGCGCCTTCTGCGGATCGTAAGGATAAGCAGCAACGTCGTGGTTGGTGGCCCAGCGGAAAGCGGCGGGGATCGGGCCGTTGGCCACATCCGCAGATCCTTGCAGGATATTGTCCACCAACGCTTGTTTGTTAACCGCGTAGTTCACCGCCTGGCGCACCCGCACATCATTGAACGGGGCAATTTTCGTGTTCAACATCACGTACCAGACGTGCGGCCCGGTGGTTTGATAAAGCCGGAAACGTTCGGGCCGGGCGGCAAAGAGTTTGACGCTATCAGGCGGCACTTCCGGCATCGCATCAATGCCGCCGGAGAGCATCTCCGCCACGCGGGTGTTGTTATCGGTAATGGGGCGGAACACCAGGGTTGAGATGGCCGGTTTGCCATCCCAGTAATCGGCATTGGCGTTCACCACCACGCGCTGATTGGATTGCCACTCGCTGAAGCGAAACGCGCCGGTGCCCACCGGATGTCGACCAAACTCTTTACCGTATTTCGCTACCGCCGTCGGCGAGACGATCAGCCCGGTTGGCGTGGCGAAATTGGACAGCAGCGGGGCAAAAGGCGCTTTGAGATGAAACACCAGAGTGTAATCGTCAATCACCTCAATGTTTTTAATCGAGGAAAAGAAGAAGGCCAACGGGAACGGGCCAGTGTTATGCGCCGGGTGCTGGTCATCCAGCATGCGATCAAAGGTGAATTTCACGGCGGCGGCATTAAACGGCGTGCCATCATGAAACTTGACGCCCCGACGCAGGGTGAAGCGGTAGTTCAGCCCATCCGCGCTGATGTGCCAATGTGTTGCCAGCGCCGGTTCGATATCCAGCTTATCCGCGCCATTACGCACCAGCCCATCGTAAACGTTGACCAAAATGCGTGAATCGTTGGCGGCGGTCGCTACCTGCGGATCGAGCGATTGCGGCTCCGCCACTTGACCAAGCAGCAACGCATCGGCCGGCGTTGCCGCCTGCGCCGGAAGCCAAACCAGCAGTAAACTGATGGGTAGCATTAGGGTGATTAAACGCACTTTGGTGAGCTGGCTGAACATAGCATCCTCATCGACCATAGGTGAAAAAATACGCGTTGCCTTTATTTAATTTATGCGCATAAATAGAGTTCATTGCAATAATTTATCCCTATAATTTTCTTATATGTGAAGCGGTGGAGAGATGACCTTTTCGATTGTGGCGCGCGATCCGGCTAGCGGTGCGCTGGGTATTGCTACCGCAACGGCGGGGCCTGCTGTAGGGGCGCTGGTCGTGCATGGCGCGGCTGGCGTGGGCGCAATTGCGACTCAGGCGATGACGAATCCGCTGTACGGCATTTCGGGACTGGACTATCTGCGGCAAAGATTATCCGCCGCGCAGACGTTAGAGAAGCTGCTTGAGGAGGATACCGAACGGCACCGGCGGCAGGTGATGCTGGTGGATGCTCGAGGCGAGATTGCACACTGGACCGGCAACATGTGCAGCGCCTATTCCGGCTGCCTTCACGCGGGTGAATGCGCGGTTGGCGGTAATCTGCTGTTGAATGCGATCACGCTGGAGAGCATGCTGCAACACTATCATCAGCGGGCAGCCGAGCCTTTTGCCGATCGCTTGTTGGCCGCGCTGGAAGCCGCTGCCGCTGCAGGGGGAGACAAACGCGGCATCCACTCGGCGGCAGTGAAAATTTGGTTTGATCGCGCATACGCGTCTGTGGATGCGCGGGTAGATTGGTCTGCAACTCCGCTCAATGCGCTGAAAACGGTGCTGCTCCAGCAGCGTGCTGCCAGCTACGCGGATTTCTTCGCGCAGCTGCCCAAAGGCAAAGTTTGACTCTCCGGGCGTGAGATTTCAGTCCTGAAGGCGTCGATCCATGAGATCGACCATGGCGCCTGCATGCGCGTCAACGTGGCGGATATAGCGCATCACCGTTTCCGCCTTTTTCCAGGTTCCTTCCTGCATGATTTGCGCGGTGCTGTACTTTTTCGTGGCCATATCAATCGCCGCACCAACGCGCGTGCTATGTCCTGACCAGCCGCGATAACGATTTTTATTGCCCTGCACCGTTTGCGTAGGGCGGGCTTCCTGCCAGGCGCGGGCAAAAATATCCTCCAGCGCGCGTGTTGAGAGCGGTTTTTGGGTGGCAAGCTGCGCGCGATTGGTACGATGCACCGGCCCGAAGATGTAAGCGTCGGGTTCGGCAATCAGGCCAGAAATCGTCAGCCACTCCGTCAGACGTTGCGATGACAGATCGCCCAACCCCTTAATCAGGCCGCCGGTCATCACAATGGTTTTCGTCCAGGCCACGTCAAGCACGATTCTGCCGTCAGCCGCGCGCGAAATATCGCGCACCCGCAGTCGACTCAATTCGCTGACGCGCAGCAGCGTTGCGTAGGCCACATGCAGAAAGGTGAGGTCGCGCAGATGTTGCAGACGATCGGATCCTGCCCAGCGCTCATCAAGGGTGAGCAGGTCACCGATGCGGAAAGGCACGGCCTGACCCGCGCGCTCGCCCGTGATTACTGCGGTGCGGTTTATCTTTTTTACCGCGCGAAACACCTGCGGAGAGTGGTTGGGCGGCACTAACCCTGCGTTACGGTGTAACATAGAGATTAGCGCAGCGTGCGTGCTGATAGTGGAGGATGCGCGTCCAGCCGCCTGCAGCCACAGCAGATAATCACGCAGATCGGCAGGCGACATCGGTAAAAACTGGCGCTGATGTTCACTGGCCCAGCGGCTGCCAATACGCATCACGCTCAGTAGCTGTTTCCAGGTATTGTCAGAGAAAGCCTCACGATCCTGAACAAACTCGCGCAACTTATCGGCGATGTCATGACTTTCTGTCGCTACTACGCCTAAAACAGGGGGTAATGTCACCGAATGGCTCACTTATTGAACTAAAACGTAGTAGACGTTGCTACGTGAATTCTGAGAATTCTTGGCGGGGACAACCCAGCAGAATTCACGTAGCGACGCCGTTTATTTGAACAGCCGTTCACGCGGTAAACGGCTGGGCGATATCATACCCGGATCTTTAGCAGGATCCTAACTTCATATAAGTCTAATTATATGAAGTTAGATGTTTTATTCTCGAGTTTGTTAAGAGTAGCTATCCGGGTTTTGCGATTGGAGTGTGACGGAGGGAGCAGGCTAGTTCAGAAGCGTTGAAACATTAAATTTAACATAATATACATTACCCGCACTTCACCAGGCGGTGCGGCGATTATCATGCTGGTACATCTCGATGGCTGCGTTTTTGCGAAATCGACGAAAAACGCAGCCGGTTACATCAAGATCAAAAGCGGCCTGCCGCATGATGTCATGGCACGTCTTTAATCTCAAATTCATGCTAAGCGATCACCTTGTTACACATCGTAGTGCCAGCCGACATGATTACTGGTCTTTAAAAGGATCGTGCTTGTCATCCTCACTGTCATCACGCGTGCGCGGAATTTCGCCGTGTTCTGCTGGACTGTCTTTCGCAGGATGATCGTCTTCTTCATAAGCATTTCCCGCATTAGGCGCGGCTTCAGGAAGTCCCTTATGTACATCACCTTCTTTTTTACGCTGCTCGTTCGATTCATGACTTTTCATAAATAACCTCACTGTTAATGTCTTTTAACTGTAGGTCAATTTAGCTAGAACGTTATAAAAGTTAGGTAAATGCGTTTTTTTGACCGGTAAATATGTCGGCTGGCTTAATAAACAAAAAACCTCCCGAGGGAGGTTTAAACGTTATATCGGCCTGGGCGATTCATCATCAGGAAATTCTGTATCCGCATCATCATCATCATCAAGCGGCCTTTCATTGCCGGGATTCTGACTTTCATCAGGCAGCGGAATCGCATCATCGGGACGTTCTGACATAATTACCTCACAATCAGATGGAAGCACCTTTAGTTTAGTTGTGTTACTACCTGAGCGATCTCTTTTATCAGACATTTGTGAATCAAGCGTAATAAGCAAACTTATTGGCTGCTGGCGCTTTGCTTAATTTACCTTCACTGCTAGCGATTCACGTTCTTTAATTCTGACACGACAAGCGTGGCCGTTGCGGTAAAAGCGTCAAATGGCCGTTCGCAACCGCGTCGTCGTTACTCGCGAAACATTGGGTAAAGCTGATTTACATCACCTCACAAAATGTTATAACATAACGTTTTGCTTCGATTTACGCTTAAGGATTAGGAATGATTAATAAAATCAGTGGATTATCATTAGCTCTGGCCGGTTTGCTTACCATAGGACAAGCTTTTGCTCACGGCGGCCACTCACACGGCGCGCCGATGACGGATATCGAGAAAAACGCGTCAAAAGGCGTGTTTAACGATGCGGATGTTAAAGACCGCGCCCTCACCGATTGGGACGGAATGTGGCAATCGGTCTACCCAATTCTGCTGTCCGGTAAAATGGATCCAGTATTCGCGAAAAAAGCCAAAGAAGATGCCAGTAAAACAGCCGCAGAATATAAAGAGTATTATAAAAAAGGCTATGCCACGGAGGTATCAGAAATAGGCATCGAAAACGGCGTGATGGAATTTAACCTCAACGGTCAAGTAAGCTCCTGTAAATACGATTATGCCGGACATAAAATTCTGCATTACGCGTCGGGTAAAAAAGGCGTGCGCTATCTTTTTGAGTGTAAAGATGCCAGCTCAAAAGCGCCGAAATTCGTTCAGTTCAGCGATCACACCATTGCTCCACGTAAGTCTGCGCACTTCCACATTTTTATGGGCAATACTTCGCAAGAAGAGATCCTGAAAGAAATGGAAAACTGGCCCACCTATTTCCCGTACCAGATGACCAGCGATCAAGTCGTGGATGACTTGTTGCATCATTAATCTGTGAATTTGTGATGATGCCAGCGGCGTAACGCTGGCATCATCTTTTTATGTCCACGCCCTTTACGTGTTCGCCGCCTGCGCGGTTTCATCCCCCTCTTCACCGAAACGCTGGCGCATATCGCTTTCGATTTGCTCCAACGATTTGCCGCGCGTCTCCGGCAAAACGGTCACCACAAATACCAGCGAAGCGACATTGATCGCAGCAAAGATAAAGAAGGCGTTATTGCCAACCATCGACAGCATCGGGGGAAAAGCAAACGCGACCGCAGCATTACACAACCACTGAAATGACACGGCTGAACCGGTCAGCACGCCGCGCACTTTCATGGGGAAAAGCTCAGACATCAGTAACCAGTACACTGGCGAAATGCACATCTGCATAAAGAACAGGAACAGCAGAATACACGCCAGCGCCAGTAAACTTTGCATCATGCTTTGCGGCAGGAACACCAGCGTTGCACCCAGGGCAACCTGCATGGCTATCACCACGCACAGGCCGGTCATCAACATCGGACGACGGCCAAAATGGCTAATAGCTTTGATTCCGGCAAAGGTCGCCAGGACGGACACCACGCCATTTCCGATGGTGGCGGCAATGGAGGCGCTGGTGCCGAGCCCGGTGCTTTTTAAGATAATCGGCGTGTAATACATAAAGGCGTTTACGCCGGTAAACTGCAACACTATGCCCATCGCCGATCCCACTAACAGCAGTCGCACCACCCATTTTTGCTGCAACAGCTCGCGCGTTGAAGGGCCTTGATGGGATGCGCGGGCATTTTCCCGCATCTCAGCCATCTCCTGTTTCACTTCGCGCGGATTTTCACGCAGCTTACGCAGGATACGACGCGCTTCGTTGAAACGCCCTTCTGCTACCATCCAGTGCGGTGACGCCGGCACAAAAAAGGTGCCAATAAACAGCAGGATGCCGGGCACCATCGCCAGCGCCAGCATGTAACGCCACATATGGGCATCATGCAGCAGCAGGCTCATTGATGCGCTGACGATATAGGCTAACAGTTGGCCAGAAACAATCATCAGCTCATTGCGGCTCACCAGCGGTGCCCGACGTTTCGGTCCGGCGATTTCCGCAATAAACACCGGCACCGTTGAGGAGCCGCCGCCGACCGCAATGCCGAGAATAAAGCGCATCACCACCATGATGTCGAGATTGGGGGCAACCGTGGTGCCGAACGCGCCCGCCACAAACAGCAGCGCCAGGCTACGTAACGTGATGCGACGACCAAACCGATCGGAGACATAGCCGCTGAGAAACGCGCCGACGGCCGAACCAAATGTCAGTGAGGACGTCACTAACCCTTCCGTGAACGGCGTCAGATTGAGTCCGCCCTGAGCGTTCGGCAACGTCATGTAGGGTAACGCGCCCGAAATTATCCCGGTGTCATAGCCATATGCCAGCGCGCCCATGGTGGCGACCAGCACCACAAAAAACAGCCGTTGCTGCACCGTGAACGATGACTGATTGTCATCGGGCGTATCAGATTGAGAATGTTGCATCACTTCATCCCTGTTAAAGCCAAAAACCCACCGTTAGGCTGGGTAGTAAGAGGAATGAGTATAGAAAGGATTTTAGAGTGTGATCTGCGTCACTGAATCAAGTGCCTGGTAAACGTACACCGCGCGCCAGATTTCACGCTGGCTGGCATTAATTACGGCGTTTGGTTGCGTGTTTACGGGATTTATTTTTCCAGCCGCTTGGCTTTGGCGCGATAATAACCTTGAGACGTTCAATAGCTGCGGTTGCACCATCAGACGAATCTGTATGGCTTAATTCAGCGACGCGGAAAAGGTTATGGATAATAATCCTGGCAATATGGAAATATCAGCCTGAATACAGAAACCGCTGCGTTACGTTTACGATAAAACGATGAAAATAAAAGCAATATTCATCCGAAGCGCACGAAAAGTTTATGAATTGGCAAAACTATAAGAATTGCCGATTCTTCCCACCGCAATTACCCGTTATATTTAACGTCCTGCACAAAACAGAACTCGTAAGAGTCAAATGAGCGTTCATGAATAACACCGTTTATATTGTAGATGACGACCAATCTGTCATCACCTCGCTGCAAAACCTGCTTAGCTCGGAGGGGTATCAGGTTATTGCTTTTACGTCTCCGGCTGATTTTCTCCATCAAAGCGAATACCGTTCACCTGCCTGCCTGATTGTCGATCTGAATATGCCCGAATTGGACGGCTTCAATGTTTCCGGGCATCTCACCGAGCGCGGCTACGCCATCCCCACCATTTTTTTAACCGGTTTTGGCACCATTCCGCTTACCGTCCGGGCAATGAAAGCCGGCGCGTTTGAGTTTCTCACTAAACCGGTGCTGCCTGATGCGTTGCTAAAGGTGGTGGCTGATGCGCTGGCGCTGGCGGAGAAAAGCGCGGTCAACGCACAGGAGAAAGTTGCCGTTACCGCCCGTTACCAGTCGCTCACGCCGCGAGAGAAGGAGTTGATGGACTTCATTATTCAGGGTTTGCTGAACAAGCAGATTGCGGCGGAGATGGGCATCAGTGAAATCACGGCCAAAGTGCACAAGCGTCGCGTAATGGACAAGATGCAGGTGCGCTCGGTTTCTGAACTGGTGCGCAGCGCGGAAAAATTGGGGCTGCTTAATCAGCCTTAACCGTCTCAGTTATGGCGCACACTGACCTCCCGCAGCGCCCTGCGGGAGGCACATTAACTCGCGACGATCCTATCCAGCGGTAAGCTAAACCAGAACACACTGCCGCCCTGCGGCCGATTTTCTGCACGCAGCACGCCGCCGTGCCGCTTGATGATCTCGTTGCTAATGGTCAGCCCTATGCCCATGCCTTCCGCTTTGGTGGTGTAGAACGAATCAAAGATCTTGCCGATCACCTCATCAGACAGACCCAGGCCGTTATCAGCAACTTCAATCCGTATCGTCTCCGGCGTGGGATGCGACGACGCAATATGCAGATGGCGCACCCCGCTGCGCTCCGCCATCGCTTCAATCGCATTAATCACCAGATTCAGCATCACCTGCTGTAGCTGGACGCTTTCACAGAAAACCTCATCATTGTGCGCCGCGAGATCCAGCTCCAGCGATACGAAGCGCCGCTCCAGCTCCAGACGCGACAGCACCAAAATGTCGCGCACAATTTGATGCAGCCTGGCCGGCGCAAACTCGGTGATCTGATTACGCGTCAGCGCCTGAAGGCTACGGATGATGTTCCCGGCACGTTGCCCTTCTCGCACAATCTCATCGAGGCTGCTGTTGGCATTCGCCAGATTGGCCGGCTCACGCTTCAGCCAACGCTGGCTGGCACCGGCGTTAGCCACGATGGACATTAATGGCTGATTGATCTCATGCGCGATGGAGGATGTCAGTTGCCCGACGGTGGTGGCGCGCGCCACGCGGGCCAGATCGGCTTGGGCAATGCGCACCGCATCCTCGGCCTGGCGCTGCGCGGTGATGTCGGTCAAGGTACCAAAATACTCCGCCACTTCTGGCCAGTTCTCATTCGGCTCACCAATGCCTTTGATGTAACGACACTCACCGCTGTCGCGGATGATTCTGAACTCCGCCTGCATCACTTCGCCATTGCGTGCCCAGGCGGCAATGCGCGCTTTCAGGCAGGTAATATCATCGGGATGAACGCGGCTCTGAAACTCCGCCATCGAGGTGGTCGTCTGCTCGGCAGGCAGCCCCATAATGCGCTTGTACTCGTCGGAGATGTATTGGATATCCGGCTCAATCAGCCAATGCCAGGTGCCGGTGTTACTGATCTTCTCACCCAGCATCAGCGACGTTTGGCTGGCGCGCAGCTGTTTCTCAATTTTGCGGCGCTGAATGTTCTCCTCCAGCAGCTCGGCATACAGGCGGGCCGTTTCCAGCGACACCGCAGCTTGCGCGCCCAACATCGAAACAATGCGCGAGTGATCGGCGGTAAACACGTCGGGCATCAACCGATTTTCCAGATACAGCACGCCCACCATTTGCGCCTGCCTGAACATCGGTACGCACATTACCGCCGCGCCGGAGGCCACTAAATAGTTGTCCTGGCTGAACGGGCTGAACACTTCGGGCTTACCGGTGCGAATCTCCTGCCCGGTGCGGATCACCGCCGACAGTACCGACAGCGGCAGATCGGTCGCCACCGGCAGCTCGCGCACGATCTTGACCTTGACACCATTGGCGGTGGTTGATGCCCGCGCCTGAATCTCCGGCACGTTGCCGTCAATCAAGCGGATCAGCATGCAGTGCTGCGCCCCGGCGCGCTCCACCAACATCATCATCAGCACATGAATCAAGCGATCAAGATTGATCTCTTCCGTTAGCGCGCGCATCACGGTGACCATGCTCTGCAAATCACTGCTTACGGCGCTTTGCTCAAAGGAGACGGTGCTTAACGCGGTCTGTGATGCTGTGGGAATGAGCGCAGGATAACGCGTTTCCAGCTGATGCACCTTCGCGCCCGCGCCCCAGCGTTCCCAGGCGACCAACGCCCCTTTTACATAGGCATCACCGGCAAACACCATGTTTTTCGCATACGCCATGCGCGCCGCCAGCTCGCAGCTCAGGCCGTTGATGTGATGAAACTGCCCGTCGTGCGACAGCGCGAGGGCTTTTTCAAACAGCTCAAACGCCTGCGCGGTATCGCCTTCCAGCCGACACCATTCGGCCCGCAGCAACGCCTCTTTATCGGCGAAAGTTTTGGTATTTTCATTCGACCAGGTCACGATGCGATCGAGATGCGGCTGCAGCTGCTGGCGCAGCGCCGCAGTCATGCTGCCGCTCGACAACGGCACCGTCAGCGACAGCGCGCGATAGAGATGATAATCCAGCATATGCACGTGGCCGGGAATGAACGCGGTGAAGGGTTCGGCCTGTTCAAACCAGTAATAGGCCTGCGCGTATTCATTGGCAAAAAAGTGCGCCTTGGCTTTGTACAGCCGCGACCAGAACTGCATCAGATACATGGGTTCAACCGCATGCTCGGGTTTCACAACCTCCAGCACCGGCGTGAGGAAATTGTCACCCGACAGCGCTTCCGCGCGCGGTTTTTTCAGGAACAGCACGTAGTCGAGCTGCATGCCCAAAACCACTTCCACATCGCGGTACTGCGATTTTCTTACGTACAGCATGCCGCGCGTGATCGAGGTGTGGACGCCATCGAGATGATCGCCACGGGCAAGGTAGTTCATGATCAGGTGGCGCAGCGCCAGACACGCTGAGGTGCGGTCGCCGGTTTCCACGCCCACGTCAAACGCCGCTTTCGCCCGCTCAATGGCATAGCTCAACGGCATGGTCCACACGCTAACCTGATCCAACGGCAACAGCGTGCGCGCTTTGAAACTGACAAAGTCATGCTTGTACACCAGCTCACGCGCCAGCAGCGTGCTGGCAAAACCGCGACTGTATTCATCGTACTGATCGCCGCACACCACGCCATACCAGGAGAGCGCCAGCGTCGAGGCGCCGGTCAATCCGCGCGCCATCGACAGATGCAGCAGCTTGCACAGAATCACAAAGTGCAGACGCGGATTGATAAACGCGGCAAAGGTACTGGCACTGGCCAGCAGGTTCATCACCGCAGCGGTATTCTTGCACTCAACCTTGCCGAGCGAGCGGAAACGCATATAGGGATTTTTACCCACATCTTTTTTCAGCAGGATCCGCGCCTCATCGCACTCTTGCTTGGTGGGATTGCGGTTAAGCTGAATGCCAAATACCGCCAGCCACGCCAGCGCGGTTTCCAGCGCCAGCTTGCTATCGGATTGCCGCATGTGAATTTCCGCAATCAGGCAGGCGGCTTCGGCTTTATCTGCCACTTCGCCGGGTGAAGACTGAATGCGCGCGCTAAGCTCCAGCGCCACCGGCAAATTGCCGTTGAGGAATTCGCATTCCGCCTCTTCCAGCAGAAACTCGCCGCGGTCGCCCTTACCGGCCCCCGCATGCAGCAGCCGCGAAGTTTGCAGATAGCGCAGCGCGGAGACGTAATCGCCGCTGGTTTTAGCCCGGCGGCTGGCGTTCAGCATCAGCTGACAGAACGCAGCGGCATCCGGCATCAGCCGATCCAGATTTTTCACCGCCAGCACATGATGGGCCGCGCTGAACAGCAGCGCATTGGTGAGATCGCGCTGGGATTGTGCCAGGAAATAGTGCGCAGCGGCGTGGTGAAACGCATCGCGCTGCGCAGCGTGCAGCAGATTAAGCGCCGCTTCCTGCATGCTGTCATGCAGGAAAGCAAAAGCGGTGTTATGCAAGCTGATGAAACGTGCGGTCACGGCCGGCAGCAGCAGGCGGGCGATCTCAGCCGCCTCAACCTGTGTGATGCCGCTCAGAACCGCTAACTCGCCACGACTGCCCAGCGCAGCAAGCTGACCCAGCGTCGCCTGAGTCGCCAGCGGTAGTGAGGAGAGATTCTGTAATACGCTGGCGGCGACGTTTGCCGTGAAGTGGCAATTTTTAAGCGCCTGCGCGTTGTAAGCCCAGCGTAACGGCGCACTGTGGGTGATCATGCCGTCGCGTACCGCCTGGCGAAAGAAGGCATGGGTCGCGTGCGGATTGCCGTCGGTTTTTTCCAGAATCAGCTGCGCCAACTCAGCGGTGGCGGCGCTGCGGGTGTGAAAACGCCCCGCCAGCCAGCTGGCAATGCTTTTCACCGTTAACGGCTCGGGCGTGATGTCGGTAATGCGCGTCGCGCTGGCGCGAATACGGTTCAGATGCGCTGCGCTGCTGGAAGACGGCAGGGATTCGCTGTCGTGGTAGGCGATCACCAGCAGCAGCGGCACCTCTTCGCTCAGGTTGAGTAATTTTTCCAGCAGATGCAGCGTGGCGCGGTCGGCCCAGTGAACGTCATCCAGCAGCATCACCAGCGGACGTCCCGGCGCGGTAAAGGCTTTGACCAGGCTGCACGCCACCAGATGAAAACGATCTTGCGCATCGCGGGTATCGGCGTGCAGCTGTACCGCCGCCTTCACCCCCAGCAGAATGCCCAACTCCGGCACCAGATTCACCGCAAGTCCCGCGTGCTCACCGAGCAGTCGTACAATGTGGGTTTTCCAGCGCGTCATCTCTGGCGCGGGCAAGCCCAGCACATGCAGCGCCAGCGTGCGAAATGCCGCAGTGAAAACGGCATACGGCAACACCGGCGAATGCTGATCGGCTTTGACCACGGTGATCAGCGCTTTTTTGCCGCGCAGCAGCTTGAATGCCGAGGCCAGCAGTGCGGATTTTCCTGCGCCCGCTACGCCGCCGATCGCTACCAGATGATGCTTGCCGCTGCGGCTAACCTCATCAAAAGCGGCTAACACATCGGTCGCCTGCGGATGATCGCTGAACAGATTATCCGCCGCGTAATTTTCCGGCTGCGTGTCCTGCATGCCGAGCGCAAAGCTTTCAATAATGCCATCGGGCATCAGCGTGGCGGCGCAGCGCCGCAGATCGGCCAGCACCCCTTCGGCCGTTTGGTAGCGGTATTCCGGCGATTTATTCAGCAGGCGCAATATGATCGAAGAGAGCACCACCGAGACGTCTTGCCGCAGCAGATGTGGCGGCAAGGCTTCGGACGCAATGTGGTGATGCACCCATTCCGCATGCCCGCCGTCCACCGATCCGTAGGGCAATCGGCCGGTCAGCAGCTCATACAGCACAATGCCAAGGCTATACAGATCGCTGACGCGACTCACCGGATGCGCAGAGCGCGAGGTATGCTCCGGCGACATATACGCCAGCGTACCCCCCGCGACGGGCAGATGCGGGGGATGCAGCAGATCGTGGTGGATGGTGGATAACCCAAAGCCACCCAGGCGCACGCTGCCGTCCTCGCCCAGGAAAAAGTTGGCTGGCTTGATGTCGCCATGCACCAACCCTTGTTGATGCATCATGCTGAGCGTGGTGCAGAGTTGGGCGGCGCGGTTGAGAAACTCCAGCATGCTGGCGGACGGCATACAGAGTAGATCGGCCAACGTGCGGTAGTTAAATGCGGGATAAATCAGGGCATAACGGCCCTGATAGTGGGTGTGATAATGCGGTTTTACCGCCCAGCTCTCGCTCAGGCGGGTGCGCAGAGCAAACTCATTCTTCAGCAGCTGCGTAACCTGAAATATCGGTTCTTGATTTCCTGCGGTCGCCAGCACAAAGCTCTCACCGTTGAGGCCGTTACGGCACAGTAACCAATCAATATTTCCCTCCTGCGCCAGCTGGCTGAAGGTAAGTTCCTCGACCAGCACCCGTTCATCACTGTAGGGATCGTTTAGATCTTGTGGATCGCTGCTCATGAACGCCCCTCCCTTAACAACGCCTGTCGCAGATGGGAAAACAGTGCATCAATATCGATCGGCTTGGGCATAAAGGCTATTGCGCCGAGGTACAGGGCATAGCGCAGCATGTTGTCGTCGCCGTTACCGGAGATAATGATCCCCGGCGGGTTTTTCATGCGTCGGTTAAGCTCGACGAAAAGCTCAAAACCATCGATGCCCTGCAAGTGGACATCAATGATAAACAGCGCCGCGTTAGCGATCGCTGCTTCATCACGCAACAGTGATTCTGCCGAATCAAAGGCGTCAGTTTGATAACCCTCAGACTGGAGCAAATTAATAAGTCCACTGCGGACAGAGGGTTCATCATCAACGACGACAATGCGCTGCGACAGCTGCATGCGGTTTTCCTTAAACAAAAACTCAGGCCGGTGCGCGGCACGTCCTTTGCGGGGTTTGTCACCAAAACGCACAATAATTTATCTCAAGCAAACGGGTGAGAGCATAAACCGTAACGGTTACTGAAGGGTTGCTGAATCAGTGTCTGAGGACAAAATAAGTGCAACCATTCTTCACATCTTTAACCAAAAGTATACCTATACAAAGGTATACCTATCCCTATGTATAACTAGACGTTACCCCCTGTGTCTGAACATCATCCTGCCATTGGCGACACGAAAATTGCGCCGAACCACGCACGGTCACCTGTTATCGGGTGGCGGTTGCCGACCTTTTAACAACCTGCAAGGAAAACATCATGAGCACATTGAACACCGCTGACGGTACGCAGATCTATTTCAAAGATTGGGGCACGGGCAAGCCCGTGCTGTTTAGCCACGGCTGGCCGCTGGATGCGGACATGTGGGATAGCCAGCTTAATTTCCTGGCAGAAAAGGGTTACCGCGTGATTGCCTTTGATCGCCGTGGCTTTGGCCGCTCCGACCAGCCATGGACCGGTTACGACTACGATACTTTCGCGGCAGATATCAACGATCTGATCACCCATCTGGATCTGCAAGAGGTCACGCTGGTGGGCTTCTCAATGGGCGGCGGAGACGTCACGCGCTACATCAATAATTACGGCAGCGCGCGCGTTGCCGCATTAGTACTGCTGGGTGCGGTAACGCCGATCTTCGGTCAGTCAGAAAGTTATCCGCATGGCGTGGATCAATCGGTGTTTGCCGGTATCCGCGACGGGTTACGCAAAGACCGCGCCCAATTCATCAGTGATTTTGCTGCACCGTTCTACGGCACCAATGCCGGACAAACCGTGTCCGATGGCGTGCTGACGCAGACGCTCAACATCGCGCTGCTGGCTTCGCTGAAAGGCACGCTGGACTGCGTGACGGCGTTTGCCACCACCGATTTCCGTGCGGACATGGCAAAAATCGACGTGCCAACGTTGGTGATTCACGGCAGCAACGACCAGGTTGTGCCGTTTGAAACCACCGGTAAACTCGCCGCCGAGATGATTGAAGGCGCACAGCTCAAGGTCTATGACAATGCGCCGCACGGTTTTGCGGTGACGCACTCTGAACAGCTGAATGCCGATCTGCTGGCGTTCCTGAAGTCGTTATAAGCATTTGCAGCGGCGTAAACCGGCTTCAGAGCCGGTTTTTTTCCGCTAGGAATGCTACTTGTGTGGGAACCGCCATCCTGAAGCCGCTATTTAGCTGGCAAGTGCGGACGCTTAAGGCCAATCACTTCAATTCAATTCCTGATGCGCAAAGCGTTCCAGCGCGGCACCGTCGAGCCGATAGCGCACCCATTCATTCAGCGGCAGCGCATCAATACTTTGATAGAAATCATTGGCGGATTTGTCCCACTCGAGGGCATTCCACTCAATGCGGCTACAGTTGCGGCTCACAGCCAGTTGCGCGATAAAATGCAGCATGGCTTTCCCTGCCCCGCGCCCGCGATAATCCGGGGTGAAATAGAGATCTTCCATATTGAGGCTGTAACGCGCTAACCACGTGGAGTAGCTCAGCGAAATCACCGCATAGCCGACAATCGTCCCGTCAATCTCACACATATAGGCTTCAGCGCGCGTTTGCGCTGCAAACAGCGATTTCTTGATCTCTTCAACATCTGGAATGGCATCAGGTGGCGCTTCACTGTAGAAAGATAACCCGTTGATCATACTGTAAATCGCATCGGCATCGCTGGGCACGGCCTGGCGGATAATCACAGTCATAGCTGTTCTCTGTTTTGTCAGGTTTGATGAAGTGCATCATAGTCGGTATTCTTTAGTGAATTAAGTGCAATAAAATCAATTAAGGATGAATTTGATGCATCATGTCTTGCGGCGTTTGGATCTCAATCTTCTCCCGGTTTTTGATGCGGTTTACCGGCACCGTTCAGTCAGGCTGGCGGCGGTTGAGCTTGCCATGAGCACGTCGGCGCTGAGTCATGCCTTAACGCGATTGCGGGAATTTTTAAAAGATCCGCTGTTTTATCGGGAAGGACATAAGATGTGCCCAAGCGTCTACGCCGACCAGCTTGCCCCGCACATTGCCGAAGCGCTGGCGGCGCTCAACCATCTGCTGAGCCCGGTAAAACCCTTTGATCCCTCCAGCAGCAGCGAAACCTTCCGCATTGCAGTAACGGATTACACCGCGTTCTGCGTATTTCCACCGCTGATGAAGGTCTTAACCGCTGCTGCGCCGGGGCTAAAATTTGAGCTCTGCCATTTGCCACACAACCCGGCGCTGAATGAATTATTGGCCGGGGAAGTGGATTTGGCGCTGAGTTTCAGTGAACCCGACGATGTTAAGCATCAGGATCTGGATGAGGTGGAACTATTCAGTGATGAGTTTGTGGTGATTGCGAATCGCCAGCGCAACGCGCTGAGTTTGGAGGAGTACCTTGCCGCCAACCATTTAGTGGTGACACCGTGGAATGAAAAGAAGGGCTTACTTGATACGCATCTCAACAGCTTGGGATTTGAACGTAATATTGTAGTTAAAACCCCCTCCATGCTGAGTTCGCCGCACATCATCGCCGAGAGTAATTTACTCATGGCAATTCCCTCCTTCGTGGCTGAGAAAATAGCTGACATCGCCCAGGTTAACACTTTCAAACTCCCCTTCAGCGCTCCGCCTTTCACGGTAAAAATCTACTCGCATAAACGCAGCGGGAAAAAGTCCTCAACCGATTGGCTGAAAGCAACAATTGCGCAAAGTTTTGCATCGCTCGCAATCATCCCCCGATTAACACGATAAGACAGGCCAAAACTGTTAACGCGGGCAGAGTAAAAGCGCCAATTTTGCCAGCTGGCTAACAAAACCGACATTGACGCAAAGGCCGTCATGCGGCGTTGCCGCAATAATGGCGTTTTATCAGCACGGGAGCAGCGGCATGGCGTTGAATATCGCGTTATTTGGCATCGGGTTGGAGACGTACTGGCCGCAATTTACTGGGCTTGAAGCGCGTTTGATGGGTTATTTGGCGCAAATTGAAGCGCAGCTAGCGCATCCTGACGTGCGGCTGATTAACGGCGGCTTAATTGATAACGTGGCGAAAGCCGATCGCTTTGCCGAGCAACTGCAAACGCAGCCTATTGATGCTGTGGTGCTGTATATCAGCACTTATGCGCTCAGCGCCACGGTATTACCCTTGGTGCAAAAGCTGAATAAGCCAGTGATTGTGCTGGCGCTGCAACCTGAAGCGGGATTGCCGTATGCCAAAATCCGCGACATCGCCGATCGCGGTGGCCGCACCGGCGAATGGCTGGCACATTGTCAGGCGTGCAGTGCGCCAGAGTTGGCCAACGTGTTTAACCGCGCAGGAATTCGCTATCAGTTGTTGGTGGGCGCACTGCAGGATGATGAATACGTTTGGCAGCAGATGACGCAATGGTTAGCGGCATTGCGGGTGCAAAAAGCGCTGGCCGCCTGCCAGATTGGCCTGCTCGGTAACTATTACGCTGGCATGGTGGATGTTTACAGCAACATCACCAACCTGTCGGCTAAATTTGGCGTGCGCTTCCAGCCGCTCGAAATGTGCGAGCTGGCAGACTATCGCGACCGCGTGAATGAAAGCGATAAACGGCAAAAGTGGCAAGAAGTGGTGCAGGCATTGCAGGTTGATAGCGCCTGCGAACCCGCAGAGATTGATCGTGCGTTACTTACCGCCTGCGCGATGGATCAGCTGATTGCGCGCCACGATTTGGGTGCCCTTGCCTACTATTACGAAGGCCGCAACGGCAACGCCTACGAAAACATCATCACCTCCATCATTCTCGGCAACACCCTGCTGACCGGCCGTGGTATCCCGATTGCCGGCGAATATGAAATCAAAAATGTGCTGGCCATGAAAATTCAGCAGCTGCTGGGCGCGGGCGGATCATTCTCCGAACCTTATGGCATTGAGTTCAAAGACGACGTGGTGTTATGGGGGCACGATGGCCCCGCGCATCCGCTGATGGCGGATGGCCAGGTCAATCTGGTGCCGCTGCCGATGTATCACGGTAAACCCGGAAAAGGCGTCTCAATTCAGATGAGTGTGAAACTCGGGCCGATAACCTTCCTTTCGGTGGTTGAAGACGCCAACAATGGAGTGATATTGCAGTACGCCGAAGGGGAATCCGTAGCTGGCGAGGTGCTGGATATCGGCAACACCAACAGCCGCTACCGCTTCCCGCTTTCTGCCCGCGAATTCACTACGCGCTGGAGTGTAGGCGGCCCTTCGCATCACTGTGCCATCGGATTGGGCCATCAAGGAGAAGCGCTGGAAAAGCTGGCATGGTTGCTGGGGATTAATGCGGTGAAAATTTGCTAATCGTGAGGACGAAGTTCCGCGTGCGGTAATTAGGGCATCCAGCCGTTCTTTCGTTCAGCCTCCTGTTCAACAGGTGCGAACTGTCGCTGCAACCGTCTTTTTTCACCTTTACAATGCTGAATAAGGCATTTGCTACGCTGGTGAGGTTTCCCTAGCGTAGCAATTTTTACTGCGGAGAAACGTATGACAACAGCAGCATTGCCGGTGGCGATTGTTACCGGCGGCACCAGCGGGATTGGTTTGGCAACGGTGAAACTCTTGGCCCAGGATCATCAGGTTTACGCGATTGGGCGCAATCCACAAATTCTGCACGGTCTAGCGTCGCTCGCTAATGTACAACCCGTTACGCTGGATATTACTGATTTCACTGCCGTCGCGGCGTTCACGGCAACACTATCGCGCGTCGATGTGTTAGTGCATTCCGCCGCAATTTCCGTACAGAGCACCGTTTTCGCCGCCACGCCTGAATTATGGCAACAGCACTTGAATATAAACGTGGTGGCTCCGGCAGAGCTGACGCGTCAGCTGCTCCCCGCCTTACGCGAACATCGTGGCAAAGTGGTGTTTATCAACTCCGGCTCGGGCACGTTGGCGCTGGCGGGACATGCCGTGTATTCGGCGTCAAAATTCGCCCTCACCGCGCTGGCACATGCGCTGCGTACTGAAGAGAGCGAGCACGGCGTACGCGTGGCAACGGTGGCGCCGGGGCCAACCGACACGCCGATGAATCAGGCTTCTCGCGCACGCGCGGGTAACCTCGCCGCGATCGATCCGCGCCAGTATTTGGCGGCCGAGTCGGTGGCACGCGCCATAAGATTTATCGTGGATAGCCCGGAGGACACACAAATCGCGGATATCGTGGTGCGCCCACGCCGCGATAAGGCACAACGTTAATCGGCGCGGCGAGGCGCTGGAAAAATTTTTTCTATTTTTAGCAATATCCGCATCGCTCATTCGTCTTCCTCAGTAGCGGAGATTTTCCGTTAAGGTAATGAGGAATGAAAATAATGAGAGATTTTAAGATGCGTGGACATCATCGTGGACATCATGTTGGCGGCCATCGCCTGGCGAAACCGCTGCTGTTAGGTGTGGGGATTGCGGCGCTGCTGGGATTGCTGGTGATGTCGTTGTGGAATGCGGTGCTGCCCGGCGTACTCGGCGTGAAGGCGATTGGTTTCTGGCAGGCGCTGGGATTACTGGTGTTGTGCCGCATTTTGTTTGGCGGCTTGGGTTTTCGGCCCGGTATGTTCGGTATGGGGCGTCGTCGCATGCACGAACGCTGGATGCAGATGACGCCGGAACAGCGCGAAGAGTTTATGCAGCACCGCCGCGCGCGCTTTGGTCATCATGGCCCGCTCGATCGTTGCGAGCGACGCGGACGTCGTGATGAAGATCCTGGCGCGCCGCCATCCCCTCCTGCCGAGTAATCAAAATGCCGCAGGATTCACTGTTGATGGCGGCAATTCACGCCAGTCGCGCCAGGCTAAAAGCCTTTCTGCGTGGCCGCACGCCGGTGCGCGAAGACGCTGACGACATCTTGCAGGAAGTCACCTATAAACTGATGCAGGTGGAACAACCGGTTGAAAACGTCGCCGCCTGGCTATTTCGCGCGGCGCGCAATGAGTTGACCGATCGCTCACGCAAAAAGCGTGAATTACCCTTCGCCGATCTGTTCAGCGCCGATGACGAAAGTGAATTCCCCGAGGATGAGCTGGCGGAAACGCTGTTTGGTGTACCGCAAACGCCGGAAGATGATTATCTGAAAGCGCTGCTGTGGGAAGAACTGGAGGCCGCCTTGGCTGAGTTACCGGATGCGCAGCGTGAGGTGTTCGAAAAAACGGAGCTGCTTGGCTACAGCTATAACGAACTCGCCGATGCATCCGGCAGCAGCGTGCAGGCGCTACTGTCACGCAAGCACAAAGCGGTGTTGGCGCTGCGCACCCGCTTGCGCAGCCTGTACGACGAACTTATCGCAGACCAACTCTGAAGGGATGACATCTTGATCGCTGGGCAGTAAAGTGGCGGTTTTCATTTCATTCGCGAGGGAAAATGAAACGACTTTTTGTGTATGGCACTTTGCAGCCCGGTCAATCTAACGCGCATATCTTAGACAACATCGGCGGCGAATGGCTGGCCGGCACGGTGCACGGCACGTTTTACCATCGCGGCTGGGGCGCGGCAGAAGGCTTTCCGGGAATCATTCTGGATAGCGCGGGCGCGCCCGTGCCGGGCTACGTCTTTAGCTCGGAGCAGCTGGATGCGCACTGGCCGATGCTGGACGAGTTTGAAGATGGCTACGACCGCGTTGAAGTGGATGTCACAACGTTGAGCGGCGAACAAATCACAGCGTGGATTTATCAATTACAGCCGCAAGCTAACTGAATACCGCCTATAAAAATGCGCAGCCAAGAGCTGCGCATTTTCACGCATAGCAACACAAGGGTTTATCCCGCCAGACCGGTATTCACCCGCTTTCCAATCTCTTTCAGTTGGGAATATTTCTCCAGCAGCGCGGGCCCATCATCCAGACTCATGGCGAACATCCATAAATAAGTCATCACGGAATAGATATGACCGGCGCTCATGTCGCCTTTCATTGCCATTACGCTAATCGTCAAGCCGAACAATAGCGCCGACGCCACGCCAATCAGCAAATAGCTTAGCGCTTCACGATCCGACAGGCGGATACGCACGCGGGCGAGAAAATGATAATGACGCTGTAACTTCTGCTCACCCGCGCGACTCACAAAGCTGACCTCGCGTTCCAGCCGATCGTTCATGCGCTCAATCAGCGCTTCATTCTTACGCGTATAGCTTGGCAGGAAGCTGGCGAACAACAGCAGCACAGCCAGGCAGCCAAATCCCGCCAGCGGTTCAATGGTGATGAGCATGATCACGGCACCACACATTGAAGCCGCCGAGGTGATTAACATCGGAAGATGCGTTTCGAAGAAATCAACAAATTGCCGTGACAATGTCACGCGTGCGGCAATGGCCGAATGGCTGTGCGCCTCGGCGCGCTGCGCGATAATCACCGGCACCGCTAATTTCGCATAGATACGGGCAAAGGTGCGTGTATCGAGGGTGCGACGCGCGGCACCAATCAACCACATCACGAAGACTAAGCCCGCGTAAAACAGCCCATGCAGCGCATTGCCGTTCATAATGGCGTTGATGGCAAAGCCAGCGAGCAAGGGGTACAGCAGGTACACGACATTTTCCGTGATCACCAGCATCAGGGTGAGTAGCAATTTTTTCTTATTACGTTTTGCCAACACTTTCAGCGTGCTCAGCGCGCTATGCGCAGCCACGGTGTTGAGGTTTTCAGGTATGATTTGCATAAGATTAATGTGATTGAGAAGTTTTGAGCGGTTGCTCAAAATCGTCAAAAGTGTATTTGAGCAGTTGCTCAAAGTCAACGAGCGGTGATTATGAAAGAAGCCCCTTCAGCGTTACGGGAACGGATTTTGGCCACGGCGGTGGCGCTGTTTATTGAGAAAGGTTTGGAAAATGTGAAGACCCGCGAACTCACCACGCAGCTGGGAATTTCGCGTAGCCACATCTATCACTATTTCCCCGACTGGACGACGCTGTGCGTGGCGGCGTGCCGCCACTTTGCAGCTAACGATTTGCAAGAATTCACAAAGGACATTAGCGCCCTGCCATTTCCTCAACGTCTTGATGCTTTTATCGCCAGTTACTTACCGCAGGAGCCCGATGCGGTGTGGCAGCTTTATAGCTCGCTGTGGCGCAAAGCCACCAGTGAAGGCGTCTACGCCGAGTTAGCCAAGGAGATAACAGCGCAGTGGCAAGCGTTAATGACCGGAATAATGCGCGATGGCATGAGCGCGGGCGTATTTCGTCAGGCAGATGCCGAGCGAGTAGCACGTCAATTTAGCGCCATGATTAATGGTTATGCGGATTTATTAATGGTGCATCAGGAAGAGGCAGCGCGGGATCAGGCAATGAGCGATCTGCATGCCTTTATTACACTCGCGCTGTTAGACGTACCGGCGTAATAGCCTTATGCGACGATGCTGCTCTCCTGCGTCGCAACAAAATAGTCTTCAACTTTCTCAATTTTCACGCCGCGCTCGGCCCAATATGCTGCCATGGGAAAGAATGCGTCGCTGGTTAAATTGAAGCCAATAATAACTGAAGGATATTTACCGCTACTCAGATAGGTGTTCAACTGCTCCATATTTACCGCTGTAACAGACTCCATCATCTTCTCCCGATTTATAACAAGATAATCTGCGGCATCAGATTATCTTGTTGGTGACGCAACACACAATACAGTTATATTAATATCCCATTTGGGTTAAATCACGCCCGCTGCGCGGGCGCACTTTGGCTTAAACCCGCACGAACGCTGATAAATGAGATCGCTCTCAATATTCCTCCCGTTATTAATACGCAATCGGGCAAAATAAAGGTTTTATGCTGTTAAACAGTTTCCTACCGGACGCATCAGTAAATCACGTAATAATTAACGGCCAGTAATTATCTTGCGCTATGAATAAGGCGCGTTTTGTCACCTTATTCAGCGAAGGGAAAACGCTGAATGACGTTTGCCGATAACGCCAAATCGTCGTGCGTGGCTAATAACCACAACTCTGAACACGTCTGCTGTAGTAAATAGTGGTCGCCAAAAAGCGCCAGCGTTTCAGCGAGCGCCTGGGTCTTATTGGCACACAATTCGTGTTGAAAGTGGTAATAACCCGCTAACCACATTGCGCTGGCAGATTTACCTGCCGCCTGCTGAATAGCCTGAAAGGTATTCTCTTCACCGCGCAATTCAGGATAAATCTTTAAATAAAGCCGTCCGGTGTTGAGATGGCCGTTAAATAAGCCGCCGATTAAAAATGCCGGTTTAATGCTGCTTGTGACCCACGCCTGCAGCGTAGCAATCAATGCGGGCAGCGCTTGTTCGCTGAATCCACCGCATAAGGTGGCGTGCAGCATGCCGCGCCGCTGCGCCATGATTGGCCAGGCGATGTGTTTGGCGAAGGGTGCGCGACGCATATGCCTATCCAGTGTTCGAAACAGATCGCTGTTTTCTAACGCATCGGCATTAATTGGCACCACTAACGAGTAACGCCGCGCGGCATAGCGCCCGTGTCGATAATCTTCATCAGCGGCTATCACGAGCGGATGCGCTGGATTCACCAACGGCAAATGCGCCCGCCGATACGCCTCATCAAACTGCAATGTCTCTCCGGGGCAAAAGCTGCGGCGGGCGGCGTGATAGCCCAACGCTGCGTTACTGGCAAATTTCATCGGCCTCTCCTGCATTGAATGGTTGTCCAATTAATTAGCACAGCGCTATGAAGCTGATATGAAAGCGCCTCATGTTGCAACGCCAGGCGGAGGTCAAAAAGCGCGCGACGATATAAAAATGGCGTAAAAATTTGGCTGATTGGTATAAAAATGCTGTACAGCAAATCGCCATCCTCTGTTTGTTTTCGTGCCGTAGCGGTATGTTCGCGACAGCGCCTCTTCGCGCGCCAACTGAACCGAGAACAGGAACTTTATGAGTCAGACCAAACAGTCGCTGCCTGCGGGCATGCTGGCCGCCGCCGGGATCGTCTTTGGTGACATTGGCACCAGTCCGCTTTATACCCTCAAAGAGTGTTTGTCGATTTTACCCGACGGCACGCTGTCAACGACGGCGGTAATGGGCTTCCTGTCGCTGATTTTCTGGGCATTAACGCTCATCGTGACGCTGAAGTACGTCTGCTTTGTCATGCGCGCCGATCACGATGGCGAAGGCGGCGTGCTGACCTTGATGTCGCTGGCGCGGCGACATGTGGGTAAGAGAGCCGGACACCTGATTGTGCTGGCGGGTTTAACCGGTGGCGCCTTTTTTTACGGCGATGGCGTGATTACTCCAGCAATTTCGGTGCTGTCGGCGATCGAAGGCATCGAAGTGGTGTCGCCCGAGCTGGGCAAATATGTGGTGCCGCTGGCGTTGGCCATTCTTACCGGGCTGTTCATGATTCAAAAGCACGGCACCGAGAAAGTCAGCAAGGTGTTTGGTCCGGTGATGTTTGCATGGTTTATCGCAATTGGCTTGCTGGGTTTACGCGGCATCCTGCTTAATCCCGATGTGCTTTATGCGCTGAATCCGCTGTATGCGTTGACCTTTTTGCTCAGTCACTCGACGCTCTCCTTTGCCGCGCTTGGCATGGTGGTGTTAGCCGTCACCGGCGCGGAAGCGCTGTACGCCGATATGGGACATTTAGGGAAAACCCCGATCCGCCTGGCGTGGTTAGCGATCGCCATGCCGGCGCTAGTGCTGAACTACTTTGGCCAGGGCGCGTTAGTGATTGCCGATGCGCAAGCGGTCACCAATCCGTTCTTTAATCTGGCACCGAGCTGGGGGCAAATTCCGCTGATTGTGCTGTCCACGCTGGCAACGGTGATTGCGGCGCAGTCGGTGATTTCGGGCGTCTACACCTTGACGCACCAGGCGATTCGTCAGGGATTCTTACCGCCGATGCGCATCATTTTCACCTCGCATACCGAATCGGGGCAGATCTATATTCCGGTAGTTAACTGGCTGCTGTTTGTGGCGGTAACGGTGATTGTGCTGGCGTTTCGTCAATCCTCGGCGCTCTCTTCCGCCTACGGCATTGTGGTAACCGGCACCATGGTGATCACCGCGGGTTTAGCGGGCGTGGTCGCAGCACGCAACTGGCGTTGGCCGCTGCCGCTGGCGTTGGTGTTTCTGCTGAGTATGTTGAGTATTGATATTCCGCTGTTCAGTGCCAACCTGCTGAAACTGCTCTCCGGAGGTTGGGTACCGGTGTTGCTGGCGTTGGCGATGATGGGATTGATGTTGATTTGGAGCAGCGAGCGCAATCGCCTGATTCGACGCCTGCATGACGATCCTGAAAGTTTGCATGCGCTGGTGAAGTCGCTGGAAAACAATCCGCCCAGCCGCGTGCCCGGCACCGCAATTTTCCTGGCGCGGAAGCAGCATGAAATCCCGCAGGCGCTGCTGCATAACCTCAAACATAACCGGGTGCTGCACAGCCGCGTGGTGTTGCTGCATATTCGCACCACCGATATGCCGCGCGTGCATAATCAGCAGCGTTTAAGCATCAAGCCGTTATCGCCCACATTCTGGCAAGTCACCGCCGCTTACGGTTGGCGCGAAACACCCTCAATGGCGGAGATTTTGCATCTGTGCGGGCTGGAAGGATTTGGCTGCACCCTGCATGAAGCCTCGTTCTTTACGTCGCATGACACCCTGGTAATGAAGCAGCGCAAAGGACTGGCGCGCATAAAAGGCGGCATTTTCCATTTCTGCCAGCGCAATGCCTTACGCGCGCATGAGCAATTCAATATTCCGCCGAATCGCGTCATTGAGTTGGGTGGACAACGCGAGTTTTAGGTGAGGAAACGCGTCGCCACTCATGGCGACGCCAGCCTGCAAAGGCTCGCTTTACGTGGGGTGCGCCTTTGCGCTCAATTAAACCCATCCATCCTCTTCACGAACAGGCACGCGCGCTGCGCGTGTTTCCTCAGGTTAGCGCGATAAATCGCGCCGCACCCGAATGCACGGGATCAGTTAACTCGTTAAGTGCTATTTACCGGCGCAGATGTTACCAGATGAAAAAACACTCCTGAATGTTTAACAGAGTTGTGGCTGAATTTTTCTTAACATCTTTTTAGCAACTTTAGCTAAAACGGTTAACGTCGGAAGGTGTTTATTAGCTTCACCGACAAGATAATTAGCCGTGCGCCGCAAGTCGGTATGGATAAACAATATCAATGAATGAAAACAGGCTACTTAAGCCGTTGGCTGAATCTTATTCGTGAGGAGTTAAATTATGAAAGCGTTAATTAATGATGTGATTTCTATTTTTACGCCGCAAAATGTTAAGCCGGTTTTAATTCGTGCAGATTTAACCCATCGCGAATTGTCGTCTATTCATCCGGTCGGGTTTACCTCCGTAAGTTGGGCGACGTCCCTGGATGAACTCAATGACGCCTTCGTGCAGAAAGCGCGTGCCGCAGGTGCCGTTGGCTACCACATTACCGATGTGGAGTCGCACGAACCCGCACACGATGGCCAGCCCGTTATGGCCGCTACCGCCACGCTGTATCACATTAATAGCAAAGTGGCTTACGGCTAATGATGATTGCCGGCACACGCTTTTAACGCCTGCCGCCCCGTATCGGCAGGCTTTTTTCTGCACCATAATCTGCAAGACAGTCCATAACCCCCAAAATGCAGGCAGCATCTCTCTGTCTATTTCCTGATGACGCGATAAGGCGCGAAAGTTAGCCGGTTAAAACACCCTATCCAAAAAGCCTTGCAGCTGATGCAAAAACAACTCTGGTACTTCTTCGTGGGGCGAATGGCCGCACGGCAGCGCGTGACCTTGCACATAAAGCGCTTTGTCCTGCCAGGTTTCAACCACATCATATAATTCACCCACCGTGCCCTTTGCGCCCCAAACCAGCAGCAGCGGACAGGTTATGCGCTTTGCAGCGTCATGCGCATCGTCATCTAAATCAACGGTCGCCGCCGCGCGATAGTCCTCGCACACCGCGTGAATCATCGCGGGATTTTGATAACAGCGCAGATAATCCTGAAACACCGCTTCTTCGGTCGCGCCTGGCGTCTTTAATTGCCCGTCGATGTGTTTACGCAGAAACAGCGCCGGATCGTGGCCAATCATCATTTCCGGCAGCGGATGCGGTTGAATCAAAAAGAACCACCAGAAATAGCGTGTGGCGAAGGCTTTATCGGTACGTGCGTACATGATGGCGGTTGGTGCGATATCGACAAACACGCAGCACGCCAGCTTGTCGGGATGGTCGAGCGCCAGGCGATGCCCCACGCGCCCGCCGCGATCGTGTCCGACCAAAGCCACGCGCGTTAAGCCCAGCGCATCGATCAACTGGCTGATATCCTCCGCCATCGTGCGTTTAGCGTAAGCACGGTGGCTATCGTCGCTCGGTGGCTTAGCGCTGTCACCGTAGCCGCGCAAATCCGGCAGAATGACCTGATATTTCTCCGCCAGGCGTGGGGCAATTTTGCGCCACGTCAGATGATTCTGCGGATGGCCGTGCAGCATCAGTAGCGGCATACCTTGACCGCCGCTGGCGACGCGCAGCGTTACGCCGTTCGCCAATTGCACATCGTGAAGCGTAAAGCCGTCAATAAAAGGCGAAGCGCCGAGTGACGTGATATGACTCATGCTGATCCCTCAAGTGCGTTGCAGCTGTCGGCCTGAAAGTGTAGGTCATAAAACACGCCGCGTGGCGTAGTAGATGCTGAAGTAGAATGTGACGCCGCGATGCAGCGACTGCCTGCCATCTCTACCTCCACTTTCACGCTATTTAAACGCTCTCCTAACACCGCACCGGGTTTTATTTGACCTAAGTCACGACTGCCGCTATAAATAATAACCGCGCCACCCAAGCGGATATTATTTCCTCCCCTCATTAATTGGCCTTTACTGCTTATTTCTGCGCCACTTTCATTTTTTGTAAGTTAATTAACTAACACCAATACTTAATTAACTAAAAACAAGTTAATAACTCCGTAACAATCTCTTAATGTGCAAACCGAATTTTTTAACGTTAGTACCCTAAATCACTTCTGTTAGGGCGCAAAACCTCAGGCGTTTTGCACCGCGCTGGCCGAATTACGCGGCAAACCCGAGAAGCCAGTGCACCTCTACCACGAATGATGACGGGTAACCTGCAAAGCATAAAAAGTAGGACTCAATGACTCACACCAAAAAAATCGTCTCTGCGCTATCGCTGGCTGCACTGCTGGTTTCCTCTGCGGTACGGGCGGACAACGCCTCAGAAAAAACCGACGTCCTGTTGATCGGCGGCGGCATCATGAGCGCTTCGCTCGGCACCTGGCTGCAAGAGCTGCAACCGGGCTGGAAACAGCTGATGGTTGAGAGGCTGGACGGCGTAGCGCTGGAATCGTCTAACGGCTGGAACAATGCCGGTACGGGTCACTCTGCTAACATGGAGCTGAACTACACGCCGGAGCGTGCAGACGGTTCAATCGATGTGAGCAAAGCGCTGGAGATCAATGAATCCTTCATGATTTCGCGTCAGTTCTGGACCGCACAGGTTCAGCGTGGCGTGCTGCACGATCCGCGCAGCTTCATCAACTCCACGCCGCACATGAGCTTTGTTTGGGGTGATAAAAACGTTGAGTATCTGACTAAGCGTTTTGATGCGCTACAGAAAACCACCCTGTTCCAGGGCATGAAATTCTCTACCGATCATCAGCAGATCCAGCAATGGGCACCGCTGGTAATGGAAGGTCGCGATCCCAAGCAGAAAGTTGCCGCAACCTGGACGCCAGTAGGCACCGACGTCAACTACGGTGAGATCACCCGTCAGCTGGTCGGCAGCCTGAAGAAAGATCAGAACTTCAAGCTGGAAACGTCATCAGAAGTCACCGACTTTAAACGTAACGGCGACAACTCCTGGCACGTCACCATTAAAGACGTGAAAAGCGGCGAGAAGCGCGCGGTGGATGCGAAATTCGTCTTCATCGGTGCCGGCGGCGGCGCAATCAAGCTGTTGCAAAAAACCGGCATTCCAGAAGCTGACAACTACGGCGGCTTCCCGGTTGGCGGTTCATTCCTGATGACCGAAAACCCAGAGATCGCCAATCGCCACCTGGAAAAAGTGTACGGTCAGGCTTCGGTTGGCGCACCGCCGATGTCGGTACCGCACATCGATTCACGTACGCTTGATGGCAAAAAAGTGGTGCTGTTTGGGCCGTTTGCGACCTTCTCTACCAAATACCTGAAAAACGGTTCACTGTTTGATCTGCTGAGCGCCACCACAACCAGCAATATCATGCCAATGACCCATGTCGGTATCGACAACTTCGATCTGGTGAAATACCTGATCGGTCAGGTGATGTTGAGCGATGATGACCGTTTCGAAGCGCTGAAAGAGTATTACCCGAACGCGCGTAAAGAAGACTGGAAACTGATCCAGGCAGGTCAACGTGTGCAGATCATCAAGAAAGATGCAGAAAAAGGCGGTTTGCTGAAACTCGGCACGGAAATTGTGACCGATCAGCAGAAAACGCTGGCGGCGCTGCTGGGTGCATCGCCAGGCGCATCGACTGCTGCACCGATCACGCTGGACGTGATGAAGAAGCTGTTCCCTGAGCAGTTCGCTTCGCCTGAATGGCAGCAGAAAATCCGCGCCATCGTGCCAAGCTTCGGCCAGAAGCTGAACGGCAACACCGCGCTGACGCAGCAGGTATGGGACAATACCGCCGCTACGCTGCAACTGACGAAACCGCCAGTGATCAACATGGGCGACCAAGCGGTAGCGCCGACGCAAGCAAAACCGCGTGCGGAATCTGCCAAGCAGGATATGGCGCTGTAAGCTGTTACACGCGTTATCACATTAAGCCGGACACTGTCCGGCTTTTTTTATGCCTGAATGGGCAACGCCCGTTTTGCTGTCGCGGCACATACCTCTGCCGCTGAGCTATCCTGCGCTTTTCCTGCCTCCTGATTCATCCCTAGATTCAGGAATTTAGTTAAGCTTTCCGCATCCTGGCTTATCATGGCTGCCTCTGTTGAGAAGGTTTTGGAAAATCGTGATGTCATTGAATAGTCATACCTTACCCAGGCATGCCAACGCCGCTGCCTTTCGCGCGGGGTTCATCGCCTGCTTGCCGACCATCCCCGGCTACTGGAGCATTGGTTTTGCCGCGGGCGCCATTGGCACCCTGGCGGGATTTTCGGTGCTGCAAACTGCGCTACTTGCCGCCTTGCTGTATACCGGATCCGCGCAATTCCTGTTTTATTCGCTATGGGCAGCGGGCGCGGAAATGACGTCGGTGGTGCTCAGCGTGATGCTGGTCAACCTGCGGTATTTGCTGATGAGCTCTGCCATTAGCGTGTTCTTCCGTGGACAAAGCGGTTGGCAAAAAGTGGTCAGCGGCTTGCTGCTCACCGACGAAACTTTCGGCGTGGCGATACCTCACGCCAATCAGCACGGCAAAATTGCCTTCGCGTGGATGTTAGGCCTCAATGTACCCGCGTGGCTTAACTGGATCATCTTCTGTGTCATCGGCGCGTGGCTGGCAGCCGCGCTGCCCGCTTCGTTAATGGCTGGATTGAGTTTCAGCCTGGTCTCAATGTTTATCGGTTTAATTCTGATGACGTGGTTCGCCAGCCGCCGCAAATGGTTGGAAACCCTGGCCATTGTCGCGGCGGTGTTGGTTACCCTGCTTACTGCTGAACGTATCGACATGAGCGTGGTGGTGATCGTTGCGGCATCGCTCGCCGCGAGTTTAGCGACGGCAGTACTGCGCATGCGTAACAAGGAGCACGCATAAATGGAACGGAATGTGATATTGACGATTGTTGTCGCGGCGCTGATTACCGCGCTCATGCGCGTCGCGCCGATTCTACTGCTATCGCGCTTTCGCCTCGCGCCGCTGGTACAGCAATGGCTGAGCTTTATTCCGGCGGCGATCATGGCGGCCATCGTTACCGCCGAATTGATCGAAAAGCCCACGCTCACGCCATCAGGATTAAGCCTATCGCTGCTGGCCGCGCTGATTGCGGCGATTACCGGCATCATCACGCGCGGTTTATTCGCCACGGTGCTGGCTGGAATGGTGGCGTATACCGCGCTGCGCTATGGTTTTGCTATGTAAAGGATGAGGCGAGGTGCGCAACGCTGCGCACCTCAGGGCCAGCGTGGATCGTTAAGCGCCAGTTTCAGGTAAAGGCACTCTTTTTTTGCCTTTCAACATATTTCTCAGCGCCGGTTCGGCATATTTGCTGATAAAAAATGCGATGTAGTACAAAACGCTGGCAACAACTATCGGCATCAGCATCATCACTGTCTCACTCTTAATATAGCCATTGAGCTTAATCAGCGTCGCGATCATCAGGTTTTCATGGATCAAATAGAAGGCGTAACTGGCAAAGCCAATGGCCGTCAGAAAACGTGCCGATAATAATTGCGCCAATGCATGCCAATAGAAACTGGCAATAAAGAACGCCATCACCATCATCAACGGAATAATGGTCATTACGCCGTTATTCTTCACGAAATAACTGATGTTGATTAGCATGGCAAACGCCACAATAGCGTAATGAAACAGTTTATCGCGCCCGTGCATGCGTTCGTAAACTAAACATCCCACCATAAACCACGCGTAATGGATAAAGCCAAACTTTGAGATCACATCAATAAACTGCGGATAGCCCAATGACTTCAACACCGAGGAGGCCGATAATACCAACATCGGTATCAGCAATGCCGGTAAGCAATATTTACGTCCCAGCGTAAAATAGACCGCGCCGATGATCAGATAGAACACCGCTTCAACGTATAAGGACCAGAACGATCCCGCCATGGATTTGAATTCAATGCCCGTAAGCTGCGTCAGGGTTTCCGGATTGGTAAAGATCAAACCCGGCAGCAAATTCTTCACATAGGGCGTCATTGCTGACCACTCGGGGAAAAAACCGCCGGCTAAGAACAGCAACATACTGGCAATAAACATCGCCGGGAACAGGCGCAGCCAGCGCTTTTTCAGGAAGCTGATATAGCTGGTGGATTTATCCAGCGTCATAAAAATCACAAAGCCTGAAATCATAAAAAATAATTCCACGCCCAGCCAGCCATACGAGAAAAGGGGGAAACGTTCGGTGAAAGACACAAAAGGCAATAATTCCGCCCAACGTGCATACGCGTGATAACCAATAACCAATAAAATGGCTAAGCCGCGCATACCATCGAGATGCGTAATACGTGCGTGCATAATTGCCTCAGCAAGGATGGCGATAAAAGTCAAGTCAAACTAGCACTCACGGTTCTTTACAAGCAATCAGACAAATTCTGATTAAATAGGGGAATAAAATGAGCTTTTCTAATACTCACCCCAATATAAAAAGAGTATGACTGGACTCAATAAAACCAGCGTTTTCACGCGGCTAAAGGATGAAGGCGCGGTTAACAAAGCCAGTCATTAACACAGATAATCACAGATATTTCCCGCGTTAGCCTTAACGTCATTTATCATTTTGTGAATGACTGTGCGGCCCCGGCCCGAGCGATTCCCGTCGCATCAACTCGCCCGTGAACGTTTGGCGATTGCGCATTTCGCCGCCGTCCAGCATCGAGACTAAACGCTCAATAGTTTCCTGAATCATTTCCGTCACCGGCATCTTCACGCTCGACAACGACGGAATGGTAAAGGGAGCCAGCGGAATATCATCAAAACCCACGACGGCAACCTGCGCGGGCACCGCAATGTGATGAGCCGCCAAAGCCTTTAGTGCGCCCACCGCCATATCATCATTGCTGGCGACCAGCGCGCTAAAGGTGCAGCCGCGCGCCAACAAGGTTTCCACCGCCGCCATGCCATTTTGCGCCTGCCATTTTCCCTCGACGATTAAAGCGGGCTGCAGCGGAATCCCCTGCTCTTCCAGCGCAGCCTGATAGCCGGCAAGCCGATCGCGCCCGGTCGGCGAATCCAGCGATCCGGTAATGAAAGCAATATCGCGATGCCCAAGGGCAATCAACTGCGCCACCGCCGCTGCGCTGCTGCGCTGCTGATCGGCATAAATACAGTAGCTGTCGTGCTGACGCAGGCGGCGATTAATCACCAAAATAGGATGCTTGTGCTGCGCAATGATGCTGTCCATCTCATCGGGGGTGAGAAAACGCGGGTAGATGATCACGCCATCACAGCGCAAATCGAGCAAAAACTGAATCGCCGCCCGCTCCTCTTCCGCGCTGTGTTTGCCATCAACAAGGAGCAGCTGACGGCCCTGTTGCTCCATCATGCGTGCCGAATGCTGCATCATTTCGGTGAAATAGCTGCCGGTGTACAAGGTATTGGTGATCACCAAGCCAATGGTTTGGGTCGATTTGGTCGCCAGATTACGCGCCAGTAAATTTGGCCGAAAGCCGGTGGCGGCAATCGCCTGGTCAACCTTGGCGCGCTTTTCCTGACTGACATAGCCGTTACCCGATAACACCCGTGACACCGTCGCTTTGGATACGCCTGCCACCTTGGCTACTTCAAGAATGGTCGCCATCTTTTACTCTTTTCTGCTGTGAATTGATTGAGTGTACCTAAGCCGCGAAATAGGCGGCAATTTTTCTGTTCGCAGGAGGTGAATCCCTAGCTGCTTGATGCCGATCCACATCACAATTATCACAATTGGTTATTTAAACACTTGCCGTATTCCCAACACATATTCATGATTTTGTGAAACCGGTTTCTCATACTCATAACTTCTTCGCTGAAGCCGCTTACCTCACCCTACACATTTAGAGACCTGACATTTATGGCAAAAAATTATGCTGAAGTCTCCCGTGCCATCGTGGCTTCACTGGGCGGCTTAACCAACATCGACACGGTAACGCACTGCATGACGCGTCTGCGCTTTGTGGTGAAAGACAGCACGCTAATTGATAACGCCACCCTAAAAGCGATACCCGGCGTGATGGGCGTGGTACAGAGCGACACGCAATGTCAGGTCATCATCGGCAACAACGTCAATCTCGCCTATCAGGAAGTGTTGAAACTCGGCACACCCAACGGCGACGGCGCAGCAGCCGTGAAACGCACCATCACCCTGCGCAGCATAGGCGCGGGCATCCTTGATGCGCTGGTGGGCACCATGTCACCGCTGATCCCGGCGATCATTGGCGGTTCAATGGTGAAACTGCTGGCGATGATGCTGGAGATGGGCGGCGTACTGGAGAAAGGATCCTCAACGCTGACTATCCTGAACGTAATTGGCGATGGCGCGTTCTTCTTCCTGCCGATTATGGTCGCGGCCTCGGCTGCGCTGAAGTTCAAAACCAACATGTCATTGGCGATTGCGATTGCGGGCGTACTGGTGCATCCCAACTTTGTCGATTTGATGGCAAAAGCAGCGCAAGGCCAGGCAGTAAAGTTCGCCGGAATTCCAGTGACCGCCGTAAAATACACCTACACCGTGATTCCGGCGCTGGTGATGACGTGGATCCTGTCGCACATCGAATACTGGATTGATCGCATTACGCCGGCCGTTACCAAAAATTTTCTTAAACCGATGCTGATTGTGCTGGTGGCCGCGCCGATTGCGATCGTGCTGATTGGCCCGCTCGGCATCTGGATCGGCAGCGGCATTTCGGCGCTGGTGTACACCATTCACGGCTATTTGGGCTGGTTGTCGGTGGCGATCATGGGCGCATTATGGCCACTGCTGGTGATGACCGGCATGCATCGCGTATTCACCCCAACCATCATTCAAACCATCGCTGAAACCGGCAAAGAAGGCATGGTGATGCCGTCGGAAATCGGTGCCAACCTGTCGCTCGGCGGTTCTTCGCTGGCGGTGGCGTTCAAAACCAAAAACCCGGAGCTGCGCCAAACGGCCTTCGCGGCGGCGGCGTCGGCGATTGTCGCGGGCATCTCGGAACCTGCGCTGTATGGCGTGGCGGTGCGGCTAAAACGTCCACTGATCGCCAGCCTGATCAGCGGTTTTATCTGCGGTGCGGTGGCGGGCATTGGCGGACTTGCCAGCCACTCAATGGCTTCGCCGGGGTTATTTACCAGCGTGCAGTTCTTTGATCCCACCAATCCAATGAGCATCGTCTGGGTGGGCGGCGTGATGCTGCTGTCGGTGGTGTTGTCATTCGTACTGACGCTGATTCTGGGCTTTGAGGATATTCCGGTGACCGAACCGGCGCAGCCTAAGCCTGCTGCGGAAACCGTTAATGCAGTAAAAGTTCATTAATCACGTATTTCTGAGGTTGTTATGTTTCCAGAAGGATTTTTATGGGGCGGCGCCTTAGCCGCTAACCAGTCAGAGGGGAGCCACCTGGCGGGCGGCAAAGGCTTAACCACCGTGGATATGATTCCGCTGGGTGCCAACCGCATGCCGGTGAAACTGGGTTTAGAGAAGCGTTTCACGCTGCGCGAAGATGAATATTATCCCAGCCACGACGCCATTGATTTTTATCGCCGCTATCGCGAGGACATCGCTTTGATGGCCGAAATGGGCTTCAGCGTATTTCGCACCTCGATCGCGTGGAGCCGCCTCTACCCCAACGGCGATGAACTGACGCCGAATGCGGCAGGTATTGCCTTCTACCGTGACCTGTTTGCAGAGTGCCAAAAGTATGGCATCACGCCGCTGGTGACGCTGTGTCACTTTGACGTGCCGATGCATTTGGTCACCGAATACGGCTCGTGGCGCAACCGCAAAATGATCGCGTTTTTCGCCCGCTACGCGCGTACCTGCTTCGAAGAGTTTAACGGGCTGGTGAAATATTGGCTGACCTTTAACGAAATTAACATCCTGCTGCACAGCCCGTTTTCCGGCGCTGGCCTGGTGTTTGAGCCGGGTGAAAATCCTGAACAGGTTAAATATCAGGCCGCGCATCATGAATTAGTTGCCAGCGCGTTGGTAACGAAAATCGCCCATGAAATTAACCCTGATTATCAGGTTGGCTGCATGCTGGCGGGCGGTAATTTCTATCCTTGGTCAAGCAAGCCTGAAGATGTGTGGGCGGCGTTGGAAAAAGATCGCGAGAACCTGTTCTTTATCGATGTGCAGGCGCGCGGCTACTACCCTTCCTACGCTGCACGGGTGTTTCGCGACAAAGGCGTCGAGATTGTGATGGAACCTGAAGATGCTGACACGCTGCTTCATACGGTGGATTTCGTCTCCTTCAGCTATTACGCCTCGCGCTGCGCTTCTGCGCAGATGAACGAGCAGAACAGCAGCGCGGCTAACGTGGTGAAATCGCTGACCAACCCGCACATTGCGCGCAGCGAATGGGGTTGGGGTATCGATCCGTTGGGACTGCGCATCACCATGAACATGATGTACGACCGTTACCAAAAGCCGCTGTTTTTAGTGGAAAATGGGTTAGGCGCACGCGATGAACTTAGCGCCGACGGCGAGATCCACGACGATTACCGCATCAGCTATCTCAAGCAGCACATTGCAGCCATGGCCGACGCGATTGCCGACGGCGTTCCGCTCATCGGTTACACCACGTGGGGCTGCATTGATTTGGTCGCGGCTTCAACCGGCGAGATGAGTAAGCGTTACGGCTTTGTTTATGTTGATCGCGATGACCAGGGCAACGGAACGCTGAACCGCATCCGCAAGAAATCGTTCTGGTGGTATAAGCAGGTGATTGCCAGCAACGGCCGCGATTTGGGATAAAGCGTGCGTATCTAAAAGTTATCAGTTTGCATGCTTAACAACCGCACTCTTCGGTAGCGGCGCGATTCATCGCGCCGCTACCGAATGTGCGGATGAAGAGACAGGATTAAATTAGCTGGCATTACGTAACATGACGATTTTATGAGGCAACCAGCAACTTATTGTCCAGCGCGTAAGCATACAGACGGTCGCGCGCCAAATTCTTCATTTTTACTTCGCACATGATATCGAACTGATTGAAGCTCAACGCCCAATCATTTAAATCCTGATTGAAATAATAATCGGCGTGCGCGCGCAGTTTGACTTTTGATACCGCCAACTCTTCCTGATTGGGGAATCCCCGCTCGGGAATCACGCCTTCCTGCGCAATCGAGTAGTGCAGTACCGGCCGCACGCCACGCCAGGATTCAATAATCAAGGCAATGCGCGAATCATCGGCCTGAATATAGTGATTATCTTTGACCCAATGATGGTGAATATCCAGCACCACCGGACATAAATCACGCGCCTGTAACACGTCATCAATGGAACAGGATATTTCGTCGTTCTCCACCGTCAGCATATTGCGCGCTTCCGCACTGAGACGATTAAAGGCGGCGCGAAAGCCGTCAATGCCCTTCTTGCCGTTCATATGGATATTGATTTTGAAATCCTGGAACTGCTTGCCGTAGCCCATCAACACCGCGCAGGTGGCGTGGTACTCCACATCCTCAATCGCGCGATCCACTACGCCGTCGTTATCCGATGCCAGTACCGAATATTGGCCAGGATGAAATGACAAACGAATGTTATGCGCGCGCGCAAGTTCACCGCAGCGGGTAAACAGCGGCTGTAAATCCTTCAGCAACTCACCATACAGCTGCATCGCTTCCGGCACGGTATACAGCGGCAACAGATCGCTGCCAATGCGCATCATGCGCAACGGTTCAGGCTGTTTAGCGATCTGTTCCAACGTGAGCGCAAGGTGGTGCAGATTGTTGCGCGCCAGCTGATCGAGCAGCGTGGCGCGCGCCTCGTCGGACAAACCGAGAAAACGCGTGCGCGTCGTCGCTTTAAAGGGAAATGGCTGTTTAGCCTGTGGATCTAAAAACTTGCACGCAAAGCCTAATTTCATGACATCCCCCAAAGTAATCAGCTTGCTAGTCTAGCTGCGAATCAGGAATCTGCGAGGCGCATCCCGTAAAACACCGCTGATTTCGGTATCAGCACCGCGGGCTATTTAAGTTTTGGGCGCGGGGTGTCGAACTTAAGCATCGTCTCGTCATCGCGATGCTTATGCGACTGGCCCAACGCTAGCTTTAAAACTGAAATTTGGTCTAACGAATGCATTCACCCAACGTCATTACCGCCGATATGCCGCTCAGCGAAATTATTCGCATCCTCGACGCCGCTGAAGGAACCGGCATAGCGCTAACCGTAGAGGGGGCTAATCCCGATAGATTTGCCGAGTTGTCATGGCATTTCAGGCAACGCGGTTACACCTGCGTGGGGCAATCCGAACAGCCGCAGTCACATCATTTCATTGCGTTAGACGCCGCGAAACAGCGAATTATGGTGACGGCAACCAATGATAATTTACATTTCATGCAGCCCGTCCTGCGCTTAATGCGCCAGCAGGGACATTACGTTAAAGAGATCTATCAGCGCGAACTTACGGAAAATAGCCTGCTGAACGCGTTACGCCATTGCGATGTCGCCTGGTTTGAATGGGGCGATACCGCCATCATTGCCGCCAGCCATATGCCGAAATACTGCCGCATCCTGTGTCGTATCCATAGTTATGAATTGTTTGATACACATTTTCTTCAGGCCAACTGGAAAAATGTTGATGAAGTAATATTGGTCAGCAATGCCATGAAGCAACGCTTTGTTACGCAGCTGGGCGATAAATTACCTGCTGAGTTAAAAATCACGGTGTTATCTAATTTGAGCGATCATCAGCCGAGTGGGCTTAACGCGGTCAAAAAAAATCCCTTCCATATTGCCTGCGTGGCTCGATATTCACCGAAGAAAAATCTGACTCTGCTGCTTTCTATTATGCAGGCACTGGTTAAGTTGGATTCACGCTACAAACTGTTTATTGCCGGATATAAAGAAGATAGCTGCCTGTATGATAGCTTTTGTCATTTGATTGATGTTTATGATTTGCGGAAAAATATCGTGATTTGCGGCACTATTGCTGCTGCTGAAATGGAAAAATGGTATGCCACCAAATCCTTTATTTTGTCGGCAAGCTATATTGAATCGCAAGGCATGGGCATATTTGAAGCGATGATGGCAGGTTTAAAACCCGTCGCCTTTCCTGCTTATGGTGGATTGACCGAGTATTTGCCCGCCGAATATGTTTATACCTCGACAGAAGAGGCGGTAAAACTGATCGTTGAAGGTAATACCTGCCCCGCTCACTATGTAAAACACGCGCAAAGCGTGTTGGATTATCAGCGCGTATCACAACAGTATGAAAAAACCTGGCTTCAAAACTCATCAACTTCGCCCTTATTTTCCATCGTTATTCCCTGTTTTAATCGTGAAGCGTATTTACTTGCGGCGGTTAGTTCTGCTTTAAACCAGCGCGATGGTCATTTCGAAGTTATCGTCGTTGACGATGGTTCAACAGATAACAGCCTGACAGCGCTGGAACTGCTCTACGACGCGCGACTGCGTATTGTGCGGAAAAACCATACCAATGCGCCTGATACCCGTAATCGGGGAATTTTAGAAGCTAAAGGTGAATACATTGTATGGCTGGATAGTGATGATGTGCTGCATGAAAATGCGTTAACCCACTACCGTTCGCTGCTACAGCGATGGCCTCACGTTGACGTTATCTCCTGTGGCTTAGAAACGCTCACCGGGGAGAAACAATATTTCTCACTGCATACTCACCCACCCGCTAACATTCTCGCTCAATTACCGCATGGCAACGTGATATCAAACCCGGGCTGCTGCGTCCGCCGTGCCATATATGCTGAAGTTGGCGGTTACGACATCACCTACCCTCGCGCACACGATTATGAATTTTGGTCACGCGCCGTGGGCAGCGCAAAAGTGGCCTTTACGGCCCAATGCAATATTGCCTACCGTCTGCACGAAACTAATTTAACCGGCTTAGGGAAACCCACAGATAAGAGTTATGAATACCGAATTTTTGACAATGTGATTAAGCGTTATCGCGCTGAATCCTTATTCCCCGGTATAAAGCGCAGTGCGGTTAACGACTTCATTCAACAGCGCCGCACAGCGTTGTATGCTGAGACGGATGTAGATTTCACTACCATTGTGTTAAATGCGATTGGCATCTCAGATGACGCCCTTATGCGGCAGGCAATGCTATTGCGATCGCAACGGGATAAGCGCTTTAGATTTTTGGTGGTTTCAGAGAGAGAACTGCCGTTCTCAGGTATTCCGGTATTGGTGGCAGATCGTTTGGATGCGGCAAAAATAAAACAATATCTGAGCACTAAGTTACCGGATCGCTATCATCGTTGTTATGTTCTCGCGCCAGATGCCACGGAAAACGTGGAATTAACCGCACAGTTAAAAAAAGCAATTTTAGACAACACTCCGATTCCGTCAGCTTTCCACAAATTGCATGTCTGATTTCCTAAGGTCATAAAAAATGAAAAACACCACGTTATCTTTCGAGCAGTCGGCGCAATATTGGGACGACCGTTATCGTCTCATGGGGAATTCCGGTGCAGGTTCCTATGGCTGCCTCGCTGATTTCAAAGCCGAGACCCTGAATACTTTTGTGACGCAAGAAAAAGTTTCGTCGGTGATCGAATTTGGCTGCGGCGACGGTAACCAATTATCGTTAGCGCATTATCCTCGTTATACGGGATATGATGTTTCACAACATGCGTTAGCACAATGCATGGCGCGTTTTGCGCATGACGCCAGCAAAGCTTTTCATCCCGTCAATGCGTGGCAAGGCCAGCAGGCCGAATTAGCGCTATCACTGGATGTTATTTATCATTTAATTGAGGATGACGTGTTTGAAGCGTATATGCGGAATTTATTCGCTGCGGCGCAACGGTTTGTGATTATTTATGCGTCGAATGACATTAAGCTCAATCAACTATTAGGGGCGCATGTCAAACACGTACGACACCGTAAATTCACGACGTGGATCATCAACCATATGGCATACGCATGGGAATTTTATAAGCTGGTGCCGAATAAATATCCCTTCGATGTTAACGACCAGAACAATACGTCTTTTGCCCATTTTTATATTTTTTGTCGTCGCCCCGCGACTGTTTGATACACAGCATATCGCGTCATGCTAAAAGGCCGCCATTTACGGCGGCCTTAAGCGGTATTACATATTCGGGAAGGTCATATTGCTGCCCGGCGCTTCGCGATGAAGATGGATAAAGTTCAGGTGGCGCTCATACTGATCGAGAATATCAATAATCACCTGCTCTTTATTGTAATCCATCAAATCATTGCCCTGACTGCCTTCCAGCAAGAAGGTTTCCAGGCGGAAATAGTGCGATTTTCCGCTGCGCGCGCGATAGGTAAAGCCCGGCACCGAATATTGCTGCGGCCAAATCTGGTAGACGAAATCCTGTTCCTCGCCCAGCAGCACACGCAAATCGAGATGCCCCAGCGGCTGCCCCTCTTCCGGCTCGACGCGCTCCAGCGAAACGCGTCCACCGCGCAGCTCCAGCTCTTTCGCCACATCCTGCATCGCCGGGAACAGCACATTTTCCATCATCTGTTGGGTGTAACGCGTGCCAGGATAGTTCATCAGGCGTGACAAACGCTTTTTCCAGCTCAGACGATCGTTGCTGGCCGGAATATAGGGTGCGGTATCACGGCTGGCGCTGGCGCGACGATGATCTTCTACTTTCAGCGATTTATACAAACCGGCCATAACGAAGAAAATCACGAAGCTAAACGGCAAGCCCATAATTACCGTGGCGTTCTGCAAGGCAGAAATGCCGTTGGTCATCAGCATGCCCATGGTTAACACACCAATCGCGACCGACCAGAAAATACGCAGCCAGTTCGGGGCATCGCTGTTGATGTCTTTCAGCTTCGAGGTGAAGTTGCCAAGCACCAAAGAACCGGAATCCGCTGAGGTAACGTAAAACAGCATGCCGGTAATGGTGGCCACCGAGGCGCTGAATTTAAACGCCGGGTATTGCGCCAGCAGGCTGTAGAAGCCGCGCTCGGCGTGCGCCATCACTTCCTGCGCAAAACCGGCATCGCCGTGAATGATTTCATACAGCGCCGCGTTACCAAATACCGACAGCCACAGCAGCGTAAAGGTAAACGGAATGATCAGCGTACCCAGCACGAATTCACGGATGGTACGACCGCGGGAAATACGCGCCAGGAACAGGCCGACAAACGGCGACCATGCCACCCACCATGCCCAGAAGAACAACGTCCAGCTGTTCATCCATTCGCGCGGCTGATCGAAAGCAAAAGTGTTCAGCGTCATGCCCATAAAGCGGTTGATGTAATCGCCAACGTTGAGCACCAGCGCGTTCAGCAGGAAGTCGGTTTTGCCCATGAACAGCACGAACAGAATCAATCCCAGCGCCAGCGCCACGTTGAGTTCGGACAAAATACGAATGCCTTTATCCACGCCCGAGGTTACGGAAATGGTGGCGATGATCACCGACAGCACAATCAATGCTGCCTGCGCGGTGAAGCCTTCGGGGATATCGAACAGCACGTTCAAGCCGTAGTTGAGCTGCACTACGCCAATACCCAAGGTGGTCGCGATACCGAAAATGGTGCCGATCACCGCCGCGATATCCACCGTGTGGCCAATCGGGCCGTTGATACGCTTGCCAAAAATCGGATACAGCGCGGAGCGAATGGTCAGCGGCAAGTTGTAGCGATAGCTAAAGTAGCCCAGCGCGATGCCCATCAGCGCATACATTGACCAGCCGGTGACGCCATAGTGGAACAGCGTCCACACCATCGCCTGACGCGCGGCCTCCATGGTTTCACCTGCCCCTTCCGGCGGCTGCATGTACTGCGTAACCGGCTCGGCCACCGAAAAGAACATCAAATCGATGCCGATACCCGCGGCAAACAGCATCGCTGACCAGCTCAACAAGCTGAATTCAGGTTTTGACTGCTCCGGCCCGAGTTTGATTGCGCCGTAGCGCGAACACGCCATGTAGATCACGAATACGATGTACAAGGTCGCGGCCAGCATGTAGTACCAGCCGAAGGTGGACGTGACCCAGTTGACGGCGGTCACCAGCCAACTGGCGGCCAGGTCGCTGTAAAAAATAGTGACAAGTGAAAATGTCAGAATCAGTCCGGCTGAGGTGTAAAACACCACAGGATTGATTCTGTCTTTTTCACTGGCAGGTGGATTAATCATCGATAACCTCTGGTTAATTTCCTGTAATAACACAATGATTTAGCGTGATCCTTTCTTATAATCTTGTTGCTGCTTAACGCCTTGTTTTCCTCCCGTCCGTAAAAATGCGCCACATTGTTTGGCTCACGCTGCGTTTTTGTAACATTCGAAGCACAGCATCCTAACAAATTTCTTTTTTATATTGAACGTGCAATCAAAAAAAGTTTTAATGGTGTCCTTACATTGTGGTGGAGCTGGAGTCATGCCAAAGGTGGGAATGCAGCCGATACGTCGTCGGCAGCTGATTGATGCAACGTTAAGTACCATTAACGAAGTCGGGATTAACGACGCCACTATCGTGCAAATTGCACGGCGTGCAGGCGTATCGACCGGCATCATCAGCCACTATTTCAAGGACAAAAATGGTTTGCTGGAAGCCACCATGCGTGACGTGACCCGTCAACTGCGTGATGCGGTGGCCGCCAGATTACAACCTTTGGCGCAAGCGTCTACCGAAGCGCGATTGCTGGCGATTGTGGAAGGCAACTTTGATGACACGCAGGTGCACAGCGCGGCAATGAAAGCCTGGCTGGATTTTTGGGCCAGCAGCATGCATCAGCCGCAGCTGGGTCGTCTGGAGCGCGTGAGCAGCCGCCGCCTGTTTTCGACCCTGACCGCCGAGTTTCTGCGGGAATTACCGCGTGAACGGGCGCGTTTAGCCGCGCACGGTTTGGCTTCCCTGATTGACGGTTTATGGCTACGCGCGGCATTGAGCGGCAAACCCTTCAATCTGGATATTGCCCGAACGCTTACCACCCAATTCATTCGTCAGCAGCTTGCTGACACGAATCACTGAGGAAGGAGAAATCATGTCCCGATTCAACGAGCAACACCTGTACATTGATGGCGCCCGGGTGCCGGCGGCGGCAGGCAACACGTTCCAAACCATCAACCCGGCGAACGGCGAAGTTCTGGCCGAGGTGCATGAGGCAGAACGCGCGGATGTCGATCGTGCCGTCGCCGCCGCGAAAAAAGGCCAGAAAGTGTGGGCGGCGATGACCGCCATGGAGCGTTCGCGCATTCTGCGTCGGGCGGTAGATATTCTGCGCGAGCGCAACGATGAACTGGCGGCGCTGGAAACACTCGACACCGGTAAGCCGCTGAGCGAAACCCAGTATGTGGATATCGTCACCGGCGCGGACGTGTTGGAATATTACGCCGGATTGATCCCCTCGCTGGAAGGCCAGCAAATTCCGCTGCGTGAAACCTCGTTCGTTTACACCCGCCGCGAACCGCTCGGCGTGGTGGCGGGCATTGGCGCATGGAACTACCCGATTCAAATCGCGTTGTGGAAATCCGCACCGGCGCTGGCGGCCGGTAACGCAATGATCTTCAAACCGAGCGAAGTCACCCCGCTCACCGCGCTGAAACTGGCGGAGATCTACAGCGAAGCCGGCGTGCCTGACGGCGTGTTTAACGTGCTGAACGGACGCGGCGCCGTCACCGGCCAATTGCTCACCGATCACCCCGGCATTGATAAAGTCTCGTTCACCGGCGGCGTGGCCAGCGGCAAAAAAGTGATGGCGAATGCGGCAGGTTCAACGCTGAAAGACGTCACCATGGAACTGGGCGGCAAATCTCCGTTAATCATTTTTGATGATGCCGACCTCGATCTCGCGGCGGACATTGCCATGATGGCCAACTTCTACAGCTCGGGCCAGGTGTGCACCAACGGCACGCGCGTATTCATCCCTGCTCATTTGCAGTCGGCATTTGAAGCCAAAATTCTTGAACGCGTAGCGCGTATCAAAGCGGGCGATCTCAACGACGCCGCCACCAATTTTGGCCCTATGGTGAGTTTTTCCCATCGTGACAACGTTATGCGTTTCATTGAATCCGGCATCAACGAAGGAGCGCGTCTGCTGTGCGGCGGCCAGCGTTTGAGCGGCGCGGAATTTGAACATGGCGCATGGGTTGCGCCTACGGTGTTTAGCGACTGCCGCAATGATATGACCATCGTGCGTGAAGAGATCTTTGGGCCGGTGATGTCAATCCTGACTTACGAAAACGAAGACGAAGTGGTGCGCCGCGCTAACGACACCGAGTACGGCTTAGCCGCGGGCTTGGTGACGCAGGATCTTAACCGCGCCCACCGCGTGATTCATCAGATTGAAGCGGGAATTTGCTGGATCAACACCTGGGGCGAATCCGCTGCGGAAATGCCGGTTGGTGGTTACAAGCATTCCGGTATTGGTCGCGAAAACGGCTTGATGACGCTGCAAAACTACACGCAGGTGAAGTCAGTGCAGGTGGAGTTAACCCGTTTTCAATCAGTATTTTAATAGCCCTGTCTGAGTTTACGTCGCAGGTGCGTCGGCTGCTCTCGTCCACCCGAATCGTTTACATCAGTAAGCGATTTGGGACTCACGCGTTTGCCGCCCTCCTGCACCTCAAACTAGTCAAGGCATCACCTTTAACCTGAGGGACGACTAATGGAATTTGATTACATCATTATCGGAGCCGGCTCCGCAGGGAACGTTTTGGCAACAAGACTGACCGAAGACAGCAGCGTAAACGTGCTGCTTTTAGAAGCGGGCGGCCCGGATTACCGCTTTGATTTCCGCACGCAGATGCCTGCAGCGCTGGCTTTCCCGTTACAGGGAAAACGCTACAACTGGGCGTATGAAACCGAACCCGAGCCGCACATGAACAATCGCCGCATGGAGTGCGGACGCGGCAAAGGTCTCGGCGGCTCGTCGCTGATCAACGGCATGTGCTATATCCGTGGCAACGCGATGGATCTGGATAACTGGGCGCAGCAGCCAGGATTAGAGAGCTGGAGCTATCTCAACTGCCTGCCCTATTACCGCAAATCGGAAACCCGCGATATCGGCGCGAACGATTATCACGGCGGCGAAGGCCCGGTCAGCATTACCACCTGCAAACCGGATAATAATCCGCTGTTTGCGGCGATGATTGAAGCTGGCGTGCAGGCCGGTTATCCGCGTACCGATGATTTGAACGGTTATCAGCAGGAAGGTTTTGGCCCGATGGATCGCTTCGTCACGAAGCAAGGACGGCGCTCCAGCACCGCACGCGGATATCTCGACACCGCAAAGCAGCTTCCGAACCTGAAAATCATCACGCACGCCACCACCGATCGCATTCTGTTTGAAGGCAAGCGTGCGATTGGCGTGCAGTATTTGCAGGGCGCGAGCAACACCTCGCATCAGGTGATGGCGCGCCGTGAAGTGCTGCTGTGCGCCGGTGCGATTGCCTCACCGCAGATTTTGCAACGTTCCGGCGTCGGTGCCGCGCAGCTGCTGCAACAGTTTGGGATTCCGCTGGTGCATGACTTGCCAGGCGTTGGCGAGAATTTGCAGGATCACCTCGAAATGTACCTGCAGTACGAGTGCAAAGAGCCGGTTTCGCTCTATCCGGCCCTGAAGTGGTGGAATCAGCCGAAAATCGGCGCGGAGTGGCTGTTCAAGGGCACCGGCGTCGGTGCCAGCAACCACTTTGAAGGCGGCGGTTTTATTCGCAGCCGCGAAGAGTTCAGCTGGCCGAATATTCAGTATCACTTCCTGCCGGTGGCAATTAACTACAACGGTTCCAACGCGGTGGAAGCGCACGGTTTCCAATGCCACGTTGGCTCGATGCGTTCGCCAAGTCGTGGCCATGTGCGTATCAAATCGCGCGATCCGCGTCGTCATCCGGCGATTCTGTTCAACTACATGGCGCACGAGCAGGATTGGCACGAATTCCGCGATGCGATTCGCATCACCCGTCAGATCATTAACCAGCCAGCGCTGGATAAATATCGCGGGAAGGAGATTAGCCCAGGCTTAGATTGCCAAACCGATGAACAGCTGGATGAGTTTGTGCGCAACCATGCAGAAACCGCTTATCACCCTTGCGGCACCTGTAAAATGGGTAGCGATGCGATGGCGGTGGTGGATGGCGAAGGCCGCGTGCACGGTTTAGAAGCGTTGCGCGTGGTTGATGCCTCGATTATGCCGTTGATCATTACCGGCAATCTGAATGCGACCACCATCATGATCGGCGAGAAAATTGCCGATAACATTCGTGGCCGCCAGCCGCTGCCGCGCAGTGAAGCGGATTACTTTGTCGCCGGTGAAAAACCGGTACGCGGTGAACCGCTGCGCGCAGAGTAGTTGATTGCAGGGCAACGTTCTGTTGCCCTGCACTTTTCCCTACCTTTCCTTGTCTGACTTTACCGACGCCGATGTCAAAGCAGTGATAGTTAACGCCTAACAGTATGTTGTAACTATAAGCGTTTATAAAGCCCTTAGGTAGCCTTATTCATCGTGACTTTAACGCCTGTGCCTGCCGCCAGCGGTAATAAAACAGCGCCAGCAGAATCAGCAAACAGCCCAACATTTGCTGTAGCGTCATGCTTTCGCCATACCATAACGCCGCCGCCAGCACGGTTAATAATGGCTCCAGAATCATAATTAACGCGGCGTTCGCTGCGCTGGTCATGCTTTGTCCGGTTAGCTGTAACCAAAAACGTAAACTTGTGGCGATCAACGTGCTGGCGAGCAGCCACATCCAGGTAGCAAATCCCGGTTGCAGCGGCCAATGCTCAAAAATAAGTGATAACAGCAGCGCCAAAATACCCGTACAGCCCAGCTGCACCGCCGCCAGCGAACGCACGGGTACGGTGCTGGCAAAGCGCGTGGTTAGGCAAAAATAGATGGCCTGCAGTAGCGCGGCACCCAGAAACAGCAGCTGGCTGACTTCAAAGCGCAAATCCTGTTTGATGGTGAGCAAAGCCAGACCACACATGCCCAGCGGCAGGGCAATCCAGAAGGAACTGGCCGGACGATTGCGCAAAATCATCCACGCAAACAGCGGCACAAACAGCATCGACAAACTCATGATGAACGCGCCCTCACCCAACGATTGGGTGCGCGCCACCGCATAAATCCACAGCAAGATATTCGCCGCTTGCAGCAATCCACTCAACAACACCGGCTGGATATGGCGCAGCGTATGGCGCATTTCAGGCGCACGACAAAAAAGCAGCAAGGTTCCGCTGGCAAGTAGAAAGCGAATACCGATAAAAGCCATGACCGGCATGTCCGCCACCGCTTCGCGTGAACAGATCCAACCGAATGCGGCGATCGCCGTGGTCGCCACCAGCAGCATATCGGCCTGTTGTTGTTTTGCTAATGCCATGAAGCCAATTCACTTAAAGAGAAAAATAAATTTCATAATAACATTAAATGAAATTTATTCGCTGATTTAGCGCTCATGAGAAGGAAATGACAGAAGGAATAGGTTGAAAAGTTGGCAGCGCACCGAGCGGGCGCTGCCGTCTGACATCAGTTTTGCGCGCTCACCAAACGCACCGCAAAACCAAAGAACAGCATGCCGGTTAGCATATTCGCGAGTTTCACTAAGCGGGTGCGATTACGCAAAAAACGCACCATCACGCGCCCGGCGACGATCAGCGTCAGGTAGTAGCTCAGGCTAATGCACTGAATCATCGCGCCAAGCAAAACAAACGCAGGGCCCGTATTCGTGACAGCGGGGTCAATAAACTGAATAAAGAACGACACATAAAACAGGATGGCTTTCGGATTGGTGATGCCGAGTAAAATCGCACGCAGAAAATAGTTTTCCTCTTTCACCGGTTCAACCGGCTGGTCAGCGCCACGCTGACGTAGCGCCGCTAAAATAATTTTCACGCCGAGATACAGCAGGAACATGGCGCCGAGATATTTCACCACCATAAAGATGTGTGGGCTGGTGCGAATCAGCGTCGCCACGCCCGCCCACGCCAGGAAAATCAGAAACAGATCGCCCAGCAGCACGCCTGCAATCGCACGCGACGCGGCCTGACTTCCACGACTCATGCCGGTACGCAGCACATACAAGCTATTTGGGCCAGGCAGCAGAATGATCACCAGAGCGCCTGCAAGAAAAGTCCATAAATTGATAATGCCGAAATCGTGAAACATAGCCGAAAAAACTCCATGCGCACCGCGTCTTTTTGCACGGGGTGGCAATGTTTAATAAGTATTCAGGTGAAAGACAGCCGATTACACTGCTGCCAGCGGCATATCTTAGCAGTTGTCACTGCGGCTTGTCGCCGCCCCTTCCCCGTTTAGTTTCCAGAAACCCGCCATCGTTATATAATCCCGTGCATATCGAAACCGGGAGCGTTCATGAACTCACTTTTTAGCCGCCTGATAGTGGCGGGCGTACTGACTTTCACCTCATTACCCAGCGATGCCAGCCGCGTGGTGACCGATCAAATTGGGCGTCAGGTGACCATCCCCGATCGCGTCGATCGTGTGGTGGTGTTGCAACATCAAACCCTCAATTTGCTGGTGCAACTTAACGCCACCGATAAAATCGTCGGCATTTTGGCGAACTGGAAACAGCAGCTTGGCGACGGCTATGCGCAGCTGGTGCCGGAATTAACCCATAAAGCACCGCTCGGCGATCTGACGCATGTCGATCTGGAACAGCTGGTTGCGCTGCATCCGCAGGTGGTGTTTGTCACCAACTACGCGCCGAAAGAGATGATTGACCAAATTTCTGCGCTGGGCATTCCGGTTCTGGCGATTTCGCTGCGCCACGATGATGCCGGTCAGCAAGGTAAAATCAATCCCACCATGCAGAACGAAGAGCAAGCCTACGATCGCGGCATCAAGGAGGGCATCACGCTCATCGGCGAGGTGGTGAATAAGCCGCAGCTGGCCAAAGCGTTAATTGACGCCGCGTTTGCCGGACGCAAATTGGTTAGCGACCGCCTCCAGGATCTCCCCGCCCAGCAGCGCGTGCGCGCCTACATGGCGAATCCCGATCTCACCACCTACGGCTCCGGCAAATATACCGGCCTGATGATGGCGCACGCAGGCGCCCTCAACGTTGCGGCCGCCACGGTGCAGGGCTTCAAACAGATCAGCATGGAGCAAGTGGTGGCATGGAATCCGCAGGTGATATTCGTGCAGGATCGCTATCCAAACGTAGTTGCCGATATCTACCACGATCCGAACTGGCAAAGCATTGCTGCGGTGAAGAACCATCAGGTGTGGTTGATGCCGGAATACGCCAAAGCCTGGGGATATCCCATGCCGGAAGCCATTGGTTTGGGCGAGTTGTGGATGGCCAAGAAACTCTACCCACAGAAATTCCGCGATATCGACATGCAGCAACAGGCCGACGCATGGTATCAACGCTTCTACCGGACGCATTATCATGCCAACGCTACGCCTGCTAGCCGCCGGTAGTTTACGCGCCGTGTGGCCGGCGCTGGTAACGGCCTTTCATGCGCAAACCGGTTACAACGTCACCTCAGACTTTGCGCCAGCGGGCATGCTGCGCCAGCGCATTGAGCAAGGAGAACGCTGCGATCTGTTCGCCTCCGCTAATCGGCTGCATCCCCAAATTCTGGTGCAGCAAGGCCTGGCGCAGCACAGCGCAATCTTCGCCGCCAATCGCTTATGTCTGACCGCCAGGCGTGACATTGTCACGGAAACTGATAATTGGTTATCCCTGCTGCTACGGGATGATGCGCGACTTGCGACGTCAACGCCGCAGTGCGATCCCTGTGGCGATTATACCTGGCAGCTATTTGATCGCATTGAACAACGACACGCTGGCGCAGGTGAAAAGCTCAAACGCAAAGCGGCAAAACTGGTCGGCGGAACGGACAGTTTGCCGCTGCCCGCAGGCGAGCTGGCCGCCAAATGGTTGATCGAACATCATTACGCCGATCTGTTTATCGGCTATCGCAGCTATGCGCCGCGTTTGCAGCAGGTTGCGGCACTGCAGCTGTTTGATATCCCTGCCCGCTACAATGTGCAGGCGGAATACGCTTTCGCGCAGATCGGCGACGTTGCGCAGCCGTTTGCCGCCTTCCTGACGTCACCCGTTGCACAAGCGATTCTGCAGGCGCAGGGTTTTGAATCTGTCACTGAGTCCAGCGTTAAAATCTGTTCAAAAAACGCCTAATCAACGTGTGGCCACCATGACTTAATCAGTTAGCGGCATGGCACGTTTGCAGCCGTTGGAGAAAATTATCGAGAGTCGGCCAAAAGCCCGCGCCAGCGCAGAGCCGTACGCGGCCGTTTATGCTGGCAGAATATTACCGCCGCGATGCACACATCACCTCCGCCGCGATATTAATTTCAACCGTGCTGTCGCTGTTAAGTTTGGTGGTGATTATGCATCTGAAGCAGGTCACGCCGCTGAATTAATAGTCCGGGTGCGCGTTTATGCGCACCTGAATTATTACCTATCCATTCGCGCGGTAATATCCGTTTCCCGGCAATCCAATGCCACTTTAGTTAATAGGAAAAACAGATTCCAGCTGCTAATTTCCCTGAGCCTGCCTCGCTATCTATTATCCAGAAAGGGTTATTACAATGCATTCATTACGGCTTTTTAGCTGGATTTTATTATTTACACTGCTGGGAATTTCCACCTTAAATCAGGCGCAAGCCGAGACGCCGCAACAAGGCGGCACCTTGACCCTGATTCTGCCAAGCGAACCGTCGGCACTGGTGGCACTCGCCACGGTGGCGCAGCCGGTGATCGCCAGCAGCGCCAAGGTCAACGAAGGGTTGCTGACCTACGATTACGATCTGCATCCGCTGCCGCAGCTGGCGACCTCATGGGAAATCAGCCCGGATGGTAAACGCTATACTTTCCATCTGCGGAAAGGCGTGAAATGGCACGATGGCCAGCCGTTTACCTCAGCCGATGTCGCCTACTCGCTGGATCTGCTGAAGAAAACCCATCCGCGCGCCAAATCGACCTTTGCTAACGTTGCCAGTATCGAAACGCCCGATGACTTAACGGCGGTGCTGGTGCTGAGCCATCCTGCGCCGTACTTGATCACCGCATTTGCCGCCGGTGAAACGCCGATGTTGCCAAAGCATATTTATGCAAACAGTGATGTGTTGAAGAACCCTAACAACAACGCGCCGATTGGCACCGGGCCGTACCTCTTTGAGAAATGGGAGCGCGGCAGCTACATCCTCTACAAGCGCAACCCGCAGTATTGGGATGCGCCGAAACCCTACGTAGATCGGCTGGTGGTGAAGTTTTCGACCGATCCCACCGTGCGTTCGCTGGCGCTGCAAACCGGGCAAGCCGATATCGGTTATCGCACGCCGGTAGCGTTGAGCGAATTAAAGCGTTTGCAGCAGAATCCGCAGCTGGTGTTTAGCACCCAAGGCTATAACTACTCCAACAGCGTGGCGTCGATTCACTTTAATCTGGATGACAAGGTGTTCAAGGATGCGCGCGTGCGTCAGGCGGTGGCCTACACCATCAACCGCAAAGCGCTGCTGAACGTGGTCTATTTTGGCTATGCCACGCCAACCGAAACGCCGGTTGGGCCAAATCTGAAAACCTTCCACAGCACCAAGCCCTCACCGTATCAATACGATCTCGCCGCTGCCAATAGATTACTGGATGAAGCCGGTTATCAGAAAGGTGACGACGGCGTGCGCCTGCGCGTCACGCTGGATTACAGCACCTTTGACGACACCTTCCGCCGCAACGCCGAGTTTGTCCGCTCCGCGTTGGCGCGCGTGGGCATCGCCGCCACACTGCGTTCGCAGGATCTGTCTACCTACGCCACGCGTGTTTTCACCCAGCGTGATTTCCAGTTCTCTATCGATCAATACGCCAATCTCTATGATCCCACCGTTGGCGTTCAGCGTTTGTACTGGTCGCAGAATTATCGTCCCGGCGTGCCCTTTACCAATATTTCCCATTATCACAATGCCGAGGTCGATCGGCTGTTGGAAGCGGCACAAACAGAAAACGATCCGGCAAAACGCGTGGCGCAATTCCAACAGTTTCAGGACATCGTGCAGCGTGAATTGCCAGACGTGAATTTGGCGTCGCCACAGTTTATTACCATCAGCAATAAGCGCGTACACGACCATTCGCCGACCGCCGATGGCCTGGAAGGGAATTTATCCAGCGTGTGGGTAGAAGCAACGCAAAAATAAGCATTAATGCCATCAGTTAAATAAGCCAACAATCCGTTGTAGGCATATTGGGTCGCGGCGCGATTCATTGCGCAGTTAATTGCGTCGCTACCGCCCACGTGATGACTTTTTCTCGTTATCTCATTAGCGCATTAGTTATGCGCTTTAAATTCATTCTGCCCGGAATAACGCTTTGCTAACGTCGCATTCATTAAGCATTGCGTTTACCTTTCAGGGAATCATCATGAGTCATCCAACTTATCAGCCCGCAACCCTTGGCATTCTGATGGTTAAAACCGCGTTTCGCCGTTATCAGGGCGATATTGGTAATCCGCAGACCTGGCCGTTTCCGGTGAAATATCAGGTGGTGGAGGAAGCCATTCCCCAACGGATGGGACATCTGGGCGAACACGCATTGCTTGAACCCTTTAAGCGCGCGGCACAAATCCTGATTGACCAGGGCGTTGATGGCTTAACCACCAGCTGCGGGTATTTGTCCTGGTATCAGCAAGCGTTAGCGGCGTGGTCGCCGGTGCCGATTGTCACCAGTAGCCTGCTGCAATATGTCAGCCTGTGTCAGATCCTGCCCGCCCATAAACCGCCGCTGATTCTCACCTTCGATGCAAGCACGCTGAAAGCAGATTATCTCACCCGCGTCGGCATTCCAGCCGATGCGCAGGTGGCGGGCATGCCGCCGGACTCTGAGTTTGTGCGATCCATCCGTGAAGGTGACAGCAGCGTGGCGTGGGAAACGCTGGCTGATGAAGTGCTCAGCGCCGCCACCGCCGCGCTGCAACGTTTCCCCCACAGCGGCGCGTTGCTATTGGAATGCACCAATCTCGCTCCGTTTAGCGCGCTGCTCCAGGCGCGCTTTGGCCTGCCGGTTTACGACACCTTAACGCTGGTAAACGGTTTCCATGCCGCGCTGCGTCCGCCGCATTGGGATCGGGGGGCGCAATGGACCCTTTGATGACGCGCAGTAATAGCGCCGATCGCCAACCGCTGCTGCCGCTGTCGCGCACCAGCAAACGCGTGCTGTACGCGCTGCGCAGCGCCCTGCTGCACGCCGTACCCGCTGCGCTCGGCATTGTACTGGTGGTGTTTGTGCTGCTTCAGCTGGTGCCGGGCGACGTGGTGGATGTGATGGCGAGTCAATCCGGCAGCGCCTCGGCGGAAACCATGGCGTGGCTGCGCGCGGAATATGGCCTCGATCAGCCGGTACTGACGCAGTTCTGGAATTATCTGTGGCATCTGGCCCATTTCAGTCTGGGCTACTCGCCACGCTTTGGGACCGACGTCACCACGCTGATTGTCGGTCGTTTACCCGACACGCTGCTGCTGATGCTGCTGGCGCAGGCCGTTGCGCTGCTGGTCGGCATTGGCTTTGGCGTCATCATGGCGGTGTGGGCGAATAAGTGGCCCGATCGCCTGCTGACGCTGGTGAACCTGCTGCTTTATTCGCTGCCCGGCTTCTGGATTGGTTTGCTGGTGCTGCTGCTGTTTTCCGTACAGCTTAACTGGTTGCCAAGCGGTGGCAACCAAACCATTGGGGCCGAGCTGTCCAACGCCGGTGCGCTGCTGGATAAGCTGCGTCACGCGCTGCTGCCGGTGCTGGCGCTGAGCAGCTACTTCATCGCTATCTATGCGCGGCTGACGCGCAGCGCACTGCTCGACGTGGCCGATCGGGATTTCGTCCGCACCGCCCATGCCAAAGGGCTGTCGCCGTGGTGCATTGTGCTGCGCCACATGCTGCGCTGCGCGCTCACGCCAGTCACCACTGTGGCCGGGCTTTACTTCGGTAACCTGCTTGGCGGCGCGGCGGTGATTGAAACCGTGTTCAGCTGGCCAGGGTTAGGCAGTTTGGCGATGGAAGCGATCATCGCGCGTGATTTCAACGTGGTGCTGGGCATTTTGCTGCTGTCGGCATTGATGGTCGTCATCGTTAACGTGCTGGTGGATCTGCTGCAAAGCCTGATCGATCCGCGCATGGAGGAATGTGCATGAGCAGCATCGCGTTGCCCGTCGCGTCGCGCTGGCGTCGCCTGTTCCGCTCGTTGGAAGCGCTGATCGGTAGCCTGCTGCTGGTGGCTGTGCTGATGATGGCGCTGCTGGCCGATTGGCTGTTTCCTCACGATCCGTTGGAGATGGTGGCGCAGCCGTTTTTATGGCCGGGCGACGACGCGCAATTCCCGCTCGGCACCGATTCGCTTGGCCGCGATGTTGCCGCCGGCATTTTCCACGGCGCGCGGGTGTCATTACATATCGGCGCGACGGCGGTGCTGGTCAGTTTGGTGATTGGCCTGCTGGCCGGTGCCAGCGCCGGCTATTTTGGCGGCATTACCGATCGCGTCATTACGCGCATCAGCGAACTGTTCCAAACCTTTCCGGCATTTCTGCTGGTGGTGGTGTTAGTGGCGATAGGTCAGCCCACGGTTAATTACATCGCCTGCGCCATTGGCGTGGCGAGCTGGCCGATGATCGCGCGGCTGGTGCGCGCCGAATGCCGCCTGCTGCGCCAACAAGAGTTTGTGCTGGCGGCGCAAACGCTGGGCTACAGTTCGCTGCGTATTCTGCTGCGCGAGCTGCTGCCTAACCTGCTGCCGACCCTGATCGTTACGCTGTCGGTGATGATGGCAAGCGCCATTCTCACCGAATCGTCGCTGGGCTTTCTGGGTTTTAGCGATCCCAACCGCATCAGCTGGGGCGGCATGATTGGCGATGGTCGCCAGTCGCTGCAAAACGCCTGGTTTTTAGCGGTGCTGCCCGGCAGCGCGTTGGCCGCGACCATTTTGGCGCTGAACCTGCTGGGCGATGCGCTTAATGATTGGCTCAATCCACGCCGTAAAGGAGCTGCATGATGCGCGCTATTCTGGAATTCCGTCACTTCAGCGCCCGCTTTGGCGATCGCTATGCGGTGCAGGATCTTAACCTCAGCCTGCAAGCCGGGGAAATGCTGGCGCTGGTGGGCGAATCCGGCAGCGGCAAATCGCTCACCGCGCTGGCGGCGCTGCAGCTGGCACCGCCGAATGCGGTATTAGCCGGTGAAATTCACTATCAGGGTTTGAATCTGTTAGCGCAGCCGCCCGCCACGCTACGGCGTCTGCGCGGCAAATCCATCGCCATGATCTTTCAGGATCCGATGACCTCGCTAAATCCGGTATTAAGCGTTGGCCAGCAAATCGCCGAAACCGTGCAGTTGCATTTGGGGTTAAACCGGCGGGACGCGCGGCAACGGGCGGTTGCGCTGCTGGAACAGGTCAATATTCCGCATGCGCAGCAGCGCGTCGATGATTATCCGCACCACTTCTCCGGCGGGCAGCGCCAACGCATCATGATTGCGATGGCCATTGCCTGCGAGCCGCAGTTGCTGATCGCCGATGAACCCACCACCGCGCTTGATGCCACGGTACAAAAACAGATTCTTCAACTGCTCGATCGTCTACGCCACGAACTCGGTATGAGCGTGCTGTTTATTACCCACGATTTGGGGCTGGTCGAACAATACGCCGATCGCGTGGCGGTGCTGTATCGCGGCGTGAAAGTCGAGGAGAGCAGCAAAGCGGCGCTGTTCCATCAGCCGCAGCACCCTTACAGCCGTGGTTTATTGGCGGCATCGTTACATGCCGGTGCACCGCCGCACTATCGCCAACGTCGCTTGACCGAAATTGAGCACCAAGCCAGCGGCCCACCGCGCCTGTTGACGCCTGCGCCGCTGGCGCTGCCGAACATCGATGTGCACGCTGCGCCGCTGCTGGCGCTGCATCAGGTGCACTTTCGTTATCCCGGCATGCCGGTTGGCAGCGCATCGGTGCGCGATGTCTCGCTGCATATCCAACCGGGTGAAACGCTGGGATTGGTGGGCGAATCGGGCTGCGGTAAATCGACGCTGTCGCGTTTGGTGCTTGGCCTGCTGCAACCTGATAGCGGCCATATCACTTTCAACGCTCAGCGCATCGATCGTCTGCGTAGCGGGCAACGTGCCGCGCTGCGTCCGCGCATCCAGATGATTTTTCAGGATCCCTTTTCGTCGCTGAACCCGCGCCATTCCGTGGAAGAGATTCTGCGCACGCCGCTGCGCGTGCATGGGCGCGGCTCGCGCGCGGAGCAAATCCGCGCGGTGCATGAAATACTCGATCAGGTCGGCCTGCCTGCAAACGCGTTGCAGCGCTATCCGCATGAATTTTCCGGCGGTCAACGCCAGCGTATCGGCATTGCGCGCGCGCTGATCCTCAACCCGGATTTGCTGATCTGCGATGAGCCGGTGTCGGCGTTAGATGTGTCGGTGCAGGCGCAGATTCTCAATCTGCTGGTGAGGTTGAAACAGCAGCGCAACCTGTCGCTGCTGTTTATTTCGCATGATTTAGCGGTGGTGCGCTATATCGCCGACCGCGTGATGGTGATGTATCAGGGAGAAATGGTCGAGCAAGGCGATCATCAACAGATTTGGCAGCAACCCACGCATGCGTATACGCAGCAGCTGTTGGCGTCGGTGCGTCATGCTGTTGCGCCTTCGCTGCTTGCGGGCACAGGTTAGGATCGCGCAATTAATTGCGCCGCTACCAAGTGTGTACGTCATTAGGCTCAATGCCTTAATTCGCACAATTCGGTAGCGGCGCGATTTATCGCGCAATCATGCCGCCCTATCCCGTGGCTGACCGGGCGTTTTACGCTTTACTGTTGCTGGCGTGGGTAAATGCCGGTTGGCTTTTGCGATGGAACAGCGGATACGCAATGCTGGTCACTACCAAACTAATAATCCACGATATATCCACGCCCGGAATTAATTTCGCGTAGGGACCGGCAAAGAAGGCGTTTTCCACAAATGGAATCTGCACCACAATGCCCGCGAAATAGACCAGCAGCGCTTGCGTATTTAATAGACCGTAACGTCCGCCGTCCGCGCTAAAAATGGCGTCCACGTCGTAGCGCTGCTTATTAACGTAATAGAAATCCAGTAGGTTAATTACAATCCACGGAATTAACACCGCAATCAATGCCAGAATCAAATTAATAAAGAACGAGACAAAGTTTTCCGATGCCGCCAGCGCCACCAGTACGCTGCCAATCAATACCACCGCAGAGAAGATCAAGCGCACCGCTGCGCCTGGCGTCCAGCGGGGACGGAAGGTTTGCACCGCAGTAATCAGCGATAATACCGCGCCGTAGAGGTTCATGGAGTTGTGGCAAATAATGTTCACCAGGAACAGCGCCATTAATACCGGGCCGAGCCAGCCAGTGGCGTGACGCACCGACATCATGGCGTCGCTGGTTGGCGCAATATTCACCGCCATCATGCCGAACACGAACGCCAGAATGGTGCCACCGCATGCGCCCAAATAGGTGGCAAAGAACGGACGCGCAATGCCGACGTTGGCGGGCAGATAACGCGAGTAATCCGAGGTGTACGGCGAGAAGCTGATCTGCCACACCGCGCCGATGCAGAAGGTACCAAACCAGCCGGCGGCGCTCATGCTGCCGCGCTGCCAGAAGTCCGCCGGCAGAGGCTGCGACAGCATCATTGCCAGGCCAATCAGCAGCGCCGCGCCCATTACCCAGGCACCCACTTTGTTGATTTTATGGATAAAGTGATAGCCAATAATGCCAATCACCGTTGCCAGCATCGCGCCAATCACCGTCGCGCTGCTAACGGCAATCGAGGGGAAGACGTTATTGATCACCTTGCCCGACAGCGAAATATTGGAAATAAAGAAGCCGAGATAAATCACCGTGGTAAAGCTGATCACCAGCAGCGAGCCGTAGCGACCAAACTGCGCGCGGCTTTGAACCATTTGCGGGATGCCCACTTTCGGCCCTTGCGCTGAAGTGAGCGCGAGGAAAATACCGCCAAACAGGTGACCAGCAATAATCGCCGTTAATGCAGAGATGACATTCAGATGAAACGTTTCGGTGGCAATCGCCCCGCTGACTACCGCTAACGGCGCGATATTGGTACAAAACCATAAGGTAAATAAACTGTGGGATTTGCCGTGACGTTCTGATTCCGGCACATAATCCACCGACTTATTCTCTATTATTTGACTCTGACGTGGTTGTGTATTCACCGTACCCTCCAATTCTCAAAATGGGATTATTTTATAATGTGGGTAAAACTTTCCTCGCGTATCAATAAGCCACAGCCATCCCGACGAATATTATTTCGTCTTCTTATAAAGAATTGGCGTACAACTCCTGGTGCTTAATTTATTCAGTGATGCTTGTCAGTTAACAATTACGAGAGCGCACTTCGGGTAGCGGCGCACTTTATTACTCATCTTTCCGCTACGCTATTACTTCAGGTTACCGCGATTAATCGCGCCGCTACCGAAGGTGCAAAGAATGAAAAGATCACACTCAGCGCATAATAAACGGATCGTCAATCGGTTCATCGCTGGTGCGCAGCCACACGGTTTTGGTGGTGGTGTATTCCAGCGCGGCGTCGATGCCGCCTTCACGGCCAAAACCGGATTTACCGTAGCCGCCGAACGGGGCCAGCGGCGACACTACGCGATAGGTGTTCAGCCACACCACGCCGCTGCGCAGCTTGCGCGTTACGCGGTGCGCGCGCGTCAGGTTTTGCGTAAACACTCCGGCGGCGAGGCCGTATTCGGTGCCGTTTGCCAGGCGAATGGCGTCGGCTTCATCCTTGAATGTCAGCACCGATAACACCGGGCCAAACAGCTCCTGCGTCACGCTCTCCGCGTCCGGCACGGCGCTGCAATCCAGAATGGTGGGCGGATAGTAGAAGCCCGGACGTTCAATTGGCTGATGCCCCAGCACCAGGCGCGCGCCCTGCTCCAGACTGCGATTCACCACCCGCTCGATATTCTGTTTCTGACGTTCGGTACACAGCGGGCCAAACTGCGTCTCCGGCTGCTGCGGACAGCCAATCACAATGCCGCGCACTTTGCTGGTCAGCTTCTCAATAAAGGCGTCTTTGATCTGCTCATCCACCAGCAGGCGCGAACCGGCCACGCAGCTTTGCCCGGAAGCAGAGAAAATCGCGGCCACCTGCGCATTCGCCGCGCTGTCTAAATCTGCGTCGGCAAACACAATAAACGGCGACTTGCCGCCCAGCTCCAGCGACGTGCTGGCGAGGTTTTCCGCGCTGTTGCGGATGATGTGGCGCGCGGTGTCGGCACCGCCGGTAAAGGCGATATGGTCAACCTGCGGGTGCTGCGTCAGCACCGTGCCACAGCCTTCGGCGAAGCCGGTGATGACATTGATCACACCCGCCGGGAATCCGGCTTCGTGCACCAGTTCTGCAAAGGCCAGCAGCGGCGTCGGCGCGACTTCCGCCGCTTTCACCACCACCGTGCAGCCGGCGGCGATCGCCGGGCCGATTTTCACCGCCGAGAGAAACAGCTGGCTGTTCCACGGAATAATGGCTGCCACTACGCCGACCGGCTCGCGTTTGATCCAGGTTTCCATGTCGGCTTTGTCGATGCTCAGCGTCGCGCCGTCCATTTTGTCGGCCAGCCCGGCATAGAAACGGTAGTACTCGGCGACGTAGGCAATCTGCGCGCGGGTTTCGCGGATGATTTTGCCGGTGTCGAGCGTCTCCAGCCGCGCCAGCTTCGGCGCATCACGTTCAATCAAATCCGCCAGCTTCAGCAGTAATTTGCCACGCGCGCCCGCCGTCAATCCGCGCCACGCATCCGATTCGAACGCCCGCGCGGCGGCCTGCACGGCGCGATCGGTTTGCTCGCTGCACGCTTCGGCAATATTCGCCCACGGCGCGTTGGTCGCCGGATTGAGCGAGGTAAAAGTTGCGGCGCCGGCGTCAAACTGGCCGTCGATGTAGAGTTTGAAAGATTCCATGACGTCTCCGCTTAGTGAAAGGCTGGTGCTACGTGCTGAATAAAGCGTTGCAGCGAGGCTTTTTTACGCTCGAAGGTCATGCCGCTGTCCAGCCACAGCGCATATTCGTCGTAACCCATCGCTTCGTAATTCTTCAGGCGCGCAATCACCTGATCGGGATTGCCAATCGCCAGGTTCTGGCGCATGCCTTCTACCGTGTAATAGGTGTTGGCGGCGATCTCCTCTTCGCTCAGCGGCTGAATTAACCCCTGCTGCACCGGACGCTGATTTTTAAACCAGGCACCGAAGTAGTTGTAGAAGCGGTTCAGTTCTTCCGCCGCCTGCTGCGCATCCGCTTCGTCTTCGGCAATAAAACCGTGCTGCAACAGCATGATTTTCAGCAGTTGCGCCGGGGCGAACTCCTGGCAGGCCGCTTTGAAGGTGGTGATCAAGCGGGTGATCTCTTCTTCGCCCTGATGCAGCGGCGTGCACTGCACGTTGCAACCGTGCTTCACCGCAAACTCGTGGCTATTGGGATCGCGCGCCGCCACCCAAATGGGCGGATGCGGCTGCTGATGCGGTTGCGGCGATGAGGTGGTGGACGGGAAATTCCAGAACTCACCTTTATGCTCATAATCGCCTTTCCACAGCGCTTTTACCGCTGGAACCAGTTCACGCATGCGCTGACCGGCTTCCCACGCGTCCATGCCCGGCATCAGACGCTCGTACTCATACGAATAGGCGCCGCGCGCAATGCCCAGATCCAGCCGTCCTTTGGTGATCAAATCGGTCATCGCCGCTTCACCCGCCAAACGAATCGGATGGGTAAAGGGGGCGATCACGGTACCGGTGCCCAGGCGAACATTTTTGGTACGGCTGGCGATATCCACCAAATTAATGAATGGATTGGGCGCGATGGTGAAATTCATGCCGTGATGTTCGCCGGTCCAGATGGCGTGCAATCCGCCCTGGTCAGCAATTTCACACAGTTCCATCATCTCGTCATACAGCTTGACCTGCGTGTCATCCGCCGACACGCGTTCCATATGCAGGAACAGGGAAAGTTTCATACCACCTCCTGACGCGCTGGGGTAAAGAACTGGCGCACCGAACCTTGCGCTTCATCGCCATAATAGAGGCCGTAATTGCCGACCGCGTATTCACGGATGAAGCGATCGAGCAGCGATTTCAGCGCGCTATCCGGCACCGACAACTGCGCCAGACTGGCGAGATCAACCCATTCGCCCTGCTTCACCGCGGGCAAGGTGCTGCCGGTTGGCTGCGCGCACAGGAACACAATATGCTGCTGCTTTTTCTGACGATCTTCGTAGATCGAATAGACAAAGCCCGGATTGGCATCAATGTTCAGTTCACTAAACACCAGCGCCAGGGTTTCGCTAACGCTGCGGCCGCTGACTTTCTGCGACGGTAAGCCGTAGCCCTCTTCTTGCTGCACCACCAGCGCCTGGCCTGCGGATTCAATCAGCGCGCTGACCACCACGTTCGGGCCAGCAATCAGCGACTCCGCATTCTGGTACGGCGTGAAGTACGCGCCGCGATAGTAGCCCAATCCCGCGGTGCCGGTTGATTCGAAACTTTCCACTTTACCGATCAGGATGGCGTGGTCGCCGGCATCCACCACCTGATGCATCGAGCACTCAAACCAGGCCGAGCTGTCATCCAGCAGCGGCGTGCCCTGTTCGCCTTTACGCCAGTTGATCAGCGAGAAGCGATCGGCAATTTTCTGCGCAAAGATGTTCGACGTCTCTTTCTGCTGCTCCGCCAGAATGTTGATGGCGAAGTGCGGACACTGCGTGAAGTTATCGAAATTGGCGGAGCGCTTATCGATGCTCACCAGCAGCAGCGCGGGATCCAGCGACACCGAGGAGAACGAGTTGGCGGTGAAACCAATCGGCTGCCCCTGCGCGTCGTTGGTTGTGACCACGGTGACGCCGGTCATGAAGGCGCCAAAGGCGTCACGTAACTGTCTGCGTTTATCTGCGTCCATAAGTTACTCCTTTACAGGCTCTTTATGCGTGACGGCGGCAGCAACCGGATTGAGGAACTCTACTATTTCCTGGTTCACCCGGTCGGCATCCGTCAGATTCAACATGTGTTTGGCATTAGCGACGATCACGGCTTGTCCCTGACGCGCGGCCTGCGCCATTTGGCGCGTCATCTCTGGATTCGAATTGGCATCCAGTTCACCGGTCATCACCAATACCGGACACTGCATTTCGTTCCAGCGATCGGAATAGAAGCGATCTCCAGCCGCGAACGCCTGATAAGCGCGGGCGTAGCCGTCAAGATTCACCGTCTGCAACCACGTACCGACTTTCTGACGCAGCGGCTGTTCGTGCTGATCGTCACTGAACCAGCGATCCAGCGGCGCATCGAGTCGCACGTCGCCGCTCACCAGTTCACGCGCCCGCTTTAACACCGCGTTACGCGCCGCATCGCTGCGTTTAAATACGCCGCTCATTACGATGGCGTGATTGACCAGCGACGGATAATCAATGGCGATGCCCGCAGCGATCAGCGCGCCCATTGAGTGTCCGGCTACCGCAAAGCTGGCGCCATTTTGCGTGCGCAGAAACGCGGCCAGCCACTGCACGTAATCTTTTAGGGTCGCCGCATGGCGAAACCCGCTGCTCTCGCCGTGGCCGGGCATATCCACCGCGATCACGCGGAAGTAATGGCTGAGCACATCCATCTGCGGGAACCAGGCGTCGGCGTTCATGCCGACGCCGTGGATCAACACCAGCGGCGCGCCCTGTCCTGCCTCCAGGTAACTCACCTGGAGATCAAACTCAGATAGCTGCTGGGTTTTTCTGGTCATGGCCTAACTCTTTCAGGTCAAGATAACGATTGCCGATGCGATGATGCGGACGGCCGCCCAATGCCGCGCCCAGCGCGATCACGATCTCATCGCTGAACGGCGCATCGTTGATGTTGAACTGCATGGTGAGATAGTGCTCACGCGTGCCTTCATCGTCGGTGCCCATCATGGGTACCAGAATCGGCGTGTTGGCTGGGCCGCGCGTGTTGTTAAACGCGAGGTACGTTTTGCCTTGCACCGCCGAGCGATAGTGATTGCCGAAGTGCAGCGTGTGAATCAGCGCGGAAGCATGTTCCAGTTCACCGTTCAATCCCACAACCGCACATTTGCCGTAGGCCACCACGTTATCGCCGCCGCCCGCTTCTTTCACGATCAGGCTGGTCAACAGCTCGCCCAGCACCGGCGCCATTTCTCGAATTTTGGGTGCGAGATCTTCTACAAAGCCTTCGCCTGCCCACGGATTTTTCACCACGGCAGCCGCCGCAATCATTACCAGCGGCGTGGTGGCCGCTTTGCCGCCGTCGGAATAAATGGTTTCGGTGGTAACGAATGTCTTGCGTATATCTGGATGCATGGTTGAACCTCTTTCAAGTTAACGGTTTGTTAATCTGGTGTGTCTGGAACGGGTATAACATCGGGATTTAAGGTATGTCAAAAGTTGGTATACCATCATACGATATTCATATATCTGTGCGTTTCGCGCGGCTTTACCCGCCGGAAACCCCGCTAAATCAAGGGAAAATAATTTCCGACCGGTGGATGCGGCGGCGAAGAAGACATCATGAAACCCTGTGATTGCCGTCATAAAATTCAGCGATGATTAACTGGAGGGGAAGTGCTTAACTGATTGAATAAACGCGTTTAGTTATTATTTCGCATGCCCGACGTCACGCAATTGATCCAGCGCATGATGAAACTGTGAGCTACCGCTGATTTTGTCGCAGGTGGGAACCGGCCAGAGTAGAGGAGTGCAGCCACGTTGCGCAGGGCAAAAATCGGCAACGTTGCTTTCGCGCGGGAAACAGTGCTAATAGTAAAAAGGTTGCTGGATTTTACATTTCGCTCAGCCTGAAGGTTTATTTCAACGTAGAGAATATTATGGTTGCGAGTCACTCCTTAAAAATTGAAAACACGCCGGTGACATTACGCGAACTGGCGTTGGCTAAAGTTCGTCAGGCGATTATTTCCGGCTATTTTAAAGCGGGCGATCGTTTAGTTGAACGCAGCCTGTGTGATGAATTAGGCGTTAGTCGAACCGTGGTGCGCGAAGTGATTCGTTATCTGGAAGCGGAAGGATTAATTGAAAATTTGCCGAAGAAAGGGCCAATTGTCGCGATATTAACCTGGCAAGTGGCCGAACAAATTTATGATATTCGCCTGCTGTTAGAATCGGAGGCGGCGAAAGATTGCGCAAACGTCGCCACCGCTCAGGATAAAAAAGATCTGCACCAGAAATTATTACGCATCGCCAAAGCGTCACACGATCACGATGACATTGAGCGCGTTGAAGCGTCGCAGGCGTTTTATGAAGCGCTATTTTCGATTGCAAAACATCATATTGCATGGGAAATCGTGCAGCGCCTTAACAGCCGCATTAGCCGTTTACGTGCGCTGACCTTGCGCAGCCCGGAACGTCAGGTCGCGGGTTTTGAGCGCATGTCGCGTATTTATGAAGCGATCGAAGAAAATAATCCCGACCAGGCCAAAGAGGCGGTCAAACAGCATTTAACCGAAGCCGCCAGCCTGGCGAAATCGATTCTCACTGCCGAGGAGCAATAATGTCCGCCTATTGGATCGCCCACGTTAATATTCATGATGCCGAGCAGTATCAACACTATATTGAGCTGGCGTCGCTGGCATTTAAGAAATATAACGCGCGGTTTATTGCACGCGGAGAAACGGCCACCTCACTGGAGGGCGCGAAATATGCTAAACACGTGGTGATTGAATTTCCCGATTATCAAACCGCGCTCGATTGTTATCATTCCGCTGAATACCAACAGGCGAAACAGCAGCGCGCCGCGGTGGCCGACGCGATGATCACCATTGTTGAGGGTTTGGCTTAAAACAGGTAATCCACCCTTACTTGATAGCGGCGCAATTTATTGCGCGTCCCGCAGCCACGCAGCCGCTGCAAAGATAGGCAATAAATTGCGCCGCTACCGTTCATCACGTGTGAATTGACGTTTTACACCTCCATTCCCGCGCGGAATTGTCCCCATTTCAGCACCGAATTAACGCCAATCGATAAGAACGGCTCGCGCGGCGTTGGGTTCGGGCCCGGCGACGCGGTTAAGAAATCGATGTGCTCATTGCGTTCACCGGCGATCATATCGGCAATCAGTTTGCCGGTCGCGGTACCTCGCGTGATGCCCAAACCGTTGCAGCACAGCGCACCGTAAACGTTGGGTGCTAATTTGCCAAAGAAGCCTGCGTGGTTTTCCGATAAGCAAATCGCCCCGCTCCACGTATATTCAAATTCCACTTTCGGCAACATTGGGAAACGACGCTCAAACGATTTGCGATGGTTTGCCAGATATTGTTGCAGATACTTTTCGCGCGGGCGGCCATCGGGATGAAAGCTGAAGCTGTTGCGCACCAAAATACGGTTATCCACCGTGCGGCGAATGGTGCTGCCAAACGGATGCGCGGGAATCACGCCCCACACCGGTTTGCCACCCAGCTGCGCCTGCTCATCTGACGTTAGCTGGCGCGACAGGCTGCCATACAGGAAAGTGGGCAGCAAACGACGCTGCAGGAAGCCAAAGTGCGAAGCAAAACCATTGTTGGCGAGGATCAGCGTGTCGGCGGTGATGCTGCCTTTATCGTGAATCAGCGTGACTTTGTCAGCGTAATCCACCGAGGAGATCGCCGTATATTCATACAGCGTGACGTTAGAGGGCAAGTTATCCGCCAGGCCTTTCACCAGTGCAGCAGGCTGTAGCAGGATGGTACCGGGAATATACAGCGCCTGTTGGTAATAGGAGGTGCCGATATGATCCGGCAGCTCTTTGCCGGAAATCATCTCAGAATCGCGGCCAATTTTAGCCAATCCGCTGCGATAGGCTTCCAGAATCGCCGTGCCCTGCTCGCCAACAGCCGCCTGATATTTCCCGGACTCCGACATCTGGCACTCTATCTGGTGCTGTTTGACGATCTCGCGCAGATAATTCTGCCCCAGCGTATTGAGCTTGAGCACACGATTGGCGATGCCCACATCGCCGATGTAATCCTTGGCGCCGATATCATGCGGCACATCAATGGCAAATCCGGCGTTGCGTCCCGCCGATCCAAAACCCACTTCCTGTGCTTCAATCAGCACCACTTCATCGTGAGGGAAATTCAGCGCCAGCTGACGCGCAGCGGCCAGGCCGGTTAAACCCGCACCCACAATCGCGAAACGCGCTTTCTTTTGACCGATATGCGCCGGGCGCGGGGTGCGCGCGCGGCTGGTGTGAAACCAGCCCGGCATTGAATCATCGGCGGGCAGAGAGGTTATCTTTTGCAATTTGGCTACTCCAATACACACGTGTTGTTGATGCCATGAGAAGGGCATCCTGTAGGGTTTTTAATGGTGTAAAGCGTAATAATTCAATGCATCATTCATGTATATTTAATGTATACGTGATGTATAAAACATTACTGACTTTGCCGAATTGTTGTCAACGCGATCCAGTTCAGGATGCGTGATGGATCTCATAATTTGCGTGTTTATTTTTGAATGAATGGGGGGATGAATTTGCGCGGTGAGCGGGTGGCAGTGATCTGGTAGCGGCGCAATTTATTGCGCTTCTTTCAGCTACGCCGCTGCTTCAGGTTCGCGCGATAAATCGCGCCGCTACCGAATGTGCGGTTAATGAGTTGCATACAAACAACGTGATTGAAAAAAGGATGTTTAAAGAAGGATCACCGCCAACAGGCGCTGGCGGCGGTCAAATCAGAAGGTATTACTTAGCCAGCGGCGTCTGCACTAAATCATCTGCCGTTAACCCCTGCGGCGCGATAAAGATCTCCATATTCTCGCGCGATAGCTCCCAATGCTCGAACACCAGATCCACCACCGCTTGCTCGTCGCGAGCTTCAATCGCGGCAATAAAGGCATCGTGATGTTCCACCGCCAGCTGCAGGCGACGCTCCATATCGTCATTCTGCGGACGGAAAAAGGTATGGCCAATACGGCAATGATCGATCAGCAACCGGCCCAAACTCGGCTGCAAATAGGGGTTTGCCGCCATCTCGCCCATGATTTCGTGGAAGCGATTATTCTCCAGCGCCAGCGCCTCGGCATCGCGGCTTTGCACCGCTTTACGGAAGCGTTTCTGCGTCTCTTTCAGCGCTTTCAGCTGCGACGGCTTGCAGTTCTGCACCGCTAAACGTCCGGTCGCCGCGTAAATCATCGGCGCAACCAGGAAGAAGTTGCGCAACGTCGAATGGCTCATCGGGATCACGCGCACGCCGCGCTTCTCAACAATCTCCAGATAACCTTCCCCGGCTAAACGCTGAAATACCTCGCGCACCGGTGTGCGCGATAAACCGTATTGCGCGGTAAAACTGGCTTCATCCAGCACTTCATCAGGGTCGAGTTCCATGGTCAAAATAAGGCGTTTTAAATCCTCATACAGCGCAGCTTTTCCCGATCTCAATGTGGCCTCCTGAACGTGCAGCTCTTCCTGAAAATTTGCGCAACGATTGCGCAACACAATGCTGCTTAACCTACAGAAAAAGTGTGTATACGGCAAAAATAATTACAGGATATTGACGGACAGAACGGGCGCAAAAAAGCGGCCTGACGTCGACGTCAGGCCGCGGGGGATCTTACTCGGCAGGCACATCAATCCAGATGGTTTTCAACTCGGTGTATTGGTCGAGCGCGAAGACAGATTTATCGCGTCCGCCAAAACCTGACTGCTTATAACCGCCAAACGGCGTGGTGGCATCACCTTCACCGAAGCAGTTCACCGTTACGGTGCCAGCCCGAATCGCGCGCGACATACGAATGGCGCGGCTCAGTTTGCCGGTGTACACCGACGCGGCTAAACCATAATCGGTATCATTCGCCAACGCGATCGCTTCCGCTTCGGTTTTGAAGGTGGTGATGCACAGCACCGGGCCAAAAATCTCTTCGCGGAACAGCGCACTTTTGGCGGTTACGCCATCCACAATGGTTGGCTGCACGTAAATACCGCGATCGGTGAAGCCGCCCTGCACAATGCGCAGCCCCTCTTTACGCGCCGTCTTCAGATAATCGCTGACTTTGCAGAAGTGCTCGGCAGTGATCATGGTGCCCAAACGGTTTTCTGGATCGAGCGGATTGCCCATGCGCCACTCGCCAATTTGCTCCGCCATCAGCGCCAGCAATTTCTCTTTAACGCTTTCCTGCACCAGCAAACGCGAGGTCGCCGAGCAGTTTTCGCCCATGTTCCAGAAGGCGCCGTTCAGCACGTTAGCCGCGACGCTGGCGAGGTCGTCCGCATCCTCAAACACCACCGCCGGGTTCTTGCCACCGCACTCCAGTACAATTTTCTTCAGGTTGGATTCGGCTGAATAGTGCAGGAAGCGGCGACCGGTTGCCGTTGAGCCGGTGAAACTCACCATATCGATATCCGCGTGTAAACCGATCGGTTCGCCAACGTCTTTACCGGTGCCGGTCACGATATTCAGTACGCCTGCGGGCACACCGGCTTCATGCGCCAGTTCCGCTACGCGCAGCGCGGTAAGCGAGGTTTGCTCAGCCGGTTTTACAATCACCGAACAGCCGGCGGCCAGCGCCGGGGCGATTTTCCATGCCAGCATCAGCAGCGGGAAATTCCACGGCAGCACGCAGCCCACCACGCCAATCGGCTCGCGCACCACCATCGCCATCGCGCTGCTGCCTACCGGCGCGGTGTGATCGTAAAGCTTATCGATGGCTTCCGCATGCCATTTGATGACGTGAATGGTTTCCGGCACATCCACAGCCAGACATTCGCTCACCGGTTTGCCGCTGTCGAGGCTCTCCATCACCGCCAGCTGCGAGACTTCGTTCTCCAGTAGTGCGGCCAGTTTCAGCAGCACCGCTTTGCGTTCACCCGGGTGCGCCTGACTCCAGCTGCCGCCATCAAACGCGGCGCGCGCCGCTTTCACCGCCAGATTGACATCGGTGCTATCGCAGGCGGCGATTTCAGCCAGTTCATCACCCGTTGCCGGATTGGTGGTGGTCAGGGTTTTTCCTGACGCCGCCGCCACCATGCGACCATTAATAAAGGCTTTATCCGGGAAGCGCAGTTCCCGCGCCACACTGACCACATCGCTTAGCGTTTGCATCGTTTTCATGCCTGCTCCTTACTGCGCAGTTGCCGCAGCAACGCCACGCTTCACGCCTTCGATTACGGTCTGCAATTCCGCCTTCTCAGCGTCGTCTAACGCCAGCAGCGGTGCACGAACCGGACCCGCTTTCAGGCCAATCAGCTCGGAACCGTATTTGATGGATTGCACAAACTTGCCGCCGTCGAGGAAGTTCATCAGCGGCATCATCGCCGCCATGATGTTGCGGCCTTTAGCGAAGTCTTTCTCCACTACGCAGGCTTCATACAGCGCTACGTGTTCACGTGGAATGAAGTTAGAACCGGCACAAACCCAGCTGCGCGCGCCCCAGGCAAAGAACTCCAGCGCCTGATCGTCCCACCCGCAAGAGAGCGCAATATTAGGGAATTTGCACGCCAGCAAATGCAGGTTGTTGAAATCGCCTGAGCTCTCTTTAATCGCCACCACATTGGATGAGCGGCTTACTTCGCGGAAGTAGGTTTCGCCCATGCTAATGCCCATGCGGCCCGGATAGTTGTAAAGCATGATTGGCAGCTGCGCGGCTTTATCTACCGTCAGCGCGTGGTGGGCGTTTTCCAGCTCGGTGGGCAACGCGTACGGCGGTGACGTGACCAGGATCGCGTCGGCTTTGTGCTCGCGAGCGTGAGTGGCGAAGGCCACCGCATCTTCGGTGCGAATCGCGCCTGTTCCCACCACCAGCGGCAGGCGATTGCCAATCACTTTACGCGCATGTTCCACCAGCGACAGGCGTTCTTCCGCGCTTTGGGCATAATATTCACCGGTTGAGCCGCCGATGATAATACCGTGCACGCGCGCTTCAATCAGCGACTCCAGCACATTAGCAAAGGCCGCGAAATCAATGCTGCCGTCAGCAGCGTAAGGGGTAATTGCAGGGGTAAAAATGCCGTCAAAAGTCATCGCGTAGCTCTCCAGGTGAATTCAGGTCAAATGCAACGCCATCAGGTTGCGTTTGTTAACAATTTGCATAGCGAGCGGGGTAAGGTCAATGCAGTGAACTTTTTTGTATACATAAAAAATACAAAACAAATACGAATTCACAGTAGATTTTTACCGAATACAAAATAATTATTCATTTAATACAGTGCTTTAAATTATTTTTCTTAAGGTAGAATTTTTCCACATGATTTCTGAGAGCGATCACATTCTGCGTTGAACGCCGTTCACAACGTATTTACACTGAGGTTCAGGCGGCATAGTTTTGATGCTGGATTTAGCCTGAGCACGTCAGGCACTGTCACCCGCTGCGCAGGTGAACATTTAATAAAAGAGGTAGCGGGTTATGCCCCAGAATAAAGCGACGCTCATTGGTTTGATTGCCATCTTGTTATGGAGCGCGATAGTTGGACTGATCAAAAGCGTCAGTGAAGGTTTTGGCCCGGTTGGCGGCGCTGCGCTCATTTATACCTGCAGTTCGCTGTTGCTGCTGTTCACCGTAGGCTTTCCGAAATTGCGCAGCTTTCCACGCCGCTATTTACTCATCGGTAGCCTGCTGTTTGTGTGCTACGAACTCTGCCTGTCGCTGTCGTTGGGCTTTACGCACAACGGCCGCCAGGCCATTGAAGTCGGCATGGTGAACTATTTATGGCCGAGCATGACGATTGTGCTGGCTATTATTGTGAATAAACAACGCACCAGCCCACTGATTATTCCCGGCGTGCTGCTCGCGGTGGCGGGAATCTGTCGCGTATTGGGCGGCGATCAGGGTTTTTCATTCAGTGAAATGGCGAATAACGTCATGGATAACCCGTTAAGTTATGGCCTGGCCTTTAGCGGCGCGATTATTTGGGCAATTTATTGTGTGGTCACCAAAAAAATTGCCAACGGCAGTAATGGCATCACGTTGTTCTTTATTTTAACTGCGCTCACGCTGTGGGTTAAATTCCTTAGCGCGCCGCAGCCGCCGTTTAACTTATCCGCGCAGGTGTGGATCAGTTTGGCATTGGCCGCGATGGCCATGGGCTTTGGCTATGCAGCGTGGAATGTGGGCATTCTGCATGGCAACGTCACGGTATTGGCGGCGGCGTCCTACTTTATTCCGATTATTTCGTCGATTTTAGCCGCCTTTATTCTGAGTTCACATTTAACCCTGTCGTTCTGGCAAGGCACCGCGATGGTCAGCCTGGGATCGCTGATTTGCTGGTGGTCAACACGCGTGGTGGCAGCAAAAAAGGTCACTGAGGCTGCGTAATATTGTCAGCTGCGGCTCAACATTATGTCAGGTCGCCATTTATGGCGACCCGGTAACACTATTGAAAATAGATGAAAACCGTTTAATCCCTTAAATAAATAATAAAGCTATCGTATTGCCTGTTTCACTTATCCGCCTACTCTACACCGGAGGAATACCCGCATGAAAACGCTGGTTTAGCGCTAAAAAACCGTCTTTTACTATTCTGTGGTAGATAACGTTCTTACGTTGTTAGCAAATTTATATTCATCCTGCGTGCTTTTGCAATTAAGGCATCACGCCTTACCTCATTTATTCGTCTTCATCGCCCTGGTGACGAATGACTGCGCCGGGAAAAGACAGGAGTAAAACATGTCGCATCCTACTATTGAAGATGTACCGATTAACCGTTTTCATCGCCTGCTCACAGTGCGTTCAGGCGGCGGCTCTTTCGTCGATGGCTATGTATTAAGCATTATTGGCATAGCCATGACGAAAGTGTCGCCAGCATTAGGATTGAACGCCTTTTGGGAAGGCTTGATTGCCGCATCCGCGCTGATTGGGATTTTCTTTGGCGGCTTTCTGGGCGGTGCACTTACCGATCGCCTCGGCCGTCGTCTGATCTACTTTGTTGGCCCAACGCTGTTTATTGTCTGCTCTGTGGCGCAGTTGTGGGTGCAAAGTGGCGAAACGCTATTCGCGCTGCGCTTCCTCACCGGCGTGGCGGTGGGGATTGAATATCCGGTCGCGACCGCTTTTCTGGTGGAATTTATGCCGAAGAAATCGCGCGGCCCTTGCCTCGCCACTTTAACCATCTTGTGGTTTGCCGGAGCGGCAACCGCGTATCTGGTGGGTGAAGCGATTCTCAACTTCGCAGGCGTGGAGGCATGGCGCTATGCGCTGGCCAGCACCGCCGTGATTGGCGCAATGTTGTTTGCCGTGCGCCTCGGCACGCCGGAATCACCGCGCTGGTTACTGAGCAAAGGGCGTAAACAGGAGGCCGAAGCGATCGTTCGCCGCGTGTACGGTGCCGATTTCAGTTTGAAAAATTTGCCGCAGCAAACCGAGAGTAAAAATCTGTCGTTTAGCCACCTGCTGCATTCGGGTTACGGCAAGCGTATGGCATTCGTCACGATTTTCTGGACCTGTTCGGTGATTCCGGTGTTTGCGGTTTACGCCTTCGCGCCAAAGGTGCTGGATGCGCTGCACCTGAGCGGTAACTGGGCGTCTTACGGTTCAATTGCCATCACGCTGCTGTTCGTGGTCGGCTGCTTGATTGCCACGCGTCTGGTCAACTCGTTTGGACGCCGTAAACTGCTGCTGCACAGCTTCTTGTGGTCGGGGCTGGCGCTACTGATGCTTGGCGCGCTGCCTGACGGGCCTTCGCCGCTGATTTTGCTGATGTTCGGTGCCTATGCGCTGTTCATTGGCGGCGCGCAGGTGCTGCAACTGGTCTATCCCAACGAGATCTTTCCCACCGAAATCCGTGCTGGCGCGGTGGGCATCGGCACCTCCATGTCACGCATTGGCGCTGCGGTGGGCACCTATTTGATTCCGATTTCGCTGCAAACCATCGGTATCGGTGCCACCATGTACATCGCGGCGGGCATCACCTTTATTGGCTTGCTGGTGTCATGGTTCCTCGCGCCAGAAACCGCTTCGCGCAGCCTTGATGATGCGGCTTCGCTGGATGAAAGTCGCCCGCCACAGCGGGTGGCGGGCGAGATGTCGAAAAGCAGTCGTTAGATCGCTACCGGGGCGAGCTTCGCCCCTACTCTTTCACCAATCTTTCCACTTCACGCCGACGTTTGCGGAATGAACTCGGCGTTTCGCCATACTGTTTGCGGAACCACGCGATAAGATGGGACGCATCGGCAAAACCGGTGGCGGTGGCAATGGCGTTGATGCTGTTACTGGAGTCGGCCATCAGTTTACGCGCCCGTTCCAGCCGCATTCTGCGCCAGTACACCGCCGCAGAATAGCCGGTGCACTTGGTGAAAATCAGATTCAGTTGACGGAACGTTACGCCAGCAAACTGCGCCACTTCCGCCAGCGGCACCGGCGAATCAAGATGGTGTTTCATCAGCTCAATCACCTTGTTCACCAGTTCGTTCTCGTACACATCCGGTTCGTTGAGCGTCTCTTTTTTCTGCGGCTTTTTCACCGGCGCGGCGGGTTCTTCCACCAGCAGATACTTCAGGACCTTTTGCGAACGCACCAATCCGCAATGTTGCCGGATCAGGTCAGCCGCCAAATCAATCGCCGTGCCGCCCGGACAAGAAATAATCCCGCCGTCTTTGATGTAGGTTTTGTCGATCACCGGAATCGCCTTGGGGAAACGCAGGCGAAACTCATCGCGCGTGGTGAAGTGAATCGCGCAATGGCGACCGTCCAGCAATCCGGCGTTGCCGGCGACAAATGCACCGCTGCACAAGGTGATGATCGGCACACTCCGCGCATGCAACTCGCGCAGCGCCTGTAACAACCACAGCGGCGGCTGGCGCGTCTCTTCCAGCAATCCGCCCGCCACCACGAAATAATCCCACTCTTTGCTGAAATCGAGATCGGCAGTCGGCGAAACCGGCAAGCCGCAGCTGGCGGTGATCGGCTGGTTATCGCAGGTCATCCATTCCCAGCGGCAGAAAATCTGGCGGCTGGAAAATGACTCGTCGGCGGCGAAGCGCAGCGATTCCACCAAACCCGCGACGGAGGCAAGGGTAAAACTTTTCATCAGCAGGAAACCGATGGTGAGATCCGGTTTCGGCGCGGTTAGCGCTTTACGACTTTTGCTCTGCGGCATGTTCTTCAGGCTCCTGCAATCCACCCAGCTTGCTAAGCAAGCGTTTCAGATCGGCGACATCCTGCGCGTTTAATCCAGCGGTGATCATCTGCTCGGCGCTTTTAGCCTGCGCGATCATCCGTTGCATCATCACTTCCCCTTCACGCGTCATCGTGACGAGTTTACGGCGGCGATTGTTGCTGTCGACATCAACCCGCAGCAGGCCGCTTTTATTCATACGATCAATGAGATAGGTGCCGGTGGCTTTATCAAATCCAGCCCGATTACCCAGCGTTTGCTGATCGCATTCCGTTTCTTCCGCCAGCACCACCAAAATGGCGTATTGCACCGCCGACAGCCCGGTATCGACGCATTGCGTCCAGCAGGTGCTGGAGTGTTGTCCCGCGCGCCGCACCAGATGCATTAACGAACAATCGCCGTGCGGCCACAAGGGTGCAGCCAGAATTAACTCAGGATGTTGTGACATTGACGCGCTTGACTCCCTAAATCCACGAACCTATAGTTCGAACACTAACAGTTCGAACTTAAACTATATCATATTTGTCAGTCCGCTGCGGGTAAACGCAGCACACGGAGAGTTTAATGAAATATTACCCTGATTTACGCAGTTTTATTACGGCGCTGGATGAGATGGGCGACATCATGCATGTGCATCGTGAAGTGGACGGCGATTTTGAGCCGAGCGCCATCACGCGCCGCAGCTATGAAATCCAGTCGCCCGCGCCGCTGTTTCATCGTGTCGCCGGCGTTGCGCCCGGTTTTCGCCTGTTTGGCGCCCCGGCTGCGCTCTCTTCCTGCGCCGATAAACCCTACGCGCGCGTCGCCATGTCGCTGGGTTTAGCCCCTGAGTGCAGCGGCCCGGAAATCATCGAAGCGTTATCCGCAGCGCGTCTTAAAGAGGGCATTCCGCCGGTGCGCGTGACCTCGGCCGAAGCTGAATGCCAACAGAATATCCTGCGCGGCGCGGAGGCCAATCTCGATCGCTTCCCGATTCCGTTCGCGCACGATAAAGATGGCGGCCGCTACGCCAACACGTGGGGCACGCTGATTGTCAAAACGCCGGACGGCAAATGGGTGAACTGGTCGATTGCGCGCGTGATGAAAGTGGATGGCAAGCGCATGGTCGGGTTGATTGTACCGAGTCAACATATCGGTCAGATCTGGACGCAATGGGTGGCGCGCGGCGAGCCGATGCCTTACGCGCTGGTGCAGGGGCCTGCACCCGCCATCTCCTGCGTTTCCGGCATTCCAATCCCGGCCAACGCCGACGAAGCCGATTACATCGGCACCTTAGCAGGCGAACCGGTACCGGTGGTAAAAGCGGTCAGCCTTGATTTAGAGGTGCCGGCCAGCGCTGAAATTGTGATTGAAGGCCACGTCTCAATTGAACGCGATTGTCAGGAAGGCCCTTACGGTGAATACGGCGGCTACCTGGGCGAAGGTTCGTCAACGCAACCTACTTTCCACGTTGAAACCATTACGCACCGTGACGATCCCATTTGGCCGATGTCGATCACCGGTCGCCCCACTGATGAATCGCACACCTTATGGGCGATGGGATTAGCCGCCGATGCCTTGACCCATCTGCGCGCCGCCGATTTGCCGGTAAAAACCGCGTGGATCCCGGAAGATTCCACCGTACATTGGCTGCTGATCGTGATGCCGGAAAACTGGCGTGAACGGCTGCCGGGCGTCAGCAGCGCAGAGTTGACGCAGCGTATCGGTGAGGTGCTGTTCAAAACCGATGCGATGGTGTTTATCCCGAAAGTCTACGTGGTGGATGACGATTTTGACCCCACTAACCTGCGCGAAGTGGTTTGGGCGCTGTCCACACGCGTGCATCCGGTGGGCCGCCGCGTGGTGTTTGACGATCAACGGGTGATCCGTTTGCCGCAGTGCTACGACGAAGCAGAGTACGTGGCGGGCAAAGGTGCGAAAGTGGTGTTCGATACGCTACAAACGCAGCGTCATCTGCACGCGTCATTCGCGCAAGGTTATCCCGAGGACGTACGCCAACGCGTGCTGGATCGCTGGCAGGATTAAGCGCCGCGACGCATTGCTAATCTGCAATAAACAGAATGTTTATCTCTGCCAGAAAAATAACTCGTGGATCATTTTCTCGACAGTTCTGGAAACGTTGCTACTATAGCGACGCAACACACAGCAATGCGTTGCTACGAGATGAATTCTTTGGATAACGTTCCCAGCCCGCGCTTGCGGGCTTTTTTTTAGCCAATGCGGCTGCGCTTATCAATAACAACGGCTTATATATGCTCAGGTTTTTCGGTACGAAATCCTAAGCCGATCAGCCGCCCAAACAGATGACGCAAAAAGGGGAAACGGCCAATGATTTGCGGCACCTTGCTGGGCTTGCGGCTTTTCCGTTTATTGCTGCTCATTTTGATTTGCAGAAACTGTGTGGCAACCGTGGGGAATTGACGGCGCCGCTGCACTTTTTCTATATCGCGTAGCGTCACATTGCTGCGCAATAGCGGTTGGGTCAGCGCATTCGCAGCCGCCACCGCATCCTGAATCGCCAAATTGACGCCAACGCCGCCAATCGGTGACATGGCGTGTGCGGCATCGCCAATGCACAACACGCCTGGCTTACTCCACTTCTCCAGGCGATCGATACGTATCGACAGCAATTTAAACTGATCCCAGCTAGTAAGCTGCGCCATACGCGGCAGGCTAAACGGTGCGACCTGCGCAATAGTGGTTTTGAATACCTCCAGGCCCTGCTGCTGCAAAGCGCTGAACTGCCCTTTTTCAATGGTATAGCCACACTGCCAAAAGTCACCGCGATCGATAACAATGAAGTTTTGCTTTGGCCCTTTATGGCCCATGCCTAATTGCGGATCGTCCGGCTGTTTATCCAGGCGAAACCACACGACATCGCGCGAGGCACCATAACTCTTACCGAGTAAACCCGCCTGACTTTTCACCTGAGAATTACGGCCATCTGCGCCAATGACCAGCCGCGTGCGAAGGGTTAACTCGCGGTTACCCTGTAACGCTTTCACGCCGCACAGTTGCCCCTTTTCATAAAGCAGCTCGCTGAAATCGGTGGATTGCAGCAGGGTGAAACCGGAGAACTGCGCGGCCTTCTGCGCCAGGAAGTTAAGGAAATCCCATTGCGGCATAAAGGCGATGAAGCGGCACTGCACCGGCAAGCGCGAGAAATCGGCCATGGTCACTTCGTGTCCGGCGATTTCTGCCTGAAGTTTTTCTGCACGCTGGTGCGGCAAGGCGAGTAACTCATCCAATAAACCGAGCTGGCGCATGATTTCCAGCGTAGAAGGGTGAATGGTATCGCCACGAAAATCGCGGAGAAAATCGGGATGTTTCTCCATCACGACCACGCGCACGCCAGCGCGTGCCAGTAAGTAGCCCAGCATCAGCCCCGCTGGCCCGCCGCCTACCACGCAACAATCGGTGCTTATCGCTTCTGCTGCATCCTGCATGAAACCCTCGACATGTGATGATAACTGTTATCATTTATAGTGCATGCGGCGCGGTTTGGGGTAGCGGTAAATGCCCTACCTTTTCAGTGCGACGAGATGAACGCCGCCGCCTGCTGCGCGGGCGGCACCGCAAAGCTTCGCTGCATACGTTTGACCTCTTCCCCGGGCGGCAGCCCAAACAGCCGCTTGAATTCACGGGTAAACTGCGACGGACTTTCATAGCCAACCGCGTGACTCGCCGCGGCGGCGGTCATCTCCTGCCGCACCATCAACATCCTGGCCTGATGCAAACGCACAGATTTCACATACTGCATCGGCGACTGCTGCGTAATGCCTTTGAAATGGGTATGAAAGGTCGGGACGCTCATGCCCGCTTCGGCTGCCAGCTGCGCCAGATTCTGCGGCTGCGCATAGTGCGCGTGGATATGGCGTAACGCTTTACCCACTTTGCCAAACTGTCCTTGCTGCGTCAGCGCCGCGCGCAACGCGTTGCCCTGCGCGCCGGTTAACACACGGTAATACAACTCCCGCACCAGCGCTGGGCCGAGCATCACCGCATCCAGCGGGTGATTTAGCGCGCTGAGCAGACGCAGCACCGAAGCGCGCAGCGCCTCATCCATCGGGCTGGACATCATGCTTTGCGCCGCTTTCGCCGTTAGCGGCACCTGCTGCTGCGCCAGTTGCAGCAGCAATTCCGTCACCACGTTAAAATCCAGATGCATATAGATCGCCAACAGCGGATGGTCTGCCGAGGCCGTTGTTTCCATGGTGAACGGCACCGGCACCGACACGGCCAAATAGTGTTGCTCATCGTACAGATAGACCCGATCGCCAAAGAAGCCGCGCTTCGATCCCTGACACACAAACACAATGCCGGGATCGTAGAGCACCGGCGTGCGCGCCAGCGGCCGGTCAGATCGCAAAATACGCACATCGGGCAGCGCGGTGAGGTTGTAGCCCTCCTGCGGGGCCAGCGCGGAAAGCAGTTGCACCATGGGTGATTGAGCGGGCGTTGTCATCATCATACTCATAAGATTAGGCAAGATAAGCAGCGGATCCGGCATTAAATCCGCGCGGAAACCACCCTATCATGCATCTTCCCTTGAGTGCAGGAGATGAGCCTATGCAGCAGATAAAAACCCTGTTAATCACCGGCGTCAGCAGCGGTTTTGGCCGCGCCCTGGCGCAGGAAGCCTTAGCACGCGGCTATCGCGTGATCGGTACCGTGCGCAACGCGGCAGCAAAATCCGCGTTTGAAGCCCTGCATGCGCAGCACGCGCACGCGCTGGAACTGGATGTTACCCATTTCGCCGCGATTGATGCCGCTATAGCCGAGGTTGAGCAGCAAATCGGCGCGGTTGATGTGCTGGTGAATAATGCTGGTTACGGGCACGAAGGCGTGATGGAGGAGTCGTCGCTGGACGAGATGCGGCATCAGTTTGACGTTAACGTGTTTGGCGCGGTTGCCATGACCAAAGCGCTGTTGCCTTATCTGCGCCAGCGCCGACGCGGACACATTATCAACATGACATCGATGGAGGGATTTATCACCCTGCCCGGCATCAGCTATTACTGCGGCAGCAAGTTTGCGCTGGAAGGCATTTCTGACACGCTGAGCAAAGAGTTAGCGCCTTTCAACATCCATGTGACCGCGGTCGCACCGGGATCGTTTCGTACCGATTGGGCGGGACGATCCATGGTGCGCAGCGCCCGCAGCATCACGGATTATGATGCGCTTTTCGATCCTATCCGCGCGGCGCGGGCAGCTAAAAGCGGCAAGCAGTTGGGCGATCCGCTTAAGGCCGCGCACGCGATATTGACCTTGATCGAGAGTGAACAGCCGCCTGCACATTTGTTGCTGGGCAGCGATGCATTGGGTTTGGTGCGGGAAAAGCTGGCGGCGTATAGCGCGGAGATTGATCGTTGGGAAGCGGTTTCCCGTTCTACAGATGGGGACTGGTAGCGCATTGACCGCTTTATTCATATGCAGGTGCGCATCAGCACGCACCTGCTAAATCAAAGCGAATTAAAAGCGATATTGTAAACCAAGGGTAACGGTATAGTTCTTGTTAGAAATACCCGCTGCGTCACCCCCAAAGGATGCCGATTGGCCGCTGGTGGTATCAATCATCTGCGTTCCGCCCTTGCCTTCTTCATATTTGCTGTAGCTAAATTCAGCAAATACTTTAGCATGTTGCGTCAGGTAATAACCGGCATCCAGCGTCGCACCATAATAACGTGAATTGGAAGTTTTCTCGCGGAAGGTCAAATCACGCATATAGTGTTCGTCATTATCATGCGCGCTCACCCAATCACTGAATTTAAACAGCGCGTTAAATTCGAAATCATTAATGCGGTAGCGGCCCACTAAACCAACGTACGGCATGGAGAAGCGCTGGCTATAACCAATGCCGCGCGCGCCGCGCGGAAAATCACCGACAAACGCACCGTTGCTGTAATTATAAGAACCGCCATAAGCCGTCCAGCTAAAACGGGTTTCCTGATAACCGGCCACCGCGCCCACGCGATATTCGTCACCCTGTAAGAACCAGCCTTTAATATTCAAATCATATTCATTGGCAAAGTTCACATCGGTATTAGGATGCGAAGAGTGATCGGTCCAGCTCGATTGGCTGCTGCTCTGCCAGTCGTAATCATCCATATGACCGGAACCGGACGCTAACGAGGTCCAGCCCCGGGCGTTCAAGGTCAGGAAAGAGTAGGCATCCCAGGATAAATCCCCTTTAACAATGGCAACGTTTTTAATTTTCCAATCAAGCTGGCTAATTTTGCGTGCGCTGCCGGTGTCATAAACCAGCTCTTTGGATTTACCACTTAACATTCCCACTGAAGTGGCAACGCTAAAACTCTCAGAGGAGAAATCAGGAACGAATTGCGCAGATTCGGCGTAAGCCGTCCCGGAAAGTGCGGCCATAATCCCTACCGCGGCTAAACTCTTTTTCATTTTATATCCCGTGCTGAAATTAAATTAATCCCTAAACTGCGGGCACAGACTAAAGCGCGTAAAAATCTCAGGCAAGCGTAAATTTTTCGCAAAATTTATTGGCAGGCAGAGTTCAGAAAAATTAATTAAATTAAATGTGCCTGCTGTCGATAATGGCAGATTGCCTAATTAACCGCGCCGCACAGGATTTAACCAAAGCAATTTTACTATGTGACGTGCCGGTTTAATTGATAGTTATTCATCAAATTGGGCAGAATCCCTTAATCCCTCTGTATTCTGTTATATTTTCCCTCGCAAATTAATGCCCTTAACTCAACTTACCTCATGTGACATTCCCTGCGTCTCGTCATAGCATTATTTGGCTTATTTTACTGAGCGAACATTATCTGAGCGGAAATAAAGTTCATTTCGCCTGGATGAAATATTCTCAAGAAATGACTAAACCCAAATTTGGAACCTTTTAGGACTGTCGTTTAGCACGAATTTTGTGCTGCGCAGATAAGCGCTACCCTGAGTGATGATTAAGCCATTGTTAACAGTAGGTTAGCGTCTGGCGTACAAAATTTATCAATTTAACGCGTAGATTCCTGTACAGATTAATTTAATTTGTATAACTTTAGTGGCTTAAAAGTAAACCCCGGAGGATGGAACCATGCGTCACAACCGTAAGCTTTCAACAGCCTCGGACGCAATCGCGCGCTACTTTCAAGAAGCTTCTCTGCCTTCGCAGCAGGAAACCTTAGGACAGCTGGTGGTAGAGATCCTGAATTCAGGACGCACGCTGAGCCGCAAAGCGCTTTGCACCAAACTGCTGTGCCGCATGGAGCAGGCGCGCGGCACGGAAGAAGAGATGCACTATCAGCAGTTAATCGGCCTGATGTTTAGCTCGCAACGGGAATCCTGATATCACGCTGCTACCTGGCTCAGAACAAAGTGGTTTCCGCCTCATATGCGCCATCACCTTAGACTGAATCCACTTTGTTACCTGTCGCGGGTCTGCTGCGGTAACGTGAGAGTGACTATGTACAGAAGTGATGAAGAACGACTCACCGACATCCTGATGGGTGATGCGGTGTTACAGCTGTTGCAATCCCGCTCGCCGGTTACATCGCGCGCGCTGCTGGAGAAACTTAACGCCATGGCCGCGATCGAACCTGATGTTCAGCGGCAGAAAGCGCTGCGCCGCGCCATGGCTGAAGTCATGAACAACATGGATACCCCGGAAGAGAGTGGTACGCCGCTGAAAAGCGCGGACAATGTGACGCACATTTTCCGCCGTCGCGATGGCGAAGGAAACGGCACCAAACATTAGTCAGTCTCTCGCGAGCGTTAACCTCATGCGTTTGCGCTTGCTCCCACCATCGCCTTTTTCTGAAATATTCGCTTTTACCCAAATGTGTTAAACCTCGCAGCTAGCGTTATTTATCACGGCTGTGTTAAGTTCAACTTCTATCTGATTTGCTGTGAGCTACCATGTTTTCCTGCAAAGCATTGACTACAGTGACCACCACCACCACCGCTTCTGGCGGCGGTCGGCGTGTATCTGTAGCGAAAACATAAGCTTATAGATTCCCCCGCCCCGTCAATTTGTGAACGGGGAATGGTCTCCGTTCATTATATGAAAAAGGAGACACATCATGCCGTCAGCCAGCCCTAAAGCCCTGTTAATCATTGATATGCAGCACGGATTATTGCGCGGCCCGCACGTGCCGTTCGCCGCTGACGCGGTTTTATCCAACATTAATCAGCTGATCGCCCGCGCACGAAGCGCCCAGGCACCGATATATGCTGCCCGCCATGTTGGCCCAGAAGATTCACCCTTTGCCGCCCACAGCCCGCTAACCCAGCTGGTGGCAGAACTCGCGATCGCGCCAGCGGATGTTGTGTTTGAGAAGAGATACCCGAACTGTTTTCGCGACACGCAGTTGCTGACCGCGCTGCAAGCGGCCGGGATAAAAGAGTTAGTGTTGGTGGGAATGAAAACCGAATTTTGCGTCGATACCACCTGTCGCGCCGCAGCCGATCTCGGCTTTCGCGTGGTGTTGATTCAGGATGCCCATACTTCGGTTGATAACGGTCTGCTTACTGCCGAACAGATTATTGCGCACCATAATCAAACGCTGGCGGGCCCGTTTGTACAGTTGGCTGAGACGGCAACATACGCATTTTAAATTTTGGAAAAGGGCCAAAGCCCTGATGGCTGCCCGCTTACACGTCCATTAAGCTAAATGCGGTAGCGGCGCAATTTATCGCGCCGCTACCTCTTTATGCAATGGCTTAACTAACCGGTATTCCGTCATAACCGATAAACAATCTGCCTCGCCCTCATCATCGCTGCCGGGTCAGCAAGCAGGCTTAATGGCGAATAGCGCAGCCGCACTGCGACATTTCACCCGGCACATGTTTACCATGATGCGAATGGCGCACCTGCAATTCGCCCTGTTGCCACGCGTTGCTGGAATCAGCACGATTGTCCAGCAAACGGTTAAGCGCTTCGGCTACCAGCAAATCCCGACGTTGCGCCCAGCTGGTGAGATGCCAGGTTGACGCACGCGCCTCATCGACATCATCAAATCCCACTACCGCAACATGCGCGCCTTGGGCGAAATCGCGTACCGCCTGTAAAGCGCCAAACGCTAACACGTCACTGGCGCAGAACAGCGCGTTAATGCGTTCCGCCGCGCGGGTTTTCTTCAAATACGTCATCATCGCTTGATAAGCCAGTTCGCGATCGTCTCCGCCCGCCACCAGTTGAATCTTTAACTCTTTTTGTTCGGCTTGCAGGCTGGCGATAAATCCGCTCAACTGCCGCACCGGCTCGGCATTGTCCTGGCTGTGCATAAAGCCAAAGCGTTGATGTCCTTGCGACAACAGCAGTAATCCCATCTCTTCACCCGCAGCGTAGCCATCGGCGATCACCACATTGGCCTGCGCGCAGCTGGACGGGCCAAGATGCACGGTTTTCGCCTGCGGCAGCAGATCGGCGGCGAGGCTCAGTTCGTCGTTATACAGTGACGTCAGAAACACCAATCCCTCCACCGCCAGCGCCGCCGCATTACGCAGTGCCGCCTGGAAGTGCTCGCGTGAATGCACGTTTAGCAACAGCGCGTTATAACCGCGTGCGTTGAGCTGACGCGTGACTTCATTCAGCATTTTAACCGTGTTGGGGTTGGTGAATTCATCGCTGACAATGCCGATGATCTGTGCGTTTACTGCCATGTTCTGACTCTCCTGCAACTGACGTGCGGTAATGATGTCGGTAATAGAATTATTCATCCCACGTTACCCGAATACGCCGCGAGCGCCAATCTGCCAACCTGAACCATTTTGATGGATTTCAATCACATAAGTGTTTGACATTACCATTAAAAGCACCAGACGCACCTAAATGCGCACCCTGGGAAGTCAATGAAGGATTTTAGGAAGGTCGCCATTGCTGGCGACCCGATCACGACGCCATTTTCGGCCAAATCATTACAACTCCAACAATATCGAAAAACCGCCGTAGATCATTCGTTTGCCATCAAACGGCATTCTGTTGCCCAACTCTTTCATGCGCGGATCGGCCATCATCTTTTCATTGGCGGTATCACGCACCTCCTTTGAAGGGTATTCGATCCAGCTAAACACCACCGTTTCGTTCTCTTCCGCTTGCACCGCCCTATAGAAATCGGTCTGCTTACCTTCCGGCACATCGTCGGCCCAACACTCCACCACGCGCGTCGCGCCAAACTCCTTAAACAGCGGCGCCGCTTTGGCGGCTAGCGCACGATAATCTTCCTTATTCACCTCGGGCACCGCGATGACAAATCCATCAACGTATGACATGGCTTTCTCTCCGTTGTGATACAGGCGATCGGAAATGACCGCGCAATAATTGTACAAATAATGTACCGTCACAGCCGGATGTGTGAGGGGAAATTGCGCGCCATCTCGCAGATTGCGCCGCATCGGGCCGATTTACGTTACACTGACGCCCACCCATTTTTATGCCATTGAGAAGGTTATGCGCATTACTATTGAACCGGCCGATCGGCCATTTATTCACCGCTTGCTCGGTGAAGAGATTGAACAGGTTGAGATCCCAGTTGCGCCATTGCAGCAGGCGCTACAGGTGGCGCGGCAGCAGAAAAATCACGAAGCCGATCTCGACTTGAAGCGCAACGCGCTGTTTCTGCTGCTGTTTGTATTTTTATACGCGGCGCTGGGGGCATCGTTGTCTTTAGATCTCACCGCACAAACCTCCAGCCATAAAAGTATCGCTTACGCGCTGGAAGCGGTGCCGGTACTGATTGCCTTCTCAGGCTTATTCCTGTCGCTGCTATATGTCTTTATGACGCGCAGCAGTGCGCGCCGTCAGCGCAATTGGGAACAGGGCATTTTCACCCTGGAGAAGTACAGCGGTGTGAATCTTAACCTGCTCATTAATGAGATGGGGGCGCGCACCACCCATTATTCGCAGTCGGCGATCAATGTGGCGTTGGCGTTATTTATCAGTATCACTTGGGTGGTGATGTATAACTATTTCACCTTTACCACCAGCGGCGTCATTGGTAGCGTGATTTCTCTGTTTATTACCACCATGACCTATGTGATTTTGGATATTCAGTTACTGAAATCGGGCATTTCTCAGGTGATTGATGAACCGGTCGTCCCTGTGGAAGACGATAAAAAGTAGCGGCGACGTTAAAGCCGCAGCGCATAAATACCGCTGCGGCAATAACCAGACTCACGCCTTACGACAACCTGATTTTCTTAACCCGATCGTTTCACTGACAAAACCCTGAGAATTTCCTCCTGTTTATCGCATTTAAAGCTTAAAATTCCCGCTTCATAAAAGGGACGCTTATGCTTAACTCGCCAAAAAAATGGTTCTTCCTCGCTATAACTGCGCTGCTGGTGATACTGCTCATCTGGGCATTCAGAGGTTCAAACGCCAAACCTAACGCGCTGGTGACCGCCGACGTGCGTCAGGGCACCATCGAAAACGTAATTGCCGCCACCGGCAAAATGGACGCGGTAGAACGCGTTAACGTCGGTGCGCAGGTTTCCGGTCAGGTCAAAAAGTTGTATATCAAAGCGGGTGATACCGTAAAAAAAGGCGAGCTGATTGCCGAAATTGATGACCAGCCGCAGCGCAGCGACTTGCGTAATGCGCAAGCCGCCTTGAGCGTGGCGCAGGCCGATCTGCAGACGCGTCAGGCAACATTGGTGCGGCAGGATGCGCAGTTCAAACGCTTGCAGCAGATGATCAAAGCCAATCTGGTGTCGCGCCAGGATTACGATGAAGCCGCTGAAGCGTTCCACAGTGCGCAAGCCGAACTGACGGCGCAAAAAGCGCGCTTGATTCAGGCGCAGATCGAAGTCGATAAGAAGCAGCTTGATCTCGGCTATACGCGCATCATGGCGCCGATGGACGGCACGGTGATCGCCCTGGTCGCCAAGCTCGGTCAAACGGTGAATGCGGTGCAAACCGCCCCCACCATCGCCAAGTTGGCGCAGCTGCACACCATGACCATTAAAGTGCAGATCTCCGAAGCCGACATCAATAACGTGCAGCCGGGACAAAAAGCCTGGTTCACCACCTTTGCCAATCCCGATAAACGTTACCATGCCACGCTGCGCAGCATCGAGTTAGCGCCAGAAGCGGTGATGAAGGATGACGCGCTGATGGGCGCCAGCGAAAGTACACCCGCCAGCAGCACCAATGCGGCGGTGTATTACAATGCGCTGCTCGATGTTCCCAATCCCGATAACGCGTTGCGCATCTCCATGACGGCGCAGGTGAACTTGCTACGCGACAGCGCCAAAGACGCGCTGCTGGTGCCGATGCAGGCCACCAAAAAGCAGCCTGACGGTAAAACTTACGTAGAAATCCCCGACAAAGAAGGCCAGCCGGTGAAACGCATCATTACCACCGGCATTAATGACGGCGTAGATATTCAGGTTCTGAGCGGTTTGCAGCGTGGCGAGAAAGTGATTCTTGCTACGCAAACGCCGGGTGCCGATCGGGTGGTGATGTGAATATCATCGAGCTGAAAAATATTCAGCGCAGTTATGTGAATGGCGCGGAAGCGCTGCATGTGCTGAAAGACCTAAGCCTGTCGATTGGCAGTGGCGAGATGATCGCGATCATCGGCCCCTCCGGCTCCGGCAAATCGACGCTGCTCAACATTCTCGGCTGCCTTGATGCCCCCGACAGCGGCGACTACTTGATTAGCGGGCAAAACACCGCCAGCCTTGCGCCGGACGCCCTGGCCAGGGTACGCCGCGAACACATCGGCTTCATTTTCCAGCGCTATCATTTGATGCCGGATCTGAGCGCCTTAAGCAACGTCGAAATCCCCGCCATTTATGCCAATTTGCCCGGCAAAGCGCGGCGTGAACGGGCGGCGCAGCTGCTTGCGCGGCTCGGTTTACAGGGCCGGGAACATCACAAACCGGGTGAATTATCGGGCGGTCAGCAGCAGCGCGTCAGTATTGCGCGCGCGTTGATCAACGGCGCGGAGATTATCCTGGCCGATGAGCCGACCGGCGCGCTGGATTCCCACTCCGGTGAAGAGGTGTTGCGCATTCTGCACGATCTCAACCGTGACGGTCACACGGTGATTATCGTCACCCACGACATGAAAGTGGCGCAGCACGCCGACCGCATC
>CBIFUL010000003.1:0-249663 GCA_966185695.1 uncultured Pantoea sp. | reverse complement strand
AGCCCTTAATTTGCCAACCGCACATGCTGGTAGCGGCGCGATTTATCGCGCAAACGTAAAGCAACGCATTCGCTTAAAGAAGCGCAATAAATTGCGCCGCTACCGAGTGGTGCCCGTCAGCGAAAATCGGGTCGTCATTAATGGCGACCCCATGGCGCAACTGCAAGGTTTCGTAGGGTGCGCATTTTTGCGCACCTAGATACCAGCTCGCCGTCAATGGCGTTATGCCAATCAGTTAAGCCCTTAATTTGCCAACCGCACATGCTGGTAGCGGCGCGATTTATCGCGCAAACCTGAAGCAACGCATCCGCTTAAAGAAGCGCAATACATTGCGCCGCTACCAAGTGGCGCCCGTCAGCGAAAAGCGGGTCACCATAAATGGCGACCCTACGACACAACTGTACGGGATCAGGCGAGCAGGGCGCGCGCCTGTTTCAGCACGTTTTCCGTGGTAATGCCAAAGGCTTTAAACAGCTGGTCAGCAGGCGCAGATTCGCCAAAGGTGGTCATGCCGACAATCGCCCCGTTCAGGCCAACGTATTTAAACCAGTAATCCGCAATACCCGCTTCCACCGCCACGCGCGCGGCGACGGCTTTAGGCAGCACCGATTCCCGGTATGCCGCATCCTGTTTGTCGAAAGCATCGGTTGACGGCAGCGATACCACGCGCACCCTGCGACCTTCTTGCGTGAGCTGCGCGTAAGCCGCAACCGCCAGCTCCACTTCAGAGCCGGTGGCGATCAAAATCAGCTCCGGCGTGCCGGCACACTCTTTCAGCACATAACCGCCACGCGCCACGTTCGCCAACTGCTCAGCGTTACGTTCCTGCTGCACCAGGTTTTGTCGGGAGAAAATCAGCGCGGTGGGGCCATCAAGGCGTTCAATGGCGTATTTCCATGCCACCGCCGATTCCACCTGATCGCACGGACGCCACAAGCTCATGTTCGGCGTGGTGCGCAGGCTGGCCATCTGCTCAACCGGCTGATGCGTGGGGCCATCTTCACCCAGGCCGATGGAGTCGTGGGTGTAAACCAGCACCTGACGGATTTTCATCAGCGCCGCCATGCGGGCCGCGTTGCGCGCATATTCCACAAACATCAGGAACGTCGCGGTATACGGTAAGAAACCGCCGTGCAGCGCGATGCCGTTGGCGATCGCCGTCATACCAAATTCGCGCACGCCGTAATGCAGGTAGTTGCCCGCCGCATCGTCGTTGATCGGTTTTGAACCTGACCACATAGTTAGATTGCTGGGCGCTAAATCCGCCGATCCGCCGAGATATTCCGGCAGAATTTTGCCAAAGGCTTCAATGGCGTTTTGCGACGCCTTGCGGCTGGCAATGTTGGCGGGATTGGCCTGCAGCTGCTCAACAAACTTCTGCGATTCAGCGGCCCAGTTGGCCGGTAATGCATTGTTAATACGACGCTTAAACTCAGCCGCCAGCGCCGGGAAGGCTTCAGCATACGCCGCCAGCTTCTGATCCCACGCGGCTTCTTTCGCCTGACCGGCCTCTTTCGCATCCCACTGCGCGTAAATCTCCGACGGGATGTCAAACGGTGCGTGCTGCCAACCCAGCTGCTGACGCGTCAGCGTGATTTCGTCATCGCCCAGCGGCGCGCCGTGCGAATCGTGCGTGCCCGCTTTATTCGGTGAACCGAAGCCGATCACCGTTTTGCACATCAGCAGCGAAGGTTTATCGCTCACCGCTTTGGCGGCGGCAATGGCCTGTTTGATGGCGTCGCCATTGTGACCGTCCACGCCGCGAATAACCTGCCAGCCGTACGCTTCAAAACGGGCGGCGGTATCATCGGTAAACCAGCCATCAACGTGACCATCAATAGAGATGCCGTTGTCGTCGTAGAAGGCGATCAATTTGCCCAGCTTCAGCGTGCCGGCAATCGAACACACCTCATGGGAAATGCCCTCCATCATGCAGCCGTCGCCCATGAACACATAGGTGCTGTGATCGACAATGTCGTGGCCGGGACGGTTAAACTGTGCCGCCAGCGTGCGCTCGGCAATGGCAAAGCCCACGGCATTCGCGATGCCTTGTCCCAGCGGGCCGGTGGTGGTTTCCACGCCCGGCGTGTAGCCATATTCCGGGTGGCCCGGCGTTTTCGAGTGCAGCTGACGGAAGTTTTTCAGCTCGTCGATCGGCAAGTCATAGCCGCTAAGATGCAGCAGGCTGTAGATCAGCATCGAACCGTGACCGTTCGACAGTACGAAGCGGTCGCGGTTGGCCCAGGCGGGGTTGCGTGGGTTGTGTTGCAAAAAGTCGAGCCACAAGACTTCAGCAATATCCGCCATGCCCATCGGGGCACCCGGATGTCCTGATTTCGCCTGCTGCACGCCATCCATACTCAGGGCACGAATGGCGTTGGCTCTTTCCCGGCGTGTTGACATAAGGTTCTCCAGAGGTAAGCCGTCGGCAATTATTTAGTATGTGAAACTTGCTCGTAGTAGCCGATCTTCTCAACTTTTGCGGTTGAACCGCCGCCTTCAAACTCCGATGCCAGCCAGGCGTTAACGATGTTCTTCGCCAGCTCAGGGCCAATAACGCGTGCGCCCATGGTCATTACTTGCGCATTGTTGCTCTTGCGCGCGCGCTCGGCAGAGAAGGTGTCGTGACACTGCGCCGCGCGCACGCCTTCAACCTTATTGGCCACAATGGCAACGCCGATGCCGGTGCCGCACAGCAGAATGCCGCGTTCAAATTCGTTCTTCTGAATCGCCGTTGCCAGCGCAAATGCCACGTCGGGGTACATCGGACGATCGTTTTGCGCATCGTTGGTGTAATCCGTCACGCCATAACCTTTCTCTTCCAGCAGCGTTTTAATGATATTTTTCAGTTCGATAGCCGCATCATCGGCGCCGATTGCGATCGTTTTCATGGTAGGTCTCCAGCAGGATTGACTCTGATGCCTGCACATATGTTCTGCAGGCGAGAAGATGTTCACCGCTAGCGTGCCATAAACCTCATCATATGTTCAATGGGTGTTCATATGAATGGCAAGGGTCTACCGCTGCGGTTGCCTCCTGCCAACCCCGCCGTCGCGCTACTGCGGCAACGAGCGGCGGTAAAATTCCGATAAATGACCAAGATCAATTCTCATGAGCGGGCTCACACTTCTGAGCGTTGCAGTTGAGAGATGTACAATTATCCGTGTAGTGTTCATTTGTTCGCATGACTATACCAATGTACAAGAAGACCCATCGAGGACTCGAACATGTGTCATCAGCTCCAAACCTCTGAATACGCCTTATGCCAGCGCGCTTTTGCCGCTGAGCCAACACCACTCAATGCAATGATCACTCACGCACGTCGTGGAGGTGCGTTATGAACCAGCAAACATCAATGAGTGCGGTCGAACAGTCCGCTATCAAAAAGATCTCCTGGCGTCTGGTGCCGTTCGTGGCGCTGATGTTCTTTATTAACTTCCTCGATCGCACCGCAATTTCGTTTGCCGGTCCGAACGGCATGACGCAAGACCTCGGCCTGACCGCGCTGCAATTTGGGTTGGCCTCGGGCATCTTCTTTATCGGTTACATCCTGTTGGAAGTGCCAAGCAACCTCGCGCTTCACAAGTTCGGCGCACGTCGCTGGCTGGCGCGCATCATGATCAGCTGGGGCATCGTGTCGCTGCTGTTCACCTGGGTGAGCAGCGTGGAAGGCTTATATACGCTGCGCTTCCTGCTGGGGATTGCAGAAGCGGGCTTTTTCCCGGGCGCAATTCTGTACCTCAGCATGTGGGTTCCGGCGCGTCACCGCAGCAAGATCCTGTCGCTGTTCTATCTGGCGCAGCCGCTGACCGTGGTGTTTGGTGCACCGCTGGCCGCTGCGTTTATCGACCAGCACGGCCTGTTTGGCATGGAAGGCTGGCGCGTGATGTTTATGGGCGTATCCATCCCGGCGATTTTGATTGGTGTGGTAGCGCTGTTCTGGCTGGTGGATTCACCGCGTCAGGCGAAATGGCTGACCAGCGAAGAAAAAACCTGGCTGACCAACGAACTGGAAGCTGAACACCAGCAGAAGCAGGGCCATCAGAAACACAGCCTGCGCTCGGTGATGGGCAACGGTCGCGTCTGGACGCTGTGCCTGATCTACTTCGGCTTTATTTATGGCCTGTATGCGCTGGCGTTCTTCCTGCCGACCATTATCGCGGGCTTCCAGCAGCAGTTCGGCACCACCTTTAACGTGATGCAGAAAGGATTGGTAACCGGCGTACCTTACCTGATTGCCGCCATCGTAATGTTCTTCTGGTCACGCGATGCCACGCGTCGCGGCTGCAAAACCTGGCACATCGCCATCCCGGCCTTAACCGGCGGCATCAGCGTACCTCTGGCGCTGTACATGGATTCGCCGTTCACCACCATCGCGGTGATTGCGATTACCGCCAGCTCGATCTTCGCGGCATTACCGAATTTCTGGACGTTACCTACGCAATTCCTGACCGGCGCATCGGCCGCCGCAGCCATTGCGTTGATCAATACCTTAGGAAACGTGGCGGGCTTCTCGGCGGGCTACATCACCGGTGCGCTGCACGATGCAACCAACAGCTATGCCTTGCCGATGTTTGTGGTGGGCGGATTCATGCTGCTGTCTGCCTTCCTTATGCTGATGCTTAACCGCCGTCGCTCGCCGTCTCAGCCTTCTTCTTTAGCTCAGGAGCAATAATATGACATACCTGTTTAACCAACCTTCAGCCTTTGCCGCTGAGCTTATCGAAGGCTTTGTTGCCGCGAACGCCGATAAAGTCCGCCAGGTTGCGGGCGGCGTGGTGCGCAGCACCCGCAGCCAGCCGAACACGGTCGCGGTAATTGTCGGCGGCGGCTCTGGTCACTATCCGGCGTTTGCCGGGTTGGTTGGGCAGGGGCTGGCGCACGGCGCGGCAATGGGCAATCTGTTTGCTTCGCCGTCTGCCCAGCAGATTTACAACGTGGCGCGCGCCGCCCACAACGGCGCTGGCGTGCTGCTGATGTTCGGCAACTATGCGGGCGACGTGCTGCACTTCGGCCAGGCCTGTGAGCGTCTGCGCGGCGAAGGCATTGCCTGCGAAATCCTGGCGGTGACCGATGACATCTCCAGCGCCAGCAAAGCCGAGATTGAAAAGCGGCGCGGCGTGGCGGGGGATTTGTGCGTGTTCAAAGCGGCCAGCGCCGCCGCCGAAGCCGGGCACGATCTGGCCAGCGTACTGAAAATGGCGCAACACGCCAATGCGCGCACCCGCACCTTTGGCGTGGCGTTCTCGGGTTGCAGCCTGCCGGGCGCCTCGCATCCGCTGTTTGAGGTGGAAAAAGGGCGTATGGCGCTGGGCCTCGGCATTCACGGCGAGCCGGGCATCAAAGAAACCGACATGCCAACCGCCGATGAGTTGGCCGACATTTTCGTTGAACGTCTGCTGGCCGAACTGCCCAACGACATTCAGCAGGCCGCGGGCCAGCGCGTGGCGTTAATCCTTAACGGCCTCGGTTCGGTGAAGTATGAAGAGCTGTTTGTGGTCTACCGTCGCGTTGCGCAGCTGCTCGAGGCGGCAAAATTACAGGTGGTTGAGCCAGACGTCGGCGAGTTTGTCACCAGCTTCAATATGGCCGGTGCCTCGTTAACGCTGATGTGGCTCGACGACACTTTAGAAACTTTATGGCGCGCACCCGCCAATACGCCAGCGTACCGCAAGGGCAGCGTATTAGTTGCGGAAGCGTTAAGCGCGGCGGAGTGTGAAGAGGTCACTGAAGAGGTGTTGCCAGAAGCCAGCGTCGAATCCCAGCAGAGCGCGCAGCGCGTGTTGCAGCTGCTGGAAGCCGTTGCCGCTACTCTTCAGCGTAATGCCGAACGATTGGGCGACATTGATGCGGTAGCCGGCGACGGCGATCACGGCATCGGTATGGAACGTGGCGTGCTGGGCGCGGTTGAAAAAGCGCGCGACGTGGCCGCTAAAGGCGCGGGTGCGGGCAGCTTACTGTGCCGCGCTGCCGATGCCTGGGCCGACAAAGCGGGCGGCACCTCGGGTGCGTTGTGGGGCGTGGCGTTGACTGCGCTCGGCACGGCGATTGGCGATCGCCAGAAACCCGATGCGCAGCGCGTCGCCAACGGTGTGCGTGCCGCAGTAGAGGGCATTATGCACTTTGGTAAAGCACGCGTCGGCGACAAAACCATGGTCGACGTGTTCGTGCCGTTTAGCGACAGCCTGAATCAAGGCGTCGCGCAAGGCGCATCCTTAACCGATGCCTGGTTAGCTGCCGCACAGGTTGCCGATCGCGCCGCGCAAGCGACTGCGCAGCTGGTGCCGAAAATGGGGCGCGCGCGTCCGCTGGCCGAGAAGAGTGTCGGCACGCCGGATGCAGGGGCCATTTCGCTGGCGCTGATCGTCAACACCGTCGGCGATCTGCTAAAAGAACAGAGTGCCTCAGAACAAGGAGCTTGAAGCATGTCTCAGCCTAAGATCTGGCTCGGCGTTAGCCTGAAAATGTACTTCGGCTATCAGCAAACCCTGGATTGGTGCCGCAAAGTGGCCGGATTGGCCAACCTTCCAGCGGTAAAAAACGGCGACGTCGGGTTATTCGTTCTGCCTGCGTATCCGACGATTCCCGCGGTGGCGAGCATTTTCGCCAATACGCCGATTCGCTTCGGCGGCCAGGATGTGTGTCAGGCAGAAAACGGCGCGTGGACCGGCGAAGTCAGCGCCAGCATGTTGCAGGAGCTTGGCTGCTCGCTGGCGGAAATTGGTCACGCTGAGCGCCGCCGTCACTTCCACGAAGACAAAGCGCAGATTGCCGCCAAAGTGGCGATCTCTTTGCGTCACGGTTTAACCCCGGTGCTGTGCATCGGTGAAGAGCAGCAGGCCGAACCGGCCGCCGCCATTGCGCTGTGCGAGCAGCAGCTGGCTGAAGCGCTGGCCGATGCGGTGCAGCAGGGATTGAGCGGCGAGGTGTTTCTTGCCTATGAACCGCAATGGGCGATTGGCGCACCGCAACCTGCGCCCGACAGCTACATTCGTGAAGTCTGTGCCGGATTACAAAAATTGGCGACGCCTGACGGCATCACGCTAAAAATTATTTACGGCGGCAGCGCCGGCCCAGGCCTGATTCAACGCCTCGGCGCTGACGTCAACGGCCTGTTCCTTGGCCGCTTTGCCCACGATCCTCAGGCGTTAGCCAAAATCATTGATGAAGCCAGCCAGCTGGCTCAGGAGATGCGTTAATGAGCCGTATCGGACTCAGCACCTACGCCTTCTTTTGGCGTATGTCGTCCAAAGTTGAGCACCCGCTGTCACTGGAGCAGATGCTGCAACAGACGGCGGAGATGAATCTTTCCGTATTTCAGATTTGCGATTATCCGGCGATTGAGAGCTGGTCAGATCAGCAGCTGCAGGCGCTGCGGCAGCAGGCCGATGCGCTGGGCATTACGCTGGAGCTTGGCACGCGCGGCCTCGGCACCGCGCATCTGCAACGCTATCTGCACATGGCGCAGATCCTTGATGCACACGTGGTGCGCTCGATGTTCTACACCGCCGATCACCGCCCGTCGCTCGACGAAGCGGCTGAGCTGATCGCCGCCGTGCTGCCGGATTTTGCGCGTCAGCAGGTGCGTCTCTGCCTGGAGACCTACGAACAGGTGAACAGCGGCGCAATGATGTCGGTGATCAATAAGTTCCTGTCGCCATGGCTGTGCGTCTGCCTCGATCCCGCCAACTGCGTCGCCGGTTTGGAGCTGCCTGAACAGGTGGTGGCCAACACCGCCGCGCGGGTCGGCAATCTGCACATCAAAGATTTCGCGTTTACCCGCCGTGATGGCTGGGTCGGCTTTACCTTTGCCGGTTGCCCGATGGGTGAAGGGCTGCTGGATTACGATCGCATGATCGCCAGCGTGCGCCCGGCGCAAAGAGAGATTAACCAAATCGTCGAACACTGGTTGCCGTGGCAGGACGATGCCGCGCTGACCTGCGAGCGAGAAGCCGAATGGACTCGCCGCACCGTTGAATTCTTACGTAGTAAACAAGATCAGGAGTAATACACATGAGCAACGCACTGAAAACGATCACTGTCATTGGCGCCGGCGGCAAAATGGGCATGCGCATTTCTGCTAACTTCCAGAAAAGCGATTACCAGGTATTTTACGTTGAGAACTCGCCCAAGGCGCAGGAGCAGGTTACCGCGCAGGGCCGCGAACTGTCGGATGCCGCATCCGTGGTGCCGTTGAGCGACGTCGTGATTCTGGCCGTGCCGGATATCGTGCTGGGTAAAGTCTCTGAAGGCGTGGTGCCGCAGATGAAAGCGGGTGCGATTCTGCTGACGCTGGATCCGGCGGCGGCCTACGCCAACCTGATCGCACATCGCGATGGCATCGACTATGCGGTGGCGCATCCGTGCCATCCTTCAGTGTTCCTGGAGCGCTACACCAAAGAAGAGCACGCCGATGCCTTCGGTGGCATTGCCGCCGTGCAGCACGTTGCCGCGTCATACGAAACCGGCAGCGACGCGCAGAAAGCCGAACTGAGCAAGGTTATCAGCGTGATGTACGGCCCGGTGGAAGCGGTGCATTGGGTCACCGTCACGCAGCTGGCCTACCTTGAGCCAACGCTGGTGGAAACCGTGGCCTGCATGGTAGGCGCATTTATGAAAGAAGCGCTGGATGAAACCGTAAAACACAGCGGCGTGCCGGAAGAGGCGGCTAAAGCGATGCTGTACGGCCATATTCAGATTGCGCTGGCGGTGGCGTTCCGCGCCACCAACCCATTCTCTGATGCCTGCATGATCGCGATGGAATACGGCCGCGAGAAGATTGTGAAGCCGGACTGGAAACAGATTTTCGACCAGAAAGAGCTGGATATCGTTATCGCCCGCATGTTGAAAATCGACGCCATCAAGCGCTAAGCATTGGTCTCCTTATGGGGCAATGACAGTCAGCTAAGCAATTCACTCGCCAAGCGCACATAACGGTAGCGGCGCGATTTATCGCGCGAAACAGAAGTAACGGTGTTGCTAATAGAAGCGCAATAAATTGCGCCGCTACCGAGTAGTGCGATTTCATTTTGAAGTTTGACGGGTATACGACTCGCGGCGCTGCTGTCTGGCTAAGCGAGTCGTATCGATGATATAACTCCCTTCCAAAATCTGAGCGTTTTCAGATAACTCGATAAAAGACAGGTTACGGATGGAAAAAAACACGCTTTCTCAGGACTCCGAGCTGCTCACGGAAATCGCGGTTGCCTATTATCAGGACGAAATTACCCAGGAAGAGATTGCGCGTAAGTTTGGTATTTCCCGCATCAAGGTCGGACGGCTGCTCAAGCGCGCGCGCGAAGAGGGCATCGTCGAAATCAACGTGCGCTATCATCCGGTATTCAGTACGCGGCTGGAACAACAGCTGCAAGCCCGCTTTCCTCAACTGCAACGCGCGCTGATTGCGCTCGATCATCCCGATCAGGACGAGCAACGTCGCCAGGTTTCCGCTTTGGTGTCGTCCCATTTGGCGCAGTCGTTAAAAGACAATGCGATTGTCGCCGTCGGTCAAGGGCGCAACGTCGCCGCCGTCGCCGACTATCCCGGCCAGGTGCCAACGCGGAACTGCTTGTTCATCAGCGGCATTGGCGGTACGCATCGTCCCGGCGATGCGATCAACGCCGATCACATTAGCCGTCGCTTAGCCAAGAAATTTGGCGGCATTAGCGAAACGCTGTATGCGCCTGCCTATGTGGAGAACCGTGCGCTGCGCGATGCCTTTATGCAAAACGGCACCATCAAAGAGACGCTGGATCGCGCGCGCAAAGCCGACGTCGCGCTGGTAGGCATTGGCGACATGAACGAAAACAGTTATATGGTGAAACTCGGCTGGTTTACCCCGCACGAAATCATCGATGCCAGCGTCAATCAGGGCGTCACGGGCGATGTGGCCGGTTATGACTTCTTTAATGCGCAGGGCCAGCACGTAGATACCGTGATGAACGACCGCGTGATTGGTTTGAGCATTGAAGAGCTGCGCAAGATTCCCTGCGTGATCGCCATTGCTTCCGAAAACACCAAAGCCATGGCGATCCTCGGTGCGCTGCGCACCGGCGCCATCGATATCATCGCCACCACGGCGCAGAATATCCGCACCATTCTGAGTTTGTCGCAGTAATTGCAGAGATGATCGGGTTCGTGGGCTGCTCTCGCCCACGAACGTGCGAGCTAAAGGTTCAATCATCGGTAAGTTGCGCGAGCGTGCAGTGATAAAGTTCGGCCAGTTTTGCCAGATTAAAGTCACGCGGTTTTTCGCTTTTTTCCATTGCCGATACTGACGCTTGCGTGATGCCCAGTGCTTCAGCCACTTGTTTTTGGGTGAGCTTACGATAGATGCGCCACGCCGCATGCAGCGTTACGTCTTTATCAATGGTGATATTCACAACGTCACCGGGAATCATTGCATCGTCATGTTGACCCGCTTCAAAACACACCGATTCCCACAGCTCGGGTAAATCGACATTGCGCGTCAATTGCTCAAATAACGCGATTGGCAAAATAGCGGCTTTGCGGTTGCCCGCACTGTCAGTGATGAATTCGATCATGTTGAGGGTTTTCCTGTTAAGTATGCGCAAGGTAATAATTGGGAAGTCCGATCTTCCATTTTCAATTACTATAAGTTCATGAACTACGCCGTAAAACTTTTTGGATGGCAATGATTTGAGGTTCTCTATCTCTCTGATAATTAAACAGAACCCGATAATTTCCCCAGCGCAGTCGATAATCAGCCTGACCATTTTTCAAAGTGGTGACGTCCAGATTCGGCGGCACAAGCGGGAAGTTTTTGAGTTCATTTATCTGATCGTTAAGCTTTTTGCGGTCATCTGCATGAGTAATTGCGCGCAACTGCTTATGTGCAGACTTAAGCCAGCTGAGTTCTGGCATCCTTACCTCTCACTACAAAGTGCAATCCTTAGTCGATAAATTAATATAGATATTAAGATCTATATTATCAAGATAAATATCTATATTTTTGATTTTTTATCGATATTGTATCGTTCCCACATGAGCTCCAAATGCGCTGTTAACGCGTTGCTTATTAGCCAGGCTGAACGCTGTTCTGCGGATTATCCTCAGTACATAAAACAATGCCAAATCCCCACTAAGCTTACCCATTTTCCGCATTTCCCCTCGCGCTAACCCTTTGTTAATCCTGTGAGGTCTTTTACGCCTTTCAGGGAATCTTGATGGAAATTTATTGGTATCTCACCGCGCCCGACGGCCCGCAGCCGTGGACGGCGTCGGGCAGTCGGCAGGTTAATTACGCTTACTTTCAGCAGGTGGCACGTGCGGTTGATCACCTCGGCTTTACCGGCGCGTTGCTGGCGACGGGCGCGCACGATCCGTGGATTCTTGGCGCATCCTTGATTCCGTACACCGAACGTATGAAGTTCTTAATTGCCATTCAGCCCGGGCTGATTTCACCGACGCTGCTGGCGAAAATGGCGGTGACGTTTAACCAGTTCTCCAAAGGGCGGGTGTTGCTGAATGTGGTCAGCGGCGATAGAAATACCCTTGGCGCTTACGGCATGCACCTCGAACACGATGCGCGCTATGACTTGAGTGATGAGTTTTTGCAGGTGCTGCGCCCGCTGCTCAACGAAAAGCCGGTGACGTTTGCAGGCGAACATATCCACGTGGATAACGCCAAGCTGGCATTGGGTAACGCCGGTTACGCGCCGCCGCCACTGTGGTTTGGAGGATCGTCGGATGCGGCGCAGGAAGTGGCGGCTAAACATATCGATACCTATTTGTCATGGGGCGAAACGCCACCGCAGGCCGCCGAGAAAATCGCGCAGGTGCGCGCACGCGCGGCAAAGCATGGCCGCACGCTGCGCTTTGGCATTCGCTTGTATGTGATTGTGCGGGAAACCGACGAACTGGCGTGGCAAGCGGTGGATGCGCTGTATGCCACCATGGATGATCAGGCGATTGGCGCACGTCAGCAGCTGGCAAGCGGTTCCGATTCCGTGGGGCAATCGCGCATGAGCGCCTTGCACAATAACGCCAAGCCCGATAATCCGCGTGAATTGGAGATCTATCCCGGCTTGTGGGCGGGTATCGGGCTAGTGCGACCGGGGCCGGGCACCGCGATTGTCGGCAGTCCGGTGACGGTGGAACGCACGCTTAAGGCGTATCAGGATGCGGGCGTTGAGGTGTTTATTCTATCGGGCTTCCCGCTGCTGGAAGAGGCGTATCGCTTCAGTGAACTGGTGATGCCGCGCCTCACGCTCAGCGATGCGCCCGCGCAAACGGACAACACCTTTACCTGGGGCAATTTGTGGGATCGTCCGGTGGGAGAAAAAGCCTGATGCAGATTCGTATAGGCAGCCATCCCAACAATCTTTCACTGTTCATTCTGCGCCATCGCGGGGTGCTGGAAAGCGCGGCGACGCAACGCGGCTGGCACATCGCGTGGATCGATTACACCCAGGGCGCGCGCAGCGGCGAAAGGCTGGCGCGTGGCGAGCTGGATGTGGTCGGTACCGGATCGACGCCGCCTATTAGCGCCCAGGCGGGCGGTTTAGCGGTGGCGTATCTCGCCAGCTCGCCATCACGTGATGCCAGCTGCGCGCTTCTGACCAGAAAAGATCGCGACATCACCTCGCTGCAAGGGCGGCGCATAGCCGCGATGATCGGTTCATTCACCGATCACTTTCTCGCGCGTCTGCTGCATAAACAGCAGCTGAAACGCGGCGACGTCGAGCTGGTGGATATTCAAGGCCAGGCCGCGCTGGATGCGTTGCTGGCGGACGACATTGACGGTTGGTTAGCGGTTGATCCCTGGCTATCGCGCGCGCGCCAGCATCCCGAATTGCAGCCCATCGCGCGCGTGGGCGATGAAATCGTCAATCGTTCGCTGTTCTGGTCGCGCGCCGACTGGGCGCAACAGCAGCCGCACGCCGCCGCCTGGCTGGTGGCGCAACTGGCGCTTAACGACAGCTGGATTGCGCAGCATCCGCAGCAGGCAGCGCAGTTACTGGCACAGCATCTTCCCGGCGCGATCGATCAGCAGGATTGGCAGCGTACGCTAGGCGCGCGCCCTTGGGGCATCACGCCTGCCGACGCGGCGCTTATAGCCGAACAGCAACAGCAAGCCGACGACCTGTTTGCGGTGGGCTTTATTCCTGCCGCAGTAAACCTGACACCATGGAGCCACTCATGAAACGCACTTTACTGCGCGGCGCAATAGCCGCGCTGCTGCTGTGCGCCAGCGCCGCGCACGCCGTTGACAGCATTACCTTACGCATTGGTTTCTTACGCGGCCCCACCGATCTGGCGTTAGCCAAAGAGAAAGGCACGCTGGAAAAAGCGCTGGCGGCACACAATGTGAAAGTGGAGTGGGCTGGGCCTTTTTCCGCCGCTGCGCCAGCCTATGAAGCGCTGAATGCCGGTGCGATCGATCTTACCACCGGCAGCTCGACCGCTTTCGTCACGGCGATTGCTGCCGGTTTGCCGCTGCGTTTCTTCGCTTATCAAGCGATGCCCGCCGATGGCGAAGGCATTGTGGTACGCAATGAGAGCCGCATTCACTCGCTGAAAGATTTGCGCGGTAAAAAAGTGGCGGTGAACAAAGGCGGCACCGGCGAATATTTGCTGTCGCGCGCGCTAAGCAATGCAGGCATTGCGGAAGAGGCGGTGCAGAAGGTCTATCTGGGGCCGTCCGACACCGGCACCGCATTTGTGGGGGGGCACGTGGATGCGTGGGCGATTTGGGACCCGTTCCTGTCGCTGGCAAAACAGAGCTACGACGCGCGTCTGCTGATTAACGGCAGAACGCTGGGATCAGAAAATGCCGCAGGCTACTTCGTCAGCGAGGCGTTTTATCAGGCGCACCCGCAGGTCTTGAAGTGGTTCTACGCGGTGTTGCAGCAGGAAAACGCCTGGGCGAAAGCGCATCCGCTGGACGCCGGAAAGATCTGGGCCAAACAGATGGGGCAACCGGGCGATGGCCTGGCGCAGCAGCTGGGGACGGTGAACACCGTGCCGGTCACGCCGGTGGATGCCAGTGCAATTAAGCACATTGAACACGTCGCTGCGTGGTATCAGCAGCAGGGCATTATTAAAACCAAGCCCGATATTGCCAGCCACGTGGTGACATTGCAGCCTTAACTAACCGGGCGTTCTACAGTGGAACGCCGCTTATACCAGACAACGTCAGCACCATAACTTATAGGTCTTGTTGCCGCTACGTTCGCGCTATATCCTGTATTTTTCCCGCCCACCACGGATGCCCGATGAACGCTTCTCGCTTACTTTCGGTTGAAAATCTCACGCTCAGCACCGCCGCTGGTCGCTGTTTAGTCGATAACGTTTCCTTCCATCTCGATCAGCGCGAAATCCTGGCGTTAGTAGGCGAATCCGGCTCGGGCAAAACCTTAACCTCGCTGGCGCTGATGAGTTTGCTGCCCAACGGCGTGCAGCAGGCGGCAGGTAACATTGTATTTAACGGCGAACAGCTGGATGCGCGTAAAACCCAGGCGCTGCGCGGTTGCCGCATTGCCACGGTGTTTCAGGAGCCGATGACCAGCATGAATCCCACGCTGCGCATCGGCGAGCAGATTGCCGAAGTGCTGGTGCGTCATCGTCAATTCAGCTGGAAGCAGGCGCAGCGGGAGGCCGTTGCTCTGCTGGATCGCGTTGGCATCGTCAATCCCGCCCAGCGCGCGCGGCAATATATCCATCAACTTTCCGGCGGCATGCGCCAGCGCGTAATGATCGCCAGCGCCATTAGCGGCCAGCCGCAACTGTTGATTGCCGATGAACCGACCACGGCGCTGGATGTCACGATTCAGGCGCAGATTCTGGCGCTGCTGCAAGAGCTGCAACGCGAAATGGGCATGGGGATTCTGCTGATTACTCACGACTTATCGGTGGTGGCGCGCTATGCCGATCGCGTCTGCGTGATGCAGCACGGCCAGCTGGTTGAGCAGGGTGACGTTGTCACGACACTGGGTTCGCCATCGCATGCTTATACGCGTCAATTGATTGCGGCGTCAGCGGCGCACGTGCCGGTTGCTGCGGATAACCCGACGCGGCCGCCGCTGCTGGAACTGAAACAGGTCAGCAAAAGTTATCCGCTGCCGCGCAAAATGCCGCTGTGGCCGACTCAACGCCAAACGGTACTGCATCCGGTGAATTTGTCGATTGGGCAGGGCGAGATTGTCGGGCTGATTGGTGAATCCGGTTCCGGCAAGACCACGTTGGGCAGCGCGGCGATTGGTTTGATTGCGGCCGACGGCGGCGAGGTGCATTTTCAGGGGCAGCCGCTGCGCGGTGCGCAGCTGAAAACGTTACGGCGTCACACCCAGATTATCTTTCAGGATCCTTACGCCAGCCTGAATCCCAAAATCGCGGTTGGCGAGCAGATCGCGGAACCGCTGCGCGTGTGGCAACTGCGCAAAGGCGCTGACATCCACGCGCGCGTGGTGGAGCTGCTGACGCTGGTGGGTTTAAAACCCGAACATGCGCAGCGCTTGCCGAGCGCATTTTCGGGCGGACAACGTCAGCGCATCGCCATTGCGCGGGCGCTGGCGATGGAACCCAAACTGCTGGTGGCGGATGAAGCGGTGGCGGCGCTGGATTTGTCCGTGCGCGGCCAGGTCCTGGCGCTGTTTGATGCGTTGCGCCAGAAGCTGGGATTGTCAGTGCTTTTTATCAGCCACGATCTCAGCGCGGTGCGCCAGCTGTGCGATCGGGTGGTGGTGATGTATCACGGTAAGATTGTGGAGGCCGGGGCGACGGAAAGCGTGATCAACCATCCGCAGGAGAGCTATACGCGCCAGCTGCTGGCCGCCGCGCCCGACGTTCAGCAGGCGCTGGCTGAGCGTTCAACGGCCGCGTAACAGCGGCAATTCCTGATGTTCGGCCCACTCATGCCAGGATCCGACATACACCGCGACGTGCGGATAACCGGCGAGCGTTAACGCCGCAAATACCGTGGCAGCGCGCGCACCGCGATGGCAATAAACCTGTAGTCTGGCGGTTTTCGGCAAGCCCGCTGCGGCGGCGCGTGCGGCGATGGTGGAAGCGCTGAGAAAATGGCCGTCTTCCACCACATCTTCCCAAAACAGCAGCTGTGAATGCGGGATTCGTCCGGCACGATGACAGCATTCATGGGCAAAGCTGCCGTCAAATTCACTCGGACGCCGCGCATCCACGTTAATAATCCTGACGCCATCGGCGTCCAGCACCTGCTGGCGGCTGCACACCAGCGCGTTACGCCAGCGCGGCGCGGCATCCGTCGCCGCCTGCTGCGCCACGGTGCGGCTCAAGCCTAATCCTGCTTGCAGTTCAAACCCGGCGGCCTGCCACGCATCCACGCCGCCATCCAGAATCAGGGCGTCATCGCAGCCTATCAGCCAGGCGAACCAGGCGCCGCGCGGCGAGCGCATGCCGACCTGCTGCTCAAAAAACACTGGCGTATAGCCTGCATAGGCAGCGAACATCGGTTGCAGCGCGATCGCGACCTCTGCCGCCATCTGCGCAATGCCTTGCTCGTTGGCGTCCGCGATAAAATAGTCGTAAACGTTGCAGTGTTGCGCGCCGGGCAAGGTGGCACGCTGCCAGTCGGCAAACTCGCGCACGTCAATCAGTAAAAAATGCTCGCCGCGCTGTTGGCGCAGATGCAGCGCCTGCACGTTAATGATCATGCTGAACTCCTGAGAACAGCGATTGCAGCGTGCCAGCGCCTTGCTGCTCGGCGGTGCGCAGCACGCGAGCGGCGAGGGCGATATCAAACACGTTGAGGCCAAACGACGAGAAATAGACGCTGCGGTCGGCGTCGGGACGCCAGTTATCTAACAGCAGCGCGGCAAGATCGGCGGCGACATCTTCTGCGCGGAATTCTCCAGCGCGGAACATCTGAAACAGACTTTTGGCGCTGCGCTGGGCGAAATCGCCCCAGGCATCCACCAGCACATGATCGCTGGCTTTTATCGCGGCGAAGCTCACTTCGTGATAGACCACCTGCACGATAAGGCGACCCGCGCGCACCGCATCTGCGTCAATGAGAGGCTGCGCGGCGCTGGTGCAGGTCAGCACCGCGTCATAGGGTTTTGCCAGCGCGGCGTGAAGATCGTGCTCGATCGTCACGCCTGAAAAAGGATCCAGCCGGTGTGCGGAGCGATTCCACATGCCGGTCTGCTCCAGCTGCGGAAACAGCTGCTGCAACATCTGCAAATGGGCCTGCGCATGCAACCCCGCGCCGAGCAGCAGCACGCGCTTTAGCGGACGCGGCGCGGCCAGCTGCAGCGCCAGGGCGCTCACGGCGGCGGTGCGCGCGGCGGTTAATGCGCCGCTGGCCAGCAACCCGCGTGGTATGCCGCTGTGCGCATCGTTAATCAAGGTTAAGGCCAGCGCGGCGGGCAGCGCATCCGGGCGTTCAGGACGATGCGCTGTCCACTTTACGCCCGCAGCGTTGTAGTGGCCGCCGACGCGCGCAGGCAAGGCATAGGCTTTGCCGAGCGGCGTGGCGAGATCGATATGATTTTCAGCGGGCATTTCTGCTTCGCCAAGACGCAGCAAAGCAATCACGGCTTTCACATCAGCCAGCGCCAGGGCGATATCGCTGCCGCCTAACTGCGCGACGGTGGCTTCATCCAATACCCGCAGCGATGCCGCCATTCACACCTCCAGCAGACGATCGGCGAACGGATAGAGCGCCGGAGATCCGCCGCAGTGCACGAAGGTTACGCGCGCACCTTGCGGAATGCGGCCTTGTTCAACCAGCGTCAGTAAACCGTGCATCGCTTTGCCGGTGTAGACCGGATCGAGCAGCACGCCCTCAAGCTGTGCAAGCTGGTAGATCGCCGCGATGCCGCCGTCGGACGGCACGCCATACGCGGGGCCGACAAAGCTGTCTTCAATCCAGATATCCTCAGGTTGCCACTGCTGCGGCCATTGCAGCAGGTCGGCGCACTCTTGCGCCATGCCCGCAATGCGCGGCTGGAACCACTCGGCTTTGGCGCTGACGCTCACGCCAATCACTTTGGTTTCAGGCCAATAACGCCGCGTGCCGACGTGCAGTCCCGCCAGCGTGCCGCCGGAACCGGTGGGGGCGACGACAAAATCGGGCGCGGGCGTGTTATCAGCCGCGAGCTGAGCAGCCAGCTCTTCGACTGCACGCACGTAGCCCAATGCGCCCAGCGGCGTGGCGCCGCCGAGCGGAATGATCAACGGCGTTTCGCCCTTGGCCAGCGCCGCATCGGCGTGCGCCTGCATCGCGCCCTCGATTTGGCTGAAATAACCGTCGGGATCGAGGAACTGCACCTCGGCCCCGAACAGCTTGTCGAGCAGCAGGTTGCCCTGCCAGTGGCTGGGCGGATTGCCGCGCAGCACCAGCACCGGACGCATGCCAAACTTGCGCGCCGCGGCGGCCACCATGCGGGCGTGATTCGACTGATGCCCGCCGGTGGTGATCACCACGTTAACGCCGGTTTTGCAGGCTTCCGCCATCAGATACTCCAGCTTGCGGACTTTATTGCCGCCGCCGCCGAAGCCACTGTAGTCATCGCGTTTGATGGTCAGCGTAATCCCAAGGGCCTCACTGAGCCGCGGCAGCGGCTCGTGAGGTGTGGGGAAGAAGCCGAGCGGAACGCGTTCAAACTCTTCAACTGATTTCATTATTGTTACCTGTTTTATTGTGTACTGCGGTGTTTCCCTGGTGTGGCGCGACCCGGTCAAAGACCGAGCCATTGAATGCGGTGAGCCATAAGCTCATGGAGTGCTGAAAACGTTCGAGTCCGGCTAACGTCACGAACTCGTTGACGGCGTGTGCGTTGCCGCCGTGACCCAGGCCGCCAATCAAAAAGGCGGGGGCGACCGCTGCGAAGGCGTAAGCGGGCGCGCAGCCGGGTGCCCACGGCCAGATTTGCGGCTCGGCATCCAGCGCCTGATAGCTGGCGATCAGTGCATCGACGCCGCTGGCGTGGCGGCTGAAGCGCATGCCGGGATAGCGATCGAACAGCTGCAATTCGCTGCCCGTGAGATCCGCCTGCGCCAGGCGCTGCTGCGCGACGGCGATCATGGCGTCCTGATCGAGGCCGGGCGGCGTGCGAAAGGCCAACTCGGCGCTGGCCTGCGAAGGGATCACGCCGCGTCCGCCGGGCGGATCGCTGTGCAGTTCGGCCAGCGTCAGCACCGCGCTGCCGAGTAGCGTTTGCAGGCAGCTTAGGGTATCGCCCTCAATCATCAGGCGCTGACTGCGGCGAAAGCGCAGCTCATCATGAATGCTGAAATGCTCGGCTAACACGCTGAGAAGCTGATGCGCTTCCCTGTCGGGCGTGATGCGCGCCAGCACGCCGCTGTCTGCTGCCGGCGCAATGGCGTTGAGGGCGGCAACCAGTCGCCACGCCGGATTGGCAATCCATCCCGCGTTACTGGCGTGAATGGCAGCGGAAGGACCGCCCCAGGCCCCGCCGCTGACGCGTAAACGCCCGCTGGCTAAGCCGGTGAAGCCGAGATAAACGCGCGGCGCACCGCCGCCGTATTCGCACAGCGACGGAAACAGCACCGCTTCGGCGGGGGCAATCGGGCAGGGCTGCTGCGCCAGATAGCGACGTAACGCGCCGCTGCCGATCTCCTCTTCGCCCTCCAGCAGGATCTCGATATTGAAATCAAGCTGCTGCTGTTGCTGCAATTCCCGCAGCACAATCAGCAGCGCGGCCAGCGGGCCTTTGTTGTTTTCCGCGCCGCGTCCAACAAACACTGCACCCCACTCATCCCACTGGCACACGCCCCCGACAAACGGCGGCTTGTCCCAACCGGCGTCATCGGCGGGCATCACGTCATACATGTTGTACAGCACCACGGTTTTCGCGCTGCCGTTGTCGATGCGCACATGCACCAGCGGCGGTGCGGCATCCTGCTGCGCGGTAACCGGGTAGATCACCTGGGCATCCAGCTGCGTCAACAGCCACTGCTCCAGCCAGGCGGCGAGGCCGCGTTGCTCGGCGAGCTGCCCGGCCACGCTCGGCCAGCGCGTCAGTTCGCGCAGGAGTGCTAAGGTGGCATCAAGGCGGCTCATAAGCGAATCCGCGGGTTGAGCACTAAATAGAGCAGGTCGATCAGCAAATTGATCGCCACAAACACCACCGCCGCCAGCAGCACGATGGCTTGCACCAGCGGAAAGTCGCGGTTTTGAATGGCCTGAATCGCCAGCCGACCGATGCCCGGCCAGGCAAAAATGATTTCGGTGACCAGCGCGCCGCCCAGTAGCGAGGCGAAATACATGCCTTGCACCGTGACCACCGGGATCAGCGCGTTGCGTAAGCCGTGGCGTACCACGATGCGCCAGGCGCTTAAACCTTTGGCGCGCGCGGTGCGAATGTAATCCTGTTGCAGCACGTCGAGCAGGCTGGCCCGCGCTAACCGGGCGACGGCGCTCATGTAAAAGGCGCCGAGGCTGATAGCGGGCATCACCAGCGCGGCAAAGGTGCCGTAACCGCTGGAGGGCAGCCATTGCAGATGCAGGCTAAACAGCAGAATCAACAGCAGGCCCAGCCAAAACACCGGAATCGCCTGGCCGGAAAACGCCACTAAGCGGCACAGTAAATCCCAGATGCCGTGCGGGCGCAGGGCGCTGATAATGCCGAGCAGTAGGCCAAGCAGCGAACTCCACGCCAGCGCGCTTACCGCTAACAGCGCGGTAGCGGGCAGGCGGTCGGCGATCAGCGTTAATACCGGTTGGCTGTAACGCAGCGACTCACCGAAATCGCCGTGCAGCACGCCGCTCAGGTAATGGCCATATTGCCACCACAGCGGGCGATCAAAGCCCATGCTGTGCCGGAAAGTATCGATTTCCTGCTGGCTGGAGCCGGGCGGCATCATCAGCGCGGCGGGATCGCCCGTCATGTGTAGGCTAAAGAAGATCAGCAGCGATACGCCAAGCAGCACCAGCAGCGATTGTCCGAGGCGATTAAGCAGCAGATTCAGCATATCAATCGATCCTCGTGTGGGTGCGGCGCAGCAGGGCATCGCCCAACAGGTTGCAGCCAATCACCAGCGCGGCAATCACCAGGCCGGGATAGAGCACCAGCCACTGCGACAGCAGCATGTACGAGCGGCCTTCGCCAATCAGGTTGCCGAGCGTTGGCGTCGGCGGCTGGATGCCCATACCGAGAAAGCCCACCGAGGCTTCCAGCACCATCAGACGCGGAATATCCAGCGTCAGCAGCACCACCAGCGGCGTAACCAGATTCGGCAGGATATGGCGCAGCAGCACGCGCAGCGGGGAAAAGCCCATGGCGCGCGCCGCCTGAATGTACTCCAGCTCGCGGATTTCTAAAGTTTTAGCTCGCGCCACGCGGGCATAAATCGCCCAGCTGGTGCAGCCCATGATCACAATGATGTTGGTGAGCGACGCGCCCATCAGCGCAATCACCAGCAGAATCAGCAAAATAAACGGCACCGCCAGCTGGATGTCGATCAAGCGCATGATCAGCGCGTCCAGCCACCCCCCGGCGTAACCGGCGATCATGCCGAGCGCCACGCCAATCAGCGCCCCAATCAGCGCCGCCAGCAGCACCACCAACAGCGACAGACGCGTGCCGGAGAGGATGCGCGCCAGCAAATCGCGACCCAGCTGATCGGTGCCCAGCCAGTGCGTGCCCTGCGCACCGGGCGAACCCGGCGGCAGAAACATCTCAGTAAGGTTATTGCTTAACGCATCGGGCAGCGGCAGCCACGGCGACAGCAGCGCCGCCGCCAGCACCACGATCAGCAGAACGCTGCCGATCAGCGCGTCGCCATACATCAGGCGGCGCGGACGGCGCAGCAGCACGTTGCCCGGTGACATCATTTCATCCTCAGATCAAACAGCGGAATGCGCGCATCAACCCGGCCTTTAAAGGTCAACGAGGTGCTGTGCGCATACAGGGTATCTTCGCGATACAGCGGCAGCAGCGGCTGTTGATCGGCGACGCGTTGCTGAATCTGCGCCAGCACTTTTTTACGCTGGTCGGCATCGACCAGTTGGCGACTCTCGTCCAGCAGCTTGTCCAGCTCGGCATCATTGACGGTGGAATAGGGTTCGCCGCTGCGCAGAATCGGGAACAGCGCCGCATCGGCATCCAGCGTTTGCGTCGATCCCCACGCCAGCATATAGATGGGTGCCTGTTTCTGCGCCGCCACCTGCTGGGTGTAAACCGACCATTCAGGCACGTCCAACTCCGCTTTCACGCCGATGGCGCTGAGATCCTGCACGATCGCTTGCGCCACATCGGCGCTGGCGATGTAACGGCGCGGCGCCTGGAAGCGCAGGGTGAAGCCGTTGGGATAGCCTGCGTCCGCCAGCAGCGATTTCGCTTTGACGATATCTTGCGTGGTTGCCGGAACGGGCAGATAACCGAAGTCATTGGCCCCGGCCATGGTCCCGGTGGGCGTACCGAAACCGTGCAGCAGCTGTTGGGTATAAGCCTGACGGTTCAACGCCAGCGACAGCGCTTGTCTGACGCGCACATCGCTAAGCGCTTTCTCACTGTTTTTAAGGCCAAGGTAAATCGTTAACCCGCCACCTTTTACCTGCTCCAACTCGACGTTCGGGCGATTTTTCAGCGCAGGCACCAAATCCGCTGGCACGCTTTCAATCAACTGCACTTCGCCGGTCAACAGGGCGGTTAAACGTGCGGTCGCTTCCGGAATGGGACGCCAGGTGACGCGATCGATTGCCGGTTTGCCGCGCCAGTAATGATCATTCGCTACCATCACCACTTTTTCATCGGGGATGAAGGTCTCCAGCTTATACGCGCCGCTGCCCACGGGCTTGCGCGCAAACTCGCTGGCACCCACTTTCTGCACGTAGGCGGGCGGCACTATGTAGGCGGGATAGCGGCTCATGCGCGTTGGCAGCAGCGGATCGGGGCCATTGGTGTGGATCTTCACTTCATATTCACTGACCACTTCAACCGACTTGATGGTGCGAATGTAGGAGATGGTCGGTGCGTGATTGGCTGGATCAAGAATGCGGTCAAGGGAGAATTTCACCGCCTGCGCGTTCACTGGCTCGCCGTCGGTGAAGGTGACGTTAGGGCGCAGTGTGAATTGCCAGGTGGTAGCATCCAGCGCTTGCCAGGCGGTGGCCAAGCCGGGCTGTAATGACATGTCGTCGGCGCGGCGCACCAGCGTATCAAAAATGTTGTCTACCAACGTGGCAGACTCTTTCAGAAAACCGGGATCCAGCGCGGTAGCTGAAGTGGGTTGGGCAATGGTTAATTCAGCGGCCTGTAACGTAGCAGGTAGCAGAGCAATAAGTAACGCGGTGGTAGCAAACTTCACTGCAGGTAGTCTCATAGCGTTTCCCAAACTGCCAAAGGCAAGGTAGTGAAAAGATCGAATGCTGCTGGAATCCATGCTGCGCTTATTTGTAATACATGATATATCCTATAAGCAGGCTCGGTGGCAATAAAACATTAAAAATCACTTACCATTTGCGAATTTCTGATAAGGACCCCTCAAAATGATCGAGATGGAAAAGGCGCAGCGGCTAAGTTTGACCGCGCAGGTAGAGGCCACGCTGCGCAGCGCGCTGATGGTGGGCAAGCTAAAGCCTGGCGCGCGGCTGGTGACGCGGGATTTGGCGGCGCAGCTTGGCACCAGCATTACGCCGGTGCGTGAAGCGTTATTGCGTTTAGTGTCCGCCGGTGCGTTAGACGCTACGCCCGCAGCGGCCTTTTTGGTGCCGGAAATGACGCTACAGCGCTTTGAGGAAATCACGCTGATTCGTAAGCATCTTGAAGGTTTAGCGGCGCGATCCGCCACGCCATTAGTGAATAAAAAGGCGCTTTCGCAGCTGAAAAAACTCTGCGCCAGCTATATGCAGGCCAAAATCACTGGCGATGCGGAAGAGGCGTTGCAGGCTAATCGCGCGTTTCGCTTTACGCTCTACAGCTATGCGCAGATGCCGACGCTGGAAGCCTTGATCGAGCAACTTTGGGTGCAGATTGGCCCGTGCTTTAACTACCTTTATCCGCAGCCCGACGCCGTGGCGAAAGGGCATCACAATTACGATCGCTTACTGGATGCGCTCCAGACAGGCGACAGCGCGCTGAGTGAGCAGATCATCATCAAAGCCATCGACGATGGTGCCGCCATACTCAAGCAGCACTATTTCGCCCAGTGATGGCCTGCCCGGCAACGTGCGGGCTATCACTCAACCGTCATCGCAGTTAAATAAATCCTTCATTTCTGTCCGCTAGCTTACCGCCAACCTGATTTTCGGATTGCGGATGCATGAGCCACCTTTCGCTTCATCACATCATTAAACGCTGGGGCGCTAAATTAGCCCTTGATGACATCAGTTTTGACGCGGCAGAAGGCAGCTTTGTTGCGCTGCTCGGCCCGTCGGGCTGTGGAAAATCCACCTTGCTGCGCACCATCGCGGGTTTAGAAACCGCCGATGGCGGGGCGATCCATTTTAAACACGCCGATATCACCCATTTACCGCCGTCGCAGCGCAAGCTCTCGATGGTGTTTCAATCCTATGCGCTGTTTCCGCATCTCAACGTGCGTGAAAACCTGCTGTTTGGCCTTAAGGCGCGGAAAGAAGATAAGCAGACCTTTGCTGCGCGGCTGAATGCCGTTAGCAAGCTGATGGCATTAGATACCTTACTGGAACGTTTACCGTCGCAGCTGTCCGGCGGGCAGCAGCAGCGCGTGGCGCTGGGCCGTGCAGTGATCGGCAATAACAACCTGTGTTTGATGGATGAACCGCTATCGAATCTCGATGCAAAGCTGCGTCAAAGTATGCGGCGGGATATTCGCGCGCTGCAACAGAAGCTCGGCTTGACCCTGTTGTATGTGACTCACGACCAAACGGAAGCGATGAGCATGGCCGACAGCATTATCCTGCTCAACGACGGTCGCATTGAGCAGCACGGCACACCGCAGGATCTGTATAACAATCCCGCCAGCATATTCGCCGCGCAGTTTATTGGCGCTCCGCCGATGAACATTCTGCCGCTGCAGCGTCAGGGCGCACGCCATTTCCTTAGCCGATTATCCACGCCGATTGTTGAACTGGAGGAGGTTGCTGAGTTGAGCCTCGGGCTCCGTGCGGAAGATATTCAGCTCATCGCTGCCGAGCAGGCCGCGCTCACCGCGCAGGTGATCGGGTACGAATATATGGGTGCCGATACTTTGCTGGTGTGCCAACTGGCCGACACTCCTGAACCGCTCACCGTAAAAGTGGCGGGCATGCAGCACTTCACCGCCGGCAGCCAGGTGGGGTTGCAGTGGCCGGCCGCACGGCAATATCTGTTCTCCAGCCGCAGCGGCCAACGCTGTGCCCACGCTGAACATCACGCTTTTGCCTCACCACAAAAATACGCCGTTTAACTCAAGGGAAAATTATGTCTGCGATGCGTTACTCACGTTTGGCTTCTGCTGTTGTGCTATGTGTGGCTTCTTCGGCGTTCGCGGCCGATACCGTCAAGCTGCAAATGTATTATCCGATTGCGGTGGGCGGCAAAGTGAGCCACACCGTCGATGCGCTGGTGGCGGATTTCCAAAAAGCGCATCCCGACGTCACTATCCAGCCGGTGTATACCGGGGATTACGCCACTACTGTCACCAAGGCCTTAACCGCCTTCCGTGGCGGCAATGCGCCGCAGCTGGCGGTGATTGGCGATATCGAAGCCTATTCGTTGATTGATGCCGGAGCGATTGTCGCCGCCAGCGATCTGGCCAGCGGCGACGAAGGTAAAAAGTGGATTGCGGGGTTCTATCCGGCTTTCCTGCGTAACATCGACGGCAAAGTGTGGGGCGTACCGTTCCAGCGCTCTACCGTGGTGATGTACTGGAACAAACAGGCGTTTGAGAAAGCCGGTTTGGATGCCAATACGCCGCCCGCTAACTGGCAGCAAGTGGTGGAGTTTGGCAAAAAACTTACCCTGAAAAAGGCCAACGGCGTGAGCCAATGGGGCATTGAAATTCCCTCTACGCCCAACGGCTACTGGAATTTCCAGGGATTGGCGGCCACCAACGGCGGACGTCTCGATAACGGCAAAGGCACCGGCGTGAATTTCAATACGCCGGGTAACGTCGAAACGCTGCAATGGCTGACCGATCTTGGCCAAAAAGAGCAGATCTCCCCGAAGGGCGCAATTGCGTGGGGCACCACGCCGCAAGATTTCATCAGCGGTAAAACCGCCATGATGGTTACCACCACCGGCAACCTCACCAACGTGCGTGACAACGCCAAATTCCCGTTTGGCGTGGCGATGCTGCCAGAGAAAACCCAGCGCGGCAGCCCAACCGGCGGCGGCAATCTGTATGTGTTCAAAAACGCTTCGCCGCAGCAGCAGAAAGCGGCGATGGCATTTATTCGCTGGGTGACGTCTCCCGAGCAGGCGGCGCGTTGGAGTATCGCCACCGGCTATGTCGCCACTTCACCCGCCGCGTGGGACACCAGCGTGATGAAAGCCTATGTGCAAGAGGTGCCGCAGGCGTTAGTGGCGCGTGAACAGCTGAAGTATGCGCAGCCGGAGCTGTCCACCTACAACAGCGTGCAGATTCAGGATGCGTTAAACCATGCGATTGAAGCAGCGGTGACGCAGGCGAAAACGCCCGCCGAAGCCTTAGCAGGCGCGCAGAAGCAGGCCGATCGTTTATTGAAGTCTTACCAATAGGATGAGCACGATTCTCGCCATCACGCCGGTGCGCCCTCGCGTGTGGACCGTGCAGCTGTACGGTTACTTGCTGGTTCTACCGGCGTTAAGTTTTCTGCTGCTGTTTACCCATTATCCGGCGGTGGCCACGGTATGGGAGAGTCTGTTCAGTGCCGCGCGTTCTACCCGTCCCGCCCAGTTTGTCGGGCTGGATAACTATCGCGCGCTGCTGGATGACGACATCTTCATTCAGTCGCTGTGGAATAACCTGCTGTACGCGCTGATCACCATTCCGCTGGCGGTTGGGCTGGCGCTGCTGATGGCGCTGGCGGTTAATCGTCGGCTGCGCGGCAACGCATTTGTGCGCGCCGCGTTTTTTATCCCGTCGCTGCTGCCGATGATCGCCATCGCCAACCTGTGGCTGTTTTTCTACACGCCGCAGCTCGGTGTGCTGAATCAGCTGCTGGCGCTGTTCTCCCTTCCGGCGGTGAACTGGCTGGGTGAACCAGAGACCTCGCTGTACTGCATGATGGCCGTTTCGGTGTGGCGTGAGGCGGGCTTCTTTATGATTTTCTACCTCGCCGCCTTGCAGCAGATCGATCCGCGCCTGCATGAGGCAGCGGAGATTGAAGGGGCCTCGCGCGGGTATTTTTTCCGGCGCGTGCAGTGGCCGCTGCTGATGCCGACCACCTTGTTTGTGCTGATCAACGCCTCGATGAACGCCTTCCGCATTGTCGATCAGGTGATTGCCATGACCAACGGCGGGCCGAATAACAGCAGTAGCCTGCTGCTGTTCTACATCTATCGCACCGCCTTTAGCTTCTGGGATCGGCCTGCTGCCGCCGCAATGACGGTGGTGCTGCTGATGATCCTCGGCGCCCTGGCGTTGCTCAAATTCACCCTGTTAGACAAGCGAGCGCATTATCAATGAAATCACGCACTCTGCTCAACGTGATGATGTGGCTGGCCGCGCTGCTGTGGCTGATGCCGGTGCTGGTTGCCGTGTGGGTGGCGATCCATCCGGCCTCCGATCAGGCCAGCTTCGCGCTATTTTCGCCGCTGACGCTGCAAAATTTCATCAATGCGTGGCACGCGGCGCCGTTTGGCCGCTACTTCCTGAATACCGGCCTGCTGGTGCTGATGATTGTGGTGGTGCAGCTGATTCTGGCGACGATGGCGGCGTATGCGCTGGTGCGTTTCCGCCTCCGATTTTCAGGTCTGATCTTTGCCCTGATTCTGCTGCAGCTGATGATCAGCCCTGACGTGCTGATTTTGAATAACTACCAAACCATTGGCGCCTTGGGTCTGCGCGATACGTTAACCGGCATTGCGCTGCCCTATTTTGCGTCGGCTTTCGCCATCTTCCTGCTGCGGCAAACCTTCAAAAGCATTCCGCTGGTGCTGGAAGAGGCGGCCATGGTGGAAGGTGCCAGCCGTTTTTATATTCTGCGCAAAATTTATATCCCGCTGGCGAAACCGATCTATATCGCATTTGCGCTGGTGTCGATCAGCTTCCACTGGAACGATTTCCTCTGGCCCCTGGTCATTACCGATTCCGTCAACGTGCGGCCGTTAACTGTCGGTTTGCAGCTGTTTGCTGCGCCGGAGCAGGGCGTGCAATGGGCGCTGATTGGCGCAGCCACTTTGATGACCACTTTGCCGTTGCTGCTGCTGTTTCTGGTGTTTCAGCGTCAGTTTATCCAATCATTTATGCGTGCCGGTATTCGCTAAGGAGAGCTTCAGGTGAGACATCCTCATCCTCTAACGTCCGTGCAGCGGGAATGGCTTGGCGATGTTGCCGAGCTGTATGCCTTGCCGGATGTGCGTCATAAAACCTTAAGCAGCACGCTGCGCTTCGGGCTGATCGCCGATCCGCAATACGCCGATGTCCCGGCGGATGTTGCTAATAATCTCTATTACCGCCACGCGCTGCACAAACTGCCGCAGGCCATTGCCACCCTGAATCAGCACCCGCTGGATTTTGTGGTTACGTTAGGGGATTTGGTCGATCGCGATTGGCGCAGCTATGCCGAGATTCTGCCCCTTTACGACCGGCTGGAACATCCGCATGCGGTGGTATTGGGCAATCACGATGCTTACACCATCGCACAGCATCTCGACGGCAGGGCGGCATTGCCAAAAAGCTATTATGCCTTTCGGCTGCAGGGCTGGCGCTTTATTGTCTATGACGGCAACGACGTGAGTCTGTATTGCAACGCGCTTAACGGCGGCGATCGCGCGCAGGCGGAAGCGATGCTGGTGGATCTCACCGCACGCCAGCAACCGCAGGCGCAGCCGTGGAACGGCGCGGTAGGAAGCACGCAGTGGCGCTGGATTGAGCAGCAGCTTCAGGACGCGCAGCAGCAGGGCGAGAAGGTGGTGGTGTTTGGTCATTATCCGCTGGCACCGCACAACACCCACAGTCTGATGAATGGAACCGCCCTGGCAGAACTGTTTTCTAGTTACAACATACATTCATGTTTTTCAGGGCACGACCATCGCGGCAACTTTGCGCGCATTGGCCATACAGGATTCTATACGCAGAAAGGGATGTTGAATGGCGCAGAAGAGGTGCCGCTGGCGGTGGTGGAAATCAGCGGGGACGGAATGCGCATCATCGGTTACGGCAATGAAGTGAGCTATGGCTGACCGGGCGCGCAGGAAGCGCGCCTGAGTTAGCTGGCGCGCTTAAAGTGATGCACTTGTCCACGCTGACGGCGCAGCGCAATGTCTTCGGCGCGCTGTAGCAGCTGCTGCAAATCGTCTTCATCAATATCGAGTAATTCACCGCTTTCCAGCGCCTGATGCAGATCGTCACGGGTGATGGGCACATCGATAATGACCGGCTTCTGTTCCGCAGCGGCTAACGGATGCGGATAACGCCGTCCGGCCAGGTTATTAAACAACAACGCCAACAGCGCCAAACACACAGAATTCAGCAGCACCGGCGTTAGGACAAAGTGATAACCCAGCTGCTGTACGCCGTTACCGCCCAAAATCGCCGTGAGCGCCACGGCGCCGCTCGGCGGATGTAAGCAGCGCAGCTGAAACATCAGCGCAATCGCCAGACAGGCGGCAATGCCGCACGCTAATGCCGGATGCGGCACAACCATCGCCGTGGTCACGCCAATTACGCCAGCCACCAGATTACCGCCCACAATTGACCACGGCTGCGCCAGCGGGCTACTCGGCAAACCAAACAGCAGCACCGCCGAGGCGCCCATCGGCGCAACAAACCACAGGTTCACTTCACCCAGTAGCCAGTGGCTGGTGAAGCTGGTGATCATCAATCCCAAACCGGCACCGATGCTGGCCAGCGCCATTTGTTTGCGGCTGCCAGGCAGCGGATGCGGCCATAGACGTGCCAGAAACGTGCGCAAGGAGGCGAACCACGTCACCTGCGGCTGTTGTTGCATTACGGAATCACTCTGTCATAAGAAAAAACGATGGATGCGAATTGTGGCCGATCGATTCGTCAGTAACAACCACATTGTTAGTGTGTTGTTATCGCTCAGTGACCAGAATGCACAGCATTTATCCAATGTTTAACAGCGGCTGACACGGGACGTCGGCTTGCTGTATAGTCCGTTTTTTTTCGGAGGAACCATGCTGCCTAACTCATCCACGCGCCTGAATAAATACATCAGCGAGAGCGGAATCTGCTCCCGCCGCGATGCCGATCGCTATATCGAACAAGGTAACGTTTTCATTAACGGTAAACGCGCCACGGTCGGTGCGCAGGTGTTCGCCGGGGATGAAGTGAAAGTGAACGGACAGCTGATTGAGCCGCGTAATGAAGAAGATTTAGTGCTGATTGCGCTAAACAAACCGGTGGGCATCATCACCACCATGGAAGAGGGTGAACGCGATAACATTGGCGATTTCGTCAATCACAGCAAGCGCGTGTTCCCGATTGGTCGCCTCGATAAGGATTCTCAGGGCCTGATCTTCCTCACTAACCACGGCGATTTGGTTAACAAAATTCTGCGTGCAGGCAATAACCACGAAAAAGAGTATCTGGTCACCGTGGATAAGCCCATCACCGACGAATTTATCGCGGGCATGGGCGCGGGCGTGCCGATGCTGGGCACCGTCACCAAAAAATGCAAAGTGAAGAGAGAATCGACCTTTGTGTTCCGCATCGTCCTGGTACAGGGCTTGAATCGTCAGATTCGCCGCATGACCAAACACTTTGGTTTTGAAGTCACCAAGCTGGAACGCACGCGCATCATGAACGTCAGCTTGAAAGGGATTCCGCTTGGCGAATGGCGCGATCTGACGGATGACGAGCTGATCGATCTGTTCAAACTGATCGAGGATTCCTCCTCGGAAGATCAGAAAACGCAGCAGGCGCAAGCCAAGAAGAAACCCGCCAACGCCGCGAAAAAGCCCGCCAGCGGCGGGGCGAAGCCGGGTGAAAAGAGCGCGGCCAAACCGGCCGGTCGTCAACGCTTTACCCAGCCGGGACGCAAGAAGAAAGGGCGCTAAGCGTCTTCCCCGTGACCTGCGAGCGGGGAATCTTCACTACTTATCGTTACCAAACCCTTGTTTCTTCAGCGCTGCCAGCACGTGCGGGAAGTAAATTTTGTCGTAGTAGCCGCTAACGCTAGCACTCCAACTCTCCCCGTCGCCACGACCTACCTGGCGCCAGTGCTGCGTAATCTCCTGATTATACTGCGCAATATGCTGCTCAAGGCCGGCACGTTGATACTGTTCTTCATGACGGAAAGTTGCCAACGGCAGGCGAGGTTTCTGCGGCGCGGGCTGATCGATATGACCTATCACCACACCCGCCACAGGGAAGGTGTATTCCGGCAAGTCCAGCAGCGTTATAAGCGCCTCGGCATCGCGTCGAATCCCGCCAATTGGCACCACGCCCAAACCTTCGGAGCGCGCGGAGGCCATCAACGATCCCAAGGCAATGCCCACATCGGTTGAACCGGAAACAATGCTTTCGATGCTCTGATGAGCGATTTGCTGGCGATCGATGGCGCGCATCGCTAGCGCCGATTTATGCATATCCAGCACCAGGGTAATAAACACCGGGGCTTGCGCGATCCACGGTTGGCCGCCGGCAATCTGGGAAATGTGCGCACGTTGGGTAGCATCGCGGGTGACCACCAGCGAAACCTGCTGCGAATTTACCGAAGTTGGCGCACGCCAGGCGGCTGCAACGATGCGATCCAGCACCGCGTCATCCACGGGTTGCGAGGTGAAACTGCGATCGCTTTTATGGCTGGTGAGAATATCGATTACTGAACTCATTGAACCTCCAAATCAGGAGGCGAGAGCGTAGCAGAAGGGCATTTAGCTAAACTTAACCGTTATTGCCGTGGCTAACTGATTATTTTGCCAAAGCTCATGCAGTTAACGAGCAGGACGCCGTGGCTTAGGCCACGGATGCCTGGTAGTCGTTACCCGCGCTACTGGATAAACCCCCGCGCACGGCACAGTCGGGACCGCTTAACTGCATTAGTTTTCCTGCACGCAATCCGCGATTGAAGCGCGTCATCATTTCGGGGCTAATGCCTGCGCCACACCACAACAGATGATGTTCGTGCGGGCGCGCGGTTTCAACCCGATTACCCTGTGAACGTTCATCCACTTCCACGCAGAATCCCTGGCCGCTCAGACGAATGGCTTCCAGCCAAATCTCGGTTTGATCGCCAACGCTCACCACTTCCAATAGCAAGGGAGTGTCGTTCTGCCGCGACGCCGCCCGCATTACGCAGCCGGAATGGTGCGACACCGCGTCGTGAAAACGCGACAAACGGCGTGACGCACCACAACGCGTGTCGTCTCGTAGCCACACATTCAGCGGCTTCATCAGGATGTTGATAAAGTCATCGCTGCTGTAATCGCTGGCCATCGTGCGCACCGTGCGCATCAGTTCACGGTCGCTGCCCAGTTCCAGCTGCCACAGCAAATCGCCGCGTCGCGCAGTCCAACCCGCAGCGAAAGGCACGGTGTGATGGTGTTGATGCTGGATTTGTCGCAGCGTTGCACCGCCAGACGTCAGCGAAATCATGGCGAGCACTTCATCAATCTGTTGTGCACTCCACTCTTTGCTCTGTTTGTGTTCAGAAATCATTCCGCCGCGCAGCCAGCGACGCAGGTTGGCGCGGTTCGCACCGGTTAGTGCGCAAACGGTATTAATCGAATGGTATTTCATAATGCGCCCTCTAATGAGGGGAATGGCCGCCGGTTAATTACCGGGGATGGACCACCATCCTGAACCTCTTGGCCGCCGATTACCAGCGTTATTACGAGGAGAAAGATAAGCGGAGCGCAACGCAAAAATCTGAATTTTCATGATTTTACGCTGCGCTAATTCATGATGTATTGCAGTGAAATCAAGGTCTAAAACCAGGATAAACCCGAGCTAAGCGCGCCTCGGTTACTGCGCGACTTTTACCACGGTTTTACCAAAGTTTTTCCCCTTCAGCATGTCGAAGAAGGCTTGCGGTGCGTTTTCCAGTCCTTCGATCATATGTTCGCGATAATGAATTTTTTGCTGTTCCACCAGCGGCGTCATCGCCTGTAAGAATTCGGGATAACGGTCACCATAATCCTGGAAGATGATGAAGCCCTGCATACGAATGCGGCGTTTGAGGATCCCGCCCATGATCTGCGGCGTGCGATCCGGTCCCGGCGGCAGTTCGCGACTGCTGTAACCTGAGACCAATCCGCACACCGGCACGCGCGCAGCGGTATTCAGTAGCGGAAATACCGCATCAAAGACCTTGCCGCCAACGTTCTCGAAATAGATGTCGATGCCATCAGGGCAGGCGGCGGCCAGCTGTTCGGCAAAATCGTCGCGGTGATGATCGATGCACGCCGAGAACCCCAGAGTTTCAATCGCGTAGCGACACTTTTCTTCGCCACCGGCGACACCTACAACATGACAACCTTTTTGTTTGCCGAGTTGTCCTACCGTCGCCCCCACCGGTCCCGTCGCGGCGGCGACCACCAGGGTTTCACCGGCTTTCGGTTGGCCGATATCCATCAATCCCATGTACGCGGTGAAACCCGGCATGCCGAGAATGCCCAGCGCCCAGGAAGGATGGGGCAGCTGTCCCAATTTGGCGACAGCTTCGCCGTTGGAAATGGCGTAGCTTTGCCAACCGCTTTGCGCCAGCACCCAATCTCCGTTTTGAAAATCGGCATGCTTCGATTCCACAACCTGGCAAACCGTACCGCCGACCATCGGCTGATCCAGCGCGGCGGGCGGCGCATAGGATTGACTGTCATCCATGCGGCCGCGCATGTAGGGATCCAGCGACAGATAAACCGTGCGCAGCAGCATCTCTCCCTCATTTACCGGCGGTAGCGGTTGTTCAACCAGGCGGAAATTTTCAGGCACCGGCTCGCCCTGTGGACGTGAAGCCAGCAGCCAGGCGTGATTAGTTGGATTCGATTGCGTCATCATTTTTTCCCTATCAGCGTTACGAGAGGCAAGTGTAGACGACGAAAATCAGCGGTGCGGAAAAAGCCACTAAATGTTGTCATATAATAACATTTATCTCATTATTGGTTAATTGTTGCTATATACCAACATTTGAGGCGCTATGTTGTTAGGTTTGGACATGATAGGCACGAAGTGCCAGCAGCGACGTAAAGTAAAAGGTTGGACGCAAGCGGTGGCCGCAGAGCGAGCGGGTGTCCACCGTACCGTCATCTCACAAATTGAAAATGGCCAATATGCTGGTTCACTCAAAGCGTTGACGCTGTACCTGACATCGCTTGATTTGATGTTGACCGTGCAGTCAGCGGGATTACCCCAGCTGGATGAGCTGGAGACGTTATTTAATGATGATTGATTTGCACCAACTGGCGCGTCCGCTTCGACAGATAGATGTTTATAGCGGCGAGGAATACAGCGGAAGATTACTGCATGAACACGGCAGCTTTAATTTTAGCTACGCGAGAACCGATGCGCGCGCGGCATCACTCACGATGCAACCTGCTAATCGTGTTAGTTATAACGCCAGCCGTCTATTCGCTATTTTTGAGATGAATATTCCGGAAGGCTATGTGCGTTATCACATTGCTGAACGTCTGCGTCGTTATGTTGGTAATGTCAGCGATATGCTATTTCTGGCGCTACAGCAAGATAACGGCATTGGTGCTCTTTCGTATAAAAGCGATATTGAATTACCGCGGCCCTCGCCGGAAAAACTTGAGGATTTGCTGCATTGGGATCTTAAAGAAAGTGCATTTCATTATTTGCTTAACAAGTATTTATTGCAGACCTCGATTTCCGGTGTGCAACCTAAAGTGATGATAAGTACAGAAAATCGCGGCACGGTTTTATATCCTAACCTGATCGCTAAAACAGGCGATGAAGAGTATCCACGACTGGCTGAAAATGAATTTACCTGCATGTCGCTGGCGAAAGCCTGCGGTCTTCCCGTGGCGGACTTTTGGTTATCGGATAATAAAGAGTTATTTATTATGGAGCGCTTTGATATTCAGCAGGATAAGCGCCTGGCGATGGAAGATTTTTGCGTGCTCTCGGGTAAAAACGGCGATCACAAATACAGCAGCTCCTACGAAACTGGCGCTAAAATAGTCAGCTTATTTACGCGCGATCAGTCGCAGGTCGAGCTGTACTGGCGCTATGTGTTATTCAGCTGCATGGTAGGGAATGGTGATGCGCATTTAAAAAACTTTTCGCTGCTTTATTCGGCCGATGATAGTGCTTCGCCAAAAATCTCTCCGCTTTATGATGTGGTGAACACCCATATTTATCCGACAACCGATAATCAACTGGCCTTGAAGTTAGGAAAAAGTAAAACATTTCCGAATCGCGACACGTTGTTGAAATTTGCCAGAGAGTTGAAAATTGTCAAACCCGCGATAGTGATGGAGCAGTTTGCCGATATCATTAGCGAACAGATCAATAAAAAAAAGATTTGCAGTGAATTTCCTGAATTGCAGGATTCCCTGCTCAAAAGCCTGAGCCGCAGCGCAGCAACCAACAACCTGTTTCTGACCACCGACGTGAAACGGGAAAAGAGACGCAAAACAGATTCTTTGTTATGAAACTCAATCCGGCAGGAAAGCGGCCATGCATAGCGCGAAATAATTTTATGGTCGTTGGCCGCTTAGCGCCGCTAAAGGTGAAAGTGTGATCTGCAACACATTTACGGCGCTGATAGCAGAACGTCATCCTAAGCTTGTTAAAGGGCGAAAGGTTGCTTTTATTTCGTCCAATTGCGCTGCACGGCATGGCAAACTGAGGCAAGGGTAAAACTTAGCGTGCATAATTCATAAGAAGAATTACTTTATCGCGCGCAGGAGAACCATCGCCGCAAGAACACCGTTTTCGATTACGAAACATTTTGTCGTATTTATCGAGGTGAGCGCATTTTAGAATCTGGCAGGATACGCGCTCTTAGCGCCTGTCGGTTTCAAAAATTGTCATGCAGTGGTTTTCCAAAAACGCCGTTTTTTATGCTGTAAAAACCTGTTTGGCCGCCTTTCTGGCACTGTATATCGCCCTCGAATTAAATCTGGATAAGCCGGCCTGGGCGCTGACAACGGTATTAATTGCCTCGCAGCTCTATTCTGCCTCAACCATATCTAAATCGGTTTTCCGCCTACTTGGCACCTTATTAGGTGGCGTGTTTATCTTCTTTATTTTTCCGCCGACCGTAGCGCATCCCTTGCTGTTTAGCTTTTGCGTTTCGCTATGGGTGAGCCTGTGTTTGTATCTCTCGCTGCACGATCGCACGCCGAAAAGTTATGTCTTTATGTTGGCGGGCTACAGCGCGGCGATAATGGGCTTCCCGGAGGTGATGACGCCGCTGAATATCACCAGTACCGTATTGTCGCGTATTGAAGAGATTACCTTGGGGATTGTGTGTAGTAGCCTGGTACACGGATTGCTGTTTCCGGTTTCAATGCGCAGCTTGCTGGAGCAGAGCGTGAGCCAATGGTATCTCAACGCGCGAAAGCTCTGTCATGAATTGCTGTCAGGTATTCCCGGCGATAAATCCCCAGAACGTGATGACATCCTGGTAAAAATGGCGACCAACCCGCAGCAGGTGGAAATCCTCATCACGCATTGCGTATATGAAGGGGATGCCGCGCGCCGTCTGATTCGATTAATCAGCGTGCAGTATCAGCATTTGTCTTATTTGATCCCCACGCTTACCGCCATTGAACTGCGCTTGCAGCGCATCTCCGCCTTAAATATCGCACTTCCCAGCAACGTGGCCGTGGCTTTTCATCTGTTCTTACACTGGCTCAATGACGGTGAAGCCGTTGGCGATACCCAGGGCATTCTGCTGGAACTGAGCCGTTGCCAAAGCCAGCTCAATGCCAGTTGGCAAGCGGATGAGATGCCCACGGAACACTGTTTGCTGCTGACCGGTTTGCTGGAGCGCTTAGCCGATTTCGTGCGCATTGCCGCCGCCTATCAAAGTGTTGGCGTGCTGGTCAGCGACCTCTCTGGCGATACCACATTAGCGCGCGGCAAACGCACGCATCGCTTCTTTGATAAAGGGTTAATTCGGCTCTCGGCGTTGACCGCTTTCTGCGCCACCTTTGGATCCTGTTTGCTATGGATGGCGACAGGGTGGCGTGATGGCGCATCGGCGCCAGTGATGGCGGCCATTCTCAGCTCATTTTTTGCCAGTGTAGATACGCCATTAACCTCAATGAAACTGTTTGTCCGCGGCGTGATAGTCGCCATCATCATCAGCGTGATTTACGTGGCGCTGCTGTTGCCGCAAGCGACGTCATTCGAAGCCCTGATGATTTGTCTCGCGCCAGGGTTGATGATCCTCGGGCTGATGATTGCCCGCCCGGCGACCAACATGATTGGCCTGAGCGTTGCCATTCAAATCCCCGGCTTTATCGGCTTAGGCCACCACCTAAAACCAGACCTGGTGTTACTGGTTAACAATGCGTTGGCTTCGGTAGCGGGGGTGCTGATAGCGGTGATTCTCACGGCCATCATGCGCAATAAGCGCCCATCCTGGACGGCGCGCCGCGCCGTGCGCCAGGGAGTACGCGAGCTGTTGCGCTTCATCAAGGAGACGGAACGAAAGGGCTGTTCGCTGCGCGGACGCCAGCGTTTTATTGCGCTGATGCTGGACAAGGTGAACGTGGTGCTGCCGCGTTTACGGCTCGATCCGCAACCGGACATGACCTCCGTCGGCATGTTGTTGGCCGAGGTGTGGTTGGGGGTTAATAGCTTTGATTATTACGCTCGCCATCAGGCGCTACTGGATCACTATCAGCTCAATAGCGGGCAAATGTTCCATGAACTGGCGCTGTTTCTGAAACGTCGCCTTAAATCACTTCAGGCGACACCGCATCCCGATCTGCTCGACGAATTGGATCTGCTGCTGTTGATGCTGGAGCGTCTCGCCAGGCAGGATGCACAATTGCTGAAGCCGATGTTCCATCTTTTCAGCGTGCGACTGTATCTGTTCCCTCAGCACGCCTGGCCGCAAGCGAATACCCGCCAGGCTGAAAGGCTGCAACAGCACAGCTATTTGTTGGCATCAAACCAGAAACCCGTGATGAGCTGGCCAGCAAACTGAAAGGGCACACCTGGGTGCCTTGCTCACCATCAATACATGAAAATCAGGTTCCAGAACGTTACAAAACGCGCTCTAGACATTGTCATTTTGACAAATTTGTATTTAAGACAATTCATTTTGACACGCTTTCGCTTTAGCCTTTCGATCATCACTTCGTTAATTCAAGCACATAGCGGTTGGCACTCTGTTTGCAAAGTGGATGCACAAATCCTTCATGTTAAAGAGACAGCACATGCCTTGTGCCACCGTTATCCATAATCCACCTTCCTGCACCTGCCGACGTATTATTTGGTTAAGTGAACATTGCGATACGTTCAGCCTGACTGTCACGCAAACAGGTGCACGCATCAATGCACGCCTGGCAGACAAGGCGATCGATAACACCTTTGCATATACGCGATTAAGCGAAGCAATCGCTGAAGCTTTTTGGCAAATCTGGCAGCGTTGGCAACCGGAGGACGGCTTAAAAATAGCGTGATGAAGCATTGTCATTGCGACATGTAAGCCGTAATGTGTTTTCAACACGCATAGCCGGAGCTCATCATGTCGCTTTCGTTCGAAAATGTTGCTGCACTGACAATTGAAATGCAAACCGGGTTAGCGCGTCCCGACCGCTTTGAGCGGATGATTCACAGCATTCACCGCCTGTTCAACTGCGACGCCACCGCGCTGCTACGTTATGAGCAGCAAAGCTTTCGCCCGTTAGCCCTTGCCGGATTAGCGGATGCGATAGTGGGTCAGCAATTTAAGATTGCCGCGCATCCGCGTTTTGAAGTGATTGCCCGCGCGGGAGATGTGGTGCGGTTTCCGGCCAACAGCGAATTGCCCGATCCTTATGACGGCCTGGTAGCCACCAAGAGCGATCAGCAGGTGCATGCCTGCGTGGGTTTACCGCTGTTTGCCGGTCAAACGCTGATAGGTGCGCTGACGTTAGATGCCATTGCAGCAGAACAGTTTGATGGTTTTCACGATGATGAACTGCGCGTGGTGGCCAGCCTGGTAGGCGCGGCGCTGAACAATGCTTTGCTGTTGGAACAGTTGGAGAAAATGGCGACACCGGTAGCTGCTACGTCGTCTTTTCACGACACGCATGTCGCCCTCACGCAACTGATTGGTGAAGCTCCCGCAATTCTGTCGCTAAAGAACGAAATTGCTGTCGTCGCACCTTCGGAACTGAGTGTGTTGATCACCGGCGAAACGGGCACTGGTAAAGAGTTAGTGGCGCAGGCGGTACATCAATTGTCGCTACGCGCCGACAAGCCGCTGATCTACCTCAATTGCGCGGCATTACCGGAGAGCGTGGCCGAAAGTGAGCTTTTCGGTCACGTAAAAGGGGCTTTTACCGGCGCCATGCGCGACCGCGCAGGCAAGTTTCAATTGGCCGATAAGGGCACGCTGTTTCTCGATGAGATTGCAGAACTCCCGTTAACCCTGCAGGCGAAGTTACTGCGCGTGTTGCAGTATGGCGACTTGCAGCGCGTGGGCGACGATCGTCAGCTTAGCGTTGATGTGCGCATCATTGCGGCCACCAACAGTAATTTGAAACAGGCGGTCATTAACGGGACGTTTCGTGCCGACCTCTATCATCGTCTTAGCGTCTTCCCACTGCATACGCCACCTCTGAATGAGCTGGGTGACGACATTACTCGCCTCGCTAACTTTTTTTGTCAGCAGTGTCGGGAGAAGCGAGGATTGCGGCAGCTGTCGCTCAGCATCGCGGCCAACGACATGTTGTTGGCCTATTATTGGCCGGGCAATGTACGCGAACTGGAACATGCCATTTACCGGGCAGCCCTGATAGCACAGGCGGAAACAAAAAGTGACGATGTCACGCTATTGCCGCAGCATTTTTCGCTGAACACCGATGCAGCGCCGCCGCGTACGGAGCAGAACAGAACGCGGGCGGTCATGCAAAACTTCAAAGATGCGCAGCGGGATTTCCAGCGTGATTACATTTTGCGCGCGCTCGACGTCAGCGACCAAAAATGGGCGAACTGTGCGCGACTACTGGAAATAGACCCGGGTAATCTGCATCGCTTAGCTAAAAAGCTGGGCATCAAGTGACGTTGTCACTTATAGGTTGATGCAGATGCCGCCAGAGTGTCGCGACGATAAGCTTGGGCAGCCAAAGGTTTGACGGGCCAGCGCTAAACACAAGGCCATCCAATGAGGGGAAAATTATTCTCCAGAGCGGCAACCCGTTCAGCACGCCTGAAACTGGATGGCGCGGCTACGTGAATTCTGGCAAAAGAGCAGGGGAATGATGCAGCAACTTTCACGTAGCGACGCCGTTTTTTTGTTCGATAACCAGCGGGATCAGCGATCGCGCCCGCTGTTCCAGGGATTAAAGTCGGGTTCACCGTTGGTTTTAGGCGCTTCGGCGCGCTCATCCAGCGAATCCAGATACAGCGCTTCAACTTCTGCGCGCGCCCAAGGCGTGCGGCGTAAGAATTTGAGACTCGATTTCACGCTCGGATCGCTTTTGAAACAGTTGATATTGACGCGCTTACTCAATTCCAGCCAGCCATAACGCGCGACCAGCGCATTCACTTGCATCTCCAGCGTGACGCCGTGCAGCGGATCTTTAGAGCGATGATCAGTCATGTTCAGTCCTCGAAATGTTGACGAAGCAGGTTACAAGAAAGCCACATCAGCAGCAATCACAGACTTTACGCGTTACACTGGTCGCCGGCAATTCACTCAGGATGCTATGCGATGAACGACAAGAAAATGATTTCCATCGATCAATTCACGCCAAACGAACGCCTGGACGTTGAGGAGACAGTAAAAGGATTGGTAGAAAAATATCGCCAGCGTACCGGCAAAGAGCCAGATGCTAAGAAAGAAAAAGAGTTCACCGCAGAAGCGCGTCAGCAGATTATGAGCGCGAAGTTAGCCAAAGAGAAAGCGCTGGCAGACAAAGCCAAGAAAACACCGACGCGTAAGAAGAAACCGGAATCACTGAAAGAGAGCGAAGTCAGCGATTTCAACTGGAAGGCCTCGGTGATTAAAGGTCGCCGATAATCGGTGTAGAGAATGCGGTAACGGCGTGATTGAGTAGCCAGTAAAACGCGACGTTACCGATAATTACCCGGTCAACTTAGGTGCGCATAATCATGATTATGTTAAATAGGATATGGAGTGAGACGTCAATTACGCACCACAACGCATCAAACCCATCACCTGCCGCGCACTTCATCCCTTATTACTCTTTCAGTTAGCCGCTGGTTAAAATACGGCGTAACCCCGATCTGACCAAGCCGTTTGCATCACAACATCACGCAGCCGAAATATATTGCAATAAAACCCTGATGCAAACGCGTCAGGTAATTATCGGCATCGTTATAGATTTGACTACGGCAAGCGACGCATTCCACTGTGCGCCTCTGCCATAAATAAATAAAGGGAACCGTTATCGGTTCCCTTTTCTCTTATTAACCCGAATATTCAGCGAGCGCTATTTTGTTCGTGATGACCACGCTCGAGAATGATGCGGATCTTAACGGCTCACTTCGTGCCCAATTAAACCACCAATCGCCGCGCCGCCTAAAGTGCCGAAGGTGCTGCCACCGGTTAACACTGCGCCGCCGACGGCGCCAACACCGGCACCAATCGCGGTATTACGTCCACGATGGGACATGCTGCATGCGGTGACTGAGAGCATCACCAAAACCACAATAGCAATATTACAGCTGCGTTTTAAAAGCATAGAAATCCTCACTTCCCATTAATAAAGGGCAAGCAATAGTTTTTAGTTTGATTATTTTACCAGCACCAATAGCGCTGCCAGCTGGCGCTAATTTAAGAGGATTTAGAATATCCCGAAAGGTAAAAATTCCTATTTTAAGCTGGCCCTGCAGCAGACTGGCGCAGGACCAGGCAACAGATCAAACCCGGCGAGCAATGCGTTTATGCGTCGCGTACGCCCTGCCCGTTTTTCATTGGTGCCACCACCACATTGACCCCTAGATCCTGCATGCGGCGCAGTAGCGGCACCGGCGTACCTTGATTGACGATGACCACATCGAATTCGCTTAAATGAGCGAAACGATGCAGTGCGCGACGTTCGAATTTGGTGCTGTCCATCATCAGGATGCGTTTCTGCGCGGCATCAAACATGGCCCGCTTGGTTTCCACCGTTTCAGCGGATTGATGAAACACCGTGTCATCAACGATCGCCGACATGCTGACAAAGAACACATCCGCGCGCAGGCTGGCGATTTCGTCACGCGTCATGCGCCCCATAAAAGCGTTGCACCAGTGGTAGAACTGGCCGCCCAAGCCCATCAGGGTGATATCGCGCCCGTTGCGCAGTTCGTTCATCAAGGTCAATGAGTTGGTGATCACCGTGAGCGGCGCGCGCGCGGAGAGCAGCCGCGCCATCTGCAATACGGTGGTGGAATCGTCGAGGAATATGGCCTGGCCGGGTTCGAGATAGGTGGCGGCGACATCGGCAATCGCCTGCTTTTCGTCGAGCTGGCGCGTGGCGCGATACAGGTCGCTGGATTCCACCAGGCTGGTTGGCGTCGCAGAAACCACGCCGCGCGATTTGTGCAGCAATCCGCGCTCCACCATTTCATCTATATCACGATGCGCGGTCATCAGGCTGATGCCGAAACGATCGGTGATATCTTCAATGCGAATTGCGCCTTCCGCCATCACCGCTTCGACAATCAGCTGGCGTCGCGCCAGCTGCCGCGCCTGGCGGCTATCGCTTGGTAAGGTTTCGGCCATGAATAGGTTAAGGGAAGCATCTTGCGGGTTGTGCGCCATAGTTCATCCGGGAAAGTAGAGCAAACATACCGAGTTGGCCCTGATTACAGCGTGGAAAAGTGTTTTTTGCAAATGAGTTACGGAATACCAGGTGCACACGAATGCGCACCCTACGCAAAATCTGTCTTTCGTCGTAGGGTCGCCATTCCTGGCGACCTGGTTATAGGCAATGAGAAAAAATTACTGTTTCAACACAAACGGCGACACGAAATCACCCGCGTTCTCTTTGGTAATCAAAATGCAGTCAAACAGCTGCTTCTCTGAGGACGCACCGGTTTTACCGGTTTTCAGGAAGCTGTCCGCCTGCTCTACCGCTTTCTGCGCGAACTGCGCCACCGGCTGCATAACGGTATAGGCCAGCGTACCGGCTTTCACTGCATCCACCGCATCAGGTGAACCATCAAAACCGCCAACCTTAATCTGGCTCAGCTTGCCCGCTTCTTTCAGCGCGGCGATGGCGCCCAGGGCCATTTCATCATTACCGCTGATTACGCCTTTAATGTTGGGATTGGCCTGCAACAGCGACTGCATCTTGTTGAAGCCTTGCGTGCGATCCCAGTTCGCCACTTCCTGCCCGACCTTTTTCAGGGTGGGATACTGCGTCAATACGGTGTCGAAACCGTTGGCGCGCGTTGCGGCGTTGTTATCCGATGGCGGCCCAACCAGTTCAACATAGTTGGCGGTATCACCCACCTGCTTCACCCACTCCATCGCGCCAACCGCTGCGCCCTGCGCGTTATTGGAGACCAGCTGCGCTTTGGCCAGACCACTTTGGTTCAATTCGGCGTTGATCACGAACACCGGAATATTCGCGGCGATGGCTTTTTTCACTGACCCCACCGAACCGTCGGCGTTGGCAGGATCGAGGATAATCGCTTTGGATTTGTTGGTAATTGCGGTATCAATCAGCTGGCTCTCGGTGTTGGTGTCGCCTTTGTGGGCGCTGACCTTGGCGCTGTAACCTAACTTCTCCGCCGCTTTCTGCGCCACCTGACCTTCGGTGAGCCAATACGGGTTAGACGGATCGTTAACGATGATGGTCATTAATCCCTTGTCTGCCCAGGTTGGCGCGGCAAAGGTGGTGATCGCCATGGCGGCGGCGGCGATAAACAGACGTTTTGTGAACATAGGACGATGCTCCGTTATTTTTTAGGGGTACAGGATCTACTTTTACGGATAACAGCGCTGGCGACCCAGCGCCCATGAGTCAGCGACTGCGCTTGCCGTATTGCAAAGTATTGAGCAACACCGCCAGCACAATCACCGCGCCAGTGAACACCGTCTGCCAATAAGCAGAGACGCCGATAATCACTAAGCCGTCAGAAAGGAAACCGATCACAAACGCGCCGAGCAGCGTGCCGCGCACGTTGCCGCGTCCGCCGGTCAAGGCTGCGCCACCAATCACCACCGCCGCAATCGCGGTCAGTTCATAGGTGGTGCCTGCCGTCGGGCCGGCTGAGGTGAGCTGCGAGGACAACACCAAACCGGCCATCGCCGCGCAGATGCCAGACAGCACGTACACGCTAATCTTGATGCGCTTTACCGGCACGCCGGACAGATCGGCCGCACGTTCGTTACCGCCAGACGCATACAGCCAGCGGCCAAACGCTGAGCGGCTCAGTAAGAAGCCGCACGCCAGCGCCACCGCACCCAGCACCAGCACGCCCACCGGAATGTTGAAGATGCGGTTGAAGCCGAGCCAGTCAAATCCGGTATTGCCCAGCGCTTCGCTGCCGGAGAGTTTGTTGTAGGTCAGACCGTTGGTGATCAGCAGCGCAATTCCTCGCGCCACATACATGGTGCCGAGCGTGGCGACAAACGCCGGCACGCGGAACCAGGCAATCAGGATGCCGTTGACCAACCCCACCAGCGCGCCCACCACCAGCGTGAGTATCGCCACCGCCCAAACCGGCAGGTACAGCACCACGCCAAGCGCTTCAAGATTGATGCCCTGCATCATAAACCCGGCCATCACCCCGGCGAGGCCAAGGGTTGACCCCACAGATAGATCGATGCCGCCGTTCAAAATCACCAGCAGCATGCCAATCGCCGGTAAGCCGAAGATCGCCACGTGCGATGCCATCGTCAGGAAGTTGGCACCGGTAAAGTAGTTCGGCGACAAGAAGGAGAAGGTGGCGATAATCACCAGTAGCGCGATAAACGCACGCCCTTCCAGCAGCAGCCGCGCCACGCTCACCCCCTTCCCGGCTTTTTTTGGCGCGGTGATCGGCGGCGTCGCCAGCGTTTGGGTTCTGTCAGTCATACCGTTTGCTCCGTTTTTCATGTCATGCCACCAGCGACTCGCCTGAAGCGGCCATAATGCGTTCTTTGCTGACGCTGGCGTCGAAGATGGCGGAGATGCGCCCTTTGCTCATCACCACAATGCGATGTGCAATGCTCAAACATTCGCCCACTTCCGAGGTGGTATACACCACCGCCAGCCCCTTCTTCGCGTTCTCAGCTAACAAGCGAAACACCTCGGCTTTCGCGCCGATATCGATGCCGCGACTCGGCTCATCCAGCAAAATCACTTTGGGTTTAGTCGCGAGCATTTTGCCGATCACCACTTTTTGCTGATTACCGCCGGAAAGCGATCCAATCGCCGCCTCGCCGCCAGCGGTTTTGACCGTCACGTTGCGAATGCTATCGGCAATCAGCTGCTTTTCGCGCCGCGTCGACAGCACCAGGCCGCGCACAAAACTGCTGATGCTGGCCAGCGACAGGTTTTCCCCCACCGACATGGTTTGCACCAGGCCGTCGCGCTGGCGATCTTCGGGCACCAGCGCCAGACCAATCTGGATACGTTGAGAAATGGTCAGAGCGGAGACATCGGTGTCCTGCAATAAAATCTGCCCGCTGCGCTGCTGCAGACGCCCGGCCACGCACTCCAGCAGCTCAGTGCGCCCTGCGCCCATCAACCCGTAGATGCAGACGATCTCACCGGCTTGCACCGTCAGCGATAAGTTGTCCACCAGCCGAATACCGGTTTTACTGGTTAGCGTCAGATCCTGCACCGTCAGCGCATTACCGCCGAAGGCATAACCCTGCGGCGGTGAACCGAGATCAAAGTGATCGCCCACCATATTGCGCACGATCCACTCCAAATCGATTTCGTCGCGTTTGGCATACGCCGTCATGACGCCGTCGCGCAGCACCACCGCGCGATCGGTAATCTCCAGCGCCTCTTCCAGGTGATGGGAGATATAGACAATCGCCACGCCCTGGCTGGTGAGATCGCGAATCACCTGAAACAGCACGGCCACTTCCGTGGCGCTGAGCGCTGAGGTCGGTTCATCCATAATCAGAATCTGCGAATTCACCGACAGCGCCCGCGCAATCTCCACAATTTGCTGCTGCCCCAAACGCAGGTTTTCCACCGGCGTAAGCGGATCAATCTCCTCTTCCAGCGCGGTCATCAGATGCGCCGTGACGCGCGCTTCCTCGGCGTAATCGACGCCGCCCGGCTTCAGTATTTCGCGGCCCATAAAGATGTTGTCGCGCACGTTCATGTTCGGCGCGAGGTTCAGCTCCTGATGGATAATCGAGATACCGCAATCCCGCGCCTCGGTGGCGGAACGAAACATTTTCTTCTCGCCGTTATAACGAATTTCCCCGGATGTTGGCGTAATCACGCCAGAAAGAATCTTCATCAGCGTCGATTTACCCGCGCCGTTTTCACCGAATAAGGTGGTGACTTCGCCACGGCGGATCTCGAAATTGACGCCTTTTAAGGCATGGGTAGAGCCGTAAATTTTGCTGATATTGCGCGCTTCTAAGATCACGTCGCCTTTCAGCAAAGCCGGATTCACGTTGAACGGTTTCATTTCACCTCCACGCTGACGGGCGTCACCATCCAGTTATTGGCGCTGAGCAAGCGGAACACGCCGATAACCTGCACGGTTTTACCCGGCAGCGCATCGCGATCGAGCTTGTCGAGTACCGCACTTTTCATTGCGCGATTGATTGCCGAACCGGCATTTTGATATTCGATTTGGTTGGTGAAATCGCCGAACTGAATCTTGCCGTTAGCATCGCGCAGATCGGTGCCGGTAATCGCCGGGCCGGTTTGCAGCCGTACCTTGGTGCTGTCCGGCAAACCCTCGACTTTCAGCGGAAAGATGCCCATCTGCCCGGCTTGCACCACCCCTTCCAGCTTCACCGGCAACACCGGCAGCGGCGAGCCAACGCCATATTGCTTCACCGCATCAGCCTGATTGGCTTGCAGCGCATCGGCCAGCGTTTTGGCCTCGACCGCGCGCGTGGCGACATCCTGCTGAATGCCCGGGAAGGTTTTCTGGCCATAACTGTCGGGCGAGAAGCCTTGCTCTTGCACATCATCCGCCGAGCCAATCTTCACCACTTTAGTATCCAGCGCCATCGCAGCAATGACCGCGACCACCAGCACACCCATCAGCGTGTAACGCTGCAAGCGCTTGCGGGCGATCTGTTGCGTAAGGTTTGCGACATCGGACATTACGTGACCTCTCACTGTTATCAACTGCGATAATCGCGCCGATAATGTTATAAATGTGATAACTTGTGTGATGAAAATTGTGCTGATGTGATCAAATTGTCAACAGGTGCCGCGCAAATTTTTCAGGAGAGCGATCTGGATCGCCTATTTGATGTAGACCCCGTCACAAACCTTATTAAACCCCACATGACAAGCCTTTCCGGCGTTAACCGCCCTTGTTACCAAGCCAGATTCAAGCCCGTTTTCGTGATCGCGCTCACTAACTTCTGTGAAATTTATTTATTTTATCGAAAAATAATACAGCCGATATGTTATCTCAGTGAGAAGTGGTGTAAGACATTATTTAGCAAAATCATCACAGGCCGTTAACACACTGGGATGATCAAAACTCTTCTTCTCTCGGAGGTGTATGTGGGCAGTGGCGATATCATTCTGGGTCTGGATTCCGGCACCTCGGTGGTCAAAGCGGTGGCGTTTGATCTGGAAGGCACGCAGCTGGCGTGCGCCTCGGTGCGCAACAGCTATTACCGCAGCGAAGGCGGCGCGGCGCAGCAATCCATGACGCAAACCTGGCAGGATGCGGTCACTGCAATACGCAAGCTGGGCGAGCGTGTGGAACATCTCGCGGCGCGCGTGGTGGCCGTGGCGGTAACGGCGCAAGGCGACGGCACCTGGTTAGTGGGTGCAGATAATCAGCCGGTGGAGGATGCATGGATTTGGCTCGACGCCCGCGCTGCGCCCACCGTGGACAGCTTGAACAAGCACGAGCTGGCCGCCGCCCGCTTTCAGGCTACCGGCACCGGCTTGAACACCTGTCAGCAAGGTGCGCAGCTGGCGCACATGGATCAGCACTTCCCGGAGCTGCTGGCAAAAAGTGAAGTGGCGCTGCACTGCAAAGATTGGCTCTACCTGAATCTTACCGGCGTGCGCGCCACCGATCCTTCCGAAGCCAGTTTTACCTTCGGCAATTTTCGCCATCAGCGTTATGACGAACAGGCGATCGCCGCGCTGGGTCTTGAACATCGGCGCTATCTGCTGCCCGAGATTATTGATGGCACGCAACTCACCCATCCACTGACGGCACAGGCCGCTAGCCTCACCGGCTTGCGAGAAGGTACGCCGATTTGCCTTGGCTATGTGGATATGGCGATGACCGCGCTCGGCGCGGGCGTGCATACCGGCGAAGCGAATACCGCCTGCTCGATTGTCGGTTCAACCGGCGTCCATCTGCGCAGCGTCGCCATTGATGAGGTGTGGCTCAATCCGGCGCAAACCGGATATGTGATTCCGCTGCCGTGGCCGGGTTACGTCACCCAGGTGCAAACCAATATGGCCTCAACGCTGAATTTGGATTGGCTGCTCAATCTCGCCAGCGATCTGCTAAAAAGCTTTGGCTGCGAAGTCGATCATGCGCGCCTGGTCAGCCACATCGATCGGTGGCTCACGCACGCCAGGCCCGGCAGCCTGCTGTATCACCCCTATATATCAATTGCTGGGGAGCGCGGCCCGTTTGTGAATGCCGAGGCGCGCGCCAGCTTTACCGGACTCAGCTACACCCACCAGTTTGGTGACCTGGTGCGCGCGGTCATTGAAGGCATCGGCATGGCGGCACGCGACTGTTATCTGGCGATGGGCAGCCTGCCTGGCGAAATTCGTTTAACCGGCGGCGCGGTGCGTTCGCAGCCGCTGCGGCAAATCCTGTCGGCCTGCATTGGTGCGCCGGTGCGCATTAGCCAACGTGACGAAGCCGGTGCAGCGGGCGCGGCGATGATGGCGGCGGTAGCGATTGGTGCCTATCCCACAATGGAGAGCTGCGTTAAGACCTGGGTGCTGCCGCTGCTCGACGCACCTGAAGCGCCCTCTGCCGCGCTGACGCAGCGCTACGACGCGCTTTTCCCGCTCTACCAGCACATTCGCGACGATCTGCCTGCGGCCTGGCACGCGCTGAAACAGTTTTGAGGAGCCTACGATGAGTGAAAAAATGCTGGATCTGTTTGTTATTGGCGGCGGCATCAACGGCGCGGGCATCGCGCGTGATGCCGCCGGACGCGGCCTGTCAGTGATGATGTGCGAGAAAGACGATCTCGCCGAGGGCACCTCTTCGCGCTCCGGCAAGCTGGTGCACGGCGGATTACGCTATCTGGAGTATTACGAATTTCGTCTGGTGCGCGAAGCGCTGATCGAACGTGAAGTGCTGCTGAATGCTGCGCCGCACATTATCTGGCCGATGCGCTTTGTGCTGCCGCACAGCCCGAGCGATCGTCCAGCGTGGCTGGTGCGTCTGGGGCTGTTTCTGTATGACCATCTTGGCGGACGGCAAAAACTGCCGGGCACGCGCGCGTTGGATTTGACGCGCGATCCTGAAGGTGCGCCGCTGCTGGACAGTTATCGCAAAGGCTTTGAATATTCGGATTGCTGGGTGGACGACGCACGTCTGGTGACGTTGAATGCGCTGGATGCCGCCGAGCACGGCGCGGCGATTTTGACGCGTACCCGCTGCGTCTCAGCCAGGCGGCAAGCAGGCAAATGGGCCATCACCCTACAAGACCAAGCCAGCGGCACGCAGCGCACGGTGTTCGCTAAAGTGCTGGTTAACGCGGCGGGGCCGTGGGTGCTGGATATCGTTCAGCAGGTGACGCAGACCAAGAGCAATCGCAACGTGCGGCTGGTGAAAGGGTCGCACATCATCGTGCCGAAATTCTGGGAAGGTCAGCAGGCCTATTTGGTGCAAAACACCGATAAGCGCGTGATCTTCATTAACCCGTATGAAGGTGACAAAGCGCTGATCGGCACCACCGATATTCCGTGGCAAGGCAAGGCGGAAGCGGTGACCGCCGACGACAGCGAGCAACAATATTTGCTGGATGCGGTGAATCGCTACTTTAAGATCAAGCTGCGCGCCAGCGATGTGATCACGCGCTTCTCCGGGGTGCGCCCGCTGTTTGATGATGGCAAGGGCAATCCCTCGGCGGTGACGCGAGATTACGTGTTTGACCTCGACGACCAGCAAAACGCCCCGCTGCTGCATGTGTTTGGCGGCAAGATCACCACCTTTCGCAAGCTGGCGGAGCACGCCATCCAGAAACTCGCGCCGTACTTCCCCACTATGGGCGAAGACTGGACGCGCGGCGCGACCTTGCCGGGCGGTGATGTGCCGAACGCCGATTTCGACAGTTTCCTTGAGCAGGTGAAAGCGCGCTGGCCGTGGCTGCCGCAGCCGCTGCGTAAGCACTATGCGCGGTTGTACGGCACGCGCATGGATAAGCTGATCGGTAATGCCAGTGCGCTGCGCGATCTGGGTCGCCACTTCGGCGGCCAGCTGTATGAAGCCGAAGCGCGCTATCTGGTGGAAAACGAATGGGCGCAGCAGGCGGAAGATGTGCTGTGGCGGCGCACCAAGCACCAGCTGCATCTGGATGAAGCGCAGCGCAGCGCTTTCACGCAGTGGTTTGCTGCCACCTTCACCGCGCCTGCGCCGCTGCATGCGCACGTTGGATAGATAAGAGGTGAATGATGCCGTTAACGCTCTCTTTGAATACCAATCCGTTGGTGAACCGCTTTGCCGATGCGCACGATTTGATTCACACCGTAGCGCAGCAGATTCGCATCCGCGATCTGCAGCTGACGCACGAATTTATCAATCCCAGTTGGCCAGCGGCGACCCTTACGCGCCTGACGCGCCGCATGCAGCAGGCGCTGCGCGAAACCGGCGTACGCGTCACCTCAGGCATGACCGGGCCTTACGGTCGCCTGAACCACTTTGGCCATCCTGATCGAGACGTTCGCCGCTATTACGTCGATTGGTTTAAAACCTTTGCGGATATCACCGCCGAGCTGGGCGGCGTGGCCGTGGGCTCGCAGTTCGCGATATTCACGCAGCAGGATTTCAACGATGTGACGCGGCGAGAAGCGCTGATTGATATCGCCGTTGATTGTTGGGCCGAGGTGGCCGAGCACGCCAAGGCCGCCGGTTTGCACTATTTGTTCTGGGAGCCGATGAGCGTGGGGCGCGAGTTTGGCGAAACCCTTCCCGCCTGCCTGGCGCTGCAGCAGCGGTTGAGCAGTGAAGATTTTGCTGTGCCGCTGTGGATGATGGCGGATATCGATCACGGCGATGTGACCTCCAGCGATCCGCGTGATTATGATCCTTATGCGTGGGCGGAAGCGGTGCCGCGTTATTCGCCAATCATCCACATTAAACAGAGCATGCTGGATAAAGGCGGACACAGACCTTTTACATTGCAGTACAATGCCGGCGGCCGCATCCAACCGCAGCCGCTGCTGGAGGCTTTCGCGCGCGGCGGTGCGCAGGATAATGAAATTTGCCTCGAACTGAGTTTTAAAGAACGCGAACCCACCGACAGCAACGTGGTGGCGGAGATTGCCGAGAGCGTGGCTTTTTGGGCCGGGCACATTGATACCGGCGAGCAAGATTTACATTTGGCGCGCTAGAGCGCCAGCAACGGATAACAGGCAAACACCATGAAACCGGCTCCCACTTCCACGGAACGCGATGAATCTCTGGCGCTGCGCGCCGCCTGGCTGCACTACGTTGGCGGCCTGACGCAGGCCGAAGTGGCTAAACGGCTGGGATTGCCGTCGGTAAAAACCCATCGCCTGATTGCGCGCATGGTGGCGGAAGGCGCGGTAAAGGTGTCGATTGATGGCGCTATCGTGGCCTGCGTGGCGCTGGAAGATCGGCTGCGGGCGCGCTTCGGCCTGAACTTCTGCCATGTCGCGCCCGACCTCGGCGAAGAGGGTTTGCCGGTGCGCGCATTGGGCATGGCGGGCGCAGATTATTTGCGTAACCTGCTGCATGCATCGCCCACAATTACGCTGGGATTGGGGCATGGTCGTACCCTTTCCGCTGCGATTCACCAACTGCCGCGCATCGATGCACCGCAGATGCGGTTTGTTTCGCTGCTCGGCTGTTTGACGCGCAACTACGCGCTCAATCCGCACGATGTCATGCACCGCATCGCCGAGAAGACCGGCGCGCAGGCTTATATGATGCCGGTGCCGTTTTTCGCCAATACGCAGGACGATCGTGACGTGCTGCTGGCGCAGCGCGGCGTCAGTGAAGTGTTTGCGATGGCGGCGCAGAGCGAGGTGAAGCTGGTTGGCATTGGTACCGTGGAACCCGCCGCCCAGCTGGTGGAAGCCGGGATGATAGATGAAGCAGAGATCAATGATATCTCCAGCTCCGGCGCGGTAGGCGAACTGCTGGGTCACTTTTTCGATGCCAACGGCCAGGTGATCCACACCAGCTTGACGGCGCGCACTTTGTCGGTGGAGCTGGATTTGGCGCACCGCGCCGAAATCGTCGCCTTAGCAGGCGGCACCAGCAAGATCGATGCGATACGCGCGGTCTTAGCCAGCGGGTTGGTGACGGGGTTGATTACGGATGAAGTGACGGCGCAGGCATTGGTAAACGGTAAATAAAGGCATTTCTTTGCAGCGGGTTCGGTGTTTTGGCCGGGCTGCTCTGTCCCGTTAAAATTATCATCGCTTTTGTAAAGGCTACCCCCTCATCTATACACACTCGGTAGCGGCGCGATTCATCGCGCAAACATCAAGCGACTGCGTAGCGTGAAAACGCGCGCCGCTAGCCGCCCGTTACACCAGGCTCACTTCCACGCCCTGCGCGCGCAGCGCGTCCTGATAACTTGGCGCTAACTCCACATCGCTGATCAGCTGCCTGAACGGCTGGAGCGGCGCTAGCGCGTAGGGATGAATCTGGCCAAACTTTGACGAATCGGTTAACGCGATGGTGTGCGTGGGTTTTTCCATGATGGCGTTCACCACGTCGCAGCGCAGCATATTGCGGCCGGTAAAGCCGGTCGCGCTATCCCAGCCGTCAATGCCGATAAAGGCTTTGTGGAAGTTAAGGTGTTGAATGCACAAACGCGTGAGCGGGCCGACCACCGATTCGCTGCTTTTTTGAAACAGCCCGCCGAGAATGATCACGTCGCCGCCCTTTTCACGCAGCAGCCCAGCGATGTAATGGCTGACGGTAATAATGGTGATATCGTCGCGGTCGCTGAGTTCCCGCGCCAACAGCGCGTTGGTGCTGCCGCCTTCAATAAACACCGTTTCACCGCTGTTGACCAGCGAGGCGGCATAGGTTGCCAGCCGCTTTTTCACCGCGAAGCGCGTTTGCATACGTGCGCCAACGTCATCACTTTCTGCCGCCACCGCCGAACCGTGTACGCGCCGCAGAAAGCCGCCTTTCTCCAGTTGATTCAGATCCTGACGCACCGTGACTTCCGAGACGCCGGTGGTCAGCGCCAGTTCATTGACGCTGACGCTGCCGCGTTCACTGACCAATTGAATAATGTGCTGATGGCGTGCGTTCATAACATCGACTCGAGTGAGATTTTTGCTAATCCTATCAGCTACTTTAAGCCCAGACTACGACGACCATTGGCGTTTAAGGCCTCAAGCGTGAAGCGATCGCGCCAGCCCGTCTCGTAATCTTCCTGTGGAAAATCATCCGGTGAAGCCCCCGTTGCCAGTGCCTGGGCGACCTGCGCGGCGTATGCCGCATTTTTCTCGCACAGCGGCGCGGCCGGAATGTACATCACGTTACCCCAACCTTGCTGATCCTCCACCGGCGCAACGGCATGGATAACATCGCAATGCCACCACACCGAATCACCGGCCTGCAGTGGCGGAATCGAACACAATCCTTCGATCAACTCGGGATGCCACTGCGCAGAAACCGGCAGCACTTTGCCGGGCGCAACGCCGCACAGCTCATCTTCGGGCACGTCTTTCAGCAGCGGACGCAGCAGCAGATACGCCATTGCCTCCGGCACCGGCACGACGTGCAGCAAACCTTGGCCGATTTGCATATCCGACAACGCCGTCCAGCCCTGGAACGTGCGGAACACCGAGCATTTGGTGGTGGTGCCGGACTGATATTCGTTGACTTCGGTACGGTGCGCCGCGTCCCACGGATCGTAGCGATCGAACTGGTGAGTGAAGATCTTGCTGAACACCTGCTGATACGCGGGCAGCAGCCAACGCTCCAGCGCGCCGGAATCGGTGTGCGCGCCCAAACCCTTTGAGGTGGTGCCCGGCAAGCGACGGCGAATGCGGTCGGGATAGATGATGCTGACATCCGGCTCAAACCAGCGCATGCCGTTAGATTCAAACTTCCATAAGCGATTAAGGAAAGATTGGGTTTGCGCCATGGCATCGCTTTGCCGCGCTGACATCTGCGCATTGCTCCAATATATCGGGTAAATTTCCGGCCGCGACGCCTCCAGATTGCCAAAAAAGTTATCGCCCGGCCCGGTGTAGATGCGATCAAAATCGTTATCGTCGAGGTATTTCAGCATCGAGGCATCCCAGGCCAATGCCTGCTCGCGCGGGAAAGTCTGTTTCACCACCACGCAACCGCGCCGACGAATGTGTTCTTTCACCTCGTTGCTGATGTTCCCGGCGGCGATGTCCTCCCAGCGCACCTGCGGCCAGGCGCTACCGTGCTGGGCCTCTTCCGCGCGCGCCGCCGCGATTTCACTCACTATCTTGCTTCTGACCTGCTCAAACAGCCCTTCAACATCGCCAATTTGCGCTCTGAGCACCTGTTTCATCAGGCGAACCTGCTGTTTGAAGTCGTCTGGTTGTTGTAATGAGGTAAAGGTTGTTGTCATGATGTGCTCCAATTGCTTCGAATGAAACTAAATTGAGTTTCATTCATAACAATTGTGCGCGATTTAACCTAACGGCGTAATGTTGATTTGTGATGATCGTCACTGAGCGAGGTGAATGGTTACGGCAGGAATAGCCTGTTGTTCACCGGGCGCGCAAGCCTGCGCCCGGTGAACAACGTCATGTCGGTGAGGGATTAATGCTGCAATGCCTGAATAATTTTCTCTGCGGCAATCACGCGATCGTCATTCGGGAACCATTTGTTTGCCAACAGAATCACCGCGATCTTTTGTGCCGGGATAAACACCGCGTAGGTGGAAAAACCGTTGGTGGAGCCGGTTTTGTTGTACCACGCATTGTTAGGCGCGGCCTGCGGCGGACTCATTAACGTTGCCGACATGCCTTTCATGATGCGCTGCCCGCTGTTGCCTTCCACCAGCTGCTGCGGCGTGACCGGCAGCGGATAATATTCCCACATCATCGCTTGGGTGAACGCATCGGTTTGATAAAAACCCTGGTGCGTAGCGGCCACCGCTTGCTGCCATGTCGGATCAATCTTTTGCTGATCGAGTTGGATCGCCAGCCAGCGGATAAGATCCTGCGAGCTGGATTTCAAGCCATACGACTCCGCATCCAACGGGCCTGGCGTAACGCGCACCGGTTTATCCTGCTTGTTGTAACCCTGCGCATAGTTTTGCATCTGCGCATCCGGCACCTGCACCCATGAATGCTGCATGCCCATCGCGGGCAGCAGCTGTTGTTCCATGGCGGTCACAAACGGCTGGTTGAGGCTTTTCGCCGCAATCATGCCGAGCATGCCAATGCCGAGGTTGGAGTACACCCGCACCGAACCGGGCTGCGCCGTGGGTTGCCAATGTTTATACCAGTGCATGAGCTGCTGTTGATTGGTCACGTCATCCGGTACAAACAGCGGCGTACCGCTGGTGTGCGTGGCAAGGTGCAACAGCGAAACCCGATCGAACGCGCTGCCTTTCAGTTCCGGCAGCCAATAGCTGGCGCTGTCGCTGAAATTCAGCTTGTGCTGCTGCGCGGCATAGCTGGCTAAAGTGGCGGTGAAGGTTTTGCTTAATGAACCGATTTCGAACAGGGTTTGCGGGGTAACAGGCTGCTGGGTGTCTTTAGAGGCAACGCCGTAGTTGTAGAAGGTGGTTTTGCCCCCTTGTAACACGGCAACCGCCATGCCGGGAATATGGTATTGCTGCATCAGCGGACGAATAACTGCATCAGGTGAAGCGGCGTGAACGAGCACGGAAGTACTGAGCAGCGCGGCCAATAAGGTGACGTTGTAACGCATAGGAATCCCTTCTCTCAAAGGCTTTATCAGTTGGGCGCAAAGTATACCTTTCCACAACAATTTTGCCTTAAACCGCTGCGTTTAAATCGGGCAACAAACTGCTTTTTGCCTCACGCTCATAATGCAACCGCCGCTTCACGCTGCTACTAGCGACACTGACTGGAGCAATTTTGCACGCAAATTTGTGCCAGCGAGCCGCACGCCCCGTCGCTGCTGTTTTTACACTGCGATTGCTGCACATAGCAATTTTGCTGACAGCTGGCGAGATCGCACTTGGCGGCAATCGGTGTCAGCTGCGCCACCGGCGCTTTGCGATCCGGCTGCCACTGCGGCTGCGCCAGGGCGCTGGCGCTCAACACCAGCGTTAATGCGAATATCCACTTCATGGTCAAGCCCTCCTCAATGGGTTCTCAAGAGTATGGCGCGTCCCGCGCTGATTGCCATGCCGCGCCCATGTTTCCACCTGGTGTACGGTAACTGGTACGAAAGTTGCAGCCTCCTTCTCATTACGCAAAGGAGATAACCATGAAAGCGATTGTGTTTGGCGCCGGCATTGGCGGCATGAGTGCAGCGATTGCGCTGGAGAAGGCGGGCTTCGATACGGCGGTTTTTGAGGCGGTAAAGGTGATGAAGCCGGTTGGCGCGGCGATTTCCATCTGGCCCAACGGCGTAAAGTGCCTGAATGCACTCGGGATGCAACAGGCGCTGCGCGCGCTGGGAGGCAACATGGCGTTTATGGCTTACCAGGATGCGCACAGCGGTGAAACATTAACGCGCTTTAGCCTGTCGCCGCTGGTGCAACGAGTGGGTGAATATCCCTATCCGGTCGCGCGTGCCGAGTTGCAGGCGCTGCTTATTGATACGTATGGTCGCGCCCGCGTCAATTTTGGCAAACGCGTGACCCAAGTTGAACAGAGTGAACACGGCGTTACGGCCTGGTTTGACGACGGCAGCCAGACCAGAGGCGATTTCCTGGTGGCGGCCGACGGCACGCATTCCGTCATGCGCCATTATGTCCTGGGCGAAAAAGTTGAGCGGCGCTATGCCGGTTACGTCAACTGGAACGGTCTGGTGACAATGGATGCCACCCTTGCTCCGCTCAATCAGTGGACCACCTTCGTTGGTGAAGGCAAACGCGTCTCGCTGATGCCGGTCAGCGACCAGCGCTTTTACTTTTTCTTTGATGTGCCGCTGCCAAAAGGGTTGCCGGAAGATCGCGCCACGCTGCGCGGCGATCTCAAAGGCTATTTTCAGGGATGGGCCGAACCGGTACAGCGCCTGATCGACAGCATCGATCCCGCCACCACCAATCGCGTGGAGATCCATGATATTGAACCCTTCAGCCGGTTTGTTAAAGGTCGCGTGGCGCTGCTCGGCGATGCGGCGCACAGCACCACGCCGGATATCGGCCAAGGCGGCTGCGCGGCAATGGAAGATGCGCTGGTGCTGGCGCAGACCTTAGCCGCGCACTCATTGGGTATTGAGGATGGATTGCTGCGCTACCAGGCAAAACGCGTGGAACGCACCAAAGAGCTGGTGTTGAAAGCGCGTAAACGCTGCGATGTTACGCACGCCAAAGATGCGGCGATCACCGCGGCGTGGTACGCCGATTTACCGAATGAAACCGGCGAGCGGGTGCTGGCCGGCATGTGTGAAACCATTGAAGGTGGGCCGCTGGGCTAAGGCGGCCAACAGGTGCGCGCCTGGCGCACCTGCACCGCGTTTAGGCTAAACCGCGATGGGTTAACATCGGGCCGATGTCCGGCTGTTTGCCGCGCCATGCCAGCCACAGATGCTGCAGATCGGTGCTGTTACCGCGCGACAAGATGTGTTCACGGAACTGCTGGCCGTTTTCACGCGTCAGGCCACCGCGCTCCACAAAGGTTTGATAGCCATCATCGGCCAACATTTGCGTCCAGATATACGCGTAATAGCCCGCCGCATAACCGCCGCCCCAAATGTGACGGAAATAGCTGGAACGGTAGCGTGGCGGCACGGCCTCCAACGCGATATTTTCTGCCGCCAGCGCCTGCAGCTCAAAGTGGCTGACATCCTGCGGATTGTCGTGGGTAGTTAACGAATGCCACTGCAAATCAAGCAGCGCCGCGGCTAACAGTTCAGTCATGTCGTAGCCTTTGTTAAACGTGGCCGCACGCACCATCTTCTCGCGCAGCGCGTCGGGCATTGCTTCACCGGTTTGGTAATGGCGCGCATAGTTGGCGAACACCGCTGCGTGGCTGGCCCAGTGTTCGTTGATCTGCGACGGAAACTCGACAAAATCGCGCGGCGTGGCGGTGCCGGATAAGCTGGCAAACCGCTGGGAAGCGAACAAGCCGTGCAGCGCATGACCAAATTCATGGAACAGCGTGATCACTTCATCCCAGCTCAGTAACGCCGGTTGTCCCTGCTGCGGTTTGGTGTAGTTGCAGACGTTGTAAATCACCGGTTTGCTGCCGAGCAGCGTGGTTTGATCGACAAAGTTGCCCATCCACGCCCCGCCGCTTTTGTTGTCGCGTGTGAAGAAATCGGTGTAGAACAGCGCCAGCGGCGTGTCGTCGGCATCAAAGATCTCGTACACGTTGACGTCGGGATGATAAACCGGCAGATCGAAACGCTGACTAAAACGAATGCCAAACAGCTGGCTCGCTGACCAGAACACGCCTCTCTCTAGCACGTTATTCAGCTCAAAATAGGGACGGATTTGGCTCTCATCCAACGCGTACTGCGCTTTGCGCACTTTCTCTGCGTAGAAGTTCCAGTCCCACGCGCGCAGCGGGAAACTGTGATGTTCCTGCTCAATCACCTGCTGAATATCAGCCGCCTCGCGCTCGGCGCGTGCGCGGGCCGCAGGCACGATGTTACGCATGAACGCGAAGGCGGCTTCCGGCGTTTTGGCCATCTGATCCTGGGTGCTCCATTCAGCATGGGTGTTGAATCCGAGCAAAGTGGCGCGTTCCGCGCGCAGCTGCGCCATGCGTAACACGATGGCGCGCGTGTCGTTATCGTCGCCCTGCTCGCTGCGCGTCAGCGCCTGCTGGAAAAGCGCTTCCCGCGTGGCGCGCACCTCCAGCGTCTGTAGCGCCGGCTGCTGCGTGGTGTTTTGCAGCGGCAGCAACCACTGATCGTGCAGGCCACGCGCTTCTGCTGCGGCTTTAGCCTGCGCCTGCTCTTCTTCACTTAAACCGGCCAATGCCGCCGCATCGCTGACCACGTAGGCGCCCGCTTTAGTCGCCGCCAACAGCTTATTACCGAAACGCGTGCTGAGGCTGGCCAACTCCTGGTTGCAGGCGCGCAGCTGCGTTTTATCGGCATCGCTCAGGCTGGCACCCGACAGCTGGAACTGTTGCCACAGCACTTCGGCTAAACGCATCGATTCGGCATCCGGGCAGTGCGTGCCGCGATGTTGGTAAACGGTATCAAGGCGCGCAAACAGGCGGCTGTTCAGGCTGATCTCATCGTACAGCGCGGTGAGCTGCGGGGTGATCAGCTCGTCGATCTCTTGCAGGCGCTCGCTGGTGTTCGCCGCCGTCATCGCGCCAAACACGCTATTCACGCGCGTCAGCAGTGCGCCGCTGCGCTCCAGCGCTTCAAAGGTGTTGGCAAAGGTGGGCGCGTCAGGGTTATCGGCGATAGCGCTGATTTCGCGGCGCTTCTCCGCGATGCCCGCTTCCAGCGCGGGCAGGAAATCTTCTTCCTGAATCTGGTCAAATGGCGGAGTTTGATACGGCAAAGGGCTGGCAGTGAAAAACGGATTAGTACGTGCAGTCATTATCGCTCCTGATAATCAGCAACGCCGCACAGGCTGCGGCGGGATGTTCTTATCCTGGCAGCTTCACTGGCTGGCAACAACCTGCATGCTGCGGATGATCTTCACGCTGCCATACCCGCTTACCGTGCAGCCAGGTTTGGGCAATGTTGCGGTCATCGCCCAGCGTCATCATCACAAACAGCTTTTCCCAGATGTCCTTGCTGTTGGCGCTACGCAGCTGCTGCAGCGGCGAAACCGCCGGATCGAGCACCACGAAATCGGCCTCTTTCCCCACATCGAAACTGCCGATTTTGTCGTCAAGATCGAGCGCACGCGCACCGCCCAGGGTGGCGTGATAGAAGGCTTCACAGGCGCTCAGTTTGTACTGCTGCAGTTGGCCAACTTTGTAGGCTTCGCCCAGCGTTTGCAGCAGATTAAAGGTGGTGCCCGCTCCCACATCGGTGCCGATGCCCATGCGCACGCCTTGCTGCCAGCAGCGTTTGATGTTGAACAGCCCGCTACCGAGAAACAGATTCGAGGTGGGGCAAAAAGCTATCGACGAATCAGTTTCATGCAGGCATTGCCATTCGCGATCTTCAAGATGCAAACAATGGGCGAAAACGCTGCGTTTGCCGGTGAGCTGATGTTGGTGATAGACGTCGAGATAACCATCATATTCCGGGAACAGCGACTTCACCCAGGCGACTTCCTGCTGGTTTTCACTCAAATGGGTATGCAGCCACACATCGGGAAACTCTTGACGCAGCTGGCGCACTGTCGCCAGCAGCTCCGGCGATGAGGTCGGCGCGAAGCGGGGCGTGAGCGCATAGCTTAAGCGGCCGCGCTGGTGCCAGCGCTCAATCAGCTCGCGCGTGTGCTGATAACTCTGCTGCGACGTTTCCGTGAGGTAGGCCGGAGCATGGCGATCCATCATGACTTTGCCGGCAATCAGCCGCATATCCAGCTGTTCTGCCGCGCTGAACAGCGCATCGACCGATTGCGGATGCACCGTACCAAACACCAGTGCGCTGGTGGTACCGTTGGAAAGCAGCTGCTGCAGGAAAAACGCCGACATCTGCGCCGCATGGTTGGGACAGTGATACTGGCTCTCTACCGGGAAGGTGTATTGGTTTAGCCATTCCAACAGCTGTTCGCCAAACGCGCCGATCATCTCGGTTTGCGGGTAGTGAATGTGCGTGTCTACGAATCCGGGAACAATCAGTTTGCCGCGCAGATCGATGACGTTGGCGGCAGCTGCGCGCCCTTTTGCGATCTCCCAGCTTTCGAGACTGACGACTTTTCCGGCGCGCAGCGTCAATAATCCGTCGTCCAGATAACGCGCATGCGCTGCAATCTCTTCCGGCTGCGTCGCCACAGCGGTGAAATCAAAAAAGCTGGCGCGCAGCAGTGTGTCAGTTGCCATTGGCATAAAGGGTTCCTTGGTGCTGAGTGGAGTGTAAATCGGGGCTTGCTGGGAAATGAGCAAAGTGCGTGCCAATGCAATGAATAATAAATTCTTAGCAAATTCAATAAAGTGCATGGGTATCACCGCGATAGATGGCAACATAGTCAGACTGAATACGCAAACGGTTGCCTGCGTTAGCAACCGTTTGCCGCGCATAATACGTCTGCAATAGTGTATTTCTCAGGCGTTTCTGCTGCGTTGCAGTGGTGCAAGCGTGCACCTTCAGCGTGCAGGAAAACTTTTGCAACAGGACGCCGGGGGTTTTGATGGGCAAGGATTCGGGGTTGATGCTAAGGTGTGGCGGATAACCTGAAAATCGTATAAGGAACAGTGAGATGATTATTTTTGTTACTGGCGCAACCGCTGGTTTTGGTGAAAGTATCACCCGCCGCTTCATTGCAACAGGTCATAAAGTGATTGCCAGCGGACGTCGCGCCGAGCGGTTGCAAGCGCTGAAAGATGAGTTGGGTGACAACCTGTATAGCGTGCAGCTCGACGTGCGCAATCGCGCCGCCATTGAGGAAGTCATAGCGGCGTTACCTGCTGAATGGCGCGATATTGATGTGCTGGTGAACAACGCCGGTCTGGCGCTCGGCGTGGAACCGGCGCATAAAGCTAATATCGACGACTGGGAGAACATGATCGACACCAATAACAAAGGCTTGGTGTACATGACGCGTGCCGTGCTGCCCGCAATGGTGGAACGTAACGTTGGTCACATCGTCAATATCGGTTCCATCGCGGGCAGCTGGCCCTATTTAGGCGGCAACGTCTATGGCGCAACCAAAGCCTTTGTGCGCCAATTTAGCCTTAACCTGCGTACCGATCTGCACGGCACCGCGCTGCGCGTAACGGATATTGAACCCGGTTTAGTCGGCGGCACCGAGTTTTCGAATGTCCGTTTTAAAGGCGATGATGATAAAGCCGATAGCGTGTATCAGGGCACCGTGGCATTGACGGCGGAAGATGTGACCGAAGCGGTATATTGGGTGACGACGCTGCCGAAGCACGTAAACATCAATACCTTAGAAATCATGCCGGTGACGCAAACCACCGCAGGTTTGAAAGTGCACAAGGGCTGATTTGATCGGGTATCCGGTCATGTAGTTATTCGATATTAGGGAAAACATCCCGATGAGGCCGTAGCGCCTCGCGAGATGTTTCCCCGAGTATCTCGATCACACCGGCAATCAGGCTCGCCCCCATCCCGCCACAATGATCAGCATGCCGCTAAACGCCACCAGCGCGCCCACCCAATCCCAGGTGCTGAGCTTTACGCCATCCACCACGCGCAGCCAGATCAGCGCGGTTAAGACATAAACGCCGCCGTAAGCCGCATACACGCGGCCGCTTGCCACCGGATGCAACGTCAGCAGCCAGACAAACAGCATCAGGCTAGCCGCTGCGGGCAGCAGCAGCCATGCTGTCATTCCCTTCTTCAACCACAACCACGGCAAGAAACACCCTACAATTTCCGCAATTGCCGTTAAAAAAAACAGCAAGGTGGTTTTCAACAGCATCGCGATTCTCTCTCAAGCCTAAACACATGGCTCACCGCTGGTGAGCAAAGAAGCAGCGATGATATACTAGCGCTCATTGTTGAAACAGCCACAATCCCGGCTGTGCTGCTGTTAACTCGAGGAATTATCGATGAAAAACCTGTTTTCCGTTCTGCTTACTGCCGTGCTAACGTCGAGCGTTTTGCTGGCAGCCCCCATCGTGTCCGCCAAAACCGATCGCCTGATTATTGAAGATGGCAGCAGCGCGAGCAGCAATGAAGCCGCGCGCCAGAGCAAAGAGCAATGGAACGACACCAAAAATCTGCGGGGCAAAGTGAACAACCGCGTGGAGAAAGAGTTTGATAAGGCCGACAAAGCGTTCGATACCCGCGACTCGTGCGAAACCAGTTACAACCTCAACGCGTACTGGGAACCGAATACCCTGCGCTGCCTTGATCGCCGCACCGGACGCCCCGTTACGCCTTAATACGCTATAGTTGGCAAGGGAAATAACACCAAAGGAGTGAGTGATGAAAAAACGTAATGCAGTGATGTTGTTAGCGATGTTGGCAATGCCGGTACTGGCGCAAGCCTCTTGCGACACGGTTAAAGCCGACATTAACCAAAAAATCATTAACAATGGCGTAGCCGAATCAGACTTCACGCTCGATATCGTGCCGAATGACCAGGCAGATCAGGCGGGTGGTCAGGTGGTGGGTCATTGCGAGAACGACACACAGAAAATTGTCTACAAGAAAAATGGTCGCGATGCAGACAGCAACGTGCCCGACAGCGCAGGCAGCTCTCAGGATGCACCTGCGCAGTAACCTTCCGGGCGGCTGCGTGCCGCCCTGCTTTATTCTCCCTCTGGCCGCTGGCGCGGCATCAGCCAGGCGACCCACAGCGTCAGCAGCGCAATCAGCAACGACACCACAAACACCCAATGCAGCGAGGTGGCGATCTCTGCGGTCCAGACGTGCAGCGTTGCGTCCGGCAGCGCCTGACGACTTTCATGCGACATGATTTGCTGCATCGGATCGCTGGCCTGAGGTAATCGTAGCGACAGGTTGTAGTTCAGCACCGCGCCCATTAAGGCGGTACCAATCGCCGAACCCAGCATGCGGCTAAACATAATCGATGCGGTGCAGATGCCGCGAATCTCATAGTGCGCGTGGTTTTGCACCGACACCAGGAAGGTGGTGCTGGTCATGCCCATGCCGGTGCCAATAATAAAGGCGGTGATCCCAGCTTGCATGATTGAGCTGTCGGCGCGCATCAGCAGCAGTAAAGCGCTGCCCGCAATCAGCAGAAAAGCGCCAAGTTGCGCGGTGAAGCGGTACGACGTGATCAGCATCAGGCGACCACTTAAGGTGCTCGCCAGCGGCCAGCCTATCGACATCATCGCCAGCGCGCTGCCCGCCTGCAGCGGCGTACCGCCAGTAATGCCCTGAATCCACGTCGGCAGAAACGCGCTGATGCCCATCATGGTCGCGCCGATGATCAGGTTTCCGGCATTGCCCGCCACAATCAAACGGCTGCGCCAAATCGCCAGCGGAAATAGTGGTTCATCCGCGCGCTGCTCGTGATGCTTAAGTCGCCACCCGGCCAGCACCGCCAGCAGTAAAAACGGCACCAGCCACCAACCCAACACTTCGGCTTGCAGCAAGGCCACCAGCAGCGCGGTAACACAAATCATCAACCAGCAGCTGCCGGTGAGATTCAGCGCCGCACCCTGATGAGATTCGCGCGACGGCAGAAAACGCGCCAACAGCAGCATTGAAATCACCCCAATCGGCACGTTCACCCAGAAGATCACCGACCAGTTAAAGTGCTGCACCAACCAGGCACCGCTTAGTGGCCCGATGATCGCTGCCACGCCCCATACGCTGGATAACCACCCTTGTACGTTGGCGCGTTCACGCGGGGAGTAGACATCTGCCACGATGGTGCTGGTGAGCGGCATAATCGCGCCTGCGCCCAAGCCTTGCAGGGCCCGGAAAACAATCAGCCACGTCATGCTGTGGGCGAAACCACACAGTATCGAGCCGATAAGAAACAGCGATACGCCAATAAACAGCAGCCGCTTTCTGCCCCACATATCCGCCAATCGCCCATACAGCGGCACGCTAACCGCTTGCGTCAGCAAATAGATGGAAAATACCCAGCCAAACTGCGCAAAGCCCCCCAAATCAGCGATGATGGTGGGCATGGCAGTGGCAACAATGGTGACTTCGATTGCCGCCATAAACATAGCGAGCATGCAGCCAATCAAAATCCAGTGGCGATGTTCCGTGTTCAATTGTGCAGTTTCAGTCATACGTCTCCCTTTTTTACCTCAAGGCTAGCCGATATTTCGCAAATGCAGTTTCCTCTACGTGCGCCCGTGCGCGCGCTCTTTGTGACAATGTCACCCTTTTCGATGAGTTTTTTTTATTGTCAGCAGATGCCTTATTCCATGCGGCTTAAGCAGGATTTGCACACTTTACTATCTTGCTGATTTTGCCGCAAAAACTGGCGCTTATCTGCAAGCATTGCTATAGCTTTAAACGCATCTTTCCAGTTATTCACTGGAAAAACACGGTTAAACAGTCATTTTATCTACATCTTGACGGCTTGAAGGATTTTCGTTGGTGCGATTCAAAGCGCCACGCCGACGCGCCGCGAATGACCATGCTAAATCAGAGTTGTTATCAGGGAGACATACGCTATGCAAAATGCATCGGCTGGCCGCCGAACGGTGCTGGCACTGCTCGCCGTGGTGGCGGTTATTGCCCTGCTGGTTTGGGGATTAGGCTGGAACACGCTGCGCGAGCGGCGGGAAGATTTGGTGTATCTCGGCCAACAGCACCTGTTTCTGGTGTTTTGGTCCATGTTGTTTGCTCTGCTGGTCGGTATTCCGAGCGGCGTGCTACTCAGCCGCCCATTTGCCCGGCGCTGGGCAGAATATGTGATGCAGATCTTTAACGTCGGTAACACCTTGCCGCCGTTAGCGGTATTGGCGCTAGCCATGGTGGTGGTTGGCATTGGCGAACGCCCGGCGCTGATTGCGTTGTTCCTCGCCTCGCTGCTGCCCATTGTGCGTAATACCTTTGCCGGTTTGAGCGCGGTGCCGCCGTCGCTGATTGAAGCCGCTAACGGTATCGGCATGACCAAGTTTCAACGCTTGCGTCAGGTGGAGATTCCCAACGCGCTGCCGGTCATTTTAGCGGGCGTGCGAATTGCAACCGCCATTAACGTCGGCACCGCGCCGCTGGCCTTCTTAATTGGTGCCAGCAGCTTCGGTGAATTGATCTTCCCCGGCATCTATCTCAACGACTTCCCCACGCTGATTCTGGGTGCAGTAGCCACCGCATTGGTCGCGCTGATCCTCGACATGCTATTAGCGGCGTTGGGACGTTATCTCAGCCCGCACTCAGCGGCTTAATACAAGGAGAGTTGTGATGGCCACAGCCAACCGATTGACGCGCTGGGTAAAAGGCAGCGCGCTGGCGCTAGCGGCAACGCTGGCAATGAGCCAGTTCGCCGCCGCCGCACCGCTTACGCTGGCAACCAAGAGCTTCACCGAGCAGCACATTTTGTCTGCCATGACGGTGATGTGGTTGCAGAAGAAAGGTTTCCAGGTGATCCCAAAAACTAACATCGCCACTACCATCGGGCGTAACGCGATGATCAATAAACAGATCGATATGACGTGGGAGTATACCGGTACGTCATTGATCATTTTTAACCACATTAATAAACCGATGTCGTCCGAAGAGGCGTACAACACGGTTAAGCAGCTTGATGCCAAGCTGGATTTGATATGGCTCAAGCCCGCACCGATGAACAATACCTATGCCTTTGCCATGCAGCGTGCGCGTGCAGAGAAAGAAGGCATCACCACCATGTCGCAGCTGGTGGCGAAGCTGGAAGAGGTGCGTAAAAAAGATCCGGATAACAACTGGAAGCTGGGTCTGGACCTGGAGTTTTCAGGGCGCTCCGATGGTTTAAAACCGCTGCAAAAAGCCTACAACATGCCGCTCGATCGCCCGCAGATTCGTCAGATGGATCCGGGCCTGGTGTATAACGCGGTGCGCGACGGCTTTGTCGATGCCGGATTGATTTACACCACCGATGGCCGCGTGAAGGGCTTTGAACTGCAGGTACTTGACGATGATAAGCACTTCTTCACGAGTTACAACGTCACGCCGGTGGTGCGTAAGGATGTGCTGGCAAGTCATCCGGGCCTTGAGGACGCGCTAAATCAGCTCTCGCCCCTGATCACCAGCGAAGCGATTACCGAAATGAACAAACGCGTGGATATCGATCACCAGTCGCCGCAGCAGGTGGCCCGTGATTTCCTTCAATCTAAAAACATGCTGTAAGGAGGCGCTATGGATACCCTGCATTACATCATGAATAACTGGCACACCTTAATGACGCTGACCTGGCAGCATACCTGGCTGGTGCTGTTGGCGGTGGGATTTGCGATCGTGGTTGGCGTACCGCTTGGCATTCTGATTGTGCGCTTCAAGTGGTTAGCCACGCCGGTGCTCGGCATCGCCACCATCGTATTGACCATTCCCACCATCGCGCTGTTCGGTTTGATGATTCCGCTGTTTTCGATGATCGGTCAGGGCATTGGCGCCCTGCCAGCGATTACCGCCGTGTTTCTGTATTCGCTGCTGCCGATTGTGCGCAACACGCATACCGCGCTGGAAAATCTGTCGCCGGGCTTACGTGAAGCCGGTCGCGGCATCGGCATGACGTTCTGGCAGCGCTTACGTTGGGTCGAAATCCCGATGGCGCTGCCGGTGATTTTCGGCGGGATTCGTACCGCAGTGGTGATGAACGTTGGCGTGATGGCCATCGCTGCGGTGATTGGCGCGGGCGGTTTAGGTCTGCAACTGTTAGACGGCATCAGCGGCAGCGACGTGCGCATGCTGATCGCCGGTGCCTTAATGATCTGTTTGTTAGCCATTGTGCTGGATTGGCTGCTGCATCGTTTGCAGTCGGCGCTGACTCCTAAGGGGATTCGATAATGATAAAGCTAGAAAACCTGACGAAAACCTTTACGCAAAAAAACGGCACGTCGTTTAACGCCGTCGACAACGTCAGCCTGGAAGTGCCTGCCGGGGAGATATGCGTGCTGCTGGGGCCGTCCGGCTGCGGTAAGACCACCACGTTGAAGATGATTAATCGCCTTATCCCCGCGTCAAGCGGCAAGATTTTGATCAACGGTGAAGACACCAGCGGACAAGATACCGTGACGCTGCGCCGCAATATTGGCTATGTCATTCAACAAATCGGCCTGTTCCCCAACATGACGATTGAAGAGAACATCACCGTGGTGCCGCGCATGCTGGGCTGGGATAAAAAGCGTTGCCGCGATCGCGCCACCGAATTGATGAGTATGGTGGCGCTGGACCCGAAGAAATTTCTCCATCGCTACCCGCGCGAGATGTCTGGCGGTCAACAGCAGCGTATTGGCGTGATCCGCGCGCTGGCCGCTGATCCACCGGTGCTGCTGATGGATGAGCCGTTCGGCGCGGTCGACCCCATCAACCGCGAAGTGATTCAGAACGAGTTTCTCGATATGCAGCGCCAGCTGAAGAAAACCGTGATGCTGGTGAGCCACGATATCGATGAAGCTTTGAAACTCGGCGATCGCATCGCGGTGTTTGGGCAAGGCAAGATTGTGCAGTGCGCCAGCCCGGATGAATTGCTCGCCAAACCGGCCAATGAGTTTGTCGGTTCCTTTGTCGGTCAGGATCGTACCTTGAAACGCTTGCTGTTAGTGCAGGCGGGTGACGTGACCGATCAGCAGCCTACCATCACCGTGCAGCGTAATACCCCACTGCAGGAAGCCTTCGCAACCATGGACGACAACGATATGCGTTCGGTAACCGTGGTGGATGAAGAGGGTAAACCGCTCGGCTTTGTGAAGCGTCGTGAAGCGCGTGGCGGTACCGGGCGCTGTGAAGAGATGCTGCATACCTTCAAAGTGACGGGCAAAGCGGAAGAGAACCTGCGCGTGGTGCTGTCGAAGTTGTATGAGCACAATACGGTTTGGATGCCGATCGTTGATGAAGAAGGACGTTACAGCGGCGAGATTTCGCAGGATTACATTGCCGATTACTTGAGTTCCGGGCGTACACGGCGGCGTTTGAATCCTTAATAATCGCACCATGCTTAAGGCGCCGGAAGAGGCGGCAGAGGAGTAAAGTGTCCCGCGACAGGGATGTCGCGGGCCAAGCCCCAGGGAGGGTTTATGGCGTCTTTACGATCTGCCGCCTCTTTCGGCGTAACCTCCGTTCTGGTTTTTAAGCCGCCGGTTTCGCATACTCAACATCTAACCCCGAAATATCCACATACCCGCTCAGCTCGCGCTGTTCTGCACGCGGCAAATAGGGCAACTCGCCCAGCAGTGGCGCGCCTAACTTTTCCCGCAGCACATCAATAATTTCTGCGTAATGTGCCAAACCGGGATTGATGCGATTGGCCACCCAGCCCGCTAACGGCAAACCATCCAGCGCAATAGCATCGGCGGTCAGCAAAGCATGACTGATGCAGCCTTCTTTAATGCCGACCACCAATATCACCGGCAACTTCTCTTGCTGTACCCATGCAGACAAAGGTTGTAAATCATTCATCAGACTGCGCCAACCGCCGGTGCCTTCCACCACCACGCAGCGAGCACGCGCCTGTAAATCAGCCAGGCCACGACTTAATAACGGATAATCAATGCGCTGTGCGGCGCTGGTGCTGATTTCATCTTCTACTAACGTAATGGGATTAATGGCGTGATAAGGCAAGGTAAGACCTGAAGCCTGCTGCAATAACAGCGCGTCTTTATTGCGTAATCCTTCAGGCGTGAGCTGCGCACTCTTGGCAACAGGCTTGTATCCCGCAGCACAAATGTTGGCTTTGGCAAAGCACTGCAACAGCGCGCGTGACACCACGGTTTTACCCACCGCGGTATCGGTACCGGTGACAAAAAAGGTTTTCACCCTAATCCTCCTTCGCAAAAGCGATGTGCAACTGACGAGAAGAGGCAGTTTAAGGAAATGTCTGTAGCGGCAGATTGCGTTAGCGCAAACTTAAGGTGAGCTGTTATTAACCCTGCAACAGTTTTACCAACAGATGGCCGCTATAGAGCGCGTCTTTTATCAACGCCGCGCCGCCCATCGTGCCCGGATCGGCGAAAGTCGTGGGGGTGAGCTGAATATCGTTGCTGTAGGTCGGCAGTGCCTGCTGGCGAATGGTACTGTTTACCGCCGGGAACAGTACATCGGCCGCCTGATTTAACGGCGAACCGATAAGAATTTGTTGAGGATTAAAGATGTTGACCATCATCGCCAGCATGCGTCCGACGTGATGCCCGACACCTGCAATGACGTCACGCGCCAGGCGATCGCCCTGCTGCGCGGCATCGCACAGACTCTCCAGCGTCAGCGGTGCGCGATGCAGCAAACTTTCCGGCTGCGAGGGCAAACGCTGCGCCGCCAGCTGCAGCAAACTGCCGGTGCTGGCGACGGTCTCAAGGCAACCATGATTCCCGCAGTAACATTGCTGACCGTAAGGATCGATTTGCGTATGCCCGATCTCCACCAGCGCGCGCCCACTTTTATGCAGCAGCTGACCGCCGGTGATCACCGCCGCGCCGACCGTTTCATCAATCACAATCTGAATCACATTCTGTGCGCCGCGGGAAGCACCAAACAGCGCTTCGGCCAGCGTCCAGGCAGAGATGTCGTGCTGCACGAACACCGGCAAACCGGTGCGCTGCGCCAGCGTGGCGCCCAGCGGCATCTCCTCTACGTCATATCCCGGCATGCGGTGAACCACGCCTGAAGCGACGTTGATCAACCCCGGCAACGTCACGGCGATGGCGGTTAAACGTTCGAGTTTGCTTTGGTGGCGCACAAAAAAGTCATTCACCACCTCCTGCAGGGTTTGAAGCAGCGGTTGTTCGGCGTTGGCGGGCAGCGGTAAACGATCTTCCTGCAACGCGCGGCTGCTGAGATCGCGCAGCGTCAGCGTAATGAATCCAGGTTGAATTCGGATGGCGAGATAGTGCCAGGCAACCGTATCCAGAGTTAACCCGATGGCGGGACGTCCGCGACTGCCCGGCTCCTGAAACTCTGTTTCCTGCACCAAATGTGCATCCAGCATTTCCCGCACGATTTTGGTAATGCTGGCGGGCGCTAACTGGGCACGTTTTGACAGTTCGATACGCGAAATCGGGCCATGAAGGTCAATCAGTCGGTATACCACACCTGCGTTGGTCTGTTTTATCTGATCGATATGACCAGGTTGACTGTCCAGATTCACGCCCTGCTCCCATTATTTTCGCGCTTCTAAATAAACAGCAGCTATGGTGATGCAGATTAACCGGCAGCGTCAAATATTTGATTAGAAATGTGATTTATCGCACATAAACATGCGCGTGCTCTGCGGCAACTGATTCAATTGTCAGCGTTGTGCAGCATCAGTGTCATCATATTGTGCATCTGCGCACTGGGTTCTCGCGTCGCTGACCACACCAGCCAAACTTCAGAAACCGCATCGCTCTCTTGCAAAGGGATCCACACCACGTCGGCTAAGCGCGCACGCCCAAAGGAGGCGGGTAAAATCGACACGCCCAGGCCGGTCGCCACTAAACCTAAAATGGTCATCGCTTCGCCCACCTCCTGTGTAATAAAAGGCTTGATTTGATAGCGATGCAGCAGCGCGAGGATCTCGCCGTATAACGCGGTACCGCCCTGCGGATCAAAAAAGACGAAAGGCTCATTCGCGAGCGCTTGAATCGACAGGGATTCAACGTCTGCCAGCGGATGCGCCCAATGCACGACCGCACACAGCGGTTCACGCAGCAGCACGCGATGCTGTAAATCGCTCGGCAGCAGCGTATTGCGCATGACGCCCAAATCGAGTCGCCCTTCATGCAATGGCGCCAGCTGTTGCCGCGTATTGTTCTCCTGCATCTGGATATGCACTTCCGGCCAGCGCTGGCGAAACTGATACAGCGCATCAGAAACCAATCCGGTAAACGGCGCGGACGAAGTAAAACCTATGCGTAATTCCCCCTGCTGACCGCTATGCACTCGCGCTGCGCGGTTGGCCGCCTGCTCGACTTGCAGCAAAACGCTGCGTGCATCCTGTAAGAACAACTCTCCCGCAGGCGTAATCTGCACGCTGCGATTGGTGCGGGTAAACAGCTGCGCGCCGATTTGCTGTTCCAGGTGCTGAATCTGCTGGCTAAGCGGCGGCTGAGAAATATTTAACCGCAGCGCGGCGCGGCCAAAATGCAACTCTTCGGCGACCGCTATGAAATAGCGCAAATGCCGCAGTTCAACATTCATATTTTAAACGTCTCATTTGAGATTATTAATATATTGTACAACCTATTAGCGCTTTCCTACAGTATCTCTACCTTTCCGTAAGCAAGGATATTCCGTGAGCCGCTCTTCCCAGGCTGTGACAATTAATGAGGATGCGTTGTCCGCTAAGCCTGCTCCCACCAGCAATTCTTCACAATGGATCGAACGCGGATCGCCGCAGTTTATGCGTGTAACGCTGGCATTGTTCTCCGCCGGGCTGGCTACATTTGCCCTGCTTTACTGCGTGCAGCCAATTTTGCCGGTGCTATCGCAGCAATTTGGCGTTACGCCTGCGCAAAGCAGCATTTCCCTGTCGCTCTCCACCGGATTAATGGCGCTGGGTTTGCTGTTTACCGGCCCGTTATCGGATGCCGTTGGACGTAAATCGGTGATGGTAACGGCGCTGATGCTGGCGGCAATTTGCACACTGATTTCAGCAATGATGAGCAGCTGGCAAGGCATTTTGCTGATGCGCGCACTGATTGGCTTGTCGCTGAGCGGCGTCGCGGCGGTAGGCATGACCTATCTGAGCGAGGAGATTCACCCGCGCGTGATTGCTTTCTCGATGGGACTGTACATCAGCGGTAATTCGATTGGTGGTATGAGCGGGCGCTTGCTGACCGGCGTTATCACCGATTTCTACTCATGGCGCGTTGCCGTGGGCGTCATTGGCTGCTTCTCACTGGCTGGCGCTTTGATGTTTTGGAAAATTCTGCCGGCGTCGCGCCACTTCCGCCCCGCGTCGTTGCGTCCACGTAGTTTGCTTATCAACTTCCGCCTGCACTGGCGCGATAAAGGTTTGCCGCTGCTGTTCGCGGAAGGCTTCCTGCTGATGGGCGCGTTTGTCACCTTATTCAATTACATCGGCTATCGCTTACTCAGCGCCCCGTGGTCATTGAGCCAGGCGGTGGTAGGGTTGCTGTCGGTGGTGTATCTCACCGGTTCCTGGAGTTCACCGAAAGCCGGGGCGATGACCAGCCGCTTTGGTCGCGGCCCGGTGATGATTACCGCCACCGCCATCATGTTGGCCGGACTGCTGCTTACCGCGTTCAACTCTTTATGGCTGATTTTGCCCGGCATGATGCTGTTTACCGCCGGATTCTTTGCGGCGCACTCCGTTGCCAGCGGCTGGATTGGCCCGCGCGCGCGACGTGCGAAAGGCCAGGCTTCATCGCTTTATTTGTTCAGTTACTATGTCGGTTCCAGCGTGGCGGGCACCTTAGGCGGCGTGTTCTGGCACAGCTACGGTTGGCTGGGCGTTACCCTATTTATCAGCACGCTGTTATTGATGGCTTTACTGGTGGGCTGGCGTTTGCAGTGCCGAAAACTGTAATACCTTTCATCAATTAACGGGGCCGCAGCGCCCCGTTCTGCTTTACAACGCGCATTCATCCACGATCGTCCAGTCCCATATAAAACAAAATGGTATTTGATCGCTATAATTCCTTCCATTCCAACAATAGTTAGACTTTTTCTTTTTTTACACAGCAATGAGGACGTTTCATGCAACTCTATTATTACGTCGATAAGCATGCCGGCTATAACGACAATCACGTGGTACACGCAACGGGGTGTCCCTTCTTACCGGCAGACGAAGCGCGGCGTTTCCTTGGCACCTTCTATACGCCGACCGCTGCGATTCAACAGGCACGTAAGTTTTACGCCACCGCGATGGGTTGTGAACACTGCTGCCCGGTAATGGTAAAAAAAAACCTGACCACTCAGCATAGCGTGGCACTAAAGCACATGGTGACACTCTGATAATGCTGGTTCAGCGCGCGATTCGCTATTAAGGCCGTTTGTTAAGTAATGTTGAGGCGTTGAGCACCAGAAAAAAGTTATACCTTAACAATGACTGGACCTTTGCGCGGGGAGCGCGCCTTGTTCGGTCAGATTGTGCTGCCCCGTTATTATCGCGAGTGCAGCACGATCGCCACAGCAAGAAACGATAATAACCTCAGGCTATTAACCCCGCATTTTGCGATAAAAAATAATCAGTAATAAAAGCCCTTTCAATGGTTCCCCTTCGCTAATTAATGCTCCACAATAGCCGCAATTTGTGACCGACGTCACTTAACTGGGTGCTTTCTACCCCTTCACTCGCCGTCTGACTGATTTGAACTCCATGCTATCTACAACCGTTTCCCGTAAAACCGCCTGGCTACGCGTGGTGCTGCTGGCTATCGCTGCTTTTGTCTTTAATACCACCGAATTTGTGCCGGTTGGCTTGCTGTCGGATATCGCGGCCAGTTTTGCCATGAAAACGGCGGATGTTGGCATCATGCTGACCATCTACGCGTGGGTTGTGGCGTTGCTGTCGCTACCGCTGATGCTGCTAACGCGCAATATTGAGCGCCGCTTTTTACTGGCGGCGCTGTTTATCTTGTTCGTCGCCAGTCACGTGCTCTCGTCTTTTGCGTGGGATTTCACCTCGCTGGTGATTTCGCGCATTGGCATTGCGCTGGCGCATGCGGTGTTCTGGTCGATCACCGCGTCACTGGCAATTCGCGTGGCACCTGCGGGCAAAAAAACTCAGGCACTGAGCATGTTGGCGACCGGTACCGCTTTGGCGATGGTGCTGGGCGTGCCGATTGGGCGCATCGTGGGGCAATATCTTGGCTGGCGTACCACCTTTGGCATGATTGGCGTTTCGGCGCTGGTGCTGCTGATTCTGTTACTGCGCGTGCTGCCTAAATTGCCAAGTGAACACACCGGTTCGCTGAGCAGCGTGCCAATGCTATTCCGCCGCCCGGCGCTGGTAGCGATGTACATTTTAGTGACCCTGGTCGTTACTGCGCACTACACCGCTTACAGCTACATCGAACCTTTCATGCAACTGGTCGCGAACGCGGATGAAAACTTCACGACACTGCTGCTGTTGCTGTTTGGATCGGCAGGCATTATCGGCAGCGTGCTGTTCAGCACTTTGGGCAATAAATTCCCGTCCGCCATGCTGATTGCCGCGATTGCGATCGTTACGCTGAGCATGGGCTTACTGATTTTTGCCGCCGTTCGTCCTGCGGCGATCGTTACGCTGTGCATTTTTTGGGGCATGGCGATGATGATGATTGGTTTGGCGATGCAGGTGCGCGTACTGTCGCTGGCACCGGATGCCACCGATGTGGCCATGGCGCTGTTCTCGGGCATTTATAATATTGGCATCGGTGCTGGCGCACTGCTCGGCAATCAGGTTAGCTCGCACATGAGCATGTCTGATGTCGGTAACGTAGGCGGCATCATTGGTCTGCTCGCCCTGCTGTGGTGCATTGTTATTTTCCGTCGCTATCCACAATTGCGTTCCAACGGATAATAAAAAAGGCTTCAGAAACACGGTTTCTGAAGCCTCTTATCAACGAAGCCTGGCCTGTGCGGCGACGGCTCCTTTCTTAGTTATAAATGACGGCTGTGCCATTTATCTTGTTGTTGCCAGAGGTCGAAGTAATGCGGAATGACTTTGCACCGGCAGCGCTCGCTTTTTCTGCCAGCTGATTTTCCAGTGATGACAGATTGGTGCTGCCTGAGGCACTAATCACACCAATTTGCTGTTGATTCACTGGCGCTTCGTTTACCAGTTCAGCGGCTACGCTACCAAACGCGATAGAAGACAGGGCTACAGCGGCAAGGGTCAATTTAATGCTTTTCATGGTCGTCTCTCTTATACAGGTTAATCAGGTTCGGTCGAATTAAATTAACAACCGTTAATTAAATGCTAGCGCTTAGTTATGGGCACCGTCAACTATTTTATTAATGGTCATTATTCTAATCGGGAGTGGCGTGATTATGGGCGTTGGCGCGATGTTCGACTTATCGATTTGGGTGTTCGCGCATATCAACAGCACGAACGGGCAAAGCGCCTGTCGCCTGTTCGGCGCTGCGCTTGCAAATTAATTTAACGATCGGTAATTTATTGGGATATTTGATAGTAAGCGAGGTGCCCAATGACTGAAGCCACTGAAGCGGTAAACCGTAAATCTCGCGGTCGCCCGAAAGTGTTTGATCGCAATACTGCGCTCGATAAGGCGTTAATGCTCTTTTGGGCGCACGGTTATGAAGGAACTTCGTTAGCGGATTTGGTGAATGCGACAGGAGCTAAAGCGCCGACGCTGTATGCCGAGTTTGAGAATAAAGAAGGCCTGTTTCGCGCGGCCATGCAGCGTTACATCGAGACGTTTAGCAATCAACGTAATGCGGTGTTAAACGATGATGCGCTGGATGTGAAAACCGCCGTTGAAGCCTATTTTCGCGCCACCGCGGCCTGCTTTACCGATTGTGATAAACCCACCGGCTGCTTTTTTATCTGTACCTCCAGCGCGCTCTCTTCGGGTTCGGACGAGGTGGCGCAGATGTTGGCGCAACAGCATCATGCGCAGGAGTCGGCGCTCAAAGATTTTCTTGATGCGCGGCAACAGCGTGGTGAATTACCGGCTTGTGCGAACAGCGCGGTATTAGCCAGTTATTTAGCCTGTCTGCTACAGGGGATGTCGGTGCGCGCCCGTGAAGGTGCCGGGCGAGAGGATCTTGACCGCATTGTCGATACGCAAATGGCGATTTGGCCTGCTCTGGCGGGTTATTGCGAGTTAAGTGCTGTCGAGTAAACCAAGCCTAAATGGCGGCTAAAAAAGTATCGGTGCGACATTGCGCACCGATACTGAGTAGGACATTAAGGCAGGAAAAACATGGGCTTTAAGGTCGCGCTAACCGGGCTGTTATCCGGGTTTGACGGCATCAAATCCTTCATTGAAGCCCACCAACGCTGACACACTTCCGTTTTTGCCACCGCTTCCCAACGCGCTTCCGACTCAATTTCTACGCTGGCGAACAGCAAGTTACGTTCGGCATCGAGCCAAATCGCGTAATTGTGCGCGCCATGCGCCTTTAACGTTTCCGCCAGTTCTGGCCAGATTGGCGAATGGCGGCGTAAATACTCGTCATGGCAGTGTGCATGCACCTGCATGACAAAGGCTTTACGCAACATCGCTACGTTCCGCCAACAATGCGGCCTCCCAGGGTTTCACCGCGAAACGCTTGCCCAAGGCAATCAGCTGTTCCGTGGTAATGCTTTGACGGATGCCGCCCATCGACAGCGCTTTCACCACCACTTCTGATGATTTTTCTGCGGTATCGATCAGGCCAAAAGCGTCGTCCAGATTCGGCCCTGCGCCGAAAATGCCGTGGAACGGCCACATCACTATGCTGTGTGAGGCCATTTGATCTGCCGTTGCCTGGCCGATGCCATCGGTGCCTGGCACCATCCACGGCAGAATGCCAACGCCATCCGGGAACACCACCAGACATTCGGTGCTGCCTTCCCACAGCAAACGCGTAAAGCGTGCTGCGTCCAGATTTACTACATAGCTCAGCGCCATAAAGTTGGTCGCGTGGCAATGCATAATCACACGGTCTACGCCGTTGGTAACGTGTTTGCGCACGCTGTGCGACTGGAAGTGCGCCGCCAGTTCTGAAGTGGGTAATCCGCCGTTACTCAGTCCCCAATGGATCTTGTACGACAGGCCTTTGTCATCCACCTGCAACAGCGCGAGGCAATCAGCGGGATCCAACTGCACATTGCGGAAGAACTTGCCCGAGCCGGTGACCAGAAACCAGTCGTTTGCCAAGGCGGGTGCAGGCTTGGTCAGCTCAATGCAGCGCGGCTCAGCGTAGAAATCGCCAGCATAGGCGGACACTTCTTCTGGGGTTAAACGCAGCGTGACGTTGCCGCCGTTGCGTTCGTCCCACCCTTTTAGCCACATATCGCTGGTGGCTTTAACCATTCCCTGCACAAACGAGGAAGAGAGAATATTTTGCATGGTGTAAATCCCTTAACGTTGACGCAATGTTTGTTGTTCGTAGTGACGGACTTCGCTTAACCAGCTGGCATCCGCCGGGACATCATGGCGCAGGCACCATGCTTCCCAAACGGCTTGCCACGGCAGCGATTTTTGCTCTTCCAGCAGCGCCAGGCGTGCGGTGTAATCGCCGCTGTTTTCCAGTTGTCGCAGCTGGTCGCTCGGCTCAAGCAGCGCACGCAGCAAGGCTTTTTTGGCATTGCGCGTGCCGATTACCCAAGCCGCGATACGGTTGATGGATGCGTCGAAGAAATCCAGGCCGATATGTACTTTGTCGAACAGGTTGTGGCGTGCAATTTCATTGGCAATGGCCTGCGTTTCATCGTCGAGCAGCACCACGTGATCGCTATCCCAACGCACCGGGCGGCTGACGTGCAGCAGCAGGCGCGGGACATACAGCATCGCGGTGGAGATCTTGTCGGAGATCACTTCAGTGGGATGGAAATGACCGGCGTCGAGGGTTAACGCGGTTTGGCGACTGCTGGCATAGCCCAGGCAAAATTCGTTGGAGCCAACGGTGTAACTCTCCGCGCCGATGCCGAACAGCTTGCTCTCAACCGCATCAATATGGTGCGCAGGATTGAGCTTCTCGCTGATCGCTTCATCCAGCGCGCTGGCGAGACGCTGACGTGGTGCGAGGCGATCCACCGTGAGATCTTTCATGCCATCTGGCACCCAGATGTTCATCACGGAAGGCGTGCCGAGCTGCTCACCGAAGTAAGCAGAAATACGCCGGCTCGCTTTGCAGTGATCGATCCAAAATTGGCGAATATGTTTGTCCGCGTGCGACAAGGTAAAGCCATCGGCGCTGAGCGGATGCGAGAAGCAGCTTGGGTTGAAGTCCAGTCCCAGCTTGTTCGTCTTAGCCCATTCAACCCAGCGACTGAAATGCTTAGGTTCAATCGCGTCACGCTCCACCGTCGTATCGCTTTCCAGGTAGATAGCGTGCAGGTTAAGACGTTTGGCTCCCGGAATCAGCGACATTGCCTTTTCCAGATCGGCGCGCAGCTCGTGGGCACTGCGTGCGCGGCCTGGATAGTTGCCCGTCGCCTGAATGCCCCCGGTCAATTCTCCGTTGGGATTTTCAAACCCCCGCACGTCGTCGCCCTGCCAGCAGTGCATCGATACCGGAATGTCATCCAGCTTCGCCATAACCTGTTCCACATCCACGCCAATGGCGGCATAGCGTTGTTTAGCCAGTTCAAAGGCCTGTTCAATCAGCTTAGTCATATGCAAGTTCCTTAGCAGGTTGGCTCAGCGCAGCAAAGCGTGCCTGATGGGCAGCAAAAGCGCTGTTGTTCAAAGGTTTGAACGTTTCTAACGGGAAGTTTTGGCTGATGCAGCGGCGCAATTCGGTCACATCACGCAGTTCGCCGAGCGCAATAAGTTGGCAACCCACATTGCCCAGCGTCGAGGCCTCAATCGGCCCTGCTAACACCGGAAGTTGGCAAGCATCGGCACACAATTGATTGAGCAGTGGATTCTGGCTGCCGCCGCCGACCACATGCAGTTGGCGCAAAGGTGCAGCACGCAGCTGACCGAGTTCACCTATCGCCTGGCGATACAGCAGCGCCAGGCTGTCAAAAATGGTACGCGCCAATGCAGCAGGCGTTTGCGGCACCGGCATGCCCTGCTCTGCGCAGGCATTTTGAATCTCTTGCACCATGCTGTCTGGGTTGATGAAGCGTGCGTGGTTGGGGTTGATCAGCATGCGACAAGCGGTTTCCTGCTCGGCCTCCGCGATCAGCGCGCAGAGATCGGAAATCTGGAGTTCGGCACACACGCGTTGCAGCAGCCACAAGCCCATGATGTTTTTCAACACCCGGTAACCTTCGGCACCGCCTTCGTTGGTGATATTGGCGGCTAATGCTGCGGAACTGACGCAGGGTTGCAGGCTTTCAATGCCGATTAGCGACCAGGTTCCAGAACTGAGATAGGCGGCATCGTCTTGCTGCAGCGGCGTAGCGAGCACTGCGCTGGCGGTGTCATGTGTCGCGACAGCAATAACCGGAATCTGCTGCCCACGGGTGTTAGTCCAGTACCCCACGGTGTTACCCGGCGCGTTCGGTTTACCGAACCAGGCGGCATCAATACCGGCCCACGCCAGTAAATCTGCATCCCACTCGCCGCTGTGAATATTGAGCATTTGCGTGGTGGTTGCGTTGGTGTACTCCCAGTTCATCTTGCCGGTGAGGCGATAATGCAGATAGTCAGGAATCATCAGGGCATAGCGCACTTGCGCCTGCCAATCCGGCTGCTGCTCGTGCAGCGCACGCATTTGATACAGCGTATTGATGGGTAAGAATTGAATGCCGGTACGCTGGTAGATCGCCTCCTGACCAAGTTCGTTGATGGCCTGCGCCATCTGACCTTCCGTGCGTTTGTCACGGTAGCTTACCGCCTCACCCACGCGCTTGCCGTGAGCATCCAACAGCACCAAATCTACGCCCCAGGTATCAATGCCGATGCTGTCTGGCACAATGCCCTCTTCATCAAGCTGCGCCAGCCCAAGACGAATCTCATGTTCCAGCCTGTCTAAATCCCAACAGTCATATTCAGCACGACGCACGCGCTGGTTAGCGAAGCGACGCACTTCACGCAAACTGATGTGTTGGCCCGCTGAAGTCCATTGTGCGAGCATCACGCGACCGCTGGATGCGCCTAAATCAATGGCAACAATGTTACGCATACTCATGGCGTTTTCTTCCTGTAATGTAATGACCACAGAGTAGAAATCCTCGCGTTTCCTGACCTTCCCTTTACTGCCAGCGCGTGATGGTGGCTGGCAGACTGACAAAGATGTTCGTGAGAAAGCTCACAGAACCACACATCAGCAGAGTTGTGAGCCTTGCCGCATTTCCATCATTCCCTGGCGCAATCTTGAAAAATCAGCGCTTTTACTGCTTCGGTTGGTTCAAAATTCAAGGTGGCGATTTGTACGCCTGAGTAGACTCAGCGTGGATTTCTGTAAAGCGAGAGCCGAAAAATGACTGTTCTACATAGCGCGGATTTTTTCCCAGAAGGTAACTACGCCATTGCCATTGAGCCACGCGTGCCGCAGACGGCATTTCCTGAACATCATCATGATTTCCATGAAATTGTGCTGGTGGAACAGGGTTCAGGCATTCACGTTTTCAATGGCCAGCCGCAGGCGCTGTGCGCCGGTTGCGTCTGTTTTGTGCGCGATCACGATCGACACCTTTATGAGCAAACTGACAACCTGTGCCTGACCAACGTGTTATATCGCAGCCCGGCGGCCTTCCGTTTCCTGTCGGGTTTGCAGGCGCTGCTGCCCCGTGAGGAAGATGGCCAGTACAGTTCTCACTGGCGCATTAATCAAAAGGTGATGGCGCAGGCGTTGCAGATCGTGGCAGAGATGAAGCAGCAAGAGGTGTGGTCGCTGGAACGCCAGGCGCAGCAAGAGCAGCGTTTTTTGCAGCTGCTGGTGCTATTGCGCGAAGCCGGTCACAACGATCACGCGCAGGATCAGGAAGCGAGACTGCACCGGTTGCTTGACTGGCTGAATGAGCACTACAGTGAAGACATTGCATGGGATGCGCTGGCCGATCGTTTTTCATTGTCGCTGCGCACCCTGCATCGCCAAATGAAGCAACAAACCGGCAATACGCCACAGCGCTACCTGAATCGTCTGCGTTTGTTACAGGCTCGGCACTTACTGCGTCATAGCGATATGCGCATCACGGACATCGCTTATCAGTGCGGATTTGGTGACAGCAATCACTTCTCCACGCTGTTCCGGCGAGAATTTGGCTGCGCGCCCCGAGCGGAGCGCCAGCAGATGTTGTAAGCGGAGTATGACCTCATGTCGCTGATATTAACGCGCGAAGACTATTTTCCGGCCACCAACCTGCCGATTGCGGTGGCCGAACGCATGCCTCAGCCCTCCTTTCCTCCGCATCGCCATGAATTCAGCGAGATCGTTATTGTCTGGCGCGGCAACGGCTTGCACGTGCTCAACGATCGTCCGTGGCTGATTACCTGCGGCGACGTATTTTATATCCGCGATAACGATTGTCACAGCTATGACAGCGTCAACGATTTGGCGCTCGACAACATCCTTTACTGCCGCGACCGTTTTCGCCTGAGTCTTGACTGGAGCCAACTGCTGCCGCCGCAAGCAGCAGATTCGCCTGCGTGCTGGCGCTTAACCACGCGCGGTATGGCGCTGGCGCGCGGCGTTATCAGCCAGCTGGAACGCGAAAGCCGCAAAAGCGATTCGCTGTCGATTCAGCTGTCCGAGGCCTTGTTTTTGCAGCTGGCACTGATCCTGCGTCGTCACGGTTATGCCGCCGACCGGCCTTGGGCGCTGCCCGAAGGCGAGCAGTTGGATCTGCTGATGTCGGCGCTGCAAGGGGCGATAAACCGTCCGTTTGATTTAGCCACTTTCTGCCAGCAAAACCAGTTGAGCGAACGTTCGCTCAAGCAGCTGTTTCGCCAACAAACCGGCATGACGGTAGGACACTATTTACGTCAACTGCAGCTGTGCCAGGCAAAGTATCTGTTACGCACGCAGGATTGTTTAATCAGTGAAGTGGCCGCACGCTGCGGCTTCGATGACAGTAATTACTTTTCAGTGGTGTTTACGCGGGAAACCGGTTTAACGCCAAGTGCATGGCGGCAGCGCTTTGAGCCACAGCGCGATCGGGGTGAGGAAAAGGTTAAAGCCTGACGCATTATTAATGCGCCAGGCATGCAGGCTTAGGCTGCCATGCCTAAGCCAACGATGTTGGCAGCAATAATGATCACCACACAACCCAGCGACAGCACGCGCACCGGACGCTGACCCGCCGATTTCCACTCCTTCAGCACCAGACCCACCAAACCGCCACACAGCACGTACAGGCTCATGTGCAGCATCCAGCTAATGAAGTCATACTGTGCCGGGATTTTCGCGTGGCCCCAGGCGTAGAAGAAGAATTGCAGATACCACATGGTGCCGCCCAGAAACGCAAAGGCGATGTTGGCGAAGAGCAGCGGTTTTGCCACAGAGAAATCGCGACGCACGGACAGATCAGACTTGGTTGCCAGACGGATAAAGCAGTACGCCAGGTTTACCAAGGCACCACCGCCCATGATCACCACATAGCTTGGTAACGCCACGTACAGCGGATTGATGCCCAAATCAGTGGCCGCTTCATGCATCGGCTTGGCGGCGTCCATGGCGAATGACATGCCTGCTGAAAAGAAGCCGCACATTACCGCCAGAATCAGGCCTTTTTTCAGGTTGAACTCTTCGGCATTGATGCCGAGCGCGCGCTCTTTCAACAAGCCCGCGCGTGACACAATCCCGACACCAATCAAGGCCACAAACACTCCCAGCAGCGTCATGCGTCCACCCGGCGAGCTAAACAGCTCAACGAAACGGCCTTGCAGCAGCGGCGTCAGCAGGGTTCCCACCACTAAGGTGATGCCGATAGCGATGCCAATCCCCATCGACATGCCGAGATAGCGCATGGTCAAACCGTAATTAATGTTCCCGATGCCCCACATCGCACCGAACAGAAACACCGGCATGAGTTGAGCAAAGCTGAAACTGCCATAGTAGGCCCAGAAGTTGGGCAGCAGCACCGCACTGACCACCCACGGCAAGATCAGCCACGACATGACGCCGCCCACCGACCACATGGTTTCCCAAGACCACTTTTTTACCTGCTTAAATGGCGCGTAAAAACAGGCGGCACTGGCGGCACCCACCAGATGCCAGAAAATACCTGCAATAATGGCACTGTTCATTGTTATTCCTTCGTAAGGTTGAGGCCAACAGGAAACCGGCGGTCTCCCGATTACCGGCAGTCTACGGTGGTCAGCTTTACGTCAGCCTTTGAATGGCTGCCGGAAAGCGCAGGTTGCTGGCAATATTCGGTGGGTCTTCAACATAAGGATCACAAAATCGCATTTGCAGGCCTGGCATCGGCTACTGATTATAAGTCGCTTATTATTCAGAATATTTTTGAAAATTGCTGTGTGGATCAGCACAGTTTTCATTTCACTGCCAAGGCATCGTTTAACATGGCAGTCACATAAAGCCGCGTGCGGTGCTTTCCCCCATGGTGAATAATCCGTATAACGTGGGGGAAAATCATCGGGACGAAGGATTGAGATGAATAGCAAAAGAGTGCGGCTGCTTATGTCACATTCGGTGAGCAACGTGATGTTGGATGACATCCGCGCCATCGTGCCAGCGCAGGCCTTCAATTTGTTCATCAATGGATTAGATGAGGCCAACTATGCCACGCTGGATTGTCTGCAAAGTGAAGAGAATTGCGCGCTGCTGGCGTCAGTGATTGTGGTATGGCGGCAACTGGGGCATGTGCACAGTATTCACTATCAGAAAGGCGAACATCTGCGCCAGGTCGATGACGCTACCCAATTCCAGCTGTTCAGTATGATGAAAACCCACCGCGCTATCCTGCAACTCGCTTAACGCTCAGGAGTACTATGAAAATCGGAATACTTTTCCCTATCGCTATCATCATCGCCGGCTTCAGCTTTTTAGCGTGGTTCATTCTCAGCGGGGCTGCCGTGCCCGGTTCCTGATATCGGTTACCCTTTTTGCCCTGCTGAAAGCGCGGTATTTCCCCGGGAATGCTGCGTCCGTCGCCTTGTTCTCCTCGTTTTTGCCATCTCTCTGAGCGCGCTGGCACTGAGAAAAAGGTGCTACACCTTGATCTGTTTCACTCTTATTTCACACAAAATTAACGAAACAGCTCAAGGAAATCCTGCATATGACAACACATCAACAACATTATATTGATGGCGCGTTTGTTGCTCATCAGAGCGACAAGTGGATTGAAGTCATCAACCCGGCGACCGAAGCGCTGCTATCGCGCGTACCGGAAGGCAGCAAACAGGACGCCGCGCAGGCGGTTGCCGCAGCAGAAGTCGCTCAGCCCGGTTGGGAAGCGTTACCGGCGGTAGAGCGCGGTGGCTGGCTGCGCAAAATTGCCGCGGCGATTCGCCAGCGTGAAGCCGAATTAACCGCCACCATCGTGGCTGAAGGCGGCAAAACCCAGGGGCTGGCGCAGACCGAAGTGTTGTTCACCGCGGATTATCTGGACTACATGGCCGAATGGGCGCGTCGCTATGAAGGCGAGATCATCAACAGCGACCGCCCGAACGAAAATATCTTTGTGTTCAAAAAAGCCATTGGCGTGGTCAGCGGCATCCTGCCGTGGAACTTCCCGTTTTTCCTGATTGCGCGCAAAGCCGCACCGGCGTTGGTCACTGGCAACACCATCGTGATTAAACCCAGTGAAGTGACGCCGAATAACGCCGCGATTTTTGCCCAAATCATCCATGACATTGGCTTACCCAAAGGCGTCATTAACATTGTTTATGGCTACGGCGCAGAGATCGGCCAGGAACTGGCGGGCAATCCCAAAGTCGGCATGGTGAGCCTGACCGGCAGTGTCAATGCCGGGATTGCGACCATGCAAGCCGCGGCGAAGAATGTCACCAAAGTGTCGCTGGAGCTGGGCGGAAAAGCCCCGGCGATTGTGATGGATGACGCCGATCTGGATTTGGCGGTAAAAGCCATTGTCAGCTCGCGCGTGATCAATACCGGGCAAGTGTGCAACTGCGCGGAACGCGTGTACGTGCAGGAAGGCATTTATGATCGCTTCATCACCGCGCTGACCGCTGCGATGCAGCAAGTGAAATGGGGTAATCCAGCCGAGCAAACCGACATCGATATGGGCCCGTTGATCAATGCCGCCGCGTTAGGTCGTGTGGAGCAAAAAGTGGCGCAGGCGGTCGCGGACGGCGGCAGCGTGCTGCTGGGTGGCAAACGCGCGGGTGACACCGGTTTCTTCTTTGAACCCACCGTGATTACCGGCGTGCGTCAGGATATGGAGATCATGCGCGAGGAAATTTTTGGCCCGGTGCTGCCGGTGATGACCTTCAAAACCCTCGACGAGGCGGTCGCGCTGGCTAACGACTGTGAATATGGCCTGACGTCATCGATTTACACCCAAAACCTCAATACCGCGATGATCGCGCTGCGTCAGCTGAAGTTTGGTGAGACCTACGTTAACCGTGAGAACTTCGAAGCGATGCAGGGTTTCCATGCTGGCTGGCGTAAATCAGGGATTGGCGGCGCGGATGGCCGTCACGGTTTGGAAGAGTTCCTGCAAACGCATGTGGCCTATCTGCAATTTTCCTGATGGAAAGAACCGGGTCGCCATTAATGGCGACCCTACCACAATATTGCCGAATGTAGCCAAGAGCGCGTACCCGCGCTCTTTTTTACACGATGCGCTTCTGACTGCGCAGCAGCGCCAACCCGCTCAACACCGACATTGCCATCAGGTAATAACCCGGCGCCAGGCTGCTACCGGTGGCGCTAATCAGCAAAGTACAGATCAGCGGCGCGAAGCCACCAAATACGGTGACCGCAACGTTATAGCTGATCGCCATACCGCTGGCCCGAGTGCCAATAGGGAAAAGATCGGCCATCACCGACGGCACGGTAGAGAAGTAAACCGACTTCAGCAACGCCAGCCAGCAGACCACAACAACAAGCGTAGTCGGCGAAGTGTGATTGACCACCAGCGTGAACGCCGGATAAATGGTGACAATCAACAGCAGCAGCGATCCCCACATCAGCGGCACGCGACCCACGCGTTCAGCCCACAATCCCATAATTGGCGTGACCACGGTGAGAATGACCCCGGCCAGCAAGGTGGCGGTAAACGCCGCGCTGCCGGACAAATGCAGGTTTTTGGTCGCGTAGGTCGGCACATAGTTGAGCATGTAGTTGACGGCGGTGGAGATCACCATCAAGCCGATGGCTAGCAACATCAGCTCTTTCTGCCGACCAAACAAACGCTTCAGCGGTGCCGCTTCCGGCTGCGAGGCTGCAAAGCTGGCGGGTTCATGCACATGACGACGGATATAAATGCCCAGCGGGCCAATCAGCAGGCCAAAGGCAAACGGAATGCGCCAGCCCCACTCCTGAATCTGGCTCTCCGTCAGCAGTTGAGTCAAGCCAAGGCCAAACGCCGATGCCATCAGCGTGCTCGCGCCCTGCGTGGCGAACTGCCAGCTGGCGATAAAGGCTTTGCGCTCCGGGAAGTGTTCCACCAGAAACGCGGTTGAACTGCCAAATTCGCCGCCCGCCGAAAAGCCCTGAATCAAACGCGCCAGCAGGATCAGTATCGGCGCCGCCAGACCAATGCTGGCGTAGCTCGGCATAAAGGTGATGATGGCACCGCCCAGCAGCATCAGGTTGATCGACAGCAGCAGCGCTTTTTTGCGTCCATGCCGATCGGCGTAGTTGCCCAACACCACCGCACCGAGTGGGCGAATCAGGAAGGAGACGCCAAAGCTGCCAAAGGTCAGCAACAGGGAAACAGAGGGATCGCTGGTGGGGAAAAACGCATGTGCGATGTAGCTGGCGAAGAAGCCGTAAACCGCAATGTCGAACCACTCCAGCGCGTTGCCGATACAGGTGGCGAACAGGGTTTTGTGCAGACTCGGCTTAGGCGTGCTCAGGGGGACAGCGGTATTCAACGTGCTCATTGTTTACCTCCCACATGGGCGCGATGCTGCGCCACCAGCTCAGTGCCCTGCTCGCCGAGATCCCACAGCAGCCGCGTCATAATCTGTAGACCTTCACGCGCAATGGACTTCAGCATGTGCTCGTTCACGCCATGCTGTCCGCATGCGGGGTACGAATGCGGCACCCACAAGGTCGGCAACCCAAGAGTGTCAGAGAACACTTCGTTTGGCAGCGAACCGCCGAGATTGGGCAACAGCGCCGGTTTCTTACCGCTGGTTTCCGCCATGCTCGCCAGCACCCACTGCACCAGCGGATTGGTGGGATCGAGGCGCGTAGCCGGTGAGCCGCGCAGGTATTCCACCTCGACGTAGCCGAAACCGTGCTGCTGCAAATGCGCGCTGATGTGCTGCGCCAGATTCTCCCAATCGGTGCCTACCACAAAACGCAGCTGACACACTGCGGTGGCCCGGCCGGGAATCGCATTCATCGGCTGCGCCGGATTGCCGGTGAGAAATGACAATACCTCCAGCGTATTCCAGCCGTACAAGCGTTCGGTGGGTGACAGCGCTGGCTCGCCCCAGTTTACGTCGATCTCTGGATCGCCCGGCATGCCGCCGACTTCGATGTCGCTGAGAATCTCGCGCACCTGCGGCGTCAACGAATCGGGCTTCAGCGCATCAACCTGTAATGCGCCCTGCGCATTCACCAGCGAGGCGATGGCATGGGCCAGCTGCGTGCCGGGATTGGTGAGCAAACCGCCCCAGTTACCCGAGTGATAAGCGTTGTCACGCGCATTAATGGTGAGGCGGAAATTCACCGCGCCGCGTGAACCCAGAAACAGCGTTGGCCGTACCGCATTGAGACGCGGGCCGTCAGAGGCGATAAACAGATCGGCTTTGAGTAATTCGCCGTGCTGCTGACACAGCTGCGCCAGACCCGGCGAGCTGATCTCTTCGCCCATCTCAAACAGCATTTTGCAGTTGAAGCCGAGGCGGCCACCGCGCGCCTGAAACACCTGCTCCAGCGCTGCTAAATTGACGCAGTGCTGGCCTTTATTGTCGGCGCTGCCGCGCGCGTACCAGCGATCGCCCTCTTCGACCAGCTGCCAGGGTGACAAATCGCTGCGCCAGTTTTCATCATCGCCAAATACCACGTCGCCATGGCCGTAGCTCAGTAACGTCGGCAGCGACGGATCCTCGATGCGCACCGCGACCAGGAAAGGACGATTGGCGGCTTCCGCATTGTCGATAAAGTGCAGCGTGAAGCCGAGCGCGATCAGCTGCGGGCCAATTTCGTCCTGAAGGTAGCGCTGCAGTTCGCTGTCGCGATCGGTTCGCTGACTTTCAGTGCGCTGCGCCACGCGGCGCGCCAAAATTTGTTGAAATTCCCCGCTATCAAAGTAGGCGGTGGCGTGTTGTACCGCTTGTGATCCCGTCATGTTTGCCTGCAATTTAATTGTTTTAGTGTTTTGTCATCTTTGCGGAAACGCCGCTTTGCCACAATTATCAATTTATCGAGTAAGATTTGCTTTTATGGCAACGCTGACCTGCCCGTTTTCGAGGCATGCACCAACTTGAGGCAAACACATGTTAAGCAGTGAAATCCGCTATTTCCTCGCGGTGGCTAACAGCGGCTCGCTAAGCGCCGCCAGCGAACAGCTGTTTGTGGCGGTATCCGCCATCAGCCGTCAAATTCAGCGGCTGGAAACTCAGGTGGGCGTACCGCTGTTTGCGCGCCACGCGCGCGGCATGGTGCTGAATGAAGCGGGCGAAATCTTTGCGCATCACGTGCGCAAAAATATGTTGGATATGGAATATGCGCTGGCAGAGATCAAAGGGTTAAAAGCGGTGCGCCGCACGCTGATCCGCATTGCCTGCACCGACGGTTTAGCGTTTACCCTGCTGCCGCGCATGGTTGCCGCGTTTCGCGAGAACAATCCTGGCGTGCTGTTTGACGTCAAAGTCGCCAGTACCCAAGGCGTGGCGGAGCTGCTGCGCAGCGGTGAATGTGATGTGGCGTTGCAGTTTAGCCTGCATGCCGAGCGTGGCGTTGAAGTGCTGGGTTCATGGCCCGCGCCGGTGTTGATCGTGATGCACCAAACGCATCCACTGGCGAGCGCAGCATCGGTGACCTTGGCCGATCTGAATCAGTATCCGCTGGCGCTGCCGCAGCAAAACACCACCGTGCGCCAACTGTTTGAACTGGCGAGCCATATGAGCGGCAACCTGGTTGAGCCGGTGATCACCTGCGACAACTTCTCTACGCTGTTTCACTTTCTGCTGCGCACGCCGCTGGCGGTCACCATTTGCAGCGCTTTTACAGTGTTGCAGGAGGCAGAAACGCACGGCTTGATGTTGCGTTCAGTGGGCATCGATCAGCTAAGTCAGCGGACGCTGCAGTTGCAGACACATTCAGGGCGGCCTCGCAGCGCCGCCCTGAATGTGTTTCTCGAATTTTTACTGCAACAGCTGCAGGCGCTGGAGGAGCCGCTGCGCCAGCGCTGGAAGCCGTAACTTACTTGGCGATATCGACCGGATAGAAGATGTGTTTGCCGAACGGATCAACCTGATAGCCGCTTACCGATTTGCGTACCGGCTCGAAAATTGTTGAGTGTGCAATCATCACCGCAGGCATTTGGTCATGCATCATCTGCTGCGCTTCACGATACAGGGTGACACGCTTATCGTGATTCTGCTCTTTACGCGCCTCGGTGATCAGCTTCTCAAACGGCTGATAGCACCATTTCGACGAGTTGGAACCGCCGTTGGCAGAAGTGCAGCTGTAGAGCGGGCCAAAGAAGTTATCTGGATCGCCGGTGGCGGTGGTCCACCCCATTAACGCCGCCTGATGTTCGCCGCCCTTCACGCGCTTGAGGTATTCGCCCCACTCATAGCTGACAATATTGGCTTTGATGCCGACGTTGGCCCAATCGGCCTGGATCATCTCCGCCATGCGACGCGCGTTCGGGTTGTACGGACGCTGAACCGGCATCGCCCATAGCGCGATTTCGGTGCCCGGCTTGATGCCCGCCTGCTGCAACAGGGCTTTGGCTTGTTCAGGATCGTAGCTGTAATCCTTCAGGTCTTTGTCTGCGCTCCACACGTCCGGCGGCAAAATGTTTTTCGCCACCGTGCCGGTGCCTTTGAAGATGGCATCAATGATCGCCTGTTTGTTGATGGCCATCGCCAGCGCCTGACGCACTTTTACGTTATCCAGCGGCGCTTTAGTGGTGTTAAACGACAGGAAACCGGTGTTCAGGCCTGATTTTTGTTCCAGCGTTAGGTCAGGATTGCTGCGCATCGATTCCAGATCGGCAGGATTGGGGAACGGCATAATCTGGCACTCATTTTTCTCCAGCTTGGCGTAGCGCACCGAGGCATCGGGCGTGATCGAGAACACAATGCGATCCAGCTTGGCTTTGCCCTGCCAATATTGCGGGAAGGCTTTGTAGAGAATGCGCGAATCCTTTTGATACTGCACCAGCTCAAACGGCCCGGTGCCAATCGGCTCCATATCGACTTTTTCCGGCGTACCGGCTTTCAGCATCCGATCGGCATATTCGGCAGAGTGAATCGAGGCGAAATACCACGCCAGATCGGCAAGGAACGGCGCTTCCGCATGCGCCAGCGTCATGCGCACCCTGTTGTCATCGACCTTCTCAATCTTGGTGATTAACTTCGCCAGCTCAAGGCTTTCGAAGTTGGCATAGTTGCCGCCCGACACGTTGTGGTACGGGTTTTTGGCATCCATCTGTCGCATAAAGGAGAAGATCACGTCGTCGGCATTGAAATCACGCGACGGTTTGAACAGCTTGTTGCTCTGGAATTTAACGCCCTTGCGCAGATGGAAGGTGTAAACCGTGCCGTCAGGGCTGATGTCCCAACTCTCCGCCAGGCTTGGCACCAGCTCGGTGGTGCCGGGGGTGAAATCCACCAGTCGGTTGAAAATCGGCACGGCGCTGGCATCGACGCTGGTGCCGGAGGTGTAAAGTTGCGGGTTAAAGTTTTCCGGGGAGCCTTCAGAACAGTAAACCAGTGTTTTAGCCGAGACGCCGCCTGCCACCGCTAATCCCAGTACGCTGAGCGCCAGTTTTGCCACACACTTTTTCATTTAAAATCCTCGCGATTGACTTCCATGAGCTTGCTTGGTTATGTAATGTTCATCTGGTTAATAAATAACATGATTTGGACGGTGCGCGTACTGCTCGCGCCGCATTACTGATAAGGAATTGTGATGACAGATCAACTTGCCCGCCAATTGACCCAACGTTTTTACCGTTATTTGGCGGTTTCCAGCCAGAGCGATGCCAAGTCCACCACGTTGCCGAGCACCCCATCGCAGCACGCGATGGCGGAACTGCTGGCACAGGAGCTGCGGGATTTAGGCTTGCAGGATATCGTGATCGATCAGCATGCCACGGTGACCGCAGTGAAACCCGGCAATCGCCCGGATGCCCCGCGCATCGGCTTTATTACCCACATTGATACGGTTGATGTCGGCCTTTCGCCGGATATCCATCCGCAGACCTTAACCTTTACCGGCGACGATCTGTGCCTGAACAGCACCCAGGATATTTGGCTGCGCGTGGCGCAACATCCTGAGATCCAACCTTATGTCGGTCAGGAGATTATCTTTAGCGACGGCACCAGCGTGTTAGGCGCGGACAATAAAGCCGCCGTCACCGTGGTGATGACGCTGATGGAAAATCTGCGTGGCGATCATGGCGATATCGTGGTGGCGTTTGTGCCGGATGAGGAGATCGGCCTGCGCGGCGCGAAAGCGCTGGATTTGCAGCAGCGCTTTGACGTTGATTTCGCCTGGACCATCGACTGCTGCGAACTCGGTGAAGTGGTGTATGAGTGCTTCAACGGGGCTTCAGCCGAGATCGTGTTTACCGGCGTCCCCGCGCATCCGATGTCGGGCAAAGGCGTGCTGGTGAATCCGCTGCTGATGGCGCATGACTTTATCGCGCGCTTTGATCGTCGCGCCACGCCAGAACATACCGAAGGCCGCGAAGGCTATATCTGGTTTAACGATATCAACGCCAACGCCAGCCGCGCGGTGTTGAAAGCCTCAATTCGCGATTTCGATCTGCAAAGTTTTGACGCCAGGAAGCAGCAGCTGGTGGAAATGGCCGATGAGATTGCCGCGCTTTATCCCACCGGGCATGTGGCGCTAACCATTAACGATATTTACAGCAATATCAGCAATGCGATTGGCGAAGATCGCCGTGCCATTGATCTGATTTTCGAGGCGTTGGCGCAAGTTGGCGTGGAGCCTAAGGTGATTCCGATGCGCGGCGGCACTGACGGTTCTGCCTTGTCAGCCAAAGGATTGTTAACGCCGAATTTCTTTACCGGCGCGCACAATTTCCATTCACGCTTTGAATTCCTGCCGGTGCCGTCGTTTGTGAAGTCGTATCAGGTAGCGGAAGCGTTGTGTTATTTGGCGGCGAAATAAGAGGTTAGGTAGCGTACTGTTGCGTATATGCACACTCGGTAGCGGCGCGATTCATCGCGCATTCCTGGTGCTGTGACTTTGCGGGAAAACGCGCGATAAATTGCGCCGCTACCGAAATTTGCAATGTTTAAGGGAGGTCATATTGACCTCCCTTTTCGATCACTTGCTGGCTGACACATCAATGCCGGGGAAGAACTTGGCGGCTAACTTGGTCACGGTGCCATCGCTTTGCACTTTGGTGATGGCGGCATCCAATTCGCTTTTCAGCTTGGCATCGCCTTTACGCAGACCAAAACCAATGCCCGAACCGAGAATGGTGTCATCTTCAACCGGCTTGCCCACGAAGGCAAAACCTTTGCCCTGCGGCTTATCGAGGAAGCCCGATTGACCCGCAGCGGACATCACCAGCGTGCCGTCCAGACGTCCCGCCACCATATCGTTATACACCTGGTTTTGATCCTGATACGCCGTCACGGTGACGCCCTGCGCTTCCCAATGTTTCTTGGCGTAGGTCTCCTGGATTGAACCCTGTAACACGCCAATGTTTTTGCCTTTCAGCGAATCTGCGGTTGGCAGCAGCTTCTCGCCTTCCTTCACGATCAGCATGGTAGGAATGCGGTAGATCGGCTTAGTGAAGTCGATATTTTTCGCCCGCGCTTCGGTGATATTCATCGCCGAGTTAATGGCATCAAACTTCTTCGCCTGCAGCGCCGGGATCAGCGCATCAAAGCTGCTTTCCACCCATTTGCAATCGAAGTTGCCGACCTGGCAAATTGCTTTGCCCAGCTCGATATCAAACCCTTCCAGCTCGCCCTGCGCATTGCGGCTTTCGAATGGCGGATACTGTGATTCCAGACCGTAGCGCAAGGTTTCCTGTGCCAGCGCGTGCGCTGAGGTCAGCATGCCGAGTGCAATAAACAGTGCGTTCAATTTTTTCATTATTCTTCCCCTAATTACCCTTTGACCTGGCACAGCGCTTGCGCGCCAGCCAACAGTGTTGCGTCGTCTTTCGCAAATGACAGGCGAATTAATTTATTGTCGGTGCCGTCCATATAAAACGCCGATAGCGGAATGGTGGCCACGCCGTGATCGACGATGAGACGTTTTACCATTTCGCTGTCGCTTTCGTCACTGAAATGTCCGTAGCTCGCTAACATAAAAAAGGAACCGGCGCTGGGCAGCAGTTTAAACGGCGAATCTTGCAGCAGCGTGTGCAGGCGATCGCGTTTACTCTGATACAGCGGCGACAGTTGCAGATAGTTCTGCGGGTTTTGCAGGTAATGCGCGAAACCCACCTGCATCGGCGTGTCCGCCGCATACATCATGAACTGATGCACTTTAACGATCTCATCCATCAACGCGGCCGGCGCCAGCGCATAACCCACGCGCCAGCCGGTAACGTGAAACGTTTTGCCAAAGGAGGAAACGATCACGCTGCGCTGTGCCAGCTCCGGGTGCGTCGCCATGCCGCAGTGTTTGCGGCCATCAAACAGAATGTGTTCATAAACTTCGTCAGACAGCACCACAATATCGGTGTTGCGCGTCAATGCCGCCAGCTGCTCAAGATCGGCCGCGCTCAGCACTTGCGCGCTGGGATTGTGCGGCGTGTTGATAATGATCATGCGGGTGCGCGGCGTGAGGGTGGCGCGCAGTTCGTCCCAATCGATAGCAAAATCCGGTACCTGTAATTTCAGGCCAATCGGCGTCGCGCCCTGCAAACGCACCACCGGCGCGTAGCTATCGAAAGCCGGTTCGAAGAAGATCACTTCGTCGCCCGCGTGCACCAGCGCGGAAATCGCCATGTAAATGCCCTGGCTGGCGCTGCCGGTGATCAGCACCTCGCTGCCGGCATCATATTGCTGGCCGTACAGCGTGTAGACTTTCTCAGCCAGCGCCTCACGCAGCGCCGGTAAACCCAGCATTGACGCGTATTGGTTATGGCCATCGCGCATCGCCTGGCTGACCAACTCGACCAGCTGTGGATCGCACGGGAAATTCGGCGCGCCCTGCGACAGATTAATCGCCTTATGCTGCGCGGAAAGTTGCCCAATGACGCTAAAAATCGTCGTGCCAACATCGGGCTGTTTGGACGTGATGCGAACGCTGCTGTTCAGGGTCATTGTTGCCTCGCAAAATGCATAACCACCTATCGAAATTAGATTTCTATTCAACGGCGAGCAGCTTGAGTCCACAAGCGAATTGTTGTCATAATAGCCATGATAAAAAATCATAGCTTGAGGTTGATATGTCCCGCTCCGCCTTGCCGTTGAATGCCATCCATGCGTTTCTGGTCACCGCGCGTCATCTCAATTTAACCCGCGCTGCCCGTGAACTCTGCATCACGCAAGGTGCGGTAAGCCGCAAGATTGCCGCATTGGAGAGCTGGCTCGGCTTTGCGCTGTTTGAACGGCACGCGCGCGGGCTGCATTTGACGGAACAGGGCGCGGCGCTGCTGCCCGAGCTGCAACAGGGTTTCACCCTGCTGGTGAACGCCACGGAAAAAGCCAGCCGCAGCAACGCCTCAATTCGCCTCAAAGCCCCGACCTGCGCCATGCGCTGGCTGGTGCCGCGGTTGGTGGCGCTGGAGCAGCAGCGCCCGGAGATTCACGTTGCGCTGACCACCACGCTGGATCATAGCCCGCAGCTGGACAATTTTGATGCGGCGATTGTGTTTGGCAACGTGCCCTCCGGCGCTATCCGGCTGTTTGATGAGCGCTTAACACCGGTACTTGCCAGCAGCGTGACGCCGCCGCAGCGGCTTGACGATCTGGCGAAATTCACCTTTTTGCACCCCACCAATGACACGCGTGATTGGCAGTTGTGGCTCAACGATCAACATGCGGCGCTGCCGATGGCGCGTAACCAACATTTCGCTACCATGGATCTGGCTATCAGCGCGGCCATTCAGGGATTTGGGGTGACGGTAGCGGATGTGACGCTGGTGCAAAATGATGTGGCGCATGGCCGCTTGAAGGCGCCGTTTGCCGCCAATGTGGCAACCGGCGCGAGCTACAGCTTGTTGCAGCGTGCGGCTCAAGATGCGCCACCGTTCCTGCCGGAACTGGTGGCGTGGCTGTGTCAGCCTTAGAAAGAAACCCACTCATCAGCGCTGGCCGTTTTGGGCGCTGCGCTCGCTGGCGCCGTTAACACCGGACGACGCAGCGGCGCGGCGGTGGGCATCACGGCCTTGGCGACAGGGGCGTGTGCCGATAAACGGAATTTCGCTACCGACGCCTGCAACTCGCTGGTTTGGCGCTCCAGCGCGCTCGCCGCGGCGGAGACCTCTTCCACCAGTGAGGCGTTCTGCTGGGTTACGCTGTCCATTTCTGTCACGGCGGTGCCAACCTGCGAAATGCCTTTGCTTTGCTCTTCCGACGCGGCGGCGATGTGCTTCATGATCTCGTTCACATCCTGCACCGACTTGAGAATGTCGTGCATGGTGCTGCCCGCGCTGCTCACCAACGCTGAGCCTTTTTCCACGCGCTGTACAGAATCATCAATCAGCGTGGCGATCTCTTTCGCCGCGTTGGCGCTGCGCTGTGCCAGATTGCGCACTTCACTGGCCACCACCGCAAAGCCGCGCCCTTGTTCACCGGCGCGTGCCGCTTCAACGGCGGCGTTCAACGCCAAAATGTTGGTCTGGAAAGCAATGCTGTTTATCACGCTGGTGATTTCGGCGATCTTCCTGGAACTGCCCGAAATGCCCTGCATGGTGGTAACAACCTCGCCCACTAAACGTCCGCCTTGCTGGGCGGTGCCGGTGGCGGTTTCAGCCAGCGCACTGGCCTGACGCGCATTATCGGCGTTGAATTTTACCGTGGCGGTGAGCTGTTCCATGCTGGCGGCGGTTTGCTCCAGCGCGGCGGCTTGTTCTTCAGTACGCGAGGAGAGATCGTTGTTGCCCGACGAGATCTCCGCCGCGCCGCGGTAGATGTTCTCGGTGCCGCTGCGGATCGCACTCACCGCTTCGCGTAAGCTGTCCTGCATGGCGCGCAGCAGCGGAACCAATTTGCCTACGCAGTTGCGGCCAAAGTCTTCTACTGGTTGGCTGAGATCGCCCTGCGCAATAATCGCGAACTGATGGCGCACGCGCTCCAGCGGTTTTACCAACATCGCCACCAGGTAACGATCGGTAAACAGCAGAATGAACAAGCCAAACACTACGGCGGCCAGAATGATCATCTTGGTGATAGCAGTCAGGTGATCCACGGTGACGCGGGTTTCATCCAGTTTGCTGCTTGCCGCCTGATTAAAGGCTTCGGCAGTCGCCCCAAACGCCCGGCTCAGCGGCGGCGTCACGTTGTTGGCCTGCGCGCGGTACGCTTCAACGGTGCCCTGCTGCGCCAGCGCCACCTGCGGCGTAATGCCTTCGTCTAACAGCTTTTGCCAACTGGCGATCGCGCTGTTCACCGTGGCTGCGTCCATTGGACCCGGCGCCATCGCTTTGAACTGCGTCAGCTGGTCTTTCATGTTGTCCAGCGCCTGCTGCACCGGTTTAAAGGCCTCGGCGTTAACGCTTGCGCCCGCCGCACGTCCTTCCATCACGCGTGATAACCGTGTCACTACGCGAAAATATTGGTCATTACCTTTGCTTAAAACCGTCATCTGGTTCACTAACTGGCGGTCAATTTCATTGCCCTCGCCAAGCGCATTCAGCGAATGCACGCTGAACAGCCCGACGGCACACCACAACAGGCAAAACAGCCCCAGAATGCTCAGCATCACGGTGCGGATAGTGAAGTTTTTGAAAATACCCATACATAATCCCTTGAGATGAAACGCGAAGGAGGCCCTGATAAAACAGGGCATATTGCGGTTATCGGCACTGGCCTGGGAAAATGTAACGCTTTAATACGCTAATAAATTGTTATCTGACGCGATCGAATATCAGTGGGCAGGGTTATAAAACAAGGAGATGGGCGCAAATTTGGCTTTAATAATCATTTGCGCCACTACATCATTAGCAGGCTCAGGAAAGTTTAACGTGACTGCGCATCATCAAGCGGAACAAGCGCAAGCGTCCGCGCATAAATTTCCGTTTCAACACCAGCTGCGGCTGGTGTTTATCGCCAAACGCCAGGGTGATGTCTTCACTCGGTCGCCACACGGGCCAATCAACCGCGCCGCGTAGATGCGAGCTGAATTCGTTAGCATCACGCGCGAAGGCCACCCAATAGGCACTGACGTCGCAGGCAAAGGCTTTGTCTTGCTCGGTATATGCGCGATCGGCGGGCGGTGCCAGCGTCGGCAAAGTATTGAACACATAAGGGATTTCATTGCCGTGCCAGGTGCCGTGCGGATAGAGATCGCGCGCGTTTTCTGAGACATAGTCAAACCAGTAACGCCACGCAGGCATGCCGATATCATGCTGCGACTGCGCCACCAGCAGCGGCACCACCGTGAACGCCATGTCGCGCGCTACGGCGCGGCCTAACAGCGCATCATCATGCAGATCGTACAGCCATTTCATCAGCCGATAGCTGAGGCGATTTTTACTGCGCATCTGCTTCAACACCGCTTCGGCATTGACGCCAAAGTAATCCAGCACGCTGGCTTCATCGCTGTTGCTGCCAATCATCAGCGGCACGCGATGCTGCTTACCCGCCATAAAGGTGTTGAGCATGGGTTTTGGCAGCACCGCATCGCCACTGATCGGCACAGGCCCCAGCGCCAACGGACGCTGCAGCGGCCAGAATTGATCGGCGGGCAACTCGCGCAGCTGTTCGGCGCTGGCCTTTTCCGGCAAACCAAAGTGCGTGGCGACCTGTTGGCCAATCTGCTGCGCCTGTTCGCGCGGCACATCCGGCAAGCTGTAGGCGCTCTGCACAATGCCTTTGTGGAATAAGCCCTCGGCCAACGGCGAACAGCATAGCGACAGCACGCTGCGCGCGCCTGAGGATTCACCAAACAGCGTAACGTTGTCGCGGTCGCCACCAAAAGCCGGAATATTGCGTTGAATCCATTGCAGCGCGGCAATGTTGTCCAGCAGCGCGAAGTTATTGATCACGCCGCCAGCGGGATATTGCGCGTCAAGCGCCGGATGTGAGAAGAAGCCGAAGTGACCAAGACGATAGTTGAGTGTGACCACCACAACGCCTTGCGACGCCAGCGCGCGGCCACGATAGGGATCGAGATTGGATGCCCCCATTACGAAACCGCCGCCGTGCAGCCATACCATCACGGGCAACGGACGTGAAGGCGCAATCTCTGGCGTCCATACATTGAGGTATAAGCAATCTTCGCTAAAGTTACCGGGATCGCCGCCGCCCGCGACCACGCAATACTCACGGTTTTGCCAGCTGGCATCGCCCCATTCTGTGGCGTCGCGCACATCCTGCCACGGCGTGACAGGCTGCGGTGGTCGCCAACGCAGCGCGCCTACCGGCGGCGCGGCGTAAGGTATTCCCTTGAAGACAAAAAGATCTTCATCCATCTGGCCTCTGAGTTCACCTTCTGCGGTCATGATCCTCAGACGTCGTTCATTTTTCATCTCGGGTTCCCTGATAAAGCATCGCTCCATTATTTGCAGGCCTTACCCGAATGTCCATGTTCTGAAAGCATTTGCAGATTATGCCGAATAGCCATCCGATCCATTGAACAACATCATCAAAATTTTTGGCTAACCCCCTCCGACCAATTGTTTTAAGGTTGCAAGTTAACCTGGCGAGGCGGAGAAAGGCGATGTTTGGTGGCATCAATCAGATGTTCAACCGGATGAGCGATCACCCGGACTTCGGCAAACTGCTGTTACGACTCACGTTTGGCGGACTGCTGCTGTTTCACGGTGAGTTCAAAGTGCTGCATGGCGTGGATTGGATCGCGCACATGCTCGTCGTGAAAGGCCTGCCAGGTTTCATCGCTTACGGTGCTTACATCGGGGAAATAGTGGCACCTGTAATGGTAATTATCGGCTTAATGACCCGCCTGGCGGCGTTTGTTATTGCGGTGAATATGATTGTCGCCACGCTGCTGGTAAAAATGGGCGCGCTGTGGCATCGCACTGATGTCGGCGCCTGGTCGCTGGAAACAGAGGCTCTTTACCTGCTCGGCGCATTCGCCATTATGTTTTTAGGTGCGGGTAAATACACGCTGGTGCGTGATGCAAAATTACAATAAGAAACCGGTAGCCGACCTGCTGCGGTGAAATTGCCACTGCACAGGCCGGCTATTTTATGCGGATTAATGCACGCCGCAGCGCGTTAAGCTGCGCTGCTGCATCTGCTGATACAGCGCCATTTCATCTTGTACCGGCGCACCCAGCGCCGCTTCAAAATCCACGCGGCTGGCATTGCCCGCGCTGCGCGCCTGGGTAACATCGCCTAAGTTCGACTGGAAAATGCCCGCCGCGCTCACCGGTAAAAAATCCTCGTAAACAATTGGTTCCGCCTGCAAGCGACCCTCCTCAAGCAGCTGCGCCACGCTCTCGCCTTTACGCGGCAAGGCGTGTTCGCCCTTTTCGGTCAAACGATAGCGGAACCATGCCAGCTGTTGTTCACGCAACGTCACTTCATCATCGGGGAAATCGCGAAATGCGGCGTTGAGCTGCAGTTGATGCTGTTGGTTATCGCTGCCGGAGCCGGCTTGTGCCAGCAGGCGATCGTAGAGCGCGCGCCCTTTCGGCGTCAGCGCTGCGCCGCGCTGTTCAATCTCACCAAAGCGCGCGGTGTGCGTGCCAGGCGTGCCATCGTTAAAATGCACCGCCTCTTCCAGCGCTTTGAAACTGGTTTGCCGCAGCAGAATCGGCACGTTACGCTGCGGTGGGCCTTCAATCACCAATTTCGGATCGATGCCGCGCGAAGGCATCAGCGCCTGTACGCGATCGATATCCAGGGTGCGCGGCGTTAAATGGTTGATGTGGCAGCCGCGGAAGCAGACGACATCGGCGATTAACCGATGCTGCTGGCTCAACGCGCGATAAGTGGTGCTGTCCACCGTGGTGTGCGCATGCCAACGGAAGGTTTCCAGCGCCTCTTTGACAAACGCGGCGGCATCGGCCGCATGCAATCCACCCTGCTGCTGATGCTGCGCAATCAGCCGTCGACAGCCGGGCGTAAAGATGTCGCGCGCCGCCAAAATCGCCGCCGCTTTGGCGCGTAATGCCTCATCGTCGATCAATTCCAGCCGCAGCAGCGAGGTAAACACGCGAAACGGATTGTGGCGCAGCGCGCGATCGCTTACCGGGCGGAAAGCGGTGGAATGCACCGGCACGCCCGCCTGCGACAGATCGTAATAACCGACCGCCTCCATGCCCATCACCGCAAACATCTGGCGCAACGTGCTCAGTTCGTCTGCGGTGCCGACGCGAATGGCGCCGTGACGCTCAACGCTCAATCGGCTGAGTTCATCGGCGGCGGCCAGTCGATTTTTCATCGCCGGATTGGCTTCTAGCGTGCGTTCGTTAACGGCGGTGACCAGCTGCGTCAGCGTGCCATATTGCGGCACTTCCTGCTGATACATGGCCGACATCGCCTGGGAGAACAGCGTGCGAATGGCATCGCTGGTGAGAAAGTTTGGCATGAGGATCACCTCCGGCTAAAGGGTTGTTGCTACTGTAGATCAACCCTTTAGCGGCGGGTGAGAATTTCGTGGAACTGTGATCGCCCTGTCACTCGCTGGCTGCGGCGTGGTCGGCAAAGCGCCATTTTAACGCCAGCATCAGGGTGGTGAGCACCGCGGGAATCGCCAGCAACAGGAAGATCTGGCTGAAACTCCAGCCCAACGTAAGCAACTCTGCGCCGACGAAAGCGCTTAATATCGCGCCGATTCGTCCTACGCCGTGCATCCAGCTCGAACCGGTAGCGCGCGCATGGGTGGGATAATAGCTGGCGGAAAGCGCGTTCATGCCGGTGTTGGCTCCGTTGAAACAGAAGCCGCTAAAGAAGGCGATGGCGCTCATCAACCCGACCTGCGCCGGGGAAAAGCCCAGCGCCACAATGGCGATGCCGCCGCAGAAATAGATCGCCGCCAGCGCCAGATTGGCGTTGATGCGATCCATTAACCAACCGGCAAACAAAGAGCCAAGGGTGCCGCCCGCCTGATACATGGCGGTGACAACCGCCGCTTCCGTGACCGACATGCCGAGTGTGCTGATCAGTGACGGCATCCAGCTGCCGATCAAATAGACCAGGAACAGCCCCATGAAGTAGCCGCCCCACAGCATCAAACTGCCAAACAAGTAGCGAGGTGAAACCACCGTCGCCACCGCGCCGCGCCGTGCGGCAGGCGGTTCGCTGCTCTGGTAGGCGCTATCAGGCTGCACCGCGCCGGGCATCATGCGATCGAGAATGGCGTGAATGCGTGCGGCGGGAGCGCGGCGGCTGATCAGGAAACGCACGGACTCAGGCAATCCGCGCAGTAAAAATGGCAGGACAATCAGCGGCAAGATGCCGCCCATCAGCATCACGGAGTGCCAGCCGTAACGCGGCAACAGCCACGAAGCCGCGAAACCGCCGGACGCCGCGCCAAAGGTAAAGCCGCAGAACACCACGGTAATAATGAAAGATCGGCGACGTTCCGGCGCATATTCAGCCACCAGCGTGCCGACATTCGGCATCGCTGCGCCAAGGCCCAAGCCCGTCAGGAAGCGAAACAACATCATCTGCTCGATGTTTTGCGCCATTGCGGTCGCCAGCGTCCAGATGCCAAAGAACAACACGCTGAGCAGAATCATCACGCGGCGGCCGTGGCGATCGGCCAACGGACCCGCAACCATCGCCCCCAATGCCAAACCGATCAGCGCTGCGCTGATCACCATGCCGAGCTGATGATTCGAAACGCCCCAGCTGGCTTTTAGCGTCGGGGCGATAAAGCCCATCAGCGCGATGTCCATGCCATCCAGCGCCACCACCACGAAGCACAGCGCAATCAAGCGCTTTTGCCAGCTGCTTAGCGCACGCTGATTAATGAGCTGGCGAACATCTACTGCTTCAACGCTGGTCACGGGCGAACTCCTGCACTTAACATCGTAGGCATCAGTTTTAGTTAAAAAAACGGCGCTTATCATAGCCCATCGTTAAGCATAACTGGCAGGGTTTTTCGGTCTAATTGAGAATAATTTGCATCTTTGCCCCTGTTTACCACTGTGTTCAACTGCAAATTCATTAAGAAATTTTAGAATTACAACTGTTTACAGGCAACTGGCTTCACTTTGGCATCCGCCTAGTTTTGTTAATATAATTTTGCAGGCAAGTTAACAGAATTTACGTTTAGCGATTGCCGCTCATGATTACAACTCATTATCTTTGAGCCTATGGACAAAAATCTTCTTTTCACTCAGCGCATTCGTTTGCGCCATTTACACACCTTTGTGGCCGTTGCCCAACAAGGGACGCTGGGGCGCGCGGCTGAAACTTTAAACTTAAGCCAACCGGCCCTATCTAAGACGCTTAATGAGTTAGAAGAATTGGCCGGCGCGCGTTTGTTTGAACGCGGACGCCTCGGCGCACAGCTCACCACGTTAGGCGAGCAGTTCCTGGTTCACGCCGTAAAAGTGCTCGATGCGCTTAATCATGCCGGGCAAAGTTTTCATGCGCCGCAAAGTGGACGTCCGGTGATCATTCGCCTTGGGGCGCTGACCACCGCCGCAATGGGTATGCTGCCGCAAATTCTCGATCGCTTCCATGAACAGCAACCCAACACCACGGTGCAGGTGGCCACGCTGCACAACAACGTGCTGCTGGCGGGCTTACGCGCCGGGGAGTTTGATATCGGCATTGGCCGCATGGCGAACAGCGAGATGATGACCGGATTAACCTACGAGCTGCTGTTTGTTGAGTCGCTGAAACTGGTGGTACGACCGGAACACCCGCTGTTAAGTGACAACGTCATGCTTTCACGCGCGATGCAGTGGCCGGTGGTGATTTCACCGGAAGGCACGGCACCCCGGCGCATTGCGCAGCACATGCTGGATGAGCAAGGCTGCTCGCTGCCCGCCAACTGTGTTGAAACCTCCTCTACGTCGCTGGCACGCCAGCTGGCGCTGCGTTACGACTATGTGTGGTTTGTACCGTCAGGCGCGGTCAAAGAGGATTTGGAACACAGCGCATTATGCGCGCTGCCCATCCCGTCGCCGGGTCCAGGCGAACCGGTCGGCATTATCACCCGCAGCGGCAGCACTTTAAGCCTGAGCGCCGAAGTGTTGATGTCGACCATTCGTAAGTTTCACAATTAACGACTGCGCTTGGCATGCCGCTCGCGGTTTTCCTGGCGCGCCTTATCCGTTTTACGTAGACCCACATACAGCGCACCCGCGCCACCATGCTGTTGCTGCGACTCGCAGTAGGTTTGCACGTCATCAAACTGCTGCAACCAGCGCGCCAGATAGCTGCGCACAATATTGGCGTGAGATTCGTCCTCACGCCCTTTGCCGTGGATGATCAGGAGATTGCGGAGGCCCTGCTTACGCGCTTCCATCATGAAGGCAAACAGCGATTGGCGGCAGGTTTCAACCGGCTGCCGCAGCAGATTCAAGCTGGCATCGAGTGGATATTTGCCGAGCCGCACTTTGTCCAGCACGCCCTGCTGGATGCCCTCCACCTTGTATTCCAGAGGGGTGGCGAGCGGAATGATCTCCAGGAAGCCACGCGTCAAAAAGTTTTCCAGCGCGTCCGGTTGGGGTGCGCGGGGTGTTTTCGCGGCTGGCGTCCGGATCCATTGGGTGTTGGCGCGATCTTTTAGTGGCGTGACATCACCCATGGCATCCCGGAAAAGGTCTTCATCATCAAGATTCATGGTCGTTTCTCGCGCCTGGATAAAGGAAAAAGCGCCGCATACGGCACTAAAACAAAATAGTAGCAAAGGATTTTCAGCATCACATCTGTCACTTTTTGCGCTGTAACAAGGCGTGAATAACTGTAAACATGGCAACAAAACGTTCCAGATCAAAAAAGCCATTGAAGGCGAACCCGCACGAATGCTGGAATACCTGACATTTGTAGGGATTTAACCAGATTTACTGCTCGGATGAGTTTCCTTCGTTCGGAAAAATGTTAAAATTGACAGCAGTCAATAATCATCGAGCGGAACCTTATGATCCCGGAAAAACGCAGCATTCGACGTATTCAGTCTGGCGGTTGTGCCATCCATTGTCAGGATTGCAGCATCAGCCAGTTGTGTATTCCCTTCACGCTGAACGAGCACGAACTGGATCAGCTAGACAACATAATCGAACGCAAAAAGCCGATCCAAAAAGGTCAAACGCTGTTCAAAGCCGGTGATGAATTGAAATCCCTCTATGCCATTCGCTCTGGCTCAATCAAAAGTTACACCATTACCGAACAAGGCGACGAGCAAATTACTGGCTTCCATCTGGCAGGCGATTTGGTCGGTTTTGACGCCATTGTTGGTGCGAAACACCCCAGTTTTGCCCAAGCGTTAGAAACCGCGATGGTGTGTGAAATCCCCTTCGAAACCCTTGACGATCTGTCGGGCAAAATGCCTGCGCTGCGTCAGCAGATGATGCGTTTGATGAGCGGTGAGATTAAGGGCGATCAGGACATGATTTTGCTGCTGTCGAAGAAGAATGCGGAAGAGCGCTTGGCCGCCTTTGTCTGGAACCTGTCGCGCCGTTTTGGCCAGCGCGGTTTCTCCCAGCGCGAATTCCGCTTGACCATGACGCGTGGCGACATTGGTAACTATCTGGGACTGACCGTAGAAACTATCAGCCGTTTACTGGGCCGCTTCCAGAAAAGTGGCATGTTAGCGGTGAAAGGCAAATATATCACCATCGAGAACCACGCTTTGCTGGCAGAATTAGCCGGACAAACCGATCAAGCAGCATAATTTTTTGCCGGGTTAATAAATGTTATTTTATTGATCCGGCAACAACTTTTCTCCTTCTGCCCTGCGCAAAGTTAGGCTATCTTTATTCCAACTTGATTTGGTTTAGGAGGTCGCCTCATGTCCCGGTACCAAAATATTCTGGTTGCAATTGATGCCCAGCAGGATGACCAGCCCGCGCTGCGTCGTGCGGTTTATCTGAATCAACGTATTGGCGGAAAAATCAAAGCTTTCCTGCCTATCTATGATTTCTCCTATGAAATGACCACCTTGCTCTCGCCCGATGAGCGCTCCAATATGCGCAAAGGCGTTATCAGCCAACGCACCGAGTGGATCCGCCAGCAGGCGCACGCCTATATCGAAGCGGGCGTGGATATTGAGATCAAAGTGGTGTGGCACAATCGACCTTACGAAGCCATCATCCAGGAAATTCAGGCGCATCAGCACGATCTGGTGCTGAAAATGGCGCACCAACACGATCGCCTCGAAGCGGTGATTTTCACCCCAACCGATTGGCATCTGCTGCGTAAATGCCCGTGCCCGGTGTGGATGGTGAAAGACCAGGCCTGGCCGCAGGGCGGCAAAGCCGTCGTCGCGGTGAATCTGGCCAGCGAGGAGCCGCATCATGATGAGCTGAATCAAAAGCTGATCCGCGAAACCACCTTGTTAGCTGAAATGGTCAATCACACCGAAGTGCATTTAGTGGGCGCTTATCCGATTACGCCGATCAACATTGCGATTGAGCTGCCGGACTTCGATCCCAGCGTGTACAACGATGCGATTCGCGGCCAGCATTTGGTGGCAATGAAAGCGCTGCGCCAGAAGTTCTCGATTGGTGAAGAGTTCACGCATGTGGCGAAGGGTTTGCCGGAAGAAGTGATTCCGGATATTGCGTCGCACCTTGATGCCGGGATTGTGGTGCTGGGCACCATTGGCCGCACCGGTTTGTCGGCGGCGTTTCTCGGCAATACCGCTGAACAGGTGATCGATCATTTGCGCTGTGATTTGCTGGCGATTAAACCCGATGATTTCAAGTCGCCAATTGATTATGACGACGAAGAAGACGAAGACGATTAAAAAACAAGGGCGGCCATTGCGGGCCGCCCTTTTCACTTCTTAATCAGGCAAAGCTGACTTCGCCCTCTTTATTACAGCGCGCGCAGAATGCCTTCAACGCTGGCTTTCGCATCGCCAAACAGCATTTGCGTGTTGTCTTTGAAGAACAGCGGGTTCTGTACACCGGCGTATCCGGTGCTCATTGAACGTTTGAACACAATCACGTTCTGCGCTTTCCACACTTCCAATACTGGCATGCCCGCGATGGGGCTACGTGGATCTTCCAAAGCAGCCGGGTTCACCGTGTCATTCGCGCCGATCACCAGCACGGTGTCGGTATCGCTGAAGTCCTCGTTGATCTCGTCCATCTCCAGCACCACGTCGTACGGCACTTTTGCTTCCGCTAACAGCACGTTCATGTGCCCTGGTAAACGACCGGCTACCGGGTGAATACCGAAGCGCACTTTAATACCGCGCGCGCGCAGTTTCTCTGTGATTTCTGCCACCGGATATTGCGCCTGCGCCACCGCCATGCCGTAACCCGGCGTGATGATCACTGACGATGAGGCTTTCAGCATTTCAGCGGTATCTTCAGCGGTAATCTCCCGATGTTCGCCGGTCTCTTCATCGGCATTCCCTACGCTGACGTCCGTGCCAAAACCGCCGGCAATGACGCTGATAAACGACCGGTTCATGGCTTTACACATGATGTACGAAAGAATTGCACCCGAAGAACCCACCAGCGCACCGGTGACGATCAGCAGATCGTTGCTTAACATAAAGCCCGCCGCCGCTGCCGCCCAACCTGAGTAGGAGTTCAGCATCGAAACCACAACCGGCATATCAGCACCGCCAATCGATGCCACCAGATGCCAGCCGAAGGCCAACGCAATTAGCGTCATCAGCAGCAGCGCAAACACCTGCGCGCCGGTGCTTTCCGTCTGCACAAACCACAGCATCAGCAGGAATGAAACCACCAGAGCGGCGAGGTTCATTTTATGGCGATGTGGCAGCATCAACGCTTTAGAAGAGATCTTACCGCGCAGCTTACCGAATGCCACCAGTGAACCGGTGAAGGTCACCGCACCAATGAAGATGCCAAGGAACACTTCGGTTAGATGGATGTTTTCCATGATCGGTGCAGCGCCAGGTGCATGATCGATGTAGCTGTTAAAGCCCACCAATACCGCGGCTAGCCCGACGAAGCTGTGCAAAATGGCCACCAGCTCCGGCATTTCGGTCATTTCGACTCTCTTGGCCAGCCGCACGCCGATCGCACCACCAATCACCATCGCCAACAGAATCCACGCCACGTTGCCGCTGTTTGGACCGAAGACGGTGGCGAACAGCGCGATCGCCATGCCGCTCATACCAAAAATATTCCCCTGCTTGGACGTCTCGTGTTTGGAGAGACCCGCAAGGCTACAAATAAACAGAATTGCGGCAACAATATATGCTGCAGTCACTAATCCGCCAGACATGTTGCTACCCCTTAATTCTTACGAAACATTTTCAGCATGCGCTGGGTGACGGTGAAACCACCGAAGATATTGATGCTGGCGATCAGGACGGCAATAAACGACAGCACCGTGACCCAGCCGCCGTGCCCCATTTGCAGCACCGCGCCGACCACGATAATGCCGGAAATGGCGTTGGTGACCGACATCAATGGCGTATGCAGCGCATGGCTGACGTTCCACACCACGTAATAACCCACCACGCAGGAGAGCGCAAACACAGTGAAGTGCGACAAAAACTCCGCCGGCGCCACGTTCGCCAGGCAACCAAACAGCACCACCGCCAGCGCAATCAGCACATATTTGCGCCAGGGTGAAGCCGGTTTGGCTTCCGCTTTCGGCAACGGCTGTGGAGCAGCTTGCGCCTTCGGTGCCGCCGAAACCTGAATGGGCGGTGCAGGCCAGGTCACTTCACCTTCGCGAATCACGGTGACGCCACGCACGACAACGTCGTCGAAATCAACGGTGATCTCCCCGTTTTTCTCCTTGCAGAGTAATTTCAACAAGTTAACCAGGTTGGTGCCGTAAAGTTGGGAAGATTGCGTTGGCAAGCGACTTGGCAAATCGGTGTAGCCAATGATCTTCACGCCGTTGCTGGTCAAGGTCACTTGATCGGCCACGGTAAGTTCACAGTTACCGCCGGTTTGTGCTGCCAAATCGACGATCACGCTGCCCGGTTTCATGCTGGCAACCATTTCGGCCGTGATCAGTTTGGGTGCTGGACGGCCTGGAATGAGCGCGGTGGTGACGATGATGTCCACTTCTTTCGCCTGCGCCGCAAACAGTTCCATCTCGGCCTTGATGAAGGCGTCTGACATCACTTTGGCGTAGCCATCGCCGCTGCCGGCTTCTTCTTCGAAGTCCAGCTCAAGGAACTCGGCGCCCATACTCTGCACCTGCTCTTTTACTTCCGGACGCGTATCAAAGGCGCGCACAATGGCGCCTAAACTGCCTGCCGCGCCAATGGCCGCTAAGCCCGCCACGCCTGCGCCGATGATCATCACCTTGGCCGGCGGGACTTTACCCGCAGCGGTGATTTGTCCGGTAAAGAAGCGGCCAAATTCGTGCGCTGCTTCCACAATCGCACGATAACCCGCGATGTTGGCCATAGAACTCAACGCGTCGAGCGCCTGCGCACGCGAAATACGCGGCACGGAATCCATCGCCATGACGGTGACGTTTCGCGCCGCCAGTTTTTCCAGCAGCGCCGGATTCTGCGCTGGCCAGATAAAGCTCACCAAGGTGCTGCCAGCGCGCGTCAGTTCGATCTCCTGATCGTCAGGCGCGTTCACTTTCAATACGATATCAGCCTGCCACACCTCGCTGGCGTGGGTGATTGATGCACCCGCTTCGATAAAGCTGGCATCATCGAAACTGGCGCGCAATCCTGCGTTTTGTTCAACGGTTACGCTGAATCCCAGCTTGATCAGTTGCTCAACGGTCTTTGGCGTGGCCGCCACGCGCGACTCGTTGGCTAACCGCTCTTTGGGTATCCCAATTAACATACTTTTTCCTTACGAAAATAGAAGGATGAGGTTCTGTGGGTGGCATAAAGTTCAAAAGCCGAAACACTGTTTCAGCTTTTTATGAACGAAATGCACAATGTAACAAAGTCTTTATAACCTACTGAAAATGTGAAAAGTGATCTACAGCGATAACGCAGACTTATGACATTCACACAAATATTCAGATGCAAAGATTGAATGCCCCCTTTTGCCACTGCGTTTAAGGGATTTTTAAAAATAATATGCTGCGCAAAATCGTGTCATGTCGAATTAAGTGTTTTTAAAAACCTTTATTTAACAATGCATTAACTGTTATGGCACTAAGTGTTACCAGATTTAGTGGTTAACTGTATGAAAAAAAGGCATAGCAGAGGCGAATGACAGGCTGATGAATAAACGGCGGTAATTGTCAACCTGCTGCACATAAATTGGCTGAGACAGGCCGATTATTACATGCAATAATCAGCGGCTAATCTGTTATACATCAAGAGTCCAGCACGTTTTCGTACTCATTTTGCGTAAGGCGAAGGATCATTTTTATGAAGCTGAAGAACACCATTCTGGCGTCGACCTTGTTATCACTGCTGGCAGCAAATGCGTTCGCTGCTAAAGAGTTAACGCCAGAGCAAGCGGCCGCGTTGAAACCATTCGAACGTATTAATATCAGCGGTCGTTTTAATGCCATCGGTGATGCCACCGATGCTGTTTCTAAACAAGCCGATGCCAAAGGCGCTGACTCTTTCTATGTGCAAGGTATCAACGATACCAACGGTAACGGCGGCAACTGGCGCGTCACGGCCGATTTGTACAAAGCCAATGCGCCGAAAGCCAACGACAGCACCAAATACCGTATGTTCAACGGCGTGAAAGAGCTGCCAAAAGCCGAAGCCTATCGTCTGGAGCCTTTTGATACCGTTTCGGCCAGCGGTTTCTTCGCCAGCCAGCCAGACGTGAACGAAGCCATCGCCAAAGCGGCGAAAAACAAAGGCGCAGCCTCCTTCTTTATTGTGCGTCAGGTTGATGCCAATAATGGCGGCAATCAGTACATCACCGCCTACGTCTACAAAGCTGATGCGCCAGAGCGCAAAGTGCAGAACGTGTCAGATTCCATTCCTGCGGATTCTGAAGCCGGTAAAGCCGCGTTGGCTGCGGGCGGCGCGGAAGCCAAAAAAGTGGCGATTCCAGGCGTGGCCTCTTCCGATACCCCAAGCCGCAGCGTTGGCCGTTTCTTTGAAACCCAAAGCTCCACCGGTCAGCGTTACACCGTGAAGCTGGCGGATGGTCGCAGCATCCAGGAAGTCAATGCGATTACCGCTGCGCAGATGCAGCCGTTTGATACCATTACCTTCTCCGATCACTTCGGTACGCCAACAGAAGTTTCCGAAGCCGTGGCAAAACGCGCCGCAGCTAAAGGTGCGAAGTACTATCACGTCACGCGCCAGTGGCAGAACCAAAGCGGCGGCAACTTAACCGTCACCGCGGATCTGTTTAAGTAATCCCCGTGCAGGGCGGCGCCCGCTGCCCTGCTCACAGCTCCCAACACCATCTGATTGCATAATCCGTGTGCAAATTTGCATAGTCTTGCATTGCCTTCCCTTTTCGCTCTCCGTAAAATCTGCCGCCTGTTGTAGGACTTTGCGTTTTCTCGCTGCGAAATAGCCACGTTACCCGCTAGCGAAACCCTCATTACCCAGCAGACTCTGCTGCCCAGGATAGGTATTTTGGATAAAAAATTAGGTCTCAGCGCGCTTACTGCCTTAGTGCTTAGCTCAATGCTTGGCGCTGGCGTGTTCAGCTTGCCGCAAAATATGGCCGCCGTTGCCGGTCCAGCGGCGTTGCTGATTGGCTGGCTGATCACCGGCGTAGGCATCATTTTCCTCTCGCTGGCGATGCTACTGTTAACGCGCTTAAAACCCGAACTCGACGGCGGCATATTTACCTATGCGCGCGAAGGGTTTGGTGAGCTGCTGGGCTTTTGCTCCGCGTGGGGCTATTGGCTGTGTGCGGTGATCGCCAATGTCTCTTACCTGGTGATCGTGTTTTCGGCGCTGAGTTTTTTCACCGACACCCCCGATCGCATCGTTTTTGGCGATGGCAATACCTGGCAAGCGATGCTGGGCGCGTCGGTGTTGCTGTGGCTGGTGCACTTCCTGGTGCTGCGCGGCGTGCAAACGGCCGCCAGCATCAATCTGCTGGCAACCTTGGGCAAACTGGTGCCGCTGCTGTTGTTTGTGGTGCTGGCGCTGCTGGCGTTTAACTACGATCGCTTCCGCTTTGATTTTAGCGGCCTGGAACTTGGCCAGCCGCTGTGGGAGCAGGTGAAGCAAACCATGCTGATCACGCTCTGGGTGTTTATCGGTGTGGAAGGCGCGGTGGTGGTTTCGGCGCGTGCGCGTAACAAGCGCGATGTAGGCCGTGCCACCTTGATGGCGGTGCTTGCCGCGCTGATGGTTTATTTGCTGGTAACGCTGCTGTCGCTGGGCGTAGTCCCGCGCGCGGAGCTGGCGCAAATGCGCAATCCTTCCATGGCCGGTTTGATGAAGCATCTTATTGGCGATTGGGGCGATGCGGTGATCGCTGTGGGCCTGATCATTTCGGTGTGCGGCGCGTACCTGAGTTGGACGATCATGGCGGCTGAAGTCCCGTTTCTTGCCGCGCAACAAGGTGCTTTTCCGCGTAGCATCGCCCGCCAAAATCGACATAATTCGCCCGCCGCATCCCTGTGGCTCACCAACGCCAGCGTGCAGATTTGCCTGATTGCCATTGCCGCTACCGGCGCAGATTACGGCACGTTGCTCACCATCGCATCAGAGATGATTTTGGTGCCCTATCTGCTGGTGGGTTTGTACCTGATCAAAGTGGTGCGCGGCCAACACAAGCCGCTGGCGCTGTTGGTTGGCCTGGGTGCCAGCGCGTATGGCGTATGGTTGCTATACGCCTCCGGCCCTTTGCATCTGCTGCTTTCCGTGGTGTTGTATGCGCCAGGTTTGCTACTTTTCCTGTACGCACGACGCGGCGGCCGAGGCGATAAAAAGCTATCTCAGCTGGAGCGGATTGCAATTGTGTTGTTGATTGCCGCGTCGCTGCCCGCGCTGTGGCAACTCGCGCAGTGATTTAGTGCGGACGCACCGGAATGGAAACGCACAGCAGGTCATCCTGCTGTGTCAGATTAAGCGGCTTGTGGTACTCCAGATGGATCGCTTCAAGCTGCTCGTCTGACAGCGGATAGGGCAACTGAATATCGAAGCGGCTGATGTGCTGCTGTTCCGCCAACGTAATCAAGCGCGCGATGTTGATCTCGTCGCTCACCTGCGTTGAAATGATTTGTAATGCTAATTCTTTAAGGTGTTCGTCGCCGGCTTGCAGATTGTGCGTCGACTTACGCGTCACCATGCCGAAAATCGGCATTACGCCGTAAATCGCGTCCACAAAGCTCCAGCGTTTTTTGCAGGAAGCGGAGAGAAAATCGCTGTAATTGAAGCAGATGCGGTCACTGTATCCTGCTGAAGCCAGCTCTTTATCAGACACCCTCGCACTCCCCTATTTTTCGTTACGGTTCCGAACCTTGCGCGACAACGCGCCGGTAATGATGGCACATTTCTCGGGGAACATACCAGCTAAGCAGGGATATTTCGTGCGGTGGCGTAGAGCAAAGAGCAAGGAAAAGCTATGCTGCTGGCATTCTCCTCCGTCGCCGTAAATTATGAACAAAATCGTCTATGTGGAAGATGAGCCGGAAGTCGGTGAATTGATCGCCGCTTATCTTGGCCGCCACGATATTGAAGTGATTGTTGAAACGCGCGGTGACCGCGCTGAAGCCACCATTGTCGCTGCCAATCCCGATTTAGTGATGCTGGATATTATGCTGCCCGGCAAAGATGGCATGACGTTATGTCGCGATCTTCGCGCCAGCTGGCAAGGCCCCATCGTGCTGTTAACCTCGCTCGACAGCGACATGAACCACATTCTGGCGCTGGAAATGGGTGCCAATGATTACATCCTGAAAACCACGCCGCCTGCGGTTCTACTAGCGCGTTTACGTCTGCATTTACGCCAGGCGCACGTGGGGCAGCCGGAGGTAACGCCAGGCCTGCAAAGCTCGCAGCGCGTGTTGCGTTTTGGATCCTTAACCATCGATTCGCTCAATCGTCAGGTCATCTTGTTCGATGAAAATATTGTGCTGTCCACCGCCGATTTTGATCTGCTGTGGGAGCTGGCCAGCCACGCCGGACAAATTCTTCATCGCGATGCGCTGCTGAAAACCCTGCGCGGCGTCAGCTACGACGGCATGGATCGCAGCATTGACGTGGCCATTTCGCGCCTGCGCAAAAAATTGTATGACAGCGCGACCGAACCGTTCCGCATTAAAACCATTCGCAACAAAGGGTATCTTTTCGCCCCGCAGGCGTGGGATACGCGTTCCGCATGAGAAAGCTCTTTATTCAATTTTATCTGCTGCTGTTTGTCTGTTTTCTGGTGATGACGCTGCTGGTCGGGTTGGTCTACAAATTCACCGCCGAGCGCGCGGGTCGCCAATCGATGAATGATTTGATGGCCAGCTCGCTGTTTTTAATGCGCAGCGAACTGCGTGAGATTCCGCCGCGCGACTGGAGTAAAACCATCCGCAGCCTCGATCTCGATTTGTCATTCGATTTGAATATCGAACCGATGAGCAAATTCCAGCTGGATGAAGCCGACATGAAACGTCTGCGCGCCGGTGAGATTGTGGCGATTGACGATCAGTACACCTTCCTGCAACACATTCCGCGCAGCCATTACGTGCTGTCGGTTGGCCCGATTCCCTATCTGTTTTATCTGCACCAGATGCGCATTCTGGATATCGCGCTGCTGGCGTTTATCGGCATGTCGCTGGCGTTGCCGGTGTTTATATGGCTGCGTCCGCACTGGCAAGAGATGCAGCGGCTGGAGAAAGCCGCGCAGCGTTTTGGTCGCGGCGAACTGGATGTGCGCACCCATTTTGAAAGCACCTCGAGTTTGCATAGCCTGGGCGTGGCGTTTAACCAGATGGCGGAGAACATCAATACGCTGGTTGCCAGCAAAAAGCAGCTGATTGACGGCATTGCGCATGAGCTACGCACGCCGCTGGTGCGGCTGCGTTATCGGCTGGAGATGAGCGATAACCTCAGCGCAGCCGAATCAGCGGCGCTGAATCGCGATGTCGGTCAGCTGGAGAGCCTGATTGAGGAGCTGCTGACCTATGCGCGCCTCGATCGCCCGCGCGTGGATCTCAACCTGCAATCATTCGATTTAGCGCAGTGGCTGCGGGTACACATTGAGGATGTGCAAACGCTGAATCCGCAGGCGCAGATCGCACTGGATATTCCGCAATTACAGAATGTCGGCAGCGCTGATACGCGGTTGATGGAACGCGTGCTGGATAACCTGATTAATAATGCGCTGCGCTATGCGCACCAGCGGCTGCGCGTCAGCCTGTGGTTTGATGGCGCGCTTGGTTGTTTGCAGGTGGAGGACGATGGCCCCGGCATTCCGCCCGAGGAGCGCGCACGCGTGTTCGAACCTTTTGTGCGCCTCGATCCCAGCCGCGATCGCGCCACCGGCGGCTGCGGTTTGGGCTTAGCGATTGTGCATTCGATTGCGCTGGCGTTGCAGGGCAGCGTGTCGATTGAGAGCAGCCCGCTGGGTGGTGCCAGCGTTCGCTTTTGCTGGCCGGTTGATCTACCCTTGCGCGACATTACGCCACGCTTAACGTCATAAGGAGCTTTTTACGTGACTTCCGCTTATCAAGAACTTAGCCGCACTTTTCAGCGTCTTTCTCGCTTCGGCCATTTAGGTGCGATTGCCGGTGTCGATATGCAAACCACCATGCCGGCAGGCGGCAGCCAGGCGCGCGGTGAAGCGCTGGCCGAACTCAGCGTGTTTATGCATGAAATCCTCACGGACAAACGGCTCGGCGGCCTGTTGGATGCCGCGCAGCAGGAATCGCTGAATGATGTTGAGCAGGCCAACCTCGGCGAGATGCAGCGCGCGTGGCAGCAAGCCACGTTATTGCCAGCATCGCTGGTGGAAGCCAAATCGTTAGCCGGTTCGCGCTGCGAGCACGCCTGGCGCCAGCAGCGTCCGGCCAATGATTGGCAAGGATTCTCCGCGAATCTGAAAGACGTGGTCAAGCTGAGCCGCGAAGAGGCCCAGCTGCGGGCCGAAGCGCTTGGCGTGTCGCGCTATGATGCGCTGCTGGACGTGTTTGAGCCAGGCATGACCAGCGCCCAGCTCGACCAAACATTTGGCGATTTGAAAGCTTGGCTGCCCGATTTGCTGCAAAAGGCGGTAGCAAAGCAGCAGCAAACCGATTTCGTTCCGCTGGTCGGCCCGTTTGCTCTTGAATCCCAGAAGCAATTGGGTTTGAGCGTGATGAAAACGCTGGGCTTCGATTTTAATCACGGCCGTTTGGACGTCAGCGCCCACCCTTTCTGCGGCGGCGTGCCGGACGATGTGCGCATCACCACGCGTTATAACGAGAATGATTTTCTCAGCGCGATGATGGGCGTGATCCACGAAACCGGCCACGCGCGCTATGAGCAAAATCTGCCAAAGCAGTGGCGCGGACAGCCGGTAGCGCAGGCGCGTTCTACCGCGATTCACGAGTCGCAGAGCCTGTTTATGGAAATGCAGCTCGGACGCAGCAAGGCGTTTTTACACTATCTGCATCCGCAGGTGGTGGCGCTGATGGGCGATCAGCCTGGGCTGGAGCTGAATAATTTCATTCGGCAAACCCAGCGCGTGAAGCCCGGTTTTATCCGCGTTGATGCCGACGAGTTAAGTTATCCGGCGCACGTGATTTTGCGTTACGAGATTGAGCGTGCCCTGATCGAAGGCGAAATTGAGGTTGATGATATTCCGGCGCTGTGGGATGAGAAGATGCAGCAGTCGCTTGGCATTGATACGCGCGGCAACTATCGTGATGGCTGTATGCAAGATATTCACTGGACCGACGGCGCCTTTGGTTATTTCCCCACCTACACGCTCGGCGCGATGTACGCGGCGCAGCTGTTCCAGGCGGTGAAACGCGCCATTCCGCAGGTGGATGAGTTGATTGCGCAGGGTGAGTTGCAACCGGTGTTCGAGTGGTTGCAGCAAAATATCTGGCAGCACGGTAGCCGTTTCCCTACCCAGCAGCTGTTGCTGAACGCCACCGGTGAAGCGCTGAATCCAGACTATTTCCGCCAGCATCTTGAGCAGCGTTATTTATCAGCCTAACCCGCCACTCCAGCCCCGATGAAGGTGCATCACATCGCGGTTTTCATCGGGTCGTTTTAGGGTGCGCAAGAATGCGCACCCTACAAACACCGCACATTGACATCGTAGGGTCGCCATTTATGGCGACCTGGTCGCGGCATGATTATTGGGCAACCCGGTCGCCGCACGATTCATGACAACCCGGTAGCGGCGCGATTTATCGCGCATACCTGAAGCGCCTGCCTGGCGGTAAAATGCGCAATAAATTGCGCCGCTACCAGTCCGTGCGGGGTTAGAACGCCTGCGCCAGCCACCGTTCTAAACGTTAAACTGCGCTGCACTGAATGCCAGGTGCGCATTCATGCGCACCCTACAAAACCCGCGCACCAACAGCGTAGGGTCGCCATTTATGGCGACCTGGTCGCGGCACTATTATTGGGCAACCCGGTCGCCGCACGATTCATGGAAATCCCGGTAGCGGCGCGATTCATCGCGCAATCTGGCCGATTGGCACCAGCCGCCCTTTTCAGCTTCTTAACGCCACGTTGTACAATCCGTTACACGCCGATACCAATGCCTCACGGAAAGCCCGATCTGTTTTTCATATAGTGATTTCACCGGCCCCGCAGTGGGCTACACATGAAAAATAGTCCGAGGGTTTTGCAATGAAAAAATTATTCGCGTTGGTGATCGCCGCTGCTATGGGTATGTCTTCTGTTGCTTTCGCTGCTGATACTGCTGCTGCTCCAGCAACCCCAGCGGCTGCTGCAACTCATGCAGCGCCAGCTAAACATAAAATGACTCATCACAAAAAAGCGGCGGCGCAGAAAGCGCAAGCAGCTAAAAAACATCATAAAAAAGCGACTAAGCCCGCTGCGCAGAAAGCACAGGCCGCTAAAAAGCACCACAAAGTGACCAAGCCAGCTGCACAGAAAGCCCAAGCCGCTAAAAAGCACCACAAAGTGACCAAGCCAGCTGCGCAGAAAGCCCAAGCCGCTAAAAAGCATCACAAAGTCACTAAGCCCGCTGCGCAGAAAGCGCAGGCCGCTAAAAAGCATCACAAAGTGAAGAAAGCAGCCAAGTAAGTTTTCGGGCGCGCCAACACCCTATTAATGATAAAGAACACCCGGTCATGCCGGGTGTTGATTTACTGGAGTAGCGAAAAATGGTGCGTCGCTATCGCTTCGAAATTATTCTCATCGTAATGATCCTCTGCGGCATCGTGGCTGCCAGCTTCTTTATCTAGCTGCTGTAGCGTGCTGATTACTCCAATATTTCTCCCTTTTTCACCGCTCACCGACTATAGTTATCGCTCAAGCGTGATGACAACAACTCCTACTTATTCTCGGCCTTGAGAGAACTATGCGCCTGGCAATCCTGTTACTTGTTAGTATTTTCAGTTTTCACCTCACAGCACATGCCGATGATGAAGATGGGCCAAGCCCGGAAGACATCAAAACCCTTTTCTTTGGTAAAGATCACCGTGAAGCGGTTCGCGCTGTCGGCGCGGAACCATGGGATGCAATTGGTCAATTAGAAACCGAAAGCGGCAATCTTTGCACCGCGACGTTAATTTCTGCACATCTGGCGTTGACCGCTGGTCACTGTTTGCTAACGCCGCCTGGAAAATTTGATAAACCGGTAGCGCTGCGCTTTATGGCGGGGGCAAAAGGTTGGCGTTACGAGATTCATGATATTGATGCGCGCGTTGAGCCTTCCCTCGCACGGCGTTTACAAGCCGATGGCGAAGGTTGGATCGTGCCGCAAGGCGCGGCACCCTATGATTATGGATTGGTGATTTTGCACAATCCGCCCTCCGGTATTGTGCCGATTCCGCTGTTTGACGGCTCACGCAGCGAATTGACCGCCGCGCTAAAAGTCACCGATCGCAAAGTGACGCAGGCTGGCTATCCCGCCGATCATTTAGATTCGCTCTATTCACACAGCAATTGCCTGGTGACCGGCTGGGCGCAGCGCGCGGTATTGTCGCATCAGTGCGATACGTTGCCGGGCGACAGCGGTTCGCCGTTGCTGCTGCAAGTGGATAGTGCCTGGCAGTTGATTGCGGTGCAGAGTTCCGCGCCGGCGCCTGCCGATCGTTATCGCGCCGACAACCGCGCCATTGCGGTGACGTCGTTTAAAGATAAGTTGGAAGAGTTGGCACAATAATCCTTCCTGAGCGTAACGGCGCAATTAATTGCGCCGTTACCCACCTAACCCAACTGCTCCATCGCCTGCAAAATACGCTTGTCGGAGATCGGATACGGCGTACCCAATTGCTGAGCAAAATAGCTGATGCGTAACTCTTCCAACATCCACCGGATTGCCAGCACCTCAGCATCATCCTGACGCTGCGGCGGCAGTTTATTTCGCCACGTTTGCCACGCCTGCTCCACCGCTTGCACTTTCAGCATGCGCGCGCGATCGCTGTGCGGATCGGCCGGTAACTTCTCTAAACGTCGCTCAATGCCGTGCAGATAACGCAGCGTATCGGCCAGATGTTGATAACCGTTGCCGGTCACGAACCCGCGATACACCAGGCCGCTCATTTGCGCTTTAATATCACCGAGCGCCAGCGCCAGCGTCATATCCACGCGGCCTTTCAGGAATTTGTTGATGTTGAACACGCTCGACAAAATCTGCTCGACCTGCTTCGCAATCGTCACCACCGTTTCGTTCAGCTCGGCACGCACTTTGTCGCGCAGCTGTTCGAAATTTTCCTGCTGCCACGCCGGGCCGCCCGCTTCCGCCATCAGCTTATCCACGCCGCATGAGATGCAGTCATCGATCAGCTCCAGCACTTTGCCATACGGATTGAAGTACAAACCGATCTTAGCTTTGTTCGGCAGCTTTTCGTGCAAATATTTGATCGGCGAAGGAATATTGAGCAGCAGCAAGCGGCGCTGCCCGCGCCACATCATTTTTTGCTGTTCCTGTTCATTATCGAACAGGCGGATGGCCACGCTGTCTTTTTCATCCACTAATGCCGGCCAGGCTTTGACCTGATAGCTGCCGCGCTTCTGCTCGTAGCTTTGCGGCAGATCGCCAAAACTCCAGATGTGCAAACCGCTCTGCTCAAGGCCGTCATCGGCCACTTTCGATAGCGTTTCCTGCACTTTGCCTTTTAGCACCGCTTTGAGCTGATGCAGGTCTTTGCCCTCCTGCAGCTTGCGGTTGTGCTCATCCACTACGCGGAAAGTCATTTTTAGATGATCGGGCACCTGTTCCCATTGCCAGGCTTCACGATCGATGGTGACGCCGGTCATGCGGCGGAATTCGCGCTCCAGGGCATCCAGCAGCGGCAGTTCCATGGCGTTTACGCGGGCCAGGAAGGCTTCGGCGTAGTTCGGCGCAGGCACCAGATTGCGGCGCAGCGGCTTGGGCAGTGATTTGATCAGGGCGATCACCAGCTCCCGACGCACGCCAGGAATCTGCCACTCAAAGCCGCTCTCTTCAATTTGATTCAGCAGCGGCAGCGGAATGTGCACCGTCACGCCATCGGCGTCCGCGCCCGGCTCAAACTGGTAGCTGAGTTTCAGCTTCAGATTGCCCTGATGCCAGACGTTGGGATAATCGAGCTGGCTGACTTTATCCGCGCCATCTTTGACCAGCATCTGCTTATCAAAGCTCAGCAGATCGGCGTTCTCTTTGCTGGCTTTTTTCCACCAGCTATCAAAATGGCGAGCGGACACCACGTCGCTGCCGATGCGGCGATCGTAAAAGGCAAACAGCGTTTCATCATCGACTAAAATGTCGCGACGGCGCGATTTGTGCTCCAGGTCTTCAATTTCGCTGCGCAGTTTCAGGTTATTGCGGAAAAACGCGTGACGCGTCTGCCAATCACCCTCCACCAGCGCGTGGCGGATAAAGAGTTCGCGGCTGAGCTGCGGATCAATGTGGCTGTAATTGATTTTGCGCGCCTGCACAATCGGCAGACCGTACAAGGTCACTTTTTCCATGGCCATCACCGCGCCCTGGCCCTTTTCCCAGTGCGGTTCGCTGTAGCTGCGTTTGATAAGATGCTGCGCCAGCGGCTCGATCCATTCGGGATCGATGCGCGCCGCCACGCGTCCCCACAACCGGCTGGTTTCCACCAGCTCCGCCACCATCGTCCATTTCGGCGGCTTCTTAAACAGGCCAGAACCGGGGAAGATGGAGAAACGCGCATTGCGTGCGCCGGTGAACTCCTGTTTTTCGCTATCTTTTTGCCCGATGTGCGACAGCAAACCGGTCAGCAATGCGCAGTGAACTTCACGATACGGCGCGGGTTCGCTGTTCACCGGCATGCCCAATTCACGCACCACCTGACGCAGCTGAGTATAAATATCCTGCCATTCGCGCACGCGCAGATAATTCAGGAAATCGGTTTTACACTGACGACGGAAGTGATTGCCGGACAGCGCTTTTTGCTGCTCCTGCAGGTAATTCCACAGGTTCACAAACGCCAGGAAATCCGACTCTTTATCGGCAAAGCGGCGATGTTTCTCGTCCGAGGCCTGCTGTTTCTCGTTCGGTCTTTCACGCGGATCCTGAATCGACAGCGCGGCGCTGATGATCATCACCTCGCGCACGCAGCCGAATTTTTGCGCTTCCAGCACCATACGCGCCAGGCGTGGATCGACCGGCAGCTGCGCCAGTTGGCGACCCGACGGCGTCAGCTTGTAGGTTTCATCTTCGCTTAGCGTGATCGCGCCCAACTCTTCCAACAGGCGCACGCCGTCCTGAATATTGCGTTTATCCGGCGCTTCAACAAACGGGAACGCGCCGATATCGCCCAGGCCCAGCGCCGTCATCTGCAAGATTACCGACGCCAGGTTAGTACGCAGGATCTCTGGATCGGTAAATTCCGGGCGGCTGAGGAAATCGTCTTCGGAATAGAGACGAATACAGATCCCTTCCGACACGCGGCCGCAGCGCCCTTTTCGCTGATTAGCCGAGGCTTGTGAAATCGGCTCAATCGGCAAGCGCTGCACTTTGGTGCGGAAGCTGTAGCGGCTGATGCGCGCGGTGCCCGGATCGATGACGTATTTGATGCCCGGTACGGTCAGCGAGGTTTCTGCCACGTTGGTGGCCAGCACAATGCGGCGGCCGCTGTGCGACTGAAACACGCGGTTTTGTTCGGCATTCGATAGCCGCGCATACAGCGGCAAAATTTCGGTATGCGGCATATCGCGCTTCATCAGCGCGTCGGCGGTATCGCGGATTTCGCGTTCACCACTCATAAAGATCAGGATGTCGCCGCGACTCTCCTCGCCTAACTCATCCACCGCATCAAAAATGGCCTGCAGCTGATCGCGGTCGCTGTCGTCGGCCTCCTCCACCATCGGGCGATAACGCACCTCCACCGGGAAGGTGCGACCCGACACTTCAATCACCGGCGCATGGTGGAAGTGGCGCGAGAAGCGCTGCGGATCAATGGTCGCCGAGGTGATGATCACTTTGAGATCGGGACGACGCGGCAGCAGTTCGCGTAAATAGCCGAGCAGGAAATCGATGTTCAGGCTGCGTTCGTGCGCTTCATCAATAATGATGGTGTCGTATTGCAGCAGCTGACGATCTTGCTGGATTTCCGCCAGCAAGATTCCGTCCGTCATCAATTTAACCTGCGTGGTTTCGCTGACCTGATCGTTAAAGCGCACCTTGTAACCGATGGTGCCGCCCAGCGAGGTTTCCAGCTCATCGGCGATGCGGTTAGCTACGGTGCGCGCCGCTAAACGGCGCGGCTGCGTATGACCAATCAAGCCTTTCACGCCGCGCCCCAGCGCTAAGCAAATCTTCGGCAGCTGGGTGGTTTTTCCCGAACCGGTTTCACCGGCGACAATCACCACCTGATGCTGACTGATCGCATCCGCGATGTCCTGCTGCTTTTGGCTAACCGGCAGATTTTCGGGAAAGGTGATGCGCGGCGTGGCGTTGCGGCGCAGGGCAAGGCGCTGCTCGGCGGCGGCAAATTCAGATTCCAGCTCCGCAGCAATGCCCTGCTGCGCCAACGGATTTTTCACCTTCGCCGCACCCTGCAATCGACGTTGCAGACGCTGACGATCGCGCAGCATCAGATTATCGAGCCGCGTCCAAAGTGGGGCCAAAGGTGAAGAGACGGAAGATGACATAGTGATGAGTTACCTGTTGTAGCGGCAAGCGTGACGGGTATGAATTATTGGACGGCATAATAGCACATGCGGGATAACTTTCCCGGCCAGCCCAGATGAGCTTGTTCAATAATTTCGAACATAGGCCTCGAAATATTGCGCTTTTACCGCGTGGAGGAACTCCGTACAGTGTAAAGCATTGAGCGGTAAGCCAACCGCGTAACGTACAGGAAAATACCATGAGCAAAGTTTTAGTTCTGAAATCAAGCATCCTCGCCGGTTATTCTCAGTCAAACCAGCTGGCTGACTTTTACGCCGACGAAGCCCGTGCCAAAGGTAACAGCGTAACCGTACGTGATTTGGCCGCTCAGCCGATTCCCGTATTGGATGGTGAGCTGGTGGGTGCGCTGCGTCCATCTGATGCACCTTTGTCGCCACGTCAGCAGGAAGCGCTGGCGCTGTCAGACGAGCTGATTGCAGAACTGCAAGCGCATGACACCGTGGTTATCGCTGCACCAATGTATAACTTCAATATCCCTACGCAGCTGAAAAACTACTTCGATCTGATTGCGCGCGCTGGCGTGACTTTCCGCTACACCGAAGCAGGCCCAGAAGGCTTGGTGACCGGCAAACGTGCGGTGATCTTGTCGAGCCGTGGCGGTATCCACAAAGATACCCCAAGCGATCTGCTGACCCCTTACGTGAAACTGTTCCTGGGCTTCATCGGCATTACTGACGTGAACTTCGTGTTTGCCGAAGGCATCGCTTACGGTCCAGAAGTCGCGACCAAAGCGGCTAACGACGCGAAAGACGCCATCAAAACGATTGTTGCTGCGTAATCTTTATAGCCAAGAATAATAGGTATGATGCCATCTTTGCCGAGCCTGAGTGCTCGGCTTTTTTATGCTTACGGATTAATCGCCTGCAAGCTGTAGGAGAAATTGGCTACAGTCCGTGACTGACTGCATTGAATCACGGAGGCCCATTTTGAAACCTGAAATCCATACGCTTGCTTCAACCGAAATCTACCGCAACCGCTGGTTAGCCTTGAAGGAGGATAAAATTCAGCGCGCCGATGGCAGCGAAGGCATCTATTCGGTGGTGGAGAAAAACGATTTTGTGGTGATACTTCCGGTCGAAAACAACAGCATTTATGTGGTGGAACAGTATCGCTACGCCATTGGCGAACGCACGATCGAACTGCCGCAGGGCAGCTGGGAACTGACGTCAGATGCCACGCCTGAAGCGCTGGCGGCTGGCGAGCTGCGCGAGGAAACCGGTTTAATCGCCGGGCAGATGCGTTACGTTGGCTATCAAAAGCTGGCGCAGGGCTATTCAAATCAGGGTTATCACATCTATCTCGCCAGCGATTTGCACTACCAAGGCCAGAACCTGGACGCAGAAGAGGTGGGTTTAACCGCGCGAAAAATATCCACCGCCGACTTTTTAGCGCTAATCCTCGCCGGTAAAATCACCGATGCGACCTCCGTCGCCGCCTTCTTACTGGCGAAAGCGAAGAGTGTCATCGATTGAGATCGCACGCTTCGGTAGCGGCAAGCGAAAAAAGGCGGAGGGGTGAGCTCCGCCTTGTTTCAAGTTCCGGTCAGTGCGCCTGACCGGTCAGTTGCAAAAGGGCAACGATGATTTGCAGAATCACCCGGACTAAGTCCAGCAGTAATTTGACAAGTTCCATCACTTTCCTTCTCCTCTGACAGGAGCGCGCCTTTCAGCTGCCGGGGCTTTGACTCCACCCGCCGACCGCCTAAAACACATCTGTGAGGAGTGCTGAGCGGCTCTCATTGTGGAAGCCACAGGCCAGCACCACCTGGAACCTGTCGGGATTTGACTATCCGCGCCCCTGGGAGTCATCAGAAACAATGAGGCTACGCCCGCTACTCAACACCTGTATAACCATACAGTATTTTGGCGAAACTTGAAATAATTCTCCGCACATTTTATCATTCGTTTTGTGAGGAGTGCTGAGCACCCCGTTCGCATCGCGGTTACCAGCCGGTTAGCGAACATAAAAAAAGGATTTGGCGTTGCTGCCAAATCCTTTTTTATTGCCTGCGATTGAGCTTACGATTTGTCGGCCGGTAGCGTTACCCAGTAACCAGGCTGATACGGCAGCGGCAGGAATTTCTCGTGGAAGGCGCGGAAGGTCGCGTCAGGATCGAGATCGGCGAACAGCTCTGGATGCAGCCATTTCGCCAGCGCCTGAATGGCGACAAACTGATACGGGCTATCGTAGAACTGGTGCCAGATGGCGTGCGCATTGCCGTTGTGCGCCACCGGCAAGGTTTTGAACGCATCGCGCATCATCAGTAATTTCAAACGCGCCGTGGCTTCATTCACATCTGCGCCCGGCCCCACGCCCACCCATTTTCCTACGGTGTTGTAATTCTTCCAGTTCGCGCCGGTAACCACCACCACATCTGGACGGCTGGCAATGATCTGCTCCGGGTTCAGGGTACCGAAAGTGCCGGGAATAATGTCTTTAGCGATGTTACGCCCACCCGCCAGTTCCACCATCTGCCCAAAGTTCTCATTACCAAATGACATGCAGCATTCGTCGGTATAACCGCCCGCACGGTCAATCATCACTTTTGGACGGTTGCCGGTGAAATTCTTCAAGCGGTCGGTGACTTTTTCGATTTCAGCGCGACGAAATGCCACGATCGCTTCGGCACGCTGCGGGTTATTCACCAGTTCGCCCATGATGCGAATGCTTTTCTCTGCGTGCTCCATCGGCTTTTCGCGGAAATCGATAAATACCACCGGCACGCCAACCGCCTGCAACTTCTCGACCAGCTTGCCTTCATCAGTGGCGGCTTTCGCCTCAAGATTCATCAACACCAAATCAGGCTTTAACGTCAGCGCTTGCTCAATGTTAAAGGTGCCATCTTTCGCCCCGCCAAACGTGGGCAGTTTTTTGATCGCTGGATACGCCTTCTCATATGCCATGTAGCCGTCATAATCGGCTTTTGGGAAATCATCACGCCAGCCCACCACGCGCTTAAACGGCGCTGCGGTGTCGAATGCGGCCAGCAGATACATCTGGCGTCCTTCGCCCAGAATGATGCGTTTCGATTCCTCTTTCACTTCCACCTGACGCCCGGCAATGTCGGTGATGATTTTTGCGGAGGCATGGCCTGCTACCGCCAGTAACCCCAAAGCTAACAGCCATTGTTTCATCGTTGTCTACCCGTACAAATGATAATGATTATTATTAAATATTGCGCGGCGACACTATTACCTGGCTGACGAGAAATGAAAAGCCTCAAAGACATATTTTTTTACATGTGACGGCGTGGGCGAGAGGTTACCTCGCCCAGCTTTATCCCCGGCGGGATTGCGGAATAACTACGCGGTCAGTTCACGGACAAAACGCACAATCTCCTGATTTTGCCCGTGCTCGAACAAACAGTGCTGCAAACGCGGCCCGCTGACGGCGGTTTTGACCAGTTCGGCATCGAGCGCACGCAGCGCATCGAAGTAACTCTCCTTCAGCAGCGCGGCTTTTACCTCGTTCAAAATGCCGGCGTTGCGCACCTGCGGCTCTTTGCGCTCCGGCGGATAACCGAGGCCTTTTTCGCCGCTAAAGGCTTTTTCAAAAATAAAGCGCAGGTTTAGCTCTGCCCCCCAGCCGAAGCCTTTGGCGAACGGCAGCGACAGCGCGTTGCCATTATTAATTTGCGCAAAAAGGTAGGCATCGGCGGGATCGATGCAGTAACCGCACACCACGCCAGGATGGAGATTCAGAGACATCAGCGCGCCCTGCCCGGTGCCGCAACCGGCAACCACGAAGTCCACCGCTTTGCTGTTCAGCAGCACGTTCGCCATGATGCCAAGATGAATGTAGGTGAGAGGGTGATCCTGTTCGTCGCTCATGCCGACGTTAAAAACTTGATGTCCTAACGGCTGTGCCACGGTTTGCAGTTCGCGTAGTACCGTCGCATTTTTCGCTGCCTGGCTATTTTCCATCATCAACGCAATTTTCATGATTCATCCTCGGAGTAAATTGAAACACCGTTTCATTTTAATCGCTCAGCCAGAAAACGCAGCCCCGAAATGCGGTTAATGGCGTGAGATACATCACATATTGATGACCCAATAAAAAGCGGCACCGCGGTGCCGCCTGCCTTTACCGATTCATCGCGCTGCCCACCACAAGCGCAGCTTCAGGCCCCAACCGCTAGTCCAGCCGCTGTTAGTGCTAACGACTTTGCCCTGATGCAGTACTATAAAGGTGGGCGTGACGTTGATTTGCCAACGCGCGCTCAGCGCACCGTTTTCATCGTTAACAGCAATGCTCTGCACACCTTTCTTCTGAAGCCAGGTCGCCACGCGCGCATCATTACCGGATCGCAACGCCACGCTAACCACTTGGGTGCCGCTCTGGCTCAGCGCCGCCACGCTTGGCGTGGTGAGCTTGCACACGCCACACCACGTTGCCCAAACGTAAATCAGTACCGGCCGGTCACGGCTCAACTCGGCCAGATTAACCTCACCTTGCAGCGAGGTAAGCGGCTGCTGCGCCAAATCCGCTGGCAAGGTTGGCGAACGCAGCCAATCCATGCCCCATAACGCCGCCGCAACCAGCAACAGCAGAAACACACCTTCGCGCAGCCAGCGCTTCAGTCGCCTCATTGCTGCGCCTGAAGCGCGGCTTGCACCGCGGTTTCCAGCTGCGTATACGGCACCGCACCGCTGATCATCTGATCGCCGACCAGGGTTGCAGGCGTACCCTGCACACCCAGCTGCTGCGCCAGCGTCAGGTTTGTGTTGATGGTGTCGAGGCTGGCTTTGCTAGGTTGTTGCAGCGTAATACCGGTTTTCTTCAGCGCCGCCGCAATGCTGGCGTCGTCATGATTGCCCTTCTTCGCCATTAAACGCGCATGCAGTTTGGGAAAGTTTTTCGGCTGCTGTTCCCACACGGTCAGCGCCAGACGCGCAGAGGTGAGCGAAGTTTCCGCTCGATACGGCAACGGCTTGAGCACCACCGCCACCTGCGGATAATCCTTTAGCAGCTTCTCGATATCGGCATCAAACTTCTTGCAGAACACGCAGTTGTAATCGGTGAAGTAGACCAGCGTCAGCGCCGGTTTTTCCGCACCAATACGCGGCGAACCGGCATCGTTGAACAGCGCATCACGATTTTTCTCGACCATCTGCGCGACCACATTTTGCTGCTGACGCGCGGCTTCCTTATCAAACGCATCCGCCGCTTCGGCGAGAATCGCCGGGTTTTGTACCAGCGTTTCGCGTATCAACACTTTAATGCGCGCTTCTTGCTCAGGCGTAAACGGCGCGGCGGCCAGTGCAGGCAGGGCAAGAAACATTAAGGGCAGCAACAGGGATTTCTTCATGATTTTTTCGCCTCAGAGAGAGTGGAGAGCACCGCTTCACGACTCAGCAGCGGGGACAAAATGTGGCCTTGCGGCAGTGCCGGGCCATAAATTTGGTTAAAAGGAATGGCCACGCGATCGCGGCGGCGCAGAAACTCACCGAGTGCCAGATCGGGCTGCGTCCAGTCGCCGCGCAGTAGCACTACGTCATCGGCTTGCAAAGCGGCACGCACATCCGGCTGGTTCAGCACCCGTGATTTATTCACTTTGCAGGTGATGCACCAGTCGGCGGTGACATCGACAAACACGCGTTTATCCTGCTCCAGCGCCTGATTAATCGCCGCTTCGGTCAGCGGCTGCCAATGCAACGCCTCATTTTCAGGTTCGATGCACGTCATCAGGAAGACTGCGCCCGCCAGCGTCAGGCTGACAAACACCACGCCCGCCTGCTGTAATGCACGACGCTTCACCAGCCACGCACCCAGCACCAGCAACAGCGCCGCCGCCAACACCGTGGCAAACGTGCTGCCCCAATGCGGCACCAGCAGCGTGACTAACCAGAACGTCGCCAACAGCATCAGCAGGCCGAGCACGCTGCGCAGATGCACCATCCAGGGCCCCGGACGCGGCAAGCAGCGCGCCAAGCCTGGCAGCGCAGCCACCAGCAGCCACGGCAAACTCATGCCCACGCCGAGCGCGATAAACAGCAGCCACAGCTGTGGCAGCGGCGCGGTCAACGCATACGCCACCGCCGTACCGAGAAACGGCGCGCTGCATGGTGTTGCCAGCAGGGTCGCGAAAGCGCCCTGGCCGAAGTGCCCCAGCAACCCATTGCCGCCGTGCGTCGCCAGTGTGGTGTTCAGGCCAGAAGGCAAACGGAAGTGCAGCAGATCAAACAAACTGGCGCTGAACAGGAACATCACCAGCACCATCACCAGCAGGAAGCCGCTGCTCTGGAACTGAATGCCCCAACCCAACGCCTGACCACTCAGCCGCAGGCCGGTCATCAGCAGCGCCAATAACAGGAAGGAGAAGAGGATGCCGGCGCTGGAGGCAAGGAACTGCTGACGCGTTTGACGTCGCGATTGCCCTTGCTGCTGCACCAAACTGCTGAGTTTGATCGCCAACACCGGCAGCACGCACGGCATCAGATTAAGGATCAGGCCGCCGAGCAGCGCCAGCAGCAGCACCGACCACAACGTCTGCGTCGCGCCGCCGGACACCAGCGTTTGCGCGCCGATCGGCACCGTGCTCTGCTGCGCAATGCCGTCATCAGTTACCACCAGCGACAGCATTTTGCCGCGCAGATCCGGTGCCGCTTCGCCCCATTCATCGGTAACGGCGATACGCGCGCTGAGCGTATCGCCCTGCACATGGATCTCCGGTGCCGCCAGCATGCTGCCCTGCGGATAATCAAAAAACAGCGCGGGGGTTTGCCAGCCTTGTGCCCGCGTGGCGCGCACCTGCAATTCGCCGTTTATAAAGCTGGCGTCGAGGCGATCGGTTAGGCCGCTTGCCGCAGGAATTTTCCCCATCGCCTGCGCGAAATCCCGCGCAAAGACGCCATCCGCCGGTTGGCTGAGATCGAGGCTAAACGGGAAATCTGTCAGGATGCAGACATCGCTACAGGTGGAAAGCGTCAGCGTACCCGCCAGCCGGTGGCTCGACAGCTTCGCCAGCGAAATCGGCAAGGTGATGTCACCTTTGTAGCCTTGCGTGGTCAAGCCGCTGACATCAAAGCGTTGCGGCGCAGGCCAAAACCATTGCGCATCAACATCGGGCGTTTGCCAACGAATGTCCGGCGCAACGCCGCCTTCGCCTGGCGAGCGCCAGTAGGTTTTCCACCCTTTTTGCAAGCGAATATCCAGCAGCAGGTGCTGTGTATCGCCGTGCGCGGCGCTGCGTAAGCGCACTTCGGCATGGCTATTTTGCGCGTTGCGCAGCCAGCCGCTGTCGGCCGCTTGCGCCGTGAGCGCAAAGCTTGCCAGCAGGAGCAGTAAGCCCCTGATCAACATGGTCATTTTATTTTCTCCGGTGAATAACAAAGCGTACGCGATGGAACGCGGCGTGTTATTCCCGGAAGACGCAGAAGGTCAAATGCCGCCGCCGTAACGGAGGAAATGCCGCTGCACGGCGCTGGCCGCTGGAGGGCGTTTGTTGGCGAAGGCTGGCGATGATGGCCAGCAAGATCAGCAGGAAAGGCAGCACGAAATCGAGCATCGGCGCGGCGGCGTTCAGCGATTTAGCGCTGAGTCCGCAGATTTTTTCGCCGAGGCTGGCGTCATCGCTGCTGTGACTGATGGAGGAAAGGTTAACTGGCGCGCTGGGTGCGCTCGGCAAATTGACGCTGCGCTGGACGAGACAACACGCCAGCACCAGACAAGCCAGTGCCAGAATCCATTTTGCGCGTTGTTGCGAGTTCGTCATGCCGCAGCCTCAGAGAAAAGTGTCGGCATTTTAAGTAAAGGCAGAAGAAACACCAAGCTCTGCTGTGTAAACTTTTGTCTTTGTGAAGTGGGCTGTTTCGTGATGTAAAACCACCCGCGACCGTCACAAATTGCCGATCCCGACATTACGCGATTAATCGCGCCGTTACCGGGTAGCCAAGAATGGCGACCCTACAATGTTGGTACGCGTTTTTCGTAGGGTGCGCATTCTTGCGCACCAGGCATTCACCATTGCGCCATTTGACCTTCAAGACGGTAGCTACCGCGTGTGTAAACACGTGCACGAGATACAGCAGTGAAAATGTCCAACAGGACATTAAAGCCCCGCCCGAAGAGCAAAGCGTTCGAGCCAGAGATGGCTCGGGCGATCTGCATGGATGCAGGCTTCCTTTGCGATCGGGCGTGGCTTTTCTGGACCATGCTCTGCGCTAACCGCAACACCGCATAAAAGTCACCAGGTGCTCATGAATGAGCACCCTACAAAACATCGGCACCCTAAATTACTGTGCCGAGATGATTTAACCTGAAACCGATAGCGCAGGTTTTGCTGTTACCGGCAATCGCAGCTGGCGGTGCAGCCAGGCAAAGGCCGCGGCGTCATCCGGGCAGCGCGCATCCAGCTGCAACACCGGCCCCAGCGCCATCGGCTGTGCGGTTTCGGCTAGCTTACGCAGCTCCGGCAAGTATTCCGCGCCCGGATGGCCCGGCATACGTTCGGTCAACCTTGACTGATAACGCGCCACCGCCTCATCCGGCGTGATGGCCAGCCACAACTCCAGCACCCGCGTCACGCCCGCCTGCTGCAATCCCTGCTGCAAGACGTCCCTCGGCTGAAAACCAAACCAGGCATCAACCACATACACGCAGCGCGCGGGCGCTTGCCCCACCACCTTCCAGATCGCCTGATATGCGGCGCAACCTAACTGACGATTACGTAAGCGATCAATGGGCGCAAAGCTGGCCATAAACGGCTCTTTCAGGCTGTCCAGCGTCAGCACCGGAAAACCGAACTGCTGCGCCAGCGCGCGCGTCAGCGTGCTTTTACCCGAGGCCGGGATGCCGTTCACCAGCACCACCGCTTTCTCTTCAGTGTCGTCAGTCATAGGATTTCGATCACCTCCGCCGCACTGCTGGCCTGGCGTAAGCGCACCAGCGTCTCTTCATCCTCCAGCAGCGTCACGATCGCGCGAATGCCCTCTTCAATGTGCGCATTACTGTCGCGCGCACCGAACATAATCACGATATCGGCTTTGTCGCTGCCGGCGAATGAAATCGGCTCCTCCAGCACCAGCAGGCTGAAACAGTCCTTCAACACGCCGCTTTCAGGGCGCGCATGGGGAATGGCAATGCCCTCTTCAAACACATAATAAGCGCCGTGTTCCAGGGTATTGGCGATCACCGCTTCCGCATAACTTGGCTTGATAAAGCCGCCGCTCACCAGAGGTTCAGCCGCTAATGCGATAGCATCGCGCCAATCCGTGGTGCTGATTCCCACCTGAATCGCCTTTGCTTCCTGCAGCAGTCGTTTAATACTCATCCTGCCTCCTTATATTGATTTGCGAATGGTGTTGCGCAATTCATCAATTTTGACAAACAGCGGATCAATTTCATTACGGAAGCGACGGCTTTTAGCAAAGATATTTAATGCACGATTATATTCCAGCATTAATTGTTTTTGCGTCTCAACCGCCCGCGGATTATTAGCGAGCTGCTGCTCCAGCTCGCTTATTTTTCCACTGATGGTTTCAGCCTGAAGATCGATTTCTTGTGAATCCTGGCTGTTATTTTCAGAACCTTTTTTCAAGAATCCAAACATAGCGTCTCCTGCCCCGAACGGCGCCGGGGCACCTCAGGTTATTACGTCATGAATGAGAAATGATTAACGGAACAGCGAAATTTTCTCTACCAATACATTGGTCACGGCATCATTGGCCGGTATCAGGAAATTACGCACGCTATCGTTTACTTTGCCTTTTTCGAAAGTTTGCTTGCAGTTGGCCACCCACTGCACGTTCATCTCGGTGCCCACGTTCACTTTCTCAATGCCGCTGGTCACCGCGCGACGCATATCGTCATCGCTGACGCCCGTGCCGCCGTGCAGCACCAGCGGGGTTTTGGTGGCTTCGGTGATATCTGCTAAACGCTGATGTTGAATGTGCGCTTTTCCGGTATACAAACCGTGCACCGTGCCGATGGAAATCGCCAGCATATCAACGCCGGTTTCCTCCACAAATCGCTTCGCTTCATCTACGGTAGTAAAGGCCGCATCGCTCATTTCCACCTCTTTACCATCTTCGGAACCGCCAATTGCGCCCAGTTCCGCTTCCACCGACACATTCAGCGGACGCGCCATATCAATTACGCGCCGCGTATTGGCAATATTCTCTTCAATCGGCAAATGCGAGCCGTCATACATAATTGAACTGAATCCGGCATCCAGCGCAGTTTGAATGGCGTTTAAATCGGAACAGTGATCCAAATGCAAACAAGCTGGCACATTACGGCTCTCGGATAAGGAGCGAATCGCATCGACAATTAATTTATGTCCGAGATATTTCGCCGTGCCGCTGGAAATTTGAATCATTAATGGACTATTGGTTTTCTCCGCTGCACTAAAAAAGGCCGGTAGCATTTCCAGGCAGTGCAAATTAAATGAACCTACCGCTTTAAATTCACGTTGTTTAGCCACCTGTAACAGATCGTTGAAGTTATAAAGTTTCATGCAGTTTTTTCCTCGTGGGATTTGGTGGATTTTCCGTTAACAAACCAGGCGATGAGCGTAATAAAGGCAACAAACAGGGCAACGAACAGCCAGTTATTCTGGAACGCGTGGCCCAACACCAAACCGGTGCTGATTACGTCCGAATCGCTGAAGGTCACGCCGGTAAAGCCGTAGCTTTCCAGCATCGGCACCAAAATGGCCGGCAGGAAGGTAATGAACAATCCGTGGACAAAGCCGCCAATCATCGCGCCGCGACGTCCGCCCAATGCATTACCGAACACACCGGCGGTGCCACCGGCAAAGAAGTTGGTCAGCAGGCCCGGCAGAATCATGGCCAAACCAAACATCGGGAACACCAGCATGCCGACCACCGAGCCTAGCGTGGTGGTAAGGAAGCCCACGATCACCGCGTTCGGGGCATAAGGGAACATCACCGGGCAATCGAGCGCGGGTTTGGCATCCGGCACCAGGCGCATCGCAATACCGCGGAAGGCCGGAACCAGTTCGTTCAACAGCAGGCGCACGCCGCTGTACAACACGAACACGCCCGCCACGAACTGAATCGACTGCATAAAGGCATACATCAGGTAATTCATGCCGTTGCTGTAGGTGGCGATGAACTCAGGGCCGGCCGCCACCGCAGGGATCAGGTACATCGGCACCATCACCACCGCCATCGACAGGTAGGTGTCTTGCAGGAACTTAAAGTTGTCGGGCAGCTTCAGGTCTTCCGTGGAGCGCGAACCTTTACCGACCACCTTCGCTACCGCTGCGGTCAGCAAGTAGCCAATGGTGCAGAAGTGGCCGAGTGCGACATCATCGGAATCGGTAATGCGCCGCACCACCGGCTGCGCCAGCGCGGGCATCACCACCGCCATAATGCCGCCGAAAATACCGCCGGTCAGGATCAGCGGTAAACCCGTCAGCCCCGCTTTGTAGCCAATCACCGCGCCTATCGTCGCCATCCATAACAGCGCCTGACCGGTCAGGAAGATGTATTTAAACGGCGTAATACGCGCGATGATGATATTGACCACGAAGATCACCAGCAGCGTCAGCGCCACTTCGGAACCCAACTCGCGGTTGGCTAACCCGGCGATGGCGGCAACATCAGTGATATACCCTTGCATGCCAAAACCGTGGGTAAAAATGGTGTTGAGGAAGGTTAAGGTGCCAACGATAATATTGATGCCGGCCATCATGATTAAGAAACCCAGGAGCGTTTTAAAGGTGCCTTCTAACACCTTGCCGGTAGATTTCTTTTGCAGCAGCAGACCAATTAAGGCAATAAGGGCGATCAGTATTGACGCCTGCCCTAATAAGTCTTTTACCAGGAAGTCGATCACACTATTCATGGTTAGCAACCTTCAGATTACGTTCTTTCATAAATGCCACGATTTTCTCTTCAATTTCGGCTTTATCCGTTAGCTTGTTCAGAATAATCACCCGTTTGATCTGTTCCGGGCTGGCATCGGCATTTAATACATCCGCAAACGCTTTCTGGGTTAAAATCATGTCGGATTTAAAGGCGTTGGCTTCAGAAATCGTGGTGTGATCAATGTCCGCTTCGATTTCGAGTTTTTTTAACACCGATTTGGCGCTCATCTCGATAGCAAAACTTGAACCCAGACCACATCCACAGACACATAATATTTTCAGCATGGTTATTTTCCTCACAGAATATGCAGTTGTTTAGCGAGTTTGTAATGATGCCCTTCAGTATCAACCAGGCGTTTTTTCATGCTTATTAAATCAATCGGAATCGGTCGATGACTGCCATTAATAATCACCGCTTTATTGCGCATTCTCGACTGAATACAACGCGCGACTTCACTGGCCATAATGGTGCCCTGATAAATTTCTTCACAGGTTGGATCACCACTACGCAAGCCGTAACCGATGATGGTTTTACGAATACGAACGCCAATCAGCGGTTCAATTTGTTTAATTAGGGTATCGATAGCGCCCTGGAAACCGGGCGAATACTCGCGCGTATAGCCCTCGGAGCACAGGATAACCACGCTGTTCTGCGCAGCCAGCCGCTGTGTAATACGCGCGGCCAGCTCCTGTGGTGCTATTTGGCACTCCGGGATCAGCGCAAAATCCGCATTGGACTTTATTGCCGATTGCAGGGTTAATTCGCCGCAATATCCGCCCAACAGCTCGACCATAAATACGCGTCCCGGTAATGCGCGCCCGGTGGTGCGTAATTTCATTACCTCTTTCAATACTTGTTCACAGGCGGTGGAAAAACCGATGGTGTAATCACTGCCGAACACATCGTTATCAATGGTCATGCCAACGCCAAAACAGTTCACACCAAATTCACTCAGCGTATGCAGAAATTGCAGCGAACCGTCCCCTCCCGCCATAATTAATACATCAACCCGTGCCGACTTTAGATGTTTAGCGATGGTTTCATATTCAGGTCGAATTAATTTTCTGGTGGTACGTCCCGATTGCATCACCGGAATAGCAGCTATCGCATAATCCACTAAATCACGATGCGCTATTTCCTGATGTTTATTTTCCAGCAAACCCGGAATGCCGCCGTTAAATAACACCATCTCCGCCTGCGTTAACCGTGAAATCTGATACACAAAGTTATTAATGCCGGTTACATCACCACCGCTGATCACCATGCCTATTCTCATTGTCATCACCTTTCCGCTGTGCGTCTGATAATCATTCTTCCGATTAACAGAAATCTCATTTGCAATGGAGATCACACTTTTGTCATGAATTTGCGAAGCGATATCATTGACACAACTTCTTGGAGGCTATTTTTTGTGATTAATATCACATTACATTTTTACGTCATATAAGTTAATATCCAGTAAACTCATGGCTTTATATTTATTTCATGAGCTGAAATGCTCAGGGCTAATTATCTGAATTTATGCTTTTCCTTTTTCAATCTAAATTGTGATTGCCCGCGCATTTTTACCGGCACCCGCAATTTCAACCTGCATAATAAAAAGAAGGTATTTGCAGGCGTTATTTTATTGGCAATACCATTTATTGTTGAGAACGCTGACAGCAGGCGCCAATTAGCAAGCCGTGTTGAGAGCGGTTAAAAAATTAAGTAAATGTGTCAGTTACGCACCAACGGTTGTCAGTTTTGCGTGAGCAGGCCGCCGCCGCGTGAGCCAGACTGGTTCAAACCAACAAGGAGAACCTCGATGCTGACGCAACCTGCTACCAAATACCGCCCGTTTCCGGTGGTGGAGTTACCCGACCGCCAATGGCCTTCGCGCCAACTTATGCAAGCGCCGCGCTGGCTTTCCACCGACCTGCGCGATGGCAATCAGGCGCTCGCCACGCCAATGGACAGCGCACGCAAGCTGGAATTTTGGCAGTTGCTGCTGCGCTGCGGTTTTAAAGAGATCGAAGTCGCTTTCCCCGCAGCGTCGCAAACCGATTTCGATTTCGTGCGTCTGCTGATTGAGCAAAACCACATTCCCGATGACGTGGCAATTCAGGTGCTGACCCAGGCGCGCAGCGATCTGATTGATCGTACTTTCGAGGCGCTGCGCGGTGCGCCGAACGCCATCCTGCACATGTATAACGCCACCGCCCCGCTGTTCCGCGAGCGCGTGTTCCGTCAAAGCAAAGCCGAAATCATTGCGTTGGCCTGCGCGGGGGCGCGTCAAATTCGCGCACGCTGTGAAGCGCAAACCGATACCGCGTGGACCTTCGAGTATTCGCCGGAAACCTTCTGTTTTACCGAACCGGATTTCGCGCTGGAAATTTGTGAAGCGGTAGCGGCTATTTGGCAGCCGTGTGCTGAGCGGCCGATGATTATCAATCTGCCCGCGACCGTGGAAGTGAACACGCCAAATGTGTATGCCGACCAGATTGAGTATTTTTGCCGCCGCTTTAGCCAGCGCGCGCAGGTGGCGATCAGCGTGCATCCGCACAACGATCGCGGCACCGGCACTGCCTGTGCGGAACTGGCGCTACTGGCCGGAGCGGATCGCGTTGAAGGCTGTTTGTTCGGCAACGGTGAACGTACCGGCAACGTGGATCTGGTAACGCTGGCGCTCAACCTCTATACGCAGGGCGTGGCGCCGCAGCTCGATTTCAGCGATATCCAACAGGTGCTGGAGGTGGTGACGCGCTGCAACCAGTTGCCGGTGCATCCGCGTCATCCCTATGCGGGCGAACTGGTGTTTACCGCTTTCTCGGGTTCGCATCAGGATGCAATTCGCAAAGGGTTTGCCGAGCGCGAACAGCGGCAGGAAGCTCTGTGGCAGATGCCGTATTTACCGCTCGATCCGCTGGATATCGGATGCAGCTATGAAGCGGTGATCCGGGTTAACAGCCAATCGGGCAAAGGCGGCGCGGCGTGGCTGTTGGAGCAGAATCACGGCCTACAACTGCCGCGCGGCTTGCAGCAGGATTTCAGCCGTCTGGTGCAGCAGCAAACCGATGCGCACGGCCAGGAGATGACGCATCACGCGCTGTGGCAGCTGTTCTGCCAGCATTATGGTCTGGCGCAGCCGGCACGCCGTTTGCTGGAAGCGGAAAGTCACAGCGATGAAAAAGGCGAAACGCGGTTCAAGGCGCGGCTGCAACAGGGCGCGCAGCAGGTCACGCTGGAAGCCAAAGGCAACGGCCTGCTGTCGGCGGCGGTGACGGCCTTGCGCCAACGGTATGACTTGTCGATTGCTATCGAGGATTATCACGAACACACGCTGGGCAAGCGCAGCGACAGCCGGTCCGTGACCTACATCAGCTGCCTCAACGCACGCGGTGAACGGGCGTGGGGCGTCGGCATTGATAATGATGTGGCGCGCGCCTCGTTACAGGCATTGCTCAACGCGGCGCACGCTTTTCTGCCGCAGGAAAGTAGTTCGCTGGCGTAACGCCGAGCACGCGGCGAAACATCGCACTGAAGGCGCTCGGGCTGTCGTATCCGAGGTCGAGCGCCACCGCCAACACGCTTTCGCCCTGCGCTAACCGTGCTAACGCTACGCTGATGCGCGCGCGGCGCACCCAATCGCTGAACTGCAAACCGGTTTCGCGCGTGAAATGGCGCGCCAGCGTGCGTTCCGCCACGCACAACTCGCTGGCCGCACGCGCCAGCGTCCAGCTATCGCCTGGCGCCTGCTGAATGCGTTGGCACAGATCCAGCAGCCGCGCGCTTTCCGGTAGCGGTAGCCCAAACGGCAGCACATCCATCACGCGAATCTCATCCAGAATCAGCTCGTAGATGCGCTCCGCACGACTGCCGCACGCGTAGTGTTCCGGCAACGCCAGCGCACTAACGATCAACTCGCGCAGCAGCGGTGAAATCTGTACCACCTGACAGCTGGCGGGCAGATCGGCGCGCGCCAGCGGATCGACAAACAGCGTGCGCGCCGCCACCGCGCCCACAATCTGCAACGCGTGCTGCGTACCTGCGGGCAGCCACACGCCGCGACTCGGCGGCACCACCCAGCTACCGTGCGCCGTGACCACTTTCACCACGCCGCTTAGCGTATGAATAAGCTGCGCACAGTCATGGTGATGCCACGGCTCGGCGTCGCCATGCGCGTAGTCGTGCGCATACGGCACCAGCGGACGCTGGCTAAAATCGAAGCTGAGCCGCTGGCTCATTTCAGCGTTTCAGGAACTGGTGTACCGCCGCCAAATCCTGCTCGCCATAACCGGCATCCACCGCTTGCTGCCAGACATCCACGATATTTTCCAATGCCGGTAACTTGCTATCGCCAGCGGCATCCAGCGCCAGTTTGGCATCTTTCAGCGCCCACACCAGATGCATCTGCGGCGTGAAATCACCGCTGGCGATCATCCCCAGCTTGGCCTTGGCATACGGCGCCGCCAGCGGGCCGCCGTCCAACACTCTCCACAGGTCGTCGGTGCTGAAGCCAAACTCTTCGGCCAACCGGGTGCTTTCCGCCAGGCTCTGCATCAAGCCAATCAGCCAGCTGTTCACCACCAATTTCATGCGCGTGCTGGCACCGGCGGCGCCGAGCCACTGCGTGCCTTTGCCGATGGCAGCAAACACCTGCTCAGCGGCCTGCGCTTTGCTTTGGTTGCCGCTCGCCATCACTAAAATCTGCGCGTTTTCTGCGGGCGCTTTGGTGCCGGAAACCGGCGCGTCGATGAACAGCACATCCGGGCGCGCCGTGGCGAATTCGGCGATTAACGCATCGGTGGCTTCCACACCGATGGTGCCCATCTGGCACAGGGTCGCGCCCTGTTTGAGCGCATCGCGTGCGGCAGAGAGCGTGTGGCGTGTGGTATCGCCGTCGGCCAACATGGCGATCACCACGTCCGCGCCCTCCACTGCTTGAGCCGCGCTGTCGCTTAACTGCAAGCCCGCGCTCAGCAGATCTTCACCTTTGGCGCGCGTGCGGTTCCAGCCGCGCACCGCAAAGCCCTTTTTCAACAGGTTAGCGGCAAAGGCATGTCCCATTGCACCCAATCCCAATACTGCGACTACAGGTTGCTGACTCATCTTTCTATCCTTATATGCCTGAAGACAAAACCGCCAGACTGACAGATATTTTCCGCAGCAGCCAGGCCAGAGATGCGATAAAAAAACCTTTTATTACAGCCATAACAATAATATTCCGTCATACTATTAACGCTTTTCAAACAAGTGCAAAAACTATTAACATACGCGCCACAAAATGTTCCATCCGGTACATTCCACGTCTTTCACGGTCTTAAACAATGAAAATAGCTTTACTGCGCCAGGCTTCGCTACTGATGCTCCCGGCCATGTTTCCTTGTGTTGTGCTTGCAGCCGACGGCTCCGCCAACAGCATGGTGGTCAGTGCGGCACCTGCTGCAAACGGTCTTTCTGAACTGGACACGCCCGCTGCGGTTAGCGTAGTGAGCGGCGATGATATGCGCCATGCGGCACCGCGCGTCAATTTGTCGGAAAACCTCGCCAGCGTGCCGGGACTGCAAATTCAGAATCGCCAAAACTATGCGCAAGATTTACAAATTTCGGTGCGCGGCTTTGGCTCGCGATCGACCTTTGGCGTGCGCGGCATCCGCATGTACGTGGACGGCATTCCCGCCACCATGCCGGATGGTCAGGGACAAACCTCGAATATTGATATTGGATCGATCGATCACATCGACGTGCTGCGCGGCCCGTTCTCGGCGCTGTACGGCAACTCCTCCGGCGGCGTGATTAACGTGGAAACGCAAACCGGCCAGCAGCCGCCCACGCTGGAAGCGAGCAGCTGGTACGGCAGTTATGGCAGCTGGCGCAACAGCATAAAAGCCAGCGGCGCAACCGGTGACGGCACGCACGCCGGTGACGTTAACTACACCGTCTCCGCCTCGCGCTTCACCACGCACGGTTATCGCGATCACAGCTCGGCGCAGAAAAATCTTGGCAATGCCAAACTCGGCGTGCGCATCGACGATGTCAGCACCCTGACGCTGTTGTTCAACAGCGTGCACGTGGAAGCGCAAGATCCGGGCGGCTTAACCGCTGCGCAGTGGAAAGCCAATCCGCGCCAGGTCGCCAGCAACGTGCTGCTGTACAACGCGCGTAAAACAGTCGATCAGACGCAGGCCGGCCTGCACTATCAGCGCCAGCTGGGTGAGAACGACGATCTGAGCGTGATGATGTACGCGGGCGAACGTGAAACCACCCAGTATCAATCGATTCCGAAAGCCGTGCAGCAACGCGCTGGTCATCCGGGCGGAGTCATTTCGCTGGCGCGCCATTATCAGGGTATTGATACCCGCTGGACGCACCGCGATGCGCTGTTCAGCGTGCCGCTCACGCTGACCGCCGGTCTTGATTACGAAACCATGAGCGAAAACCGTAAAGGTTATCAAAACTTTAGCGGCAACACGCTGGGCGTGCAGGGCGATACGCGTCGTGATGAACGCAACCTGATGTGGAACCTCGATCCTTACCTGCAAACCGCATGGCAGCTCACCGATAAGCTGTCGCTGGATGCGGGCGTGCGCCTCAGCACCGTGAACTTCGACGCTAACGATCATTACGTTACCGCCGACGATCCTGATGACAGCGGCAACCGTCGCTATCATCGCTGGTTGCCTGCCGCCGCGCTGAATTACGCGATCGATAACAGCTGGAATACCTACGTTTCCGCCGGTCGCGGTTTTGAAACGCCAACGCTGAATGAGCTGTCATACCGCTCTGCCACCCAGTCGGGTTTGAATCTGAATTTGAAACCGGCCACCAGCGAAACCTTTGAAGTCGGCACGAAGAAACGTATCGGCAACGGCCTGATCACGGCTGCACTCTTCCAGACTGATACCAAGAACGAAATCGTTTCGGATGCCAGCTATGAAGGCCGCACCAGCTACAAAAACGCCGGTGAAACCCGCCGTCGCGGATTGGAACTTGGCTTAGATCAGGAGTTCGGCGATAGCTGGCGCTTCAAAGCCGCATGGACCTTATTGGATGCGCGCTATCGCTCGAATGCCTGCGGCACCGAGAGCTGCGATGGCAACCGCATCCCGGGCATCGCGCGCAATATGGCCTACGCCGGTTTGGCCTACGCACCGGATCAGGGCTGGTATGCGGGTGCCGACGTGCGCTACATGAGCGATATCATGGCTGATGATGAAAATGATGTGAAAGCGCCGTCCTACACCACCGTGGGCTTGAACAGCGGCTACAAGTGGCTGGTGCAGAACTGGACGCTGGATCTGTTTGGCCGCGTCGATAACCTGTTTGACCGCAACTACATTGGTTCGGTGATCGTTAATGAAAGCAACGGACGTTATTACGAACCCGCGCCAGGCCGCAATTACAGCGTTGGCCTGACCGTGAGTTACGCGTTTCAATAATTAGCTGTTTTACTCACATGATGTAACAAGCCCCGCAGCTTTCTTAAGATGCGGGGCTTTTTTAATGAGCAAATATCGTGCAGCTTCACTTCAATCCAGAAGTGTCACGTGCGAAGAGGGCCCGGTTTACATCACCGACCGTGGCAAACTTATTTAAGCAACGCCAGAACGTCAGCGGTGGTGCCAGTTTCACCCAGGCGCGGGAAGATGATGTTGATGCTGTTATGATGCGCTTCGGCGCTCAAACAGGTCATGGCATCGGTGGCTAAGGTGACGTTGTAACCCAACTCATACGCCTGACGTGCGGTAGATTCCACGCCGATGCTGGTGGCGATACCGCAAATCAGCACCTGCGTAATGCCGCGCTGTTGCAGCTGCTGATGCAGATCCGTGTTGTGGAATGCGCCCCAGGTTTTCTTAGTAACCGCGATATCCTCCGCCTGCACCGCCATGTCTGGTACCAGCACCGCCCAATCAGCGGGCAGTTCATCGGCGTGACGCGGTAACTCATTACGCCCCGGCGCACCGCCCGCCACATTCACTTTCACCACCGGCAAGTTTTTAGCGCGGAACGCATCCACTAATTGTGCAGAACGTTTTACCACGCTGTCGGCGTCCAACGGCGCGACGGGCAAGCGGACGATCCCGTGTTGCAGGTCGATCACAATCAGCGCGGTGTTTGCATCCAGGGTTGTTAAAGCCATGTTGAGTCCTCTCAGGATTTGGGGGCAGTACAGTAAGGGAATTGCGGCCAGCATTAGCCCTTCAGATCGTTCATCTGACCTGCCCTTTATAAATAGTGCGCGAGTATATAATAAGAAGGCTAACTATTTAGTTTGACTTCGTATCAATTTGTAATTAGGGGGTGATGGCGCGAAAAGAGGCGTGATGTTTGCCAGCAAAACGACATGATGACCGCACGCTTCGGTAGCGGCGCGATTTATCGCGCAAACTTGAAGTAATCACTCAGCCGAAAGAAGCGCAATAAATTGCGCCGCTACCGAATGTGCGGTTTGCGAGTAAATGGTAAATCAGCAACCTCACCGATCAGCGCTGCAAATAGTGAATCAAGCTGTGAAAACGCAGCGGCGTGCTCAGTGGATTTCGGTAACTGTGCGCTTTATCGGCCGCAAACTGGCTGGCTTCGCCGCACAGCAACCGTCGCCATGTGCCCTCCACCGCTAACAACAGCTCGCCTTCCAGCACCACCACTTGCTCAATCACGCCTGCTTCGTGCGCGGATGAATCGCTCTGTGCGCCGCCCGCTAACGTCACTTCCAGCAGATCAAAACGCAGGTTTGTGCCATACGGCAGCAACGGCTTTACCTGCATCTGCGCATTGGGCTGGCTGAAGGTCGCTACGCCGCCCGGCTGCTGCTCGCTGCCGTGGACAAAAAAGGAGAAAGGCACATTAAACCCGGTGGCGATTTTCCACAGTGTGGCTACCGTTGGGCTGGATTCGCCACGTTCAATCTGGCCGAGCATCGCTTTGCTCACGCCGGTGCGCTCAGCCGCTAAGGTCAAACTCCAGCCGTTCGCCTGACGCAACTGTTTCAGCGCCTGACTCAAATGTTGATGCAGATTTTCCATGGTTTCTCCCGGTCGCTGGCGCGCAGTGTAACACTTGTGCGCTATAGCGTCCCGTGTCAGGATGTGCGCTATAACGCACAACAGGATGTGAACCGATGACGATCGCCCGCGCGTGCAGCGCCTTATCCTTTCCGATGTTGATCTCCGGCTTTATCGCCGTGCTGGTGGGCTACAGCAGCAGCGCTGCGCTGATCTTCCAGGCGGCACAAGCCGCAGGCGCATCGCCCGCACAAATCGGCGGCTGGTTCTCCATGCTCGGCATCGGAATGGGCTTGGCGTCATTGGCGCTGTCGCTGTGGACGCGCATGCCCATTCTGGCAGCGTGGTCAACGCCAGGTGCAGCGCTGCTGGCAACCAGCGTGCAGGGCTTGAGCCTTAACGAGGTGGTCGGCGTGTTTGTCGCCACCAACCTGTTGATCGTGCTGAGCGGCGTCACCGGCCTGTTCGCCAAACTGATGAACCACATTCCCCAATCGCTGGCGGCGGCAATGCTGGCTGGCATTCTGCTGCGCTTCGGTATCAATACCTTTACCGGCCTGCAAAGCAACTTCGCGCTGTGCGGCAGCATGTGTCTGATGTGGTTAATTTGCCGCCGCTGGCTGCCGCGCTATGCCATCATCCTCGCGCTGGTCGCTGGCGTCATCGTGGCGATAGGTCAGCAAAACATCCATTTCCCGCCGCATGCGTTCACCCTCAGCGTGCCGCAATTCATCATGCCGCATTTCACTCTCGCCGCGCTGCTGGGCGTTGGTTTGCCCTATTTTTTGGTGACGATGGCCTCGCAGAATGCGCCCGGCATCGCGACGTTACAGGCGCACGGCTATCAGCCGCCGGTATCGGCCTTAACCGGCTGGACCGGATTTATCGCGCTGATTCTCTCGCCGTTCGGCGGCTTTTCGGTGTGCATCGCCGCTATCACCGCCGCGATTTGCATGGGCGACGATGTTGATCCTAATCCCGCTCGCCGCTGGATCGCCTCCGCCATCGCGGGCATGTTCTACCTGTTGACCGGCTTCACCGGCGCGCTGATTGCCGTGATGCTCAGCGCCTTGCCGTCCGTTTTCATCGCCACGCTGGCTGGACTGGCGCTGCTCGCCACGCTCTCCGGCAGCTTGCAGCGGGCGTTGGCCGCGCCGGAACAGCGCGACAGCGCCATCATCGCTTTCCTGATCACCGCCAGCGGCGTTTCGCTGCTGGGTATTGGCTCGGCGTTTTGGGGATTACTCGGCGGCATGCTCACCTACTTCACGCTTGCACCACGCGCGCGCGCTTAAAATTTCAGCAACTTATCTGCACAGCCGGGAAAAACGCCCTGTTTTTCCCCCTTTATCCGCCGTTTGATTGCGCTGCATTTGGCTTAAGATCACTTCCATCGCCAACAACACACGATGTTCTGCCTCAGACAACCACCGATAAGGGCCCAACGAGTGGCAAAAACTTTTCTGCGCAGCGGCAATCTGGACACGGTACTGGCACTGGGTGAAAACGGCCAGCCAGTCTGGGCCTCTGCTCTGCAAATCCGTGAAACCTTGCGCCTGCGCCGCCAAACCACGCTGGCTAACTGCCTTGCCATTCCGCAGGCCAACGAGCGCGGTGACCGCCTTGACTGGTACGCGCCGTTCCCGGGCAAAGTCAAATCCTGGCTGGGTGCCAGCGATCACGAGCGCCGCCAGGCGCTGGAACTGCTGACGCTCAATCAGCAGGATCTGCACGCCCTTAGCCTGCGCGCGCGCGACGCGGAGAATCCCGCCATGCGCCTGTTTGCTGCGCTGCTGAGCAAAACCCTGCAGTTCCCGGATCAGCAATACGTCTATCTGGTGGATGGCAAACCGGTCATCACCTTCTGGGGCTTTGTCGATCCGCAGGCGCGTTCGCGCGATGACGCGCTCGCCTGCCTGCGCGACACGCTTGAGGACGAACTGCCGCCGCTGCTGCCTGAACCGCCGCCTGCACCGATTCCTGCGCCGCTGGTGGTGGCGCCGGTGATCGCCCCGCTGATTGACGTGCCGCCTGCTGCGGCGGAACCGGTGGTTGAAGCGGCACCGGAAGCGGTTGAGCCTGAGCCGGAAATCATCGCGCCCGAGCCGGAACCGCAGCCCGCACCTGAGCCCGCGCCCGCGCCGCGCCGCACCTTTGCGCTGCGTCCGTTAGCGCTGCTGCTGCCGGTGGCGGCAGCGGTTGCAGCGGGTGTGGCGTTTTGGTTACACAGTTCATCCGCACCCCAGGCGGAGCCGGTGGCGCAGGTCGAACCGGCTGCCGCACCGCGCACTAAGCCGCCTGTCGCGCGGGTTAATGCCGAAAAGTTGGCTGCTACGTTGCCGCAAGCGCCCGCCACGGTGGTGGCCGCTGCGCCTGCACCTGTCGCGCCGCTGGAAGTGGTGGCTGAACACACCGAACCGGCGAAAGCCGACGATCTGGTGATGACCACCGAAGATGCACGCATCGGCTCGGTAAAATTCATCAACGGCACCTGGCGCGTCACTCTGCGCCAGACCAATTTACCCACCGGCAAACCGCCTAGCCTGCGTTATCAAATCCGCAACGGCAAAGGCACCGCAACCATCACTCAAGGCGACAACATCCGCTGTAAAGCCGATGTCACCGCCGCGATGACCGCCGCAGGCAGCATGGAAGTGCGTAGCCGCTATACTGCCAGCTGCAGCGACAAATCGCGTTACCGCATGCCGGAGCTGGTGTGTAAAGCCGGTGATGGCATCGCCAGCTGTACCGCGCAATATGGCGCGGATCAGGTCTTCCCGTTGACGATTAAGCGTGAGAGTAAGTAAACATGTTGGCTCCCCTCATCGATGACAAACAGAAAATCACGCTGATCGAAGATAGCGGTGTGCAGTTTCTCGATTTTGGTCTGCGTTTGCCTGCGTTACAGGCACGCCGTCAGTTTGTCCGCCAAACGGCAAACGGCCCGCTGCTGCGTCTTAACGTAGACGGCAACAGCGGCAAATTCCTGCTCTATCCCGAAGATGGCGGCGCGGCTGAAGTGGTGCGCCCGGAATCGGATATCGCTCTGGCGGATTCCCTGAAACTGCTGGCGCATCAGTGGCTGCCGCTGCCGGTGCTGCGCTGCACCAGCGGACGCCGTTTTATTGGCGGCCCGGATAACTGGGCGCGTTTGCATCTGGCGCCGCTGACGCAGCCGGATGCGGCGGGCAACACCCATCGCATCACCCTCGCCTTTGATACGCGCATCGTGGCAGAACACGAGGGCGGCGAGCAGCACGGCTTAAGCAAAGCCGATGCGCAAAACGGCGTCAGCTTCGCGCTGGCGTGGCACAACTACGAGCTGGGCGAATTCCTCGATCACACCTGGGTTGACGGCTGGCTGCGTGAAACCTTCGCGCAGCAGGTTGATGCGCTGGAAACGCGGCGTGAGCAGGAGCTTAATCAGGCGCTGCGCGAGTTTGAATATCAGGCGCACTATCTCAATCTGCTGGAGCTGCTGGGTGAGCAGCTCGATCTGGCCGAAATCACCATTCAGGCGGCGTCGCACCAAGCGCCTGCGGTCAACGTCGATATCATTCTTGACGTCGGTAACTCGCACACCTGCGGCATTCTGGTGGAAGATCACGCCGAAGAGAGCAGCGGCCTGCGTCAAACCTATGAACTGCAGCTGCGCGACCTTTCTGAACCGCATCAGGTCTACAACGAGCTGTTCGACAGCCGCCTGGAATTTGCTGAACCCCGCTTCGGCAAGGCCAACTTCTCGCTGGAAAGCGGCCGCGAAAATGCCTTTATGTGGCCATCGCTGACGCGCGTGGGCCGTGAAGCCAGCCGCCTTGCGCTGCTGCGTGCCGGCACTGAAGGCAGCACCGGACTATCCAGCCCGCGCCGCTATTTATGGGATGAAGCCCGCTATCAGCCGGGCTGGCGCTTCAACGCCCACGGCAGCAGCGACGAGCCGCAGGCCACCGCGCTGCCGTTCACGCTGCTCATCAATGATGAAGGCCAACCGCTGCACGCCCTGCCTGAAGATGAACGTCTGCCGGTGTTTTCCGCCAGCTACAGCCGCAGTTCGCTGATGACCTTTATGCTGTGCGAGCTGCTGGCGCAGGCGATGATGCAGATGAACAGCGTGGCGCAGCGCCAGCGCATGCCGCAAAGCCAGGCACCGCGCCAGCTGCGCCATGTGATTTTGACGCTGCCTTCCGCGATGCCGAAACCCGAGCGCGAAATTTTCCGTCGCCGCATGCAGGAAGCTATCGCGCTGGTGTGGAAAGCCGAAGGCTGGCACGCGGCTGAAGAGGATTTCAGCGCGGCCAGCCAGAAAACCAGCCTGCGTCCGGTGCCGGATGTGCAGATGGAGTGGGACGAAGCCACCTGCGGACAAATGGTGTGGCTGTTTAACGAAACCCAGGTCAACTTCGCCGGGCGCGCGGAAGATTTCTTCAGCAGCATGGCGCGCCCGGATCGTCCGCGTGAAACCGATGAACTGCCGGGGAAAAGCCTGCGCATCGCCTCGATTGATATCGGCGGCGGCACCACCGATCTCGCCATTACGCAATATCGTCTGGATGATGGCCAGGGCAATAACGTCAAAATCACGCCGCGCCTGCTGTTCCGCGAAGGCTTTAAAGTGGCGGGCGATGACATCTTGCTCGACGTGATTCAGCTGTGGATTTTGCCTGCGCTGCAACAGAGCCTGCAGAAAGCCGGTTTGACCCTGGCCGAACCGCTGATGAACAAACTGTTTGGCCACGACAGCCGCATGGATGGGCAAGCCACGCTGCGTCAGCAGGTGACGCTACAGCTGTTCATTCCGCTGGCGCAGGCGGTACTGGAGCGCTACGAAAACTGGAACCCGCTCGACAGCCACAGCGAAATCAACGCGCTGTTTGGCGAGCTGGTGCCGCAAAAACCGGCCAGCAGCGTGTTGGCGTTCGTTAACGGTGAAATTCAGCGCACGCTGGGCGGCGACAGCCGTTTCGATCTGCTCGACGTGCCGCTGGTGGTGAGCATGGCGCAGCTGCACGGGGAGTTCCTGCAACATCGCATGGCGATCATTCCGGCGCTGCGCGCGATGTGCGAAGTGGTATCGCTGTATCAGTGCGATGTGCTGCTGCTGACGGGCCGCCCTTCGCGCTTCCCGGGTATTCAGGCGCTGGTGCGCCACTTGCAGCCGCTGCCCGGCAGCCGCATTTTGTCGCTGGAAGGCTATCACACCAGCGACTGGTATCCGTTTAACAAGCAAGGCCGCATTGATAACCCGAAATCCACCGCTGCGGTGGGCGCGATGCTGTGCCTGCTGGCGCTGGATCTGCGCCTCAGCAGCTTCTGGTTCCGCGCCGGCGATTTCGAACCTTACTCCACCATTCGCTATCTCGGCGTGCTGGATGAAACCTCTTCACTGAGCGACGACAACCTGTGCTACAGCGAAATCGATCTCGACAGCAGCACGTTCGCGCTGGATCGTAAAAGCAGCTTCCGCATTCGCGGCAACGTCTGCCTCGGTTTCCGCCAGCTGGATAACGATCGCTGGCCAGCGTCGCCGCTCTACAGCCTGAGCATCGTGGATTCGGCGCTGGCGCGCAAAGTGGCCGGTGAAAGCGTGCTGCGCATCAAACTAGCGGTGCAGCCCGGCCCGGACAACCTCGGCCCGGAACGTCTGGTGCTGAGCGATGCGCGCATGGATGACGGCACGCGCGTGCCGTTGGAGCAGCTGAGCCTGAAACTGAACACGCTTTCCGCCACCGGCAACGCGAATGCGCAATATTGGATCGACAGCGGGAGCGTCTGCAAACGATGAGAACTGCGAAAAAAACCACGGCGGTGACGCCCGCCAAACGCCTGAGTTTGATGCAGGAAACCCTTGATGGCGCGCTGAACTGGGTGGAAAACCACCGGGCGCACGCGCCGCGTCTGGCGATGGAAGCCGACACGCTGACGCTACAGCTGCGCCGTGCGCGCGTGGAGAGTCATGCGCTGGCGCGGCAGCTGGCGCGTCCGGTGACGCTGGCGCTGTTTGGTCAAGCGCAAGCGGGTAAAGCCTGGCTGCTGAGCGAAATGGTCGGCGATGCGCAAGGCCAACTGATCGCCCGGCTCGGCGACAGAACCCTGAACTATTTCCAGAACATCAATCCCGGCAATCTCGATTACGCCATCGCCACGCGCTTTAGCCATCAGCGCGATACCCAATCCAGCGCCTGGCCGCTGGAGATGACGCTGCTGAGCGAAGTGGAGCTGATTCGTCTGGTGCTGGCCTGCGCCAAAACCGAAGCGCAGCCGGATAGCGCGGTGATGGATGCGGCGCTGCAACGCTTGCAGCGCCATCGTCAGGCCGAGGTGCAGCCGGGTTTGGACAGCGATGCGCTGATCACCTTGTGGGCGTGGAGCCGCCGTCACCACCGTCACGCCGAGGTGCTGGATCGCCACTTCTGGCCGCAGGCGGTGGAGCTGGCGCCGTGGCTGAATGTGGATGACCGCGTACAGCTGTTTGCGCTGCTGTGGCCGGGACAACATCCGCTGAGTGAAACCCTGCGCAGCCTGATGCATTTGCGTCATCAGCTGCGTCACGCCCCGCGCTTACTCGCACCGCTCAGCCTGCTGGCCGATGACGCCTCGCTGCCGGCGGAAAAGCTGATCAGCAACGACGCCGATGCGCACGAGATGATTGAAGTGTGCCCGATCGTCGCCAATCGAATTGGCAAAGCGCAGCCGGTGCCGCTGGGATTGCTGTCGCTGCTGACGCTGGAGATCACCCTGCCGCTCAGCTCAACGCCGCGCCAGGCGCTGTATGATGACGCCGATATGCTGGAACTGCCCGCGCCGGGCATGCCCGCCGATCGTGCCCAGCAGGATGAACTTAATCAACTGCGCCAGCGCGATCCGCTGCGTGCAACGCTGCTGGATCAGAAACGTGCGCTGCTGCCGGGCTGGTATGCCGCGCGTCAGGGCATTGATCTGATGCTGATTTGCACCGCTGCCAGCCAGCGTCAGGATACCGACATCGCCGCCAGCGCGCTGCGTGAATGGCATCTTCACCAGAACGAAAGCAAACCGCGTTTGATTTGGGCGATTACCTCGTATGACGCGCGCCATCAGCAGATCAACGTCGATGAAGCGGTGCAGCGCCAAATTGGTCAGCCGGGCCAAAGTTGGGGTTCAATGCTGGCGCTGGATCGCGCAGGCGTCGATCGCATGGGCAGCTGGTTGCAGGATGAGATGCAGCCGGAAGCGCGCCGCGATCGTCTGGCGCAGCAGCTCAGCGCGCTGCAGCACAAGCTGGTGGAGCGCTTGCAGCCTTGGACCGAATCCAGCGCCACGCCGGAACAGGCGGCGCGCAAGCAGGCAATTTCCGACACGCTGCTGAAATGTTTGCAGCATCGCACCGGGTTGCACGGTGAACTGCTGGAGCGCTTACAGCCTTCGCGCGAAGCGGTACGCCAATTGTGGCTGAGCCAGAGCGGCAGCAACGTCAGCAGCCAGCTCAGCGCCAAAACCGCCGCTGCCGAGCAGAGCTATTTCGGCATCGGCTTCGAATTCGACCTATTTAAAGATGAGCCGGTTGCCACCGCCGAACCGCGCAGCGCGGGCGGTCAGCGCGATCAGCAGTTCCCACAGCAGGTGTTTGCGCTATGGCTGGAACATCTACGCCAGCTCCCGGAAAGCCGCAGCCTGTTGGCGCTGCTTAACGTCGATAAACCGACGCTGGAGATGTTGGTTGAAGAGCTGATCACCGCCAGCTTCCGTCTAAAGGTGCTGAGCAAACTGCAAAACGCGCTCAACGAGCCGGATGCGCAGGCCAGCGCCCACGAGGCGCGCACCGATCGCCAGGTTTCCCGCGCGATGACGGTGCTGGGCGATTTTGTGGCGTGGCTGGGATTCTTGCAGCGCCCGGAAAGCGAGCGGCCGGAAAGTCGTGTGAACCGTGGGCAAACCATTTTTGCGCGTCCGCCGGCGCCGAGCGTGAGTTTCTCGCCGGGACAGCGTTTGACGCGTTTGTCCGCCGCACCGGCGAATCACACGGCGTATTACATTTACGATTGGTTGGTGGGGTTGAATTCGGTGATCACTGAGAATAACGGCTACACCGGCGGCGGCGATCTGCCCGCGAACGCACGGCAAATGTTGGCGATTTTACTGCTGCCGCTGCATGCCTGATGGGATGGGATGGTGACCCAGCCATCCCCCCGCACATCCGGTAGCGGCGCGATAAATCGCGCCGCTACCGGATGTACTTACCTCCCGAAACGCTACGATTTTATCAGTCGCAGCTCGCCATCCAGCTGCTGTGACGCCTCATCCAGCAACGCCAGCAGCGGCGCAAACTCCGCCTGCGCGCTGGCCTGCTCCACGTTTTGCAGATAAAAGGTCGCGGGCAGCGCCATGCCGCCGGTCAACCAATCCCACAGCGCATCCAGATTGTTACCGAAATCCTTTGGGCAGGCGCTTTGTTGCACCAATAGGCGGTAAAACGCCGGGCGATCGGCCAAGGTTTGGAAATCGAAAGTGAGCGTCAGCATGCTTAAGGCACCCGTTTGAAGCTGCGATAGTGATCGGTGGTAAGGAAAATCAAGCCATCTGAGGAGTACAGCAGACGATCGGCATCGCGATGGCCGCAAGCATAGTTGACGTCGGCTTCAAACCACAGGCGGCCATGCTGCATCGGCAGGCGCTTTTCGCGGTTGCCAAAGCGATCGCCGCCAATCGCCCGGCCCGGCAATACGTCACACAAATTGCCTTTGCTGGGATTCCAACCCTGACGACGTGCTTCATCTTTAGTGAGATAGAACTCAGGTAAACGCTGATGTTGCTGCACCCAACGCGCAACGTTGTTGGCATCGGTAAGCTGAGCGATATCGGCAGGTTTCGTGCTGTTCTGCCCGGAAAAGTGCGGTTTCAGTGCGAACCACAGCACGACCAACAGCAGCATGATGGCGATAAGGAGTTTTTTTGACATAGCGATATAACGCGGCAAGGGAATCAATCCCTGGGAGCTTACAGGAGTAAGTGACCTGAGTGAATGAGCGCAGCCAACGCATCTGCAATGTGAATTATGACGGGAAATGACGGGGAAAAACGCGGGCCAGCTGAGCTGGCCCTGGCGGAGGATTACTGCATGGCGCTCGGGGCGTGTGCGGCATGACGACGCCAGGCGCCCGGTGCAACGCCATATTGGCGTTTAAAGCTGCGGTTGAACGACTGCTGTGAGTCGAAGCCCAGCGAAATCGCCACGTTGAGAATCGGCTCATTACTGGTAGTCAGTCGATCAGCCGATTTCTTCAGTTTCTTCTCACGAATGTATTCGCCCAGCGGCAAACCGGTGTGCTCTTTGAACATGCGTTGCAGGTGCCATTTCGAATAGCCCGCGCGCCCTGCTACGGTGTCCAGATCGAGGCGTGCCTCGATGTTGTTATCAATCCAGTCAATCAAATCGTGAATAAACGCGGTGCTCATCATCTCAATCTCTCCCGTCGCCTTGCGAACAGTATCAGTATCAGTTGCAATTACACTTTAAGGGTGACCGACTATCGCATTTAATGCAAGTTTTATTATTACATTAAATGCCGCACTACTCGTGGGGGCTTTCGACCCGCGCCAACGCAATGATCAAAACCGCACATAAAGTGTATCAGATATTCTTGCAGATGCAGTTTGCCCAAGCCTACACTCAACGCGTTTTAATGCAACCGTTAAAGTTGCAGATTTTTCGTACGTTTCAATTTTTCTCACCAAGCGGAATAACAACAATGCATCTGCAAACAAATGGGGTTCGTCGGGCGGTAAGCCTGTCAGGAGTGATGTTGCTGGGAAGCCTGCTGGCCGGTTGCGATCGCGGCGTGGCGCAAAACGCCCCGCCGCCGCCGCCCGAAGTGAGTGTCGCGCAGGTGGTAGAGCAAAAAGTCAGCCAGTGGGACAGCTTCAATGGGCGTTTCGAAGCGGTGCAAAGCGTGCAGCTGCGCCCGCGCGTGTCGGGCTATATCGATCAGGTGAATTATCGCGAAGGCGATGAAGTGAAAAAGGGCCAGGTGCTGTTCACCATTGATGACCGAACCTATCGCGCGACGCTGGAACAGGCGCAAGCCGAACTCGCCAGCGCGCGCAGCCAGGCGGTGCTGGCCCGCAGCGAATCCGCGCGTACCGATAAGCTGATTGGCACCAACGTCGTATCCCGTGAAGAGTGGGAGCAGCGCCGTTCTGCCGCCAGCCAGGCGCAGGCCAATGTGCTGTCGGCGCAGGCGGCGGTCGATATGGCGCAGCTGAATCTCGATTTCACCCGCGTGACCGCGCCGATTGATGGTCGCGCCAGCCGCGCGATGATCACCACTGGCAACCTGGTCAGCGCCGGAGACAGCGCCAGCGTGCTCACTACCCTGGTGTCGCAGGATCGCATGTACGTCTATTTTGACGTGGATGAAGCCATTTACCTGCAATATCAGGCGATGGCGCGCAAAGGCGAAAATCGCGGTTCGCTGCCGGTGGAAATCGCCTTGACCGGCGAACAAGGTTATCCCCATCGCGGCACCGTGGATTTCCTTGATAACCAACTCACCGCCAGCACCGGCACTATTCGCATGCGCGCCTCGCTGGATAACCAGCAGCGGCAGTTCACGCCAGGATTGTTTGCGCGCGTGCGCTTGCCGGGCAGCGCTGAATTCACTGCGCTGTTAGTGGACGATAAAGCGGTGCTGACCGATCAGGATCGTAAATACGTTTACGTGGTGGATGCGGAAGGCAAAGCCCAACGTCGCGATATTCAGGCTGGCGATCTCGCCAACGGCTTGCGCATCGTGCAGCAGGGTCTGAAACCTGGCGACCACGTGATCGTCAACGGCTTACAGAAAGTCTTTATGCCTGGCATGCCGGTGACCGCTCAACCGGTGGCAATGCGCTCCGCTCAATAACCTTCGAGACTGCCTGTTATGGATTTCTCCCGCTTTTTTATCGACCGACCGATCTTCGCGGCGGTACTGTCGATTTTAATCTTTACCACCGGCCTGATCGCCATTCCGCTGCTGCCGATCAGTGAATACCCCAACGTCGTGCCACCGAGCGTGCAGGTACGCGCGGAGTACCCTGGCGCCAACCCCAAAGTGATTGCCGATTCCGTGGCGACGCCGCTGGAAGAGGCGATTAACGGGGTCGAAAACATGATGTACATGAAGTCGGTAGCCGGTTCCGATGGCGTGCTGGTCACCACCGTGACGTTCCGTCCGGGTACCGATCCCGATCAGGCGCAGGTTCAGGTGCAAAACCGCGTGGCGCAAGCCGAAGCGCGTTTGCCGGAAGAAGTGCGTCAGCTGGGCTTAACCACGCAGAAGATGTCGCCTACCCTGACGTTGGTAGTACACATGTTCTCGCCGCAGGGCAAATACGATTCGCTGTATCTGCGTAACTACGCCACGTTAAAGGTGAAGGATGAACTGGCGCGCCTGCCGGGCGTAGGACAGATTCAGATTTTCGGCGCGGGCGAATATGCGATGCGCGTGTGGCTCGATCCCAACAAAGTGGCGGCGCGTGGCTTAACCGCTTCCGATGTGGTCAGCGCGATGCAGGAGCAGAACGTGCAGGTTTCTGCCGGTCAGCTGGGTGCGGAACCGTTGAAAAAACAGAGCGATTTTCTGCTGTCGATCAACACCCAAGGGCGGCTGGGAAGCGAAGAGGAGTTTGGCAACATCATCCTGAAAACCGCCAGCGACGGCACCCTGGTGCGCCTGCGCGACGTGGCGCGTATCGAGATGGGTTCTGGCAGTTACGCGCTGCGTTCGCAGCTGAATAACAAAGATGCGGTCGGCATTGGTATTTTCCAGGCACCCGGCGCCAATGCCATCGATTTGTCGAATGCGGTACGCGACAAAATGGCGGAACTGGCAACGCGCTTCCCGGACGATGTGCAGTGGGCTGCGCCTTACGATCCGACGGTGTTTGTGCGCGATTCAATCCGCGCCGTGGTGCAAACGCTGTTCGAGGCGATTGTGCTGGTGGTGTTGGTGGTGATTCTGTTCCTGCAAACCTGGCGCGCCTCGATCATTCCGCTGCTGGCGGTGCCGGTTTCGGTGGTCGGCACTTTCAGCATCCTGTATCTGCTCGGCTTCTCGCTCAATACCCTGAGTTTGTTTGGTTTGGTGCTCGCCATCGGCATTGTGGTGGATGACGCCATCGTGGTGGTGGAGAACGTCGAGCGTAACATTGAGCAAGGCTTGTCGCCGTCGGCGGCGGCGCATCAGGCGATGCGCGAAGTGTCGGGGCCGATTATCGCCATCGCGCTGGTGCTGTGCGCAGTGTTCGTGCCGATGGCGTTTTTGTCGGGCGTGACCGGCCAGTTCTATAAGCAGTTTGCGGTGACGATTGCCATTTCCACGGTGATTTCGGCGATTAACTCGCTGACCTTGTCGCCCGCGCTGGCGGCCATGCTGCTGAAGCCGCATGACGCCAAAAAAGACCTGCCGACGCGCATAATTGATCGCCTGCTGGGCTGGGTATTCCGCCCTTTCAACCGCTTCTTCCAGCGCAGTTCCAACGGCTATGAAAATATGGTCGGTAAGACGCTGCGTCGGCGCGGCGCGGTTTTCGGCGTGTATGTGCTGCTGTTGGCCGGTGCCGGATTCATGTTCCACAGCGTGCCGGGCGGTTTTATTCCGACGCAGGATAAGCTCTACCTGATCGGCGGCGTGAAAATGCCGGAAGGTTCGTCGCTGGCGCGTACCGATGAAGTGATTCGTAAGATGAGCGAAATCGGCATGAACACCGAAGGCGTGGCCTACTCCGTGGCCTTCCCCGGCTTGAATGCGTTGCAGTTCACCAACACGCCCAATACCGGCACGGTGTTCTTTGGCCTGAAACCGTTTAGCGAGCGCACGCGCAGCGCGGCGGAAATCAACGCCGAGTTGAATGCCAAAATCGCCAAAATTCAGCAGGGCTTTGGCTTCTCCATTATGCCACCGCCAATTCTGGGTCTCGGCCAGGGTTCCGGCTATTCGCTGTATGTGCAGGATCGCGCTGGTTTGGGTTACGGTGCGCTGCAAACCGCCATCAACAGCTTGTCGGGCGCGGTGATGCAAACGCCGGGCATGATGTTCCCGATCTCGTCCTATCAGGCCAACGTGCCGCAGCTGGATGTGAAAGTCGATCGCGATAAAGCCAAAGCGCAAGGCGTGTCGCTGACCGATCTGTTCAGTACGCTGCAAACCTATTTGGGATCGTCCTACGTTAACGATTTCAACAAGTTTGGCCGCACATGGCGCGTGATGGCGCAGGCAGATGGTGACTTCCGCGACAGCGTGCAGGACATTGCAAATCTGCGCACGCGTAACGATCGGGGCGAAATGGTGCCGATTGGCAGCATGGTGAACATCACCACCACCTACGGGCCGGATCTGGTGATTCGCTATAACGGCTATCCGGCGGCAGATTTGATTGGCGATGCCGATCCGCGCGTGCTCTCTTCGGCGCAGGCCATGCAGCAGCTGGAAGCGATGTCCGGCCAGGTGTTACCCAACGGCATGAATATCGAGTGGACCGACCTGAGCTATCAGCAGGCAACGCAAGGCAATACCGCGTTTATTGTCTTCCCGGTGGCGGTGCTGCTGGCGTTCTTGGTGCTGGCCGCGCTATATGAAAGCTGGACGCTGCCGCTGGCGGTGATCCTGATTGTCCCGGTGACGATGCTGTCTGCGCTGGTTGGCGTGTGGCTGACCGGCGGTGACAACAACGTGTTTGTGCAGGTCGGCCTGGTGGTGTTGATGGGCCTGGCGTGTAAGAACGCGATTCTGATCGTGGAGTTTGCGCGCGAGCTGGAGATGCAGGGTAAAGGCATTGTGGAATCGGCGCTGGAAGCCTGCCGCTTGCGTTTGCGTCCGATTGTGATGACCTCGATTGCCTTTATCGCCGGTACTATTCCGCTGATTCTGGGCGAAGGCGCGGGCGCGGAAGTGCGCGGCGTCACCGGCATCACGGTGTTCTCTGGCATGCTGGGCGTGACGCTGTTTGGTCTGTTCCTGACGCCGGTGTTTTACGTGACGCTGCGTAAGCTGGTGACGCGCAAGCAGCCAGAACAAGCCGAGGTGCAAACCGTTTAACGGTCTAAGAAGACGAACAATCCGGGCCAGGTGCCCGGATTGTTTATTGGCAGGAAACAAAAAAAAGCGCATCGGTCGATGCGCTTTTTTAGGGGGATTAACGGGCTTTTTTGCAGAGATCGGCGAGTTCGAGGTCGGGCAACTCATCGCAGCTGCTGGTGTCGTTTTTCTTCAACTCGGCCAGCGCATCTGCCACGGTGCGGGTTTCCAGCACCTTCAGCGACGCCTCTTCGGCCTCTTCCGCAATGGATTTGAAGTACCAACACAGGTTGGCGCTCACCAAACAACGCGGTGCAACATCCGGGCGCGAGGCCCAAAGTTTTTTATCTTCAATGACAGAGGTGTAGATATCGCGCAGCGTGATCTCGGCGGCCGGGCGGCCCAAATGAATCGAGCCGGTACGACCTAAAGTCGAGACAATAATGCCATCGCGCGTCAGCGGAACCATCAGTTTCCGAATGAAACTGGGATTCGCTTCAAGACCGTAAGCCAAAATGGCGCTGGTCGAGCGTTTACCCAGTTGCTCCGCCATCGCTACGCTCAAAACCATCTGCAAAGCTGTCGGGAAGCGGTAATCAAGCATTTCAATATCCTGAGTTGCGGGCGATTTCGTTGTTTTTATGCCGCGAATGTGTGTAATGAATAAGCAATAAATATAACAAACACTGTTGCTTTTTAGAAGCCAACGCCGGTGATCAAGGCACGTATTCATCATTTGAATGCGTAGAAGCGCACAGGCTGCTTAGTTTATTGCTTTCCTTTCCGACTGCGGGTTAGCGCGCGGTAATTTCTGTTTCAACACGCCCACCAACAGCACGTTGATCAACGCCAACAGACACAATAACCACAAGGTGGCGTCCGCGCCTAGATGTGCAAATACATAGCCACCCACCAGCGGTGTTAATGCCTGCCCAATCAGGGCGGGACGCGCCATGCGCCCGACCACGATCGCGTAGGACTCAGGTTTGACCATCACCAGCGGTAAAGTTCCCCGCACAATGGCGCGCAAGCCATTGCCTGCACCGTATAACACCATGCTAACCAGCGCCCATTGCGGATAGAGCGCCAGGATCAGTAAACCCAGCGCCACCAATCCCACCGAGAAAAACGTGGTCCAAATCGGATGCCCGCGCTTAAAAGCGATATCGACAATGCGCGATCCTACCTGGCACGGGCCAAGTATCGCGCTGATCGCCAGCGCGGAGGTCAAGCTGTGGCCGCTGGCTTGCAGCAAGGCGATGAGTTGAACTGAGATGGCCGTCATGATCACCGACGCCAGGGTGAAGATGCTGCACAGCAACCAGAACAGCGCCGGGGCGATGTCGTTGCCGTGGACATTATGGGTTGGTTTATTTGCTTTGGGTTGATGCTGTGGCGCAGGCAGCGCGTAAAAATAGGCCGGCAAAACGGACACGCTGAGCAATGCGGCAATCGCAAAGCAGGCACCTCGCCAATCGAGCCAGTGAATCAGCAGCGCCGTCCCCGGCCACACCAAAGTGGTACAGAAGCCCGAAATCAGGGTAATGCCGGTGATCGCGCCGCGCGCCTGCCCGCCATACAGCGTGCCGAGCGTGGCAAACAGCGCGTCGTACAATCCCATCGCCATGCCGATGCCGATAATCAGCCAGGCAAACAGAAACAGCAGCAGATGATGACTCAATCCCATAATGACCAGGCCAAGCGCCATCACCGCCCCGCTCGCTGCCAGCAACACGCGACCATACGAGCGTGCAATCAAGCGCCCGCTAAGCGGTGCCAATAGCCCGGAGATTAAAATGCCCAGCGATAACGCGCCGTAAATCCACTGCTGCGACCAACCGGTATCCGCCACAATCGGATTCGCCATCACCGCCATTAAGTAGAACGATCCGCCCCATGACAGGATTTGCACAAGTCCAAGCGTAATGATGGCGGGAACGGCGGGTTTTGAGTGAAACGTCACGACGATTTTCCGTTAGCAGGCAAAGCATGGTTATAACACGTTCATCCTATTGGAAAAACGCCATTGCGACCTGGTTAACAAAATCAGCGTTAGGTACTGGCAGATGTGCACCAACCATTCTAAACTATAAGTATGTTGTAACTACTGGGGCTTTTCTATGGCGCGATATGATTTAGTAGCCGATTTACATGCCTGCGTGAACGATTTAGAACAGGCATTGGGCAATTTACGGCAGCTGGTGGAGCAGCAACCGCTGCTGATAGCCCGCGTGTTTAGCCTGCCGGAGATTGAAAAAGGCCACGAGCACGATGAAATCGAGCGTATCACCGTGACCCAGCACCTCGGCAAAAGCGCGCGTGAGATGGCCCTCGCCCACTATTGCCGCCTGTTTATGCAGCATCAATCCGAGAAACTCAGCACTAAAGCGGCGGTACGCTTGCCGGGCGCGATTTGCATCGAAGCCGATGAGGCGATGCAGACGCAGATCACCGAGCAAGTGGACGACATCAACCGGCTTAAGCACCAGCTCGAACAGTTAATCACGGTTGAATCTGGCCTGCCGAGTGAAGCGCGCTTCGAGTTTGTGCATCAGCATTTACGCGGGTTGATTACCCTTAACGCCTATCGCAGCGTGACGCTGCTGCATGCGCCGGACAGTTTGCGTTTTGGCTGGGCCAATAAAAACATCATTAAAAACGTCACGCGTGATGACATCGTGGAACAACTGGAGCGCAGCCTGAAAGCCAATCGTTCACAGGCGCCGTGGACGCGGGAGCAGTGGGCAGAAAAAGTGCAGCTTGAGCTGGAGGCGATTTTGTCATTACCGGCTGGCGCGAAGCTGAAAATTAAGCGTCCGGTCAAAGTACAGCCGATTGCGCGCGTGTGGCGCGCCAGCACCAAGAAGCAGGTGCAGCTGGCCTGCCCTTCGCCGCTGCTGGTGCTCTGCCGCGATCGCACGCAGGTGCCGATTCTAGGTGAACTGCTAAATTACGATGCCGACAACGTGGCGCATCGCCATAAGCCGCTGGCGCAGCCGCTGCATCTGATCATTCCGCGCCTGCACGTGTGGAGCGATGTGCCGGCGTAAATATATTGTCATTTCGCTGCATCCAATGCGCATGCGGTGCGTGCATATGTCAGCGTGGGCATTGATAAAAAAAGGCCGTTCGCTTGAACGGCCTTGCGTGCATCAGGCAACCGCTTACTGCTTCATGCTGCCAACCATCGCTTCCGGGCGCACCCATTCGTCGAACTGCTCTTCGGTCAAATAGCCCAGTTGCAGCGCCGAGGCTTTAAGCGTCAGCCCCTGCTTGTGCGCCTGCTTGGCGATTTCCGCCGCTTTGTCGTAGCCGATGTGCGTGTTGAGCGCGGTCACCAGCATCAGCGATTCGTTCAGCAGCTGGTCGATACGCTCGCGCACCGGCTCAATGCCAACCGCGCAATGGTGATTGAAGCTGTCCATGCCGTCCGCCAGCAGGCGAACTGATTGCAGATAGTTGTGAATCACCATGGGACGGAACACGTTCAGCTCGAAGTTCCCGGATGCGCCACCGATGTTCACCGCCACGTCGTTGCCCATCACCTGGCAGCACAGCATAGTTAGCGCTTCACACTGCGTAGGATTCACTTTACCTGGCATGATCGAGCTGCCCGGTTCGTTTTCCGGGATCGCCAGTTCGCCAATGCCGCAGCGCGGGCCGGACGCCAGCCAGCGCACGTCATTGGCAATTTTCATCAACGACGCCGCCAGGCCTTTCAATGCGCCGTGTGAATGCACCAGCGCATCGCAGGTGGCCAGCGCTTCGAACTTGTTCGGCGCGGTGACAAACGGCTGCTGAGTCAGATCCGCCAGCGCTTGCGCTACGCGCACTGCATATTCCGGGTGGGTATTCAGACCGGTGCCGACCGCCGTGCCGCCGAGCGCCAGTTCCGCCACGTGTGGAATGCTGTGTTCGATATGCTTAAGGTTGTGTTCCAGCATCGCCACCCAACCGGAGATCTCCTGGCCAAGCGTTAACGGCGTGGCGTCCTGCAAGTGGGTGCGGCCAATCTTGACGATGTCTTTGAACGCCGCGGATTTTTCGCTCAGCGTTTTTTTCAGCACTTCAATCTGCGGAATCAGCTGTTCCCGCACGGCGATAACCGCTGCGACGTGCATTGCGGTGGGGAACACGTCGTTGGAGCTTTGGCTCTTGTTCACGTCATCATTAGGATGCACCAACCGCGCCATGCCGCGCTCGCCGCCCAGAATTTCGCTGGCGCGATTCGCCAACACTTCATTCATATTCATGTTGGTTTGCGTGCCAGAACCGGTTTGCCAAATTGCCAGCGGGAACTCCTCGCTGTGCTTATCCGCCAACACTTCATCGGCCGCTTTTAGAATGGCTTCCGCGCGATCTGCCGGCAGCAAGCCGAGATCGCGGTTGACCTGCGCAGCTGCACGCTTGGTCAGCGCCAGGGCATGCACCAATGCCACCGGCATCTTCTCGGTTGAGATACGGAAATGCTCCAGCGAGCGCTGCGTTTGCGCGCCCCATAACTTATCTGCCGGTACTTCAATCGGTCCCATTGAGTCTTTTTCAATGCGATTTGCTGCCATGACTACGTCTCCTTAGCTCAGATTTTGAGGATTCCGCTCTAAACGCCTTCCCGCGACGCCGTTGAGCGAGCAAGATTGTCACATACAAGAATTTAACATTATGCGAGCCTGTCGCGTTTATTGCACTTGTTCGTGTATTTTCGATGGCACTTTCTGCTTTAATAAGCCTAATTACTTACGATTATTAAGGGTAAATGATGCAAAAAATGAACAATTCGCTGCAAAACTACGCCTGGGGCAGCAAAACCGCACTGACCGAGCTGTATGGCATGACAAATCCTCAGGATTTGCCAATGGCCGAGCTGTGGATGGGCGCGCATCCGAAAAGCCCTTCTACCGTCACATTCAATGGCGCGGTGCGTTCGCTGCGCGACGTGATTGATGCCGACCAGAACGCTATGTTAGGCAGTGCGGTGGCGACACGTTTTGGCGAATTGCCATTTTTGTTCAAAGTGTTGTGCGCCGATCGGGCGTTATCCATTCAGGTGCATCCCAGCAAAGCCGCCGCTGAAGCGGGTTTTGCGCGGGAAAATGCCGCGGGCATTCCGCTGGATGCCGCTGAGCGCAACTACAAAGATGCTAACCACAAGCCGGAACTGGTGTATGCGTTAACGCCGTTTCAGGCGATGAACGGTTTCCGCGAGCTGCATGAGATTGTGTCACTGCTTGAACCGGTGGCCGGTGCGCATCCGCACATCGCCCACTTTTTGGAAAAGGCTGACGAAGCTAACCTGGCGAAGCTGTTTGCTACGCTGCTGTCGTTGCAGGGTGAAGCCAAATCGCGCGCGGTTGGCGTGTTGAAATCAGCCCTTAACGCGCGTGAGGGCGAACCCTGGCAAACCATTAAATCCATCGCCAACGATTATCCGGATGACAGCGGGCTATTTTCGCCGCTGCTGCTGAATGTGGTGTTGCTGCAACCCGGCGAAGCGATGTTCCTGTTTGCCGAAACGCCGCACGCCTATCTGAAGGGCGTGGCGCTGGAAGTGATGGCGAATTCGGATAACGTGCTGCGCGCCGGGTTAACGCCGAAGTTCATCGATATTCCCGAGTTGCTGGCAAACCTGAAGTTTCAGGCAAAACCGGCCGCCACGCTGCTGACGCAGCCGCAACAGGATGGCGATACGCTGCACTTCCCGATTCCGGTTGAAGACTTTGCCTTTGCGATTCACGCGCTCTCTGCCGCGCCGCAAACCCTGGCGCAGCAGAGCGCTGCCGTGCTGTTCTGCATCGAAGGCCAGGCGATCATCGAAAAATCCGGCCAACAGCTGGTGCTGCAACCGGGCGAATCGTGCTTCATCGCGGCCAACGAATCGCCGGTAAGCGCAGCGGGTAACGGTCGCCTGGCACGTGTGTTTAACCAGCTGGGCTGAACCGGCTGACGCTGCCAGCATTAACTGCTATTCTTTCAGACTATTAACTTAAAACGCCTGCGGGCGTTTTTCTCTACCTGTTGCACTCCGAACAGCGGCGTGCGGACGCAAGGATAAGGACGACACAGCGATGAAAAAGACCAAAGTTGCCGTAGGTGTAATTGTGGCGCTCGGCGTGATTTGGACCGGCGTGTCATGGTTTACCGGCAAACAGCTGGAAAGCCATATGGATGAGATGCTGCAAAACGCCAATGCGCAGCTGAATGCGTATGCGCCAAACAGTCGCCTGACGTTGAGCTATCAGGATTACCAACGTGGCGTGTTTAGCAGCAAAACCAAACTGGTGGTTCAAGCCAGCTCGCAGACCAATGACAACCCGCTGTTGAAGCCGGGTCAAAGCATCGTGCTGAACGAAACCATCGATCACGGACCGTTCCCGTTTGCCCAAATTAAGCGCGGCAATCTGATTCCAAGCATGGCGTCGGTGCACACCACGTTGGAAAACACCGACGCGGTAAAAAAACTATTTGAACTGACCGATGGCAAATCGCTGGTGACCGCAGACACTCGCGTGGGCTACAGCGGCGCGACCAACACCGCCCTGAATTTGCTGGCAGTGGATTACAACAATGCGCAAACCGGCGATCGTCTGGCCACCAACGGCGGCACGCTGAACATCAGCGCCGACAGCAAAGGCGACAAAGTCAGCCTGGATGGCGAGTTTTCCAGCATCGCGGTGACCAGTAAAAATCAGGTCGATATGCCGGTGCTGTTCACCCTCAACGGTTTGAAGCTGAACGGCGACACCCATCTTAGCCCGGAAGGCGTGCGCGTCGGCGATCAGAGCATTGCGCTGGATAAAATGAATGCCAGCATTAACGGCCAGGAGGGGTTGTCGCTGGAGAAACTGAACACCACCTCAGCGTTCGACAATAAAGACGGCAAAATCGGCGGCACGCTGGATGTTAAGGTCGGCAACATCACCCTGCAAAAACAGCCGTTTGGTGAAGCTAAGCTGGCGATGAAGTTTGCCCAGTTTGATGCGCAGGCGGTGAAATCGTTCTCGGATACCTATAACGCGCAGATGCAGGATCTGCTGAATCAGCCGGGCGTGGTTGACGATCCTATTCGCTATCAGGCCAGCATTCAGACCATTCTGCGCAACAACCTGCCAACGCTGCTGAAAGGCGCGCCAACCTTGAGCATCGCGCCGCTGAGCTGGAAAAATGACAAAGGCGAAAGCAGCTTTAATCTGAACGTGGGCTTTAACGATCCCGCCAGCGTGACGGGTGAAGCGCAGAGCCTCGGCGCCGCCGTGGATCGCGTGCTGAAATCGCTTGATGGCAAGCTGAACATCAATATGCCAATGGCCACTGAAACCATGCGACATGTGGGTTTGGCAGAGGGTTATCAGGGTGATGATGCTCAGAAATTGGCGGATCAGCAGGTGAAAGGCCTGGCGGCGATGGGCCAGATGTTCCGTCTGACGCAGCAGCAAGATGACAATATTGTCACCAGCCTGCAATACGGCAACGGCCAGGTCACCATGAACGGCGACAAAATGACGCTGGAGCAGTTCCTGTCACGCTATATGTTAGGTGGACCAACCACCGAAGGCATGCCGGAGTAATCTGCGCGTAAACGCATCAAGCGGCCACATGGCCGCTTTTTTTATGCCGTGCCGCGCAGCAGCTGCGGCGCGACGATCAGCGTTTGAGTCTCCGCTTCCGGCTGCGTTAGACGCTGCAACATGCGCTCGGCGGCACGACGCCCGACATCGCGCGCTTCGCTGCTGACAAACGTCATGCTGGAGTCGTTCACTTCGCGCTGCGGATCGTCATTAAACCCCACCAGCGCGATTTGCTGGGTGAAATAACTGTCCACCGCCCCTTCTCCCAATGTTCGTCCGCTACGCTGTGCACCAAAATAGCAGCCGAGCGCGGTCAGGCTGTTATGCGCCAGAATCGCGGTGATACGCGGATGTTGCCGCAGCAGCTCCAGCGTTAGCGCCGAGACCTGCTGCTGGCTGTCGTCACATTCGATAATCCACTCTGGTCGAAAGGGTAAGCCATATTGCAGCAGCGTGGCGCAGTAACCGCCAATGCGCTCGGCGCGGGTTAAAGATGAACCCAGGCCGCCCATCCACGCGATGCGCTGATGGCCTTGACGAATCAGGTATTCCGTTGCCATACGCGCCGCCAGGCTGTTATCGGGGCGCAGCGAATCCACGCTCTCCAGGCTGCTGGCGCGAGAGGCGCATACCAGCGCAATGCCCTGCTCGTGCGCCTGCGCCACCAGCATATCGGCCTGCGCCACGGCGCCGCCAAGTACGATGCCGTCCGCGCCCTGCGCCACCAGGGTATCAAAGCAGCGCTTAAGATGTTGTCCATGCTGACCGCTTTGGGTGAGCACCAGCACTTTACCCTGTTGCTCGAGGATTTCGCTCAATCCTGCCGTCATCGCCGCATAAAACGGCTGGCTGAGATCGCGCACGATCAGGCCAATCACGCCGCTCTCTCCGCCGCGCAAAATTGAAGCGGAACGGTTTCGCACGTACCCGAGTTGCTCAATAGCCTGATTGACGCGCGCGGCTGTGGCCGTGGAAATCCGGCCTTTACCGGAGAGCACCAGTGACACGGTTGAGACCGAAACGCCGGCGGCCTGCGCCACATCATGAATGGTGGTTTTCTGCTGGGACATACTTTTCCGTAACAACGTCAGAAAATACAAAGTGATAAAACGTTACACTGATTCCCGCAAAAATAAAGCCTGTGGTTAGTCACGCTTTGTGACTATAGCCACAAAAAGCGTTGATAAAACGTTTTATCATCCTGCACCAGATTGCTTAATGGTGATCGGTTAAGCGGATCGCAGGTTACCCGCACAACGGAATGCTGCGCGCTTTTCGCGTTTCTCTACAGCAGCGGAGTTGCGGTAAACGCGCTCTCCATTGCGCCGTTACCGACATGCGGTGATTGAGGTCTCTAACGCACAAACATTAAGCACCACCTTGCCCCGTTTAATTTCATCCAGGAGATACTATGCCCGCCAGCCGCCCGAAAATGTCGCTTTGGGAATTTTTCCAAAGCCTGGGTAAAACCTTTATGTTGCCCGTTGCCCTGCTGTCGTTCTGCGGCATTCTGCTCGGGATTGGCAGTTCACTCAGCAGCCACGATGTGCTGACGCTGATTCCGCTGCTCGATCAACCTTTCCTGCAGTACCTGTTTATCTGGCTGGCAAAAATCGGCTCCTTTGCCTTCAGCTACCTGCCGGTGATGTTCGCGATTGCCATTCCACTCGGCATGGCGCGGGAAAATAAAGGCGTTGCCGCCTTCGCCGGTTTTGTTGGCTATGCGGTGTTGAACCTCAGCATCAACTTCTGGCTGAACATTAACGGCATTTTGCCTACTACCGATGCCGCGCTGTTGAAAGCCAACAACGTGCAAAATATTCTGGGCATTCAATCGATTGATACCGGTATTCTCGGCGCGGTGATTGTGGGTATTGTGGTTTTCTGGCTGCACGAACGCTTCCACAACATCCGCTTACCGGATGCGCTGGCATTCTTTGGCGGCACGCGCTTTGTGCCGATCGTCACGGCCATGGCGATGGGCGTGCTCGGTTTAGTGGTGCCGCTGATCTGGCCTTTCTTTGCCCGTGCCATCACCGGCCTGGGATGGGTGATCAACAGCGCGGGGGAGTTTGGCCCGATGATCTTCGGCACCGGCGAGCGCCTGCTGCTGCCGTTTGGTTTGCAGCACATTCTGGTGGCCATCATTCGCTTCACCGACGCGGGTGGCACGCTGGACGTATGCGGTAAAAGCGTCAGCGGCGCATTGACCATCTTCCAGGCACAGCTGGCCTGTAGCGAAACCCACGGCTTCGCGGAGAGCGCCACGCGCTTCCTGTCGCAAGGTAAAATGCCGGCCTTCCTCGGCGGTTTGCCCGGCGCGGCGTTAGCAATGTATCACTGCGCGCGTCCAGAAAACCGCCACAAAATTAAGGGCCTGCTGATTTCTGGCGTGGTGGCTTGCGTGGTCGGTGGCACCACTGAACCGCTGGAGTTCCTGTTCCTGTTTGTCGCACCCGCGCTGTATCTGATTCACGCGCTGTTAACCGGTTTGGGCTTCACCGTAATGGCGATGCTCGGCGTGACCATCGGGAATACCGACGGCAACGTTATCGACTTCTTCGTGTTCGGCGTGCTGCACGGCTTGTCGACCAAATGGTATTGGGTGCCGGTGATTGCAGGCGTCTGGTTTGCCACCTACTACGTGATCTTCCGTTTTGCTATCGCCCGCTTCAACATCAAAACCCCTGGCCGCGAAGCCGAAACCAGCAGCGTGGAGCAGCAAGTCAGCCGCGCAGGCGTCGGTAAGTCCGGCTATAACACGCCAGCGATCCTCTCGGCGCTCGGCGGGGTTGAAAATATCAGCTCGCTGGATAACTGTCTGACGCGCCTGCGTTTAACCGTGATCGATATGAGCAAGGTGGACGATGCCGCGCTAAAAGCCAACGGTGCGATTGGCGTGGTGCACGTCAATCAGACCAACCTGCAGGTGGTGATCGGCCCACAGGTTCAATCGGTGAAAGATGAGATGTCGAACCTGATGAGCGCAACGGTGTAATGATGCACAACGTTGATTTCAATCAGGTGGTGGATCGCCGCGGCAGCTGGTGCACGCAGTGGGATTTTGTTGCCGATCGTTTCGGCGTGGCGGATCTGCTGCCCTTCACCATCTCGGACATGGATTTCGCCACCGCACCTTGCATTATCCAGGCGCTGCAACAGCGCCTAAACCATGGCGTGTTGGGCTACAGCCGCTGGCAGCATGAGGATTTCCTCTGCGCCATCCAGCACTGGATGCGCAGCCGCTTTGCCAGCGAGGTGGCGGCTGATGCGCTGGTATACGGCCCGTCAGTGATGTATATGGTGGCGCAAATGTTGCGCCACTGGACGCAGCCGGATGACGAAGTGCTGATCCACACTCCCGCTTACGATGCGTTCTACAACACTATTCAAGGCAATCAGCGTCGCGTGCTGGCGCTGCCGTTGCAGCGTTATCAAGATGCATGGCAATGCGACATGGTGATGCTGGACGCGCTGCTGGCGCGGCCTTGCTGCAAAGTGATGCTGCTGTGTAGCCCGCACAATCCCACCGGCAAAGTGTGGCGTGAAGAGGAGCTGCGCCAGATGGCGGCGCTGTGCGCACGTCATGGGGTGAAGGTCATCAGCGATGAAATTCATATGGATATGGTACTGGGCGCGCTGGCGCATACGCCGTGGAGCCAGGTGGCAGAAAGCGATTGGGCGCTGTTTACCTCGGCATCAAAGAGCTTCAATATTCCGGCGCTGACCGGCGCGTGGGGCATCATTCCCGATCCGCACGATCGTCAAGCGTGGTTCCAGGCGTTAAAACAGCAGGATGGCCTGTCTTCACCGGCAGTGATGGCGCTGGCGGCGACGGTGGCGGCCTATCGTGATGGCGCGCCGTGGCTGGATGCGCTGCGAGAGTATCTGCGTGGCAACCTGCAGCACGTTGCTCAGCGACTGCACGCCGCGTTTCCGGGCTTGAACTGGCAGCCGCCCGCCGCGACCTATCTGGCGTGGATCGACCTTAATCCACTGGGCATTGATGAACAGGCGCTGCAACAGCGGCTGATTCATCAGTACAAAGTGGCGATGATGCCCGGCTCAACCTACGGCGTCGCCAGTCGTGGCTACCTGCGGCTCAACGCCGGATGCCCGCGCAGCAAGCTGGATGATGGCCTGGATCGGCTAATCGCCGCCCTGAAAACCGGCTAAAAGCCAACGGATGCTGATTAATGCAGCATCCGTTGCACGCTTTGCGCAAATCACTGGCGCGGTTGCGCAAACACTTTTTATAATGCTCTGCACTTTACGAATGACTCAGCGAGTGCGACATGATTGATCAGAAACTTCCCCTTACCGATATTCACCGCCACCTTGATGGCAATATTCGCGCGCAAACCATTCTTGATTTGGGCCGCCAGTTTAATGTTGCGCTGCCCGCCACGTCGCTTGATGCGCTGCGTCCACACGTGCAAGTCACCGCCAACGAGCCGGATTTAGTGAGCTTTCTGCAAAAACTGGATTGGGGCGTGAAGGTGCTGGGCGATCTCGACGCTTGCCGCCGCATCGCGCTGGAAAACGTGGCCGATGCCGCACGCGCGGGCATTCATTATGCCGAGCTGCGCTTCTCGCCGGGATACATGGCGATGACGCATCAGCTGCCGATTGCAGGCGTGGTTGAAGCGGTGATCGATGGCGTGCGCGCTGGCGTGCAGCAGTATGGCGTCGATGTGCGATTGATCGGCATCATGAGCCGCACCTTTGGCGAAGAGGCGTGTTTGCGCGAGCTGGAAGGTTTTCTTGCCCACCGTGACGGCATCACCGCCGTCGATTTAGCCGGTGACGAACTCGGCTTCCCCGGCAGCGAATTCCTTAGCCATTTCAATCGCGCACGCGATGCCGGTTTCCGCATTACGGTCCACGCCGGAGAAGCCGCTGGCCCGGAAAGCATCTGGCAGGCGATTCGTGAACTGGGCGCTGAGCGCATTGGTCACGGCGTGAAGGCGATTGAAGATCGCGCGCTGATGGATTTCCTCGCTGAACAGCGCATTGGCATTGAATCCTGTTTGACCTCAAACATTCAAACCAGCACCGTGAAATCGCTGGCGGCACATCCGCTGAAAACGTTCCTGCAGCACGGCATTCTCGCCACCCTCAATACCGACGATCCGGCGGTTCAGGGCATTGAACTGGCGCATGAGTATGAAGTTGCGGCACCGGCGGCCGGTTTGACGGCAGAAGAGATACGCCAGGCGCAGGATAATGGCGTGACGATGGCGTTTTTGAGTGATGCCGAGAAAGCCGCGCTTCGCGCACGCGTAGCGGGATAAATACTTGCGTTGCGGCGCAATGTTGAAAGCAGGTGCGCAGGCGTGCGCACCTTACGTAAATCATGCACTTAAGTTGTAGGGTCGCCATTCCTGGCGACCGGATTGTGCGAACTTTACTGCATCACTTCAATGACATTGTCTGGCGCTTTTCCGCAGACAGTAAGCCCAGCTCGATCAGCTCCATCACCTGAATGGCCTCTTCGGCCTGCACCGGATTCGCGCCGATTCCCGCTACGGCATCGCGGATCGCCGCATAATACGCGGGATAGTTACCCGGCAAGGTCAGCAGCTCCTTCTCCACCATCACATCGCCGTCCGCCAGCGTCAGCGTGCCATTGCGCATGTCGTAGCCCCAATCTTCCTGCGGCGGACGCGCGCCCGATTTCAGGCTATCCTCCTGGGGATCAAGGCCATACTTCACGTAGCTGCCGCGCGTCCCGTGCACCACAAAGCGCGCCGACTCCGCCGCCACCAGCATGCTGGCATGCAGCACCACGCGACGGGTTGGATAGGTCAGCACCGCGTGAAAATAGTCGGTGGTTTGCGCGCCTGGACGCAGTTCCGCCATATCCACGTTGATCGCCACCGGCGTACCAAACAGTTGCAGCGCCTGATCCAGCACGTGCGGCCCCAAATCAAACCAAATGCCGCTGCCCGGCCCTTTCATTTCGCGCCAGCGCTGGCGCACTTCAGGACGGAAACGATCAAAGTGGGACTCGAAATAACGCACATCGCCGAGCGTGCCGTCATTAATCAACGTTTTCAGCGTCAGGAAATCGCTGTCCCAGCGACGGTTGTGGAACACTGAAAGCAGCAGGCCTTTGGCTTTCGCCAGCGCATCAAGCTCACGCGCCTGTGACAACGTCACGGTAAAAGGCTTATCTACCACCACATGTTTACCGGCATTCAGCGCCGCTTTCGCTAACGGGAAGTGCGTATCGTTAGGAGTTGGAATTACAATCAGTTGCAGCGTCGGATCATCCAATAAGGCTTGAGGATCCACCACTACCTGCACCGAAGGCCAATCAGCGTGCACTTTGCTGGCATCGCTGCTGGAGATTGCCGCCAGTTCAACGCCTGGCGTCCCGGCAATCAAAGGTGCATGAAAGGTTTTACTGGCAAATCCGTAGCCCATTAGGCCGACACGTAATTTATCGCTCATTCTCATTCCTCTTGTTCGTTACCCGTCTGATTTAAGACGATCAAAGTAGAGAGAACAAGGTGGAATCACCTGAAAACTCAGGAAATAGCACTTCGCGGCGATTGCCAACTCTCTTGCGCCACCAGCGCATCGTGCGCGTCCTGGCTGCGACGGCGAAAATCGCTGGGGCTAACCCCCACGCGTTTGCGAAACACGCGGGAGAAGTAAAGTTGGTCGTCGTAACCCACTTCGCGTCCGACCGTGGCGATCGGTTCTTGCGTGGTTTGCAGCAGGAGTTTAGCGCGGATGACCCGCTGATCTTCACGCCAGCGCAGCAGATTAATGCCCATCTGCTCGCGGAACAGATGCGCCAGCCGCGACGGCGATAAACAAACATGACGCGCCACATCTTCGATTTTCACCTCGCGCGCCAGATGATTGGTGACATATTGGCAGGCTTCGATCACGCGCGGATCGCGAATCTGCTGATGGCTGCGCGGATCTTCTTCTACCGCGCGCAGCAGCAGACGCTCCAGCAGATTCATGGCCATCTCTTCGGCAAAGCGGCGGCCGGAGTTGTGGGTTTGCTCAATGCTGGCGAACAGGCGATCAAACTCAGCACGCTGCGCCTCGGACAACCGCAAGCGCCCCACGCCCTGGCTCTCGTCCTGCCATTGCAGCCAATCAGTCCAGTACGCGCGGGGACGGAAATAGACCCAGCGATGGAACCAGCAAGGACTGTCCGGCGCGCGGCCATAGTAGTGCGGGGTTTTTGGCTGAAACAGCAGTAAATCACCCGGCTCGCAGTCAAACGCCGTTTCGCCGTCAAATACGCGCCCCTGACCTTTGATGGTTAAGTTGAGGATGTAGCCTTTCATGCCGTGCGGACGATCGATAAAGAAATCGAGCGCATCATGGGCGTTGATCGGCGTCAATCCTGCCACCAGCCAGGCGTTAAACGGATAGCCCGGCAATAACGGATTCTGCTGCTCATTTGGCGGTTCGCGATGGTACATAGTGCCCTCACTTTGGCTTGTCAGGCTTAATTGTGAATCCAGCGCGCAAAAATTCGCTCCGGTAAAACCGCGCTTAACCCTGCAATCGCACATCGGGTAGCGGCGCGATTCATCGCGCATTTTTGCAGCCGCTGCATGGCTGTGAGATGCGCAATAAATTTCGCCGCTACCGTAGAATGCCGTCATTTTGACGGGTATTACGCTTTAGGCGGCTTTATTTTTCTGTTTATAACGGTCAAAAATTACCGCCGCTAACAGTATCAAACCGCGCACCACATACTGTGAGAACGGCGAGATATTCAATAAATTCATCGCATTCTCAACGGTTCCTAAGATCAGCACCCCCGCCACCACGTAAGAAATTTTACCGATGCCGCCCTTAAGCGATACGCCACCCAGCACGCAAGCGGAGATCACGATCAGCTCATAACCCAGCGACGTCATGGGCTGGCCGCTGGTCATGCGCGAGGCCAAAATAATCCCCGCCGCCGCTGACACCAATCCCGACAAAATAAAGATGATAATGCGCGTGCGCACCACCGGTACACCCGCGAGGCGCGCGGCTTCTTCATTGCCGCCAATCGCCAGGGTATTGCGCCCAAAAGTGGTTTTGTTCAGCAGGAAACCAAACAGCACCATGGTGGCAATCGTCAGCCAAATCGGCGCGGGTACGCCAAGCCAGTTGGCGTAGCCCAGCGTGAAGAAACGCTCATCTTCGATGCCCACCGCTTTACCGTCAGAGAAGATGTAGGCCAGACCGCGCACAATCTGCATCGTCGCCAGCGTGGTGATCAGCGCGTTGATCTTCAGTCGCGCAATCACAAAGCCGTTGATGAATCCGGTGGCCATGCCCAGCAGCAAACCGGCGGCAACGCCAATCCACAGGCTTTCGGTCATGTTGATTACCACGGCGGTGACCACGCCCGCGCAGGCAATGACCGACGCAACGGACAAATCAAAATCGCCGGAGGCGAGGCAAAACAGCATGCCGCACGCCACCATGCCTGACATCGACATCGCCAGGCCCAAACCTTTCATGTTGATGAGGGAACCAAAGTTCGGCACAAAGATGGCGCAGACAATAAACAGCAGCGCGAAAACCACCAGCATGCCGAAGTTGTCCCAAATGCGCCCCAGTTGCATCCCGTTGCGCTGCACCGGCGGCGTATTTGAAGTGGTAGATGAAGCCATTGTTGCTCTCCTTTACATCAGGCCACGGCGGCCGCTTGAGGTGTTTTCGGCATCGCCAGGCTCAGCGTCTGCTGCTCCGTGGCCGTGTCATGGGACAATTCCCCGGCGATTTCGCCTTCGCGCATCACAATGATGCGATCCGCCAATCCCATCACTTCCGGCAGATCGCTGGAGGCGAACAGCACCGCGATCCCCTTGTTCGCCAGTTGATAAATCAGGTTATAAATTTCGTGCTTAGCACCGACGTCAATGCCACGCGTCGGCTCATCGAGCAGAATCACGTTCATTTTCTCCGACAGCCACCGTCCCAGAATCGCCTTCTGCTGGTTGCCGCCCGACAGATTCATGATCAGCTGCTGCGGCCCCGGCGTTTTGATGTTCAGCGAACGAATGTGGCTGTCGGCGTTTTGCACTTCCCAACCCGACTGAATCAAACAGCCGGCGGTGAGATTGTGCCGCCGCGCGCTGATGTTGATATTGTCGCGCACCGAATGCACCGGAATGATGCCTTCGGCTTTGCGATCTTCCGGGCACAGCATCATGCCGGCGCGGATGGCATCAATTGGCTGGCGAATGTTGAGCTGTTTACCATCCAGCGTGACGGTGCCACCGCGCAGTTTGGTGGCGCCAAACAGCCCTTTCATCAGCTCGCTGCGCCCCGCACCCACTAAACCAAACAGGCCAACGATCTCGCCTGCGCGCACCTGCAATGAGATCGGCATGCGCACACCTTTGGCTTCCACCTTGTCGAGCTGCAACCGCACCTTGCCCAGCGTGCGCGGCGCGTAGCCGTAGATATCACCGAGGTTGCGTCCCACCATCGCCTGCACCAGGTCGTCGTGCCCGGTATTTTTCATGTCGGTGAATGTGCGCACATAGCGGCCATCTTTGAACACCGTGATGGCGTCGCTCAGCGCAAAAATCTCCTCCATGCGGTGTGAAACATACAGCACCGTGCGGCCCTGATCGCGCAGCTGGCGAATCACGCGGAACAGATGCTCAATCTCACGCGCCGACAGCGAACTGGTAGGTTCGTCAAAGGCGATGATGCGCGCATTACGCGCCAGCGCTTTGGCGATCTCCACCATTTGCCACTGCCCTAATGACAAATATTTCAGCGGCATGTCGGGATCGATATCCATGCCCAGGTTTTTCAGCTGCAAACCGGCCTCATAGCGCAGCAGTTTGCGATTCACCAGCCCACGCTTGTGCGGCAGCTGGCCGAGATAGATGTTCTCCGCCACGCTCATTTCCGGCACCAAATGCAGCTCCTGGTAAATGATCGCCACGCCCGCATCCAGCGCATCCACGGTATTGGTGAAGTTTTTCACCTCGCCTTTGATGCGGATGTCACCGCTGGTAGGCTGATAACTGCCGCTGAGGATCTTTAACAGCGTCGATTTACCCGCGCCGTTTTCGCCCATCAACGCATGCACTTCGCCCGCCAGGCAGGTGAATGAGATGTCCTGTAGCGCCTTGACGCCAGGAAAGGTTTTGCTAATGCCATGAAAAGAGAGAAAAGCATGATCGGTGCGATTCATGGGGTCTCCTAAACTCCAGGACGCACACTTCGGTAGCGGCGCAATTTATTGCGCTTCTTTCAGCAACATCGCTGCTGCAGGGATGCGCGATGAATCGCGCCGCTACCCTATGTGCGCTTACCGGGTTAATTGCCTATCCAGGCGGTATCACGCAATCAATCGCGTGCAACCGGTTGTGCGTGTTTCAAAATTGCGGCGTTGGCTTACATCAGCCCTTTCTTCGCCAACTCGGTTTTGAAATTGTCACGGGTAATCAGCACCACATCGGTGACTTCAGTGAACTTGGCCGGCTCCTGACCTTTCGTAACCCAGTTGTAGAGCATTTCGCTGCTCTTATAACCGTGCACATCCGGGCTTGGCAGCAGCGAACCATAGAAACCGGTGGCGGACCCTTTCGACAGCTCGCTCACCGCGTCGACGCCGTTGATGCCGATGCCAATCACATTAAGCGCTTTGAAACCCTGACCTTCGGTGGCGCGCACGCCGCCCAGCACGGTGCTGTCGTTCATGCCGAGGATCAGCCAGTGTTTCACTTCAGGATGCTGCACCAACAGCGAGTTACCGGCATCAAACGCGCCTGGAATATCGTTGGATTTGGTCGGCACCTGATAGATTTGTTTCTCCGGGAAACCGGCCGCTTTCAACGCGTCCATCGAGCCGCTGGTACGACGACGCGCGGTGTCCAGTTCGTTGGCGGTGATGGCCATTACGCCGGTTTCTTTCACATCCCAACCGCGCTTTTGCATCTCTTTGTACAGCTCTTGTCCCTGGCGCTCGCCGATTTTGGTCGCTGCCATCATCACCAGCGGCACGCTGTCCATCGGCTTACCTTTGGCAGTGACAAACTGGTCGTCAACCGCGATCACCTTCATGTCGTAGCTGCGCGCTTTGGCAGCAATCGCTGAACCAAGTTTGGGATCGGGCGTACAAATCACGAAACCTTTTGCGCCGCTGGCGGCAAGGCTATCGATCGCATTCAAGGTTTTTTCACCGTCCGGCACGGCAATTTTGATCACCTCGAAGCCAAGATCCTTGCCGGCTTTATCGGCGAATTTCCATTCAGTCTGGAACCAGGGCTCCTCCGGTTGTTTGACAAGGAAACCGAGTTTCATGGTCTCGGCGATAGCGGATTGTGACATAACCGCGGCAAGGCCAACCGCCGCCAGCGCTTTAGTGAATTTATGCATGATGCTCTCCGGCACAATGGTGTTTTTAGGCTGCTAATAACGAATCGGTGTAAACGCTACCAATCAGATTTCACGTTCGGACACGGCTAATAATCAGCGCGTTAGCTCATAGGTTGTACAAAGGCTGTGCAAACGCTGGGCTAGTTGTAGCGGGAAAAGCGCAGAAAAATGTAGAGCGGTATCACATCCTAAAACGATGACAAGATCCTCCATATATTCAGCGAAATTAACCAGTCTTTAACTTTTGCGTCCGATCACACAACCTCGCCGATAGCCGAAAAGTGCATATTCTCAGCCGCTAGTGACTAACGGCTTACGCCGCCACATTCCAGGATAGAGCCAAACAACTCATACAGGAGAATCCCAATGGGCGTTGGCGCTATCACAATTGGGCTGGATTTTGGCAGTGACTCGGTGCGTGCGCTGGCCGTTGATTGCCACAGTGGTCAAGATTTAGGCAAAGCGGTGGTCAACTATCCGCGCTGGGCGACAGGCGCGTTCTGCGATGCGCACACTAATCGCTTCCGCCATCATCCGCAGGATTACATCGACGCGCTGGAACAGGCGATTGTTAGCGTGGTGCAGGCGCTAACGCCGGAACAACGCGCTGCAGTTGTCGGCATTGGCGTGGATTCCACCGGATCTACCCCCGCCCCCATCGATCGCGACGGCAACGTGCTGGCGCTGCGTCCCGAATTTGCCACCAACCCAAACGCGATGTTTGTGTTGTGGAAAGATCATACGGCGATTGAAGAGGCGGAAGAGATTAACCGCCTGTGCCGCAGCGGCGACTTCACCGATTACACCCGCTACATTGGCGGCGTGTATTCGTCGGAGTGGTTCTGGGCCAAGATACTGCACGTATCGCGCGCCGATAGCGCAGTACGCGATGCGGCAGTGTCTTGGGTGGAACTGTGTGATTGGGTGCCCGCCTTATTAAGCGGCACCACCGCGCCCGCACAGCTGCGCCGGGGCCGCTGCGCTGCCGGGCACAAATCATTGTGGCATCCGCAATGGCAAGGCTTGCCGCCCGCCGACTTCTTCCGCGCGCTCGATCCGCTGTTGGTTGAGCAACTCGACTCCCCCCTTTTCACCGACACCTTTACCGCCGACGTGCCGGTCGGCACGCTTTCCCCTGCCTGGGCGCAGCGCCTGGGCTTATCGGAACAGGTGGTGTTATCGGGGGGGGCCTTTGATTGCCACATGGGCGCGGTCGGCGCGGGCGCGCAGCCGTACACCTTAGTTAAAGTCATCGGCACATCGACCTGCGACATCCTGATTGCCGACAGCGAAAAGGTCGGCGACCGCGCCATTAAAGGGATTTGTGGCCAGGTCGATGGCAGCGTGGTGCCGGGCGCAATCGGCTGCGAAGCCGGTCAATCGGCATTTGGCGACATTTATGCCTGGTTTAGCCGCCTGCTCGGCTGGCCGTTGCAGCAAGCTGCGCAGCGCCATCCAGAGCTGCAACCGCAGCTCGCGGCGCTGCAACAAGATTTGATTCGCCAACTCACCGAAGCTTGGGCGGCCGACCCGCAGCTCGATCATCTGCCCGTGGTGCTTGATTGGTTTAACGGCCGCCGCACGCCCGACGCCAATCAGCGCCTGAAAGGCGTCATCACCGATCTCAATCTCGGCACCGACGCGCCCGCCTTGTTCGGCGGATTGATCGCGGCTACCGCGTTTGGCGCGCGCGCGATCATGGAGTGCCTCGAGCAGCAGCACATCCCGGTGCAGAGCATCCTGACGCTCGGCGGTATTGCGCAGAAATCTCCCGCCATCATGCAGGCCTGCTGCGACGTGATGAACCGGCCGCTGGATATTGTCGCCTCCGATGAGTGCTGCGCGCTCGGCGCAGCGATTTTTGCTGCCGTTGCCGCCAACGTTTACCCCGATGTGCCCGCCGCGCAGCAGGTGATGGCAAGCCCGATCGCCGTGACCTTACAGCCGAATAGCGAACGCGTCGCCGCTTATCAGCAACTCTATCAACGTTATCAAAACTGGTGCCAGGCTGCGGAACCGCAATATGCCGCCCGCACCGCATCCGCTAAATAAAGGAGAGGTTTTATGGAACAGCACAACACACAACAGGTGTGGTTTGTTATCGGTACGCAGCACCTTTATGGGGCGGAAACCTTGCGTCAGGTGGAACAGCACGCACGTCAGGTGATGGATGGATTAAATCAGGCGGGCACCTTGCCGGTGTCTCTGGTATTAAAACCGCTGGTTAAGTCGCCGGATGAAGCGCTGGCGCTGTGCCGCGATGCCAATCATGACAATCACTGCGTCGGCATCATTACCTGGCTGCACACCTTCTCGCCCGCCAAAATGTGGATTGGCGGTTTGAGTATTCTGAACAAGCCGCTGTTGCAGTTCCATACGCAGTTCAACGCAGAAATTCCGTGGGACAGCATGGATATGGACTTCATGAACCTCAACCAAACCGCGCACGGTGGCCGCGAATTCGGCTTTATCGGTGCACGCATGGGCCTGCAGCACAGCGTTGTCACCGGACACTGGCAGGATAAAGCCAGCCAACAACGCATTGGCCGCTGGATCAACGCTGCCTTAGCGAAACAAGCCAGCCAGCAGTTAAAAGTGGCGCGCTTTGGTGACAACATGCGCGAAGTGGCAGTCACCGAAGGCGATAAAGTTGCAGCACAAATCCAGTTTGGCTACGCGGTGAACGGTTGGGGCGTGGGCGATCTGGTCGACGTCATTAACGGCGTGAGCGATGGCGATGTCAACGCGCTGATCGATGAATACGAGAGCCAATATCGCTTCACCGACGCAGCGGCCATTAACGGCGACAAACGCCAAAACGTGCTGGATGCGGCGCGCATTGAGTTAGGTTTGAAGCGTTTTCTTGATGCCGAAGGCTGCAAAGCTTTCACCACTAACTTCCAGACGCTGCACGGCATGACGCAGCTGCCGGGGTTGGCGGTGCAGCGCTTAATGGGTCAGGGCTACGGTTTCGCCGGTGAAGGTGACTGGAAAACCGCAGCGCTGCTGCACATCCTGAAAATTCAGGCGGGAACGCGCGCCGGCGGCACCTCCTTTATGGAGGATTACACTTATCACTTCTCACCGGGCAACGATTTGGTGCTGGGTTCGCACATGCTGGAAGTGTGCCCATCCATTGCCAAAGAGGAGAAGCCGCTGATTGACGTGCAGTTCCTGGGTATTGGCGACAAAGCCGATCCGGCACGTATGATCTTCTCGACACCTGCCGGACGCGCGGTAAATGCCAGCGTGATCGACCTTGGCGATCGCTTCCGCCTGTTGGTGAACGTGGTGGACGCGATTGAACAGCCTAAACCGCTGCCAAAACTGCCGGTTGCGCGTGCGCTGTGGCGCGCGCAGCCATCGTTAGCCACCGCCTCGGAAGCGTGGATTCTGGCGGGCGGCGCGCACCACACGGTGTTCAGTCAGGCGCTCGATTTGGATGATATGTATTTGTACGGCGAGCTGAATGGCATTGAAGTGCTGGTGATTGATGAAGATACGCGTTTACCAGCGTTTAAAGATGCGTTGCGCTGGAACGAAGCGTATTACCGCCTGGCACGCTGATTAGATTAGGTTTGGATAAATGAGGCCGCGATAATTCGCGGCTTTTTTGTTGGCGTTAAACGGGCATATGAATACGCAATCAACATCATTTACCCGGTGCGCAAAAATGCGCAGCCCAGGCACCCACATTGTAAGGTTGCCATTCAGGATGACCCTGTAGCGGCGCGATTTATCGCGCGGATCTGAAGCAACTGCGCAACGGAAAGAAGCGCAATAAATTGCGCCGCTACCAAAGGACAGATTTTTTGAGGCAGGCACCCAATGCAGCAACGCCAGTATCAACGAGGCCAGCGGAGACACGCCCGAGGAGCAAAGCGTCCGCGCCAGGGATGGCGCGGTCGACCGGCATGGATGCCGTGTTTCTTTGCGATCGGGCGGGTCTTTGCGGGCCTGAGCACCGTATCCCGCAGCGACGCCACCTGACTCGCCCGGCCGAAGCCAAATCCGTGAAACTACCCGGTGCGCATGAATGCGCACCCTACGGTGTTGCAGAAATTACCGTGCCCATCCCGGCATTGCGCAATACATTGCGCCGCTACCAAAGGGCAGATTTTTTGAGGCAGGCAACAAATGCAGCCACGCCAGTATCAACGAGGCCAGCGAGGACCCGCCCGAGGAGCAAAGCGTCCGCGCCAGGGATGGCGCGGTCGACCGGCATGGATGCCGTGTTTCTTTGCGATCGGGCGGGTCTTTGCGGGCCTGAGCACCGTATCCCGCAGCGACGCCACCTGACTCGCCCGGCCGAAGCCAAATCCGTGAAACTACCCGGTGCGCATGAATGCGCACCCTACGGTGTTGCAGAAATTACCGTGCCCATCCCGGCATTGCGCAATACATTGCGCCGCTACCAAAGGGCAGATTTTTTGAGGCAGGCAACAAATGCAGCCACGCCAGTATCAACGAGGCCAGCGAGGACCCGCCCGAGGAGCAAAGCGTCCGCGCCAGGGATGGCGCGGTCGACCGGCATGGATGCCGTGTTTCTTTGCGATCGGGCGGGTCTTTGCGGGCCTGAGCACCGTACCCCGCAGCGACGCCACCCGACTCACCCGTCCGACGCCAAATCCGTGAAACTTCCTGGTGCGCATGAATGCGCACCCTGGGGTGTTGCAGAAATTACCGAGCCCATCCCGGCACTGCGCAATACATTGCGCCGCTATCAAAGGGCAGGTTTTTTGATGTAGGCACCGGATGCAGCCACGACAGTAGCGTCAGGACGTCAACCGCTTCACCGGCGCGTTTTGCTGGCGATCCCACATCACGGTGAGCAGGCGTTGCAGCGCAATAAAAGCAAACAGCAGAATGCCGATGGCGATCTTGGTCCACCACGAGCTTAAGGTGCCATCAAAGTTAATCCAGGTTTGGATCAATCCCTGAATCAGCACGCCAAACAGCGTGCCCAACACGGTACCGACGCCGCCTGACAATAGCGTTCCGCCTATCACCACGGAAGCAATCGCATCCAGCTCCACGCCCAATCCGGCCAGCGCGTAGCCCGCTGAGGTATAAATCGAAAACACAATGCCGGCCAGCGTGGCTAAGGTGGTGGACAACATATAAATCTTAATCGTCGTCGCGCGCGTTGACACGCCCATCAGCTGCGCCGAGGTCAAACTGCCGCCAATCGCATACACCTGATTACCAAAGCGCGTGCGGTGCGCCAGGATAATTCCGCCGATCACCACCACCAACATAATCACCGCCAGCAAACTCAAACGTCCGCCGCCGGGGATCTTCCACGCCATACTCGACAACGTGGTATACAGCGGATGATCAATCGGAATCGAATTCTCTGACACCAAATAGCTACAGCCGCGCAGGAAAAACATTCCCGCCAGCGTAATAATAAACGCCGGGATTTTCAGGGCATCAATCAGCCATCCCATCATCGCGCCGAACAGCGCGCCCAACGCCAGAATCAACGCAAACGCCAGCAGCGGATCCACATGGTAATCGCCAATCGCTCGCGCTAAAAATACGCCGCTAAAGGCGATCACCGCGCCTACCGACAAATCAATTCCGCCCGACAAAATCACAAACGTCATGCCAACGGCAATAATGCCGAGGAACGCGTTATCGGTCAGAATATTGCAAATCACCCGCGTTGAGGCGAACCCCGGAAACTGACTTAAACAGAACAGATAACCGGCGACAAACACCAACAGCGTAATCATCAAAGGCAAATGACGTTTGATCATTTTGGACGCCTCCCTTTCAACATGGCGATAAAGCGCGGCGATTGCAGCAACAGCACGCACATCACCACCACCGCTTTCACAACCTGATTCAATTCCGGTTGGAAGCCGGAAAGCAAAATGCCGGTATTCATCGACTGAATAATCAACGCACCCATCAACGACAGCACGATATTAAAGCGCCCGCCCATCAACGATGCGCCGCCAATCACCACCGCGAGAATGGCATCCAGCTCCAGCCACAAACCGGCGTTATTGGCATCGGCACCGCGAATATCTGCGGCAACGATCAACCCCGCGACCGCTGCGCACACGCCGCTGATGGCGTAGGTCGACATCACCACCAGCCAACCGTTGACGCCAGCATTGCGCGCCGCGCGCAGGTTAATGCCGACCGCCTCGATAAACAGACCCAGCGCGGTTTTGCGCGTTAACAACCAAACCGCCAACGCCACCAGCAGCGTAATCCATACCGGCACCGGCAGCAGCCACAGCGAACCGCTGCCGAACCAACCCAAACTGTCGCTGTTAAAGGTCACAATTTGACCTTGCGTAATCAACTGCGCCACGCCGCGCCCCGCCACCATCAAAATTAGCGTGGCGACAAACGGCTGAATTTTTAACAGCGCCACCAGCACGCCGTTCCACAAGCCGCAGGCTAAACCGGTGCCCAGCGTTGCCAGAATAATGAACGGCAAACTGTGCCCGGCCACGGTTAAGGTGGCGGCCGTGGCACCCGCAATCGCCATCACCGCGCCCACCGACAAATCGATGCCGCCGGTTGCAATCACCAGCGTCATCCCAATCGCTAACAGCGCGACCGGCGCAGCGCGATTGAGAATATCAATCGGGCTGCCAAACAGGCGGCCATCCTGAATGTGAATCGCGAAAAAATTATTCGCCACCAAACTGTCTACCAGCAGCACCAGAATCAGTGCGGCGATTTGTGGCATACCGGGCGGCAGCTTCGGCTTGCGCCGTTCTGGTTTTTCGTTAGTCATAGGAGATTCAAGCATGTTGTGCTCCTCCGTCGGCGATCGCGTTAACAATCGACACCACCGACAGCTGCTCCAGCGGGATCTCGGCCACCTGCTTCAAATCGCGCATGATCAACACGCGATCGGCGTAACCCACCAGTTCCTCCAGCTCAGAAGAGATAACCAGCAGCGCCAATCCGTCGGCGCACAGGGATTCGATCAAGCGAATGATTTCGGCGTGCGCGCCCACATCAATGCCGCGCGTCGGCTCGTCGAGGATCAGGAATTGCGGCTTGGTCACCAGCCAGCGTGACAGCAGCACCTTCTGCTGATTGCCGCCGGATAACAGCTCCACCGGCTGATCGGCGTGCGGCGTGCGAATGCCCAGGCTCTTAATAAAACGTTCGGCAATCGCCTGCTGCTCGCGGCGCTTGATTGGCCGCAGCCAACCGCGCTGCGCCTGCAACGCCAAAATAATATTCTCGCGCACCGATGCCGCGCCAATGATGCCGTCGGTTTTGCGATCTTCCGGGCAGAAGCCGATGCCAAGGCGCGAGGCTTTAGCAGGCGTACGAATCTGCTGCACTTTGCCTTTAACCTTCGCCACGCCGCGATCGGCCCGGCGAATGCCAAACAGCACTTCCGCGGTTTCGGTGCGCCCGGAACCGAGCAGTCCGGCTAAGCCCACCACTTCGCCCGGTCGCACCTGCAGGTTAAAGGGTTCAATGGTGCCCTTCTTGCCGTAATCTTCAAACGACACCACCGGCGTATTGCTGCGCAGCGTGCTGCCCTGACGCTGCAACGCCGTTTCCAGCAGTTCGCGCCCCAGCATCAGCTTAATTAACTCAATCTGCGGCAGCGTGGCGGTATCGCGCGTGGCGATAAACTGCCCGTTGCGCAGCACGGTGATGCGATCGGTAATGCGGTAAACCTGGTCAAGGAAATGGGTAACGAAAATCAGGCTCATGCCTTTGGCTTTCAGCTGCGCCATCAGGGTAAACAGCATCTCGACTTCATTGGCGTCGAGACTCGCGGTGGGTTCATCAAGAATCAGCACCTGCGCGGAGAGATCGACCGCGCGGCAAATCGCAATGATCTGCTGCATCGCCACCGAGTAGTGGCCAAGCGGGCGCGTCACGTCGAGCGCGAAACCGTAATTGCGCAGCAGCGCATCGGCATCACGCACCATGCGTTTACGATCGATCATGCCCAGACGGCGGGGTTCGCGGCCAATATACAAATTGTCCGCCACCGACATATTCGGGAGCAGATTCACTTCCTGATACACCGTGCCAATGCCCATCTCCTGCGCATCGGCGGTATTGCGTGGCGTAATCGCCTTACCGTTCAGCGTCACGCTGCCGCTGTCGCGGCTGTAAACGCCGGTCAGTACTTTGATTAATGTGGATTTACCCGCGCCGTTTTCACCCAGCAGCGCCATGATTTCGCCTTTGCGGATGCTGAATGACACGTTATCCAGCGCTTTCACGCCGGGAAAGCCTTTGCTGACGCCGCTGATGGTCAACAGAGTGGATTCATTGGAGGTGCTCATCAGGTTCTACCTCGCCTTAGATCAGGAAAACCGCCCCGCAGGGCGGCTGCGGGGATCAGTAACCCATGCCTTTTTTGGTATCGAGCTGCGCCTGCGCGGAATCCGGCAGATAGAGTTTCGATTCGGTTTTGATGATTTTCGGCGGCAGCGTGCCGTCTTTTTTGAATTTCTCTAACGCATCGAAAGCGGGACCGGCCATGTTAGGCGTTAGCTCCACGTTGGCGTTGGCTTCGCCAGCCAGCATCGCTTTGTAGATATCCGGCACACCGTCAATCGAACCGGTAAGAATATCTTTGCCCGGCTTCAGACCCGCCTCTTTAATGGCCTGAATGGCACCAATCGCCATGTCATCGTTGTGGGCGTAAACCATGCAAATGTTCTTGCCGTTGTTTTCCGCCTTGATAAAGCTCTCCATCACCTCTTTACCCTTGCTGCGGGTAAAATCGCCGGACTGTGAACGAATCACCTTGATGTTATCGTGACTCGCGATGGCTTCGGCAAAGCCTTTCTTACGGTCAATCGCGACGCTGGCACCCACGGTGCCTTGCAGCTCTACCACATTACATTTTTTGTCGGCCACGGTTTTCACCAGCCAATCCCCGATCAGCTTGCCTTCCAGCACGTTATCCGCTGTGACCACCGCCATATACAGCGACTTATCTTTAACCACGATGGCACGATCGAGCAGGAACACCGGGATTTTGGCGTCTTTGGCTTCTTCCAACACCGGTTCCCAACCGGTTTGCACCACTGGCGCAATGAAAATGGCATCAACGCCCTGTGCGATGAAGGAGCGCACCGCTTTGATCTGGTTCTCTTGCTTCTGCTGACCATCAGCAATTTTTAGCGTGATGCCGCGCTTTTGCGCTTCGCTTTTCGCCACATTGGTTTCCGCTGAACGCCAGCCAGATTCTGAACCAACCTGGGAGAAGCCCACCGTCATGTCGGCTGCCAGCGCGGATGTGCTAAGCGCAGAGCCGATCATCGCGGTCAAGAGTAAACGTTTCCACATAATTTCATTCCTCTGAAGGGAGTGTGTTGTAGGGGTACAAAACGCGAATTAAGCCTGGCGTAAAAGCGGCAAAACAAGCGCGACGCGCCTCACAATTTAGAATGAATTAAAGGAGTTACGCGTAAAGCCGATGCCGAGGGAAGAAACCGGTCATGGACAAATTACCTGTTAAAGATGACGGGTGTGGTTAAATAAATGTAATAAACAGAATCGCTTATCAGTGAGTCAACTGAAAGCGATTACAGCAACTGCGTAAAGAATGGTTACGTGCTACGTGGGATAACAATTGTTGGAATTGTGACTGTTCGCACAAATTGTAAATGCGGATTTTAGCGCCTGCTCAAGCATTTTCAGACCAGTGGGTAAAAAATTAGCCACTTCTCTTATCTCAACCGCGCAAAACAGTTCGATTTACGTCTGGAAATAATCTGGAAACAGGCTGCGCATAATGTTGTGCATTTTTCTCACACACCGCTAATCTGCCGCCATAATTTGGCTTAAATCAGGCTGAAAATGCGCGTTTTTCAACGCTAAAGCGTGAAAAAGTCCCTTTTGATGAGCGAATTAGCTCACCTTGTCTGATTTTTGAATTTATTTAACGTGGCGTATGGACTCTGACGGCGTGCTCCCTATACTTGGGCACTTCCACGTTCTCTATTTTTAAATGGCAATCATGACTGCGTTAGATTACCTGATGAAATTCCGCAAAGTGAATAATCTCGATAGTCTGGAAAAACTCTATGACCACCTGAATTATTCCCTGACCGATGACCAAGACATCATCAATATGTACCGCGCTGCCGATCATCGCCGTGCTGAGCTGGTTTCCGGCGGGCGTCTGTTCGACATGGGCTGCGTACCGAAAACCGTCTGGCGCTACGTGCTGTAATTGGATCTTCCCCGCCTTCCGCCTTCACGCGGTGTCCATGTCGGGCGTGCCCTGTTTGGACATGATACGCTCTGCATCGCCCTCTTTTCTGGAAACAGGATTCTGTAAATGACCGCACAGGTAAACCCGCCGCGTATTGCTGGCTGGCTATTATTGCCGCTGGCGTGGCTGATCATGACCATGCTCACCAGCGCGTTGGTGGTGGCGATGTATTTAAGCCCGCTGTTTAACCCCGAACTGCGCAACACGCTGTTTTCCCACGGCGGTACGCTGCTGACGCAGTGGTCGGTTTCGCTGTTCACCGCTGGCGCGGTGTGGTTGTACAGCATGTGGGTAGTATGGATTTTCTGTAAACGTTCGCGTCGTCTGCCGCGCCACTACACTCTGTGGCTGCTGATGACCATTCTGTTGGCATTAAAAACCTTCGCGTTTACGCCAGTGGCGGACAGTAAAGCGATTCAGACGTTGCTGCTATCGCTGCTGGCGGCGGCGGTCTTTGTGCCCTACTTCAAACGCTCGCAACGCGTAAAACAGACGTTTATCCAACCTTAATGGCGTGAGTTTCGTCAGCAATTTAATTCTGAGTGCTCTCAACCACCCCACAAACCGCGTGAAGGTTGAGATGCACCTCTCAATTTCGGATAATAGACGCCTTTCGGCTTCCCAGGTTAAAACATGACCGACTATCTGTTGCTCTTTATTGGCACCGTGCTGGTGAACAACTTCGTGTTAGTGAAGTTTCTCGGCCTTTGCCCGTTTATGGGCGTGTCAAAAAAATTGGAAACGGCCATCGGCATGGGACTTGCCACCACCTTCGTGATCACGCTCGCGGCGATTTGCGCGTGGCTGGTGAATCACCTGATTTTAGTGCCGCTCGATCTGGTCTATCTGCGCACCATGGCGTACATCCTGGTGATCGCGGTGGTGGTGCAATTTACCGAAATGGTGGTGCGTAAAACCAGCCCGTCGCTCTATCGCCTGCTGGGCATCTTCCTGCCGCTGATCACCACTAACTGTGCGGTGCTCGGCGTGCCGCTGCTCAGCGTCAATCTCAATCATACGTTCCTGCAAGCCGCGCTGTACGGTTTCAGCGCTTCGCTCGGTTTCTCACTGGTGATGGTGCTGTTCGCGGGCATGCGCGAACGCCTGGTATTGGCCAATGTGCCGACGCCGTTTAAAGGCAACTCGATTGCGCTGATCACCGCCGGATTGATGGCGTTGGCCTTCATGGGCTTCACCGGGCTGGTGAAATTCTAATGACCGCGATTTGGATTGCTATTGGCGTATTGGCTGCCTTGAGCCTGGTGTTTGGTGCCCTGCTCGGTTACGCCTCGCGCCGCTTTGAAGTGGAAGAAGATCCTATCGTTGAGCAGATCGACGAGATTTTGCCGCAGAGCCAATGCGGACAGTGCGGCTACCCCGGCTGCCGTCCGTATGCTGATGCGGTGGGCAACAACGGTGAAGCCATCAATAAATGTGCGCCCGGCGGCGAGCAAACCATGCTTAAGCTGGCGGCGCTGCTCAACGTAGAACCGCAGCCGCTTGACGGCGGCGCAGAGGTTTTAGAACCGGTGCGCACCGTGGCGTGGATCGACGAAGCCAACTGTATCGGCTGTACCAAATGTATTCAGGCCTGCCCGGTGGATGCGATTGTCGGCGCCACCCGCGCCATGCACACCGTGCTGAGCGACGTCTGCACCGGCTGCGACCTGTGCGTTGCGCCTTGCCCGACCGATTGCATTGAGATGCGTCCGGTTGCCACCACCCCGGCCAATTGGAAGTGGAATCTCGACACCATTCCTGTACGGGTGATCCCGGTAGAAACCCATGCTTAATTTGTTCAACCTGTTCCGCAAAGAGAAGCTGTGGGATTTTCAGGGCGGCATTCATCCGCCGGAGATGAAAACACAGTCTAACGGCACGCCGCTGAGCCAGCTTCCGCTGCCTGAGCAATTTATTATTCCGCTGAAACAGCATATTGGTCATGAAGGTGAAATTTGCGTGGCGCCCGGCGATCGCGTGCTGCGCGGCCAACCGCTGACCTTTGGTAGCGGGCGCATGCTGCCGGTACATGCACCGACGTCTGGCACCATCGAAGAGATTGCGCCGCACATGACCGCGCACCCTTCTGGCTTATCTGAGCTGTGTGTGTTTCTGCGCGCCGACGGTGAAGATCGCTGGGCCACGTTGGATCCGCAACCGGATTACCGCGCGCTGAGCCGTGAAGAAGCGGTCAAACGCATCCATGAAGCCGGCATCGCCGGATTGGGCGGCGCGGGCTTCCCCACCGCCACCAAACTGCGCGGCGGCCTGCGCGGCGTGAAAACTTTAATCATCAACGCTGCCGAATGTGAACCTTACATCACCGCCGACGATCGCTTAATGCAAGATTGCGCCGCCGAGGTGCTGGAAGGCTGCCGCATTCTCGCGTGGGTACTGCAAGCCGAGCGCGTGCTGATTGGCATTGAAGATAATAAACCGCAGGCGATTGCCGCGCTGAAACAGGCGTTGGGCGGCGATAGTGAATTACAGATCCGCGTTATCCCGACCAAATATCCCTCTGGCGGCGCAAAACAGCTGACCAAAATCCTCACCGGGCTGGAAGTGCCGCACGGCGGTCGCTCCACCGATATTGGCGTGCTGATGCAAAACGTCGGCACCGCGTGGGCGGTGAAACGCGCCATTATTGATGGCGAGCCGATTACCGAGCGCGTGGTCACGCTGACCGGCGACGCGCTGGCGCAGCCGCGCAACGTGTGGGGCCGACTCGGCACGCCAATCAGCCACCTGCTGCATCACGCCGGCTTTACGCCGGGCACGCGGCAAATGGTTATCATGGGCGGCCCGCTGATGGGCTTTACGCTGCCGTCGCTGAATGTGCCGCTGGTGAAAATCTCCAACTGTATTCTTGCGCCATCCGCCAGCGAGATGGGTCTGGAGCAAGAGGAACAATCCTGTATCCGCTGTAGCGCGTGCGCCGACGCTTGTCCGGCCAAACTGTTGCCGCAACAGCTGTTTTGGTACAGCCAGGGCGGCGATCACGAGAAAGCGCGCGCGCACAATATTGATGACTGCATTGAGTGCGGAGCCTGTGCCTACGTTTGCCCCAGCAACATTCCGCTGGTGCAATATTATCGTCAGGAAAAAGCCGAACTGCGCGCCATCGACCTTGAAGCGAAACGCACCGCCGAAGCCAAAGCGCGCTTCGAAGCCCGCCAGGCGCGCCTGGAACGCGAAAAGTTGGCGCGTGAAGCGCGTCATGAGCAGGCGAAACAGCGGGTTGCGCACAGCGACCAGGGTGAGCGCGACGCGGCGCTGGCGCGCATAAAAGCGCGTACGGAAAAAACGCCAGAGCAGCAAGAGGCCGAACGCGCGGCACGTCATGCGCAAGCTTTGGCGCAGCAGGCCGAGAAGCAGGCAGAGACTCAGGCGTTAAGCCGCCAGTCCGGCGATCCGCGTAAAGCGGCGGTGGAAGCGGCAATTGCGCGCGCTAAGGCGAAGAAAGCCAGCGCACCGCAAGAAGAGGCTGCACCAGCGGAAGCCGCGCCTGCCGCGGAGGGGGATCCGCGTAAAGCCGCGGTGGAAGCCGCCATCGCTCGCGCGAAAGCCAAAAAGGCCGCTGCTGCGCAGCCGACCGACAGCGCGCCAGCGGAAGCCGCGCCTGGCGTGGAGGGGGATCCGCGCAAAGCCGCAGTGGAAGCCGCCATTGCCCGCGCCAAAGCTAAAAAAGCCGCTACCGCGCAGCAGGCAGACAGCGCGCCAGCGGTAGCCGCGTCTGCCGCTGAGGGGGATCCGCGCAAAGCGGCAGTGGAAGCCGCCATTGCCCGCGCCAAAGCCAAAAAAGCCGCTGCCGCGCAGCCGACCGACAGCGCGCCAGTGGAAGCCGCGCCTGCCGCGGAGGAGGATCCGCGCAAAGCCGCGGTGGAAGCCGCCATCGCCCGCGCCAAAGCCAAAAAAGCCGCTGCCGCGCAGCAGGCCGACAGCGCGCCAGCGGAAGCTGCGCCTGGCGCGGAGGGGGATCCGCGTAAAGCGGCAGTGGAAGCCGCCATCGCCCGCGCCAAAGCCAAAAAAGCCGCTGCCGCGCAGCCGACCGACAGCGCGCCAGCGGAAGCTGCGCCCGCTGTACCTGACATGCTTGAAGCGAAGGCGGCTGCCTCGCCAGATTCTGACGACCCACGCAAAGCGGCCATCGCTGCGGCGGTCGCCCGTGCCAAAGCGCGCAAAGCGCAGCAGCAGCCTTCGACGACTGAGGAATAAATGGCTTTTCGTATTGCAAGTTCTCCTTATACCCACAACCGCCGCAGCACCGGTAACATCATGCTGCTGGTGGTGATCGCGGCGCTGCCGGGCATGGCAGCGCAGTGGTATTTCTTCGGCGTTGGCTTCCTGGTTCAAGTGTTGCTGGCAAGCGTCACCGCATGGGCCACGGAAGGTGCAATTCTGCGCCTGCGCAAAACGCCGGTGGTGCCGACGCTGAGTGACAATTCTGCCCTGCTTACCGCGCTGCTGCTCGGCATCAGTTTGCCGCCGCTCGCTCCCTGGTGGTTGGTGGTACTGGGCACCGTTTTCGCCATTGTTATTGCTAAGCAGCTGTATGGCGGCCTGGGGCAAAATCCGTTTAATCCGGCGATGGTCGGCTACGTGGTGCTGCTGATCTCCTTTCCGGTGCAGATGACCAGCTGGCTGCCGCCGGATAGCTTGCAGGCGATCAAACCCGGCCTGCTGGATTCGCTCAGCATGATCTTCACCAACCACACGCTGGCCGGTGAAACCATGCAGCAGCTGCAACTTGGCGTGGATGGCATCAGCCAGGCCACGCCGCTGGATACCTTTAAAACCGGTCTGCGCGCCGGTCGCAGCGCGGAACAGCTGTTGGCAGAGCCCATCTACACCGGTGTATTAGCCGGTTTAGGTTGGCAGTGGATCAACCTCGGTTATCTGCTGGGCGGCATGCTGCTGCTGGCGAAGAGTGCCATCCGTTGGCACATTCCGGTGAGTTTCCTGCTGTCGCTGGCCTGCTGCGCCACGCTCGGCTGGCTGTTCGCGCCAGAATCATTGAACTCGCCGCTGATTCACCTGTTCTCCGGCGCGACGATGCTCGGTGCGTTCTTTATCGCTACCGATCCGGTCACCGCCTCTACCACCAATCGCGGCCGCCTGATTTACGGCGCGCTGATTGGTTTGCTGGTGTGGCTGATTCGCAGTTTTGGGGGTTATCCCGATGGCGTGGCGTTTGCCGTGTTGCTGGCCAATATTTGCGTGCCGCTGATCGATTACTACACTCAGCCGCGTGTTTACGGCCATCGCAAGGATTGATGATGATCGATGCTATTCGTAAAAACGCTGTAACCCTGGCGATGTTCGCAGTGATCACCACCGGCGTCACCGCCGTGGTGAATAGCGTGACTAAACCCACGGTGGATCATCAAACCGCGTTGCAGCAGAAGAATCTGCTGGATCAGGTGGTGCCAACCGATCTCTACGATAATCACATTCAGCAAGAGTGTTATCTGGTGACGGATTTTACCGCGCTGGGCAATACCCAACCGCATCATCTTTATCTGGCGCGCAAGGGCGATCGGCCCGTGGCTGCCGCGCTTGAGACCACCGCGCCAGATGGCTATTCTGGTGCAATTCAAATGCTGGTCGGGGCCGATTTCAACGGTAAAGTGCTGGGCGTCCGCGTGGTGGAACACCATGAAACGCCGGGGCTGGGCGATAAAATTGAGCTGCGCATTTCCGATTGGATCAACAGCCTGAGCGGCAAAGTGATCCACGGCGCTGATGACAAGCAGTTTGCCGTAAAAAAAGACGGCGGTGAATTCGACCAATTTACCGGCGCAACCATTACGCCGCGTGCGGTGGTCAATGCCACTAAACGCACCGCACTGCTAATTGAAACACTGCCAGCGAAGCTCTCTTCGCTGCCTGAATGTGGAGATGCAAATGAGTGAAGCGAAAAATCTGCTGGTCGGCGGCCTGTGGAAAAATAACTCGGCGCTGGTGCAGCTGCTCGGCTTGTGCCCGCTGCTGGCGGTCACCTCCACCGCAACCAATGCGCTGGGTCTCGGCCTCGCCACCACGCTGGTGTTGACCATCACCAACAGCGCCATTTCGGCCTCGCGCCGCTGGGTGCCGTCGGAAATTCGTATCCCGATTTATGTGATGATCATCGCGTCGGTGGTGAGCTGCGTGCAAATGCTGATCAACGCTTATGCCTACGGCTTATACCAGTCGCTCGGCATCTTTATCCCGCTGATCGTCACCAACTGCATTGTGGTGGGACGCGCGGAAGCGGTCGCCTCCAAAAGCAGCATTCCCCTTTCGGCATTAGATGGTTTCTCCATCGGCATGGGCGCAACGCTGGCGATGGTGACGCTGGGTTCGATTCGCGAACTGATCGGCAACGGCACCTTGTTCAACGGCGCGGATCAGCTGCTCGGCCCGTGGGCGAAAGCGCTGCGCATTGAGGTGGTGCACTTCGATTCCCCCATGCTGCTGGCGATGTTGCCCCCGGGCGCCTTTATCGGCCTTGGCATGCTGCTGGCGGGCAAATACCTGATCGATCAGAAAATGAAACAGCGTGCACTGCAGCGTGCTGCGACAGCGGCGGCAGAACCGCAAGGCGCAACCGGGAAGGCCGTGTGAACAAAGAGAAACGTGCGCAGATCCTCACGCGCCTGCGCGATGACAATCCGCATCCAACCACCGAACTCAACTTCTCGTCACCGTTCGAGCTGCTGATTGCGGTGCTGCTCTCCGCGCAGGCCACCGATGTCAGCGTGAACAAAGCCACCGCGAAGCTCTATCCCGTTGCCAACACGCCAGCCGCCATGCTGGCGCTCGGCGTGGACGGAGTGAAGGAGTACATCAAAACCATCGGCCTGTTTAACAGCAAAGCCGAGAATGTGATCAAAACCTGTCGCATGCTGCTGGAGCTGCACGGTGGCGCCGTACCGGAGGATCGTGCGGCGCTGGAAGCCTTGCCCGGCGTGGGACGCAAAACCGCCAACGTGGTGTTAAACACGGCGTTTGGCTGGCCGACTATCGCGGTGGATACGCACATATTCCGCGTCAGCAATCGCACGCGCTTTGCGCCCGGTAAAAACGTCGAAGAAGTCGAACATAAGCTGCTCAAAGTGGTGCCACCGGCGTTTAAAGTTGATTGTCATCACTGGCTGATTTTGCACGGTCGCTACACCTGCGTGGCACGTAAACCGCGCTGTGGATCCTGCCTAATCGAAGATCTGTGTGAATTCGACGCCAAAACTGAACTCTGAGCGCAATCCTGCGCTCATTTATCTTCAGCCATGCCACTCTGTAAGCCCCTGAACGCTCTCATCCTCCTCCTGCTTTACACCCTTCGCATTCCCCCCACTCGCCACGACGCAAACGTTTACTTCTTTTACGACGTTAATTAATTAGCAAATTTGTGCGCAGGATCAACAAATTAGCGTTCTGGAACCTTTTGACTGCTTATTACGCACATTCTTCAACCTATTATGCTTATATTATGAGCATATAAAGCAAAATAACCGGTATGAATATTAATCGGCAGAGGTATATGCTAAAAAACAGCGCAATAGCGGTTTATATCAGGAAACTCCCGCTCAGGATCTCCATTTAGCGCACTTATCTTGCTATAATGTGCAACAGCAATATTTAAAACTGATTTACAACGTCATACAGCGGCATTAACCCTACCTTATACCGGTATTTCAGCGTGCAAAAAATGCTTGCCCTGATGGCTCAATTCAGCCAAATTGGGCGCCGTTTTTCCTTTCTAATAAAAATTTGCGCGGGATTACCCAGCCCGACGCAGACTTAATTCCTGTCTCAAAACAGGCTATGTATAAACTGAGGTACACGTGTCAACTGCAAACAAACACAAAGACGGGGCGCCAAGCCTCAACGCTTTTAAGCAACCGAAAGCGTTTTATCTGATCTTCTCCATCGAGTTATGGGAACGTTTTGGTTTCTATGGCTTGCAAGCCATCATGGCGGTCTATCTGGTGAAACAGCTGGGCATGTCCGAAGCGGACTCCATCACCCTGTTCACCTCATTCAGCGCCCTGGTTTACGGTTTAGTCGCTATCGGCGGCTGGCTGGGCGACAAAGTGCTGGGCACTAAGCGCGTCATTATCCTTGGCGTTATGGTGCTGGCGCTCGGTTACGCCCTCATTACCTTCTCTGGCCACGACACCTCAATGGTCTATTACGGCATGGCAACCATTGCGGTGGGTAGCGGCCTGTTCAAAGCGAACCCTTCATCGCTGCTGTCTACCTGCTACGAGAAAGACGATGCGCGACTCGATGGCGCATTCACCATGTTCTACATGTCGATCAACATCGGTTCACTGTTCTCCATGATGCTGACGCCGTGGCTGGCGGCAAAATATGGCTGGGGCGCGGCGTTCTCGCTGTCGGTGGTTGGCCTGGTGATTACGCTGCTGAACTTCCTGTTCTGTCAGCGCATGGTGAAAAACTACGGTTCTAAACCCGATTTCGCCCCGCTGAATTTCGGCAAACTGCTGATGACGCTGGTTGGCGTTGTCGCGCTGATTGCCCTGGCGGCCTGGCTGCTGCATCACCAAAGCATTGCACGCATGACGCTGGGCGTGATCGCGGCGGGTATCGTACTGGTGTTCGCGAAAGAAGCCTTCTCATTAAAAGGCGCAGCGCGTCGCAAAATGATTGTGGCTTTCCTGCTGATGGTCGAAGCGATCGTGTTCTTTGTGCTCTATATGCAGATGCCCACTTCACTGAACTTCTTCGCCATCCGTAACGTTGAACATGCCATTTTCGGCATTGCCTTCGAACCCGAGCAGTTCCAGGCGCTGAACCCGTTCTGGATTATGCTGGCCAGCCCGCTGCTGGCGGCGGTATACAACAAAATGGGCGACAAACTGCCGATGCCGCACAAGTTTGCCATCGGTATGGTGCTGTGTTCAGCCGCTTTCCTGGTGCTGCCGTTTGGTGCCAAGTTCGCTAACGAAGCCGGTATCGTCTCGGTGAACTGGCTGATTATCAGCTATGGCTTGCAGAGCATTGGTGAGCTGATGATTTCAGGTCTTGGCCTGGCGATGGTGGCACAGCTGGTACCGCAACGTCTGATGGGCTTCATCATGGGGTCCTGGTTCCTGACCACGGCTGGCGCGGCAATGATTGCCGGTAAAGTGGCGAACCTGATGGCGGTGCCGAGCGATGTTACCGATCCGCATGCGTCGCTGGCGGTTTACAGCCACGTATTCCAGCAGATCGGTATCGCCACTGGCGCGATTGCGATTCTGATGCTGATTACCGCACCGCTGCTGAATCGTATGGCGCAGGATAATGCGCCATCTGAACTGAAACGCGCTAACGCGAATCAGTAATCAATAAGCCGGGCTTGCCCGGCTTTTTTCTGTCCGCTATTTCCCCTCAACATCGCCCCCTTCACCTTTGCTTTAACGTTTTATGCTGCCAACCCTTCGCTTTTCACGCACTTAACTGCATGATGACGCCTGACTTTTTTTGCCAACGGAAACGTGCATGGACAGGTTCGAGGAGCTACAGGTGTTTGTCGCGGTGATCCAGCAAGGCAGCCTGGCCGGTGCGGCTCGCCTGCTACAGCGCTCACCACCGGTCATTACTCGCACGCTTAACGCGCTGGAAAGCCGCCTTGGCACCACCTTAATCGAACGCACCACGCGTCAGCTGGCCCCGACAGAAGCGGGCTGGAAACTGTTTGAGCAGGCGCAGCAGCTGCTCGGCGACTATCAAAGCGCCATCGATACCGTGCATCACAGCGGCCTGCACGGCTTGCTGCGCATGACCGCGCCGGTGCAGTTTGGTCGCCGTCATATCATGCCGCTGGTGAATACCTTCCTGGTGCAACATCCGGAGATGCAAATTGAGCTGATACTCAGCGACAGCTATCAAGACTTGATTGATAACGGCATCGACATCGCGCTGCGCATTGGCGAACTGCAGGACTCGTCAATGGTGGCGCGCAAGGTGGGCAACGTAGCCGCGACATTGGTGGCCAGTCCGCTCTACTTGCAACAGGCCGGTGCGCCCACGCATCCTGCTGAGCTCGGCCAGCACGCGCTGATTTCCAGCTTGCTACATACGCGGGAGTGGCGTTTTGCCCAGGATCTTCGGGTGCGTATTGCCCCGCGTTTACGCGTAAATGACGTGGAGAGCCAACTTGATGCCCTACGCAATGCGCAAGGCATTGGCCGCTTGCTCTCCTATCAGGTGATTGATGATTTGCGTGATGGCAAGCTGGTGCGTTTACTGGCTGAATGGGAACCGGCGGCACTGCCGGTGCAACTGGTCACCCAGCGCGTCAAAAACATGACGCCCAAAGTGCGCCAATTTTGGGATTTTGCGCTCAAGCAATTGCCGCTGCTTGCCTGCTTCACTGAACTAAATCTGAACAGCGATCGCAATTCCTGAGCGCTGTCACTGGTAAAACACGCTGGCAGATTTATGCTGCCATGATCACCACCACATCAAGGAGAAGCCATGATGAAACTCTATTGCAAACCCGGTGCCTGTTCGCTATCACCGCATATTGTTGCGCGTGAATGCGGACTGGACTTTACCCAGGTGAATGTCGACCTGCAAAAGAAAGTCACCGAGCAGGGAGAAGATTACTGGCAGATAAACCCGAAAGGACAAGTCCCGGCGCTGCAATTCGATGATGGCAGCTTACTGACCGAAGGCGTGGCAATTGTGCAATATCTGGCCGATCTCAAGCCGGATCGCAATCTGCTGGCACCCACCGGCAGTTTGACGCGCTACCACACGCTGGAGTGGCTGAGCTATGTCAGCAGCGAACTGCATAAAAGCTTTACCCCGCTGTTTCGCCCGGATACGCCAGAAGAGTACAAACCGATTGTGCGTGCGCAGTTGGAGAAGAAATATCAGACGGTGAATGAGGCGTTGCAGGATAAACAGTGGTTGATGGGGCTGCGCTTTACGGTCGCCGATGTTTACCTGTTTGTGGTCACGCGCTGGGCAAAAGCCGTGAAGCTGGATCTCAGCGGATTAGATGCGCTGGAGGCGTGGTTTGATCGCGTTGCCGAGCGCCCTGCGGTTCAAGCGGCGCTGAAGGCGGAAGGCTTAGCATAAGGCCGTAAAAAGGGCCGGTTACTTACCCTGTGCGCTATTCAAGCGCACTGGGTTGCTATCAGTGGCGCCCCTACAATGCAAGTGCCTGCTTTTCGTAGGGTGCGCATTCAGCTTTCAACCGGCCTTTTTTTTACAGCTTCTCAGCCGCGAAGTGCTGCGTAGGTTGCGCAATCGCATCCTGCGCGGCCACCAGCTGCAACTCATACTCGCCCATTTCGTGGGTTTTCAGCATCACCTCGTATACCGCGGCGGTGATGTGCTCCAGCGCATCTTGCAACGATTTGCCGTGCAGCAGATCAACCAGCAGCAGTCCGCTGGTGAGGTCGCCTACGCCCACCGGTTGACGCACGCCAAAGTCCACCAGCGGACGGCTGATGTGCCAGCACTCATCGGCGGTCACCAGCAGCATCTCAAAACGATCGCTGCGACGTCCGGCCCGCGCCAAATGCTTCACCAGCACTACTTTGGGGCCTTGAGCAATTAATTCGCGTGCCGCTAACACCGCCTGATCCACATTGGCTATTTCATGACCGCTGAGCATTTCCAGCTCCAGCAGGTTCGGCGCGATAATATCGCTGGCTGGCATCGCCATTTTGCAATGGAATTCCGCTACGCCCGGCGCGACAATGCAGCCTTTTTCAGGATGGCCCATCACGGGATCGCAGAAGAACCAGGCATTCGGGTTGGCCGCTTTCACCAGACGCACGATTTCCAGAATCTGCTCGCCCTGCTCGGCCGATCCTAAGTAGCCGCTGAGCACGGCATCACAGGTCTTCAGACGATCGATGGCCGCGATACCTTTCACAATGTCGGTCAGATGCGTGGCCGGCATAACGGTGCCGGTCCAGTGACCGTATTGCGTGTGATTCGAAAATTGCACGGTATTCAGTGGCCAAACGTTTGCGCCCATACGGCGCATAGGGAATTCGGCGGCACCGTTACCGGCGTGTCCGTAAACAACGTGAGATTGAATTGCGAGAATATTTTTCATTATTGCCCTGCACTGCCTTGCCATAAAAAAGGGCCGGAAACCGGCCCTGAACGCTTACTGCCAGTTAATCAGGCAGTAGTGTTTTTTGCCTCGACGCAACAGCGTGAAGCGACCAAACAGTTTGTCGCTGTCGCTGAAGCGGTATTCGGCGTCAGATTGTTTTTCACCGTTGAGAGAAACCGCGTTGGAACCAATCATGGTCCGCGCCTGACCGCGTGAAGGCACCAGCTCAGCCGCCACCAGCGCCTGTTGCAAATCGTCTTCGGCATTCAGCGTAATGGTTGGCATGCCGTCCTGCGCCAGCTGCTCGAAGTCCGCTTCGGTCATCTCGCTCAGGCTGCCGGAGAACAGGCTATCGGTGATGCGTTTCGCCGCGGTCAAACCGCTTTCGCCGTGTACCAGACGCGTGACCAGTTCAGCCAGCACATATTGCGCGCGCGGCGCTTTACCGCTGTTTTTGTCTTCTTCTTCCAGGGCATTGATCTCTTCAATGCTCATAAAGGTGAAGAACTTGAGGAAGCGATACACATCGGCATCGGCGGTGTTGATCCAGAACTGGTAGAACTTGTAAGGACTGGTTTTCTTCGCGTCCAGCCACACTGCGCCACCTTCGGTTTTACCGAATTTGGTGCCATCTGACTTGGTGATTAACGGCACGGTTAGACCCCAAGCCTGTTGCTGGTGCAGGCGACGCGTCAGGTCGATGCCCGAAGTGATGTTACCCCACTGATCGGAACCGCCGATTTGCAGCACCACATCGTGACGCTTGTTCAGTTCGGCAAAGTCATAACCCTGCAGCAGGTTATAGGAGAACTCGGTGTACGAGATGCCCTGATCTTCACGGTTCAAACGCTGCTTCACCGCTTCGCGGTTGATCATCTGATTTACCGAGAAGTGTTTGCCGATGTCACGCAGGAACGTCAGCACGTTCATGCCGCCAAACCAATCGTAGTTGTTCGCCGCAATGGCGCTGTTATCACCACAGTTAAAGCTCAAGAAAGGCGCAACCTGGTTGCGGATTTTCTCGACCCATTCGCCTACGGTTTCTGAGGTGTTGAGTTTACGTTCTGCTGCTTTAAAGCTGGGATCGCCAATCAGACCGGTGGCACCACCCACCAGCGCGACCGGCTTGTGTCCGGCGTCCTGAAAACGTTTCAGGCAGAGCAGCGGCACCAGATGGCCCAAATGCAAGCTATCAGCGGTCGGATCGAAGCCGCAATAGAGTGCAATTGGCCCTTGCGCCAGTCGCTCTGCTAACGCTTCTTCATCCGTTACCTGGGCGACTAAGCCCCTTTCTTGCAATTGTTGTATCAGGTTACTGCTGGTCATCACTGACTCCAAATTGATCAGACTGCACCTAGGCTGGTACACAGCTTTCCGCTGAGTGCGGAGACGAAAAAAAAGAGGGCTATAGCATAAAGCGCTGACGCCAACTGCGCCAGCGTTGAAAGGGGATAAAACGCAGTTTTACGGGGCTAAACGGTCAATCGACCAGCCATTTTCTTCACGTTGATAAATGAAGCGATCGTGCAGGCGATGTTCACCGCCCTGCCAGAACTCGACGGTGTGGAACTTGACGCGAAAACCGCCCCAAAAGCTGGGTAAGGGTACATCGCCCTGCTGGAATTTCTGCTTGAGTTCCAGGAACTTGCCTTCCAGCACGCCGCGCGCTGAAATGCGGCTGGATTGCTTCGAGACCCACGCGCCAATTTGGCTGTCACGCGGTCGGCTGCTGAAATAGGTCAAGACTTCCAGCGGCGACAGTTTTTCCACCTCGCCCAGCACCATGACCTGACGCTCAAGGAAGTGCCAGGGGAAATGCAGTGAAATACGCGGATTGTCACCGAGCTGCTGCGCCTTGCGGCTACCCAGGTTGGTGTAAAACACCATTCCCCGATCGTCATAATGCTTGAGCAGTACGATTCGTTGATAGGGCTGCCCGTTGCTGTCCACGGTTGCAACCGTCATTGCGGTGGGATCGGGCAACTGCGCCGCACACGCCTGCTGCAACCAATGTTCAAACAGCGCCAGAGGAGTGTCTGGCAAATCTTTTCGCCGCAGCCCGCCGCGCGTGTATTCACGGCGCAAATGGGCAATTTTTTGCAAGCTGTCACTGTCGCTCATGCTGGTTCTCATTCTTCAACGTTACTGAGCAGCCGTATTGGCGTGCTGCAGTTCACAATCATTAATCACGATTTTGTCATTGCGTTCAACAAAAGCGCCATCGCCTTTTGACCAGAAAACGTAAGTGCCGTCGCTGTAACGCGTGCCCGACGCCGCGACGGTTTGTGTCAGCGTCAGCGGTTTGCCATCAAGAATAAAGCTCACCTGCTGTTTGGCATTATCTTGCGTCACCGTGAGCGGCAAAGTGCCGCATTGATAACGCAGCTGCTGAGGCGTTTCTTGCGGTTTATGCAACATGCCGCAGCCACTTAACAGGGCAATACTGCTCAACATCATAATAATTTTTTTCATGTTTTCCTCTTAATGTGTGGCGCGGGCATTAGCGGGATAGATTGCGCCTAACACGCTCATCTCCTGCGCGCCGGTTACCGCAGGCAAATTGCCTGGCAATCCGTTTAAGGTGCGAAACGCCAGCCAGGCGAAAGCTAGCGCTTCCATGTCATCACCGCTGATGCCAGCTTCATCGGTCGTGCCCACTTCGGTGCCCGGCAGATTTGCCGCGAGACGCGCCATCAACAGCGGATTACGGCTGCCGCCGCCACACACCAAAAGGCGATCGCAACCATCATTGAGCTGCACCTGCTGCGCGATGGTTAATACGGTGAGTTCGCTTAGCGTCGCCTGCACATCCTGCGGCGCTAAAGCAGGAAAACGCTGTAGCTGTCGCTCTACCCAGCCCACGTTAAAGTATTCACGTCCCGTGCTTTTGGGTGGCGGCAACGCAAACCAGGGATCGCGCAACATCTGCTCCAGCAGCGCGGGCACTACCTGTCCGCTGCGCGCCCATGCGGCATCCTTATCATAAGGCAAGCCCTGATGCCGCCAAATCCACGCGTCGATCAGCATATTCCCAGGGCCAGTATCAAAACCACGCACCGGCTGACCCGGCAGCAGCAGCGATAAATTAGCGATACCACCAATATTTAGCACCATGCGGCGCTCAACGCTGTCCATCAGCAAAGCCTGATGAAAGGCGGGAACCAGCGGCGCACCCTGTCCGCCAAGCGCCATATCACGACGGCGGAAATCGCCGACGACGGTAACGCCGGTTGCCGCCGCAATTTGGTTGTTGTCGCCGATTTGCAAGGTATTGGGCGCGTCGCTTTGCGGCTCATGCCACACGGTTTGCCCGTGGCAACCGATCGCCATGATGTCGCTGGCTTCCAGAGATTGCTGCTGCATTAACGTCAATACGGCGTCGGCGAACAGTTTACCGAGACGGGTATCCAACTGCCCCAGCTGCGACAGCGTCAGCATCTGCCCCTGGCAAATCGCCAGCACCTCTTGACGCAACCCCTGCGGAATAGGATGACAATAGCTGGCCTGCTGCGCCACCATCTGTCCATCAATGGCGGCCAGCACCACATCCACGCCATCAAGGCTGGTGCCGGACATCACGCCAATATAGCGTCCTGATTTCATAGCGTTTCCTTAGCGACAATTCATCTTGGCTTAGCCTGGCAAATTATGTGCGCTAATTCTATGATAAAAATCCGCTTTTCGATGCCGCTGCGCGCTGCATTCCAGCTCAGGAATATTTTCACGGCGTAATTGAATTTTTGTTGAGGGGCGGTGGTCTATGCTTCGCCTCAGCCGCGTTTTATTTGGACTTAGAGTCAATTGCCAGCTTTCTGTCTTATACTCAGTACCGTACAGGATGAGAACATGGCGTTTTTTTGCATTAAGGAGCGTTCTGATGATTAAGCGTTTTGTAGCCGTGGCGTTGACCGGATTGACGCTGGCAGGTTGTGCCAATAACGACACCCTTTCCGGTGACGTGTACAGCGCCAATGAAGCTAAACAGGTTCAAAGTGTCTCTTACGGCACGCTGGTATCGGTTCGTCCGGTGAAAATCCAGGGCGGCGATGATAACAACGTGATTGGTGCTATTGGTGGTGCAGTGCTGGGTGGTTTCCTCGGCAACACGATTGGCGGCGGTGCTGGACGCAGTTTAGCAACCGCGGGTGGCGCGGTGCTTGGCGGCGTGGCCGGCCAAGGCGTGCAAGGTGCAGTGAATAAATCTGATGGTGTCGAGCTGGAGATCCGCAAGGATGATGGCAACACCATTATGGTGGTGCAGAAGCAGGCCGCAAGCCGTTACTCGGTGGGTCAGCGTGTGGTTATGGCGTCTAATGGCAGCCAGGTTACCGTTTCTCCACGCTAACGGCACCAGAAAAAAACCGACGCCAGGCGTCGGTTTTTTTATTTCTCACGGTGGTGCAGTTCGAGAATGTTTTTTTCCAGCCGCGCAATCAGCGTCACCATCTGATTAATCTCTTCCAGGCTAATACCAGAGAGAATGTCATCACGCGTGGCATCAATCACATTTTCCACTTCTTCAATGATCGGCTCTGCCTGTTTAGTGAGCTTGATGCGTTTCGCCCGGCGGTCGTTCGCGCAGGTGGCGCGGGTTATTAACCCCTTCTCTTCCAGCTGATCCAGCGTGCGCACCAGTGAAGGCTGTTCAATGCCAATCGCCTTCGCCAGCTGAATTTGGGATTGCTCTGGCGGGAGCTGATGGATGTTATGCAGCGTCACCCAATGCGTTTGGGTCAGTTCGAGCGGTTTTAAGCGCTGATCGATCAACGCGCGCCAGATGCGCACGAGGCGTGACAGATCGGTTCCCAAAGGCGTATCCATTGCATCTCCTTATAATTAGCTTGCTAGCTATTAAGCCAGAATTCACACCATTCTGCGAGTTTAAAAAACAAATTACAAATCCCAAGCCAGACGGCAAGCTCGCTCTCCAGGTCGTGATGGCCGTTATCCCGTCATGCCAGCGTAGCGGCTGACACCGCCGCCTACGGCCAGCATAAAACCCTTTACTGACAATATTGCGTAACCTGCCGATTAAAATCGTCCCGCAACTGCTGCAGCGATCTCTGTCCTTCAAACCGGGTTTTGTCCTGCTCGAACAGCGGCTCAGTCACTAGCGCTTTTTCGTCAAAGGAGTAGATAAAACGGCGGCTGATGGTTAAGCCGGTAAAGCTTCTGCCACGCACGCTGCCGCAAACAATCGGCATGGCGTGGTGATAAATGGCGGTATTCAGAAAGTTAGTTTCACTGGCACTGCGCAACACATTCTGACAGCCCTGTGTTTCTAAGCGATGCAGGGTGTGCTGCGTCAGCCATTCGCGTCCATGAGCAATCTTTTCACAGCTGGCACGCAGCGGGTTAGTATCGATTGCGCGTTGCAGCTGTCGCCCCGCTTCCAGACGCAGCTGCGTATCATTAGGTTGTTCGCACCCTACCAGCGCTAAACATAACAGCAAAATTGCACGCGTTTTCATTCCTGCCCCTGAGCGGTTCTGTACCTTAATCAATATCATAGGATGGATAGCGGGCAGAGAATAGCACGGAAATGAGTTAGCAATTGCGGCGAATATCAATGGCGGCAGCAGGCCACCGCCAACACGTTAAATTACACCACAGGCAAAACGCGCACCGCCGCCGCCCAGCGGTTGCGGATGATCGGCGTGGTTATCACCGCCCACATGCACCATCAAAGCTTTACCTTTGATCTCGCTGAGTGACTTAATGCGCGGTGCTACCACCGGATAATTCGCTTTCCCGTCTTCCGTGACAAACAGCGCAGGCAGGTCACCCAAGTGCCCTTCAGCATAGGGGCCGAGATGTTTGCCACTGTTTGAAGGATCAAGATGTCCACCCGCTGCACCTGCGGCCACCGTTTTTCCGTCGCTCACAGCCGGTTCACAGCTGCCTTTCGCATGCACGTGAAAGCCATGTATGCCAGGCTTAAGTCCGCTTAACGCAGGCGTAAATTGCAGGCCGTAGGGGGTTTCACTGATTGTCACTTTGCCGATCGCTTCGCCAACGCCTTGTGCGGTCGCTTGATGTAACGTGACTTCTTCAGAAGCCTGCGCACCCGCAGCGCAAGCCAAAGCAAAAGCGGTAATGAGGATTTTTTTCATAACGTCTCCTTACGGTTGGGTTCCCAGTAAGCCTGGACCTTATTGGTCCAGGCTGCCGCAGTTTGACGTAGCTTTACGCTTTAAGGCACATCGTAGCCGATTGCGGCCTTACGAATGCGGAACCACTGTTGGCGATTGAGCGTCAAAGCGCACGCACCAACCGCATCGCTTACGCGCGCCATTTTGCCGGAACCGATGATCGGCAGCGGACGGCTCGGCAATCTCATCACCCACGCGTACACCACTTGATCGATGCTGCTGGCACCAAGTTCCTGTTTCACCCGCTCAAGTTCGTCGCGCAGCGGTTGATAATGCGGATCGTTAAACAAGCGCCCGCCACCTAAACACGACCACGCCATGGGACGCATGCGCACCTGCTGGCATTGATCCAGCGTGCCATCAAGCAGCGAGGTTTGTTCCAGCGGTGAGATCTCCAGCTGATTGGTGACCAGGCTGAACGGCAAGCGCGATTGCAGCAGCGTAAACTGCGATGCGGTGAAGTTTGAGACGCCGAAATGACGCACTTTGCCGCTCTGATGCAGCGCGATAAAGGCTTCTGCCATTTCATCGGCATCCATCAACGGATCCGGGCGATGGATCAGCATCAGGTCGAGAAAATCGGTGTTGAAGTGGCGCAGCGAGTCTTCTGCGCTGTGCAGAATATGGCTGGCTTCAGTGATGTAGTGACCGATTTTGTGCTCAGACTTAGCGCGCGTGGCAATGCCGCACTTGGTGACAATTTGCAGCTGCTCACGCAGCGCAGGCGCCAGGCGTAAAGCTTCACCAAAGGCGGCTTCGCACTGGTAATCGCCATAGATGTCAGCGTGATCGACGGTGCTGATCCCCAGAGCAAGATGCTGTTCAATGAACTGCACCAGCTGCTGCGGATTCATGCCCCATTCCATCAAGCGCCAGTAACCCATAATCAGCGGTGAAAAGGACGGTCCCTGCGGTGCAATAGCTTGCGGTTGTAACATGGTTGAACTCCCCTAAACGCGATGCGAAATAGCGAAAGCGGGAGTATAGCGGAAAGGCTAATCGTCGTTTTCTTAAAACAATTCCGGTTGCTGTGGATCAGGATTTTCATCATTTTTTTGCTGGCGGTGCAGGCGTAACCAGCGCTGACGGCACAAGCGAAGCACTTCACGCTTTTGCGCATCGCTGAACTTCATCCAGTTAAAACGCTCTTCCCGACTGCGTAAACAGCCACGGCAATAGCCGCGCGCATCGCTTTGGCAAATTCCGCGACACGGGCTGGGAACCGGAAAGAACTCTAATTGCTCAGCCACATCCACCCCAAATCAACAACTGTTTTCATATTGATAACAGCTTAGTGACATTGTGCAAAGAGTAAACGGTTTATGGGCGGAATTTGCACCATGGCACCCGCAGTTACGATTATTTACTGAATAACGCGCAGGAGATTTGATCCGATTATGCAGGTTTACGCTGCGTTAAGGTTTTCCTCATCTTGCCTTTATAAGATGGCCACATTCTCGCTGACCCAAGAGTGTCCATGAAATACCTTACTGCTTTACGCTGCCGCCCCAGCGTATTTAACCTTGTCGCCGCCCTCTATTTTACCTTGGTATTGAATGCGCTATTTCTGTTGCGCGCCTGGGAGATGATCCCCTATTTGCACCTGCACGATTATCTCTTTGCGGCCAGCATGCCGGTGGTACTGACCGCGGCCTTTTACCTGATTTTCTCATTGATCGCCTGGCCTTATCTGCGCAAACCGCTGCTGATTGTTTTGCTGCTGGCGAGCGCGGCTGCAAATTACTTCATGCACAGCTTCGGCACGGTGATTGACACCAACATGATTCAGAACGTGTTTGAATCCGATGCGCAAGAAGCCACGGCGTTAATTAGCGCTCGTTATGTGATGTGGATGCTGTTAATGGGCGCGGTGCCGATTGGCTTAATTGCGCTGGTGCGTTTTCCTCGCACTCAACGATGGTGGTGGAGCCTGCTACAGCGTTTGGCCGGCGCGCTTGGCGCGATGCTGATCATCTTATTGCTGGCAGTGCTGTTTTATAAAGATTACGCCTCGCTCATCCGCAACAACAAAGGGTTAGTGAAGATGATCACGCCGGCCAATATTGTCAGCGGCGCGGGACATTATGTGGACCAACGTTTTTTACAAGGCAGCCAGGCGCTGGTCAGAATTGGCGAAGATGCGCACAAAGGCCCGCTCATCACCTCTGCCGCTAAAAAAACCTTGGTGGTCTTCGTTGTGGGTGAAACCGCGCGTGCCGAGAATTTTTCGCTCGGCAGTTACGCGCGAGACACCAATCCCGAGTTACGAAAACAGCAGGTGATTTACTACCAAAACGCCAGCTCTTGCGGCACCGAAACGGCAATTTCCGTGCCGTGCATGTTCTCTAATATGCCGCGCGAACACTATGACGCCAATCTTGCGCACCATCAGGAAGGCCTGCTTGATATTCTGGCGCATGCGGGAGTGAGCGTGCTGTGGCGAGAAAATGACGGCGGCTGCAAAGGTGCCTGTAATCGCGTGCCGCATACGGATATGACGCAATGGAAGCTACCGCAATATTGTCATGATGGATTCTGTCAGGATGACGTGTTATTGCACCGTCTCGATAACTACATCGCCAGTGTGCACAACGATGGCATCGTGGTACTGCATCAGATGGGCAGCCACGGTCCAGCGTATTATCAGCGGTATCCCGCGGCGTTCCGCCACTTTACGCCGACCTGCGACAGTAATCAGATCCAGGATTGCGATCATCAGGCGCTCATCAATACCTACGATAACTCGCTGTTGTATACCGATGATATGTTGAGCCGCACCATCGATAAGCTTAAAGGCCTGAGTGACCGCTTTAATGTGGCGCTGATCTATCTCTCCGATCACGGGGAGTCGCTGGGCGAACGCGGTATGTATCTGCACGGCGCGCCGTATGTGTTTGCACCTTCGCAGCAAACGCATATTCCGCTGCTGATGTGGATGTCGCCGGGATACGCCGCCACCTATCATATTAATCAAGCGTGTTTACGCCAGCAGGCGGCGCGCGCCAGCGTCTCGCAAGACAATATTTTCCATACGGTTTTAGGCATGTTCAATATCCAGACGCGTGAGTATCAACCTCAGCTGGACATGATCAGTTCGTGCCAAAATGCGGCATGACGCTTGCACTAGACCGACTGGTCTAATACTCTGCCGTCCATGAACAAGACTGTGCAACGCAACGAAACCCGTGAACATCTGCTCGCTACCGGCGAGCAGGTTTGTCTGCAACGCGGTTTTACCGGCATGGGCTTGAACGAGATGCTGGCGCTGGCGCAGGTGCCCAAAGGGTCGTTTTATCACTACTTCCGCTCGAAGGAAGCTTTCGGCGTAGCGCTGCTGCAACGTTACTTTGTTAACTTTCTTCAGCAAGTGGAGCAGGAGCTAAATCAGCCTGGGCTTGCGCCGCGTGACCGTTTTTTACAGCATTTTCGCTATGGCGAGACGCTGTTTATTGAGCAAGGTCACATCGTTGGCTGCCTGGGCGTTAAGCTGTCGGCGGAGGTGTGCGATCTCTCAGAGCCGATGCGCGATGCCTTACAGCACGGCGCTAACGCGGTGATCGCTGCCTATGCCCGCTGTTTAAACGACGTTGCCTTAGAACAGCCGTTACCGTTTGAGCAAACGCCCCAGCAGTTGGCGCAACGCTGCTACTTGTTGTGGCTGGGAGCGAGTTTGCAAAGCAAGATTTCACGCGAGGTTGGGCCAATTAGCCTGGCGCTCAGCACTATCGAACAGTGGCTGAACGGCTACTGATTTTTAAAACTGCAATTTCTAGACGACCGGTCTACTCATAGGAGTCATTATGGCGAGTAAACAGCTGTTTTCCCCACTGAAAGTGGGCGCGATTACCGTACCTAACCGCGTATTTATGGCCCCGCTGACGCGCTTGCGCAGCATTGAACCGGGCGATATCCCTACCCCCTTGATGGCCGAATACTATCAGCAACGCGCCAGCGCTGGCCTGATCATTACCGAAGCCACGCAGATTTCTTTCCAGGCGAAAGGCTATGCGGGTGCGCCAGGTTTGCATACCCAGCAGCAAATTGCCGCGTGGAAAGTGATCAACGAAGGCATTCACGCAGCTCACGGCCATAGCGCCGTGCAGCTGTGGCACACCGGGCGTATTTCTCACAATAGCGTGCAGCCCGAAGGCAAAGCGCCGGTGGCGCCCAGTGCGCTGGCAGCAGGCACCCGCACTTCGCTGCGTGCCGCCGATGGCAGCGTGTACCGTGAAGATACCTCTGTGCCGCGCGAATTGTCTGTCGCTGAAATTCAGCAAATCGTGAAAGATTTTGGTCAGGCGGCTGCCAACGCGCGCGAAGCGGATTTCGACCTGCTTGAGCTGCACTCGGCGCACGGGTATTTGATGCACCAATTCATTGCGCCAGATTCCAACCAGCGCAGCGACGAATATGGCGGTTCGATTGAAAAACGCGCCCGTTTCGCGCTGGAAGTGGTGGATGCGGCGATCGCTAACTGGTCAGCCGATCGCATTGGTATCCGCGTGTCGCCCATTGGTGCCTTCCAGAATCTGGAAAATGGTCCGGATGAAGAAGCCGCCGCGCTGTGGTACATCGCGGAACTTGGCAAGCGTGGTTTAGCGTATCTGCACTTGTCTGAGCCAGACTGGGCCGGCGGCCAGCCCTACAGCGACGCCTTCCGTGAAAAAGTACGTGCGCTGTTCCCTGGCGTAATCGTTGGTGCCGGTGCCTACACCGTCGAAAAAGCAGATGACCTGATTGCGCGTGGCCTGATTGATGCCGTGGCGTTTGGCCGCGACTTTATCGCTAACCCCGATTTGGTGGCGCGCCTGCAACAGGATGCTCCGCTCAATCCACAGCGTCCAGAAAGCTTCTACGGCGGCGGCGCGGAAGGGTATACCGATTATCCTACCTTGTAAGACATTGGCTGCCGCACCGGATGTGCGGCAGCGCGGTTTCTTCACGGCGTTAACTGGCTATACTTGTTAGTCTTTGTCATTTTCGAATGACGTTTTAAAAAAGAGGATGTTATGCGTTTACTTCACACCATGTTACGCGTTGGCGATCTGCAACGTTCGATCGATTTCTACACCCGCGTGCTCGGCATGCGCGTGCTGCGTCAGAGCGAAAACACTGAATACAAATACACCCTGGCCTTTGTGGGTTACACCGATGAGAGCGAAGGCGCGGTAATTGAGCTGACGTATAACTGGGGCGTAGATAAATATGAGCTGGGCAATGCCTATGGTCATATCGCGCTGGGCGTGGACAACGCCGCCGAAGCCTGCGAGCGCATTCGTAAAGACGGCGGCAACGTAACGCGTGAAGCGGGCCCGGTTAAAGGCGGTTCCACCATCATTGCGTTTGTTGAAGATCCCGATGGCTACAAAATCGAGCTGATCGAAAATAAACATGCCGGTAACGGCCTCGGTAACTAATGCCGTTTATCAGCCTGCTATTTTGCGGGCTGACTTCCCTCTCCTGCTGCACCCTCCCTCGATTTTTGCCATAATGCGCGCTGCCCTATTTATTGCTATGAGATCCTGATGTCTGAATCGAACGCCTTAAACGCTCTCCATCAACGCTTTCGCGGTTTTTATCCTGTTGTGATTGACGTTGAAACCGCCGGTTTCAATGCGCAGACCGATGCGCTGCTGGAAATTGCCGCCACTACTTTGAAAATGGATGAAGAGGGTTGGTTACACCGCGATGAAACGTTGCATTTCCACGTGGAACCGTTCGAAGGTGCGATTCTGAATCCAGCGGCGCTGGCATTCACCGGCATCGATCCGACCAATCCGCTGCGCGGTGCGGTAAGCGAATACGAAGCATTGCATGCCATTTTCAAGATGGTTCGTAAGGGCACCAAAGATCACGGCTGTAATCGCGCGATTATCGTGGCGCATAATGCGACTTTCGACCTCAATTTTGTGATGGCAGCGGCTGAACGCGCCAGCTTGAAACGCAATCCCTTCCACCCTTTTGCTACCTTTGATACGGCGGCGTTAAGCGGTCTGGTGCTGGGACAAACGGTATTGGCTAAAGCCTGTATTGCGGCGGGCATGGAGTTTGATAGCACGCAGGCGCATTCCGCGTTGTATGACACCGAGCAAACGGCCACCTTGTTCTGTGAATTAGTGAATCGCTGGAAACGGCTTGGTGGCTGGCCGCTGGCGCTGCCGGCTGAAGAAACCAGCGACGACGCTGCCGCGCAGTAAATGCAGTAGATAAAGAAAAGGCCGACGATTGTCGGCCTGCTTAATTACTCCGCTTCTTTGTACTTCTCAGCGGTTTCTTTCAGTAGCGGCTGCAATTCGCCACGCTGGAACATCTCAACAATGATGTCGCAACCGCCGACCAGCTCGCCATCAACCCACAGCTGCGGGAAGGTTGGCCAGTTAGCGTATTTCGGCAATTCTGCGCGCACATCGGGGTTCTGCAAGATATCCACATAGGCAAAACGCTCACCACAAGCAGACAATGCCTGTACCGCTTGTGCAGAGAAGCCGCAGCTTGGCAGTTTTGGTGAACCTTTCATGTACAACAAGATCGGGTTTTCTGAGATCTGGCGCTGAATTTTTTCAATTGTGCTCATTATTGCCTTCCTTAATCCTCTACTTCGTGTTTGTTTATTGTAGCGACTTCGTCCCCGCACTGAAAACGGGATTTTGCGTTAGGGCATGGTAATCGCCATGATTGTTAAGTCAACGCGCATTCAATAACAATTTCGTATCATTAATAAGCATTAATCATTTAATAATTAGCAATAATTTCGCTGCGTTAACCGGCTGAAATTGTTCATTTTTGCTACAAAATCAACTTGGTAACATATTAATAGAAAAAGCCCTTAACTTTTGTAAAAAAAGTGGATTAGAATTGCCTCGGCCTGGTCGCTTGATCAGATTTCTCTCACTTTTCCGCAGCCTGCGACATAAAGTCTGCTTAACCTGTAACTGGACTATGCGTTTACTTATCACCCTTTTCATACTGGCTTTTGCCCAACTGTTTTTTAATGTGGCCGCTGCGTCTCCGCATACGCCCGTTAACGCCAGTTTGCAAAAATCGGAGAAAAAGAGCGCACGTGCTGATGAGCGCCGTAAAAAACGTCCGGTTAAAACCACCACAAAAAAATCGCGTTTGACCGCAGTTCAAAAATTCAAACTTAAAAAACAGACGCAAACAGCAACCGCGCTCAACAAAACCAGCAAAAAGAACTCCCCGTTAAAACTCTCCGCCAAAAAATACGGTCATCAACGCCTGGCGAAAAAAGCCCGTGAGATCGACGTTGATGATGAAGTGATTGCTTCTACCGGTATCAAAATGAGTAAAGCCCATCGTCAGCGCTACCAAAAGGCGCGTGAGACAGCGATGAGCAAATTGATGGGTCAACTTGGCAAGCCTTATCAATGGGGCGGAACGTCGCCGAGCACTGGTTTTGATTGCAGCGGTTTAGTCTGGTTTGCCTATAAAGATTTGGTGAAATTTAAATTCCCGCGTACCGCAAACGAGATGTATCACTTACGCGATGCTGCACCCATTAAGCGCGATTTGCTGGAGAAAGGAGATTTGGTCTTCTTCCGCATCAATAATCGCGGTGCAGCAGACCACGTTGGCGTCTATTTGGGTAATGGCAAATTTATTCAGTCGCCGCGCACGGGCAAGGATATTCAGATAAGCGCGTTGGGTGAGGATTATTGGCAGAAACACTATGTGGGCGCACGCCGCATGATGACGCCGAAAACCATTCGCTGACTGTTGCGCAACAGCATAAAAAAAGCCGGATGCTGCACTCAGCTCCGGCTTTTTTGTTAATGCATAATGGCGGTAAAGCTAAACGCGATAATCATTAACAGTGCGCCAACGGTGGTCATTAGCGCCAGCTTCAAATCTGTACTCATCACTTCTCCTTAGTCACACAGCCTGTAGGGATTTAGCGATTTTCACATAGCAACCGGCAAAAATCTCGTGTTATCCGCGCGAGCTTGCTAGAATCGCCGCCTTTCGTTGCGCAACAGATTTTGTGCACGCTGTCATTACCGCTTGTTGAAGTGATTGTTGCTGCCCTTTAAGGTGGTTTTGCCCGTAAATTTTGGGCATAAAGTATTCGCAGACGCAAACGTTTAACCATATGCTTATCAGCATGTTGCGATAAGCCAGGAGTACCTTTTTCATGGCAACAATTAAAGATGTCGCGAAACGCGCCGGGGTTTCCACCACCACGGTTTCGCATGTCATCAACAAAACGCGTTTTGTAGCGGAAGAGACGCGTAACGCCGTATGGGAAGCGATCAAAGAGCTGCACTATTCGCCGAGTGCTGTCGCACGCAGCTTGAAAGTCAATCACACCAAGACGTTAGGTTTGTTGGCCACCTCCAGTGAAGCGCCCTACTTTGCTGAAATCATCGAAGCCGTCGAGAATCACTGTTTTGAACGCGGCTACACGCTGATCCTTGGTAACGCGCACAATGATCTACAAAAGCAGCGCGCGTATTTATCGATGATGGCGCAGAAGCGCGTCGACGGCCTGCTGGTGATGTGCTCTGAATATCCTGACGACCTGCTAAAAATGCTGGAAGAGAACCGTAATATTCCGATGGTTGTGATGGACTGGGGCGCGTCGCGTGGAGATTTTACCGATACCGTGCAGGACAATGCGTTTCAGGGCGGCTACTTGGCAGGACGCTATTTGATTGAGCGCGGTCATCGCGACATTGGTGCCATCCCCGGCCAATTGGAGCGTAACACCGGCGGTGGACGTCATGCTGGATTCCTGCAAGCCATGAGCGAAGCGGGCATTAATGTGCGCCCGGAATGGATAGTTCAGGGGGATTTCGAACCGGAATCCGGTTATCAGGCGATGCAGCAGATCCTCGCCCAAAAACAGCGCCCAACCGCAGTATTCTGCGGCGGAGACATCATGGCGATGGGCGCGATATGCGCCGCCGACGAAATGGGATTACGCGTGCCGCAAGATATTTCGGTGATCGGTTATGACAACGTGCGCAACGCCCGTTATTTCACGCCAGCATTAACTACTGTGCATCAACCTAAAGCGGAACTGGGTAAAAAAGCGCTGGAGATGCTGCTGGATCGCATCACCAGCAAGCGTGAAGATCCGCAAACTATTGAGGTGCAGCCAACCTTGATTGAGCGTCGTTCCGTGGCCTATGGGCCTTTCCGCGACTACCGCCGCTAAGCCGTTACGTCGCTGAGCCACTCTTGGTTCAGCGTTTCCGCATCGCCCAGATAAGCCAACAACCACGTCAGCGCGGGCGATGCGCGCTGTTCTGACCAGCTTACGCAGCACGGGCTGTCTGGAAACGCCTGCGGCAATTGCAGCTCTACCAGCGCGCCGCTCCCCAGCAGCGGTGTTGCCAGATGGCCCGGCACCATCCCCACACATAATCCTGCCTGTAAGCAGTCCAATCCGGTTTCCCATTCTGGCACCACCAGTCGCCGCTGATTATCTAACGTCCAGGTCATGCGGCGCGGCAACGCGCGTGAGGTGTCTTCCAGTACCAGCGATGGCCACGCGCGCAAAGTTTCATCATCTAAAATGGCGCACTCAGCGAGCGGATGTTGTGGACTGACAACACATCGCCAGTTCAACGCGCCCATATCCTGAAACGCAAAACGTCCCCCAACCGGAATCGCCTGCGTTGCGCCAATCGCCACCTCTACGCGGCCGTCTGCCAGCGCGTCCCACACGCCGTTAAACACTTCATAGCTGATGTGTAGTTCCATATCGGGAAAGTGGCGGTAGAAATCCTTCACTAATTGCCGGGTGCGCTGCGGTTTTACGATGCAATCCACCGCAATGTTCAGCTCGCCCCGCCAGCCGTTCGCCAGCTGCTGACATTGCCTACGCGTTGCCAGCATTTTTTTGATAACAGAGCGTCCTTCGCGCACAAAATGCGCACCGGCGGGCGTTAAACTGACTTCACGATGGTGCCGGGTAAACAGCGGCACCGCCAGCCAGCTTTCGAGCTGACGCACGGTATAGCTGATGGCGGAAGGCACGCGATGTAGCTCCTGCGCGGCGGCGCTGAAACTGCCGGTGCGTGCCACCGCATCGACGACTTCTAACGCGTATTCAGACCACATAATATTGCCTTCAAAATTATTAACAGGACATCGCAAATAATAGCGTTTCACAAAGCGCGCCGCACCCTTTTACACTCCCCGCCGACTAATTGCCCATATGAGAAAAACCATGTTGTCGTCTAAAGGATTTCTACCCTACCTTGCCGTGCTAAGTATGCTGGGCTTTCTGGCTACCGATATGTATCTGCCCGCGTTTGGGGATATGCAGCGTGACTTTGCTACGCAACCCGGCACCATCAGCGCCAGCTTGAGCCTGTTCCTTGGCGGTTTTGCCTGTGCGCAGGTATTTTGGGGCCCTTTGTCCGATCGCTTTGGTCGCAAGCCGATTCTGCTGGCCGGTTTGGCGATTTTTGCGCTGGGCTGTATTGGCATGCTGTGGGTCACCGATGTACGCATGATGTTGGCGTTGCGCTTCGTACAAGCCGTAGGCGTGTGCGCAGCCGCCGTAAGCTGGCAGGCGTTAGTGGTGGATCGCTATCCTCAAGCGCAGGCCAATAAAGTTTTCGCCACCATTATGCCGCTGGTGGCGCTGTCGCCCGCATTGGCGCCACTGCTCGGTGCCTGGTTGATGGAGCATTTTCACTGGCGCAGCATCTTTGTGGCGCTGACCCTCGTGGCCGCGCTGCTGTTGATCGGTACGCTCAATCTGGCCTCGCCAAAACGTGAAAAGGTTGCGCAAAGCGCGCAGCCGGGTTGGCTGACCTTACTGAATACTCGCGTGTACAGCGGCAACGTGCTGATCTATTCCGCCTGCTCAGCCAGCTTTTTTGCCTGGCTCACCGGATCACCTTTTATTCTTGCAAGCGCCGGATTAACGCCAGCCGATATCGGCTTGAGTTATATCCCACAAACCATCGCGTTTTTGATTGGTGGCTTTGGCTGTCGCGCCTTATTGAATCATTATCAAGGCGCGCAACTGCTGCCGTGGTTACTGGTGTTATACAGTCTGAGCATTGTCAGCCTGTTTGGCGTGGCATTGCTGCCGCAACCGCCGTTAATCACGCTGCTGTTGCCGTTTTGCGGCATGGCGCTGGCAAATGGCGCTATCTATCCCATCGTGGTTGCCAGCGCATTAGCGCCCTTCCCGCACGCCACCGGTAAAGCCGCTGGCTTGCAGAACTTATTGCAACTGGGATTATGTTTTATTGCCAGTTTAGTGGTGTCTGCCGGCTTGCAGCAGGCGCTGTATAACACCACCTTGGTGATGGTCGCAACCGTGGTGCTGGCGTGGGCCGGTTATCTATGCCAGCGCGTCACCACCGCACAAAGTGATATTGCTCACAACTCCCGCACTTGCCAGGATAATCACTAAGGCAATTTATCGTTAGCTCACTAATGATATCTTATTGAATACTGACTCACGTGACCTTATACTCAGTGAGTCAGTCTTTCTTATACTAATCAATAATATAATGGTTTTGCTTTTGGCGATTTAGTCGTTGGGATGGCGTCTGCACGATAACTTTTCCTGGTGAACCGCCATATTTTCTATTCAATTCAATCCTCTATAAAACATCTGATACTTGACGCACGGATTTTCCGTGAGTTCTCTCACAAGCCTGAAGGAATTGACTATTCTTTTTCTCAGGTTGAAATCGGAAAGGTGATGGAGAAGCTATGAGTTCATCATGTATAGAAGAAGTGAGCCTTGAAGAAAACCACTGGTTTCGCATCGTCAACGAACTGCTGGAACGCGCTGATATAGCCGTGAATGGCACGCGGCCCTGGGACATTCAGGTAAAGCATCCGGATTTTTTCAAGCGGGTTTTGCAGGAAGGTTCCCTGGGTCTGGGTGAAAGCTATATGGACGGCTGGTGGGATTGCGACCAGCTGGATATGTTCTTCCACCGCGTGTTAAAGCATCATCTGGATAAACAACTGCCCCATCACTTCAAAGATACGTTACGCATTGCGGCGGCGCGCCTCACCAATTTGCAGTCGAAAAAACGCGCCTGGATCGTTGGCAAAGAGCATTACGATCTCGGCAACGATTTATTCACGCAAATGCTTGATCCCTATATGCAATACTCCTGCGGTTACTGGAAAGACGCTAATACCTTAGAACACGCGCAGCAGGCTAAACTCGATATGATTTGCCGTAAGCTGCAGCTTGAACCTGGCATGACGTTACTGGATATTGGCTGCGGCTGGGGCGGGTTGGCTGAATTTGCCGCCCGCAATTATGGTGTCACCGTGCATGGCGTGACGATATCGGCAGAGCAACAAAAATTGGCGCAGCAGCGGTGCGCGGGTTTAGATGTCACTATTCTGTTGCAGGATTATCGCGACCTTAATCAACAATACGATCGTATTGTTTCCGTCGGCATGTTTGAACACGTTGGGCCGAAAAATTACGCCACCTATTTTGAGGTGGTGGATCGTAATCTCAAACCCGATGGTCTTTTTTTACTGCATACCATTGGCGCGATTGTTACTGATATGCATGTCGATCCTTGGATTGATAAATATATCTTCCCGAATGGCTGTTTACCCTCGGTACGGCAAATTGCTGATGCCAGTGAAGCCCATTTTATAATGGAAGATTGGCATAATTTTGGTGCCGATTACGACACAACATTAATGGCCTGGCATGAACGTTTTCAAGCATCCTGGCCTCAGCTGGCCGAGAAATATGGCGACCGCTTCAAACGCATGTTCAGTTATTACCTGAATGCTTGTGCGGGTGCATTTCGCTCACGGGATATTCAACTGTGGCAGGTCGTGTTCAGTCGCGGTCATGAAGGCGGATTACGCGTAGCGCGCTAATATGCGAGATAAGATCAGGCGCCGGGCGGCGCCTTTTTTATTGCTTTATTGGGCGTCGGCTTGCAGATCTTGCACCAGCGCAGAGGCTTCACGCTGCGCCAATACGCGCTCAACGGTTTCAACAATCGCTTGCGTGTGCGGATCAATCTCGATGTTCACTTTATGGCCCAACTTCTTCGCGCCCAACGTGGTGCGCTCCAGGGTTTCAGGGATCAAATGCACGCAGAATTTGCTCTTGGTGACATCACCCACCGTCAGGCTAATACCATCAATGCCGACAAAACCCTTATGCAGGATATATTTGATCTGCGCAGCATCCTGTAATTTAAACCAGACTTCGCGGTTATGCTCTGACTGGATAATTTTGCAGATTTCAGCAGTGGTCATAATATGACCGGACATTAAATGACCGCCAATTTCATCGCTAAATTTGGCCGCTCGCTCAATATTCACTACGTCACCCACGCTTAATTCGCCAAGATTGGTGATGCGCAGCGTTTCTTTAATTAAATCGAAGCTTACGCGATCGTCTTCAATAGCGGTCACGGTCAGGCAGCAACCATTGTGTGACACCGAAGCGCCCAGCGCTAAACCGGGCAAAAGATCATCCGGTAAACGAACGATATGCGTGCGAAACAACTCTTTTTCTTCAATGGCGACAATTTCAGCCGTGCCCTGCACAATTCCAGTAAACATAATCTCAGCCTCTGCGAAGTTTGCGTCAGTTTATCACAGCTCATTCGGGGTCGCTTTATTTGGCGGAGTGCAAACTTTACACAAATGGCTTTACAAAATGAGAACAACATTTGGCGGATGTCGAGGCTAAGGCTACACTATGCCGCGAATTCTTTGGGGATTTCTCCCCGCACTCTCAATAAAACAAGCAGGTGTAACGTGCAGAAGTATTTAACAGAAGCGCGTCAATTGCTGGCTCTCGCGATCCCGGTCATCCTTGCTCAGGTGGCTCAGACGGCGATGGGTTTTGTGGATACCATTATGGCCGGTGCGGTAAGCGCCACGGATATGGCCGCCGTTGCTGTCGGCACCTCTATCTGGCTTCCCGCCATTTTGTTTGGTCATGGTCTGCTGCTGGCTTTGACGCCTACCGTTGCGCAACTCAACGGTTCAGGACGCCGCGAACGTATTGCGGAACAGGTGCGCCAGGGATATTGGCTGGCGCTCGGCGTGGCGCTATTAATTATGCTGGTACTGTGGAATGCCGGTTATTTAATTCACACCATGCATGACATTGATGCTGAATTAGCCGCCAAAGCCGAAGGCTATTTGCATGCGTTATTGTGGGGGGCGCCCGGTTATCTGTTCTTCCAGGTGATGCGCAACCAGTGTGAAGGCCTGTCGAAAACCAAACCGGCGATGATTCTCGGTTTCCTGGGTTTAATGGTGAATATCCCGCTTAACTATGTGTTCATTTATGGGCATTTTGGCATGCCGGCGCTCGGCGGCGTAGGCTGCGGCGTGGCGACGGCATCCGTGTATTGGGTGATGTTTATCGTGATGCGCTTTTGGGTGAAGCGTATGCCCACCATGCGTGATATTCGCATGAAAACCCGCTGGTCGGCGCCATCGCGCGCCATTCTGACGCGTTTATGTACCCTGGGATTGCCCGTGGCGCTCGCGCTGTTCTTTGAAGTCACGTTGTTTGCCGTGGTGGCATTACTGGTATCGCCGCTGGGTATTGTTCAGGTGGCTGGACATCAGATTGCGCTTAACTTCAGTTCGCTGATGTTTGTGCTCCCGCTGTCACTTGGCGTGGCCACCACCATTCGCGTCGGCTATCGTTTGGGACAAGGTTCAGCCGATGACGCGCGCGTGGCGGCGTGGACCGGGCAAGGCGTCGGCATCTGCTTGACGTTCATCACCGCCATCCTCACGGTCACCTTCCGCCACGATATTGCCGCATTGTATACCGCGAACCCGGCAGTGATTACGCTGGCAGCCCAGCTGATGCTGTTGGCAGCGATTTACCAGTTTTCTGACACCATTCAGGTCATTGGTAGCGGTATTTTGCGCGGCTATAAAGATACGCGATCCATCTTCTTTATTACCTTTATTGCTTACTGGGTATTGGGCTTGCCGGTGGGCTATATTCTGGCATTGACCGATTGGGTGGTGGCGCCGCTTGGACCCGCTGGATTCTGGTGCGGTTTCATCGTGGGTCTGACCTCGGCAGCCATCATGATGATTTGGCGCATCCGTCGCATTCAGCAGCTGCCTGCACAGGTGATACTGACGCGCGCGGCGCGCTAAGTGTCTGAGCGGGCATAAAATGGCTCGCGATGGCGAAAAAAACGACGCATAGCACAGTTGCTGGTCAGTCGAGGGGAGAAATCGCTTTTTCCCCTTGCCAGCATCACAGCCTGCCGTTAATATTCGTCCCCGCTGTCGCCCTGACAGCGTGTTGCGCTCTTAGCTCAGTTGGTTAGAGCACCACCTTGACATGGTGGGGGTCGATGGTTCGAGTCCATTAGAGCGCACCAAGTGCGTCCGTAGCTCAGTTGGTTAGAGCACCACCTTGACATGGTGGGGGTCGGTGGTTCGAGTCCACTCGGACGCACCAATATTCAGTATGCGCTCTTAGCTCAGTTGGTTAGAGCACCACCTTGACATGGTGGGGGTCGATGGTTCGAGTCCATTAGAGCGCACCACTTAGATTTCACCTCGCTTGCGCAACACTCTTTTCTTGATCTGTATCGGTTTTCTCGCTCCGCTTTTATATTGGTTTTCGCATACTTAGCGATTATACTATGCCGCGTTGTTCCACTTGAAAGGTTTCAGCGCTAACGTGCCTATGCAAATAACTCCAATGATTTGCGCAACACTGCTCAGTCAGTCCCCTCGCGCACGGCATAACTTCTCTGCACGCTTAGCTATCGTCTCCTATTCTTACTGCTGTGATATTCGTACCAACACCACACTCATTTTCACTTCGGTGCGTCGCGCATCGAATTCCGACCTTAATCATCCATCACAACTTACAGAAAACTTGATATGAAAAAGACCAAGATTGTTTGTACTATCGGCCCGAAAACCGAATCTGAAGAGATGTTGACGCATTTACTGGAAGCGGGCATGAACGTAATGCGCCTGAACTTCTCGCACGGTGATTATGCCGAACATGGCCAACGCATTACTAATATGCGTGCCGTGATGGAAAAAACCGGTCGCCAGGCCGCGATTCTGCTGGATACCAAAGGTCCAGAAATCCGTACCATGAAGTTAGAAGGTGGCAACGACGTTTCTCTGAAAGCAGGCCAAACCTTCACTTTCACCACCGATCAAAGCGTTATTGGTAATAACGATCGCGTTGCTGTGACCTACGCAGGTTTCACTGAAGATCTGAAAATCGGCAACACCGTGCTGGTTGATGATGGTTTGATTGGCATGCAAGTGACTGAAGTCACTGAAAACACCGTTGTGTGTAAAGTGCTGAACAATGGTGATTTGGGTGAAAACAAAGGCGTTAACCTGCCAGGTGTTTCCATTCAGCTGCCGGCTCTGGCAGAGAAAGACAAGCGCGACCTGATCTTCGGCTGCGAGCAGAATGTTGATTTCGTTGCGGCATCCTTTATTCGTAAGCGTTCTGACGTGCTGGAAATCCGCGAACACCTGAAAGCGAACGGTGGCGAGCACATTCAGATCATCTCTAAAATCGAGAACCAGGAAGGCCTGAACAACTTCGATGAAATCCTCGAAGCCTCTGACGGCATCATGGTGGCGCGTGGCGATCTGGGCGTTGAAATCCCGGTTGAAGAGGTGATCTTCGCGCAGAAGATGATGATCAAAAAATGTAATAAAGCACGCAAAGTGGTCATCACCGCGACGCAGATGCTAGATTCCATGATCAAAAATCCTCGCCCTACCCGCGCAGAAGCTGGCGACGTGGCGAACGCCATTCTCGACGGCACTGATGCAGTCATGCTGTCTGGTGAAAGCGCAAAAGGTAAATATCCGCTGGAATCGGTCACCATCATGGCGACTATCTGCGAGCGCACCGACCGCGTGATGAAATCGCGCATCGATTCACTGCAGGATTCACGCAAATTACGCATTACCGAAGCCGTTTGTCGTGGCGCAGTCGAGACGGCTGAGAAACTGGAAGCTCCGCTGATTGTGGTAGCGACGGAAGGCGGCAAATCGGCGAAAGCGATCCGTAAGTATTTCCCGGATGCCACCATTTTGGCCTTAACCACCAATGACACCACGGCACGCCAGCTGATTTTGAGCAAAGGCATCGAAACGCACCTGGTGAAAGAAATTGCTTCAACTGACGATTTCTATCGCATTGGCAAAGAAATGGCGCTGGAAAGCGGGTACGCGCAGAAAGGTGACGTTGTGGTCATGGTTTCAGGCGCACTGGTTCCGAGTGGTACTACCAACACAGCATCGGTACACGTAATCTAATTAGCTGTGAAATATTTATTAAAAAGCGCCGCTTAAAGGCGCTTTTTTTATTTGACGCGTAATACAAAAGTAAGAAATTTCCAATCGAAATTAACTATTCAAAATCTCGTATGATTAAGGTTAGTCCGATTAAATCTCTCTGTTTTCGCTAATTATTTTCATCATATGCTGTGAAATGCTGTTTCTTTGAGCGAACGATCAAAATTAAGCATGTTCTCATCAAAAATTTATTCTCAACTCAAAAAGCTTTGTGTAATACTTGTAACGCTACATGGAGATTAACTCAATCTAGAGGGTATAAATAATGAATCGTACTAAACTGGTACTGGGCGCGGTAGTTCTGGCTTCAACTCTGCTGGCTGGTTGCTCAAGCAACGCTAAAATCGACCAGCTGTCTTCAGACGTTCAGACTCTGAACGCTAAAGTTGACCAGCTGAGCAACGACGTGAACGCAATCCGTTCAGACGTTCAGGCAGCTAAAGATGACGCAGCACGCGCTAACCAGCGTCTGGACAACCAAGCTCACTCTTACCGTAAGTAAGAGTACTGGTTGAAAAATGGTGCCCACGTGGCACCATTTTTTTTGTCAGGATTTTGTCTGCCGCTGCCGAATCAGGGTTGCGTTACTGCACCACCTCTTGCTTCACTGATGGTAACCGGCTCGGTTCCACGCTCCTGCTGCGCTTGCACCACCTTCGGTAATTCGGTTTCATCACTCACCGCTTCCCCGCTGCTCACCAACACGGGCATACCTGAACGACGCGCTATCGCTTCCTTGATCAACGCCGTATCGCTTTTGGCGCTCTTAGCGAAGCTTTTAAGCTGCGCGCTCTGCGCAATCGGCATGGTTTGCGGATCGTCCTTCTCATTGCGTGACAACGGCTGGTGCACCTCGATATAGCGCTTACCATCAGGTTCAATCGCGTACTTGATTGGCTGATTGATCACCTGCACCCGCGTACCTTTCGGCACGCTATTGAACAGCGCTTCAATATCATCGGGACGCAGGCGGATACAGCCTGAACTCACGCGCATGCCTATACCAAAATCGGCATTAGTACCGTGAATCAAATACTGCCCGGTTCCGCGCGCCAGACGCATCGCAAACAGCCCCATAGGATTATCCGGCCCGGCGGGTACTACGCCAGGCAGCTTAATCCCCTCTTTGGCATAGCGCTTACGAATGTTCACCGTCGGCGTCCAGGTTGGATTGGGGATTTTCTGGCTGATGCTGGTCACCATGGTAGGCGTCATCGCCCCCAATTGACCGATACCAATGGGATAAACCACCACGCGATTCTCATCTTTGGGATAGTAATAAAGACGCAGCTCCGCGAGGTTGATAACAATGCCTTCTCGAGGCGCATCCGGCAGCAGCATTTGCAGCGGCACGGTTAGCTGGGTGCCGGCCTTGGGCAACCAGGGATCAACGCCGGGATTCGCTTCCAGCATCCCCAGCATGCCTATCTTGTAATGCGAAGCAATGCGCTCGAGCGGCCGTTTGTCATCCGGCACAGTGGTTAGGGTATTTTCGCCAATTAAACGGCTGTTATCGGCTGGTAGAGGATATTCCGTAGCAAATGCTGGTGCAGAGAGTCCGCAACAGGACAGCAGCAATGCACCGGCTAATCGTAACGCTGGTCTCATGCAATTTTCTCTATGTCGGAAGGAACAGACCCCGGTCAAGCCGGGGTCTGGAGAGTGTAACTTAGCTGAGGGACTGAGCGTTATGCCGAATGGCGCGAATCATCGCTTCTAAGCCCTGCGAACGCGAGGGAGTGAGATGTTGGGTCAGCGCTAATTCGCCAAACCAGTGGCGCACATCGAGATCGAGAATCTCTGGCGCCTTGAGCCCTTGATAGAGGCTAAATACCACTGCAATCAATCCTTTAACGATAGCTGCATCGCTATCACCTTCAAAGGCAATGGTGCCATCCGCTTGGGGAGTCATCCGAATCCAGACCTGACTTTGACAGCCTGAAATCACATGCTCCGGCTGCTGCAAGCTTTCAGAGGATTCTGGTAATTTCGCACCCAGTTCAATGATGTAGAGGTACTTCTCTTCCCAGTTCGCACAACGATTGAAGTTGCGAACCAGTCTCTCTTTATCTGGCAAATTCGCCATGCATTACTCCTGAAATCGGATCAACCGCCCAGCAGACGATGAATTCGGGTCAAACCTGCGGCCAGGCGATCGGCTTCTTCTTCGGTGTTGTACAGCGCGAAGGAGGCACGGCACATGGCCGGCACGTTGTAATGACGCATCAGCGGCATCGCGCAGTGATGACCGGTACGAATCGCGATGCCATATTGATCGAGGAAGCTGCCCACATCAAACGCATGATGTTTGCCAAGGTTAAACGCCACTACGCCGCTGCGATTTTGTGGGCCATAGATCACGAGATCGGGCACCGACGCCAACTTATCCAGCGCGTAGCGCATCAGCATAGTTTCACGCTGATGGATCGCATCCAAACCAATTTCGCTGATCCAGGCGAGCGCCGCGCCAAGTCCAATGATACCGCCGGTATTGGGCGTGCCCGCCTCAAAACGCCACGGCGTTGAATTCCACGTGGTGCCGGTTGGCAGCATAACCTGATCGATCATCGAACCGCCGCCTTCCCACGGTGGCATGATCTCTTGCAGCGCTTTACGCGCGTACAACACACCAATGCCGGTCGGGCCATAAATTTTATGCCCGGAGAAGAGGTAGAAGTCGCAGTCGATGTCCTGCACGTCCACCTTGTGATGCATCACCGCCTGCGCACCGTCCACCAGCGTGATTACGCCTGCGGCTTTCGCCTGCGCCACCATGGCTTTCACCGGATTAACGGTGCCGAGCACGTTAGAAACGTGGGTCACCGCCAGCAAACGCGTGCGGCTGTCGATTAAACCGCCGAGCTGCTCCAGCGCCAGTTCGCCTTGCGCATTCAGGGGCAAGACGCGAATTTCAGCACCGGTACGCTGCGCCACCATCTGCCAGGGCACGATGTTGGCGTGATGCTCCATCTCGGTGATGATGATATTGTCGCCGGCCTGTAACTGGCTGCCGCCCCAGCTGTTGGCAACCAAATTGATGCCTTCAGTGGTGCCTTTAACGAAGATAATCTCTTCCGGCGAAGCGGCATTAAGAAAACGCGATGCCTGGATGCGCACGTTTTCCATATCGGTGGTGGCTTGGGCACTCAGCGAGTGAATGCCACGGTGCACGGCTGCATAGCCGTGCTGGTAGAAAAAGCTTTCCGCATTGATAACCGCGAGCGGGCGCTGAGCGCTGGCCGCGCTGTCAAGGTAGGCCAGCGGATGTCCGTTGACCTCACGTTTCAGAATCGGAAAATCCGCTCTGATGCGTTCGAGATCGAAAATCATGACTCAACTCCAGGAATGCGCGCAGCGATGCGTTGCAGCACCACTTGACGCAGCACCGGGTTCTCCAGCGTTTCGGTCAGTTCAGCCGCAAAGGCGTGAATGATCATGCGCTGCGCAGAGGTTTCATCGATGCCGCGCGAACGCAGATAGAACATCTGTTCATCATCGATACGTCCAATGGTTGCGCCGTGGCTGCACTTCACGTCATCCGCATAAATTTCTAACTGCGGCTTGGTGTCCACTTCCGCCAAACGACCCAGCAACAAGTTGTTGTTCGTCATCTGCCCATCAGTTTTCAGCGCGTGCTGCGCCACTTTGATCATGCCGTTGAACACCGCACGCCCTTTATCGCGAGCAATGACTTTATGCATCTGGCGGCTGGTGCAGTGGCCTTTGTTGTGCTCCAGATAGCTGCGGGTATCGCACACTTCCTGATTCACCGGCAGCGACAAGCTGTTAATCGCCAGATTGGTGTTCTCGCCGTTCAGCTGCGCGCTGGTATTGTGACGTGACAAGCCCGCACCCAGCAAGAAGCTGGTGGTGCTAATCTGTGCATCACGGCCAATCACCACGTCATTGTGCGCGAAGTGATAAGCCTTCTCGCTTTCGAATGACAGTTTGAGGTGCTGCAGCTTGGCGTTATCAGCCACGTCGAAGGTGAAACGCGCGCCGGTAAAGTGCGCCACGTCATTCAACGTAACGTAATGTTCGATCACTTCCGCTTCGGCGCTGGCTTCCAGCTGCAGGTGGTGACGATGATGAACGGTGTTCACGCCCGCATCCTGGCCGCTGGTGATATGCAGCAAATACAACGGTTTTGCCGCGGCTTTACCGCGCGCCAAACGAATCGACGTCGCCTCTTCCGCCAGACTTTCCGTCAGATGCAGGAACACTTCCGGTTGAATGGGTGCTGGCAGCGGACGGCGCTCAGACGCCTGCGCGTGCTGAACGTCGAACAAACCGGTATCACGGCTGCTCAGCGCTGCCTGGAATCGACCATCGACGAACACCAGACGCACGGCGTCGATTGGCAGCGCCAAAGCATCAACCTGCTCAGCGCTGACCTCCTGCGGCTGCGGCAGCACAAACTGCTGCGCCAGCAGGCCATCCAGCGGCGTGTATTTCCAGTTCTCATGCTTGCGCGTTGGCAAGCCGAGACGCATCAGTTGCTGCCAGTGTTGCTGCGCCTGTAATGAACGCACGTCGCCGCGCGATTCAAACAGGTGATGCCACTGCTGCAAGGCGTTATCACTCTTCGTCGGTAAGCCAGCCATAGCCTTGCTCCTCCAACTGCTTAACCAGTGAGAAATCGCCCGATTTCACGATTTTGCCTTGGTACAGCACGTGCACGTGATCCGGTTTGATGTAATCCAGGATGCGTTGATAGTGGGTAACGATAATGAATGAACGTTTGCCATCGCGCAGGCTATTGACGCCTTCTGCTACGATTTTCAGGGCATCGATATCCAGACCTGAGTCGGTTTCATCCAGGATGCACAGCTCTGGCTCAAGCGCTGCCATCTGCAGGATATCGTTACGCTTTTTCTCACCGCCGGAGAAGCCGACGTTGACTGAGCGAGTCAGCAAATCTTCCGGCATTTTCAGCAGTGAAATTTTGTCTTCGATGAAGTCCTGGAAGTCAAAACGATCCAGCGCTTCCTGTTCACGGTATTTACGCACCGCGTTAACCGAGGTTTGCAGGAAGAATTGGTTGCTGACGCCAGGGATTTCAACCGGATACTGGAACGCCATGAAGATGCCTTCGCCAGCGCGCTCTTCAGGCTCTAATTCCAGCAGGTCTTTACCTTTAAAGGTGACCGAACCGCCAGTGACTTCATAGTCTTCACGGCCTGCCAGCGTGGCAGACAGGGTACTTTTACCTGAACCGTTTGGTCCCATGATGGCGTGAACTTCACCCGGCTTAACCTCAAGGTTCAGACCGCGCAAAATCTCTTTATCTTCAACGCTAACCTGCAAATCTTTAATGCTTAACATACTCTTTCCTTCACATTGCTTCCGGCAACGCGTGAGGCATCAGCCCACACTGTGCTCAAGGCTGATAGCTAACAATTTTTGCGCTTCCACGGCGAATTCCAGTGGCAGCTCGGAGAAAACGTCTTTACAGAAGCCGTTCACGATCATTGAGATCGCATCTTCTTCGCTGATGCCGCGCTGCAAGCAGTAGAACATCTGATCTTCACCGATGCGCGACGTCGTGGCTTCATGCTCAAGATGAGCGGTGTTATTGCGCGTTTCCACATACGGGAAAGTATGTGCGCCGCAGTCAGCACCGATCAACATCGAGTCACACTGGGTAAAGTTACGCGCGTTGGTGGCGGTTGGCATAATCTTCACCAACCCGCGGTAGGTGTTCTGACTTTTTCCGGCGGAAATACCTTTCGAGATGATGGTCGACTTGGTGTTTTTACCAATGTGAATCATCTTGGTGCCGGTATCCGCCTGCTGACGGCCTGCGGTCAATGCCACGGAGTAAAATTCACCAATGGAGTAATCACCGCGCAAGATGCAGCTTGGGTACTTCCAGGTAATGGCTGAACCGGTTTCAGATTGCGTCCACGACATCTTGCTGTGATCGCCTTCGCACAGCGCACGCTTGGTCACGAAGTTGAGGATACCGCCCTCGCCTTCGCCGCCCGGGAACCAGTTCTGCACGGTTGAGTATTTCACTTCCGCGTTTTTATGGATGATGACTTCAACCACCGCTGCGTGCAGCTGGTAGGTGTCACGCACGGGAGCGGAGCAACCTTCGATGTAACTCACATAGCTGTCTTCATCCGCCACCAGGATAGTACGCTCGAACTGACCGGTTTTCGCCGCATTAATACGGAAATAGGTGGACAGCTCCATCGGGCAACGCACGCCTTTAGGGATGTAGACGAAGGTACCATCGGAAGCAACAGCCGAGTTCAGCGCGGCGAAGAAGTTATCGTTTGGCGGGACGACCGTGCCGAGATATTTTTTTACCAGCTCGGGATGATCGTGAATCGCTTCGCCAAACGAGCAGAAGATAATGCCTTGTTCTGCCAGTTTATCGCGATAGGTAGTGGAAACGGAAACCGAGTCAAAAATGGCGTCAACCGCCACTTCACGGCCTTCACGTACCGGTACACCCAGCTGATTAAACGCATCTTCCACTTCTTTGGTCAGGTAATCGCTTGACGCGACGCTGCCGGAATTTTGCGTAGCGCCCGGTTCAGAGGCACAGCTGTCATCGCAGTTGCCGCAGGACGGCGCGGAATAGTAGCTGTAATCCTGATAATCCAGTTTTTCGTAATGCGCTTTCAGCCAGTGCGGCTCTTCCATCTCTTCCCAGGCGCGGAACGCCTTCAGACGGAACTCCAGCATCCATTCCGGTTCGTTACGTTTCGCCGAAATTGCGCGCACAACATCTTCATTGATGCCGTGAGCAAATTCTTCGGTTTGCAACTGGGTAAAGAAGCCCTCTTTATAATTGAGCTTACCTTCCCACATTTGTACATCGTCAGATGCTTCGCTGTGTCGTGACATGTTTTACTTACTCGACGCCAAAGCTTTCACCGCACCCGCAGGCGTGTTGAGCTTTAGGGTTGTTGAATTTAAAAATCTGATTCAGACCTTCACGGACGTAATCCAGTTCGGTACCGTCAACAAACGGCATCGCCTGAAGTGGCACAAACAGTTTTGCGCCGAATTGCTCGAACTGCAGATCGTCATCGGCTGGCGCTTTCACCAGATCCATGACGTAACCAAAACCGGCGCAGCCGGAGGTTTTCACACCCAGTTTCAAGCCCTTGACTTCAGGGTCTTGCTCAACCAGGTTAAGAATTTGTTTCGCTGCCGATTCGGTCAGCGTGAGCCCTTTCCAGACGAAATCTTCGGGTGAAAAAGAGTCGGCATTAACTGATGACATAGTGCTACCTCGTAAGTCTGGGCCTTTTCAGGCTATCCCCCTATGGTAGTGATATCAGATATCACTTCAACCTCTTGTTTTGCAGGGATAATCATCTCGTGCTGTTTTTACTGCTGCTTTATTAAGCATAGTCGCTTCACAGCGCCTTGGCAGCGGCATTCCGGTGCGCGCGCCTTCCACGTAACCCGTTCAATTGCCGCAAAATTCTCAAAAGCAATTTTACGTTTAAAGCCTAATTGATAGGTTACGCCTTTCTTCAATGTAAAGAGATTGTTATTGCCGATTTTAGTAACAGGTATGGGGAATCAATAAATTTCACTGCGGGAATTGCATTCCTGACGCGGTTCAATATGATAATGATTATCATTAACCCAAAAAGGTGGCGATATGACGCTTACCGTCTCAGCCTGGTTACAACATAAAATCGATGAATATAAGTTTTCGGTGCGTGATATTACCGTTGACTTCTATATGGCTCAGGCGAAGCTTAACCGCTCCGATTGCACCCTCGAACAGCTGCGCCGCTTTAACGACACCTGTCTCGACATGGCCGAAATCTGCGAACTTAACGGTGACGATCACAGTTATTTGCATGCGATGGGCAAATTGCATCACCGCCTGGTGCAGGAGATGGGAAATGCCGATCGCGATCGCTTGTTCCGCATTCAGGCTTACCAGTTGGCGCGCCTGTCGCTAACGCGCTTGTGCCATCAACTGGCGCTCAGCGGCGAATGGGATAAAGCCACCAGCCTGCAAAGTGATTTCGTCCGCCACGCAGGCTGGATATTCTAATCCAGCTTGGTGACGTCTCCTACATTTTGTTTACATCATTTCCAGCAGCGCCTGCAGCGGATGGCGCATGCCGTTGCCTTCAGCGCGTTTCACCTGGCTGCGGCAGGAAAATCCGGTTGCCAGACAGCGCTGGCGCGGCAGCCTTTGTAATTGCGGATGCCACGACAGCGCATAAATCCCCAGAGAATTTTCCAGGTTTTTGCTTTCGTGTCCATAGGTTCCCGCCATGCCACAGCAGCCCACGTTGATATTTTCCAGCCTGGCGCCAAAGCGCGCAAAAATGCTTTGCCACTGATTCGGCGTGGAGGGCAACGCGGTAACTTCAGTACAGTGCGCAAAGAGATACCAAGCTTCGCCGCTGGCGGTTTGCACGGCGCGTTCGGCTAGCGCGGTTTCCAGCCATTCGTGTACCAGCTGCACGCTGAACTCACCGCGGCGATCGCCGAGCACCACCTGATATTCATCGCGATAGCACAGCACCGTGGCCGGATCGACGCCCACCATCGGCATACCCAGCTGGGCCACACGATTCAGGAAATCGGCGGTTTTACTGGCGGTACGCGCAAAGCGCTGCAGGAAACCCTTAACATGTTGCGCTTTGCCGTTCGGCGAGAACGGCAGCAGCACCGGACGATAACCCAGTTTTTCAATCAGGCTGACGAAATCGGTCACCAGCTGCGCTTCGTAATAGCTGGTAAACGGATCTTGCACCACCAGCACACAGTTCGCGCGCTGCGCGGCATCCATCGCTTCCAGCTGTTCCAGCGTCAAACTCATCGCCGGATGCCCGCCCAGCTGCTGCTTGAGGCTGGGTGATGACAGCAGCGGTAAATCCACCATGCCGATGTGCGTTTTGCTCAGATCGCGCATCCACGGCTGCTTAAGGAAGAAGTTGAACACCTTTGGCGCTTTTGCCATCAGCGGCGCGTAACTCTCCACTGCGGCCACCAAATGATCGCTCATTGGCCGCAGATAACGCGTGTGATACAGCTGCAAGAAGCGCGAGCGGAAGTTAGGCACATCTATCTTGATCGGACACTGTGTCGAACAGGCTTTACAGGCCAGGCAACCCGACATCGCCTCTTTCACTTCATGCGAGAAATCATATTCACCCTGCTTCGCATGCCATGAATTGCGCGTGCGCTGAATCAGCGTGCGCAAGCTGGCACCTTGTGTCGGCAGCGCCTGCTCCAGCTGCAGCGGATCGACGCCCTGCTCCGACAGCAAACGCAGCCATTCTCGCGTCAAGGTCGCACGACCTTTGGGCGAATGGATGCGGTTGCGGGTAATTTTCATCGACGGACACATTGGGCTGCGCGCATCGAAGTTGAAACACAAACCGTTGCCGTTACACTCCATCGCGCCACGCCATTCATTGCGCACCGTCACTGGAATCTGCCGATCGTAGCTGCCGCGCTTTACCGCATCGACCTGCATCATTGCTTCATTGCTCTCGAGCGGCGTACAAATTTTGCCGGGATTCATGCGGTTATTTGGATCGAACGCGGCTTTAATGGCACGTAACTCGTTGAACAGCGCTGCGCCAAAGAATTCCGGGCTGTATTGGGCGCGGAAACCTTTACCGTGCTCGCCCCACAGCAAACCGCCGTAGCGCGCGGTGAGCGCCACCACTTCATCGGAGATCTGTTTCATTAACAGCTCTTGCTGCGGATCGCACATATCCAGCGCCGGACGCACGTGCAGCACGCCTGCATCCACGTGCCCAAACATGCCGTAGCTCAAGCCGTGGCTATCTAGCAGCGCGCGGAAATCCACAATGTAATCGGCCAGTTGTTCTGGCGGGACGGCGGTGTCTTCCACAAAGGGAATAGGTTTCGCACGCCCTTTGGCGTTGCCCAACAGCCCCACCGCTTTTTTGCGCATATTATAAATACGCTCGATGCCGTCTAAGTCGTTGCACAGTTGATAACCGATCACGCCACCTTGCTGCTGCACCAGCAGCTCATCGAGTCGCGCGCACAGCGTACTAATTTGCTTGTCGATCAGTTCGCCGTTATCGCCGGCAAACTCCACAATGTTCAGGCCGAGCATCTCTTTATTCAGCACATCGGTGATCAACTCCTTAACCGAGTGCCACACGATGTCTTCGCGCGCCAGATTCAACACCTTTGAATCCACGGTTTCTACCGACAGCGCCTTGGCTTCCACCATAAATGGCGCGTTGCGCAGCGCCGAATCAAACGAGTCGTATTTGATATTCACCAAACGGCGCACTTTGGGAATGCGCGTAATATCCAAACGCGCTTCCGTAATAAAGGCTAAGGTTCCTTCCGCGCCGCACAGCAGGCGCGTCAGGTCGAACGTTTGCAGGTCGTCGCTAAACACATGACGCAAATCGTAGCCGGTTAAAAAACGATTTAGCTTGGGGAATTTTTCCAGAATCAGATCGCGCTGCGCGCGGCAGCGGTGTAACACCTGCTGATAAATGCGCCCTTCAGCGGTTGGCGTGCTGGCGATCTGTTCCGCCAGTGCGGTTGGCATGGCGCGGGTATCCAGAATGTCGCCGCCTAACAGCACCGCGCGTAAGCCCTCAACGTGATCGGAGGTTTTGCCATACACCAGCGAGCCTTGCCCGGATGCATCGGTATTAATCATGCCGCCCAAGGTCGCGCGGTTGCTGGTGGAAAGCTCGGGCGAGAAGAAGAAGCCATAGGGCTTCAGCCACGCATTTAGCTGATCTTTCACCACGCCCGCTTCGACGCGCACCCAACCTTGCTCGACGTTGATTTCCAGGATGCGGTTCATGTAGCGCGACATGTCCACCACAATGCCCTGATTCAGCGATTGTCCGTTGGTGCCGGTACCGCCACCGCGCGGGGTAAACGTCAGGCTGGTAAAGCGCTCTTCACCCGCCAGGCGCGCAATAAGCGCCACGTCGGCGGTGGAGCGGGGAAACAGCGCCGCATCCGGCAGCAGTTGATAAATGCTGTTATCGGTTGAGAGCGAAAGACGATCGGCGTAGTTGGTGGCGGAGTCGCCGGTAAACCCTTGCTCTTTCAAGCATTGCAGGAATGTCAGCACCAGTTGAACGAGGCCCGGTGCCTGGGAAATCTGTGGGATCATTGTTGGGTGACCGAGATGTTGTAAACGTTTGCGTAATGAATTTTTTCAGCCACTGGTTTTATCATATTTTTTTGCCGCTGGCTGTTTTTTCAGGAATGCGCGCCGCGGCGTCGGTAATTCCTGTTTAAAGTCGAGGAAATAGATCATCATTGTTAAGGGCGGTTCCGCCCCACTCTGAAGGATTCAATCGAGGTTGAAACGTTGTGATGAAAAGCCTGCAACGCGGTATGGATTTACCGCAACTGCTGTTCTCGCTGATGTTCATATTAATCATGATCATCGCCTGTATATGGGTGGTGCAGCCGTTTATTCTCGGCTTCGCCTGGGCCAGCATGGTGGTAATTGCCACCTGGCCGCTGATGATTCACCTGCAACATCTGTTATGGGGACGTCGCTCGCTGGCGGTGATCGCCATGACCATTCTGCTATTGCTGCTGTTTATTATCCCGATTGCGCTGTTGGTGAGCAGCCTGATCGATAATGGCGCACCGGTTATTGCCTGGGCAACCCAGCGCCATTTGGTGCTGCCAGATTTTGACTGGCTGCGTGATATTCCCTACGTAGGCCGCAAAGCCTATGTCAGCTATCACAAAATGGTGGATGGCGGCGGTGCGGCGATCATGAATCAACTGCAGCCCTACGTTGGACGCACCACCGGCTTCTTTGTGGCGCAAGCCGGACACTTTGGCCGCTTCATGATGCATCTGGCGCTGATGCTGCTGTTCAGCGTGCTGCTGTACTGGCGTGGCGAACAGGTTGGTCACGGCATCCGCCATTTTGCCTATCGCATGGGCGGTCAACGGGGTGATGCGGCGGTGCTGCTGGCGGGCCAATCGATTCGTGCGGTGGCGCTCGGCGTGGTGGTCACCGCGCTGGTGCAGGGCGTGCTCGGCGGCATTGGTTTGGCAATCTCGGGAATTCCTTATGCCACGCTGTTAACCGTGCTCATGATCTTAACCTGTCTGGTGCAGCTTGGCCCGCTGGTGGTGCTGGTGCCTGCGATCGTTTGGCTGTACTGGAGTGGCGATACCACGTGGGGAACCGTGCTGCTGGTGTGGAGCTGCGTGGTCGGTACGCTTGATACCGTGTTGCGTCCAATGCTGATTCGCATGGGTGCAGACTTGCCCATGATCCTTATCCTTTCTGGCGTCATCGGCGGATTAATTGCCTTTGGCATGATTGGCCTGTTTATTGGCCCGGTGGTATTGGCCGTGTCTTACCGCTTAGTTTCCGCGTGGATGCACGAAGCCCCGGCACCCAACGACGATCCGCAAACCGTCATTGAAGCCTTAGCCGAACACGAAGAAGAACCGCTGTAAGCTCTGGCCACCAAAAATCTCGCCTCTGTTGTTTGCCCTGACGCCGCGTTAACTGCGAAGGGGCAACCTGCTGCAAAATTTATCTTTTACAGTGCCACTTAATCGGTATCACTCATTCCACCTGCACCTCACGCATTTTTCATAAGCGATTTTTAAGAAAAAACGCAGTTTTAGCCCTTTTAGGAGGGTTTCGCTTACGGAATGATTATTTATCGAACTGATTTGCTACTCAAAGCCTAAGAAAATGACCACGAAAGATTATCAGCTTTAAACTAATAAGAGGATTCCTAGTGACTCAGGCAGGCCTGATCAATAACATGCTTTCTATGTTTGAAATCAAGCCACTGATTTATAAACAACCTTTTTCCCCTGAGTAAAGTGAAGAATTGCTGTGTGTAGTCTTTGCCCATCCCCTGTGATGGGCTTTTTTTTGGCTAAAATTAATGCATTAAAAAAGGCCAGCAGTGCTGGCCTTTATGCTTTCAGACACCACGCGTTAGATTTTCCGCCAACGCGCGTTTATTACCCTTTAGTTACTGCTTCGCGGCATTCAGCTCCGCTAAGCCCAACCAGGTCTCCACTACGGTATCCGGGTTTAGCGACAGGCTATCAATGCCCTGCTCCATCAGCCAGGCCGCAAAGTCCTGATGATCGGATGGACCTTGACCGCAAATCCCAACGTATTTGCCCTGCTTCTTCGCCGCTTTAATCGACATCGACAGCAGCGCTTTCACCGCATCGTTGCGCTCATCAAACAGCGCAGACACCACACCGGAATCGCGATCGAGGCCGAGCGCCAGCTGCGTCATATCGTTAGAGCCAATCGAGAAGCCGTCAAAGTGCTCAAGGAACTGCTCAGCCAGCAGGGCGTTGGAGGGGATCTCGCACATCATGATCACCTTTAAACCGTTCTCGCCGCGCTTCAGGCCATGCTTCGCCAGCTCGGCGACCACCGCTTGCGCTTGATCGACGGTGCGCACGAACGGGATCATAATCTCTACGTTGGTCAGCCCCATATCATTACGCACGCGCTTCACCGCTTCACACTCTAACTTGAAGCAGTCGCGGAAATTGTCCGCGACATAGCGGCCCGCGCCACGGAAGCCGAGCATCGGATTCTCCTCTTCCGGCTCATAACGCTCGCCGCCCACCAGGTTGGCATATTCGTTGGTTTTGAAATCCGAGAGTCGCACAATGACGCGCTTAGGGGCAAAGGCCGCGCCTAACGTCGCAATGCCTTCAGTCAGACGCGCGATGTAGAACTCAACCGGATCGTCGAAGCCTTTCATCATCTGACGGATCTGCTGCTGCAATTCCGGCGTTTGCTGATCAAATTCCAGCAGCGCTTTTGGATGCACGCCAATCATACGGTTAATAATGAATTCCAGACGCGCCAGACCCACGCCCTCATTCGGCAAGCAGGCAAAATCAAAAGCACGATCTGGATTACCGATGTTCATCATAATTTTCAGCGGCAGATCCGGCATGGTATCGACTTGCGAACTGGTGACTTCAAAGTCGAGCAAATCGTTATACACATAGCCGGTGTCGCCTTCCGCGCAGGACACAGTCACTTTGTGACCATCTTTTAAGTGATCGGTCGCGTCTCCGCAGCCCACCACCGCCGGAATGCCCAGTTCACGCGCGATGATCGCCGCGTGGCAGGTACGGCCACCGCGATTGGTCACAATCGCCGACGCTTTCTTCATGATCGGTTCCCAATCGGGATCGGTCATATCGGTCACCAGCACATCGCCTTTCTCAATGCGGTGCATTTCGCTGATGTCGTGAATCACCTTCACTTCACCGGCTCCAATGCGATGGCCGATGGCGCGGCCTTCTACCACCACCTTGCCTTTGCCCTGCAAGGTGTAGCGTTCCATCACCTGACCGTTAGAGCGCACGGTTTCCGGGCGCGCCTGCACAATAAACAGCTTGCCGGTGTGACCGTCCTTCGCCCACTCAATGTCCATCGGACGCTTGTAGTGCTGCTCAATCAGCACCGCCTGTTTGGCCAGCGCCTGCACTTCGTCATCGGTCAGGCTGAAGCGATCGCGCTGTTCCTGCTCGACATCTTCAATACGCACCTGCTCGCCGTGCTCCTGCGAATCGGCGTAAACCATGCGAATTTTCTTCGATCCCATGGTGCGGCGCACAATCGCCGGGCGATCTGCCGCCAGCGTTGGCTTGTGCACATAGAACTCATCCGGGTTCACCGCGCCCTGCACCACCATTTCGCCCAGGCCGAACGCCGAGGTGATGAATACCACCTGATCGAAACCGGATTCGGTATCAATGGTAAACATAACGCCCGACGACGCGAGATCGGATCGCACCATGCGCTGAATCCCGGCCGACAACGCGACACCGCGATGGTCATAGCCCTGATGCACTCGATATGAAATGGCGCGATCGTTAAATAAGGAAGCGTAAACGTGCTTCACGGCCACAATTACCGCGTCATAGCCCTGCACGTTAAGGAAGGTTTCCTGCTGACCAGCAAACGAGGCGTCCGGCATATCCTCGGCGGTGGCCGACGAGCGCACCGCAAAGGAGGCTTCGGCATCATCAGCAGAAAGTTGTTCATAAGCGGTGCGAATCGCCTGTTCCAGCTCGGGCTGGAATGGCGTATCGACCACCCATTGACGAATTTGTTTACCGGCTTGCGTCAGCTCAGCAATATCATCAACATCCGTTTTATCCAGCAATTCATAAATACGCTGGTTCAGTCCGCTTTGATCGAGAAACAGATTAAACGCGTGAGATGTGGTCGCAAATCCGTTTGGCACGGAAACACCCAGCGACGACAAATTCGTAATCATTTCTCCCAGGGAAGCATTTTTGCCACCCACCCGATCAACATCATGCATGCCAAGCTGGTTGTACCAGAGCACTAGCGACTGTTGGTCTTGATTGGACATTGAGATTATCCTTTTAAATGATTGGATCACATGGAACATTTTGCTATAGCAGAATCAGCCTGGCACAACCGATTAATAAAGACTAAGTGTTGAATCGTTAAAGCAGAAAAAGAAACGCAAATTCAGACTACTTCCCGCTGGGCGATAAGTTGCGCAACAGCGTTATTTAGGGCTAACGAACTGCTATAACGATAATTTTCCCCTTTTCAGAGGGTTAGCCATTGCTTTTTGTTGCGCAACATCTACAAACTTTATTTCGTGATGCAAATGGAAAATCGGCGGAAATAACGCTTTTCGAAACAGCATTTCATCTAATATTGCGTTATTGCGCGTTTAACCTCGCAGCTTAATATCGCCCAATATGGATATTTCATTTTATTAATAGATAAAATGAAATATTGATAGCAACAATGTTGCGTAAACGTAAACAAGAGGATTGTCGACGATGAGCACTGAACGCAGCGTATTCTACATTTCTGATGGCACCGCGATTACGGCTGAAGTATTGGGCCACGCGGTGCTGTCGCAGTTTCCGGTGATGACCCAAAGCGTCACGCTGCCGTTTGTCGAAAACGTGCAGCGTGCGCAGGCCGTGAAAGCGCAGATCAACGCGCTGTATCAGCAAAGTGGCGTGCGTCCGCTGGTGTTCTTCTCGATTGTCACACCCGACGTGCGTGAGATCATTCTGGAAAGCGAAGGCTTCTGCCAGGACATCGTGCAGGCGCTGGTAGCCCCCTTGCAAAGCGAATTGGGCGTGGCCTCAATGCCGGTGGCGCACCGCACCCACGGCTTAACGGCCAGCAACCTCGTTAAATATGACGCGCGAATTGCGGCGATCGATTACACGTTGGCGCACGATGACGGCATCTCGCTGCGCGGTTTAGAAGATGCGCAGGTCATCTTACTCGGCGTGTCGCGCTGCGGTAAAACGCCGACCAGTTTGTATCTGGCCATGCAGTTTGGTGTCCGCGCCGCGAACTATCCGTTTATCGCCGATGACATGGACAACTTGAAATTGCCGCCGGCGCTGCGCGCGCATCAGCATAAGCTGTTTGGCTTAACCATCGACCCGGAGCGCTTAGCCGCAATTCGTCAGGAGCGCGCCGAAAATACCCGCTATGCCTCCATGCGTCAGTGCCGTCTGGAAGTGGGTGAAGTGGAAGCGCTGTTTCGCACTCATCAAATTCGCTATGTCAACAGTACCAACTACTCGGTCGAAGAGATCGCTACCAAAATTCTCGACATCATGGGTCTGAAACGCAGCATGTACTAGTACAGTTACAGTCAGCAGCCAGGTCGTAAAGCCTGGCTTCCGTCCTGGTTTATTCTCCTTTCTTTTTCGCCGGTTGAATTCATGTCCGTTTGGTTTATTGTGACCACCATCACTTCCCGGTATGTCACCGCTGCGAAGAACTCACTTTTGAGAACGCCATGAACAAGACTGATGAACTGCGTACTGCGCGCATTGGCAGCCTGCTGACTCCGGCTGCGCTGGCGCAACACTATCCTCTTTCGGCATCCATCGCCGACAACGTGACGGCGGCGCGTCAACGCATCGCCCGAATTCTGACCGGCGACGATCCGCGTCTGCTGGTGGTGATTGGGCCGTGTTCGCTCCACGATCCGGCGGCTGCCATTGAGTATGCTCAGCGCCTGAACCTGTTGCGCGAACAGCATAAGGATCGCCTGGAAATCGTGATGCGCGCCTATTTTGAAAAGCCGCGCACCGTGGTGGGCTGGAAGGGATTGATCTCCGATCCCGATCTCGACGGCAGCTACGACGTGAATCGCGGCATCGCTATCGCACGGAAGCTGCTGCTGGACATTAACGCGCTCGGCATGCCCACCGCCACCGAGTTCCTCGACATGGTGATTGGCCAGTTTATTGCGGATTTGATTAGCTGGGGTGCCATCGGCGCACGCACCACCGAAAGCCAGATACATCGCGAAATGGCCTCCGCGCTCTCCTGCCCGGTGGGTTTCAAGAACGGCACCGACGGCAATGTGCAAATCGCAGTCGATGCGATTCGTGCCGCCCGCGCCAGCCACATGTTCCTGTCGCCGAACAAAGATGGCCAGATGACGATTTACCAAACCAGCGGCAATCCACATGGACATGTCATTCTGCGCGGTGGTCGCCAGCCCAATTATCACGCTGCAGATGTCGCCGCCGCCGCGGCAAATCTGCGCGATTTCAATTTGCCTGAACAGCTGGTGATCGACTTCAGCCACGGCAACTGCCTGAAACAGCACCGCCGGCAGCGCGACGTCGCCGAGGATGTGGCTGGCCAAATTCGGGCCGGTTCACGCGCCGTAGCGGGCGTGATGATTGAGAGTTTCTTGCAGGAAGGCAATCAGAAGGTGGTGAGCGGCGAATGCTTGACCTATGGTCAGTCGATCACCGATCCATGCCTGGGCTGGGACGACAGCGCGGCGGTGCTGGAAGAACTGGCTGCTGCAGTCAGCAGCCGTTTTTAACTGAAGCTTAGCTGGAACAGCTGACTTCCAGCGTTTTTCCCCACTCCGGCGGCCGCTGGCGCAACTCCGCGCTGACGGCCGCATCATTGAATGGCTGCTGCAACGCCAGATGAAGTCGCGCTAACGCCGCGGTTTCGCCCTGCTCCACCTCTTCTATCACCTGCTGCGCCAAATAGTTGCGCAACACCAGCGCCGGATTGGCCGCTTTCATTACCGCTTGCCGCTGCTGATCGGTAACGTTGTCCTGTAATAAACGCTGGCGATAGCGCTGATACCACCGATCAAAAGCGGCGCGATCGATGAACTCATCGCGCAGCGGCGATCGAGTTTCCTGCTGCTGCGTGTCGCTCAGCCAGCGGAAGGTCAGCGTGTAATCGCTGTGCTCGGCCGCCATCAGCGCCAGCAATTCGGTCAGAATGGCATTGTCGTCGGCATCGGCGGTGAGCAAACCGAGCTTGGCGCGCATCTTTTCGCCCCATACGCGCATTAATTCGGCTTCGTAATGGCTCAACGCCTGCTTGAGTTGTTCCGTGCTCATCAGGCCCGACAAGGCATGCGCCAAACGATTGAGGTTCCACAAACCAATCATCGGCTGATTTTCTAAGGCATAGCGACCTTGATAATCGCTGTGATTGCAGATGTAGCCCGGCTGGTAGTCGTCGAGGAAGCCGAAAGGCCCGTAATCCAGGGTTAAACCGAGAATCGACATGTTGTCGGTGTTCATTACGCCATGGGCAAAACCAACGCTTTGCCACTGCGCGATCAGGCTGGCGGTGCGTTTCACGATATCGGTAAACCACAGCAAATAACCATCGGCTTCATCCTGCAGCTGCGGCCAATGGTGGCGAATGGCGTAATCGGCCAGCTGGCGCACTTTGTCCTGTTCGCCGCCATAGTAGACGTGTTCGAAGTGACCGAAGCGCAGATGGCTGTCGGCAATGCGCATTAACATTGCGCCGCGCTCCTGGGTTTCGCGCAGCACCGGCTCGTCGCCAATCGCTAATGCCAACGCGCGCGTAGTGGGAATGCCGAGATGATGCAGCGCTTCCGAAGCCAAAAACTCACGCACGCTGGAGCGAATTACCGCGCGACCGTCGCCCATACGCGAATACGGCGTCAATCCCGCCCCCTTCAGGTGCCAGTCGAGTTTGCGGCCGTTAGCCAACTGCTGCTCGCCGAGCAAAATGCCGCGCCCATCGCCCAGCTGTCCGGCCCACACGCCAAACTGATGTCCACTGTAAACCTGCGCCAGCGGCGACATTCCGGGCAAAAGATCGCGTCCTGACCACACGCCATGACCATCGCCCTGAAACAGCGCGTCATCCAAGGCCATCTCCGCTGCCAGCGGCGCATTGTGATAGAACAGCTTGCCACCGGCCAACGGCGTTGGCACCAGCGCGGTGTAGAATCCCGGCAATTCTTGCTGCCAGCTATTGTTAAATTGCATCAGCACTCCTGAAGGCGGGTTTTAACACCGCACCCGCATTGAGTTAAAAAGATATACAAGAGTGTAACCCTGACCAGAGCAGGAAGACAGGCGCAAAGATGACGTTTAGGAAGGGGAATGCAGGTTAACAGCGGAATAAATCAGATCGTGCAAACGTTCTGCCTTCACCACCGAAAATACGCTACCCTGCAGATGCGCGCCGCTGAGCGCGGTGGCTTTTTCCAGCATGGCATTATCGTCAATACCGCAAATAATGATCTGATCTGCAAAATCAGAAAAATTATCAATAACTGTCTGAATAAAGGGCGTAAAGGACGCGCGCTTCGCCAGGTTCTGAATAAAATCTTTATCCAGCTTTAACACGCTAAAAAGATTATCGTAGATGGCATTGGCGGGCACTTTACCGGCACCAAATTGCGAAAGAGACAAGCGAAATTCCCGTTGTAAGGTCGCTAATAAAGGCAGTGATTTGCCCAGCGCTAATTGTGGAAATGTCTCACTAATATCCAACACAATAAACGGCAGCTGCTTAAATTTCCTTAACAGAAATTCACTGGCTAATAAGGTCATCGCCAGGGAGTCATCAATTCGAACCAAGGCGATAATTTGATTTTGCTCAAAAAAGTCACGGTACTTTTCCAGCAAAGCGAGCTGGCTCTGTAATAAGCGCAATTGCTGCGCATCGTCTAGCTGCGGCAACAGTAAATCCTGCGGCAGCGTGATAGGCGCACTTTCATGAACAAATTGCGTAACCAGTTCCACCGCAGTTAACTGGCCGGTTAGCGAGTAAACGGGATAAAACCATGTTTCCGACTGATAGTCGGCAGATAAATGGACTTTCATTTCATAAGCCAGAGGCAGTGGCAATTGGCGCATCGTATATCAAGCAAAACAGTCAGGCAATAGGACCAAACGTTTGAAGAGACGCTGTTTTCAGTTCTATTAAACTGCTTTAAGCTTTAATTAAAACTTAAGCCAAATAGCCGGGGTTAATGTCCATACCAAATAAATAAATTTAGCTTTATTTTTAGTATTAAATTTGGCGCAGGTAAAGTGCCATTTTAAATGATAGTTAAATATCGGCAGATTTAGGATTTAATTCAGGGAAAAATAACCTTGTCTTCCCTCTGTGTTTACGCCGACAGCAATCATATACGTCGCGCCTGCCAAAAGACTTTACGCCAGTAGACATTATTCAACGACGAGCGAATCACACCCTGGCTGGTTGAGGCATGGATAAAAGTGTTATCGGTATCGTAAATGCCAACGTGCAAACCGTTCTCGCCGCTGCCGGTTTTAAAGAACACCAGATCGCCTGGCAGCAGGTCGTCTTTATTGATACGCGTGCCCAAATCGGTTTGATCGCGAGTAGATCGCGGCAACTGCATATCAAATTTATCGCGGAAGGTGAGATAGACGAAACCGGAGCAATCGACGCCGCTGCGGCTCAGGCCGCCGTAACGATACGGCGTACCGCGCCAGCGGCTTAGCTGCTCGTTCAACTGGGCAATAACGGTGATGGAGTCAGACAGGCGGCCATCCGGCGGCGGCGCATGGTGGCGACTACAACCTGCTAACACTAACGCCAAGAGCAAAATCATCAGCCGCATCAGAATCTTCCTTAAATACCGGTTCGGCAGACACTTTAGCGGCAAAGCCGCGCAGCGTGCAATATGGCGTTACGGAATATACAGCAGCGGGCCTTGCGCGGTGTCAATCTGTTCAAAGGCGGTTTGATACAGCGGCGCCAACGCTGCCGCGGTCAGTACAACTTCAGGCGCGCCCTGACCCACCACTTTCCCCTGATGCATCAACCACACGCGTTTGGCATGGCGCAAACTGTGATTGAGATCGTGCCCGCTGGCAATGATGGCGATGCCGTGCTGACATAGCTCTGCCAGTAGCTTGTCTACCGCACGCTGCTGCGCCACGTCTAACGCCGTTAGCGGCTCGTCCAGAATCAGCAGCTTAGCGCGGGGATTGATGACGGGATGAATCTGCAACACCACCGCCGCTAAGCGCACGCGCTGCCACTCTCCGCCCGAGAGCTGCGCCAGGTTGCGCCTCAGCTTGTCCTGCAAGCTGAGCTGCGTCAGTACGGCGTGCAGCACCGCATCGGTTTGCGGCGAATCGGCACTAAGATGCATTTTTAAATAGTGCCACACCGGCATTTGTCCCGGTGCCGACTGCTGCTGCGGTAGCCAGGCGCGCAGCTGCGCCAAAGCTGCGCCATTCAGGGTGCTTAGCGGACGCTTATCCAACACAATATTGCCTGCAAAGGGCAGCAAGCCACTTAGCGCAGTGAGCAGCGTGCTTTTGCCTGCGCCGTTCGGCCCGATAACATGCACGCACTCACCGGCAGCAATATGCAAATCGGTTTGAGCCAGACGCCCTGCGACGCTGGCTCCGTGACACTGCAATACCATTTACTCAGCCAGCGCCTGCTCAACGCGTTTCAGAATAATGGGATCGTCAGGCGTCATGTCCGGTGAGAAGCGCGCAATCACTTCACCCTGTTTATTGATCAGGAATTTTTCGAAGTTCCACAGAATATCGCCAGGCGCTTTGGGCGCGCGGCCTTTGCTCACCATGCGTTCCAGGAAACCGCTGCCTTCTGGACGCTGCGCCTCAGGCTGAGCGGCGGTAAGCTGCGCATACAGCGCATGACGCTGCTCGCCGTTGACGTCGGTTTTGTCGAACATTGGGAACGTGACGCCATACGTGGTGCTGCAGAAGGTTTTGATCTCGTCGTTGCTGCCCGGCTCCTGCTCAAGGAACTGATTGCAAGGGAAACCCAGCACGCTGAAATTTTTATCCTGCCACGCCTTTTGCAGCGATTCGAGCTGCTCATATTGCGCCGTCAGGCCGCATTTGGATGCCACATTCACCACCAGCAGCACGTTGCCTTGATATTGCGCCAGCGTGGTTTTCTCGCCGTCCAATGTAACCAATTCTGTTTGATAAATGCTCATTGTCGATTCCTGTTGTTGTGACCAAGATGCCAGCGAAAGCTAGCGCGAAGACTTCACTAATAACACGATAAACAGCGGCGCGCCGAGCGTGGCTGTGACCACGCCAATCGGCAACTCGGCCGAAGTCAGCACCAACCGCGCGATGATATCCGCACCCAGCAGCACCGTCGCTCCCGCCAGCGCCGCAGCAGGCAGTAAGTAACGATGATCGCTAAAACCACTCAAACGTAATAGATGGGGGATCACCAAGCCCACAAAGCCAATTGCACCCGCCAGTGCGACGCTGACGCCAACCAACCAGCCCATCGCCACCACCAGCACGTTGCGCCACAGCAGCAGCGGCAGTCCCAGCTGACGCGCCGAGGTCTCCCCCAGGGCCAGTAAATTCAAGGTGCGCGCGCTGCCCATGAGCAACAGCGTGATCGGCAGGAGCGCCAGCATCATCCAGCCGTAGCGCCAGTCGATGCCGCTGAATCCGCCCATCATCCAGTACATTAACTGGCGTAAATCGAGGCTGGTGCTGAAGTACACCGCCCAGGTCATGATGGCGCTACAGATAATGCCGAGCGCTACGCCCGTTAACAGCAGGCGGCTGACAGACAATTGTTTGTGGGCGAAGTGCAGCAAAATCAGGGTGATGATCAACGCGCCGGCCATCGCTGCCAGCGCTAAGCTCCACAGCGAACCGTTACCGAGCACTACACCCAGCACCAAGCCGATACCTGCACCATTCGATACGCCGAGCAAACCGGGTTCGGCCAGCGGGTTGTTGAACAGCGCCTGCATGACAACACCGCACACCGCTAACGCCGCACCCACCAGCAATACCGCCAGCGTGCGCGGCATGCGCAGTTGCCAAACGAATAGCTCGCCGTTTGCCGAAAACCATTGTGATGGGGCAATCCAGCTGTCGCCCGCGCACAGGCTAAGCACGATGAGCAATATCAACATTACGCCAAGCGCAATGAGCCAGCGCTGGCTGCGACGATTAGCCTGACGAGCAAGCTGATCCAGCAGAGTCATAGATAAGATTGGCTGAGAAAACAGAGATTTGATTGTAGAGGGATTACGGCAAAAAGAAAGCGACGTCACGATGACGCCGCACTGTGCGCTTTACTTATGCGGTGGTATCGGTTGGCCGCGCTGGTCATCTTGCGGCTTATTAGCGTGGCGGTCGGGATGTTGCGACGCGTGTGGCTGCGGTTTGCTTTCGCGGCGCGGCCCGTTGCCCGGGTGTTTCGCCTGCCAGCCATTACCATTCCAGTAACCGTGTGGCCCTTTAGTACCGATGCGCTGATTATGGTGCTGTTTCCACCACGCTGGGGCGCGCCAGTCGTAGCCGTCCCAATAATAGCCGCGCCGATCTTGATCGCCAATGTGCACCGATACGCCCGGCGTATTGATATTGACGGAAACATTGGCGCTGGCCAGCAGCGGCATGCCTAACAACATACTCAATAAAAGTGCGCTCTTTTTCATTATCGAAACCTTTGCTATGCGATGGCGCTGTTATAACAAAAGTGGCGAAAGCGTCACTAGCGGAGAACGCCTATTTTCGCGCTATTTGCCAGACACTTACGCAATCCTTACATCATGAAGAAATCATGTAAACCGGCTGGATTTTGCACAAAAAAAAGGCCGCTAAGCGGCCTTTTTGTCGTACTGAAATTAGTCAGCATCCTTAGGTGTCGCGTTCTCAACGCGACTCTTTAACTTCTGCCCAGGACGGAAGGTCACCACACGGCGCGCGGTAATGGGAATATCTTCCCCCGTCTTTGGGTTACGGCCCGGACGCTGGTTTTTGTCACGCAGATCAAAATTACCAAATCCGGACAGTTTTACCTGTTCTCCGTTTTCCAACGCGCGGCGAACTTCTTCAAAAAAAAGCTCTACCAACTCTTTGGCGTCGCGTTTGCTCAACCCGAGTTTTTCAAACAGGTACTCTGACATTTCAGCTTTTGTAAGCGCCATAGGTTCAATCCCTCAAGGTTGCCTGGAATCGCTCTTTTAATGCCGCAACGCATTTGGCAACGGTCGCGGCAATCTCCTCTTCTTCGAGTGTCCGGCTGGTATCCTGCAAAATCAGGCTGATCGCGAGGCTCTTTTCGCCCTCGTTCACGCCCTTACCACGGTACACGTCAAACAAGTTTACGCCAACTACCTGATTTACGCCAACTTTCTTACACTCCGCAATGATATCTGCTGCAGGGACGTTTTCAGCCACTACAACGGCAATATCACGGCGGTTCGCCGGGAAGCGAGAAATCTCGCGCGCGTCAGGCAGGACGCGGTCTGCGACCTTATTCCAAAGCAGTTCAAACACTAAGGTGCGGCCGTTGAGATCCAACTTACGTTCCAGCTCCGGATGAACCACACCGATAAATCCGATTTTTTCCCCGCGTAAATAAATTGCGGCGCTTTGACCAGGATGCAGCGCCGGATTGGCCTCAGCACGGAAAGAAATGTCGTCGAGTTTACCGGTCAAATCCAGTAGCGATTCTAAATCGCCTTTTAAATCATAGAAGTCAATCGTCTGACGCGCCAGATCCCAATGCTCTTCGTAGCGATTGCCGCTCAACACGCCCGCTAGCATAAGATCCTGACGGATACCAAGATCGGCCTGTGTATCAGGAACAAAGCGCAAACCGCTCTCAAACAAGCGCACACGGCTTTGTTGGCGGTTTTGGTTATAGACTACGGCGCCCAGCAAACCGGTCCACAGTGACAAACGCATGGCGGACATATCGCTGGAAATCGGGCTAGGCAGAATCAGCGACTCTTCACCTGGATGCAGCAGCTGTTGGACTTTTGGATCGACGAAGCTATAGGTGATTGCTTCCTGATACCCTTTGTCCACCAGCAGGTTTTTCGCACGCTTCAGCGACAGGTCAGCTTCGCGATGCTGAGTCATGATCAGGCTGGCTTTGACTGGCACATCCGGAATGTTGTTGTAGCCGTAAACGCGCGCCACTTCTTCCACCAGATCTTCTTCAATCGCCATATCGAAACGCCAGCTTGGCGCAACGGCCTGCCATTCACCGGCTTTCACCGTTACTTCGCAGCCGAGACGCGTCAAAATATCGGTCACCTGTTCGTCGGCAATCACGTGACCAATAATGCGATCCAGCTTTTCACGACGCAGCGTAATGGTGGCGCGCGGCGGTAAAGCGTTGGCGTCAGTTTGGTCGATAACCGGGCCAGCTGCGCCGCCACAAATGTCCAGCAGCAGTTGGGTCGCGCGTTCAATCGCTTTATGTTGCAGGGCCGGATCGACTCCACGCTCATAGCGATGGGAAGCATCGGTGTGCAAACCGTGACGACGTGCGCGGCCAGTAATCGCCAGCGGATCGAAGTAGGCGCACTCGAACAACACGTTTTGCGTCTCTTCATTGACGCCAGAGTGTTCGCCGCCGAAAATGCCGCCCATCGCCAGCGCTTTGTGATGATCGGCAATCACTAAGGTGTCGGCGTTAAGTTTGGCCTCGGTGCCATCTAACAGCGTCAGCACTTCACCCTCTTTCGCCATGCGCACCACGATGCCGCCGTCAATGCGGTCCAAATCGAAGGCGTGCATTGGCTGCCCCAGTTCCAGCAGCACATAGTTGGTGATATCAACCACCGGATCGATAGAACGAATGCCGCAGCGACGCAGCTTTTCACGCATCCATAATGGGGTTGCGGCTTTCACATTGATGCCTTTCACCACGCGACCCAGATAGCGCGGACATGCTGCGGTGGCATCGACGCGAATCGGGAAGGTATCGGAAAGGGTGGCGGCAACCGGCTCAATGGCTGGAGCCGTCAGCGGTAACCCATTCACAACGGCAACGTCGCGCGCAATACCGATAATGCCCAGACAATCTGCACGGTTTGGCGTTACGCTGATTTCAATGGTGTTGTCATCCAGCTGCAAATAGCTACGAATATCGGTGCCAACGGGCGCATCCGCTGGCAACTCGATAATGCCGTCGTGATCGTCGGAAATACCCAGCTCAGAGAATGAGCACAGCATGCCTTCAGAAGGTTCACCGCGCAGCTTCGCGGCTTTGATTTTGAAATCGCCCGGTAACACCGCGCCCACGGTAGCTACCGCCACTTTTAAGCCCTGGCGGCAGTTAGGCGCGCCACAGACAATATCCAGCAGGCGATCGCCGCCGACGTTAATTTTGGTAACGCGCAGTTTGTCGGCATTCGGGTGCTGGCCGCACTCAACCACTTCACCAACAACCACACCGTGAAATGCACCAGCAACCGCATCGACGCCGTCCACTTCAAGGCCGGCCATGGTGATTTGTTCAGACAGCGCTGCGCTGTCCAGGGCTGGATTTACCCATTCGCGTAACCAGAGTTCACTGAATTTCA
>CBIFUL010000002.1:0-272254 GCA_966185695.1 uncultured Pantoea sp. | reverse complement strand
CATGAAAAATGCGCTGGCGGAACTGATCATCGACGGCATCAAGACCAACATTGAGCTGCAGATGAAGATCATGTCCGACGAACACTTCCAGCAAGGTGGCACTAACATCCACTATCTGGAGAAAAAACTCGGCCTGCACGAGAAGTAATCCTTTCCTCGCCGCCTGCGGGCGGCACATCCTGAATACCCTCGGAGGTTATTGTGTCTTCACTGTCCTATGTGACGGGCGGTCATCACTCGCCCTGGCAAACCTATCTCACGCAAGTCGAACGCGTATTACCGCTGTTGGGCGATCTCTCCCCGTGGGCAGATACGCTGCGACATCCCAAACGCGCGCTGATCGTCGACATTCCACTAGAAATGGACGACGGCAGCGTGCGCCATTTTGAGGGATATCGCGTACAACATAACTTGTCACGCGGTCCGGGCAAGGGCGGCGTGCGTTATCACCCAGCGGTGACGTTGGAAGAGGTAATGGCGCTATCAGCGTGGATGACGATCAAGTGTGCGGCGCTAAACTTGCCGTTTGGCGGTGCGAAAGGCGGCATCCGTGTTGATCCCGCCACGCTCTCGCAAAAAGAGCTGGAACGATTGACGCGGCGTTACACCAGCGAGATCGGCCTGGTGATTGGTCCACAACAGGATATCCCCGCGCCGGATGTCGGCACCAATGCGCAGGTGATGGCGTGGATGATGGATACCTGGTCGATGAACGTGGGCATGACTACAACGGGTGTGGTTACCGGCAAACCGGTGCATCTTGGCGGTTCGCTTGGGCGGGTTAAAGCCACCGGGCGCGGGGTATTTATCACCGGCTGTTGCGCCGCGCAGCGCTTAGGCATGGATGTCGCCAACAGTCGCGTGGCGGTGCAGGGTTTTGGTAATGTCGGCAGTGTGAGTGCGGAACTGTTTCATGCGCGCGGCGCACAAGTGGTGGCGATCCAGGATCACAGCGGCTCCCTGTATCAGGCCAGCGGTATTGATATTCCTGCGCTGCAAAACTGGCAACAAAGCACCGGCAGCATCCTGGGATTTCCCGGTGCCGACTGCGTCGCAGACGACGCTTTCTGGCGTCTGGATTACGACATTTTGGTCCCTGCCGCGCTGGAAGGGCAAATCACCGCCGAGCGGGCCCAACAGCTGACCTGCAAGTTGATTCTGGAAGGCGCAAACGGTCCCACGCTACCGGAAGCGGATGATGTGTTGCAAACGCGCGGTATCGTGTTGGTGCCGGATGTGATTGCCAACGCAGGTGGCGTGACCGTGAGTTATTTTGAATGGGTGCAAGATTTCTCCAGTTTCTTCTGGAGCGAGCAGGAGATTAATGAGCGGTTGGATACCATTATGGCGGGCGCGTTCGATGCGGTATGGCTTAAAGCACAACAGTTAGACATCCCATTGCGCACGGCGGCGTATGCGTTGGCGTGCGAGCGAATATTGTCAGCCCGCAAAGATCGCGGTTTATATCCTTAGTGCAACCGGCGGGCATAACGCGGTAACGCTCGCCGGATTTTGCCGGGTGTCCCTGTAGGCCGCCCGGGATAAACATCCATGGTAATAGCTCAGGAGGATGAGCGCAGCAGCTGCGCCCGGCGCTGACGTTTATCGCTCCAGATAGTGAAAATACCCGCCAGCGCCACGATGGATGCACCCATTAAGGTGGCCGGGCCAGGTAAACTGTTTAGGAACAGATACCCGATCACCATCGACCACACCAGCGTGGTGTAATCAAAGGGTGCAAGCAGTGAAGCATCGGTATAACGCAGGCTGAGTGTGACCAGTATCTGTGCCATACCGCCAAAGAAACCACAGCCCACCAGTAATAATAATTGCTGTGGCGTGGGCATCACCCAGCCAAAAAGCGCTGTGGCGAGGCCAATAAACATTGTCATCAGTGAGAAATAAAATACGATAGCGCCGGGTTTTTCGATGCCGTTGAGGAAACGGATTTGGACATTCGAGGTCGCGGAACACAGCGCAGCAATCAGCGCAAACAGCGCTCCCAATCCCGCACCGTGCTGTACACCCTCCTGCGCAAAAAAAGAGCCACTGGCTGTTAAATTCGCGGAGAGCATAATCATGATTCCGGAAAAACCGACCACCACAGCTAACCAGCGGGAGAAGCGCACGTTTTCCTTCAATAATATCGCCGCCATGATCACTGTAAATAACGGTGCGGCGTAACTGATGGCGGTGGCATCAGCCAGCGAAATATATACCAAGGCCATGTAATTAAAATACATGCCGCCGGTGCCAGAAAAACCACGAATGAGATGGCCGAAAATATTGCGGGTTTTAAGGCTGACGAGAATGTCGCCCTGAAATTTCAACCATATTAGCAGCGGTATTAATGCCACAAATGAACGAAAGAAGATCACTTCACCGGTTGGAATCGTACCGCTTAGCCCTTTAACACATGCCAGCATTAGGGTCGCGCACAGCGCCGACAATATTTTTAGTGAAATTCCAATTCTGGCGTTCATGGTTTTACCTGTGGGTTTAATGCAAAAAGCGCGCAGCGTTAACGCGCATGACTCGGCTACCTTAGGTCGCCCGCCATTGATCCGGATAAGATATTTTCGTTCTGCCCGGATAGTTTTTGCTTATCACCTTAGTCATATAAATCGCCTATTGCCCGACAGGGTTTCCCTCTTATAGGCTCCGGGGCAATGCCGATATAGTCGATTGTGTAGTCACTCTTTAATACCGCTGCTGCGGACGATCGACACTCACGGGGATTGAATTATGACAAAGAATAAATGCTCGACTTTCGCACTGGCATTACCCGCCTTATTTGCATTCTCGTCGGCACATGCCGATTTGCTGTCGGATGTTAAAGCCCGCGGCGAACTTAAATGTGCCGTCTACTCTGATGTACCGCCGTTTTCGTCACCCGACCAGCAGACGCGTCAGCTGGTCGGCATGGATGTGGATTTGTGTAACGCGCTGGGCAAACAGATGGGTGTGAAAACGGTATTGATGCCGACTTCCGTCGAAGCGCGAATCGCAGTGATCGCTACCGGTCGCGCCGATGTGCTGATAGCCAACCTGGCGTACACCAAAACGCGCGGCAATCAGATTCAGTTCAGCGATCCCTATTACGTCGCAAAAGAAGTGCTGCTGGTGAAAAAGCCGAACGCCAATAAATCGTTAGAGGAGTTTAAAGGCAAGCGCATTAGCGCCACCAAAGGCACCACCTCGGAACAATCGATTCACCTGAAAGGCGGCAAAGCGGTGACGTTTCAGGATGCGGCATCGGCTTTCCTTGCATTGGAGCAGAACAAAGCAGTCGGCTTCGTCACCAACACCATGACCGGCATCAAAATGATTAATCAGGCGAAAAAAGAGGGCATTGAGCTGGCGATGATCAAAGAGCCGATGGCGCTGGAACCGATTGGCGTCGGCATGAAGCGTGATGAACCGGCGCTGTTGGCCAGCGTGAATAGCAGCCTGAAAAGCATGGATGACAACGGCACTATCGACCAGATTTGGGATACGTGGATTGGACCAAAAACCGAATACAAAATGGTACGCGAAGAACGCGTTCAGCCGCTTTCCAGCTTGAAATTTGAACCTCTGGAATAATCATGACGCTGTTGTCACGCGCGTTAACGCGTCCGCTTACCGTTTCTGCTGCACCACCTGATGAGGCGATGCGCCTCTCTACTATGGGCAGCCGCGCCTGGCTGGTAGAAGCGCCTGGCGCGTTCGATTTACCGGCGCAACGCCGCATTTGGTCGCTGGCGCGTAGTTTATCCGCCTACGATGACGTGGAGTCGTTGATACCCGGCGTCACCAATTTACTGGTGCTGTTCCGCGCGACGCCGCCCGACCCCTGGCTCATCGAGCAACGCTTACATCATCTGTGGCAACAGGCGCAAGCCGTGGATCCCAAAGGCAAACATATTGAGATTCCGGTGTGTTACGGCGGTGAACACGCCAGCGATTTGGCGGCGGTGTGTCGTCATACCGGATTTAGCGCCAGCGAAGTGGTGCGCCGTCATCATCAAGGTCATTACACGGTGTTTGCTATTGGCAGCGCGCCCGGATTCGGTTATTTGCACGGTCTCGATCCGCTGTTAGCGACGCCGCGTAAAAAAGTGCCTTCGCTCAATATGCTTAAAGGCACCGTGACCATCGGCGGGCCGCAGGCAGGCGTTTCGGTGCTGACCGGCCCTAACGGTTGGAACGCAATTGGTTTTGCCGACATAAAGATGTTTGATCCGCAGGCCGCCGCACCCGCCTTGCTGGCGCCTGGAGACACCATCCGCTTCGTGCCAGAAAGGATTGAACTGTGATTGAAATTGAGCAGAGCGCAGCACTGAACACGGTGCAGGATTTGGGGCGCAGCGGCTATCGTCATCTCGGCGTCTCGGTTAGCGGCGCAATGGATTCCCTGGCGCTGCGGGGGGGCAACATTTTGCTCGGCAACAGCGAGAATGCCGCCGCGATTGAAGTACAGATGTTTCCATTTCGCGTGCGCTTCACCGTCGATACCTCAATCGCCATTACTGGCGCGGATTGCCGTGCTCAACTGGACGGCGTGGAACTGCCCGCTTGGTGGGGATGTGCGGTAAAACGTGGCCAGATTTTGGAACTGCGTTATCCGCGCAGCGGTGCACGGGGTTATCTGTGTGTGGCAGGCGGCATTGATGTGCCCCAGGTGATGGGATCGCGCAGCACCGCATTGCGCGGCAGCTTCGGCGGCTTTTCCGGACGCGCATTGCAGCGCGGCGATCGCCTGAGTTTGGGTCACAGCGCCGTCACGTCGTTGCCCGTCGCGGGCATCGGCATTGAGCCACCGGAACAGGCGATGGCGCAGATTTTTCGCCGCAATAACGCAGGACAGGTGGAAATTCGTGCCATTCCTTCCGGCGAATATGCGCTGTTTGCCGCTGATGCAGCGCGTTTTTGGCAGCAACCGTGGCAGGTATCGATGCAGAGCAATCGCACCGGTTTCCGCCTCGCGGGTGCCGCCATCTTGCCGAGTGAAACGGTGGAGATGCGTTCTTACGGTTTGATCCCCGGCATTGTGCAGGTACCGCCTGCGGGAGAACCGATCATTCAGCTCAGCGATGCCAACACCGCTGGCGGCTACCCGAAGATTGCCTGCGTCATTGAAGAGGATCTTTGGCGATTGGGACAAACCCAGCCGGGACAAGCGATTCAACTGGTGCAAACCGATGCACAGGGCGCGATCGAAAGCCAACGTGCTATTACCCAATGGCTGGCCAGGCTACGTGACGATGTCACCCCTTTAAAGGCGGTTGCCGGTTTTTAACAGGATTATCACCATGAAAATAGATGTGAACTCCGATATGGGAGAAGGATTTGGGGTTTATCAGCTGTGCGATGACGCGGCGCTGATGAATGTGGTCTCTTCCGCCAATATTGCCTGCGGCTTTCATGCTGGCGATCCAGCAATTATGACGCGGATGGTCAGATTGGCGAAAGAGAAGGGCGTAGGCATCGGTGCGCACCCGGGCTTGCCCGATCGTCAGGGATTTGGCCGAAAAGAGTTGCCGTATAGCGCCGATGAGTTGTGCCAGCAGGTGGTTTATCAGGTTGGTGCGTTAAGTGCAATTGCGCGCACTGAAGGCACGCGCGTGGCGCACGTCAGTTTTCACGCCGCAATGGGCAACATGATCAATCGCGATAAAGCGCTGGCGCAGCGCGTGATGCAGGCGATTGCGTTGATCGATCCCCGGCTGATCATTTTTTCGCAGCCGGATACGATAACCGAACGCGCCGCAAAAGCCGCCGGGTTGCAAAGTTTGACCTTATTTCTGGCCGATCGCGCTTATGACGACCATGCGCAACTGGTGCCTCGCGGCATCCCAGGTTCGGTGATCAACGAGGAATCTGCGGTGCGCGCGCGCGTGCGTCAGTTTTTGCAGCAAGGCACCGTCACCACCTTTAGCGGCAAAACGTTGACAATCCGCGCCCGTTCCATTTTGATTCACAGCGATACGCCGGGTTCGGTTGAGTTGGCGGCAGTGGTACGCAGTGAAATTGAAGCCAATGACGGCTGCGTAGCGCCTGCCACCGAGGTGCTGGCTCAATAATCCAGGCGGCGAACCGGTGAATATTCGTCGCTTAAAATCCTACATCACTATCGTCGACATCGGCAGCATCACGCGGGCTGCGCCAGTTCGCTCAAGCGGAGGTGGATATCCTCGGCGCAGGGCTAACGTTGTAAGGCGTGTCATTAATGATACCTTCAACCTGCATCATCAAACGCAGAACGTGGTGGGGGAACTGGAAGGGGTGCAGCATTGCATGCGCAGTGGATGCCGGATTAAGCTGCACCATCATGCCGAAGGCGATTACCGAGCATATAGAGTCTGAATCGCGTGATGGGTTGAGCCGCGCGATTAGTGCACCGATCATTAATGCAAACCTGTCGCTGTGCGTGTCGGAGCGCACCCCGCTGTCGTAATCCCGCGGCTGCGGTGCGAGAACTGTTGTAGGCACTCACTTCAACGATGTAGCCCGGCATGATTTCCCAGGCTTCACAAGCGCGTGAAATAATAAGGCCGCCTTCAGAAGCGAAATGTTCGTCAGCAACTGAAAACAATAACCGCACTCATCGGTAGCGACGCAATTAATGGCGTGTCTTCCAGCGATGCAGATGCTTCAGATTCGCGCAAAAAACGCGTCGCTACCACATGACTTAGCTGAACGGCATTTCGGCTTTGATGGCGACCCGATTGCCAACATCAAACCTTATTCGCAACCCGCGCAAAACGCCGCCAGACGATCGCAGCCCGTTTGCAAACGCTCCATGCTGGTGGCGTAGGAGAGGCGGAAGTAGGGACTTATACCATAAGCCGCACCTTGCACCGTGACCACATGTTGCTCCTCGATCAGCGCGAGAACGAAATCGGCATCGCAGGTGATCTTGCGGCCACCTGCGCTGGTTTTGCCAATGAAGTGTGCGATGTTCACAAACAGATAAAACGCGCCTTGCGGCTTGTGACAACGCAAACCGGCAATGTCTGCTAACCGCATTAGCACATAATCACGACGCTCACGGTAGATAGCGGCACGCTCTTTCAACAGCGCCTGCGAACCGTCCAATACCGCAACCGCCGCCGCCTGCGTCAGCGTGGTGACGCCGCCGCTGTTCTGCGTGTTCACATTGCTCATCGCTTTAATCAGCGGGGCGGGGCCGCCGCAAAAACCTAAACGCCAGCCGGTCATCGAATAGGCTTTGGACACGCCATTCACCGTCAACACGCGGTCATAGAGTTTTGGTTCAACCTGCGCCAGCGTCCAGAACGTTACGTCGTCATAAATCAGGTGTTCGTAGATATCGTCGGTGAGAATCCACACATGCTCATGACGCAGCATAACGTCGGCAATGGCGCGCATCTCATCGTGGGTCGCTACGGAACCGGTTGGGTTGCTGGGATAGTTGATCAGCAACCACTTGGTTTTGCTGGTGATCGCCGCATCCAGATCGGCCGGCAGCGGTTTAAAACCGTGCGCTTCATGGCAGGCCACCGGCACCGGTGTTCCGCCGGCAAACTTCACGATATCGGCATAGCTAATCCACGATGGCGTCGGGATGACCACTTCGTCGCCTGGATTAATGGTCGCCATCATGGCGTTAAAGATGATCTGTTTGGCACCGCCAGCGGTCAGGATTTGGCTGACATCGTAATGCAGTTCGTTATCACGCAAGAACTTGCGCTGAATGGCGGCGCGCAGCGCAGGCGTACCGTCGGTGGGCGGATAGCGCGTATCACCGGCACGCGCTGCGGCGTAGGCCGCTTCGGTAGCGTGTTCCGGCGTGGGGAAATCCGGCTCGCCAGTGGAGAGGCCCACAACATCAATCCCTTGCGCCGCGAGATCGCGGGCTTTTTGTGTCATGGCGACGGAGGCAGAGACAGCAACATTTTTTAAGCGATCGGCAATATCAGGCATGGCGTAGCTATTCCAGGTTGGGGGCAAAACAGGTCGCGGCAAGGACATTGCACGCGGCAGCGTTATTGCGACGAGAATAGGGCGCGGTGCAGGAGACCGACCAATACTGCTTTGTTGTGGCGACATAACACAATGCGATAGGTCGTCGCCTTAGCGCCATAACGGGAACGTAAAAACGTATCGTGAAAAGAATCAGATGCTGGCGCAGTGACCGCGCGAACGTATACGTCATTGCATTCTGGCATTGCACTGCGCTGGTGCAAATGTGTCAGCGCAGACATAGCTGCACCGCAATAGTTTGCACAACATGGCAGCGATAAGCGCTAATTTCACCCATATGCCAGAGATAAGGGATATCTGGCACTGTTCTTGCCTGTAATAAAGACGACTTATGCCACAGAGAACACGTCCATGAACCTTCGTCGCTTAAAGTATTTCATCAAAATTGTCGATGTCGGCAGCCTGACCCAGGCCGCCGACATATTACATATTGCCCAGCCCGCCCTGAGCCAACAGCTGGCAACCTTAGAAGGCGAAGTGAATCAACAATTACTTATTCGCACCAAACGCGGCGTGACGCCAACCGAAGCGGGCAAGATCCTGTATGCACACGCGCAGGCGATATTGCGTCAATGCGATCAGGCGCAAAGTGCGATTGATGGCGCCGGACAGGTGCTGTCTGGTCACGTTTCGGTGGGATTAGCGCCGGGCACCGCCGCGCAGCAATTAGCCTTACCGTTGATGGCCGAAGTGCAGCTGAAACATCCCGGCATCATGCTCTATTTCAATGAAAACTTTGGCACCACGCTCAGCGAACTGATTATGAATGGCCGCATGGATATGGCGGTGATTTACGACAACCGTAATATTCACGGCCTGCGTTTTATTCCGCTGATGAAAGAAGACCTATATTTCGTCTGCCCGATGAATTTGGCCGAAGCGGTGCGGGAAATTACGCTGCATGAGGTGACAAAATACGCGCTGTTTATGCCGCGCATTTATAACATTATGCGCAAGGTGGCGGACGATGCCTTTGTGCAGGCTGGGTTAAGCTACCGCGTGAAATGCGAAATTGAATCACAAACCACGCTCAACGCGGCGCTGGCCGCGGGTTTAGGCTGCACCATCATGCCGGATTCGGCAGCGCGCGGCATGTTGAAAGCCGCCGATGCGTGGATGGCGAAAATCATCGAACCCGACGTGCAAGCGTCGCTCTCATTCTGCATGTCCGATCACCTGCCACTGTCGCAACCGGCGGAAGCCGTGAAAGACATCCTGCTGCAATTAATGGCACGTCGTACCGTGGATAACCGTCCGCTGACGCTGGTGGGATAAGTCACGCTTATTGCCTTAAAGCGAAAGCCTCTTATGAGTCGATTTCGCCTACACGCTAGAGTAAATGCTCTGGCGCTGGAGGGAATTGCTCCTGCGCGCAAACACAGTTGGCCTGCAACGGATGAACCATGAACAAACCCGCCCTTCCCTTGAAACATATTCGCCAGCTGGCGAAGAAAATGCTCGCCGCCGGCCTGAGTGAAATTGAGCTGCGCAGCGCGGGAACGGTATTGAAGCTGCGCGCTGCGCCGCAGATCGCGCGACCGTTACCGATTTCTGACGTGCATCCTGCGCTCACGCCGCTGCCCGCTTCAATGCCAGGCACAGTGCTGCTGCGTCATCCCAGCCACGGCAGCGCCTATGTCCAGATTGGGCAAACGGTGAAATCCCAGGACTTGCTGGCGTTGCTTAAGGTGGGCGCATTCTATTTGCCGCTGCGCAGCCCGGTTGATGGGGTAATAGCGCGCATTGACGCGCAGCAGGATCAGTCAGTTGAGTTTGGCAGCAATATCATGTGGTTAGATAGCATTGACTCAGCATCAGCGACGTTATAAGTCGCCCTTATTGCCACAGTGGGTTTATGTCTTATACCTGTTCGATGGAACGGCTTAAAGTCAAAAAACGAGAGAAAGGTCGCAAATTATTCAGCGACATTACAGGAGATGCAAGATGCCGTTTTCAGATTACAAAGTCGCGCTAGTGACCGGCGCATCCGCCGGAATGGGCGAAGCGATTGTGGAGCGTTTATGCCAGCAGGGCATCACGGTGCACGCCGTGGCACGCCGCAAAGAGCAGCTGGCTGCGTTGGCCGATCGTACCGGCTGCATTCCACATGCCATTGATGTCGGCGACATCGCCGCGTTGACCGAGTTGTGCCGCGATCTTCAGGTGGATATTTTGGTGAATAACGCGGGCGTATCGCATCCAGGTTCGATTTTGCAAGCTGATGAGAACGTGATTGAAACCCAGATTGACGTCAACCTGCGTGCGGTGCTGCACCTTTGCCGCCTGTTGGTACCGGGCATGATGGAACGCGATTGCGGTCACGTCATTAACATCACCTCGATTGCGGCAATTTACAACTTCAACGGTAACTCGGTGTATCACGCTACCAAAGCCGCCGTACATGCGCTGTCGCGTCAGCTGCGTGTGGACTGCTACGGCAAGCGCGTACGCATCACCGAAATCTGTCCGGGCCGCGTAGCCACTGAAATTTTTGGCAATGTATCTGGCGATCACGAAGATGCCCGCCGTCGTTTCATTGATGGGTTCGAACTGCCGCAGGCCAAAGATATCGCCGACTGCGTGGCGTTCGCTGTCTCGGCACCGATTGCCGTTAACATCGGCAATATTGAAATCACGCCCACGCTACAGGTGCCCGGTGGGCTATCCACCATGCGTCCCGGCGAGCGCGTTGTGTAATTGAGAGGAATACACCATGGCACTTGATTTCAGCACCGTGATGACCGGCCAATTTGGTCAAATGATTGTGGATGGCACGGTGACCACGCTTGAGCTGGCGTTGGGTGCCTGGCTACTGGCGATGTGTCTGGCATTGCTGCTGGTGGTTATCCGCCTGACGCACAGCCGCGTGGCGCAATGGCTGGTAGCGGCTTACGTGTCGTATCACCGCAATGTTCCGACGCTGATTCAGCTGATGATGTGGTATTTCGCCATTCCCACGCTGCTGCCGGAGTCAGTGCAAATGTGGATCAATGAATTCAACGCGGAATTTTTGTTCTCGTTAATGGCGCTTGGCCTGTGTCAGGCGGCCTACTTTTCTGAAGACATTCGCAGCGGCCTGCGCGCCATTCCCGACGGACAAACTGAAGCCGCGCGCGCGCTGGGCATGAGTTACGTCGGTTCAATGCGGCTAGTGATTTTGCCGCAGGGTTTACGCAATGCGCTGCCGTCAATCCTCAACCACAGTGTACTGCTGTTTAAGAACACCAGTTTAGCAATGGTGATTGGCGTCGCCGATCTCACCTACGTCACGCGGGATATTGAAAACCAAACCTTCCGTACCTTCGAGGCGTATCTCGTTGCCACCGTAGGTTATTTGGCCTTCTCCCTAATGCTGATGGGTGCCGGTGCGCTACTGGCGCGTCGTTTCCAACGTGCCTACGCGAGGTAATGAACATGTTTGAGATTTTCACCATTTTGCACGACAACGGCATGCTGCTGTTAATGGGGCAATATCCAAACGGGCCGCTGGGCGGCGTGCTCTGTACCTTGCTGATTTCAGTGTTGGCGGTGCTGCTGGCGTTTCCGCTTGGTGTGTTACTGGGGCTGGCGCGATTGTCGCCGTGGCGCTGGCTGAGCGTGCCCGCCGCCTGCTGGGTCTATCTGCTGCGCGGCATCCCGCTGATGATGGTGGTGTTCTGGACTTACTTCTGCGTACCGCTGCTGATTGGGCACAACATCAGCGGCTTCAGCACTATGCTGTGCACGCTGGTGATCTACGAAAGTGCCTACATCGCGGAAATTGTGCGCGGTGGTATTCAGTCGCTGCCGCAAGGTCAGTATGAGGCGGCGCGCGCGCTGGGAATGGGGCATATCAAAACCTTGCGGTTGGTGATCCTTCCACAGGCGCTGTTTAACACCTTGCCGAGTCTGGTCAGCCAGCTGGTTTCCATCATCAAAGACAGCACTTTAGGTTATGTGATTAACGTGCCGGAGCTGACGTATGCCGCCAATCAGGTCAGCAATCAGCTCCTCACTAAGCCGTTTGAAGTATTTGGCATTGTGGCGCTGAGCTATTACCTGATTTGCTACAGCCTGACGTGGTTGGCAAACCGGCTTGAAACGCACATCGTTAATAAACGCCGCAATGAACGCTTAGACGTGAGCAATGTTGTCGCACCCTTGGTGCTAACCAAAACCCAATCACATTAAGGATCCACCATGCGACCGATGATTCTGTTTAATCAGGTAAACAAATGGTATGGCGATTATCAGGCGCTGACGCAGGTGAGTGCAGAGATCAAAACCGGCGAAGTGGTGGTGGTGTGCGGGCCGTCGGGCTCCGGCAAATCCACACTTATCCGCACCGTAAACCGCTTAGAGCCGATTGAGCAGGGCGAAATCCTGTTTGATGGCATTGATATTCACGGCAGCAGCACACGCCTTAATCAACTGCGCACGCGCATTGGTTTTGTGTTCCAAAATTTCAATCTGTTCCCACACGTGTCGGTGCTGGAAAACATCATGATGTCGCCAGTCAAAGTGTTGGGCGAAAAGCGTTCTGAGGCACGCCAGCACGCGGGCGAGCTGCTGGAGCGGGTGGGTTTATCGCACAAAGCGGATGCATATCCGGCGCAGTTGTCCGGCGGGCAGCAGCAACGTGTCGCGATTGCGCGCGCGCTGGCTATGAAGCCGCCAGTAATGTTGTTTGACGAGCCCACTTCGGCGCTCGATCCTGAAATGGTCGGTGAAGTGCTCAGCGTGATGCGCGGATTAGCGCAGGAAGGGATGACCATGATGTGCGTAACACATGAAATGAACTTCGCACGTGACGTCGCTGATACCATTTGGTTTATGGATCAAGGAGAGATTTTGGAGAAAGCTACGCCGATTAACTTTTTTAAAGCACCACAACATCCCAGAGCTCGTCGCTTTTTAAGTGACTTATTAGTGCAATAAACGTTAACGTGCTTTGAAAGAAGCACGTTGATTTTTCCTAAGAATAACAATCCACAAGCAACATTTAATAGCCATCTATGGATTTGCCTGATTAATGGCATTCAACCTGCATTTAATGCCGGTATCGCTGGCGCGATTGCGCTATCGGGCATTCCTTACGTTAACAATTCATTAGTAACCAGCTTTGGTATGCCTATGGGCAGTTACCGGATCGAAGGGGCAATAGCGGGTGGATTTCAGCGACTGATTAATGAAAACGTTAATACGCGAATCAACATGACGTGGGGCACAGGTAATGACACGGTGCTGAGGTCAGGATTATCAGGGGCTCGAAATCCACATGGAAATTATAATGGAACCTTCGTGGTTCCATTTTTTCATTTCGATAATCTCTATTTGGTTTTCAAGCAGTGGAAGAGAGGCTTCCGGTACTTTTGGGTGTTCTCAGATCAACAGATACCCCTCGATTTCCGTAGTAGCAGTTTCCGGTAATGCATAGCATCTAATCGACGGACATTTGCGCAGTAATCACCATATGGTTATAATGAAACCTCCAAATGGAGGGTCGATTATGAAAACATTTAGCTTATCCACGTCTCAGGCCAGACCGCCCCGCTTATGGCAGGTTGCCGGGTTACACAATTCTGACGGTGTTGCGCTGTTAGGCCAGATCAGTGAGGGTCTTGATGGCAAGGTCGCCAACGTAATACTTGATTGGGCGCAGATCACGCAAAATGACCTTCGCAAAATGGCTGGTATCCCTTCAACAACATTCAGCCGAAGCATGAAAGCGCGATTCAGTTCAGATCAGAGCGAACGACTGGTGCGCATCATTCGCGTTATCGACCGTGCGGTTGAATTGTTCGAAGGCAATAAAGAAGAAGCTCAGAAGTGGCTACACGAGCCAAACAGAGCACTAAGCTGGAAAGTTCCCGCAGACCTTATGGCATCCGAAACTGGCGCTTATGAGGTCATGAAGTTGATCACTCGTCTGGAGCATGGGGTCTACTCTTGATTCTTTACAGGCTGACTAAAACTAAGTACCTGATGACTGCCTGGACAGGCTACGGCGCGAAAGAGGCTGGTGGGCGATGGAACAGTGTTGGCGTCCCAATGGTGTATGTATCAGAGACCGCCTCACTCACAATGCTGGAAACACTTGTTCATTTGAATGCGCCGCAAATAATGGATTCATTTACACTGTTGCGTATTGAGGTTTCTGACGACCAATTTCAGGACGCTGATATGGCACAACTGCCTGCAAACTGGTCAGATGAAGATGCTCCCCCGGCGCTAGCCGAATACGGCGATGCGTGGTGTTATACGAATAGCTCCATAGCGCTGCGCGTACCGAGTGCCTTGTCGCCAGTGGAGTACAATTTTCTTTTGAACCCAGAACACGCTGACTTCTACGGAATCGCACGAAAAGCAGATGCTATTCCATTCAGATTTGATAATAGGCTGCGACCTGATCGAAGATAAAGAGTTTCAGTTTTTTAATGGGCACTAGCTTTATTAGAGTTAGATTCCACCATAACGAATTTATTTGCCAAAAAATTTGATGAGTAGTGAGGTGTTGCGGCCGGAGAAGCTGACTGCTGGATGAGGTTAACTAATTCACGATACAGATTTACGCTATATATTTAACATCATAAGTATATGCTGTATTTAATATCTCCTCTTATAGAAGTTATTCTCCCTCAACAATAATTAATTTAAGGCCTTGCCAATCTGCTTTGTAGGATAATACGCCACTGGTTATGCGGTTATGATACTGCTACTATCATGACCAGTTAAGCAGTCTTGGAGAGCATATGCCACACATCATTCTAAGCGACACCAGTGCAAGCGTCAGTGAGTTGAAGAAAAATCCAATGGCCACTGTCAATGCAGGTGATGGTTATCCTGTCGCCATACTCAACCGTAATCAGCCTGCATTTTATTGCGTTCCGGCTGAACTCTACGAACAAATGCTCGATGCTTTAGACGATCAGGATCTGGTTAAGCTCGTTAACGAAAGAAATAATCAGCCGTTAATTGATGTGGATGTGGACTCGTTTCTGTGACTTATTCGGTAAAATTTAGGGAAGATGCATTTAAAGAGTGGCAAAAGCTGGATAAGCCTCTTCAGCAGCAGTTTGCTAAAAAACTTAAGAAGTGTTGTGAGAATCCACATATTCCATCCGCCAGACTACGTGGAATGAAAGACTGCTACAAAATTAAGCTCAGAGCATCCGGTTTTCGTCTGGTTTACCAAGTAATCGATGATCAGCTTGTCATCGCCGTAGTGGCAGTGGGTAAGCGTGAACGCAGTGATGTCTACAACCTTGCAAGTGAAAGAATGCGTTAATGCTACTTTAGAAAGGGAGTAGAATTCCGTTAAGTATGTTATTTAACATAACTATGATTATGCGCACTAAATTACAATTGTGATTATGTTAAATCAAACTAGCTAACTCCATCGTCCCGCCCCCCCTCCGACAGCAGCATGCGCAGCGCGCCGAGGGCAATGAAGCCATTTTCCCCGGCGAGCGGCGGCGATACCTTCACCCTGTAACTCTCATGCCCCTGCGGCATCGCCGCCGAATCGGCGCGGTAGGGGTTCAGCGCAAAGCAGACCTGACTTTTACTGGCATTGTAGCGGATCTGTAAGTCCCTGACCCATTCGCGCATGCATGCCAGCGTCATCTCTTTTTTGCCAGCACGTCTTGTAACATGGCCTTGTCGAGGCTCAGATCGGCAACCAGTTTCCTCAGGCGAAGGTTTTCCTCTTCGAACTCCCGCATATGCTTCAGTTCTGAAGGAGAAACTCCGCCGTATTTTTTGCGCCAAGTGCAAAACGTGACGTCGGAGATACCCAGTTTACGGCAGACTTCTGGCACGGACGTACCCAGCTCAGCCTGCTTCAGGGCAAAGACAATCTACTATGATCGCAGGCTGCTGGTGCGCACAGGCCGCAAACCGTCAGTCAAAGGAAAAAGTATATTATGCTACCTGCGAGAATAAAGGGTCTGGCAGCATAATGCTCAGACTTAAATCTCTTAAGGGAATTTGGGGCGGTTCACATCACTACAATAGGTTTTCTGTCTAATCTTTCGGATTCTATGCATTACAAAACATTTGATGGTCACAATGACCTGCTCCTAAATCTTTGGCTTCATCATCGTGATGATCCTGCGCCGGCTTTTTTTAATGGCCTCATCAAAGGGCACCTCGACTTCCCGCGTATGCAACAAGGCGGTTTTGCTGGTGGTCTGTTTGCCTTGTTTGTTCCGCCACAGCGCTATATCAATGAGATCGCGCCGCATCGTATTGACGAGAAATTGCAGCCGCTAGAGATTCTCTGGCAGCAGTTTGATATCCTGAAAGCGCTGGAGACGCAGTCAAATGGTCGCGCGCGCCTGTGTTTGACGACAGCGGATATTGCGCTGTGTCGCGCTGAAGGCATATTAGCGCTGGTAGCACACATTGAAGGTGCCGACGGATTTGATGTTGAGGGCGAACATCTTGAGGCCTTTTACCGGGCTGGTGTACGCAGCATTGGTCCATTCTGGAATTTACCAAATGCATTTGGCGAGGGCGTCACAGGATCGTTCCCGAACTCCCCCGACAGCGGCTCAGGTTTGACCGCTGCCGGAAAAAGATTAATCACTGCGGCTAACCACCATCGTATGCTGATCGATGTGTCACATATGAATGAAAAAGCCTTTTGGGATACAGCTCGGCTTTCTGATGCTCCACTGGTCGCAACTCATTCCAATGCCTATGCGCTTTGCCAGCAGCCCCGTAATCTAACCGATGATCAACTACGCGCCATTCGCGACAGCGGTGGTGTGGTGGGTGTTAACTTTGGTAACGCCTTTTTACGCGTCGACGGAAAACGCGATAGCAACACGCCGTTGATCGAAATCGTCAAACACGTTGAGCATTTGATCGCGATAATGGGCAGCGAACATGTTGCGTTCGGTTCAGATTTTGATGGCATTAGCGTGCCGGATGAGTTGAAAGATGTCAGCGGATTGCCGCGACTATACGCACTCCTGCACTCGCTCGACTATGATCAAACCCTTATTGAGAAGCTGGCGTGGCGCAACTGGCAGCGAGTGTTGCAACAAATCTGGCAGGAATAGCACTATTCCCTTACTGAATCTGGGTTGATCTGCTTGCTGTACTGGCGCAACATCAGCCCGCGTTGTGCATTACGGTCAGGAGCTAATAATTACTACCGTAATGATTTTGGCAGAGACTGCTCTGCGCTTTAAATTTAAAGGAAAAATATTATGTGGAAAAAACCTGCGTTTGTAGACCTGCGACTGGGCCTGGAAGTGACTTTGTACATCTCTAACCGCTAAGACCTCTGCCCGCCGTTCGTGCGGGCATTTTCATTTTTTCTTTTTGGTTTCTCACATGTTTATTAAAGTCCTCGGTTCTGCCGCTGGTGGTGGTTTTCCGCAGTGGAACTGTAGCTGTGCCAATTGCAGTGGTCTGCGTGACGGTACAATTCAAGCTCAGGCACGCACTCAATCGTCGATTATCGTCAGTGATAACGGTAAAGATTGGGTGCTGTGTAATGCCTCTCCCGATATCAGCCAGCAAATTGCCCACACGCCTGAATTGGTAAAACAGGGCGTGCTGCGTGGCACGGCGATCGGGAGCATTATTTTAACTGACAGCCAGATTGACCATACAACCGGCTTATTGAGCCTACGCGAAGGCTGCCCACATCAGGTGTGGTGTACGCCAGAAGTGCATGCTGATCTCACCAGCGGCTTTCCAATTTTCACGATGTTACAGCACTGGAACGGTGGCTTGCAGCATCGTGCCTTAACACCGCTCGCACCTTTTAGCGTAGATGTGTGCGGCAATTTGCAGTTCACCGCCATCCCTATTCTCAGTAACGCGCCCCCCTATTCTCCCTATCGCGATCGCCCGCTGCCGGGTCATAACGTGGCCTTGTTTATCGAAAACATCGTAAATGGCCAAACGCTGCTGTATGCACCGGGTTTAGGTGAGCCGGATGCGGTGATCATGCCTTGGCTGCAAAAGGCCGATTGTCTGCTAATTGACGGTACGGTGTGGCACGACGATGAACTGGTCACCACCGGCGTCGGTAAAAATACCGGTAAAGCGATGGGCCATCTGGCGCTGGCAGAAGAAAAAGGTCTAATGGCGTTGCTGGCATCGCTTCCGGCTAAGCGCAAGATTTTGATTCATATCAACAATACCAATCCGATCCTTAATGAGCAGTCGCCGCAGCGCCAGTTTCTGGTTCAGCAAGGCATTGAAGTCAGTTGGGACGGCATGGCGATTCATTTGCAGGAGTCCGCATCGTGATCATTACCGAAGCTTTGACACCCGAAGCCTTTGAACAGGCGCTGCGCGCAAAAGGCGCGTTTTATCATATTCATCATCCTTACCACATCGCTATGCATAACGGCGATGCGACGCGCGAGCAGATTCAGGGTTGGGTGGCGAACCGCTTCTATTACCAAACCAATATTCCGTTAAAAGATGCGGCTATCATGGCTAATTGCCCGGATCCGGCTACGCGCCGCAAATGGGTGCAGCGCATTCTCGATCATGACGGAAGCAGCGGACAGGAAGGTGGCATCGAAGCATGGTTACAACTGGGTGAAGCCGTGGGTTTAGATCGTGACGTGCTGTTGTCCGAGAAGCTGGTGTTGCCTGGCGTTCGCTTTGCCGTAGATGCTTACGTCAACTTTGCCCGTCGTGCCAACTGGCAGGAAGCGGCATGCAGCTCGCTGACCGAATTGTTTGCGCCCCAGATTCATCAGTCACGCCTCGAGAGCTGGCCTCAGCACTATCCGTGGATCAAAGAAGAAGGTTACTTCTATTTCCGTAGCCGATTAAGTCAGGCCAATCGCGATGTCGAACATGGCTTAGCGCTAGCGCTGGAGGTGTTTACCCGCGCCGAGCAGCAATATCGCATGCTGGAAATCCTGCAGTTCAAACTCGATATTCTCTGGAGCATGCTGGATGCCATGACTATGGCTTATGCGCTACAGCGTCCGCCTTATCATACGGTCACAGATCAGGTGTCATGGCACAGCACGAGGTTAGTTTAACATGATGAATGAAAATCTTATTCCGGCCTTCCGCCGCGGCTACCGTATGCAATGGGAAGCGGCGCAGGACAGCCATGTGGTGCTGTACCCTGAAGGGATGGCAAAGCTAAATGAAACGGCAACGGCGATCCTTGAGTTGGTAACGGGCAAGCAAGATGTCGCTGCGATCATCTCCACGCTTAATGCACGTTTTCCTGAAGCGGGCGGCGTTGATGAAGATGTGAAAGAGTTTCTGCAATCTGCCGTTGAACAAAAATGGATCCAGTGTCGTGAACCCGAATAAAACCATAAATCCGCCGCTGTGGCTGTTGGCGGAGCTGACTTATCGTTGTCCGCTGCAATGCCCGTACTGCTCTAATCCGCTGGATTTTTCCCAGCAGGAAAAAGAGCTGAGTACCGAACAGTGGATCGATGTGTTTCGTCAGGCGCGCGCGATGGGCAGCGTACAGTTGGGCTTCTCCGGCGGCGAGCCATTAACGCGCAAAGACTTGCCGGAGCTAATCCGCGCCGCGCGCGAACTGGGTTTTTACACCAATCTGATCACTTCAGGCATTGGTTTAACCGAGAAAAAACTCGACGCTTTTGCGGATGCAGGGCTTGACCACATCCAGATCAGTTTTCAGGCCAGTGATGAAACCCTTAATGCCGCGCTGGCAGGCTCAAAGAAAGCGTTTCAACAGAAGCTGGAGATGGCAAAAGCAGTTAAAGCTCACGGTTATCCCATGGTGCTTAACTTCGTGCTGCATCGCCACAATATCGACCAGATCGATAAGATCATTGAGTTGTGTATAGAGCTGGAAGCCGATGACGTCGAACTGGCGACCTGCCAGTTTTACGGTTGGGCGCAGCTTAATCGCCAGGGCTTGCTGCCAACGCGTGAGCAGATTGCGCGTGCCGAAGCGGTGGTGGCAGACTATCGCGGGCGCATGAACGCCAGCGGCAATTTGGCTAATCTACTGTTCGTTACTCCCGACTATTATGAAGAACGGCCTAAGCCTTGCATGGGCGGCTGGGGATCCATATTCCTCAGCGTAACACCTGATGGCACTGCGCTGCCCTGTCACAGCGCACGTCAGCTGCCGGTGGAGTTTCCCTCCGTGTTGACGCAAAGCCTTGATGATATCTGGTACAACTCGTTTGGCTTCAACCGTTATCGCGGAGACAGCTGGATGCCGGAACCGTGCCGCTCCTGTGACGAAAAAGAGAAGGATTTTGGCGGCTGCCGCTGCCAAGCCTTCATGTTGACCGGCAATGCCGATAACACCGATCCGGTTTGCAGCAAGTCGCCGCATCACGGTAAAATTCTTGAAGCGCGGCGCGAAGCCAGCTGCAGCGACATAAAAATTCCGCAGCTACAGTTCCGCAATCGCAGTAATTCAGAACTGATTTTTAAGCAACGAGTCACCTGATGGAGTTCCGTCAGCTGGAGCTTTCCAATGGTTTACGTTGCCACTTGCATCATCAACCTGACGCGCGTGATGCCGCGGCGCTGATACGTGTGCAGGCAGGCAGCCTGAATGAACCCGATGGCTGGCCGGGGCTGGCGCATCTGCTTGAACATCTGCTGTTCTGTGACAGCTCGCGCTTCAGCGGCAGCGAGCGCCTGATGCCCTGGATTCAGCAACAAGCCGGGCTGGTAAACGCCACCACAAAACTTAATGCCACTGCATTTTTCTATCAACTTCCTGCGGCATCGCTGTCTGCGGGCGTAGAACGCCTTAGCGATATGGTCGTCGAGCCGTTATTGAGCATCAGTGCCATTAAGCAAGAGTGTGCCGTAATTGACGCTGAATATCGCTTGTTGCAGAACCACGCCGATACGCTGAGTGAAGCGGCCCTGCTTGATCTGTTCGGTGCTGAATTCCAGCGCTTTCGTGTCGGCAACCACGCATCATTTGGTGATGATGCCGAGAAGCTGCAAGACGCGCTTCAAGGCTTCCACCAGCGCTATTATCGGGCTGGGACTATGCAGTTGTGGCTGCACGGCCCGCAATCACTGGATGAACTGGCAAGGGTTGCAGAAAAATTTGCCGCAGGCTTGCCCGCCGGAGGTGAAGTTTCCTGGTCAAAGTTTCCGGAAAAGAGTCACGATCGTCTGCTGCAACTGGCGGGTGACGAAAGCTTCTGGCTGACCTTAATGGTATCGAGGGATGAGCACAGTCGGCGTAACAATATCGCACTGCTTAACAGCTTCTGGTCTGATGAAGCATCGGGTAGCTTGCTGGCGCAACTGCGCCTCGAAGGCTTATGCGAAAAATTTGATATTCAGTGGTTATGGCAGAGTGCGAATCACGGTTTACTGGCGCTCCGCTTCAGTGCTGCGCAGCTCACGCCTGTCATGGCGCAACGCATCAAACAGCGTTTCTTACAGCATCTTCAGGCCATACGCGACACGGATAATATCCAACGTAAGCATTATACCCAATTGGCTAATAAGGACCTTTCATCGCTGACGCCGATGGCGCAATTGCGCAGCCGTGCGCTTGATTGTGCACCCGCGTCCAAGGTGCCTGAGGATTTTGAACACTTTATAGCGGCACTGCCACACCAGATCAGTGCTTGCATGCTAACGCAAAACTCAGTGCCTGAAGGCGAACCTTATGCCACCCAAGGCTTTGATATGGTGGTCGCTCGCTGGAAAACAGAATCGTTGGCACCTTTAGATAAGGCGTTTTTTCGCTTTTATCCGCAGAAGATGAGCGAAGCGTTGCCCCTCTTACCATTGACTGAGCAACCTTTGCCGTTAATTGCACCTGTCCAGCCAGTTGAAACTCTCCTGTTACGTCCGGCCTTTTTTCACACGTCAGAAGATGATGAGGCGCTGGCGCTGCAGCGCAGACTGAGGCCAATACTTGCTGAACTGCGTCATGCTGGTGGCAGTGGCGACTGGCAGCAACTTCATGGCGTGTGGCAACTGGTGTTAAATCTGCCTGAGAAAAGCGATAAAGCTCTGCTCAGCATTCAGCAGGCAATAGTTGCTTTGAATATCGAGTCTAAGAATCAACCAACAGCGGTTACACAGACCATCGCCATTCGGGAACTGCTGGCGGCACTTCCAGGTCATTTAATCAAACCTGCCGTGCAAACGGCATGGATGGCGGCATGGTGTGGCCAGCAGCAGCATACTCGCTTACAAGCTGCCCATCTGCTCAGCAATTTCAGGCTGAAGCTGGTGACTCATGTTGAACCGCCGGCTCTACAGCAGGGTAATGCGCCCATTGCCTGCAGCGGCAACGATCATGCCTTGCTGGTGTTTATTCCGTTACTAGACGCAGATGAACAACACCTTGCGGCACTTCGCGCGCTCGCGCTAATACTCGAGCCGCGTTTTTTTCAGCAGTTTCGCGTCGATCAGCAAATTGGCTACGTGGCATCAGCGCGCTATCAGCGGGTTGCCGACATAGACGGCTTGCTGCTGGCGCTACAATCGCCGGAGATAAACTGGCGCACTTTACTCTCACACTGCAAACGCTTTATGCGGGCTCAACATAAGGATTTTGATAGCATCACGCCCGCTATGATGGACAATGCGAAGTTCACGTTGCGTTCACAATGTCATGCCCTGACTAATGCTGATGCTATAGTTCAAGCATTACGACAGCAACACAATTTGCCCAACCTGAACCTCGAGGCAATTGAGTCCTTGACGCTTCCGCAGCTCCAGCAGCTTCACCAAAACTTAATTCGCACACGTCACCTCTGGCGGGTGTTATTTGCTATTTAGTTCCGCCTGACTCTAGTCCCTTTTAACCCCCCTGACTCCTGAATCAAGTGTGAGTTCAACGTATTGAGATGTCCGCTTTATCGTCCTTTTACCAGGGTTTCCCGGCTGAGGACGCAACTGATGACGGCTTATGGTTCGGAGTGCTTTACGATGAATGAAGTTAACCGCCTCAAGATCCTGCAGGATGTCATTGATGGCAGGCTCACCCCTTCGCTTGCATCACAACGACTTGGCCTCACGGATCGCCACTACCGGCGTCTGCTTGCGCGTTATCGCGAGTCCGAGTCCACGTTCACATATTTTGACGCCACACGCGGCTATCTGAAGCAGCACGGTAAGCCGCTGGCATTCTACAGCGATAAGGCCAGCATTTTTCGCATTAACAACCAAATTGCGGCTGGCAGTGACGGCCAGACGCAGTTCGGGCGCGCGATGAACGAGCTGAACATCACCGGCATCTGTGCTAACTGATAAAAGGTCACCTGCATATAACGATTTCGGCAGTGTTATTTATTCAGTCATTCGCCTCTGACTTCGCCTCACCCCCCCAGGATCGGGGCGCAGATACTCTGCCTGAATATGCAACATCTTCGCATAGCGGCTTTGCCACAGCTGTTGATAGAGCCCATCCAGCCGCTCTGCCATTTCTCCGCTATTCATCACCATTTCCAGATTACGCGAATTGTCCAGATATCCACCGCTCCAGTTGCTGGTGCCTACCCACGCCAAACGATGGTCAATAGTCATGATTTTGCTGTGGACAACGCGCGCAAACGGAATGAAGCCGCGGCTGGTCTGCGGAATAGTGACCACTTTTATCTGTACATTCGGAACCAGTGCCAGGCTTTTTAGCCAGCTGATCTCCGGTTGTTTGGTATTCCAGTCGGCGACCATCAACTCGACTTGCACACCACGCGCGGCGGCGGCACGTAAAGCATTATCGATGACGCCATAAAACGGTCGCGACCGGTTTTCGCCGAATGACAGCGGCGCATAATCCATCACCTGCACGCGAATGCGCGTTTTTGCGCTTGCCAGCAGCAGCGGTAATACCGCTTGTGAGTCAGGCACATCACGCGGATCCCAGCGACGGGGGCTGGCTACCAGATAGTTGCCGTTCAGCAAATTACTGGGTAGCGCGCCGCCGCCCGGTTCCGGCACGGGTTTTCCCGCCGCCAGCAGTGCCTGAGCATCCCAGTCCTGTTGAAAAACTGCCGCCATTTGTGCCACAACGGTAGCGTTATCGATCAGCAATCCGGTTTCATGAATGTGCTCCAGCGCACGCCAGTCAAAATTCTGGCTGCCGAGAAAACCGCGTTTGCCATCCACCACCCAATATTTGGCGTGCACGATGCCGCCCGCCAGTTTGCCGAACGGGATGATACGCAATGAAAGATTAGGCACGCTTTTCAGCTGCTCCAGCGTGGCGGGGGTGCTGATTTTGACGCCCTTTTCTTCCAGCAGGAAACGGATTTTTACGCCACGCTCGCCGGCGCGGCGCAACGACTCAATCACCGAAGTAAGCCGCGAACCCGCTTCATTGGCCACGTAGAACTGTGCGATGTCGATATGCTGCTGTGCGCCGTCGATCATCTCGCGCCAGACTTCGGCGCTGTTGCGCAGATCCCCGGCATTAAGCGTTGTTTCACTTGGTGCATCGTAAATCAGTTCATAGCCGGGAATGCTGACACTGGCTTTGCCTAACGGGCTGCACAGCAGCAGCCCGGTACATAGCATTTGCGTCAGCCGCTGACGCCAATCACGCATAGCGCTGCGCTCCCTTTTCCTGCCAGCGTTCAGCATGAGTGGCCTGCGTCGGCGTAGCCGCGCGCAGCAGCAACACCTTCAACAGCTCATTGATGCGCTCCATGCGGTTTTGCAGAAAGTTGTTGCTGACGAGGCACACCAGAGCAATCGCAATGCCCAAACCAGTGGCGAACAGCGCGGTACCCATACCCGCAGAAACCTGGCTGGCATCGGAAACGGCTGAGGCCGCCAGCGCTTTGAAGGTATCGATAATTCCCATTACCGTACCGAGTAAGCCCAGCAGCGGCGCGGCAGTGACCACGGTTTCCAGCAGCCACAAGCCGCGCGTCATCGCCGGTTTACTCAACAGATATTGTGCATCCATGATGTCGTTCATCGTGTCGCTGCTGACGCCGTTTTTGCTCTCCAGCACCGGTTCTATCATCTTGACCGGCAAACTGCTCTGACGGCGCAGCGCTGCTGGCAATTCATCCAGCGACAGGGTTTCACGGGTAATTTGCTTCTCCAGTTGCTTCGCCTGGCGCTGAGTCCAGCCAAACCATATGGTGCGTTCGATGATGATCACCACGGCAATCGCCAGCGCGGCGTACATGACATAAAAGATCAGGTCGTGAACCAGTGTCGCATTCATCATGTTTATCCTTCAGGTTAGAAAGTGGCTTCCAGTGAGACGCTAAAGGTGCGCTCCTCGCCCACGTTGTAATAAGGTGTGGCGCCGCGCAGGCCGTTGTGCTCATCGGCGTTGGTCACCACGGTACGCGCCGAGGTCAGATACTCTTTGTCAAACAGGTTCTCGATACCGAAACGCAGCGTAGCGCTTTTGACAATCTTCTTATCCACCGGTAAATAGACGCCTGCCGACAGGTCAAACAGCGTTCTGCCGCCAATTTTCTCGTCATTGGTCATGTCGCCATAAAAGGCGCCGACATATTTGCCGGTGATGTTGCTGTAGAACAGGCCGTCGTCATAGCCGAGGGACAGGTTGAGCAGATTTTTCGGCGCGTTAGGGATCTGTTTACCGCTGGTGGGCACCTCAATACCGCTGCGACTGGTGTTATTTTTCTGCTCGGTATCGGTGTAGGTATAGGACGCGTAGTAATTGAAGTTATATGGCAGCAAGCCACTCCACTCGAGTTCCAGTCCGCGGTTCTGTACTTTACCGGCGTCGATCATTTCATAATCGCCATCGGCATTTGTGGTAGATACCTGACGATGGGTGAAGTTGAGGTAGAACAACGTGGCACTCAACATCATCTCTTCGCCCTGGAAACGCCAGCCCAGCTCATGGTTCCAGCTCATTTCCGGCTCAAGGCTGAACGAATCGCCAACGTTATACAGCACATAGTTTTGCGGAGTACGCATATTGCGCGTCAGATTATAAAACACCTGGTTTTCCGGGTTAAGTTTGTAGCTGGCACTGAAGTTCGGCAGCAGTTCGCTGTAAGTTTTACTGCGTTGTTCCGGCGCGGCTTCGAGGCTGCCCTTGTTGTTGCCCTTGCGCTCCACGTGCTGCCAAGCCAGGCCGCCGACAAGGGTCAAATCGGATGTGGCATACCAGGTGTCCTGCAACCACACTTTCTGCGCAGGAGTGACAGTGTATTGATTACGTCCTTGCACGGTGTTGCCGTTGGCATCCGTGACCTGACCGGAACCGCCCGGTTGGCCCCAGGAATCCACCGGAGTGCCATCACTTTTGATCGGGATGAACGGCTGTGTTTGCGACTGACGCGCGCGTTCATACCAGTAGCCGAGATCAAGGCTGTGCGCTTCGTTGATATCCCACTTCAGTTTAGTGGTGATGCCGGGACGCCAGGTTTGCGTCCACGAAGGACGGTAGTAGGTGTTGCTGGTCAGATTGCTCAGATCGTACTGGCCGTTACGATCGGAGGTTGGGCCCAGGGTGCTGGCACTTTGCCCGCTAAAGCTGCCGCCGTTGCCCCAGTAATAGTAAGGCTGCAAGGTCAGCGCCAGGTTGTCGCGCAGCTGTAATTTCTGCGCAAAGCTGACGGTGAGATTTTCAAACGGGTTACGGTTGAGTTTGTAGTAGCGCGAGAGTTGACCGCTGCTGTTGTACTGCGGCGTCGCGGGATAATCATTGCTGTAGCGGCCGCCCTGATCAAACTGCGCTTTACTGATCGAGTTGTAGTTGCTGTTCAGCTGACGGTTATATTTGATGATCAGATTACTGCTGTTGCCGTTGTCCGCTTCATACAGCGAATTCATCTCAAATTTGTTCGAGTACAAACGCCCTTCGCCGCGCCATTTTTTTGCTTCGGTGTGCGAATACGAGAGCCAATTACTGAAACCGTTATATTCACCGGTTTCAAGGCGTGCAAAGGATTTGCTGAGATTGTTACTGCCAAGGGTTTGTTTCACAAAGCCGCCGAACTCTTTCGCCGGACGCTTGGTGACCAAACCGATGTTGCCGCCACTGGAGCCGATATGTGGGCCATCGGCTTCCGAAGAACCTTGGGTGATGAAAATTTCTTGCAGGTTATCTTCATCGCCGACCAGGTTGGGATATACGGCGTAGTTACCGGAGTCGTTGATCGGAATGCCATCCATCGACAAACCAATTTGATCCGAGTTCATGCCGCGCATGGTGTAATCCACGCCGCTCAATCCGCTGGAGTCGTTACTGTTGACGTTTAAGCCCGGCGAATACTTGAGACGATCCAGGGCATTACCGGCGCTGTTAGCCTGTTTCTGCATCGCCTCTTTGGTAATGGTAGAACGCGCTTTGGCGCTCTCTTCTTGCACCATCATGCCACCGCCAAGTGATTGCCCCTGAACGTTAATGGTGCCGACATCGGTTTCTTCAGCAGCCAGCGCTACGCCTGGAAAAAGCGCAGACATCACCGCAAGGCAAACCCCAGAACGCGTAAATGCTCTCATCGAAATTTCCTTTTAATTTTAAAATGGCGCGATCAGGGCGCCCGGTAGTTAAAGGTGGCTGTAAAGCGTTTGCTGCGTTGCCCGGCAAAGGCGTCAGCCGGGAACGGCTTCACCTGTTTCATATTTTGTAAACTGCTGGTAGCCGCGCGGTTCAGCAACATGCTTCGCGCCTTGGTGGTAACGCCGGAGTCCAGCACCCGACCGCTGCGATCCACTTCCAGCCACACTTCTACCTCACCTTCCGGGCGTTCCAGCGATGCCTGACGTCCGGTGGGATAACGCTTTTGCGCTTCAAGATCGCGACGCAGTGCGGCGATCCAGCCATTCTCCAACGCGGCAGCATTCACTGCCGGTGCCGGCGTGGCCGCGGGCGCTGCGGGCGCTGCGGGCGTCTTTTTAGCAGCAGGGCGCGCATTGGCTGGTGCGCTTTTCACCGTTGGGCGCGGCTCCGTCGCCGGTTTCGGCTTAGCGACCGGCTTGGGTTTGGGCTGCGGCTTCGGTTGTGGTTTGGCCGGAGGGGGCGGCGCGACCGGTTCTGGTGCTGGTGCTTCAATCACCGGCTGCGGTTCAGGAATGGGTTCGGGTACTGGCTGCGGCTCGGGCGGCGGTATTTCTGTCTGCGGCTCGGGATCCGGTTGTTCGGCGGGCAACTCCACCAGCGCCACGTCCATGGGGGTCTCGTCATAGCGCGGTTGCACTTTCAGTGTGTTCAGCGGGTTGTTAAATATCATCCAGCCCGCCGCAGCGATCACCGGTAACCAACTGCAAGCATGGCGTAAGCGGTAAAGTGCATACATATCACAGCTTCCGCGTAGCAATGGAAATCGAGGTAAAGCCCCCCTGCCGCAAGCTGTCCATCACCGCCACCAAACGCTCCACGGGCACGGATTTATCGCTATTGAGGATGATGGAAGTGGGATCGGTGCTCGCCTGCCCAGCCTTCAGACGCGTCACCAGACTTTCTAAGGTCACGCTTTCGCCGTCCAGCTCCAGTCGATTACTTTCGCCCAGGGTGACGATGGCGCGCTTTTGCGGCTTAATTTCCTGTGCGCTGGCCGCGCCGGGTAATTGCGTTTTCATTCCCTGCGATGGAATAACGTTAAGGCTGATCAATACAAAGAAAACCAGCAGAAACATCATCACGTCGATCATGGGAATTAATTCGATATGTGCTTTGTTCTTTTTGGAATCATTCCAGCTTCGCATCGCCCGGCTCCTTTTAGAAAGCAGCCAATATAGGAAGGCAATGTTTACTTTGCGTTACATTATTAAGAATAAATTAATTATATTTTACGTTAAATTGCGATTTTAGTTACATATATAAACCATAACAATTCTAATAGTAACAATATGATCATGACTTAATTGCTTATTAGGACTATGAATTTCTAACTCTATTAATTAATAGCAGGCAGAGTGATTGAAGAAAAATCCATAAATTGCAGTAGTTAGAATGAAATGCTTCTTTTCGTTTTATTAGCAATCTATAGCTTATAAGTTAACCTGATAGGCAATAATAATAGTGTCTGTGAACCCTTAATATCGCCCAAGGACGCCACAGATCACGATTGGGATATAGCTTAAATAAACAACTGTTCAAACGTGAGGTTTATATGGGCTTTAGTTCAGGCGGAGTGGTGCCGAAATATGGCATCAGCGTACAAAACCGGAGGCTGGTTTTCTGGCGATCCTAAATCAGCCAGTGTGTTGGCGCCAGGTGAGCGCCCTTTCCATACCCTTATTCAGACGTGCCTCACTCAGAACGGTCAGCCACAGATGAGCCTCGGCGTGATGCGCGGGGATATGCGGTCACAAAGGCATGTGCAAACGGGTATTCGCATGCTGGATTAACAATAACAACCGCAAACTGCATGCGATGCTCCACGCTGGAATGTGAATCGCGACTTCACGCTGATTCTTTAAAACCGTTTTGACACTGATGTGACACAGCAATCAATGGATCGCGGCCTGCAGCACCAGGCTTTCAAAGTGGTTCACTGCAGACCCAAATGGCCGCGCAACGTGTCATGCTCATAGGATTTCCTGAAAACGCCTCGTTCCTGTAACAGTGGAATTACGTGATCAAAAAAGGCGTCTGCTGCCCCGGGCCAGGGTGGCATGATCACAAATCCATCTACTGCACGCTGCTGGTACCAAAGCGCCATACGCTCTGCGAGGCTTTCGGCAGTGCCTGCCACAATAAAGCCACTTCTCGCTATCCATTTCGTGAATTGACGCAGCGTCATGCCCTGCTCTCTTGCGTGATCCAGCATCGGCGCAAAACGTTCACGCCGACTTAATTTTTCAAGAATATCCGGCATGGCTTCATCCAATGGATGTTGTGACCAGTCATAATCCATGGTGTTGGAAAGGTGTGTCAGCGTCGCCAGGGGGTGATGCAACTGGCTGAGTTCAGCCAGTAACTCATCTGCTTCCTTTTGTGTCGCTCCGATAATCGGCTGCAAACCCGGCAAAACTTTTAGGCTATTGGCAGAGCGTCCATACTGCACAACTTTGGCTTTGATCGCCGCATAGTAGGTCTGGGCGGCGGCCAGACTGGGTTTTTCCGAAGCAAAAATGGCGTCCGCGCGCTGCGCCGCCAGTTCGGTGAAGGCCCCTGACCCACCAGCCTGAATCGTTACCGGGCGGCCCTGTGGTGCGCGCGAAAGGTTCAAGGGTCCTTGCACGTTGAACCATTGATTACTGATGTCAGCGTAATGAATTTTACTGGCATCGGCATAAATTCCCTTTTCTCGATCGCCCACAATGGCGCCAGCCTCCCAGCTGTCCCACAAGCGGAACACCGCATCGATAAAGGCATCGGCCTTATGGTAGCGTTGTTCATGGCTCAGCAACGGCACCCCAAAGTTCCTGGCTTCACCGCCGCTGGTTGAAGTCACCACATTCCACCCTGCTCGGCCTTGAGAGAGATGGTCAAGCGTCGCCAGCGTGCGTGCCGCCGCAAATGGGCTGGCAAAGGAGCTTGAGATCGTGCCCGCAAGGCCGATTTTTTCCGTGACCGCACTCAATGCAGAGAGCACCGTAAAGGGATCGGGCCGTTCGGTGACACGGTGGGTGACGGCTTCGGCAAAATGATGGCCGTAGATATCATCGACCGACAATTTATCGGCCATAAACACCAGGTCAAACTTTGCCTGCTCGGCTCGCATCGTTAACGCTTTTAGCTGCTTAAAATCAGCGGGATGCGGTACAGGTTGAGATGAGGGCATGCGCCAACCTGCATAATGGCAGCCGGTGGTTTCCAGGAACAAGGCGAGGTGTAAAGAGGACATGATTAATTCTGCCCTCCAGCAGGCGCGTGACTGAGGTCCTGATCAAACCATTTTTCCGAAATGGATTTCAGCGTACCGTCGTTACGCAACTGGTCGAGCGCGGCATCCACTTTTTGCCGTAATGTGTCTCCTTGCGCATCTTTGCGGAACGGCAACGCCACCTGACGAACGCCAAATGGCTCGCCTACGACTTTCAGTGGCAGTCCTTTTTGTTTGATTTGTCCCAGCAGAATGACCTGGCCTGAAATAAATGCATCGGCTTTACCCTGCGCTACCGCATTCACCACCACGTCCCTGCCTTCATAGGTCACCAGATTGATTTTATGCTCAGGATCTGACTCCTTTAATACGTTGGCGTAATTAGAACCCAGCTCAGCAGCCACCGTTTTACCGCTCAGATCGCTCAGCCCATGCACCCAATTGTTGTTTTTACTGACGGCAAGCTGCGCCGCCGAAAAATAATAAGGTGTTGAAAAGTTATAGGCTTTACGGCGTTCTGGTGTATCAGCAAAGTTACCTACGGTATCCACTTTACCGGTCTGGAGAGACCCCAGCACACCAACCCAATCTGAAGTGACCCACTCAACTTTGAGTCCCGCTTGCTTTGCGACCGCGTTCAGCACATCGACGCTGAAGCCCTTAAGCTCACCGCCTTCCTTAAAGTAGTGTGGATAGCCATCTGCTGTCGCGCCCACACGCAGTACATCCTGAGCATCACTCGTTTGCTTACTTTGATCGCATGCGCTCAATAACACTGCTGCACACAGGCACATCATCAATCCGCCTAACTTCATAACAACTCCTGAATCATTGTTGATAGGGTTTGCCCAGCTGGGTTTCCAGTTGCCGCTGCAGTAACGAGAGCACGAAGGTCACGCCCCAATAAACCAATGCCACGGCGGTATAGGCTTCGAAGAATTTAAGCGAGGCTGTGGCTTCAAGTTTTCCTGCCGACAGCAATTCGGTGACACCGAGTGTAAAAGCCAGTGAGGAGTTTTTAATCAGGCCGATATACATGTTGCCTGTTGCGGGGATCGCGTTACGGCAAATTTGCGGAAACAAAATGCGCCAGCATGCAACAGGCAGACTTAAGCCGCTAGCCAGCGCAGCTTCGATTTGCCCAGGCTCCACGGAATCAATCCCCGCGCGAAAGATCTCCGCCAGATAGGCGGCAGTGTTAAAACTCAGTCCGGCGATAACCGCATAAACTGGCCCAACGGAATTCAATACGGGAAACAGTTGTGGCAAACCAAAATAGATAATCAATAACTGCACCAGTACAGGAGTCCCTCTGAAGAAGGAGATATACAGGCGAGCCACATTACGCAGTAGCTTTCCACCACGCAGCATGAGCGCCAGTAGTAAGCCCAGTAAAGTTGCAACAATGATTGAAGCTCCCGAGATCAGCAATGTAATTGGCAGATAACCCAGAATGGCGGGAATCAATTTGAACATATAGATCAGGTCAAAATTCATGGTCTGGTTTCCTGACTTATATTTCGTAGTCGTTTACAAAGGCATCAATTCGGCTTCCCACGTCACCTTGAATTATCTCATCGGGTGCACCCTGAGCGATGATTCTGCCCTGCTCCATAAAAAAGAGCCGATTTGAAATGTCTCGGGCAAAATTCATTTCATGAGTCACGATAGCCAGGGTGATATTCTGTGTCGCAATTTCGGCAATCAGTTTTAATATACCGCGGCGCATTTCAGGATCGAGCGAGGAAGTGGGTTCATCCATGAGAATGACTTCAGGTTCCAGGCTGAGCGCACGTGCAATGCCCACTCGCTGCTGTTGCCCTCCCGATAACATCGCTGGATATGATGACGCTTTATCATGCAGTCCGACACGATGAAGGTACTCCAGAGCTTTTTCATCCGCCTCCTTACGACCCAGTTTTTTAGCGAAACGCAGGACTTCAGTAATATTTTCCTGTGCAGTTTTATTTCGAAAAAGATTGTAATGCTGGAACACCATGGAGCTTTTACTGCGCAGCGTATTAATCTGTTTTCGCTGGATATGCGGTGCATCTACAGATGCGTTACCGATCGAAATCTTTCCCGAATCGGGCAGCACGAGAAGATTCAACGTACGTAAAAGCGTGGACTTTCCCGAACCTGACGGGCCAATGATGGAAACCACTTCTCGTGGCTGTACATCGAAACTGATATTGTCGAGTGCCTGGAAGCCACGAAACGATTTATTTATTCCTGAGACATTTATCATTGATTTATCGGAATACATTAAGAGTCAGCAGCCGATTATCAACAGTTCAATTAACCAGACAAAATGCTTAATAGCACGAAGCATATGCGTTAAGTTGATAACGCATATGAAGTCAACCTCATTTATTCGCTTTCATTCGCCGCAAAGATAACCGTCTGGAGGAGTGTATTAGCCCCTCTTTCTGACCATTCTGGCAAAATAGCTTCTGCCTCGTTATGGCTAATCCCTTTTACACAAGGGATAAAGATCATCGCTGTGGGTGCTACCCGTTGAATATAACAAGCATCATGGCCGGCCCCGGAGACCATATTACTATGGCTGAGCCCTAAATATTCCACCGCCTTTTCAATGCGAGCTACGCCACGTTGATCAAATTTAATCGGTGCATAATCAAAAATTTTCTCAGCGTGAACGGTCAGATGACGATGGGATAAGGTGTTCAGCGCGTCGTGCAAACCTGATTCCATGACATCCAGACTCTTTGATTCAGGATGACGAAACTCAACGGTAAAGAAAACTTCACCCGGTACAACGTTACGGGAATTTGGCACCACCCGCGACATGCCAATCGTACCCCGACCATCCTTGCCGCTTTGTTGTGCGATCGTCTCGACAGCCAGCACCATTTCCGCAAAACCGCACATCGCATCCTGACGTAAATCCATTGGCGTGGTGCCCGCGTGTGTGGCAAATCCCCGAAGGGTAACTTCAAACCATCGCTGGCCCATGGCAGCATGGACAATACCGATATCTGTGCCGGTCTCTTCGAGGATCGGGCCTTGTTCAATATGCAGTTCATAGCAGGCATGAAGGGCAATCGCTTGTACTGTGCGACGGCCGCGATAACCGATGCTTTCTAACGCCTCACCAACGGAAATGCCCGCACTATCCTGGCGGCTTAGTGCAAAGTCTTTTGAGAAGACGCCGGCCCAAACCCCCGAGGCCAGCATGGCTGGCGCAAATCGGGCGCCCTCTTCATTGGTCCAGTTAACCAGCAAAATATCGCGCTCGGTTTCGATCTCATGATCATTGAGGGTGCGCAACACCTCCAGTCCGGCCAGTACGCCATAGACACCATCATAATTGCCGCCCAGCGGCTGTGAATCAGCATGAGAGCAGATCATAACGGGGTCCAGCCCGGCATTTTTACCGGCGCGCCTGATGAACATGCTACCCAACTCATCAACCTCGCAGGAAAAACCCGCTTCCGCCGCCCAGCGCTTCAGGGTATCTCGCCCCTGGCGGTCTTCTTCACTTAGCGTAAGGCGCGTCACTCCGCCAGCCGGTGTCGCGCCAAAGGCAGCAAAGGTTTCGAGGGACTGCCACAACCGTTGCGCGTTAATACCGGCAGTGATACTCATGATTTCACCCGATAGCGAAAATCACAACGCGGCGCACCCGACATCACTGTGGTGGTGCGCGTAAGCTCAACATCTGGCGCATAACCGACAATAAATTTGTCATCCCGCGCACAAGAAAGTAGATGCCCAATCTCGCCTAAGCCCATTTCGTGATACATCTCGGCGTAGCGACAGCGGGTGACGTCATAGTTATAGTGCTGCCCGTCGTCATCGAGCACTTTAACCTCTAATGCATTGTCTTTTTCCCAAAGATATTGCAGATTGACGAAACTTCGCAGATCTGCCTTTTTCGGTTCTTTTTTGGCAAACTCTTGCCCCGCCTGGATCGCTGCATTTTCAATGGCCTCGCCAATCAGCGCTTGCGCGTGCCCCTTCCCGAGCTCTCGCACCAAGACGTCATAGATCGGTTTGATAATTTCGGCTTCAATCTTACGCCGGGCAAGAATGCCCAGCTCTTCGTTTTGATGACAACTCATTATGTTCTCCTGTTACTTCGCAGCACCACCCACTACGGTCTGTGGCTGCCATTTTCCGTCCACAACTTTATAAACGGTGAAGGATGGATGTTTGAGGTTACCCTGCGCATCAAAGGCGATTTGTCCGGTCACGCCGGAATAATTGATGTTATGCAGGACCGGCAGGTATTGGCTTGCATCCGTAGAATTGGCCTTTTCGATCGCCGCAATCAACACGCGAGTGGCGTCGTAGGCAAAGGGCGCATGCAGTTCAATGTGTGTGTGATATCGAGACTGGTAAGCTTGCTCGAAGGCTTTACCACCCGGCATTTGGTCTACCGGTAAGCCGGGTTCCAGCGCAACAACACCTTCCCCTTCTTTTTGCGCCAGTGTCAGGAAGGTTTGACTGACAAATCCACCCGCACCCATCAAGGTTGCTTTCATGCCCAGCTGTTTAATGCGGCGCGCCAGCGGTGCGGCCTGGCTGTCAACGCCCCCGAAAAACACCAGATCGGCATTTTTGCTGCGAATGGCGGTAAGTACGGCACTGAAGTCCACGGTTTTGTCGTCCACGTACTGGCGGTCAACAATTTTGACGCCCTGCGCTTCCAGCGACTTGATGAACTCATCCGCCAACCCCTGACCGAAGGCGGTACGATCGTCGATAACTGCAATCCGCTTCGCTTTTAGCGTGTTAACTGCATACTGACCTGCATAGTTACCGCCATCATCATCATGACCCATGACGCGGAAGCTGGTATCAAAGCCTTGCTGCGTGTAGGCGTGCCCTGTGGCGACCGGAGCAACCTGCGCGATGCCAGCATCATGATAGATACGCGCGGCAGGAATGCTGGTTCCTGTATTCCAGTGGCCCACCACTCCGGCCACGCCGTTGTCCACTAAGCGTTGTGCAACGGCAACGGCAACACGTGGATCAGACTGATCGTCTTCCGACTGCAACTTGAAGGTCACCGCTTTGCCCCCCACGGTCGGGTGCGCTTTATTGGCATCATCTATTGCCAGCTGAGCCCCGTTCTCCAGATCCTTGCCGATACGCGCTGAAGGTCCCGTGAGTGGGCCCGCCAGACCGATCAGGATGGTTTCGTCAGCATGTACAGGCACCGAAGCAGCCACACCCGCCAGAAGCAATGCCGTACTGAGGGTACTCATTTTGTTGGTTTTCATAATGTTCCCTGATGTGAGTGAAGTTATTCGGGCAATTCGCCCAGGTAAATTTGTTGAATACGGTCGTCGCTCAGCAACGCATCCGATCGCCCCTGATAAGGTAGGGTTCCACTGTCCATCACCCAGGCGTGGTCGGTAGCCTGCAGCGCCAGCCGCGCGTTTTGCTCGATCAGCAGCAACGTGATGCCGGTGGTACGCAATGAATGGATAACCTCGAAGATGCGCTCCACCATAATGGGCGCCAGCCCCATAGAGGGTTCGTCCAGGATGAGTAATTTAGGATTGCTGAGCAGTGCGCGGGCAATCGCCAAAAGCTGCTGTTCCCCCCCGGAAAGCAGGCCAGCCAGCTGGTGTTTTCGTTCGGCAAGGCGAGGAAACTGTTCCATTAGCTCCGCCATGTGGTGGCGAACATCGGCGCTGTCGCGGCGGTGCCAAGCCCCCATTTGCAGATTCTCCAGCACCGTCATGCGCGTAAAAATCCCGCGTCCTTCCGGTACCAGCACAATGCCTTTTTGCACCAACTCGTTGGGGTGCAAACCTTTCAGGGATTGCCCCTGCCAGAAAATCTCGCCGGTGTAAGGCTGCAAACCGCAGATAGCGCGTACGGTGGAACTCTTACCTGCACCATTCGCGCCAATAAGCGTGCCCTGCTCCCCCGCCTGCAAACTTATATTGATGCTTCTTACGGCCTGTATACCGCCGTAATGCACGCTAAGATCCTTGATCTGTAACGTAGGCTCAGACATGCGCATGGCCCCCCAGGTAAGCTGTGATCACCGCAGGATGGCGACGCACCGTCTCTGGATGGCCAGATGCGATCACTTTGCCGTAGTCCAGCACCGAGATCTGATCGCACAGTCCCATCATCAATTTCACATCGTGCTCAATAATCAGCAGCGTTTTGCCATCGCCCCGAATGCGGCGCAGCAAATCACCAAGCGCGACTTTTTCTGCCGCATTCATGCCCGCAGCGGGTTCATCCAGTGCCAGTAATTTCGGATCCGATGCCAATGCCCGGGCAATTTCCAGCCGGCGCTGGTGACCGTAAGCCAGGTCGCAAGCGCGATAGTGAGCAAACTGAGCAATACCGGTGTATTCAAGCCACTGCCATGCCAGTGTTTCGGTTTCACGCTCTTCAGCACGCGCTCGACGATGGCGGGAGAGTGCTGCCCACAAACCGTTACGTGTCCGGACATGCCTGCCAATCATCACGTTTTCCAGCACGCTCATCTCATTGAATAAACGCAGGTTCTGAAAAGTACGTGCGATACCCGCTTGCGTGACTTTTTCTATTTTCTGCGGGGTATAGGGTTTTCCCGCAAGGTCAAATTCGCCCCTGTCAGCACGATATAACCCGGTGATCAGATTAAAACAGGTCGTTTTACCGGCACCATTCGGCCCAATCAGTCCATGGATGTCGCCAGCCTTAACGTTCAGGCTGACATCATCGACCGCTTTAATACCGCCAAAGTGTTTATGCAGATGACGCACGCTCAGCAGATTCATGTTGGCACTCCCGGATGGCGCACCGGCCAAAGACCATGCGGCCTGAATAACATCACCAGTACCAGCGCCAGGCCGTAAAACAGCTGACGTAAAATTTCCGGGTCAATAATCACACTACCAAACAGTGCCTGCTGCAGTGGAATCGCCTGGCTTCTTAACACTTCGGGCAACGCAGAGAGCAACACAGCACCAAGCATGACGCCCGGCACATGCCCGATGCCGCCCAGGACCACCATAGCGAGCACCACGATTGACTCATTCAACGTAAACGACTCCGGTGAGACAAACCCCTGGAAAGACGCGAACATTACCCCGGCTACGCCACCGAATGACGCCCCCAGCGCAAATGCCAGCAGCTTGAAGTTTCGTACGTTGATACCCATGGCACGCGCCACATCCTCATCTTCACGAATCGCGTGCCAGGCACGGCCAATCCGCGAATGTTGCAACCGTAAACAGATAAAGATGATGCCCACAATGAGCAGCGCGAAAAGGTAATACCATAAATAGAGTGCCGGAATTTTTTGGCCAAGCAGGTGGTAAGTGCCACTGAATTTCAGGCCAAACAGATCCAGCGAATCAATACCTGAAATGCCTTTGGCACCATTCGTGATGTTGACCGGACGATCGAGGTTACGCATCAAAATACGGATGATTTCACCAAAGCCCAGCGTGACGATAGCCAGATAGTCGCCACGTAATCCCAGCGTAGGCGCCCCCAGCAGAATGCCGCAGATACCCGCAACAAAAGCCCCTAATGGCACCAGCCACACATAGGGGGTGTGCATGCCATGGGAGAACAGGGGCTGCAAGGCGGGAAAGGCATCCAGAAGGTGCGGTGACGCCAGAAGCGCCGCGATATAGGCACCTACGGCATAAAAGGCGATAAAACCCATATCCAGCAGGCCCGTAAAGCCCACCACAATATTCAACCCTAATGCCAGCATGATGTAGAGCAGCGTGAAATCAATTACCCTGACCCAGTAATTTCCCCCCGCTGCTGATGCGAGCCAGGGTGCAATGATCATGCCCACAATCAGTAATAACAGGCCCGAATGGAGGCGGCGTTTGGGTACATTTTCCAATGAAATGGCGCTCATAGTCCTATCCTCATGCACGCTGTGCCACACGTTCGCCTAACAACCCTGCTGGTCGAAACACCAACACCAGAATTAAGACAATGAAAGCAAAAACATCCTGATAATTACTGCCAAAGACGCCATGTGTGAGCGTTCCCAAATAGCCTGCGCCCAGCGATTCAATGATACCCAGCAACACGCCACCAACCATGGCACCACGAATATTGCCAATTCCGCCCAGAACCGCAGCGGTAAAGGCTTTGATCCCTGGTATGAACCCCATTGAGAATCCGGCATTGCCGTAATTACTGGCCATCATCACCCCTGCGAGAGCGGCGAAAACGCCACCGATTGCAAAGGTCAAGGTAATGATGCGGTTTGGGTTGACGCCCATCAGGCTGGCTACGCGAGGGTTTTCGGCCACGGCACGCATACCGCGCCCCAGCCGAGTAAACTCCACCAGCAACCACAACCCTGCCATGGCGCTCAAAGCCAGCAGGACGGTGACAATACCGGTAACGGTAATAATGGCTGGGGGGTGTTGTGCATCACCGGCGGTGATTGCAATCGGGTCCATCGATAAAACCTGCGGGAACATCAGCGGATTGCGACTCCAGATGATCATCGCGCAGGTCTGGAGCAGGACAGAAAGGCCAATACCACTGATCAACGGTGCCAGGCGCGGAGCACTACGCAAGCGGCGGTAAGCAAATCGCTCAATTCCCATTGCCAGTAGCGCACAAACACCCATTGCCAGCAGAGTGGCAATCGTCAATACGACCAGTGCATTTAAGTGTGGGAAGTAGTGGGTAAGCAACTGCATCCCAGACAGGGTCGTGAGCGCACCCACCATCAAAATGTCGCCGTGCGCAAAATTAATAATGCGCAAAATGCCGTACACCATGGTGTAACCAAGCGCTATCAGGCCGTAAATGCTGCCCAGCATCAGCCCATTAATCAGTTGTTGTATAAATGTATCCACAGTAGTTATCCGGAATTAATTTTTGCGCGCTTAAATTCCAATAACTGAGCAATATTGTAAAATACGGATTTATTCTTACTTATGGCAAAATGGATTTTGTTTAACTAATTGATTTAATATAAATTAAATTCAACCACACAGGTTTCACCGCTGAGGAATAGTGGGTTATATGAGAAAAACAGAACAATCGGTCGATGAAGATTTTTCATCACCTGCAGATTTTCCATCACCTGCAGAATTTTCAGATGATCCACCTCTACGCGCTGTACGCGTGTTCGAAGCCATCGCGCGACTCGGTAGTTTGAGTGCTGCAGCAAAAGAGCTGCATATCTCGCCCTCTGCAGTCAGTCATCAACTTCGCGTATTGGAAAATTTTTTGCAGCTGCCGCTAACCGATCGTCAGGGTCGTCGGCTGGTTCTCAGCGCGTCTGGCCGGGAGTATTACCGCTCTATTCGCTCTGCATTTTCGGTACTCCGGCAAGCGACGGGGCATATCATGGTGCAAAACCCATCGCGCAAAGTGACTATCAGCCTGATTCCCCTCTTTGGCATGAGTTGGTTTATTCCCAGACTTCCTCAATTCTCAAATATTCATTCGCAAATTGAAATTAACGTGGTGTATGCCAATCACCGTAATTATCACAGCGATGCCTCTGATCTTTCTATTCGCTTCGGCACTGGACAATGGACGGGATATAATGCAGAAAAGTTGATTTCAGGGAAAATGGTGCCTGTTGCCAGCAAGGACTTTTTACGCATGCATGGCTATATCGATACCCCTGAAATCCTGGCACAAACAAAAAAAGTACATGACGAAGAGAGAAATGCCTGGCAACAGTGGTTCACCAGTCTGAATATTACGCATTTCAGGAAAGAGGGGCCCATTTTTGAAGATGGATTGCTTACCCTGGCTGCGGTCCGCGCTGGTCTGGGATGCGGTCTGTTAAGAGAGCCGATGATCGCCCCTTTTCTGGCATCAGGCGAACTGGTTAAGCTGTTCGACCACGAAATCGATGATGGCAGGGACTATTATTTGTGTACTCGGCAGAATATGGATCTGTCTGAAGACAGTCGGTTGTTGCAGAGATGGTTGTACAGTGAAGCACAGGGTTTAAATGAATAAAATCAAGGGGCTTAAAAATTGCCCTCACGGACAGTTTAATAAACATGCATTTCTTTGGGTAAGTCTCCGTCCTGGAACCCATCGACCACGCTGTGTGACGGACGAACAGCCTCACTCCCTGACAACAACGGTCAGCCTTCTGCCCTACCTGAAGTGAAGCTCGACCGCCTGAATACAGCAACGATCTTACCATCAGGCCGCAGCCTGATCGGCGCCCAGTCGGGCTAGAATACGGCTGCGCAACGCTACCAGCTCAGGATTGTCGCGGTGGCGTGGATAGGGCTGATTCACCTCAATCACATCCAGCACGCGCGCCGGACGCACGCTGAACACCACCACGCGGTTCGCCATGATCAGTGCTTCTTCAACGTCGTGCGTGACCATTAACGTGGTGAAACGTTGCTCCTGCCAGAGATCGACAATTTCCTGCTGCATACGCAGGCGCGTCAGCGAATCCAGCTTGCCAAGCGGCTCATCAAGAATCAGTAAACGCGGATGATTGATCAACGCTCTGGCCAAGGCTGCACGCTGCGCCATCCCACCGGAAAGCTGGTGCGGCCAGGCGCGGGCGAACTCTTTCAAACCAACACGGTCCAGCATCGCGCTGATGCGGGTGTGTGTCGCTTGCTTGCTCTCGCCGCGGATTTGCAAACCCAAGCCGACATTGCCGTAAACGGTACGCCACGGATAGAGCGTGGGATCCTGGAACACCACCACGCGCGACGGGTGAGGCGCAAGGATAGCGTTGCCCTCTTCCGCCAGTACACCGCTGGCGGGATGTTCCAGCCCTGCAAGCAACCGCAGCAGCGTCGATTTACCGCAGCCGGACGGTCCCAGCAGCGCAACGAATTCTCCTGAACCCACCTGCAGATTAATATTTTCCAGCACCGCTAACTCATTGCCTTCCAGCGTAAAGTGGTGGCTGACATTTTCAATATCGATATTTACGCCTGCCGTTTGTGTCGCCATTGAATACTCTCTGAAGTCTGCACAGTGTCACTATAAATAACACGCCAAATATCAACTGAAATATGCGGATAACAGGAATAGGTATATCCGGTCTTCATTAAAAAATATCGCATGAGCACATGCGGGATTGTTATTTGGTGACCTTCGGCGCATGCGTTAGTTTGCCGTTAATTCACTGAAAGGGATGGCGCTATGGCATTACATTCACTACCGCTGAGCCGACGTACGGTGCTGCGCGGCCTCGCCACGCTTGGTGCGGGCATAGGCTTAAGCCCGGTCCTGACCGGGACCGTTTTGGCGGAAGACCCGCCGCTTAAAACCATCAAGCTCGCCTGGGGACAAACCGCGGTCTGTCAGTCGCCGATCTCGGTGGCGTTGAAGAAAGGTTTCTTTAAAAAGTATGGCATTAACGTCGAGCCGGTAAACTTTAGCGGGCCGACCGATGCGCTATTACAGGCTATCGCTACCGGCCAGGCTGACGGCGGCATTGGCATGGCGCTGCGCTGGCTCAAGCCGCTGGAGCAGGGTTTTGATGTTGTTCTGACGGTAGGGACTCACGGCGGTTGTATGCGCCTGTTGACGCCGGAGAACAGCGGCATTCGTAACGTGAAAGATTTAGTGGGTAAATCGGTGGCAGTCACCGATCAGGCCAGTCCTATTCGCAACTTCTTTGCTATACAGCTGGCGAAACAGGGCATCGATCCTGACAAAGCAGTGAACTGGCTGCAGTATCCCGCCGATCTGTTTGGTGAGGCGCTTCGTAAGGGCGAAGTGCAGGCGCTCGCCACTGATGATCCACAGGGGTGGCTGTTGAAACAGCAGCATCATTTAGTGGAAGTTGACAACAACCTGAACGGCGAATATGCCCACCTCACCTGCTGTGTGCTTGGGCTGCGTGGTTCGCTGGTGCGCGACGATCCTAAAACTGCGAAGGCAATTACTCAGGCAATTGTCGACGCACAGCAGTGGACCGCTGACCACCCGGATGAAACGGCAGAGATCTTCCAGCCGTTTGTGCCCGGCTCGGTGCCAGTCGCGTCTATTGCCGCCATGCTGAAAGAGCACACCCACAGCCATCACTCGACGGGCGCCCAACTGCGCAGTGAAGTCGCCATTTACGTTGATGAATTAAAGAAAATTAATGTGATTCGCCCGGACACCGATGCGCAGAAGTTTGCCGAACACTACGTGCCAGATCTGCTGCAAGATAGCGGTCAGCATCACCACATGAAGATGGGTTGAGGAGAGGAGCATGGCCAGTGAGATTCTGACGTTGCGCCGCCGCAATGAAACACGGCGTATTGAACCGGCGTTGTGGGCAGCGCTGCTGGCCTGGTGGGCGCTGGTGGCGCTGATGGTGACCGTACCCGATAAGCCGCAAGGTTTTGCGGCTCCCCGTTTCGTTAATGAAACCCATGAACTGTTTATTATGCTTGCGGGACTACTGAGCGTACTGGTGCTCGGCTCCAGTGCCGCGCCAGCACTGAAAGCCTGGCAGCCCCTGAAGCGCAGCGGTCGCTGGCTGATTGCGCTGGCGTTGCTGATCGGTACCTGGGAGTTTGTCACTGCCAAGCTGGCGCTGCTGCCTGCGCCTTTTTTTGCGCCACCGCGCGCATTGGTTGAAGCCTACGCCACTGACTGGCCGCGGCTGCTCGACAGCGTGCTCAACTCACTGCGCCTGCTGGCGCTCGGTTTCTTTTACGGCAGCCTGGTGGGCTTTATAACCGGCGTGGCAATAGGCTGGTCGCGCGGCCTCGGCTACTGGGTACATCCGATTCTGCGCTTTCTTGGCCCGGTGCCATCCACTGCCCTGCTGCCGCTCTCACTCTACTTCTTCCCGTCGAGTTTCGCCGCCGCGGTTTTTCTGATCGCGCTGGCCACCTGGTTTCCGGTGACAGTGCTTACCTGGTCAGGTGTCGCAAGCGTAGATAAACGCTACTACGACGTGGCGCGCACGCTGGGCGCGAACTCGCTGTTCCTGGTGCTACGCGTTGCGGTGCCAGCCTCGCTGCCGCATCTTTTTGTTGGTTTGTTTATGGGGTTGGGTGCCTCATTTTCAGTGTTAGTGGCCGCAGAGATGATGGGCGTTAAGTCGGGGCTGGGCTGGTATCTGCAGTGGGCGCAAGGCTGGGCGGCCTACGCCAATATGTACGCTGCGCTCGCCGTGATGGCGGTGCTCTTTTCATCGCTTATTACCCTGCTGTTTATCGTCCGCGACCGTACGCTCGCCTGGCAGCGCAACGCAGTAAAATGGTAATGCTTATCTAAGAGGTCACGATGATGGCAGCATCAATCTACAGTTCTATCACTGAACTTATTGGTCAGACACCGCTGCTGCGCCTGTCGCGCTTCAGCGAACAGCAGGGTCTGCGCGCCGAGCTACTTGGCAAGCTGGAACTGTTTAATCCTAACCACAGCGTCAAAGATCGTATCGCGCTGGCAATGATTGAGCAGGCGGAACGTGATGGCCTGATCAAACCCGGTGATACCATTGCTGAAACCACCAGCGGGAATACAGGCATCGGTGTTGCCTCTATTGCAGCGGCGAAAGGCTACCGTTTCCGCGTCTATATTAATGATTACGTCAGTATCGAGCGCAGCAAAATTATTCAGGCCTACGGTGCGGAGGTCGTGCCCTTCAGCATCGTGCCAGGCTTTGCCGACTATTACGAGGCGAGTGATGGCGACTTTGTGGCGGCGACGCGCTGGCTGGTAGCGCGCGTCGCGGAGGCTGAACCCCACGTGCATTTCCTGCAACAGCTACAAAATCCGGCGAACCCGCAGGTGCATGAGCTAACCACCGGGCCGGAGATCTGGCGCGACACACAGGGCAAGCTGGATATATTTGTGGCTTCCGTGGGCACCGGCGGCACACTTTCCGGCACTGGCCGGTATCTCAAATCGCAGGACGCTTCGATTCAGGTTGTTGCCGTGGAGCCAGGTCTGGGTTCGCAGCCGAGCGCACAACACCCGGAGCCGCTGGAAATTACCGGCGTCCACGCCTTCAGCGGGCAGCCGCTGGATCGCATTCCGCCGAATCTCGACCATCAGGTTTACGATGAAACCATCGCAGTAGAAACCTGGCAAGCGTATCAGGCTGCACGCCAATTTGCGCTGGCTGAAGGCGTGCTCGTGGGGGATTCATCGGGGGCGGTGCTGTTTGCAGCGCAGCAACTGGCGGCGCGTCCGGAAAACCAGGGAAAACGCATTGTGCTGTTGCTGCCTGATGGCGGCACGAACTATCTCAGCACACGACTGTTTGATCATGACCAGCCTGCCGAGAGCCTGAAGCAGGCGACGGCGGCGCAAACGTCACAGCTATTTTTGCCGAAGCAGGCGGCCACGATATCGACTTGATAAACTCCGTGTGCCCATCGCTGCATCCTCCATAGCTTATGTCATCTCACTGCACTATCTATCTGATGGGAGGTGATACAACCGCAAGTGCTGACGGCCTGCAATTGAGTCATGGTGCGTGGCGCGCAATTGGCCTTAAGTAAGCAACGTCCGCTAAGGCCATCAAGGACGTCAGCCTAACGGAGCATGCCGGCGGCGGTCAGTTGTGCTACTTCAGCCGCCTTTTCAACTTGAACGGGGCTGAAGCGGTAGTAGCAACGTTTAACCCAGCCTTTTCATGAGGTTGTCACACAACTGTTTTACCCAGCGCGTCAGGGTAGAGAGTCTTATACCCATCGCTTTAGCCGCTTCAGCAACGGTGTAATGCCGCTCGATAACACCGTGAACTGATTCACGTCTAAAATCTGCACTGAAATTTTTTTAACATCGGGGCGCCTGTATTGTTCTGAGGCAAGCCTATCCCCTCGGCGTTTTCTCATCTCGTTAGCGACTCGCACAGGGGTGGACTAAAGGTTGCCATCACCCCTATCCCAATGCAGCTACCTGTAAGGTAACTCTTCTCAACAGGCTCCCGAAACTTCAAATACGAAGCCTTCCTTCCACCGGGTAATACGACACCTTCCCCTCCCTTTCACCTGTTAATAGCAGGGATTTCTTCCAACACCATGTTGTGTGGTTCTGATCACATCCAGGGAAAATAGGTTTCCCGGTTGTTGGTATTTTGTTGATCTAAAGAACCGTAAGGGGCTAGATTGATCGGGCAGGGTGTTAATAATCTGTAAAAACATTACCTCGGTAATCCCTATTTCTTACTCTTCCAGATGCACACTAAATCTGGATATAAACGTAGAGACAGACGATGGTCAACATCACTGAAACTAAAGATAAAGCCGCAGAAAAAGGCACAGAGAATCAACCGGGCTGGGTTAAAACCTGGTGGAAACTCATGGACTTCGATATTGGCATTATTCCTTTGCCTGTCTATATCGTAATGGTCATTCTGATGATCAGCTTTACCGCGATTAACGGGATCACCAAAGAGCTGGCGATGGTAATCGCTATCGCAGCGACATTTGCATTTACTCTGGGAGAGATTGGCAATCGCCTTCCTCTGTTAAGAAACATCGGTGGCGGAGCCGTACTGGTTACTTTCGTGCCTTCGCTTCTGGGCTTCCTGGGTTGGATTCCTCAACCAATGACTGACAGCGTCGGTGAGTTCTTCAAAACCAGTAAAATTCTCAACCTTTTTATCGCAGCCGTAATCGTGGGTTCTATTCTGAGCATGGACCGCTCTCTGCTGATTAAAGGGTTTCTTAAAATCTTCGCACCACTTGCAGTCGGTTCGATTTGCGCCGGTTTGGTAGGTACAGGCGTGGGTGTGCTGATGGGCATCGATCTTCATGAAGCCTTTTTCTACATCGTGGTACCCATCATGGCGGGCGGCGTAGGCGAAGGTGCCATTCCCTTGACCATCGGTTACTCGCAAATCCTTGGGCATGACCAGGGTGAAATGCTGGCGAAGGTTATGCCAGCCATTATGGTGGGCAACCTGACGGCGGTGATTCTTGCTGGTTTACTGGCAAATATGGGCAAACGACTGCCTCATCTGAGTGGTAACGGCGTATTGCAACCGGGCGCTGAAGATCTGTTGGGTAACAAACAAAAAACGGAGAAAGCATGTGATATACGCGCAGTGGCAGCTGCCGGCATCGTCGCGGTGATGCTCTATCTGGTCGGCGTTTTAATGCATGACCTGATGAAATGGCCCGCCCCGGTGGTGATGCTTTTCCTCGCCGTGTTGTTGATGCTGTGTCACCTGATTTCGCCACGTATTCAGGCAGGTTCGGCAGTGGTATATAAGTTCGCACTGACTGCGATGGCCTTCCCGATTCTGTTTACCTTCAGTCTGGTGTTAACGCCTTGGGAAAGTCTGATCGCAGGCTTCGCTCCGGCAAACCTCTTAACCATTGTCTCGACCGTGGTAGCCATGGTAGCAGGCGGATTCTTCACCGCTCGCTTCGTCAACCTCTACCCCATCGAAGCTGCGATCGTTACCAGCACTCACAGCGGCATGGGCGGTGCCGGTGATATTGCCATCTTGACGGCAAGTAATCGCATGCGTCTGATGCCATTTGCTCAGATTGCTACCCGTATCGGGGGCGGTATCACTGTTGCACTGGCGTTAATCATGATGCATCTGATGTATTGATAAATCGAATTGGCGCAGTAATGAAAACCCGGACTTGCCGTCCGGGTTTTTTATTTGGCTTGTTTCTCGCGGGATGCGTCTGACAGGTGCATACGCATGTAATCAGATGCTGCTTCCTGCGCGCCTTCAAGCAGCAGACCAATCAGAACAAGGTGCTCCTTACAGCGGCGCAATGCTTGCTCTCGATCCACGGCTTTGGTGTATTCCATTAAACGGCGAATGCGATTTAAACGGCGTAGGGAATCCAGAATAAACATGTTGCCGGAGCACGCTGCAATCGCTTCATGAAGACGGGTATTTGCATCAAAAATCTGGGCAGGCGTGACAGAGAAAATGGCCCCGTTGCACAACCAGAGCTGCTCTTCCTGACACTGAAGGATACTTGCTTCATCAAGTTTGAATGTCGGTTCAAGGATGCCTGCTGGCTCAATGATTTTTCTGAAGCGGTAGCTCTCGTCATAAGCACCGCCCGAGGACATTGATTCGGCGAACATCCAGCCATGCCCAGGCAGGCGCTCGACCCATCCCTCATGGTGAATACGCAGCAAGATGTCACTCAGCAAGCTGCGAGTGATGCCGTAGCGGCGCATCATTTCATTCTCAGTGACTTTCTCAGGCAACTCACCGTTCAGTCTGTCACTCGCAATCTTGAAATAGATTTCATCGGCGTTGCTCTTTACTGGCTCAGAGAAAGGCGAACATGACAGCGCGCCCTCCGCAACGACATAGCCACCTTCTGGATGTCGGCTTATCAGCTCTTTATCTGCCATTTTCGCCAAAGCAGTTCGCACTGGTGAGCGTGACACGCGCAGGTGTTCAGCCAGTGCGCGCTCTGGTAAACGAGAACCCACCGCCAAAGACTGGCTATTTATGTATTGAATAATGCTCTGAACTAATTGCGTTGATAGCGTCTGGGCCATTACCGCTCACCCTTTAATAATGAATACATCACTTTAACCCGACGGGACGAAATCCGTAAAATTGTTACAACTTCTCAAGTGTGACCTTGATAACAAAAAATCGCCATAACATTTGTATCACACTTCGTTTATGGTATTTTGATTAAACAAGATACCAAGCGGAGAGTACCATGTCGGTGTGTGAGTCAGCGTCAATTTCGCAGGATAAAATTTATGGCACCTGCGACAGCCACGTACATCTGTTTATGCCCGATATTTTTTCCTTCTCACGCGATCGGCGCTACACACCTGCTTCGGCAACGCTCATCGATCTGGCAGCACACAACGAGCTGTTAGGCGTCACGCACAATGTTTTGGTGCAACCCAGCTGCTATGGCACAGACAATCGTGCCGTCTGCCACGGCCTCACTGTTTTAGGTGCGGATCATGCTCGCGGCGTAGTGGTGATCGATGTTGATCACATAACAGATGAAGAACTTCGGGCACTTCACGTGAAAGGCGTGCGAGGCATTCGCCTTAACCTCTCGGTATCAGGCCAGCGCGATATCGCACGTATTCGTAGTGAAATGGATCGTGCCGCTGAACGCATTGGGCCGCTGGGTTGGCACATGCAGATTTTCGCCAGCCCCACGCAGCTGGCGCTGCTTCTACCGCTGATCCGCGACAGCGAAGTACCGATTGTGCTGGATCATTTTGCAGGCGGTGCCGCGCTGGCTGAACAGATTAGCGCATTGCTCGAGCGCCCTACTATCTGGATCAAACTTTCTGCACCGAGTCGTGTCTCTAGCGCTCCGGACTATACCGACCTGGCTTCGGTCGTCACTCGCTTCGCTGAAGTTGCGCCTGACCGCCTGATATGGGCCTCCGACTGGCCGCATACCGGTGGTCATGGTCGCCGCAGCAGCTCGATTGAAGAGATCGAACCTTTTGCTGCCATTGATGATCGGCAGGACCTGCACCGCCTGGCCGGGTGGATCGATAACGGCGAATTATTCCGCCGTATTCTGACTACCAACGCATACACGCTCTACGATTTCTGAAACTTAAGAGAAGGCTGAATCATGATTGTTACCGTTAACCCTGCTACGGGTCGCCCAATTGCCGAGTATCCGCTTCACTCCTCTGCTGACGTTGAGAGACGTATTGCAGATGCACATGACGCCCAGAAATCCTGGGGGAAAAAACCCGTTTCTGAGCGTGCAGCTCTGCTCATTAACGTGGCAGCGGTATTGCGTCGCAATAAATCACGCTACGCAGCCACCATCACAGAAGAGATGGGCAAGCCGATTGCTGAAGCTGAGGCGGAGATCGAGAAGTGTGCTGTCACCTGCGAGTTTTATGCAGAGAGCGCAGGGACGTATTTGGCCGACACACATGTCACCAGCAACGCTACTGATAGCCGTATCGTTTACGATCCACTGGGTGTCGTGCTGGCCATCATGCCGTGGAATTACCCTTTCTGGCAGTTTGTTCGCTTCGCGGCCCCGGCTCTGGCTGCGGGAAACGGTGCATTGCTCAAACATGCTAACAACGTCGCAGCCTGTGCCATTCAGCTTGAAGAGCTTTTCCGCGAAGCCGGGACGCCTGAAGGCCTGGTATCTACACTGCTGATAAATGCGTCAGATGTTGCGGCTGTTTTGGCAGATAACCGCGTAGCAGCCGTTACGCTCACCGGCTCAACCGAAGTCGGTAGAATTGTGGCATCCCAGGCAGCCAGCCTGATGAAGAAGCAGGTTTTGGAGTTGGGCGGTTCTGATCCCTTCCTGGTGCTCGCGGATGCCGATGTGGAACTTGCGGCAAACATGGCGGTTAAAGCCCGTTTCTCCAATACCGGACAAAGCTGCATCTCCTCCAAACGTTTCATTGTTGATGCATCAATCGCGGACAAATTCGTTGCCCTGTTTGTTGAGGGTGTGAAAAAACTCAAAACCGGCAATCCAACCGACCGCGACAACACGATTGGGCCAATGGCCCGCGCTAACTTGCGCGACGCATTGCATGCTCAGGTTGAGCGCAGCATTAAGGAGGGCGCAAAACTGGTTATTGGCGGTCACGCCGTTGATAGCGATGGCTACTACTACTTGCCGACCGTACTGGATAACGTCACTCCACAGATGACCGCTGCAATCGAAGAAACATTCGGTCCGGTTGCTGCGGTCATTCGCGTGCAGTCTGAAGACGAAGCGATTGCTGTTGCTAACAACACAGAGTTCGGCCTGGGCGCTGCCGTGTGGACCAGCGATGTGGAAAATGGGTACCGCGTAGCACGCAACATTGAAGCGGGTGCGGTGTTTGTAAACGGTCTGGTGGCTTCGGATGCTCGCCTGCCATTTGGCGGCATTAAGCAATCTGGTTATGGACGAGAACTTGGTGAGCTGGGTATTCGTGAGTTTACTAACGTCAAAACCCTGTGGATCGGACCTGCGAAGTAAAAGAGGACTGTAAACATGATCAAAACCGAATCGAATTCATATCTGCTGCATCCTGCGGATATTAAGAAACATGACCGCGGCGGCGGTGCCAGCACCACGCCTTTGGTGACGGCGGGAATGGGGGCCAGCGCCTTCATCACCGGTTACACCGAATTTGTGGGCGGCGCAAAAATCCCTTTCCATTTACACAATTGTGAAGAGAGCGTACTGCTGATTGAGGGCAATGCCATCTTCGATATCGATGGCAAGGAGTTTCCGATTAAACCACAGGATGTGACGTTCATCCCTGCAGGCGTTCCTCACCGATTCAGAAACGCCTCTGAAACCGAGCCGATGAAAATCATGTGGGTTTACGGCTCTCAGGATGCGAATCGCACGCTGGTCGAAACCGGCGAAACGCGGCCCATTGCGGCAGAGCACATCAGTTAATTTTTTTCAGTTTAAGGTAAGGAATCAGTCATGAAATTTCTCGTTCTGCCGGGTGACGGTATTGGCCCCGAAATCATTGAGTCTGCGGTCGCCGTTTTGAAAGAAATTGATAAAAAACACGGCCTGGGTATCGAGTATGAGTACCAGGATATCGGTTTCGCCAGCCTGGAAAAACACGGCACGACGCTGCGACCTGAGCTGCTGGAGAGCGCACGCAGTTATGAAGGTATTCTGCTGGGCACGATTTCACACGCGGATTATCCAAAGCCAGAAAAAGGCGGTATCAACGTGTCAGGTGCATTCCGTGTAGGTCTGGATCTTTACGCAAACGTGCGCCCGGCACGCACCCGTCCGTACATCACCAGCAATCTTCGTGAAGGTAAAACGATGGATCTGGTGATCATGCGTGAAGCCACCGAAGGCTTCTACCCGGACCGCAACATGTCACGCGGTTGGGGTGAAGTGATGCCAAGCCCGGATATGGCACTCTCTACACGTAAAATTACGCGTCACTGCTCTGAGCGTATCGCCCGCCGTGCATTCGAGCTGGCCGCCAAGCGCCGTAAAAAAGTGACCGCAATTCATAAAGCCAACAGTTTCCATATGACTGATGGCCTGTTCCTTGAAGCAGTTCGTACCGTGGCTAAAGATTTCCCTGACGTTCAGCTCGACGACTTGCTAGTTGACGCTTCAACCGCGCATCTGGTGCGTAACCCGGAGCGTTTTGATGTACTGGTTGCAACCAACTTTTATGGCGACATTCTTTCCGATTTAGCCAGTGAGCTGTCAGGAAGTCTCGGCCTGGCAGGTTCAGTGATGGCGGGCGATAACCAGTGCTGCGCACAGGCGCAACATGGCTCCGCACCTGATATCCAGAATCAGGATAAAGCCAATCCAACGTCCATGATTTTATCCGTCGCCATGCTGCTGGAGTGGATCGGTGAGAAAAAGGAGCTGCCGGTCTGGTCTGAAGCTGGCGCGGCCATACATAACGCGATTGAAAAAGTGCTGGCTGAACCCGCGCACCGCACCGTTGATCTGGGCGGCAGCACCGGCACCAAAGCATACACCACTGCGGTAATCGAGCAGATCCGCAGCCTGTAACCGAGTGTCAGGATGAGGGCAACGGACAGGGACGTCCATCTTTCTAACCCTACAGATGAGACGCAAAATGCCTGAGATTGTGGTTTACGCGGTAGAAGGACGCTCTGCCGAGCAAAAGAGAACGCTGATGGTGAAAATCACTGAAGCCGTGGTGGAATCCTTTGGTGTTGATAGAGACCGTGTGGTGGTTTCTGTAGTGGAAACCAAAGCAGCGGACAAATCACGCGGCGGTGTGCTTTACAGCGAACGTAAAAAATAAAGATGAAAATGCGGGCATTACAGTCCGCATTTTTTTAAGGAATTAATCATGATTCATGTTCTGGCCATTATTACGGCTAAACCAGGATTACGCACCGAAATTATCAAACGCATTGAAGAAAATATTCCGGCGGTTAAAGCTGAAGAGGGATGCATTGAATATCGTCCATTAACAGATTTAGTACCGGATGCCGAAAATGGCTTTGGCCGCGATACCGTGGTTATCGTGGAAAAATGGCGAGATGAAATCTGCCTCAAAAACCACGCCGCAGCACCGCATATGCAACGTTATGCGGAAAATGTGAAGGTATTCATTCAGAAGCGCGATGTCCGTATTCTGAAAGATATCTGATTTCATTTTTTAATTAATTCGCAGGTTAGTCAGCGTTATTGCTGACGGGATGCCTGCGCGTTTAAACCTTAAACTCGCTATTACCAGGAGCCTGAAGATGACAACGCTTTCTCGTATAAACCAGCAGTTAGCTAATTATGGTATTACCACCTCTACTGAGATTCTTTACAACCCTGATTATGCCACGCTGTTTGCAGAAGAAACGTTGCCTGAATTAACCGGCTTTGAAAAAGGTATTGTGACCAGTACCGGCGCAGTAGCGGTAGATACGGGTGAATTTACCGGGCGATCGCCCAAAGATAAATATATCGTCCGAGACGACGCCACGCGCGACAGCGTTTGGTGGTCTGATCAAGGCAAAGGTAAAAACGATAATCATCCTTTGTCCCAAGAGATCTGGGATCACCTCAAGTCGCTGGTATGCCGACAATTATCCGACAAACGCCTGTTTATAGTTGATGCCTGGTGCGGCGCTAACGCGGATACGCGTCTGGCGGTGCGTTTTGTAACGGAAGTGGCATGGCAGGCGCACTTCGTTAAAAACATGTTTATTGCGCCTTCGGCAGCTGAGCTTGAAACCTTTACTCCTGACTTCGTGGTGATGAACGGCGCAAAATGCACCAATCCTGACTGGCAGGCTCAGGGGCTTAACTCTGAGAATTTTGTTGCCTTCAACCTGACAGAAAAGATTCAGCTCATCGGCGGAACGTGGTACGGCGGCGAGATGAAAAAAGGCCTGTTCTCGGTGATGAACTACCTGTTGCCGCAGCAGGGTATTGCCTCAATGCACTGTTCTGCCAACGTAGGTAAAGAGGGCGATGTCGCCCTGTTTTTTGGCCTGTCAGGCACCGGCAAAACCACGCTATCAACGGATCCTGTACGTAAGTTGATCGGTGATGATGAACATGGCTGGGATGACGATGGCGTCTTCAACTTCGAAGGCGGCTGCTACGCCAAAACCATTAATCTCAACCCGCTAGCAGAGCCTGAAATCTTCCAGGCAATACGCCGCGATGCGTTGCTGGAGAATGTGGCGGTAAATGCCGAAGGCGTTATTGATTTCAACGATGCCACGAAGACCGAGAATACGCGCGTTACTTACCCTCTCTGGCACATTGAAAATATCGTTAAACCTGTTTCTAAAGCAGGCCATGCCAGTAAAGTCATCTTCCTGACTGCCGATGCTTATGGTGTTCTACCACCCGTTTCTGTGTTGACTGACGAGCAAGCGCAGTACCACTTCCTCTCTGGTTTTACCGCCAAGCTGGCGGGCACCGAGCGGGGTGTCACTGAGCCAACCCCCACTTTCTCCGCCTGTTTCGGCGCAGCATTCCTCAGTTTGCATCCGGTTCGTTACGCCGAAGTGTTGGTTATGCGCATGCAGGCATCGGGTGCGAAAGCTTATCTGGTTAACACCGGATGGAATGGTCAGGGCAAACGTATCTCGATTAAAGACACGCGCGCCATCATCAACGCCATTCTGCATGACGAGGTTGATCAGGCCGTGACTTTCGACCTGCCGATTTTCAATCTGGCAGTTCCGCGTGGCCTGAGTGCCATTGAGCACGACATTCTGGATCCACGCGCATCCTGGGAGAGTGAGCAGCAATGGCGGGATAAGGCGCTTTTCCTTGCCGATAAGTTCACCACCAACTTTGAGAAGTTCACCGATACCGCTGAGGGGAGAGCTCTGGCGGCAATCGGACCATTGAAATAATAAAAATATAAGTCCTTACCCTGTACCTATGAAGGAGATACACATGATTTCACGTCGTTCTCTGTTAAAAACATTACCACTGGTCGGTGTGGCTGCGGGTATCAATGCAAAGCTAAGTTGGGCTGCCGCTATCTCATCGGACAACTTTGCCACCAAGCTGAAATTTATCCCGCCAAAGGGCAGTTGTGACTGCCATGTTCACGTTTTTGATCCTGAAAACTATCCCTTTGCGGAAGCGCGTGTTTATACCCCCGATCATGCGCCAATCAGCGACCTGGAAAGGCATCTGAAAGAGCTGCATATGGATCGCGTGGTGCTGGTCCAGCCAAGTCCCTACGGCTCCGATAATCGCTGCATGCTGAATGCGATTAAAGTGCTGGGACAGAAGAAGGCGCGCGGCGTGGCCGTGGTTGACGATGAAATTACATCTGAAGAACTGCATAAGCTGCACGAACAGGGCGTGCGTGGGTTACGTCTGAATATGGAAGCGCGTGCAGGAGGCAAACTCAGCGCCGAAGAGAGCGGCAACTATCTTGAGAAAATGGCAGATAAAATCAGTTCGCTTGGCTGGCACCTGCAGATTTATACCAATCTTCATGAAATTGCCGATCTCAGTGACACCATCAGCAAGCTGCCGGTGCCCGTTGTCATTGATCACCTCGGCAAACTTAAGGCTGAAGATGGCATCGAACAGCCCGGTTTCAATGAGCTGCTCACGTTACTCGATTCAGGCAAGGTTTACGTCAAACTGTCAGCGCTCTACCGCGTATCAAAAGATACCACATGGCAAAACGTCCAACCCTTTGTTGAGGCGCTGGTCTCACATAAGCCTGAACGCTTGATCTGGGCGTCTGACTGGCCGCATACCATGCCAGCTCCGGGTAAGAAGCGGGTTAAAGAAGGGATTGAATATTTCTACCCCATAGATGACATCTCAATTCTGAATGCGTTTGGTGAATGGCTGCCAACCGAAAAGCTGCGCACCGAGATCTTTGTAAATAACCCCACCCGGCTTTACTGGGCGAAATAGTTTTCACATGGCGGCTGCCGTACCGCTGTGGATTACGTCTCCCGGCATCATTGATGCCGGTTTTTAAGGTTTAAGGTATGGTGACCACAGCGAGTCTTACCGGCCATCTGGCGCATCAAATTTCTCTGTCTCTTCCTCTGTTCATACTTATCGTGGCAGGTTATGGGCTTGGCCGCTTTTCGGGCTGGCCAGTTAGCGTAAACGAGGGGTTAAACCGAATCTGTTTTACCGTTGTGCTGCCCTGCATGCTCTTTAACGTTATGAGCAGTTTTTACAAAACCCCACCCGTTGATCTTCGGCTGCTGATCGCGTTTTTTGGCAGCTGCTTCGTTGTTTATGCGCTTGGTCGGCTAATCGCCAAAAGAGTATTTAATCTCGACCCGGTTTCATCATCCGTTTTTGCGCTGGGCGGCATCTTTTCCAACAACACGATGTTGGGGATCCCGTTGGCCACGATATTACTTGGACCAGAGTCATTACCATCCATCGCGCTGGTGCTGATCTTCAATAGCCTGATTTTGTGGACCCTGGTGACTGTCTCGGTTGAATGGGCACGTCACGGCAGTTTTTCACCCCGCGGAGTGCTTAACACGCTGGGCAGCGTTTTTAAAAATCCCATTATTATTGGCATTGTCGCCGGTTCCGCCTGGAGCCTATGGCACCGGCCCTTACCTGAAATTATTGGTAAACCGGTTGAAATGGTCTCGGATACGGCCGCACCACTCTCACTACTGGCGCTGGGAATGAGCTTGTCTCGCTATAACATTCGCGAAGGGCTGAGAGAAAGTTATGCCATTTGCCTGTTAAAACTTCTTATCCAGCCACTGATCATTGCTCTGATTGCGTTTGCCACAGGCCTGCCTGCGGCTGAAACCCAAGTTGTGGTGTTGCTTGGCTCAATGGCACTAGGGGTGAATGTTTATCTGATGGCGCAAAAGTTTGGCGTGATGCAGGGTGCATCAGCAACCAGCACACTTTTAAGTACTCTTCTGTCAGCATTCACCACGCCCATAATGATGATGCTGATCCCCTGATTTTGACTGCTCATTAAAGCGTACACGGCTGATAAAACCCTTCTAATTAATGCCCATCAACAGCGCATATCCTTAGGTGCAAAGCCATATTTTTTGCGGAAAGCCACTGAAAAATGCGCTGGCGAATACCCCACTTGATACGCCACAGAGGATACGCTGGCTTCACCGGTCGATAGCATGCGCCAGGCCGTTTCCAACCGCAGAGTTTGCAGATAACCGTAAATGCTCTGGTTAAACAGACGACGGAAGCCCGCCGTGAGTTTACGGGTGTTCAGGCCGACTTTTGCACTGAGATCACGAATAGAGGGTGGCGAGTCGATTCGCTCTGCCAGCAAATTCCTGACATCGTGCAGCCGGGCAATATCGCATGAGCTTAAGCGCAGCGTTGTTTGATGCAACGTCTTATCTTCTCTTACCAGGCTATCCAGCGTATGCGCGACGATCTCTAAAGCTTTACCCGTCATGTACAGCTGCCGTGCAACACCCTGTAGAGGATTGGTAAAGAGTTGCGCTCTGAGGCCACTCAGACATTTAGGGGTTGCCTGAATACGCATTCCAGGATTGGCAGATAAGTCCAGATGCATGCCGGCAGCAAGTGTATTCATGGAGTCGGCGCAAAGGTTCTGGCTAAGCGAGTGCGTAGAGATATTGACGGCGGTGTAGCTCAGATTAGCTCCAGGAAGTAAACACTGGCTGGCTTGCGCAAAGTCCTGACTCCAGATAGCGCAGAGGGCAGGTCCTTTAATATGCCGCTCAGGCTGCTGAGGAAAGCGACACAACAATTCACCGCTCTCGATGATGATGATTTTGAGACCGATAAATAGTTGCTCTTCTTGCCAAGTGGCACGCTGTGGATTGACGCTGCCACTGGCCAGTGAAATCTCACCATGCAATAACATCTGTACTCCACCTTCCCCAACCTGATTACGGCTGCTTTTCCCGGCAATAAGCTTCTGCGATCCCATGGTTATCCCTACTTTGGCAATTGGTATTGATAATCATTCTCATTGTAAGCGTTTTGTAAATATGTGTCTATGGGTATAGCTGAGTAAATTGGTTTCCTTGTTTTCAGTCCTTATTTTGAATAAGGGTAATCACTTTCTATTGGTCCGTTTTTTCTCTCTTTCTAAAGAATAAGTTCCTTAAGCTAAAAGGTTGCAGATTGTCATTAATAACTAGCCGACATAACAATATTACTGTTTAGCATTTGACGTCTGTCATCTGCATTTTCACACCAACAATGTTCTTAACAGGTGGAGTTATGCATAGCAGTTCCTTAGAGGCTGAAAGTTATAAAGTTGCAGAATGGCCCCAAGATTTTCGTGATAATTATTTGCGCCAGGGCTTATGGAATAATGAGACTTTTGATCAGCGTATTGCGGAGATGTCGCAGTCATACGCCGACGATGTCGCCTTGTGTTTTTATAACGAAACACGAACATATAAACAGCTTTATCAACATGCTCTACAATTAGCGAACCGTCTTCTACACCACAACCTTAAAAAAGGCGATGTGGTGATATTACAATTGCCAAATTCTATCAATTATATTGAAACCCTCTTTGCTTTATTTCTCGCAGGCATCGTACCGGTATTCGCACTACCCAGCCATCGCGAAAATGAAATACTCGCATTTACCCAAGCTACGCGCGCTAAAGCATGGATTTATCAGGACATGTTTGAAGGTGAGTCAAACACTCAGCTTGTCATTAAGGTACGTCAGCAACTGCCGGAGCTTCTGCAGTTCAGCGTGCCAACGGGAGAGACGTTACATGATGTGCTGGCGGCCCATCTTGCCCCGCCGCAACCTCTACCGGTAAACCATGCGGATGATGTGGCCTGTTTCCAGCTTTCTGGCGGGACGACCGGAATTCCCAAGCTGATTCCGCGATGTCATCGCGATTATCTGTGCAACATTCGCTCTGCAACTCTGGCCTGTGGATTTTCGCGTGAAACGGTTTATTTAGTGGTTCTGCCTATGGGGCACAATTTCCCCCTGGCATGCCCTGGCTTCCTTGGAACCCTCTTCGCGGGTGGACGCGTAGTAATTAGCGATCAAAGTTTCCCCGATCATTGCTTTTCGTTAATCAAACAACAGAACGTCACAGTAACGGCTCTGGTACCTCCGCTGGCGATGGTCTGGCTGGATGCAGCAGAAGTTAATCCACCTTATCTCTCTTCGCTCACAACACTGCAGGTGGGCGGTGCGAAAATGAGTTATGAAGCGGCTAAACGGGTAACACCCGTTTTAGGGTGCGCCCTTCAGCAAGTCTTTGGCATGGCAGAAGGGTTAATCTGTTTTACCCCACCTGGTGACACGTCACTGCGTGCGCTCACGACGCAAGGTAAACCGATGACCTCGGCCGATGAAATACGCGTGGTAGATGAATGTGGAAAGAATGTCTCGCTGGGCGAAGTCGGTTATTTATTAACGCGAGGGCCTTATACCATCAGGGGATATTACGGCCCCGACGAGCTAAATAGCGATAACTTTGATGCAGATGGATTTTATCGCAGTGGCGATTTAGTTCGCATAACGCTTGATGGCGATATTATCTCCGAAGGTCGTGATAAAGACCAAATTAATCGTGGCGGTGAAAAAATTGATTGTGGCGAGTTGGAAGATATTTTACTGCGCCATCCGAATATTAAAGATGCCGCTGTGGTAGGCATTCACGACGATTATTTAGGTGAGGTTATTTGCGCCTTTATACTGTGTGATCTTCCCCGCCCTTCCGCAGTGGCATTGCGTCAATTTCTCACTGAACAAGGCGTCGCCCGATTTAAAATCCCCGATCGTTTCAGTTTCCCACCCGCTTTTGATTTGACCGGTGTAGGGAAAATCAGCAAGAAACAACTGCGCGTGCAACTAAAGCAGGCCTACCTCCTGAATAGCGAGGACAAATAAATGCATCCCGCCGCGACACAGCTTATTGAACATACCGCTGCACTCATAGGACTCACCGTTGAAGAAATAGATTTTGAGGGTTCTCTGCTTTTCCAGGGCATGGAATCAATTGGCTTAATGAGAACGGTAAACCTTCTGAGAAAACAGGGTGTGGCGTGTACGTTTGAGACGCTCAAAAAATATCCGACACTGAATGAGTGGCTCGCGATGTTGGAACAGAATGCGTCAGCATCCTCTGCAGGAAGGGATCTCCCGGCATCAGATATGAACAAGCCCATCGCACTGACGCCCGTCCAGCAAGCCTACTGGGTCGGCCGGCAGGAAGATCAAGCGCTTGGGGGGAACAGCTGCCAGGTTTATATGGAACTCGAAGGCACGGATATTTGCCCGGCACGTCTTACGCTAGCTTGCGATCGCTTGATTGAACGTCATCCGATGCTGCGCGCGCGGTTTACCGCTGAAGGTGAGCAGCATGTGCCGGCGACAAGCCAGAGATTTAATCTCTTGGTCGATGATCTTCGCACGCACTCTGCGGAGCAGGTTGCCGCCCAACTTGAGCGACATCGCCAAGACTATTCACATTACCGTGCGGATCTCACTGAAGGATGGCCGCTGCGTGTGGCGCTTTCCCGTTTACCGGGTCAAACCAGTCGCTTGCACCTCAATCTGGACTTGATGGTGGCGGACGTTTTAAGCATTAGTATTCTTCTGCGCGATTTAGCTCATTATTATCAGGACAATAATAAAGCGTTAGCCCCTCTCACGGCGCATTTCTTCCAGTATCTGCAATGCCAGGCGCAGGAAAGCGATAAACATCGTCGTATCGCCAAGGATTACTGGCAGCAACGCTTACCTTTCTTACCGGGTGCTCCCGCATTACCACTGGCACAACAGCCGGAAAAGCTCTTTAAGCCGCAGTTCATCCGTCGTGACTATTTAGTAAAAAATGCACAATTAGCGGCGCTTGAATCCAAAGCTAAAAAACAGGGCGTGACGCTAGCCACCGTGTTTTTGACGCTGTATTGCGAAGTGCTGGCGCGCTGGAGTGAGAACAAACATTTTCTGCTGAACGTTCCTCTCTTTAACCGCCATGAATGGGTGCCGTCAGTCACGGATATGGTGGCCGACTTCACGTCTCTACTGCTACTGGAAGTAGATTTTCGCCAGCCCGCGAGCTTTACCGAGCGTCTGCAACAGCTGCAGTCGCAACTGCATCGTGACATTTCTCACGCTGATTATTCTGGCGTTGAAGTGTTACGTGATTTAGCCCGCCAGGACGGCGAATCCCCTCGCAGCGCACCCGTGGTATTCGCTCTCAACTTGGGCGCGCCGTTCATACCTGACGAAGCAGAGCAGGCATTTGGTCAACTCAACTGGATGATTTCGCAAACGCCCCAAGTGTGGATAGATCATCAAAGCTATCCCACCCGCGAAGGTTTACTTCTCAACTGGGACAGCGTCGACGCCTTATTCCCTGCGGGAATGGTCACTACGCTGTTCACCAGTTGGCTGGCGCGCCTGCATTTAATCATTGAACAAGAGTGGGATGCGCTGCCTGAACTGGGATTACCTGTCGACACTCAGTCAACGCGCAGCCGTATCAACGCAACCACACAAAGCCTACCCTTGGCACGGCTGCATGACGGCTTTTTTGCACAGGCACTCAGGCAACCTGATGCGCCTGCCATTTTGAGTGCAGGGGAATGTGTCAGCTATCAGGCATTGGCTCAACGCGCGTTACAGATTGCCCGAGGGCTACAGCAGAAAGGCGTTACCGTAAGCAATAAGGTCGCGATTAACCTTCCTAAAGGCAGCGAACAAATTGCCGCTGTGTTGGGCGTGCTTGCCGCTGGCGCATGTTGGGTGCCGCTCGCCGTCAGCCATCCCCTTACGCGGCGCGCCCTGATTTGTCAGCGAGCAGATGCAGTCTGCGTTATCACACAGGAACCTGAGCCATGGCCTGAAACGATCGCCGTTTATGATTTGCAGCGAGATTCACTCCCCAACGCGTTGCCTGCCCCTTTACCGGGGGATGACGAGCAGCTGGCCTATGTCATTTATACCTCAGGCTCAACGGGTGAACCTAAAGGCGTGGCCGTCACGCACCGTGCCGCCTGGAACACCATCGCAGCGCTTAATCAGCGCTTCGAAATAAACCCTGCTGATAGGGTACTCGCGCTCTCCGGTCTGGAGTTTGATTTGTCGGTTTATGACATTTTTGGGCTGCTGTCCGCAGGCGGCGCGCTTGTCATGCCACTTGAAGAACAGCGGCGCGACCCGGATGCATGGCGATATCTGGCCGAACAGCATCAGGTGACGTTATGGAACTCAGTACCGGCTTTGATGGAGATGCTGCTGCTCATTCACTCTGAACATCCCTTTATGCCGCATCTTCGTCTGGTATGGGTGTCTGGTGACTGGGTTGCTCCCGATCTCGCGCAACGCGTTCGACAACGGCTGAAACAGCCGGTACGTTGCGTTGTCATGGGGGGCGCAACCGAAGCGGCTATCTGGTCAAATGCCTTCGAGATAGCGTCTGATTTCGACACTTCCCAACGTGTCCCATACGGCTATCCCCTTGCCAACCAGCAGTTCAGAGTCATGGATACATGCCACTGTGACTGCCCGGACTGGGTACCCGGAGAATTATGGATTGGTGGCGAGGGTCTTGCGCACGGCTATATCGGAGATACGCAACAAACGGCGCAACGGTTTGTTCTGCTCGAAGGTCAACGCTGGTATCGCACTGGCGATCGCGGTTTTTATTCGCCTGAAGGCGTGCTGCATTTCCTTGGAAGACAGGATCATCAGATCAAACTCGATGGCAACCGCATTGAACTCGCTGAAATCGAATCTGCTTTGCGCCATCTTGCAGGCGTCAATGCTGCATTCTGTCTTGTGATTAACCAGCAACTTGCTGCAGTCGTCACCGCTGATGCGCAGTTAAGCATTTCCGGATTGCAGAAACAGCTGTCGACCCGGCTGCCCAGTTATATGTTGCCAAAGCGCATTATAGCCGTAGACAGCCTGCCCCTGACACCAAACGGAAAAGTTGACCGGGCTGAGCTGGGCCGCTGGGTATGCTCTGTCCCGACAGATATCGAACAACCCGGCAACATCACCATTCAGGAAAATTCCCTCCAGGCGCAGCTGCGTCAGCATTGGCTGGAATTGCTGGAACTCACATCGCTGGATGCGGAAATGAGCTTCTTTCAGGCGGGCGGTAACAGCTTGCAGGCCATGCGGCTGGTCAATCGCATCAATCAATCGCTGGGCATCCAGTTAACGCTGCGGCAGTTTCTGAGCCACGCCACCCTGGATGCATTAACCCGGTTCATTGAATCAACCGACTTTGCCGTGACGACCATCGAAGAGGGAACATTATGATTTCGTCCACATTAATCAAAGAATTTAAAACGGCTGGCATCACATTATGGTGTGAAGGTGATGCGCTACGTTATCGTGCACCCGCGGGAGCAATGACACCCGAAAGAATCGCCCTGTTGCGCCAGTATAAGGCTGAATTACTCACCGTTTTGGCTATGCCTGACTGGATAGAAGACAGCGAAAATCGTTATGCGCCCTATCCGCTCACTGGGCTGCAATCCGCCTATTTACTGGGTCGCAGTGAAGCCTTCACATACGGAGGCGTGGATTGCCACGGTTATCTGGAATTCTGCTTTGATGAACTGGACGTGCCGCGTCTGCTAACCGCGTGGCAGGCGCTGATTGCTACGCACGACATGCTGCGTACGGTGGTCTACGAAAACGGCACTCAACAGACACTCGAAAACGTGCCGCAAGCCACCCTCTCCGTCGAGGATCTGCGAACCGGTTCTAACACTGAGCAACAGGAACGCCTGTTACAGCGACGTGAAAAGTTAAGCCATTACCAAAGTCAGCCAGATTGCTGGCCGTTAATTACGCTCAATGTGAGCCAAATGCATGACCGCACCGTGCTGCACATTTCCTTCAACCTGCTGGTATGTGATTTCCAGAGCGCACGACACCTGTTAGCGCAGTTAAGTGCGGCCTATCAGGGAGAAGAAATTAAAGCACCGGCAATCACGTTTCGGGATTACGTGATTAACAGCCAACGCCATAACCAAACCCGTCAGTATCAACACGCGCAAGATTATTGGCTGGCTCGTGTTGACGATTTCCCCGCTGCGCCGACTTTGCCCGCCTGTTCAGAAACTGTTACGCCGCGATTTTATCGCGAGAGCGCGGTGTTATCCCCCGCTCAATTTGCACAGCTCAGCCAGCAAGCCGCCGCTCATGGCATAGGTTTAAGTGCCCTGTTCGCCACAATTTATGCTGCGACGTTGCAGCGCTGGGGCGCAGGCAATCACTTTGGTTTGAGCCTGACCATGATGCAGCGTCAACCGTTACATCCTGCCATTGACGACGTGATCGGCGACTTCAGTGCGGTGGAGTTGCTTGAGGTGAATTTCGCCTTGCAGCAGTCGCTCATTGCTCAAGCCACTGCGCTGCAGGATCAATTATGGCGTGACCTTGACCACAGTGCGTTCACCGGGATCGAGGTGATGCGCGAGATCGCGCGCCGACATGGGCGCGAAGCGGCACTTTATCCGGTAGCCTTTACCAGCGCCATTAGCAGCGGGATGGACTGCTGCACGCAGTTGTTACGAAGCGCGCAGCAAACTTTTAGCATTACACAAACCCCGCAGGTGGCGCTCGATTGTCAAATCGCACCAGGCGAAACGGGCTTAAATATTAACTGGGATATTCGTGAGGGCACGCTGGATCCGCAGACGGCTGCGGAGATGTTTAGCGCGTTCCAGGATAGCCTGCTGTTCTTGTGTGAAAATGACGCGGCCTGGCACCAGCCGATAGCAATACCGCTGCCAGCGGCGCAACAACAGCGCCATCAGGATTTAAATGCTACTGAAACCGCGCTACCCCAAGGATTAATGCATACGCCAGTCTGGCAACAGGCGCGCAAAACACCTGCTGCGCTGGCCGTGATAGACGCGCATGAGCAGCTCAGTTATCAACAGCTCGTGGCAGAAGCGGATGCGCTTGCCGCGCGTCTTATAGCCAATGGCTTGCAACCTGGCGGCCGCATAGTGATCGCGCTGGAAAAGAGTGTGCATCAGGTCATCGCCGTTCTGGCCGCGATGCGTGCAGGCGCAGCGTGGATTCCATTGGACATTTCCCTGCCTGATAAACGACAACATTGGCTGCTGAGCCTGGCGCAACCGGATTTCATTGTGGCGCACAGCACACAACAGTTCATTACCGATGAAATCGCAACAATCTATGTTGATCGCTTCGAGGCGGCACGCATGCCAGCCTCCTGGCCGGAGGTCAATCCGGAATCACTGGCGTACGTCATTTACACCTCAGGCTCAACCGGCGAACCCAAAGGCGTAATGATCAGCCATCAGGCGGCGCGTAATACGCTGGAAGCCCTGAATCAACGATTACAGCCCAAACAAGATGACCGCCTGTTGGGATTAGCTAACCTCAGTTTTGACCTCGCGGTTTACGACGTTTTCGGCATTCTGGCAACCGGTGCGGCATTGGTCCTGCCTGATCCGCAACATCGCAGCGATCCCTGGTATTTAGCTCAGCTGATGAGTGAGCAACAGATTACGTTATGGAATTCCGTGCCCGCGCAACTCGCTATGCTGGTGGACTATCTGCACAGCGAAGGCAATATGCAGTGCCTGTCGCTGCGCGCAGCTTTGCTCTCCGGGGACTGGATCCCTATCGATCTTCCGGCGCGCGCGCGTCCCTTGCTGCCCAATGCTCAGTTGTACAGCTTAGGCGGCGCAACCGAAGCCGCAATCTGGTCCGTTATTTATCCCATTACCACCGTGCAAGCCAGCTGGGTGAGCATCCCTTATGGCCGCCCACTGCCGAACCAGCAGATGTACGTGCTGGACAGTGAGATGCGGGAACGTCCCGATGGCGTGGCGGGGGAGTTGTACATTGGCGGATCGGGTTTAGCGCTGGGATATGCTGGTGATGCGGAAAAAACCGCACAGCATTTTGTCACCCATCCGGTGAGTGGCAACAGACTCTACCGTACCGGCGATTTAGCAGCCTATCTGCCGGATGGCAATTTACAGTTCCTTGGTCGTGAAGACGATCAACTCAAGGTTCGCGGGCATCGTATTGAGCTGGCGGAGATTGAAAGTACGCTGATTCGCCACCCTGATGTTGCTTCAGCCACAGTATTGGTCATGGATCGTGGGCAAAGCTCGCAACGCCTGGTCGCATTTGTCACGGCGGCACAACGTCATTCTGCACGCGATGCCTCACATGTGGCGCACGTCGTGCCTCAGCATGCCCGGTTCTTAGCCGAAGAGATGAATCGCGCGGCGGTGATGCAACTGGCGCAGGGTATTGAAGAGGTGTCATTACTGGCGATGGCGCATGCGTTGTTGAGTCTGCCGCAGTTTGCGCAAGCAAAGGCCCCGGTTGCGCTGGTTGATTTGGTGAGCAGCGGCGCAGTGGCGTCCCGTCATGAACGCCTGATTGGCCGCTGGCTGCGCGCGCTGAATGAACAGGGATTCCTGCAGCAGATGGGTGAGTCTCATTATATTGCACAGCGTCAGGTATCAGCGCTCGATATAGAACAACGCTGGCGCGCGCTCCATCAGCTTGGCGCCGAGGTAAACTGGGGAGCGGCGATCTTGCGCTATATGCATGATAGCCATTTAGCGCTACCAGCCTTGATGCGCAATGAAGCCGATCCGCTGGATTTACTGTTCCCGGAAGGTCAGACGCACGTTGCCGAAGCCGCTTATCGCGATAACCTGGTGAGTCGCACCGTCAATGAGTTGGTCTGTGCAACCATTAGTCAGATTGCCCGTGAGAAGAACGGGCAAACGCTTCGTCTGCTGGAAGTCGGTGCAGGCGTTGGCGGAACCAGTCTGGATCTCATCCCCGCACTGGCCGAATTTTCTGTGGATTATCTGTTCAGCGATCTATCCCATTACTTTCTTAACGAGGCCGAAAAACGCTTAGGCCAGTGGCCGTGGGTACGCTATGGCCTCTATGACATTAATCAGCCCGCTCTGCCACAGGGAATTGAACCGGCGTCACGGGATGTCATTCTCTGCGCTAACGTGTTGCACAACTCGCGCCACGCAGCTGATGTAATCGCGAAACTGAAAGAAATTCTGGCACCTGGCGGTTGGCTGGTGTTCATCGAGGCCACCAGCAACAGCTACCAGATTATGTCCTCAATGGAATTCAAAGAGGGATTAACCGGTTTTGAAGATTGCCGCCTTGAGCAAGGCACCACCTTTATTAGCGTCGATGACTGGCGCCGCTATTTGCAACAGGCAGGCGCAACGGAAATCATCATTGCGCCGCAGGATGAACTGGCGCTACAGGATTTAGGGCAGCATGTATTTGCCGCACGCTTCAAAACCCAGCAAGCCACTCTCAACCACCATACGTTGCACACGCATCTCAGTCAGTGGCTGCCGGGCTGGATGTTACCGGATGCCATCCATCAACTAGACCAGCTGCCCTTAACGTCTAACGGCAAAGTGGACCGACGGGCGCTTACTTCCTTGATCCCGGCTAAGCGGAAAGCACGCGCGACCACCGCAGCAGCACCAGAAAGCGCGCTGGAAAAAGACATTGCCACAATTTGGCAGTCGGTTCTTAAGGTTGATAATGTAGGTCGTCACGACAACTTCTTCGCGCTGGGCGGTGATTCGCTGTTGGTGGCGCAGGTGGTTAGTCGGCTGCGGGCCACTTTACCGCAAGCGTCAGGATGGCGCTGGGATACGCTACTGCGCGCCATGATGAACGAGAAAGATTTGGCTGCGCTGGCGCAGCGTTTTACTCAGCCACCCGCCTCCGGTTATACCCTGCAGGAAATCCAGTCCGGTGATGCGAGTTCCACCACTTTACTGCTGATTCACGATGGCAGCGGCACGCTGACGCCCTATCGCGCGCTGCTGGAGAAAATGAGCCCGCGCCAACGCGTTCTGGGTCTGGCGTTAAATACGCCGGAACAGTTTCTTGCCCAACCCGCCGTAGGCGGTATTGCGCTATTGGCAAAACAGGCCGTCGAGGTTATCACTCAAGCGGGGGAGGCAGCTCCGCTGCACATCGTTGGTTACTGTCTGGGCGGTATGCTTGCACAGGAAATTGCATCCTTGCTTCACGCAGCTGGACGCGACATCGCGCAGCTCAGCATCATAAGTAGCTATCCGGTGCCGTTTCGTATCGAAGATGATCTGTTAGCAGAGTACATCTTTGCGCGCGTGGTTCAGGCCGATCCCCAGCGGTTAGGGTATCCCAATGACGAACAGGCGTTTCACCATCTGATTAATGACATCCTCAATGAAACACCCGGTGTGATTCCGCAAGGATCGCTCGCCCGCTTTTCCCACGACAAATTGGATGAAAGCTCACTGGCCATCACTACGCTGGCAAGTCGCAGCGCCGATGAGCGACTCGATTCGATTCGTCGCCACTGCGCTTTTGCCAATAGCGCGTTGAACACACCCGCACGCGTTGAGGAGCAGTTTACGTTGATTCGTCATAGCTTGCTGGCAGTGAATGGCCACGGATTACAGGCTTACGCTCATCCGGTAACGTTCCTGCGTCAACAGGGAGAAATGCAAGTGCTACCGGGCATGAATGCGGAGATGACCGCGTTTTGGCAGCAACACAGCTCACAGCCATTACAGATTCATGATGTGCCTGGCGATCACTTCAGTTGTATGAGCAGCCAACATTGCCATCACATCCTCCGGGCATTGGGGCTGTCAGCGGGAGAGCCTAATGACTAATCGGCCACATATCACTCTCCTCGGCGCGCGCGGCGCGATAGGTGAACAGGTCATTGCGCAGCTCGCTTCGGAGGGGCATCTGCGCGCCGGTAGCCGACAATTACCAGCGCAACGCCAGACGGGAGTGGATTATCAGCAGATTGACCTGTTTGATGAGCGCGCGTTACGGCAATTTTGTCAGGGTAGCCAGCTGATCATCAATTGTGCTGCACCCGGCCATAAAATTGGCGACCGGGTCGCCCGCGTGGCAGCGGCTCTGGGCTGCGATTACCTCGATCCCGGCGGCGATGACCCACTCTACGCGTTAATGAAAAATGGGCCGCAATCCGCTCAGCGCGTACTGATTTCAGCAGGCATGCTGCCGGGATTATCCGGGCTACTATTGCGTAGCGCCTTTAGCGCTTTTGACCGTCTTTACGAAGCTAAAGGCTATGCGCTGAGTTGCGAACCGTTCTCCGAGGGCGGTGCGGCGGATTTCCTTGCAAGCCTGGATAACGGTTATGGGATCGCGGGCGTGGCTCTGCGGCAAGGCGAGTTGCAGCCTTGCCAACAGCGGGAACGCATGCTGCTCCCGCTGGCGCAAGCGAGCGCAGTTGCGTATCCCTTTATGACCAGTGAATGGCAACGAATTGGCCATTTGCACCGTCAAACCGATCTGACCTGGTACAACCTCTTCACTTCTGAAACCCTGGTGCACTGGCTTAGCCAGCGCGCTGTATCAGATACGCAGTCGGCCCAGGCTCTGGTGGCGTTGAGTATGCAGACCTTCGCAGGCCAGCAGCCTCAGCATGTGATAGCCGTTGAGGCCTACGGTGAACGTCAGGGTGAATTTCAGCGCCGTGCCTGTGTGATTGAATGTCCATCTGGCGCGCAGTTGACCGCTGCCGTGACCGCTTTTGCCGCGCGTCAGATGCTGCAAGAGCAGATCCCTCCGGGTCTGCACTTTGCAGCGGATGTTCTGCCTGCCGCTGAGACGCTGCATTATTTGCAACAACGGTTGGAAAATTTCTGCTGGCTGGAACTGCCCACGCTGGCGAGCAGTGAAGAAGGTGCCATCTGATGCATGTTCCGTTACTGCGACAACTAAACCATTGCGCCCTCCCGCATGCAGAAATCTTGTGCTTTGCGCACGCCGGCGGCAGTGCCAGCTATTTTCAGCGTTGGGCAAGCCGTTTGCCTGCGGGTGTAGTTCTGCGCGCTCTGCAATTACCCCTGCGAGAAGATCGGCTTGAAGCCAAGCCGCTGACAGCCATGGCTGAACTAGTCAAAATACTGGTTAACGAAATCATCGCCTTACCCAACCTGCCCCGGATGATCTTCGGCCATAGCATGGGCGCAATGATTGCCTGGGAGATTGGGCTGGCATTACAGCAACGCGGGCATCCCCCCTCTCGGATGTTCATCTCCGGGCAAACCCCACCGGATACGGTACGCCAAACCCAATTTCATCTGGCGTCGGATCAAACATTGATCGATGAAGTTGCGCGTTTCTCGGCAACGCCCGCTGCTCTGTTCGAGTTCCCCGCGCTGCGCGAGCTGGTGCTGCAGCAGTTACGTCACGATTATGCGCTGATTGAAAGCTGGCGACCCACATCAACGCTGACGCTGTCCTCACCCATCACGGTATTACACGGACACGAAGACAGCGAAGTGACGCATTCGGAAGCACAGCGCTGGCGCAGCTTTACCGATAGTGAATTCAGGCTCTACAGTTGGCCCGGCGACCACTTCTATCTGACGACACACTGGCGAGCTGTGGTACATCGATTGTGCCAGGGGCTTATTTTACCTTCACTGGATATGCCGTAAGGAGCAAATGTGATTGCCGCTAAAGAGTGCAAAAACTTGTTGGAAATTCGTGCTGGCATTGATGCTATCGATCACCACATTGTTTCCCTGTTGCAGCAACGCATGGAATATGTGTTGGGTGCAGCGCAATATAAGCCCAACCTCGAAAGCATCCCGGCACCTGAACGTGTTGCCCGCATGCTGAGTGACCGGCAGCAATGGGCGGTTGAAGAAGGATTAGATCCACAATTCATTATGGGTTTATTCAATCGCATCATCCCTTGGTATATCGAAACGCAAACTGCCTATTGGCAGCAGAATCAGCGCAAATCGTAACCCTCCTTCCCGGCCACGCCGGGAAGTTCCATTTTGGCGATTTTTCTAAAGAAAGAGTTCCGCAAGCGAAAGCGTTGCTGATTGTCTGCTCACATTCTCACTGACACACTTTTAGCCGACAAAAAGTCGCTTCTAATGTGGAGAATACCTTGGAAAACAATAATAAAAATTGGGTGCGCTGGACTACGCCATTGACCTGCCTCGCGCTACTGGTACAGGCTCATTGCGCGCTGGCAGAGGACACCTTAAATGTCACAGCTGACAACAAAACAACACCAGAAAAAGGATATGTCGCGCAGACCAGCAGTACCGCAAGTCGCACTAATGACTCGGTGTTGGCCACACCGCAATCGTTGTCGGTGATCACACGCGGGGAAATGGACGACCGTAACGTTCAGAGCACTACCCAAGCCCTGCAATACACACCCGGCGTCTTTGCCTCAACGTCCGCCATTTCCTCGCGGTTTGATTACTTCAACATTCGCGGGTTTGATGCCACGCTTAACGGTACGCTGCTGGATGGGCTGCGCTCGACCACAAAACAATCTTACGTGCGCTACGAGCCTTATGGGCTGGAACAACTGGATGTGCTGCGCGGCCCTAACGGCTTTCTGTATGGCGCGGGTTCGCCGGGCGGAGTCGTGAACGCGATCAGCAAACGCCCGACCCAAAACGCGCAGCATGAAGTTGCGATTCAAACCGGCAGCCACGGCCGCATGCAGGGCCAGTTCGATACTTCTGGCCCGCTTAACGATGATAAAACGCTGCTCTATCGCGTGGTTGGGGTTGGCCGTAACAGCAATACCCAATTCGACAACGTTCCGGACGACACGCTTTATCTTGCACCGTCTGTGACGTGGCGCCCGGATGCCGATACCAGCTTAACGCTGCTGGCTTCGACCAGCCGTAATAAGTTCGGTCCACCCCGCCCATTCCTGCCGCTTTACGGCACTTTACGTAGCAATCCAAATGGGCCGGTAAATCGCAACGGTTATTTCGACGGCACCAATCTCGACAACCACATGACCCAAAGCAACCTGGGTTACGAGCTGGAGCATCGTTTTGGCGATCGCTGGACCTTCCACTCCGCCAGCCGCTACAGCGAAACCGACTTGATGACACAAACGCTGTCTGGCACCGCGCTGGCAGCAGACATGCGCACGCTGAACCGTGCAGCTTACGAGTTTGGTATTAAAGGAAAAATTTTCGCCACCGACAACAACCTCAAGACGGAATGGGATGTTGGGGAAGTACACGGCATTAGCCTGGCTGGGGTGTCATTTCGTCACACCGGTGAGGATTACTACCTGAATTATGGCCGCGCCAGCAGCACGGATATCTATCAACCATCGGGTAACGGGCGCTTTCCAACGACTTCACCGTTCACCAGCACGCAGCAAAATGCCAACGAGACCGGCGTTTATCTCTCTAATAGCCTTGCCCTGTTCCAGCATCTGAACCTTGATCTCTCTGCGCGCCAGGATTGGGCCTCGGTGAACACGAAAAACCGACTCAATGACACCTATACATCGCAGGACGATGAGCGCTTCACCTGGCGTGCAGGTTTAAGCTGGATAACGGATATCGGCGTGGCCCCTTATGTCAGCTATGCCACCTCTTTCGCTCCGGTACTCGGCACCAATTTCTATGGTGAAACCTATAAACCCACTACCGGCAAACAGTGGGAAGTCGGGGTGAAATATCAGCCAGAAGCGATCGATGCCTTGTTTACTTTGGCGTGGTTCGACTTGAAACAGGACAACGTTCAGACCACCGATCCAGACAATACGTTGAACACCATTCAGACCGGACAGGTGACGTCAAAGGGAATCGAAGCCTCTGCCACGGCCAATCTGACCGAACAGTGGAAACTCATTGCCAACTACAGCTGGAACGATATTGAAACCAGCAAGACAACGGTAGCCGGAGCGCAAGGTAAAACGCCAACGGCAATGCCTGAGCACATGGCGTCTGTCTGGAGCAATTACACCGTGGAGAGCGGCCCGCTGGCGTCATTAGGCTTGGGTGCAGGGGTGCGCTACGTCGGCTCGACCTGGGCAGACACCCAAAACACTATCAAGGTGCCGGATTATACCCTGGTGGACGCGTCAATTCGCTACGACCTGGGCCAGCTCTATCCGCAACTTAACGGTCTGAATGTGGCGCTCAACGCCAATAATCTGCTCAATAAACATTACTGGGTCAGCTGCTCAACCACCAGCTGCAGCACCGGTTATGACCGTTCGCTAAGCGCCACCCTTTCCTATCGCTGGTAAGTTAAAGAGAACATGATGAAGAGAGTATCCAACCTGATTTCATTGCTATGCGCCTTCTGTCTGATGCTGAGCGCTTCCTCAGCGTGGGCAGCGATAACGGTCACCGACATGCTGCAACGCAAAGTGACCTTACCCGAACCGGCAAAGCGAATTGTGCTTGGCGAAAGCCGCCATATCATCACGCTGGCGCTACTGGAAAAGGATCCGTTTAAACATCTGGTGGGATGGGGTGACGACCTGCAACGCTACTCGCCTGCCACATGGGAAGCGATTCAAAAACAGTATCCGGCTGCCCGAACGATTCCGGTGTTAGGCACCATGAACAGCGGCACCTTTTCCATGGAAGCCACCCTCGCAGCCAAACCCGACCTGGTGATCTTTACACTATATGGGCCCATTCCGCCGGGGCTGGATGCGCTGGATGCTGCCCATATCCCTTATGTGTTCGTTGATTTCTTCCGCAATCCGTTAGTGAACACCGTGCCCAGTCTGAAGATGCTGGGTCAGCTTCTCGGGCAGGACGCACAGGCAGATCGCGTGATCGCTTTCTGGCAGCAGCACATGGATGAAGTGAAAAAACGTTTAGCCCAGGTCAGCTCTCGTCCGTCCGTTTTTTTCCATCTCAATCCCGGTAAAGGCGATTGCTGTTTTACCTCGGGTCCCGGCAACATGAGCGAGTTCATCGCTGCCGCGGGTGGGCACAATATCGGCGCAGACATGTTGAGCGCGCCGATTGGCAAGCTGAACCCGGAATACATCCTGTCGCGTAACCCGGATTTTTATCTGATGGGCGGCGGCTCCGCTGTCAGCCATGATGGATTACAGATTGGCACCGGTGCGGATGCAAAACAGGTCGCTCACAGCAGCAAGCATCTCCTGACGGCGCCAGAAATAGCCAATCTACCGGCGGTCAAAGACGGACATACTGGTGGCGTCTGGCTGTTCTTCTTTGACAGCCCGCTCTATTTCATTGGCATCGAGGCCATGGCGAAGATGTTCCATCCTGCACTGTTTGCTGATGTGGATCCTGATGAGACGCTCAGAACCGTGACCAGCACCTGGCTCTCCGTGCCGCTCAAGGGTGTTTTTTGGACGAAACTGCCACTCAATTAAGGACGTGAGGGCAGCGCTATGTGCTGCGCTGCCCTGAGAATGCCATGATGAAATCACTCTCAAACGGACTGACAACGCGGATCTTACCCGCGCTCGCCCTCAACGTGCTGTCAGGCATCTTGATCACCAGCAGCTATTTGCTACAGGCGCTGATATTCACACAAGCGATCGTGGAATTGCATGCTGCCCCTTCTCATACCGTCGTGTTCTTCATTGTGGTGCTGGTAGGAAATGTCCTGTTCAGATTCATCCTTATTACTCTGCGGGGCAGGCAAACCGAGCAATTGGCCGCTACTGTGCGCACACAATTACGTTTGCGGCTTTTCCGTCCCCTGTTGGCACCCGGCTTTGATGTTATGCAACAGCATTCAGCCGCAAAATTACAGGCCACGCTAGTCGATGGCGTAGACGTCATGGAAGGGTTTTACAGTCGTTATCTGCCCGCGCTGCTGCTCGCTTTGCTCAGCGGTGCCGTCACGGTCATCACACTGGCATGTTTTGACCTGCTATCCGCTGCGATCTTACTCATTTTTATGGTTGCCTGCCCGGTGATGGACCACGTATTTATGCGGCGGCAACGTCAGCATATTGTTGGCGTCTTTGCAGCCATGCAGCGTTTTGCTCATGACCTGATGGATGCGCTACGCGGCATGCTGACACTTAAAGCCTTCAATGCCGTGCCACGCTTTCGCGCAAAAATGGCCCTTCACGCGGCATCATTACGCCGCGAATCAATGTCCACGATGCGCGTTACAATGATGCGCGGCGGCCTGACGCGTTTCGTATCGCTACTGGGCACCTCTGGTCTTCTTATCTTTAACGCCTGGCGTGCGCTACAGGGCACCCTTGATCCGGCCATCTTGCTGTTGACGTTGTTTATTACCTGGGAAGCATTCCGCCCACTTCGCCAACTGGAAACGGTCTTTCACACCTTGTGGGCGGCACAAGAGATGCGGCCGGCAATACAAGAGCTGGCAACCTCAATTCCTTTCGTTCACGACCCGGCGACACCTCGCCCACTGCCGGATAGCAATACCTTGCAGTTCGATGGCATCACCTACCGTTGGCCGGGTCAGCCCCGGTCGCTGTTTGACAATTTGTCACTGACTATTGAGGAAAATCGCCACACAGCCATTATCGGGCCGTCAGGATCAGGCAAAAGTACGCTGTTCCAGCTAATAACGCGTTTTATTGCGCCTGAAAAAGGCTCCATCCGTTTAGGCAACGTCTCACTCAGTGAGCTCTCCATTACCGCCTTACGCAGTCGGATAAGCTGGGTTTCGCAGCAGGTATTTTTGATTGACGGAACGCTGGCAGAAAATTTACGCCTGAGTTGCCCCGGCGCGAGTGAGGAAGCGATCTGGCAAGCATTAGATCACGCGCAACTGGGAGAATGGGTTCGCGCTCAACCTCAGCGTCTGAATACGCTGATTGGTGAAAATGGCGGGCTGCTGTCAGGCGGGCAGCGCCAGCGGCTCGCTATTGCGCGCGCGCTGTTAAAACAATCGCCCATTCTCATCCTGGATGAAATCACCTCAAATCTTGATGTGGCTAACGAATCAGCCATACAACAGGTTATCTCGTCACTGAGCGGTAAATGCACGCTGATAAGCATTACCCATCGGCTCAATACTGTTGCACAAGCCGATTACATCGTGGTGTTGCAGAACGGCGACATCATTGAACAAGGCTCACCGGCGCACTTAATTCATGCCAACGGATATTACGCTTCGCTTCTTCATTCTCAGGAGATGACGCCATGAACGCCAAACCTCATTCGCTACGCCCTTCACTTTGGCGCTCGCTGCTTTCTCCGGTCAAAGCGCATTCATTCAGGCTGCTCTCTACGCTGGCTGCGGGGATCGTGGCGCAATGCGCAGTATTCGCCTGCACGGTGATGGCGGGATGGATCTGCACGCTGGTACTCAGCGATTCCCCTGCTGACACCCTGGCGTTTTACGCCGCCGTGATGGCTTTCAGTGTAGTCATCGCCGCACTTTCCCGCTGGGCTTTGGCATGGTTATCCCATGATTTGGCCTTTGCGTTAATCGAAACGCTACAAATGGAGATCTTTGATGGCATTGCGCGCGCTACGCCCGGTCGTGCCCATGTGCAGCGAACGGGGGATGTGGCCGCAACAGCCACCAGCGATGCTGAACTCATGGAGCGCTTTTATGCGCACATGCTGGTGGACTATCTGACCGCATTTCTGATGCCCGTTATCGCGATTGTCACCTTACTGTTCGTGTCTCCCGCGATGTGCCTGGTTCTTTTACCATGCGTGGTGATGATTGTAGCTGCACCATTGCTGACAGCACGTTTGGCCAGAAAACAGGGCAAGGCCGTCGCTGAAAAGAGAAGCGTGTTGAACAGCCACCTTGTTGAACTCGCGCAAGGCTGGCGAGATATTCAGATGTTTGGGGCCGAACAGCGTTACAGCCTCACATTGCAGCAGGCTAACACCGGATTGAACGTGGCACAGTGCCAATACGGGGTACGTAGCGGTTTTGAGCAGGGATTAGTCGATGGACTGATGGCGCTCACTCTGATTGCACTGCTGTTCGCCAATTTCTGGCTGAACACAAGCGAGGGGCTTTCGCTCACGTTGGCACCTTTAATCATCAGCATCGGAGCCGCATCGATGATTCCGCTGCTTGAGGTTTTGCATGCGGGTGGCCAGTGGGGCACTTTAAGAGCCAGTGCTGAACGCATCTTCATGCTTCAGCAGCTACCTGAAAACGTGCAAGATCGCCCCACGGAAATATGCCCGCACGGGCATCGCATTCAGTTCGATAATGTCAGCTTCAGCTATCCACAAAGCGCTGAAAAGATTCTTGATCACGTGAGTTTCACTATTGAGCCCGGTGAAAGAGTGGCTATTGCAGGCAGATCGGGGAGCGGTAAAACCACCCTTGCCGCTTTACTGCTACGATTTTACGATCCGACATCAGGCAATGTTTTCATCGGTGAAGAAGAGCTGCGGACGCTAAGCCTGAGTACGCTGCGACAGCAGATTTCCTGGGCATCGCAGGAGAGTTGGCTGTTCAACGATACCATTGAAAACAACATTCGTCTGGGCTGTCCCACCGCCTCGTTCAGCGAGGTTGAACAGGCGGCAACTCTGGCCCAAGCGCATGCGTTCATCAACGCACTGCCGCAGGGCTATCAAACCGTCTGTACAAAGGGAGGAGATGCATTCTCGGGCGGTGAGCGCCAGCGTATTGCATTAGCGCGAGCGTTAGTCAGCAAGGCTCCCGTGATCTTACTGGATGAAGTTTCTGCCGGTTTAGATGGAGACAATGAGCGTCTTATCCTCACTGCCCTTCAGTCCCTGCCCAAAACTTGCACAATTATAATGATCGCACATCGCATCCCCATGCTTCAAACCGCCGACCGCATCCTGTTACTGGAAAAGGGAAAAATCGCCGAGTCGGGTAGCTTCGATGAGTTGATAGCGAAGGCCCCAGGAATGAAGCCAGAGCGCTAATGACATCAAGGCTCTGGCATAAAACATCGTTAAAAACCCTGTTCAGGTGGTCCAAGCGAGATCAAGCGGCAGGGTGGTACAAAATAATAGCGGGCAGCAAAAGCAAATACTGATGTGTGGGAAAATTCCCTGGATCAAAAGTTTGCAAGCACACTGATAGCCCCGCACTGCGTTAAATCATTGCGGAAATGATGCATCATGACGGGTCGCCGGAATAAATCGCCGGTTGGCTAAAACGCTGTTACCCGGATAACCAAGTAATGCATGTTTCACAGCAAACGATTTATAAAACGCTTTCCTACAACCCCGAGGTGCGTGAAAAAAAACGGCAGCAATGCCTCTGAAGCAGAAGAGAAATGAGTAAATCTCAAACGTCATCACTCAAACGGAAAGGATGAGGGTCAATCCCGAATACGATACCTATCATGAAGCCGCAGGCAGAGCCAACCCCGATCCCTGGGAAGGTATTAAGAAGTGAACGGCTGCAAAATTCCAAAGCCTCTACCGGCGAATTATCATTAATTACACACCATTTTATTGGCTATCAATAAAGTGATGAAGTCCGTTAATAATATCGCTTTGGTTTAACTGCAAAACCATCCACGGACTGAATAAATACGGCATAAGTCTGATAACTTCCTTAACTGTATCCAGGCTAACCCATCGATAATCCATAACCTCTTTGGATTCAGGCGAAATACTTGCATCAGATTCTACTGCAAATACGGGGCAATACTCGTTCTCCATAATACCTGTAGCATCAATAGCCTGGTATGAAAATGAATCACTCAAAAGTGTAACCCTGCGCACCTTCATATTCAGTTCATATTTAACCCGACGTGCAATGGCATCTTTGAAGCTCTCCCCTGGAAGAGGATGACCGCAGGCAGAGTTTGTCCATACGCCAGGCCAGGCAATCTTATGAAGCGAACGGCGCGTCAGAAGTAGTTCTTTGTTCTGATTAAATATGTATGTTGAAAAAGCAAGGTGCAGCGGCGTGGTGCTGGTATGTACCTGTGATTTATCTAATGTTCCAATAGTTATATTATTTTCATCGAGAAGTATGACTTCTTCATTCAACATTGCGGAGTCCTTACAACCTTAGAAGCGGGCGCATTGCCCGCTTTATTAATATTAATCTTTTACAAGAAGAGGTGGGATGGAAGGAACTTCCGGCGCCTCATCAATATCCTTTCGTGTCATACGAAATGCTTCAGGATAATGCTCTCGCTTTGTGCGACGGGCCGGCTCGGTACTGCGCCATGTATATAGGCATAGCTGACATTGATATACAGTCCATATATTTTCTATCGGGGAATGAGCCATTGTTTCAATATGGTCGTGTTCACAACGTGGGCAAACCATAACTCTCTCCTTTATTTTTTCCGGTTAGCTAGCATTGCTGTGATTTTTTCAATCCACTCAGCAGTTTCTGGAAGGTCTTTTACGGGTTGGCTGTAATGGCCCCGAGTGTCAGGTGAAACCGGGGTTGTAGCATCAATAATTAACTTGTCGGTAATACCTGCCGGACTCGAGCCTGGATCTAATTCCAGCACGGACATATTCGTAAGCTGTACCAGATCACCAGCTGGGTTAACCTTGGAAGACAGTGCCCACATGACCTGTGGTAAATCGAATGGATCAACGTCTTCATCAACCATGATCACCATCTTAACGTAGCCCAGCCCATGCGGCGTTGTCATGGCCCTGAGACCTACAGCTCTGGCAAACCCACCGTAGCGTTTCTTGGTGGAAATAATGGCCAGGAGGCCGTGAGTGTACATAGCATTGACTGCCTGCACTTCCGGAAACTCCGATTTGAGCTGTTGATAAAGGGGGACACAGGTCGCAGGTCCCATGAGATAGTCGATTTCTGTCCAGGGCATGCCGAGATAAAGTGATTCGAATATAGGTTTTGATCGATATGAAACTTTGTCGATGCGCACGACCGTCATATTGCGGCCGCCAGAATAGTGACCCGTGAACTCACCAAACGGACCTTCGATTTCGCGCTTACGCCCTTCTATCACCCCTTCCAGAATGACTTCTGAGCCCCATGGAACATCGAAGCCTGTAAGGGGGGCTGTGGCAATAGGATATGCGCTTTCACGTAAAGCACCGGCCATCTCATACTCAGACTGATCGTATTTAAGCGGTGTAGCCCCCATCAATGTAATGATGGGATCATTTCCCAATGTAATCGCCACAGGAAGGTCTTCGCCACGCTCTTCAGCTTTGTGAAGATGTAGTGCGATGTCATGCATAGGCACCGGCTGAAGGCCAAGCTTACGCTTGCCTTTAACCTCCATGCGATAAATGCCCACGTTCTGTTTGCCAAAATTATCTGGATCAAGTGGGTCTCGCGATACAACGCAGGCCTTATCGAGATAAAAACCACCATCACCTTCATTCAGACGAAAAAGAGGCAGAATATCAAACAGATTAATTTCGTCGTGATCAACACTATTTTCAGCCCATGCTGGGTTGTCTCGTCGCTCTGGCTTAACCGGGAATTTGTCCCAGCGACGAATGAACTCTTGTATTTGCTGACTAACCGGCGTGTTAGCAGGTAGTCCCAAAGAAATAGCATGATTTGGCCACGACCCAATGGTATTCATCACTACATGAGCATGGTTAAACCCTTTGATATTGGTGAATGATATGGCTGGAGCGCCTTCACCGATACGGCCAGTTGCGTTAGCTGCTGCCGCAATATCCGGCTCAGCATTGACCTCATCATCAATATTGAGTAGCTGCCCCTGTTTATCCAGTTCATTCAAAAAACTGCGTAAGTCATCAAAAGCCATTATTAATCCTCCGGATCTGACATCGAATGAGAATAGGATTTGCGCAGGCCGTTCCAGCGCCGCGCTTTCGGAAAACTCAGAGCAAACTGATCGAGCACTCGAGTAACAACGTGATGTGTCACATCATCAATCAGTTCGGGTTGGTTGTAATAAGCAGGCATAGGCGGAACGATGGCGACGCCCATTTTTGACAGGGCGAGCATGTTCTCAAGATGAATCGTGCTGAGGGGTGTTTCACGTGGAACAAGAACCAGCTTTCTCGATTCTTTGATGACAACGTCAGCTGCGCGTCCGATCAGTCCATCCGCGTATCCCGAGCGAATCCCCGCCAGGGTCTTCATACTGCAGGGCATGATGATCATGCCGTCACTTTTAAATGAGCCTGAAGATATAGTGGCGGCCTGATCGGCTGGGCTGTGGACGACATCAGCCAGAGCAGAAACTTCACGAACAGTGAGTGGAGTTTCGAGTTCAATAGTTGTCTTCGCCCATTTTGACATAATCAAATGTGTTTCAACTTCGGGCATATCTTTAAGAGCTTTAAGGAGCGCGACACCCAGCGGCGCACCCGTCGCACCTGTAATACCCACAATCAGCCTCATAAGGAACCCTCAACATATTTGTTCGTATACGAACCTTATAACTACATTATTCCGTCATTCAGCGATAAGCAAGAGGATGTAAGAAATAAAGTTCTTATACGAACCATGTTAGTTCACAAGAGGATGACTTACTGATACAGTTTTGAGCTTTAAAACCGTTGGTGAATACACATGACTAAGATAATAAATAACCTGACTTTTCATATGCTTCGTCAACTTATTCAGGAACACACTGCGTTATGGCAGAAGTCACTGCCTGACGTGACAAAACAGCAGTATTCTGTCTTGATGGCGGTATGGGAATCGCCAGGCATAGAGCAAAAGGATTTGATTGATGCAGCGGTCAGTACGAAAGCAACACTTGCGGAGTTATTAAGCCGTATGGAACAAAAAGGTCTGGTCTTACGCAAGCAGGGAGAACGCGACAGAAGAAGAGTGTTTATCAATCTTACTGAAGCGGGAGAACACCTTTTAAGTAAGTCCAGGCCCTTGGCTGAAATGGTTGATAAAACGTTCCTTTCCCGCGTTGCACCCTCCCGTCAGGATGAACTGTGCCAGACATTAAAGCTGATGCTTGGCCGCGAAGACAGTTAATAACCGTAACCCATTCGAGTCGTCCCAATTGGATGTTCGGGTGCACCGCTCTGTGCACCCTGGTTTGATGCTGGGTGAAACCCTAGCGCACGTAATCGGCGCCCGTAATATCAATGGTTGAGCCTGTGGCATGGCGACAGCGTCCGCTGGCAAGGAAGGCCACCATTGCAGCCACATCGGACGGGGGCGTCACTTCCCGTAAGGGAAGATTAGCCGTCACTGCGGCTTCTCCTACACTGGCAATATGCTCTTCAGCCATCGCAGTCCGAACCCAGCCGGGAGCGAGAGCGTAAGCCAGCACATTTTTATCGCCATAACCGCGTGCGATGCCTTTAGTCAGCGCCAGCAATCCGCCTTTCGCCGCGCCGTAGGCGAGATGCTCAGGGCCGTCACCGCGATGTGATGATCGGCTCGCCATATTGATAATGATACCGCCGCCATATTCGGTGTAATGACCAATGGCGAGGCGGCATAAATCCGCGGGTGCCTGCAGATTCACCTGTAAGTTAGTCTGCCAGCCTTGTAACCACTTCTGATCATCATCCAGTGGCGACGCAAGATAAATGCCTGCGTTATTCACCAGCACATCAATATTGCTGACTAGTGTTACGGCTTGCTGCCACAGCGAAGCCGCACCGTTCACGCACGCCAAATCTGCCTTGATCAGTTGCAGGCGATCGGGATAGCGGGTCAGCATCTGCTGGGCAGTTGCTTCATCCCGACCGTAATGTCCAATGACATCAGCCCCTTCAGCGTGTAATGCCTTGACGATTTCACAGCCGATGCCTTTTGTCGCACCGGTAACCAGGACGGTTTTACCTGTTAACATGCTCATAGCTTCTCCTTAAGCGACGGCTTGTGCGCCGGTGATCTCCAGCAGCGAGCCGCACAAATACGGTGCCTCATCAGAGGCAAGAAAGGCGATAGCGGCAGCGATTTCAGCCGGTTCGCCAATACGACCAAATGGCACTAACGCATTCAGATCGTCGAGCGAACGTCCGCTACGTGCCAGGTTACTTTCCAACATTGGCGTGCGTACTTCTCCCGGACACACCGCATTTACACGCACGTTATCCGCTGCATAATCGCGCGCCAGATTAAGCGTGAAAGCCGCCACAGCCGCTTTCGACGTATTATAAGCAATATGGCCCGGGGCAGGATGTAATCCCCACTGCGAAGCAGTATTAACAATGGCTCCCCCACCCTGCGCAATCATATGGGGTAATACCGCACGGCACATGTGAAATAACGCATTAAGATTCACATTGAATGTCGCTTGCCAATCCTGCTCACTTAACTCTAATAGCGCGCCGCGACGATTAATACCGGCATTATTGATTAATACATCGATTCGCTCTGTCTGGGTTGTTAATTCTGCAATGAAAGAGAATATATTGTCTGCACTCGTGAGATCCACTTCCCGCCATGTCGCTCTACCCTCGCGTTGTTGAATATCCTGCGCGAGTGATTGGGCTAATTCGGCGTTGCTATCAATAATCCAGACATACGCGCCTTCTTGAGCAAAACGCCGACAAACAGCCTCGCCAATGCCGCCCGCGCCGCCGGTAACAATCACGGTTTTATCCTGAAAACGGTTCATCTCTACTCCTCTTGATTTCGTAATAGCGAACATTGGATGGATAAGAGCAAATGCAGAGCAAGGCCGGAATAAACCTATTCCAGCCAATGTTATTTAAAAATAAATTAGTAATTCAGCTCCATTTCTTTTAAGAGATTACGCTGCATAAACGTCAGAAAGCGATTTTGAAATAACATGGTGTGTTCATGCGCCATTTTATCGGCCTTCTCTGCATCACCCGCTTTAATGGCAGCAATGAGTTCATCATGGTCGCGGCCTAATTTAGACGGTGCGTCCTGGCGTGTCATAAAATCAAACTGCAAATGCTGAATACGCTGACCTTCAGATAGCAGTTTGTCGTAATAGATGGCCAGATAATTATTCCGCGCCGCCTTTGCAATGGCTAAATGAAACTCCTTGTTGCGTTCGGTCATGGCGCTAAAGTCGCCCTTATAAACCATCTCCATATAAGCTTCATTGGCCGCTTCAATGTGAGACATATCCTCATCATTGCGATGGATAGCCGCAAGCCGCGTTACCGCACGCTGCACCAGATCAAGCGCCGTGATGTAGTTGGGAAACTCCTCAATCTCAAACGGCGTGACGATGGCTGTGCGATTGGGCAAAATCGTCACCAGACCTTCACTCACCAGACGCGCCATTGCATCGCGCACGGGCGAACGTGACAAACCAAATGCGGTGGCCAGTGAGATCTCGTCCAGCTGTTCGCCGTGTTTCAGCTGTAGCGTAAGGATCTGGCGGCGCAGCTCCTCGTAGATGTAACGCCCGCCATGACGACGTCCCGTGCCCTCTTCTTTCTCGTTTTTTTTGCTCATCGTTTACGTCTCTGGCTGAAGATCATAGTGGCATGTTAGCGGGGCAAGCCGGTCAGGACAACGCCGGACCCCATGTATCACTCAGCATAAAGCCCGCTGACAAAGGATCGTCGGGATCAATGCCCAATTGCTGAATGCCATAAATCCAGGCCCGCCCCGTCACGCGCGGTAGCACTGCAAATTTATCAGCGACTTGTGTGCGTCCACGCAACTCAATCCTGAATTCACCATTGATGGTAGAGCGTGAAGTCAGCCGATCGCCCACTTCTACTTCACCGCGCGTGTCAAGCGTGGCGAGATTTGCCGAACTGCCGGTGCCACAGGGCGAACGGTCCACGCGCCCCGGCGGCAGCGTAGTACACGTCCGCCAGACATCGGGTGCTTCACGCTGCCTGAACATCACATAAGCCACTTCATTGATCTGCGGCAACAGCGGATGCTGTACCTGAATCTGCTGATTAATGTAGTAGCGGAACTCGACGCCAAAAGCAGCCAGTTCACGCGCGTTTTCCGGCGCAATGTTGAGTTTGATTTGTTCGACATCGACCAGCGCATAGTAGACGCCACCAAACGCGATATCCGCCGTGATCACACCAAAGCCTGGGATCTCAAACGGGCGATCGAGATGTTCGGTAAAGGCGGGCACCATATCCAGAGAAACGCTGATGCAGCGTCCATCCGAACAGCTTGCCACCGCCGTAACCAATCCGGCGGGCGTGTCCAGCACCACCGTTGTTTCCGGCTCTTGCAGGGCGATCATGCCGGTTTCCAGCAGCGCAGTGACCACGCAAATGCAGTTGCTGCCCGACATCGGATGCGCCTTGTCTGCCTGCAACACGATGAACCCCGCATGCGCGCCCGGTACAGTGGGCGGCAGCAGCAGATTCACCGACATTTGCAGGCAGCCGCGAGGCTCTAAGGTCACCAGGCGACGTAAACTGTCATCAACCTCGTTGATGTAGTTCATTTTGTCGAGCATCGTGGCGCCAGGAATGTCGATCACGCCAGAGGTGATCACTTTGCCGATTTCGCCTTCACAGTGCACTTCAATGAGTTGTAACGTTTTTTTCCAGCGCATAGCTTGTTCTCTTATTTCAGGTACCAGCCCCAGGGCTCGTCGCTGTCATAGCGGGTGATCTGTTTGGTCTCAAGATAGTTGTTCAGTCCCCATTCACCCAACTCACGGCCGATGCCGCTCTGTTTGTAACCGCCCCACGGCGCTTCAATGAAAGTGGGCTGTGAACAGTTGATCCACACAATGCCCGCGCGCAGCTTACGCGCCACGCGTTCGGCGCGTGACAGATCGGCAGACATTACGGCCGCCGCCAGACCAAAACGTGAACGGTTAGCCGCAGCGATGGCTTCCGCTTCATCCTCAAAGCTGCGCACGCAGACTACAGGGCCAAATATCTCTTCGCGCCACAGATCGCTCTCCTCTGCCATATCAGTAAAGATGGTTGGCTGCAGGAAGTAGCCTGTATCCCGGCCTGCAGGGCGCTTGCCGCCGCTCAGCAGCGTCGCGCCCTGTTCAATACCCTGCGCTATGGCACGCTGAACTTTTTCATACTGTGCGGCATTCACCAGCGGCCCAAGTAGCACGCCCTCATCCATGCCGTTGCCGATGGTGATCTTTTCAGCCTCTTCAACCAGCCGATTCAGCAGTGGCTGATAGAGATTGTGCTGCACCAGCACGCGAGAGGTAGCTGAGCACACTTCGCCTTTGTTCCAGAAGATGCCAAACAAGATCCACTCCACCGCTTTTTCGATGTCGCTGTCGTCAAACACAATAAAAGCGGACTTGCCGCCCAGCTCCAGGCTGACGTTTTTGATCTCTGCCGCAGCAGCCTGCATGATTTTACGCCCCGTGGGTACGCTACCTGTAAAAGCCAGCTTATCAACGGCAGGATGTTTGGTGAGCGGCGACCCGGCATCTGCGCCTAATCCGGTAATGACATTCAGCACGCCTGCGGGCAATTCCGCCTGATGGGCGATGGCCGCCAGCTGTAGCGCGGTGAGCGGGGTGACTTCGGAGGGTTTCAATACGACCGTGCAGCCTGCTGCCAGCGCGGGTGCCACTTTCCACGCGGCCATGAGCAGCGGGAAATTCCACGGAATGATGGCCGCGCAGACGCCAACCGGTTCCTTACGTGCCACGCTGCTGAAACGCGCGTCAGAGAGCCCCACCGCTTGTTCCTGTTGCTCATCAAGCTTTTCCGCCAAATCGGCATAAAAATCAAAGCAAAAAGCCGTATCGCCCATATCCCATAAGGCTTCCGGCAAGGGTTTACCGTTGTCACGCACTTCCAGTTCCGCCAGCGATTGCTGATTTTCACGAATCATGCTGGCAATGCGGCGCAGATAGCCTGCACGCTCCTTACCGCTCAGCGCTGGCCAGCCGCCGGTATCAAATGCGTTTCGTGCTGCTTGCACCGCAAGTTCAACATCTTCTTGCGTAGCCGCGGCAATCTGGCCAATGACCTGTTCACTATTGGGATCAACAGTGGCGAAGCTGCCGCCTTTTACTGGGTGAGTCCACTGCCCGTTAATGAACAGTTGCGTAGTAACACTCATTTGCGATCTCCTTCCATAAAGCGATAGGCGCTGAACGGCGTGATGTCCTGTGCGGTTGGACGTTGTGCAGCCAGGTCAGCAATAAGACGGCCGGTAGTCGCCCCGAGCGTCAAGCCGAGTTGCCCGTGCCCAAAGGCCATCAGCACATTGGTTAAGCGGCGAGAGCGATCGATAATCGGTTTGGTATCCGGCAGGAATGGGCGATGTCCCACGCCAAACTCTTTCGCCGTGTCATTGAGCTGCGGCAGCAGTTTGCGCGCCTTTTGCAGGATGATTTCCGCGCGCTGGAAATTGGGTTTGGCATCCGCACCCGCAAACTCAATGGTACCGCCGATTTGTAGCCCTCGGGTCATGGGGGTGAAGCAGAAGCCGCCGTCAGCGTAGATCACCGAATGGCGAAACTCGACGTCCGGCTGTGGCAACAAAGCCTGATAACCCGAAATGCCGGTGAGCGGCACGCGCACTCCGAGTGCCGAGAAGAAGCGGCGTGAACCGGTGCCAGCCGCCACCACCACATGATCGGCAGGCAAGCTGCGGCCATCGCGCAGCATCACGCCATTTGCCTGGCCGTTGGCTTCGAGAATATGCTCGGCCTCGGTGTCAATACGCGTGCCGCCTTGCTGGACAAAAGCCTCTGTTAACGCAGCAATAAAACCTTGCGTATCACTCACCGCGCACCAGTCGGGGAACAGCACGCCATGGGCAAATTTCCCCGCCAGGGCCGGTTCCAGATCAGCGATATCAGCCGCATCCAGCGTCTCACTGCAAAAGCCTAACCGTTCGCGCAGCTGCAAATGTTCCCGCTCCGCCGCCAGCCCGCGCGGGGTATCAAACACTTCAATCACCGGGCGCTGACCCAGCAGCGTTTTGTCAGGGCACAGCGCCAGCAGCGAGGCGAAATCGGGATAAACCTGATGCGTCAATGAGGCCATCGCCTGCGCAATAGCATCAATCCGACTGTGGCGCGCATTGGCCACAAAGCGCAGAAACCACGGCAAAATTGCCGGAATAGCGGCAGGACGAAGTGCTAAAGGTCCCGTTTGATCCAGCATCCAGCCCGGAATGCGCTTCAATATGCCCGGCTTCGACAAAGGTATGATCTCACTCACCGCCATCTGGCCGCAGCTCCATTTTGCGGTGCTATTGCCTGGCGCTGCGGGATCGATCAACCACACCTGGTGCCTCTCTTTCTGTAGATAAAGGGCGCAACACACGCCAACAATACCGCCACCAATCACCACTGACTGCTGCTGTTTCACCATTTGTTCTTCACTCTAAAAAGCGGCTGGTGAATATTGCAGATTCTCCAGCCCGCGTCGCCATGAAATTTATACCTGAGACGCCTCGAAGATTGTGCGGAACGCTGCTTTCTCTTCGGTCGTTAACGGTTGCAATGGCATACGTGCGTTGCCGGGTTTAAAGCCAGCCAGCTCACAGCCATATTTCACTTTTTGTATAAATTTCCCCTCCTCCATGCTGGCCATCACCGGGAACAGAGAGCGCATCACGTTTTGCGCGCCGAGCAGGTCACCGCTGCTGAACTTGCGATAGAACCCGCAAATCTGATCGGGGAAGCAGTTTGCCGGCCCGCAGATCCAACTGCTGGCGCCCCACATAAAGAAGTCAAACGCGACGTCATCGGAGCCACAGGAAAGCTGGTAACTCTCTTTATAGCTATGGCCGATCTCCACAGCGCGAAGCACGCTGCCGCTACTCTCTTTGATGCCAATCACGCGAGGATGATCTTTAAATGCATCCAGTACGCTATAACCCACTTCCACATTGGTGCGCACCGGGTAGTTATAAAGCACCAGATTGATATCGCTGAATTCATCCAGGATTGCCTGATAATGGCCAATCAGCTCCTGCTGAGAAGGCAATGCATAGTAAGGCGGCGCGATCAGCAGATTGTTATAGCCAGCGTCCACCGTTTGTTTAACCTGCTCCAGCACTTCGCGCGTACAGGAACCGTTAGCCCCCGCGATTAACGTGCCGCGATCGCCCACCACGGTTTTCACGGTTTTCAGCACCTGACGGCGCTCTTCGTTCGTCAGCGCGTAATATTCTCCTGTGGAGCCAAGCGGCACAAAACCACTGACGCCCGCCTGGAGTTGATACTCCAGAATATTGGCCATCTGCTCATGATCAACGGCACCTGCTGCGTTAAAGGGGGTCACCAGCGCGGGTAAAATACCTTTCAGTTTCATCATTACTACTCCTGTGGATCGGTTATCAAAGGGCATACCGTTGTAGTAATCGCGACTCAACCACGCCTACCAGACGGGTTAATGGGAACGCTACAACGAAATAGATCACGGCGACCGCGGTGAGAAACTCCACCGGACGCGCCGTGCTGTTGGAGATGTTCTGACCCACAAACATCAGGTCAGCCACACCGACGGATGAGATCAGCGCGCTCTCTTTGAACAGGCTGACAACATTGGAAAGCAGCGTGGGGATGGCACGCAGTAACGCCTGCGGAAAAATGACATAGAAGATTTTGGCGGTGGGCGTCAGGCTAAGCGCTATGCAGGCATCATGCTGCTCACCGGCAATCGACTTCAGCGATCCGCGAAAGGTCTCGCTGGTGATCGCCGCCATATACATCACCAGCGACAGGGTGACGCACATCCAGGGCGCAATATCGATACGGAATACCACCGGGAAACAGAAGAACACCCAAAACAGTTGGATGAGCAGAGGGGTTCCGCGAAAGAATTCGACGTAAAGCGTGATCAACCAACGCAACGGTGCCACGGGTGACATGCGCAGCAGGCTAATAATAAAGCCCGCCACACTGCCCAGCACCGCGCAGCTCAGCGTGAAGGCCAGCGTCAGCCCCAGCCCTTGCAGCAGTACCTGCCAGTAAGAGAAAACCTGAGTAAAATCAAGTGTCATAATGCAGTCCTCAGCGTGCGGTGGCCGCGTCTTGTCGGCGTTCAATCCATGCAACCAGTTGCGAAATCGGCAGAGAGAGCGCGAAATAAATCAGGGCGATCAGCGAATAGGTTTCAAGCGGGCGGTAAGTTTCAGTGGCGATATTTTTGCCGACATACATCAGGTCAGATATCGCCACGATGGCAACCAGCGCGGTCTGCTGCAAAATGGCGATGCCATTGGTCATCAGTACCGGAAGCGCGCTGCGAATAGCCTGCGGTAACACCACATAGAGGGTTTGTTGCACCTTGTTCAGACCCAACGCGATTCCTGCATCGTGATGCTCCCGCGGCACCGCCTGTACGCCTGCACGATAGGCTTCCGCATTAAATGCGGCCAGATTCAGTCCCAGCGCCAGGAACCCCATATAAATAGGATCGATAAACAGGTTAAACATCATTGGCACACAGTAATAAAACCAGACGATTTGCAGTAATACCGGGGTGCAGCGAAAGAATTCAATAACCAGCTTGGTCGGCCAGCGGATAATGGCAATTGGACTCATCGCCATCATGCATAATATAAAACCCAGCGTCAGGCCAAGCGCATTTGCCATCAGCGAGAGTTCCAGCGTGACTTTTAATCCATCCCATAACGCATCCAGATTGCCGTTAAGGAAATTAAAGTTGAATTGGTAATTCATTTTTAATCTCCTTAATCCAGATGCAATACTTTTTCCAGAAACTCACGCGTACGTGTTTCTCTGGGACGAGTAAACAATGTTTCAGGATTTCCTTGCTCAACAATTTTGCCGTTGGCGCAAAACACCACGCGTGAGGCGATATTTCGGGCGAAGTGCATATCGTGGGTGACAATAATCATCGCCATTTTTTGATTCGCCAACTGCATCATGACATTTTGTACTTCCGTGACCATTTCGGGATCCAGCGCAGAGGTCACTTCATCAAACAGCATTAATTCCGGTTCCAACATCAAGGCACGGGCGATAGCGACACGCTGCTTCTGTCCGCCCGAAAGCTGGCTCGGCCAGGCATGTAATTTGCTCTCTAAACCAAAGCGCGCCAGCAAGGCTCGCGCTTTTTCGGTGGCCTGGCGCTTATCCATGTTATGCACTTTAACCGGAGCCAGAATCAGGTTGCTCAGTATGGAGAGATGGGGGAAAAGCGTGTAATGCTGAAATACCATTCCGATCTTTTTCTGAATATTTTTGTCGAGAATTTTGGCGCTCTTGCATTTGTCACCGACGATATAATCATTCCGCTGAAAATGAATTTCGCCGCTTTGTATTCCCTCCAAGCCCATTAACACACGCAGCAGAGAACTTTTACCGCTTCCACTCGGCCCAATAATGACCAGACGATCATCATTGCGCATGCTCAGATCAAAGTTATCCATGACTTTAAGTTCGCCGTAAGCTTTGCAGACTTTTTTTAAATGAATGAAATCGCCTTTATTAAATTCATTCATATAAATGGGTTGCTCAATCGCTGGACGAGTGCGTGCCGTGGCCAAATTGCTTGAGGCGTTCATGGTTATTCCTCCGCCGCGTGCAGAATGCACGAGCTTTATTGATTAACGGATAATGAAATTCTTTACTTAGCGGCGTTGGCTTCTTGCGAAGCTTTATTGACTAATTGATCGATTTCACCGGTGGCGCGTCGCTGGGTGAGATAAATGTTGAGTACGTCCCTGTCCGCTTCTGAAACCGAACGCGGTAAGCCGAAGGACACGCCTTGCTTCGCCAAAGCGGGAGAAGGCAAAACTTCCTTAGCCCAATCGGGATTAGCGACAGCAAATAAATGGTTAGTATCGCTGGCATCCACCAGCACATCGGCGCGGCGTGCCATCAGCGCCATGCGGCTTTCGTCATTACCCGGCAAGCGCATGATCTTGCCCTGCTTAATTGCGGCACTGATGGTTTTGTCCTGAACGGTGCCCGACATAACTGCGAACGTAATGCCTTCTTTATCAAAATCCGCCAGCTTATTGCCGAGCGCATTGACTTTAGGATTCTGCTTGTTCACTAGAAAAGAGATTTGATAATCCTGCGCAGGCACAGAAAAAGCCACCGCCAGTGCACGTTCTGGGGTTTGATTCAGCCCTAACGCCAGATCCCATTTATCACTTTGCAAACCCGCCACCAAGGTATCCCAGTTGGCATCGACAAACTGTACTTTGACTTTCAACACGTTCTGGCCGAAATCACGACATAATTCGGAGAAATAACCGCTGTACTGCTGGGTTTTAGGATCACGCATGACATAAGGCGCGGCTGGCGCGGCTCCACAACGTAATACCCCTTTTTGCTGGATTGCCTGCCAGTAATTATCGGCGGCCGCCGCACTGAAGGATGAAATAAGCAAGGTGCCGCCAACCGCCAGACAACAGGAAAAACGCGTTAAAGCAGATAAATGAGTGCTGACCATAATGACCTCGTTCAAACGTGGATGTTGCGAACAGGAGCAATTGATTAACCTATTTTAAGAGCTTGTGTATGCAGTGTTGTATGCATGAACAGCTTGGAGAATAGAAGCACGAAATTAACAAAGTCAACCAATATGGTTTACTTATGATCAAAGTTTGACGCCGATCGATAGTTGCACGTGATCGACGTCATAAAAGAAAGAGGGGGCGAGTTTAGATGTCGAGGGAGTGGAGAAATTTTTCAAGAATGGCATTGGCGCGTCGTCCGGTCCGCGTCGCTATCGCAATCTTGCTGCTGAAATTGAGACGATCCGGCGCAATAGCACACATCAGCTGCTTATCCACCCACTGCGCGGCATAGTGATCTGGCAGAAAGCCCATATAGCGGCCTGTCAGGATCAGGAAAGCGATGCCTTCACGGTCTGAAGCGGTAGCAGTACAGTTCAGCATTTGGTGCATGCCAATTGCCTTCGCTGTCATGCGAAAGCTGGGCGCTATCGCGTCGTAGTGCACTAATTGTTCGTCATCAGGATCAGGGCTTTTACCGTAAAGTGGATGTTTGTTGCTACAATAAAGGTTTGATTTTTCATCATAAAGTTGCGAATACGCCAACCCTGAAATGGGCGATGTCATGGGCAATACGCCCACATGCAAACGCCCATCCATTAGGCCTCGCTCGATTTCGGCAGCCGTCATCATACTGATGTTGATTCGGATATCCGGCCCCTTTTCCCGCAGCGCGTCCAGTGAATGCGTGATTTTCATCCGTGGCTGCGTGACCAGATTATTGATGATTCCGATGTTAAATTCTCCGCGCAGCTGCTTGTGCATCTGGTTAACCTGCTGACGAAAATTCTCGATAGCCGCCATCATGCTGTCGCTATGACGCAGAATTTCTCGTCCTTCATCTGTCAAAGCAAAGCCAGCCCGCCCTCGCTGACACAACCTCATACCCAGTCGTTTTTCCAAATCACTCATATTGAGGCTAATGGCAGATCGGGTTATACCCAGCAAACTTTCCGCCGCCGAGAAGCTGCCGCACTCGCTCACGGTTTTGAAAATCCGCAGCAATTTAAGATCAAAGTCAGTGACCTGAGCCAGAGATTTGCTTTTCATATAGGTGAGAATTTCCATAAGTGAAGGTGAGTTTATAGGGATTTAACTTAATCGATACTTGAATGCAAACTCTAACGACACCTGTCTGGAGGAAGAGATCATGTCAGAGCCTGTAAACATTGCATCACTCAATTTGCAAGCGCACTGGATGCCGTTCAGTGCCAACCGGAATTTTCAGCGCGATCCGCGCTTTATCGTTTCAGCGCAAGGCCGCTGGCTGACGGATGATAAAGGGCGTCAGATATTCGACAGCCTTTCCGGACTGTGGACCTGCGGCGCAGGCCATACGCGTAGCGAAATCCAGACCGCCGTGGCGAAACAGCTTGGCACCCTCGACTACTCGCCGGGTTTCCAGTATGGACACTCTCTCTCTTTCCAGCTGGCCGACAAGATCGCTCAGCACATGCCTGGCGAGCTGAACCATGTTTTCTTTACCGGCTCCGGCTCCGAATCCGCTGACACCGCCGTCAAAATGGCGCGCGCTTACTGGCGCATTAAAGGACAGCCGAGCAAGACCAAGTTCATTGGCCGAGCGCGCGGCTATCATGGCGTAAACATTGCTGGCACCAGTCTTGGTGGCATTGGCGGTAACCGAAAAATGTTCGGGCAATTTATGGATGTCGACCACATCCCCCATACCCTGCAAAGCGATTTGCCGTTTACTGCCGGACAAGCGGAAACCGGCGGGGTTGCGCTGGCAGATGAGATGCTCAAGCTAATCGAACTGCACGATGCCTCTAACATTGCGGCGCTGATCGTGGAGCCGCTCTCGGGTTCGGCTGGCGCTATTATTCCGCCGCAGGGCTACCTACAACGTCTGCGTGAAATCTGTACTCAGCACAATATCCTGCTGATTTTTGATGAGGTGATTACCGGCTTTGGTCGTATGGGACGCTGGAGCGGTGCGGAGTATTTTGGCGTAACGCCGGATCTGCTTAATTTCGCCAAACAGATCACCAACGGTGCTATCCCGCTTGGCGGCGTAGTTGCCAGCAGCGAAATTTATCACACGTTTATGACGCAACAGCTGCCAGAGCACGCCGTGGAATTCGCGCACGGCTATACCTATTCAGCCCATCCCGTAGCCTGCGCCGCCGGGCTTGCCACGCTCAATTTACTGGAGAGTGAGGCGCTGATAACGCAATCCGCTGAACTGGCGCCTCACTTTGAACGCACGCTGCATGCGCTACGTGGCAGTCCGAATGTCGTAGATATCCGTAACTGTGGCTTGGTTGGCGCGATTCAACTGGCCCCGCGCGATGGCGATGTCACCGTGCGCCCGTTTGATGCAGGGATGGCGCTGTGGAAAGCCGGATTTTATGTGCGTTTTGGCGGCGATACGCTGCAATTTGGCCCGATGTTCAATACGCAGCCAGCGGAACTCGATCGCCTGTTCGACGCGGTTGGCGAAGCATTGCATCACATCAATTAATTGAGGCAGCTATCATGACCACTATTACGCATTTGATTAACGGCGCTATGCGCCAGCCTGACGGGCGGACCGCCAGCGTATTCAATCCGGCAACTGGCGAAGCAATCCGCCAGGTCGAACTGGCGAGCGCAGCGACCGTACAGGAAGCTATCGCCGCAGCGAAAGCAGCCTTACCCGGCTGGCGTCAGCTTCCACCCGCGAAACGTGCGCAGGTGCTGTTCCGCTTCAAGCAGCTGCTGGAAGCAAACGAAGAAGAGATTGTTCAGCTGATCAGCGAAGAGCACGGCAAAACCCGGGAAGATGCCGCCGGTGAGCTGAAGCGCGGTATTGAAAACGTTGAGTACGCGTGCGCTGCGCCGGAATTGTTGAAAGGTGAATACAGCCGCAATGCCGGACCGGATATCGATTCATGGAGTGATTTCCACGCGGTTGGCGTGGTGGCAGGCATCACGCCCTTCAACTTTCCTGCCATGGTGCCGCTGTGGATGTATCCGCTCGCAATTGCCTGCGGTAACACATTTGTACTGAAGCCATCTGAGCGCGATCCAAGCTCCACACTGCTTATTGCTTCCCTGTTCCAGCAGGCCGGTTTACCTGCTGGCGTGTTAAACGTGGTGAACGGCGATAAAGAAGCGGTCGATGCGCTGATTGAAAGCCCGGATGTCAAAGCAATCAGTTTTGTCGGTTCAACGCCGATTGCAGAGTACATCTATAGCGAAGGTACCAAACGCGGGAAGCGCGTGCAGGCGCTGGGTGGTGCAAAAAATCACGCGGTGGTGATGCCGGATGCCGATTTGGATAACGCGGTAAGTGCCCTGATGGGCGCAGCCTATGGATCCTGTGGCGAACGCTGTATGGCAATTTCCGTTGCCGTCTGCGTCGGCGATGCGGTAGCGGATGCGCTGATTGCTAAACTCACGCCAAAAATCACCGCGCTGAAAGTGGGTGCGGGAACGCAGTGTGGTCTGGATATGGGACCGCTGGTGACCGCCGCGCATAAAAGTAAAGTCACCGGTTACGTGGATGAGGGTGTGGCAGCAGGTGCTGACCTGGTGATCGACGGCCGCACCCTTCGCGTAAGCGGACATGAAAATGGCTACTTCATCGGTGGCTGCTTGTTTGATCGCGTCACGCCGGAAATGCGCATTTATAAAGAAGAGATCTTTGGACCGGTGCTGTGTGTGGTACGCGTGAACTCGCTGGAGGAAGCGATCGCGCTGATTAATGAACACGAGTACGGCAACGGCACCTGCATCTTTACTCGTGATGGCGAAGCCGCGCGCACCTTCGGCAATGAGATTGAAGTTGGCATGGTGGGTATCAACGTGCCGCTGCCTGTGCCGGTTGCCTTCCACAGCTTTGGCGGCTGGAAACGTTCACTGTTTGGCGATCTGCATGCCTACGGGCCAGATGGCGTGCGTTTTTACACGCGCCGCAAAACCATTACCCAACGCTGGCCAAAACAGCAAGCGCAAGAAGCCGCACAGTTCGCTTTCCCCAGCAATCACTAATCAGCAGGCGACGCTTGCTCAGGTCGCCCCGCGCACGGAGTTCGCCAGATGAAAGTATTGATTTTGGGTAGTGGCGTGGTCGGGGTTACCAGCGCATGGTATCTCGCGAAGGCCGGACATGAAGTCACAGTGGTTGATCGCCAGGCCAGTGCGGCTGAAGAGACCAGCGCAGGCAACGCCGGGCAGATTTCCCCCGGCTATGCCACGCCCTGGGCAGCGCCGGGCATTCCCCTTAAGGCCGTAAAGTGGATGTTTCAGAGACATGCTCCGCTGGCGATGCGTGCTGATGGTTCACTGTTCCAGCTGCAGTGGATGTGGCAGATGCTAAAAAACTGCAATGATGTCAGCTATGCCGCTAACAAAGCGCGCATGGTGCGCATCGCCGAGTACAGCCGCGACTGCTTGCGAGAGCTGCGGCGTGAAACCGGCATTCGTTACGACGAACGCCAGGGCGGCACCTTGCAACTGTTTCGCAGCGACGCGCAGTTTGAACATGCCGCGCAGGATATGGCGGTGTTGCAGGAAGCCGGCGTGCCCTATGAACTGCTGCAATCCCATCAGTTAGCGCAAGCCGAACCGGCGCTGGCGGCGGTTACGCACAAACTGACTGGCGGATTACGGTTACCCAATGATGAAACCGGCGACTGCCAGATGTTTACTAAGAAGCTGGCGCAGCTGGCGCAAGCTGCTGGGGTAAAATTCCTCTATAACTGCGAAGTTGAGCGTCTGCTGGATGATGGAGATCGCATCATCGGCGTGCAGTGTGGCAAAGAGGTGATGACAGCCGATCGTTACATCGTCGCGTTTGGTTCCTACTCCACGCAATTGTTAAAAGGGCTGGTCGCCATCCCGGTTTATCCACTGAAAGGGTACTCGTTGACGATTCCGATTACCGATGCCCAATATGCCCCCGCGTCCACTATTTTGGATGAAACCTACAAAGTCGCCGTAACGCGCTTTGATGATCGTGTTCGCGTCGGCGGTATGGCTGAGATCGTCGGTTTTAATACGCATCTTAAACCGGCGCGACGCAAAACTCTGGAGTTAGTGGTCAACGACCTCTACCCCCGCGGCGGTGATATAGCACAAGCCAGTTTCTGGACCGGCATGCGCCCGATGACACCCGACGGCACGCCAATTGTCGGCGCTACGCGGTTCAAAAATCTTTATCTCAATACCGGACACGGCACGCTGGGCTGGACGATGGCCTGCGGTTCAGGGCAACTGATTGCCGATCTGATTTCGGGTAAAACACCTGCGATACCGCACAGCGATTTGGCGGTCGCGCGCTATCACGGCAGCGCCAGGCAGCGATTCAACGCTACCGTAACGGGCTAAGGAGAAAGCGATGCCGCGTCCGATTTGTGCCGAGATCGATCTCACCGCACTGCGTAACAACCTGAATGTGGTACGTAAAGCCGCTGGAACAGCAAAAGTCTGGTCGGTTATCAAAGCTGATGCCTATGGACACGGCATTGAAAATGTCTTCTCAGGCTTACAGGAAACGGATGGCTTTGCGCTCCTCGACTTTGCCGAGGCTATCCGGGTACGTGAAAGGGGCTGGCAAGGCCCGATTTTGTTGCTGGAAGGCTTCTTTGTACCAGACGATCTGGAGCTCATCGATCGCTACCGTCTTACTACCGCGGTTCACAGCTTCTGGCAACTGGCAGCAATTAAAGATGCAGTGCTAACGCGACCGGTGAATATCTATCTCAAAGTCAATTCTGGTATGAATCGTTTGGGTTTCGCGCCAGATAAGCTGCATGTTGCATGGCGCGAAGCCAGCGCCAATTCGAATGTTGGCGAGATAACGTTAATGACGCATTTTGCCAACGCCGACGCGGCTGAGGGTGTGGCTGAGCCTATGAGGCTGGTTGAGCGATTTTCTCAATCAATGCGAATACCACGCTGTCTGGCTAACTCGGCCGCTACGCTGTGGCATCCCCAAACCCAAGCCGACTGGGTGCGTCCCGGGATCGTACTTTATGGCGCATCGCCGAGTGGTCATTCGCAGGATATTGCAGGAATTGGCCTGCGGCCCGTCATGACGCTGAGCAGTCAAATCATTGCTATCCAGAAGCTGCATGCGGGAAATAGTGTCGGTTATGGCGGTCGTTATCGAGCAATGGGTGAGCAGCGAATTGGCATTGTAGCCTGCGGTTATGCTGATGGTTATCCGCGTCACGCCCCTACTGGTACTCCCGTGATGGTCGATGGTCTACGGACCCATACCTTGGGCACCGTATCAATGGATATGATTGCAGTTGACCTAAGTTTATGCCCGCTTGCTGACGTAGGCAGTGAGGTTGAGTTGTGGGGGAAGCATCTTTCTGTAGATGAAGTGGCTGACTCTGCCGGAACGTTAGGCTATGAATTATTAAGTGCGGTCACGCTACGAGTCAGGCGTTCGGTCAGGAATTAATGTCGGACGCGAATAGCCTAAGCTCAGCCGCTACTCTCCCGCCTAAAGGGTAACTGACTGACTTGTTTGAACCCCTTGTTTAGTACGGCTGGTAAAAAAATTCACTATGAACATGCCGCCGCTTTTGCGAACGCACGCCGTGATGACTCCGGCATGCGTCGTATTAAGCTCACCCTGGGCATCAATTCACTCGACCTGGCTTAGATCCACGCCGGTTGCGTTAGGCAGGCACAGCGCCGCAATAATACCGATGCAGTACGAAACTATCGCCAGCGCGCCCATGGCGTAGCCGAGCGCGATATGACTCGACGCGAAACCCACCAGCGCCGGCATTAACGAGCCAAATCCGCGACCGAAGCTGGCGCAGAATCCAGCGCCGCTGCCGCGCATCTGCGTGGGGTAAAGCTCCGAGAAGGCGGGCGTTAGGCCGGATGCCAGGCCGCCCTGCAGCGCACCCAGCAGGAAACCCAGCGCCAGCGTGATATTCAGGCTGACAGCGGCAAACATATAAACGCTCACCACGGCCATCTGGCACAGCAAAAAGAGGATAATGGTCTTCCAGCGGCCAAACTTGTCGCTCAGGCGGCCATAGATAAAGGGGCCGACCAGCGATCCTAAAATGTTGATCGCCAGATAGCCCGACATCGACACCACCGGCAGCCCCAGCTCCATGCGCAGATAGGTTGGCAGCCAGGTAATCATGATGTAGGCCCCGCCAAAGATACCGCTGGCCAGCAACGTCGCCGTAATCGTGATGCGGCGATGTTTGTGCTGAAAGATATCGGAGATTTTACGCTTCTGCTGCGGCGCACTTTGCGAAAACACCGGCGACTCCGGTACCAGACGGCGAATAAACCAGACCAGTATTGCCGGTACGATGCCAATCAGGAAAAAGAGTTTCCACGCTATGTCCTGCGGGAAAAAGTTGAGCAGCACCGGCAAAACGGTGAGCGAGATGGCGTATCCCAGCGCATAGCCGCTCTGAATGGAAGCACCAACCCGGCCGCGGTAGCTGGCGCGGATCACTTCGCTGATCAGCACGCCGCCAACCACCACTTCACCGCCATAGCCCAGCCCTTGCAGAAAACGCACGAGCAGAAACTGCCAAAATTCTCCGCACAGCGCGGTAAGCGCGGTAAAACACGCGACCCACAGCACCGTCAGCTGCATCACCCGAATGCGGCCCCACCGATCGGCGAGCATCCCGGCGCTCCAGCCGCCCAGCGCGCTGCCGATAAGCGACGCCGACCCTAAAATCCCCGCCTCTGCTTTGGTTAAAATAGCCAGACTCAGTAATATCGGCATCACCAGCGAATAGATGGTGCTGTCCATGGAATCAAGGGTGAATCCGCCCAGACAGGCCCACCATGTTTTTTTCTCGTCCCGATTCAGTTCACCGTACCAACCTGTTTTCATTGTTAACTGCCCCTGGAGATCATAAAGATAACGGGAGAACCAGGGGCATAAAAAGCCCCCATCCCGTGCGAGTGATGCGTGAGTTATTAGACGCGTATGGATTACGCCAGCCGCGAAGGCGCTACTTTTTCAGTGCGTTGGGCACCGGCGGCGTACCGTGGGTATGGAAGGTCTCAATGGTTTTCAGTCCCCACGCCTGCCCCTTCTTACGCTCTGTCTCGGTCCAGACAATGGTCTGCCAGTCCGGTGCCAGAATCAGGCGCGCGCCGGAGTTCGCCAGCTCGACGCGGTTGCCCGCTGGCTCCCAGACGTAGAGGAAAAAGGTGCCCTGGATGGCGTGCTTGTGTGGCCCGGTTTCGATATGCACGCCGTGTTCGAGAAAAATATCCGCCGCGCGCAGAATGTCTTCGCGGGTGTCGGTCGCATAGGTCACATGGTGCAGACGACCCTCACCGCCGCCGTGCTCTTCCGTGCAGGCCAGGTCATACGTTTTATTATTGATGGTGAACCAGCAGCCGCCGATACGGCCATTATCCAGCTGGATCATCTCCGTCACCCGCGAACCGAGGCAGGTTTCCATAAACCGCTTGAATTCGCGTACATCCGCCGCCAGCAGATTGAGGTGATCGAGGCGGCGTGGCGACGCGCCGCGGCCATGATAGCGCTGTGCCACATTTTTCAGTGACGGACGTTCATCAGCTTCGGCCTGATAGCGCACGGTGTCGTAGTAGATCTCAAAAACATGTCCGAACGGATCGGCAAAGCGAAAGGCACGACCGTGACCCGGATCGTTATCCTGCCAGCCGATCACTTCATAGCTGCTGGCCTCAATAGCCGCCACGCGTCGCAGCAGTGCCGCTTCTGAACTGGCGCGATAGGCGATGTGTCCGATGCCGGTTATATGATGGCGCGTCAATTTCAGGGTATGAAATTCGTAATCATCCCAGGCGCGAAGCCACGCATGATCCTCATCCTGAGCCGAGATGCTGAGGCCATAAACGTTGACGAAAAAATGGAGGCTCTCTTCAAATTTGTCGGTAAAAAGTTCAACGTGCGCCAAATGAGCAATATCGTAACAAGGCTCAGGAAGTTGATTTGCCATGAAAATCTCCAGTGTAGGTAGCAGCACCCATGTTCTTTAATTGTTAAGGGATAAGGTAACTGGCTTTCTCGCATCCGCTCAGTGGGTTTTACCGCAAAAGGTATGAGTTTCATTTATATTGTGACGGCGATAACAGGCCGGACTGCATGAGAAACGGGTTACGGGAACTGCTGTTGCAATGAAAGCGATGGGGTTATCAAGATCGTGAAGATGCAGGTGATGTAGCACGCAGTCAGCGGCCAGAGAGGAGTGGGGATGGATAGAGGAGAGACATGATGCGCAACAGCGAGGTGACGCATCAATGCCCCGTTCTCTGATGATTAATCACCGAGCATTGTCGGAGAGAGGCAAACCCACCCGCGGCCGGTGCCCGATTTAAGGCCGCAGCCTGTCCAGCGCATCCTGCCAAACAAAAGGAACCAGCTCGCTGTAGCGCACCTCGCGCGCTGCCATCTGCGCGGGCAGTGCCGCCTGCACCTGCTGCGTAGCCTGGCTCATGGCCGCAAAGACGCCCGCATCATGCAGTGTTTTCACCACTTCGCCCATCTCTTCGGCGCGCCTGACGCCGTGCTCCGCCACGCGGCTGATGAGGTAGTGCGGCAGCTGATCATCCCAGCCCAGCGACGGGAAACTGGCGTGCAGTGAACGCAGCACCGCCTCTTCCACGCCGTAGCGCCGCGCCGCGCTGAGGCATTCGGTGGTTAATGCTTCCAGCCCCTTGATCATAACGCTGCGGCACATCTTTATGGCGGACACCTCGCCGATGTGTTCACTGGCGGCACGCGCCTGACATCCCAGCAGGTTCAGCGTCTCTGCGGCGGCGCGCGCGTGCGGCCCGCCGATCAGTAACGGCGTGGCCAGCCGACCGGGCGGCACCGGTGCCATCACCGCCACGTCCAGATAGTCGCCCGCCCCCGCATTGACCGCCTGTGCAGCGCGCCGCTTGGTATCGGGCGCGACGGAGTTCAGGTCGAGAAAAATCTGCTGCGCGCCCAATAGCGGCGCGGCCTGTTGCGCAACCTCAAGCGCGTTGCCTGCGGTTACCAGCGACAGCACCAAACGCGCGCCGTCCAGCGCCTGTGACAGCGAACGCGCTGGCTCTACGGCATACTGCGCCGCCACGCCGTGCAGACGATCCGCCTGTGGGCCGAGAAACTGCTTATCCCAGACGCGCACCTGCGCGGCTTTCGCCAGATCCTCGGCAAAAATTTGTCCCGCCTCGCCAAACCCAATAATGGCTATGCGCATCATGCTGCTCCCCTTACTGACCAGACCATAACGAACCTGGTATCGCGACCCGACCGTCAAACAGCAGACGTGCGGTGCGGATCAGGCCGCTATTGATGATGGTGCCGGCGTCATCGCGCGTAAGCATCACGCTGAACTGTCCCGTAGGATGCTCCACCGCCAGCCGCTGTTCGCGGGCATCGCTCACGTTGGCCACGCCTTCGGTGACGGTGCCTGCAATCAGACAGGCGGTCGCCACGCTAACCGCGCCTAACACGCCAATCGATGCATGGCAGCGGTGAGGAATAAAGGTGCGGGTGGTCAGCGCGCCGCCTTCGGTTGGCGCGGCAATCAGCGTCATTTTTGGCACAGTGCGATGCGTCACGTCGCCGAGGTTCATGCGCGGCCCCGCCTGCAACCGAATGGATTCCAGCCGCGATTTCAGCTCCTCATCCTGATCCAGCGCTTCGCGCGTCTCCAGCCCGCTGCGCTGCACGTCCGCGGCCCTGATCAGCACCACCGGCATACCGTTGTCGATGCAGGTAACAGCGATGCCGTCGAAGCGATCGCAGGCGTTGCCGGTGGGCAGCAACGCACCGCAGCTGGAGCCCGCGATATCCTGAAACCGGAGCACCTGCTCTGCGGCAGAGCCCGGCACACCGTCAATCTGCGTCGTGCCTTCATACTCAACCGCGCCCTCCGGCGTGTACACCTGCGCATCGGCGACCTGACCGGTATTCACCATAAAAATCCGCACCCGCGTGGTGACGCCCTGCACCGCTACCAGCCCCTTTTCGATCGCGAACGGGCCAACGGCAGCCAGCACGTTGCCGCAGTTTTGTCCGTAATCCACCGCCGCCTTATCGACGTTCACTTGTGCGAACAGGTAATCGACGTCCGCATCCGGGCGCGTCGAGGCAGAAATAATCGCCACCTTACTGGTCAGCGGATCGGCACCGCCGATCCCGTCAATCTGGCGGGCGTCGGGCGATCCCATAACCTTCAGCAACACGCGATCGCGCAGAGCCTCATCGGCGGGCAGGTCGCTCGCCAGAAAACAGGCGGCTTTTGAGGTGCCGCCGCGCATCATTACGCAAGGAATCGTGGTCTGTTTCATCGTCAGCCACTCTTTAGTTCGTCAAGGCTATCCACATAGCGCAGACCTTTTTCCGCCAGCGCCGACCGCATCTGGTAAATGTCCAGACCCAGTTCGCCCGCAGCGAGGCGCTGACGCTTACCCTCTTCCGCATCCACACGCTTTTGCGCTGCCGCATGCACAGACGCTGCCTGCGAGTGCGGGACGATCACCACGCCGTCATCATCGGCCACCACGATGTCACCCGGATTGACCAATTGCCCGGCGCAAATCACCGGCACATTGACCGATCCCAGCGTCTCTTTTACCGTTCCCTGCGCCCACACCGCGCGCGACCATACCGGGAAGTTCATCTCGCGCAGCGTCTGGCTGTCGCGTATGCCGATATCCCCGACCAGCGCCACCACCCCGCGTGCTTGCAGCGACGTCGCCAGCAGGTCGCCGAAAAAGCCATCGTGGCAGTCAGAGCTGGGCGCTACCAGCAGCACATCGCCAGGCTGACACTGCTCGACGGCCACGTGAAACATCCAGTTGTCGCCAGGCGAGACCAGCACCGTGATGGCGCTACCCGCGATAGCGCGGTTCTGCTGCACCGGACGTACCCGCACGTCAAGCAGGCCGCTGCGCCCCTGCGCCTCATGGGTGGTCGCCACGCCATAGCGCGCGAAATCTGCCACCAGCTCAGCCGCCGCACGCGGGATATGCCTGACCACAATCCCCTTTTTATTCACCAAGCTCATGACAGATCCTCCGTGACGCGCGGGAACAGGCTTTGATAGCCTTCGCCGTGGCTGATGACGGCCGGCGAGGCGATGCCGACGTTGCGCTTGGCCTGCACGCCGCGCTGCATGGCCACGCGGGTGTAGTACTCCCACAGGTGTTCCTGACCCGCCATGCACTGAATGGCGGCGTACTTCTTGTCCCAGACCGAGGTGATATCCAGCAGCACGTCAGGCTTCCAGTTGCACTGCTCGGGCTGATGCGGCTCAAAACAGTAAACCGGCGGTGCCCCGATAATGGGTTCACCAGGACGATAGCCTTCGGCCTGCGCGATGATGCGTGCTTCCTGGGTCAGATTGGCGGCCAGCGGATGATCGTAGTTGTAAGGATCATTTACCGAATGGGTCAGCACAAAGTGCGGCTGGAGCGCCCGGAACACATCGGCCAGGCGGAACAGCGTCTCTTTATCAGCCCGCAGCGGATAGTCGCCAAGATCGAAAAATTCAATGCTGGCACCGAGAATCTCCGCCGCGGCTTCCGCTTCTTCTTGCCGCTTCTGCTTAACCAGGGCTTCCGTCATGTTGCCTTTGCGCCACAGCTTGGCGGATTCACCGCGTTCGCCATACGACAGGCAAACCACATGCATCTCATAGCCCCGCGAGGCATGCAGCGCAATCGCGCCGCCTGCGCGCCAGACAAAATCTGCGGAGTGCGCGCTGACCACCAGGCCGGTTTTTTTCGCCATCTTTTCCATCGTTATATCCTGCGGTTGCTGTTTTTTTCATCCTGGCATGGCAGGCAGAACGCGGATAATGCCTTTCATTGCGCGAGCTATGATTTTTATTTATGTTGTGATTCAACCTGCAAAAGCTTGCCGCATACAAATGAAAAACACGCATCAGGATTATTTGATTAAAATCATGCAAATACGCGCCTTTTGCATGATTGCCGAGCGGGGTACGGTCTCCGACGCGGCGGACAAATTATTTCGCACGCAATCCGCCATCACCCGTTCACTGCGTGATCTTGAACACACTTTAGCGACCCCGCTGTTTGAGCGGCACGCCAGCGGCATGCTGCTGACCGAGATGGGAAAATGCGTGTTGCCGCGCGCGCGACGGGCGATTCAGGAGCTACAGCATATTCCGCTGCTGCTCAGCAAACTGAAGCAGCGTGAAAACCAGCGCGAAGAAGCAGAACCTCTCTGGCTGTTTAACCTGCGGCGGCTGCAAATCTTTCTCGCGCTGTGCCGTTTTCATCACACACAGAGCGTGGCGGTGTCACTCGGCATCAGCCAGCCCGCCGTCAGCGCAGCACTGAAGGTGTTGGAAAAAGGCGCGGGCATGGCGCTGTTTCAACGTACGCCGAAAGGCATGATGCCGACGCCAGCCGGCCGCGAGATTGCCCCGTTTATCAGCCGCGCGTTAAACGAAATCCGCCATATCCCGGCCGATCTTGCGGCGCAGCAGGGCGTTCTGACCGGCACCGTGCACGTCGGCGCTCTGCCACTGTGCCGCAGCAGCCTGCTGCCGCGCGCCATTACGCTGCTGATAACGCGCTACCCCGGCGTTAAGGTGGTCACTAACGAAAGCGTTTTCAGCGCGCTGGTTTCGGAACTGCGCGCCGGCGATATCGATTTTATTCTGGGCGCGCTGCGCCAGAACGACACCGTAGCGGATGTGCAGAATCAGGTGCTGTTTGATGAAGAGCTGATTTTGCTGGCGCGGCCGCAGCATCCGCTGGCCGGACGCGCGCTGACGCCGGACGACTTTAAGCAGACGCAGTGGATCCTGCCGCGCGAAAACAGCCCGGCTCGCCATCTGCTGGATCGCGCCTTCACCGCGCTGGGCATGTCGGCACCGCAGCCGGTGGTTGAGAGTGGCGATCTGGCTATTGTGCGCGGCGTGCTGCTGCATTCGGATATGGTGGCGGCGGTTTCATCCCATCAGCTTGAATATGAACTGCGTGCAAACATACTGACGCCGCTGAGGCTGAATTTGCCCGATACGCGCCGGGAGATTGGATTAACGTTCCGTCAGGGTGCGCTGCCTTCACCGGCGGCTAAGGCGCTGCTGGAGTGCATTAACGCGATCATGACGGAAACGGCCTAAACAAAATTCATAGTTTGCCAACCAGGAACATCTCCCAGAGCGCACTGACAGTGCGCCTTGAGGTCTTTCCCCACCCTTCAAACCAGTGTTAAAGCCATCACATTATAAATCCAACTCATACCGCTAAAAGCCTTTTTTGGCAGACAGGCGGGTTCGCCGCACCTAGTTTGTTAGCTGATTGTTACCTTCCTCTCACCACAACGATAGCTGCCGCGCGCAGCACAGAAGAGAGCGTACCCAATGACAGCAAAAAACCTGGTCAATGTGAAAGCGTGGATTGATGCGCGGCCTGTTTCATCCTTCCAATGGCGGGTACTGATCCTGTGCCTGATTATCATCATGTTCGACGGCTATGACGCCGCGGTGATGGGCTTTATAGCCCCTGCCCTGATTGAACACTGGGGCATTAGCCGCTCGGCCATGGGGCCGATTCTCGGCGCCGCGATGTTTGGCGTGGCGCTGGGCGCGCTGATTGCTGGCCCGCTATCGGATCGTTATGGCCGCAAGCGCGTTATTTTACTCTCCGTTCTGATCTTCTCCGCTTTCAGCCTTGCCTGCGCCTGGGCTGCCTCGCCCCTGCAAATGGCGCTGCTGCGCTTTATTGCTGGCTTGGGGCTGGGCGCGGTGATGCCGAACTGCGTAACGCTGCTGTCGGAATATATGCCGGAGCGCCGCAAGGGCGTGATGATCACCCTGATGTTCAGCGGCTTTAATATTGGCTCGGGGCTGGGCGGCTTTATCGCTGCCGGGCTACTTTCCCATTATCCGTGGCCTGCGGTGCTGATTTTTGGGGGCGCGTTACCGCTGCTGATGCTGCCGCTGATTGGCTGGCTGCTGCCGGAGTCGGCACTTAATCTGGTGGTGCGCAAGGCTCCTCGCGCGCAGATCGCCGCCCTGCTGAACCGCATGGGCGGGAATTTCACCGCCGATCATGCCTTTATCCTCAACTCTCCCGGCGTGAAGCGGAACAGCACGATCGCGGAACTGTTTCGCCACGGCTTCGCGCGCGGCACCATCATCCTGTGGCTGACCTATTTTATGGGCCTGTTCGTGATCTACCTGCTGAACGGCTGGCTGCCTACGATCATGCGCTCAGGCGGCATCTCGCTGGAGCAGGCCGCGGTGATCGCCGGATTATTCCAGCTTGGCGGCCCGGTGGGCGGCATCATTGTCGGCTCGCTGATGGATAAGCTGCGGGCGAAGTGGGTGATCGGCGTAGTCTATTTGATGGGTTGCGCCTGCCTGGTGATTCAAGGGCTGGCGGGGCTAAGTGGTGTGGCGCTCGGCGTCATGATTTTCATCACGGGCATGTGCATCAACGGCGCACAAAATGGCCTTCAGGTGTACTCCCCGGCCTACTATCCAACCGAAATTCGCGCTACCGGCGTCAGCTGGATGCACGGCATTGGCCGCACCGGCGCCATTCTGAGTTCCTCTGTGGGCGGCTTGTTGATGGGGGCGTTTCCCGGCCAGTCCGCGATCTTTTTTGTTCTCGCGCTGCCCGCGCTGTTGGCTGCGGTGAGTATCGTCCTTCATCGCAACGTGGAGCTGAAAATGAAAATTAAAGGAGCCGGACTCAGCGAAATCCCTGCGCTGTCGCAAACCCTGAACAACCGTTAGCACCTGCTACGTGATGGCGGAGATTGTGGAGGGTGCGTCCAGTACCACTCGCTATCTCCGCCATGACAATATTGCATCTTCATGTGAATCTGAAACCCTTGATAGGATGTTTCCGTGTATGCCAGCAGTAGCCAACGTCTGAGCTTCTACGTCGTAGTTATGGATAATTCCGCCTTTGAGGGTGTGCCCAGCAGGGAGGTAGAGCTGACCGCTTCGGATGCGGCAGCTACCTTTTCAATGCCAGCGATTGCATCGCCCCCGATCGAGCCGGGTTAGCTGTATTAATCACTGACAAGAGTTCATGGCGCTTCAGGTAACAGGCCAGAAATTTGAGTAAGGCACACATACCTTTAGTTGAGACAGTGGAAAGCGTCTTTTGAAGAACTTTCCGTTATCGATCCATCCGCACAAAGCCATGCCATTTTCACATTCGAGCACAACCATGGTTTTCCTTCTTTTCCGACGCCGAACGATTGCACCCACTTCAGTCATGTTGATGCCTTGCTTGAAGCTCTTGCTCATCAGCATTTCTGTTCAAGAGCACCGACCCGATAATGAAATCGTTACACTTTTTGAGCTCCTCCAGCTCAGGTCGAATTTTTCCGTAAACGCGCATCCCTTCCAGCATCATAAAAATGCTCATGGCCATGGTTCGTGGGCTTTCATCGCCCCGAAACAGCTGCTGCGTCTGACCTTTGCATAAAATATGTTCCAACTGATTGATTATCGAGTTGAATTTATGATCAACCTTACTTCGGATCTCTGCATCACCTGGTAGAAGTTCACTGGCTGCGGCAATAGTAAAACACCCTTTCTCTCCATCAGTAGACGATGACAAAAGCGCTACAAATTCAAGCGTTTCGCGCAATGCATTTACCGGAGACAACTCCGCATCGCGTTCTGCTCCTCTTGAAGTACCTTCATCCATGTATTGCTGTAATGCCGCAAGATAAATTGACCGTTTATCCGGGTAAAGCTTATAGATACTGGCGCTTGCAAGACCCGATGCTTTCATGAGGTCTGCCATTGACGTTGCCCGATACCCCTTCTGCCAGAAACATTCCAGCGACGTTTTTAGAAATGTGTCTGGATCGAACTCTCTTGGTCTGCCAACAGATGCTTTCATGGGATCCTCCGTAAGATGAGGGAATTGTAGATCGATCAATCTACAATTAAAAATATTTTCTCAACATTAATGCAGTGAAGCTCCTCTCCCCGGTCACGCCGGGGAGAGGAAGGAGCTTCTTTGGATTTTTTTTACTCTTTGCTGTGTTCCAGAAGCGGACATAAAGCTGGAAGGCAGGAGGGCTGGCACATGGCTCAGCCCGGTTTAAATGGGCCGTGGTTTTACAGGAGGCCGTACGTCAGCGCTGACATCGTGAGGAGACCAAAAATAATCACTGAGAGGGTCATTACACCGCGCAGCGGTTGTAATTGTTGCCGGGTATAAATCAGCCAGGAAGGGATAGCAAAAACAAAAATGGCTATCAGCGGTCCGCATACCGTTTGAATCAGAGAAAGCACGTCAGGATTCAGGTATGCGACCGCAAACGACACCATAAACATGAGCGCGAACGCGACAATCTTTGCCTGCTTGCGCCCCGACGCCTCTTTTACGCCCAGCGCATCGCCGATAAATGCAGACAAGGTCTCTGCAACGGGCAGGCAGACGCCCAGAAAGGATTTGATCATTGCGATGATGGCGATGAAAGGCGCAATCAGGAATAACGGGCCTGCCCCGCCGTCTCCTTCCATCACTGACAGCACGTTCAAATTTTTCGCTTTGGCATTCACAAACAGTTCATGCGGCATGCTCAGTACACAGCTCAGCACGAAAAAGATAATACTGAAAAAGATCGCGCAATAGGCCAGACGGATCACACGCACCGCTTTGTCCTCACCGCCGTTGCCTGTTTCCAGATAATAAGAGGATAAAGGAGAGATCAGCGGTGCGGAACAAAACGAGAAGGTGATAAGCGGCAGTGCCAGCCAGAGTACCTTCAGGGATGTGCTGGCTGGCGCCGCGGTTGATGCCTGCAGCGCGGTGGTCAGGTTTGAAAAATCCCAGGCGGGGATCTGCATCAGGGCAATCAGCAGCAAGGAGAGCGCAAAGGGGATCGCCAGCGTACTCATCGTGCTGACAACGCGATCGCGGCCTTTACTCAGCACAACAAACAGTATCGCTACCGTGATGAATGCCAGCGCTGCACGGTTCAGAGCGGCAAAATGCAGATGCGCGGTAAAATAGTCGTCCAGTGCGTTCACCAGCGATACCGCATAAACCAGCGTGACGGGAAAATGCGCCACGCAGAAAAACAGCTTCATACCTTGCCGCCCCTTAGGGCCAAAAAACGCCCCGAAGAGAGGAAGGGCGGCATTATCAGCCTGACTGTCACGCATAAAAATGCGACAGATCAGAACATGCGGAATCAGCGACAGCGGTAAACCCAGGAGCAGCATCATGAAAAATACCAAAGGGCCGCGCGTCCCCACTTCTACGGGCAAAAAAAGCGTGCCCGCGCCGACTGTTGTACCGTAAATCCCCATCATCCAGATCGTATCTTTGACCGACCACGACCGGCTGTTTACTGCTGCGTTTTGAGAACTCGCTTGAATATTCATTTTTTACACTTTCGTTACGTATTGTTCAGGTGCTGGCAATGCAGAAATGTGACTATGCCTGACTGGCTCTCATCGCCCATAAAGACGACAGGAAAGTCCCGGCCAGACTGCATTAAGAAAGCGGCAGATTGTCCGGTAAAAAGGCCGGCAGGCCAACCTGTTTCGTGGCAAAGAAGCTGTCAGGCACCTGAATACAGCGGATCAGCGGTACATGCTGTTGCAATGACCCGGGCGGCGTTATACAAACGGCAGTATCAATGCGTCCGGGCAAACTAAGATTGCCTTGCCCGGCTGAACTCTCTCTCTGTTGGCTCGACTTTTATAGCTGGGCATTCTTATAAGCAGCAGGTGACAGAGCGCATAACCGCCTGGGTTGGGGAGTGGTGCCGAGCCGCTATTTATTGTTGTATGGTGCGCACATCTGAAAGAACACGAGGAAGCACCTCACTTTGTGAGATGGCAACCCATTAATCGGTTGTCTGGGGGATATAAGTACGCTTCAGGCGTATAACGACAATGCCTCATGTGAATGTCCGCTTCGTGCCAGAAGCGGACCTTGCAAAATGGGGGGTTGTTTCAATCAAAACGTAACGTCACAACCAGCCAACACTCTCTCGCCATTTAAAGTTAGTAGCTTTATCATTTTCGCTTATTTTTTTAGAGATAGAGCGAGGCTCTCTTCCTAGATACTCAGATATTTCTGTCGGGGACAATTCAAAATCGACAAGCATGAGTCTAAGTTTTTCCATTTCCTTTAAAGTCCAGGGCTTGCCAAAATTTCCATAAAGAGAAACCTTGTCCTCCCTGATAGCTCGCTTTCTCTTAGTTTCACTTTCCCTCTGAAAAATCTCACTTTTGAACTGCGAACGGAACTCTTTACAGAAATTGTCATCAATTTTTTTGTTATACAGGTTGCTAAAAATAAGTTGCGATGCCGGGTCTAAATCAGGTGCGTCAATAATAAAGTCTTTGATATTTTCCATATATGGATATTCAATTTTACCCAATATGCTTAGTTGTTTTATATTAAAAAAACCTCTCAAATCAAAAGATTTAATGAGCTTTAATTGGATTGCGCTTTCAATTCTGCTTGCATTTGAATAACAATAACTCGCCATTGGAAGGGCCCACACTACCAGTTGAGGAATGTATTTTTCTAATGCAATCCTCTGCCAGTCAGTATCAAAGGTTTGGCTTTTTGCTAAAATATTTTTCGGAAAATCAGAATGCAATGTTGTTGATGCTCATATCTTATAATCCTTCGCCAAGGCTTGATAGTGTTTTGTGTGGTTATGAATTTTATAAGCTGACATGAAGCGATACACGTCGTCATCGTAACCCGCATCGTAAATTGTTCGGTTTCCTCTCAGATATCCGTCATAATGTTCGTTTATCCTTCTACCTACATTACAACTTACCCCAACGTAAACCACGCGACTGAAAAGTCCTTTATGGACAATAAGATAAACTCCGCTACAGCCAGATTTTTTGGCCTCTGATATAGAACCTAAAAATTTCCATTCCATAATTAAATCCATTATTATTGCCACTTTTTTTGTTTATCATTATTTTATTGAAACTTCAAATAATTAGTCTAAGAGCTAAGGGAGAAGACTTATATAATTATACTTGTCATCGTTAGCGATCATATAGTGTAGTGGCACAATTTACTTGAACGTACATGCAGAGAAAATATATCGTTGCTGATTGACATGACCTGCTCCCTGTTGATTCACACAGGATGCTGTTAGCAATGTCCGATATTCGCTCTTTACGGACATTGGGCTGAGAGTCAGTCCGCTTAGTGCCAGAAGCGGACGTTGCTGATTTTCCTCCCCCAAACTATTCTTTACCGCCTTCTTCGACTGATATAGTGACATTTTTGGCGAGGAAAATTGTATGTCAGTAACTGCTCTCGTGGCGTTTGCCCTGATAATGTCCGCCGGAATCATTACTCCCGGCCCGACCGTTCTGCTTGCACTTAATAATGCAGCCCGCTTTGGCATCAGACGGGCTTCCTGGGGAATTCTCGGCGCGGCGGCTACGGATGTACTTCTTGTAGCACTGGTCGGTTTGGGACTTGGAGTTGTACTTGCTGCTTCAGAAACGCTTTTTGTCACACTGAAGTGGGTCGGTGCTGCGTGGCTTGCTTATATCGGCTTGCGGATGTTGCTTTCTTCGAACACTTCTTTGCCTGGCGGTATGGTGGAAACGGCTCCGGCACGTCGTTCGCTTTTTCTTAAAAGCTTCTTTGTCGCCATGAGCAATCCTAAATATTATATCTTCATGACCGCATTGCTCCCTCAGTTCGTCAGTACGGCGCAACCTGCCCTTCCGCAATATGCAAGCCTGGCCGCAGTAATAGTTTCAATCGATGTGGTAGTGATGCTGGGCTATGCGGTGTTGGGTAAAAAATCAGTAAGCCTCTGGAAAGCCAGCGGTATCAAATGGATGAACCGCATCAGTGGAACGTTTCTGTTGATCCTCGCGGGGTCGGTGGCTTTGTACCGAAAAAGTAGCACATAAGCCTCCATTAAGATGAAAGCCGCCGCCTGGCGGCTTTTTTATTGTATGTCCGCTTCTCGCTCTCAGCAGACCTTCAGCGTCAGGTGTTTGTCTGCTGTATGCCAAGATCGGACAGAATCAACGGCAAAACATGACTTGCTGCGTCATTTAACGACCTGAGAGCAACGCTTATCAGATGGCCTCTACTCGAAATTGCAGTTAAGTACCAACTTCTTCTTTTCCTATAAAAGATAAAAGTATTTCCATGTTTCATCTCAGTCCTTACCGCAGTTTACAAGCAACACTGAAAACCAGTTAAAATAGATTCTATATAATTATCAGACACATAAGTGCTTTGTTTTTAGCCTCACATTTTTAATTCAGGATGAATATGAAAATTATCTATTTCGCTACAACAGCTGCTGTACTCTTTCTGACCGCCTGTTCCAACCAACCTGTTGAGACCAGTAAAGCTAAGGAAGTTCCACCTAAGCAAATCTTCGACCACACGTTTACAAAATTCAAACCTGATACCGTTCTAACCATTGTAAAGCGGGACACCGGAACAAAAGGCGGATTCTGCACTGCAACTGTCGCCGTTGATGGGAAAGATATAGCTGAAGTGGGTATGTCTGAGAAGGTCAGCCTTTACCTTGCGCCAGGTGAACACATTATCGGCGCCAGACTTTCGAGCGCATTTCCATTTTGTGGTGGTGAAACTGCAGAAGTTACAGCAAACGTGCGGAAAGAAGCTGTGTATAGATTTGGGGTAAATGCTGGAGCCAACTTCTACATTAATAAAACAGCCTGGTAATCAAATGCGCCCTGACAGGCGCTATGCATTTGAAACTTTGCTTTTCAAAAAATACTCGCTAATTCATTGATATGTCTTTGCGAAGGCTGACCTGATCCCGATTGATTGACTCCAAACACTGTTGGTCATGTCAGCAGTTCGCTCACAGATGACTTAGCACAACGTCTTGGTCTGCTTGGTGCCAAAAGCGGACCCTGCCAGGTCCGCGCTCCAATAATTATCGGGGGCTGGATAATTCGCTTTTCAGCTGACATATAGGCAAATTTGGTCACCATGACTGGGTTTTAAATGGCCACTACGTCAAACCTTGCATCCAAAACCGACTGAGTTCTGCAGCAGAAATATTAGTTGCAGGCATCAGTGGTTCAGGTTGTTCAGAAAAAATCTTCTTAGCGAATTGTCTTCCAATCAGCTGTGCTGCTGAGGTCTTGATATGTCTCTGTTGGTAAAAGCTTTCCGGAACAATGTCCATATCGTCGGTCTCCCTCAGTAAGCGAGCCAAATGCCATGCATCTTCCAGCGCCTGGCATGCTCCCTGCCCGGAAGTCGGCAAAGAAGCATGAGCCGCGTCTCCGATCATTAAAATATTGTCTTGATGCCAAAAAGGGAGAGGATCAATGTCATGAACAAAAATGCACTTAACCGATGCTTTATCACATGACTGCAATACATTCTGCACAGGATCAGGCCAGTCCCGAAAACGCTGATGCAACTCATCGAAACAATGCGCCCGAAGGCGTACATCGTTAGCAGGAGCGTTCCATGCACCTGCCCAATAGCACAACCCGTTATTCACCGGCACGATGCCAAATCGCTCCCCCCGGCCACGAAAGTCATCGATAGCATTGCTCAGGGTGCCCTCTCGTTGTTTGCCTATTCCTATTACGTTCACAAACCCATGAAAACGAGGAGATACTTTCTTCGCATACAACGCCTGGCGGACGACTGAATTCATACGCCCCTCAGTCCCCACGACTAGATCAAACTCCTGACTCAACTTCACTACGTCCGCAGCAGTGATTGAACAACTGAACATGATCTTGCAATCCAGACTATCTAGCGCACCGGTCAGTAAGCTCATCAGCTCACGTCGTAAGACTGTCACGCTGGGAAAACCGCAAAGTGAGTTTACTGCTGAAATATCGAACTCAGTCTGAAGAAGACCATGCCGATCAAACTGGCGCATCATGCAGGGCGTGCCACCCACCTGACTGACCTTTTTATTTAGTCCCATCTTCTGCATGACGAACATGGCATTGGGCCATAACGTCACACCCGCTCCTATAAAGGACACGTTGCTGCCACGTTCAAATATGCTGACCTGATGGCCCTGTCTGGTTGCAAGTATTGCCAGTGCTATTCCAGCAATACCGGCTCCTACGATGGCAATTTTCTTAGGTCTGATCATCATCTTTTTCCTGTTACGAGACGTAATAGGAATTGTAATGACCACTTTATTACTGATAAATATGGCAATATAGTTTTATTAATCTCAATTTTTGGGATAATTAATGATTGAGAAATTCGAAATGCAGTGGCTGATCTGCTTTCAGGCTGTTTATGAAAAGTTGAGCTTTAAGCTCGCAGCAGCTCAGCTTCAGCTGCCATCATCCAATGTCAGCCGTCATGTCGCTTTACTTGAACAACAACTTCATGTGCGGCTGCTGGAGCGCACAACGCGTAAGATAATTCCAACCGCAGCCGGTAAACTACTCTATCAATCCATTACGCCGCTCACGCACGCTTTGGACCATGCCCTGGAAGAAGTTTCTCTATACGGTGATTCACTATCAGGCCATCTGAAGATCATTACCCCAGACCTTCCATTCATGGCCGATATCCTTGCTGACTTCTGCATCAGGCATCCACAAATACAGCTCAGTTGTGACACTCAGCTGGATCCAACAGAAGGACTACTGGACGGATTTGATCTGGTATTACGCTTTGGACGTGGACCACTGGAGGATTCCTGCTGGGTTGCCAAGGAAATTCTGCGCTGGCCAAGCTGCGTGGTGGCCGCACCAGAACTTTTGAAACGTTACCCATCGCCACAATGTGTTGATGAATTAACCAACATCCCTTGCATTACCAGTATGTCGGTACTCCAGGGGGCGCCCTGGAGATTTAAACATAACCAAACCGTCCAGGTGCATTCCAGTTACAAGGTGAACAGCGGACAGATGGCTAGGGCAGCTGCAATAAAAGGACTTGGCTTCGCCATTTTGCCTCTCCATGCGTGTGAATCCGACATCGACAACGGCTCCCTTATAAAAATTAACTGTAATCGCGAACCTGAAGATCTGATGCTATACGCGCTGTATTCCGGCAGAAAATATCTACATGGCAAAGTGAAGGCGTTTCTGGAACATTTGCGACTGTCTATTGCCGATTTGAAGTTACACAGCAAGGAAGGCATATAACCGACTAAACAATCCGGTATTCTGGACCGAGGCAAAAAGAAACGTCTGCAAAAGGTCCACTTTTCGCTTCAGCAGACCTTCGGTTTCATATGCTTGTGTGCAATATGCATGAAAGGACTTTTCCAGGCGTTCAGCCCCGGGGCAAAACGCGCAGGCTCCCCTTTTGTGTCGCTAGCTAAGACTGCGGGAAAATTGAATTTATTTTTTCATTTTCAATTTTACAGTCATGGGCAAATTCTTGGCAGGTTTGCCTTTCTCAAAACGCCATTTTGATACAGCTGCTATTACAGCATTATCGAACAAATGGTCTGGCGTGGACTCGACAATTCTCATCTGGCTCACCCTGCCTTCTGCATCAACGTCAAAATTAAACTTAACTACACCCTCTATTCGGTTCTTAGCCGCATAATATGGATAGACGGGCCGATCTTGATGAAGGAGCTTTGGCTGTTCAACTTTATCAGGTGAATGAGTAGTACAGGCACTTATTACAAGAATAGCCAGAATGCCCAGGAGTCGATACATAACAATATCCCTTTGTTGATAAAGATTATCATTATACTTACGCCTCGCTCCTTCGGCGACTTCGATTTCAAGATACGGACAGGGAAAGGTGCTGTAAAAAGCCAGGAGGCCGCAGAAATGCGCTAAGGGTCTCAGAGGTGATGTCGGAGTTAGATGTTATGTTTAATGTGGCATAACATCCCTACCCCATAGGTTTGACGTCCGCTTTTCGCTCATATGGGACAACCATAATCACATCTCCTAACCCAAAGGAGATTGAGCATGACAATATCCCCCTGGAACAAGGGCCGTATTATTGGCCAGAAACGGCCTCTTCAGATCTCTCATATCTGGGGAATCCGTATCAGACTTGAGCTGGAAGGAAAAGTACGCGATTTAGCTCTGTTTAACATGGCTCTGGACAGTAAACTTCGGGGCTGTGATCTGGTTAAGCTAAAAGTTTCTGATGTGGCCTATGGGCACTCTGTCTCGGGCAGAGCGACAGTGCTGCAGCAAAAAACGGGAAGCCCCGTTCAGTTTGAACTGACTAAGGGAACCAGAGAGGCTGTGGCAGCGTGGATCAAAATGGCTCATCTACGTAGTAGCGACTATCTGTTCCAGTCCCACGTCGATTCTTCACGACATATCTCAACCAGGCAATATAACCGTATTTTTCATGGATGGATTGATAAGCTGAGTCTCGACGAGACTCTGTACAGTACGCATTCTATGCGAAGAACCAAGCCATATCTGATCTATAAAAAAACGAAGAATCTTCGAGTGATCCAGCTACTCTTGGGTCACAAAAAACTCGAAGTACAGTCCGTTATCTCGGTATTGAAGTGGATGATGCCCTGGAGATATCTGAGTCTAGTGAAGTCTAATTTGTGAGGGCTGCAACAGCAGCCCTGTGCCAGCAACGGACATAACGATGCTGAATATCTGGTTTCCATGTATTGTTAAAAGCTAGAACTTGACTAAGAAGGAGTGAGAGTTGTCACGCGATATCGGTATTTACATAGCTAAAAAAAAATTACCTCCTACTTATCTCCTCAGGGATTCAATCATTCATGCAGGGTTTCCCTGCGTATTGGATGACGAATTTGATCCTTTAACGTTCAGCGGTTTCTTACCTTGCCCTGTTAATGGTTCAATTTCAGGCTTCGAGTATTATGTACATGAAGTGGATGATGATGAACTTAATGAGTTAAATGCTACCTTCGTTCCGGATTTAGCAATTGTTTTAACAACAGGCAGATATGAACTTGAGTGGATCTCTGCTTTAGCGACAGCATCCTGTATTGCAAGTCTTGCAGAAGGACTTGTAGTTGACTATTTAACCGGTAATCAATACTTTGCTGATGATGCGGTTAAATGGGCTAAAGCTGAGGTGTCGAAAATACAATAGTAGATTGATAAGGTTCAGTTTTTCGTAACTTGCTAACGCCAGTCAATTGCATCTTTTATTTGCGGCATGCCTTGTTGGATGTTTTTGAATTTATCAGACTATTAAGTCCGCTCCTCTCTCACAGCGGAACTTGGCTGCTGTAGATGTCCGCTCAGTGCCAAAAGCGGACAACAACAAATATCTTCATCATCTATTCCTTTTTACGTTGATCTGTTGCGTCAGAGAACCAATGATGAAGGCACGCGCAATACTGTAGCGTGAATTTTCTTACGGTTGAATTTGTAATGAAAGTCGCTTAAGGACTGTTAAAAAGGAGATTTACAATGAGCGGATTTGGTGATGGTACCGGCTGGAGCTCTGAGCGCGGCAATACGCCCGGCTATTCAGGTTCTAAAGGGAATGCTGGAAACGGCGGAAATAATGGAAACGGTGGAAATGGTGCGAACGTCGGAGAAGGCGGCACGATGACCATTGATATGGGTGACGGGCACACGATGACCTTTGAAGGGGTGCACGGCCTGATACCCGGCATGGAAGAAACCGTCGGGGGCAATGCCGGCAACAGCGGAATGTCTCCCGCTGTTCAAGAAGCGAACAAAAAAGCGATTAAAAAAACGATGTCACCGGTATGGGCAATGGTGCCGGGCAAGCCAGGCATGTATACCTCTCCGGGTCAGGGCGCGGTCACCGTGAGTAAATCAACGGGAGTGTCTACCTATACCTCCACCTTTACTCCAACCGCTTCCGCTGTTGTTACCGTCAAAAATGGCGACTTAAGTACCGCCATGGTGAGTTACGTGAACTGGAAGGGCCCGCATGGCAACGCCGGAAATATTGCCGTAGATAAAGCAAAACAAATCATTGATTATGAAAAGGCAGTCAGCGCAGTAGCCGACTTCTTTAAAACGCTTACGAAGCTGCACGGCGATAAACTGGCAAAGGAGGCCAAATATTTCGCTGAGCAATCCGTAGGGAAAGTTATCCGTAACAGAACGCAAGCTCTGCAGGCGTTCGACCGTTACAAAAACAACCTGAATAAAAAGTTCAGCGCAGCAGACAGGATTGCGATCGCCAATGCCCTGTCTTCACTGAATGCTGAAAAAATGTCTCAGCAGCTTAAGATTTATGGGAAAGCGTTCGGTCTCGTCGGAGACTTTATTCAATACAGCGCTCTGGCGAAAGGGCTGGCTAAAGGTTTCAAGACGGGTGACTGGAATGATGCTATCGTCTCAGCCGAAAGCATCGTTATCAGTAAGGCAGCTGGCGCATTGGCGGCATTTGCCTTTGCCGCTATGACAACAACAGCCCTTGGAATTCTCGGTTTCACGATGATCATGGTGATTATGGGCGCACTGATCACCGATCAGCTGATAAAGCAAATTAACGACTTCATGCTGAGCCTGTAAAACGCGGGTGGGGAATAATATTATCCCCACTTTTTTCTAATGACGTAATATATGCCCAGAGGTATTGCAAACAGAATGCATATGATAAATAGCCCGCCATTGAACCAGTAGATGCTTTCTGATACCCCCTTTTTCCATGCTTCAACCTGAGCCAGGCAAAAAGGGTAGAACAGGGCGCTCAGGATGCTGTAGGTTAAATACAGCAAATAAAAAAAATTGCTGTTATTCCAGTTGAAACCATCATGAAGCCATACGGGAATCAACGCGAGAAGATAAAATAAAAAAGCAAATAAGAACTGTTTACAGTAAATGTTAATGTTCATAAAACTTTCCCTGCCAGCCTCAATAATACAAAAAACTCTTTAAAATTAACTAATGTTACATCTTATCCGACCGCCATTGCAGTGGAACTTTCAATTTCTCTATTAAGTAATGTCGCTTTAATCGGGATTGATTCGGTGATCATGGTGGCTTGAAAGCCGCCAGTTCAGCCAAAACCGTGAAACTCTCAGTGGTTACCACTAACCGGTCTGCGTATGCGCTTTATAGTTCCTTCGGGTTCACCGAGTGGGCAACAGACACCACTGCACTATGCGTTGACGGGGTGTTCTATGATGAGTTTCTCATGAGGAGGAACTCAGAGACCGGTTCTCTATGGTAAATGCGAATGACCGGCAGGGTCTCGTGAGACAGAGCGGAAACTCTACTCGATGTACTGGCTGAAACGTAGAAGGTATCCATCCGGATCCTGCACGAGAAATTCTCTCTGGCAGGCGGTTGTTTCGCCGGTATTGTAATGGTTATCGCTGAGACCCCGATACAGCGTTACGCTATGCGCATTTACACGGGCGAATATCAGTTCAACGTCGTCCACTTCTATCTGGAAATTTACGCCGCGTCCCAGCGGTCTGGTGAGTTCTGCCGTATTCCACCCTCCTGGATGATACTGCTCAAGCATCAGTTGCGCTTCCCCAAGGTTGATATAGGCAAACTCCGGCTCTGTGCGCCTGATCATAACGCTGAAGCCAAGCACATCGGTATAGAAGCTCATGGAAGCGGGAAGAACGATTACGGTCAGCTCTGGAACCATGCGGTTCCAGTAAGGTTCTTTCGTGTCAGTCATTTTTTTATCGTTTTTGACTGACGCAGCATACACCAGATGACTAGTGCGGGGTTTGTGGCCGGGATGTTATGTCTATGGCATAACATCCCTGTTGCCATGATTTTGACGTCCGCTTCTCGCTCATAGCGGACCTTTCAAACCTTGAGACTGATCGAATCGAACAGTACGAAACTAAATAACCTTTTGCACCACTTAAATCATCATTACTGAGCATCACGATGGCTTGCCGCCCAGGTCCTAGTGAAACTTTACAGCCCGACAGCTAGAGTGGCCTTTTGTGATTTGCAATTGCGCATTATACCTTTTCAAGTATATTGCTTATACTTACACCATAAAAGGTATAGACAATGAGCTCGCAGGGAGAGAAGCCATTGATATGGCTTGGCAGCAGTAAGAAGGATTTATTGTCCTTGCCTAAAGACGTACAGCGTTTTTTTGGCTTTGCGCTGGACTTTGCCCAACACGGCGAAAAGCATGATGATGCCAAGGTTCTGAAAGGGTTTGGCGGTGCCGGCGTTTTGGAAGTAGTCGAAAATGATGTAGGTGGCACCTACCGCGCTGTTTACACCGTAAAGTTTGAAGAGGCCATATTCGTGCTTCATGCGTTCCAGAAGAAGAGTAAACAGGGGATTGTTACACCAAAAGAAGACATGGAAATTATCAGAAACCGACTTAAGGTGGCTGCTGTAGTGGCCCAGGAGATAAAGAATGGAAAACAAAATCATTGATGGCGTCGCGGTGGAAATGAGTTCCGGCAACGTTTACGCTGATCTCAAATTCAGTGACGCTGAAAAGCAAAAAGTAAAATCAGGCTTGGCGATTGAAATCATCAAAAACATTCGCCGGCTGGGACTGTCTCAGACCGCGGCTGGTGAGCGGATGGGGATCAGTCAGGCTAAAGTTTCTAACCTCTTCCGGGGGGAATTCGCGAACCTGTCTGAGCGTAAACTGATGGAGTGTTTAAATCGTTTAGGATGCGATATCGAAATTGTCATTAAACCTTCTGCATCGCACACAGGGCATCTTAAACTTTCTCAAGCTAACTAAATTAGAGTTAGCCTAAACGGTATGTACAGGCTTCAACGCCTGTAAATATTCATTTCCATAAAAACTTCTGTAACATTTAGCATTCAATAACTGTCTTTTTCCTTTAAAATAAGTCTTTATCTATTCAAGAGTTGAAAGAAGGGATAGACCAATAAACGTCTGTAGGGTATGTATATTTGCTTATCGCTTTAATTGTCAGGGCAGCTTCTTCCAGGCCGGTGTTAAGGACGCGCTCGCCGGCTTTACCCAGCCATGGGTAAACCCTCGGCATCACACCTACAGCCCTGTCGCTTTTCAGCTCCTGTACGTCGTCCGGCGCAAAGCCCAGCGCCTCTGATCTAGGCTTTAGAGCATCAAAGTCTCCGGCCGCTATCTACTGCTCTAAGGCCAGTGACCAGTCAAGAAAGCGACTGCGAACCTGCTGGACCCCGTTCACCATCTTGCTTCGCCCGATACGTCTCAGCACCGGAAATCGGAGGAACTCGGCTGGTTTTGCTGAAGTTTATATGAATACTCGCTTGAAATTGAAAAATCCATGATGGCATCCGGCTTGTCATAGGTCAGCGCCAGCTTGCTGACCGGTGCACCGATATGAACCGTTCTCAGTCAGTCTTCCTGCTTTGCATTACTGACCGCCATCGGTATCAATCCTCTCGCTGGATTATGCCCCAACAGCCTTCCCTTCACGATACGGTAATCAAGCACGGTTACACCTGCGGGGTACCCGTTGAGCTCAAGATCGATCCCTTTACACATTTCTTCCAGCTGCAGCTTTACCGCGTTTCCGTCAGTTGGTTATGAGCCAGGTTTGCGCGCGCAGAAAGGTTTGGAAATGCCAGCAGCTTCCCGACAAGCTCTCCGCTGCCCACTATCCAGTCCAGTGCATTCTTGATGACGCCCGTCACGCCGTGGGCATATTCCGGGCTGACCAGCAGCAGCATGTCGGCACGGGCAAGTTCCTCCCTCCATCGTTTTACCACCCCGGGCGGATTATCCTGAAGGTTGGGATTAAACAGGGGCAGACTGCCCATTTCGTGATAAATCCTGAATTCAGTATCACCCGGCGCTATCAGCGCCATGGCGTCCAGAAACATGCTGTTTACCGATCCGCAGCGCAGGCTGCCTGAAACGCCCAGAACACGGGGAAATGAAGTTATAATTTTCTCATTAAAAGCGGGCAGACGGCCGCCTGCCCGGCGTGCAATCAGTAGTGGATTTCCGAGGCGGTCAGCGCGGTTTCGGCTTGCAGCACGACGTCAGTCGCCGTTTTGCAGAGAAGTACGCTGTACTGACCTGCCCGGGTGACCCAGGCGGCGCCTTTCCTATCCCAGTTAGCCACCACGCGCGGCTCCAGCTGCAGCTCGACCTCACAGCTTTCACCCGGCTCAAGGTACACACGTTGGAATGCAGCAAGGCGCGGCACATAGCGACCATCGCCCGGCGCGACAAACAGCAGCGGCACGTCTGCACCCGCGCGCTTACCGGTATTCGTAACCCTGAACGCGGCGGTAAGCGTTTTCTCATCGGAGGTTACGTTCAGAGCGTCATACGCAAAGGTGGTGTAACTCAGCCCATGGCCAAACGGAAACAGCGGTGACTGTTGCGTGCGGGCGTGCCAGCGATAGCCCACGTCTGAGCCCTCCACGTTGTAGTCCATAGGGATGATGCCGCCTTTAACGGGCGTGCCTGGCAGTGAGGTCGTGCTGGCCGGATCGGTCTGCTCGGGATGCGGCAGCTGCGCCTCAGAGGCCGGAAAAGTAACCGGCAGCCGACCAGACGGATTCACCCGACCAAACAGCACGCCGGCAATGGCTTCGCCTCCGCCCGAACCCGGATACCAGGCTTCCATTACGGCAGGAACCGCATCCAGCCACGGCATCGTTACCGGGCCGCCGGTTTCCAGCACCACAATGGTTTTGGCATGCGTTGCTGCCAGCGTTTTGATCAGCGTGTTCTGCGCATCGCTCAGGCCCAGCCCCTGCGCATCCAGAGCCTCGGAGCGCCACTCATCTGCGAATACGATGACCGCATCCGCCCGACGCGCGGCGCTGACGGCTTCAGCCAGATTATCGCCGCTAAGATACTCAACCTCTGCCGCACCCGATTCTGCGCGTATTGCATGAAGTGGCGGCGACGGCTGATACACCTTGTCCGTCTGGATGCCCATGAAGTTGACGCCCGGCAGGCGCAGGCTGCCCACCGGCGTGACACAGGATGAGCCCCCGCCCGCTAACACCCCGTGATCGGCATGCGCGCCCACCACCAGCAGTCTGCTCGCACCGCGCGCCAGCGGCAGCACATCCTCTGCGTTTTTAAGCAGAACGATCCCCTGCTCCGCCTCGCGTTGGGCGATCAGGCGGTGTGCCATATAGTCGATATCACCGTGCGGCCGAGCTATGTGTTCAACTGCCCCCACGGCAAACAGGCTGCGCAGAATGCGGCGCACCATGGCGTCAATACGGCTCTGCGGCACCCGCCCCTCCGCCACGGCTCTTTTCAGCGGTTCACCAAACCACACCTCTTCGTCAAGGTTGGCACCGGACTGCACGTCCAGCCCGGCGAGCGCCGCTTTTTCTGCCGAGTGCGTGGCGCCCCAGTCCGACATGACCCAGCCCGGATACTGCCAGTCACCTTTTAATACGTCGTTGAGCAGGTGCGCATTTTCAGATGCCCAGTCGCCGTTGACCAGGTTATAGCCGGGCATCACCGAGCCGGGACTTCCCGTTTCAATGGCCAGCTCAAACGCCAGCAAATCGGATTCGCGCATGGCGGCTTCACTCAGATCGGAGCTGACCACCACGCGCCCCGTTTCCTGCGGGTTGACGGCAAAATGTTTGACGGTTGAAACCACGTGCTGCGACTGAATGCCGCGCACCGAGTGGCCCGCCATGATGCCGGTCAGCAGCGGATCTTCTGAGAGGTATTCGAAATTGCGCCCGCCGCGGGGCTCGCGGACAAGGTTAGCGCCGCCTGCCAGCTGAACGTTAAAGCCTTTGGCGAAGGCTTCGCGCCCCACCAGTTCACCGGTCTGTTGCGCCATGGCAGGATTAAAGGTGGAAGCCAGCAGCAGGCCGGAGGCCAGCGCGGTGGCGTTATCGCCCGGACGAACGTTACCCAGCGCGGTGACACCAAGGCTGGCGTCGGTTTGCTGCATGGCCGGAATCCCCAGACGCGGAATGCCCGGATAGTAAGCGGCTGAGCCTATCGCGCCTTCCGGCAGCGGCTCATCGCCCATCGGTATCGCCATCGGCCCCGACAGCCACGCATATTTCTCATCATCCGTCATCTGCGCCAGCACCAGGTCGGCCTTTTCATCGGCCGTCAGGTGCTCTTTCTGCCATTCATAATTCATCTTCTCTCCTTTTACCGGTAATCTGCCGGAGCGTCAGGCGTTACCCTCCGGGTGTTCTTTTCTCAGCACGCTGACCAGCTGCATGCCCGCATCAAGGACTTCACTGCGCGGCCGCGAAAAACCGTCTTCCATCCAGTCAACGGCGATGCTCAGTAGCGCGCGTGCCACCGCCGTAGACACAATATTTTCCGTTACGCTGCGCCCGGGATTCATCGCCTGCATCAGGATCTGTCCCAGCGTTTCACGCCAGCTTTTGCACACTTCTCTCGCAACCGGGCTGATGTATACGGCCTCCACGGCAAACATGCGGGCGTCATCCGGATCGGTAGTGAAAAAATCAAAAAAACGTCCGAGCATCTTTCGCATCTGTGCGTCGGGATCGTCTGCACTGACCGGCACATCCCGGATAATGCCGATGATCCGCTGGCTGGTTTCGCGGTGCAGCGCCAGAAAAAGCGCCTCGCTGTTCTGAAAGCTTTCATAGAAGTAACGCTCGGTCAGGCCTGCTTCTTCGCATACCGCTCTCACGGTCGCGTTATGAAAGCCGCGATGCGCAAAGATGCGCGCCGCCGCATGCAGCAGCTTTTCCCGTCTTTCCAGCCGCCGTTCTTCAGCGGTATTGCCGCGATACTGTCTCATGATGTCTCCTGTCGCCTGGACGTTAATGCTAGATTTGACATTATATGATGTCAAAGAATTGTTCCACTCTCTCGTCGAGCCCTCTCACACATCATCTTGTCTGATACTCCCCGCTTAAAGGCTAGCGTTAATTTGACAATGCTTCATGTCACAAATAGACTCCGTTGCATCGATTTAATTTCTGACATGCACCGTTGTCATAAACTACCGGACGAGAAAACGCAGTGAAACCCGATCTGTTTACCCCCCTGACTCTGCCCCGTGGCCCTGAACTGGCTAACCGCCTGTTACTGGCCCCGCTGACCAACCAGCAAAGCAATGTTGACGGCACGGCCTCTGACGCGGATTTCCGCTGGATTGAGAGCTGCGCCCGGAACGGCTACAGCATGGTCATGAGCTGCGCCGCGAATGTGCAGGCGAATGGTAAAGCCTTTCAGGGGCAGCTTGGCATCTGGAACGACGAGCAGCTTCCCGGCCTGACCCGCATGGCGGATATCATCCGCCAGCACGGCGGTGTTTCTTCTGTGCAACTTCACCACGGCGGCATGCGCGCCGGATTCAACCTTCCGGGTTACGCGGTCGGGCCAAGTGCCAACGCCGCCTACTCTTCCCGGGGGTTAACCCAGGCTGAGGTCGGGCAGCTGCGCGATGATTTCATCGCGGCAGCACTGCGCGCGCAGCGTGCCGGCTTTGACGGTGCCGAAGTACACGCCGCCTTTGGCTGGATCCTTAGCCAGTTCCTGTCGCACTCGCTGAATCAGCGCCATGACAGCTATGGCGGCAGCGTGGAGAACCGCGCCCGCCTGATTTTTGAAATCATTGACGGCATTCGTGCGGCCTGTCGGCCGGACTTCCAGATTGGACTCAGGCTATCGCTGGAGCGCTACGGCATGCGCTTTGAGGACATCCTGTACGTGGCGCAGCGCGCGCTGCAAGAAGGAAAAATCGACTACCTTGATCTGGCACCGTGGGACATCAGCAAAGTCATGGAAGAGGGAGAATTTGCCGGCCAGCGCGCGATTGAGGTGTTTGCCCGCCTGCCCCGCGGTGAGGTCAAGCTGGGCGCATCCGGGAAAATTATGAGCGCAGCTAAAGCCCGTGAGGTACTGGACGCTGGCCTGGACTTTGTGATGATCGGCCGCGCCGCCATCCTGCAGAACGATTTTCCGCAGCAGGTGCGTCAACACGCCGACTACGTCACTCCGTCCTTGCCGGTCAGCGCCGCCTATCTGGCGCAGCAGGGACTGAGTGCTGACTTTATCAACTACATGCGCAACTGGGACGGATTTGTTGCGGACTGAACGACCCCTAAACGTTAAGAGGAGAAACCATGCTCAGCTATCTTTTTCTGGGTGCAAACGATCTTGAAGCATCTGGCCGCTTTTACGAAGCGGTGCTTTACCCCTTTGGCTATGAAAAAACGGTTTACGGCAAAAAGCTGATTTTCTCGCTCCCGGATATCCCCGATCGTCATAACGGGCCAGGAGCCATCTATGTTGCACAGCCGTATGACGGTAAACCTGCAACCGCCGGAAACGGGGTGATGCCGGCGCTGCGCGCCCAGACGCGCGCACAGGTCGATGAAGTTTTTGCTGCCGGACTGGCGGCTGGCGGCGAAGATGACGGTAAGCCGGGTATTCGCAAAGAGTATACTGCGCACTTTTATGTCGCTTATCTGCGCGATCCCATCGGTAATAAGATCGCCATTTTTTGTAACTATGAATGATGCTGATTTAGCGAGATAACGGCGCGTTCGGCCGGACGAGATAAAACTGACAAACACCACAGAAACCCGCGGTTGTGCTTGCCAGAAACGCTGTCCGACGCGATCATCTCTGGATGCGTTAATGCCTTCGGGCTGCCTGACCTGACTGGATAGTGGGTCAGGTTTTTTCTTATCTGGCGAGCAAATGAAGATAGCAAAAATACTGAATAATAATGTTGTGATAGTCATTGCTGAGGATGGTCGGGAACAGGTGGTAATGGGACGCGGACTGGCCTTTCAGAAGCGGGTTAACGATTCGGTTGATGCAGGCCAGGTTGAGAAGGTGTTTGCCTTGCAGAGCAATGCCTTAACAGGACGACTCAGCGAATTATTCTCCGATATACCGCTTGAAGTTATCACCACAACTGAACTGATCATCCATGCCGCCAAAGATCAACTTGGACAGAAACTGCATGAAAGCGTATTTGTCGCGCTGTGTGACCACTGTCATTTCGCGCTGGAACGCCACAGTCAGGGCATCTCGGTTCCTAACGTCCTGAAGTGGGAAATCAAAACGCTCTATCCACGTGAGTATGCGCTGGGTATGAGTGCGCTGGACATGATTGAGAAGCGCCTGAAGGTGCGCCTGCCGGAAGATGAGGCCGGTTTTATTGCCCTGCATCTGGTCAATGCCCAGCTCGGGGGCGACATCACAGAAGTCTCGCACGTCACTGCTTTTATGCAGGAGGTGCTGCAAATTGTGAAATACCGGCTCAAGCTGGATTACGTGCCAGATAGCCTGAGCTATAACCGTTTCGTAAACCATCTCAAGTTTTTTGCCCAAAGGATGCTGGGTAAAAAAGGCGTAGTGAGCGAAGATGAAACACTGCATGACGTGGTACGGGAAAAATATCCTGCCGCTTATCAATGCGCCGTTATCGTGGATAAACATATCCAACAAAAATACCGGTATGCGTTATCCAGTGAAGAGCGCATGTTCCTGACAATTCATATCGAGCGCATTCGCCGGGAAACGCTTGCGCTTGCTGATGTCCATGACGAAGCGTGACACCGGGCGCGGATGCGCCCGGCAGATAAGTTATTTCAGCGTTTCGCCGTTACTCTTGATCACATCCCTGTACCAGTAAAAGCTCTGTTTACGAGAACGCTCCAGCGTACCTTTGCCTTCATCATCCCGGTCGACATAAATAAAGCCGTAACGTTTGGAAAACTCCGCTTTAGAGGCGCTGACCAGATCGATTGGCCCCCAGCTGGTGTACCCCATGACTTCAACGCCGTCTTCTATGGCTTCGCGTACCTGTACCAGGTGATCGTTCAGATACTCAATGCGGTAATCGTCGTTGATGCTACCATCTGCTTCACGCGTGTCTTTCGCGCCAAGACCGTTCTCCACGATAAACAGCGGTTTTTGATAGCGGTCATAGAGCATGTTCATCAGGATACGCAGCCCTTCCGGATCGATCTGCCAGCCCCAGTCAGAGCTTTTCAGGTGCGGGTTTGGCACCATTGAGAGAATATTTCCGCGCGCCTTATTATTCTCCTCCTCGTTGGTGGTAACGCATCCCGTCATGTAGTAACTGAACGAGATATAGTCGATCGGGTTATTCAGGTCGCGCTTATCTTCCTCTGTCACCTCAAGCTGAATGTTACGTTCCGCGAAGAAACGTTTCATATAAGCCGGATAGGCGCCACGCACCTGAACATCGCCAAAGAACAGCCACTCACGATTTTGTTGCAGCGTTTCCATCACATCCGCCGGGCGGCAGCTCAGTGGATAAAGCAGCGCCCCGAGCAGCATATTGCCGATCTTTCCGTCCTTGACGATTTCATGGCAGGCCCTGACGGCACGGCCGCTGGCAACCAGCTGGTGATGAATCGCCTGATAAATGGCTGGCTCATCGCTGTCTTCCGGCAACCCCACGCCGGTAAAAGGAGCATGCAGCGACATGTTGATCTCATTGAAAGTCAGCCAATGTTTGACCTTGTGCTGGAAACGCGTGAACACGGCGCGCGCATAGCGCTCGAAGCAGTCAATGGTAGTGCGATTGCCCCAGCCACCGTACTTCTTGATCAGTCCATAAGGCATTTCATAATGCGATAAGGTAACGAGCGGGGTGATGTTGTACTTGGCCATCTCATCAAACAGCCGATCGTAAAATGCCAGTCCCTCTTCGTTAGCTTCAGCTTCATCGCCCTGAGGAAAGATTCGGGTCCAGGCAATTGAGGTGCGCAATACTGTAAAACCCATCTCTGCAAAGAGTTTGATGTCTTCTGGAAAGCGATGATAAAAATCGATGGCGGTATCTTTTACGCCAAAATCACCCTCCGTGCGCTCAACTCTTCCGCCAAAAATGCCGTTGGGTTGCAGATCTGACGTGGAAAGGCCTTTGCCGCCGAGCTGGTAAGCGCCTTCAACCTGATTAGCGGCAACCGCGCCACCCCATAAGAAACCTTCGGGAAAACGTTTGTTCATCTTTCTTCTCCTGCTTATTTAAAGACGGTTAACAACAAGGAATTTTCTTGCACCGCTGCGGTGTTTATCGCCAGAACATCAATGAAATCTTCACTGTTCGTGACAAGGACGGGCGTAGTGAGATCGAAACCGGCGTGTTTAATCGCCTCGATATCAAAGGTGAGGAGAACATCTCCAGCTTTCACAACCTGATCGTTTTTCACCTGCGGATAAAAATGCTGACCGTCGAGTTTTACGGTATCGAGTCCTACGTGAATGAGCACTTCACAACCCTCTTCAGAGGTGAGTCCAATGGCGTGGCCGGTTCGAAACAGGCTGGAAACGACCCCGTTCACCGGTGAGATCACGCGTCCCTCTGCGGGAACAATGGCGACGCCCGCCCCCAGCAAACCACTGGCAAAACTTTCATCCGCCACCTGCGCCAGCGGAACAAGGTCTCCGGACAGGGGGCTGAGAATAACTTCGCGCTTGCCATGGGGAACGGCTTCAGCCTGGCTTTCCGAAGGGGTCACCGTGACCGCTTCACTGTTTTTATCCTCGGGCATGCCGAAGAAATAGGTTGCTGCGGCGGCAAACATCATCGCAATGGCTGCACCGGCAAAGGCGGCGAACACACTGGCGTCAATGCCGCCCGATGGCACCACCTGCAGGAAAGTGAAAACGCTGGGGAAACCGAAGGAGTACATGGTGGTATGCCAGTATCCCAGCACCGAGGCGCCTAATGCACCGCTGATGCAGCCAAAAATAAACGGGCGGCGGCGAGGCAGAGTCACCCCGTAAACCGCAGGTTCGGTAATGCCAAATAGACTGGCCGTGAACGCCGAACCAGCAACCGCTTTTAGCTTCGCTTCACGGGCACGTAAAAATACGCCCAGCGTGGCACCGGCCTGCCCCAGAACGGCCGGCATCAGCAGTGGCAACAGGGTATCGTGACCAAAATTGGCAAAGTTGTTCAGCATGATTGGAACCAGCCCCCAATGCAGACCAAACATGACACACAGCTGCCATACCGCGCCCATTACGGTGCCGGCAAACAGCGGGCTGAGCTCATAAATCCACAGATAACCCTGTGCCAGCAGGCGGCTGAGCCAGGTTGCCGCCGGTCCGATGGCCATAAACGTGAGAGGAACGGTGAGCGTCAGGCAAATCAGCGGCGTGGTGAAATTACGTACCGCAAGCGGAGCGCGCGGATGTACCCACTTTTCAATCAGGCTGGCCACCCAGGCAGCAAAAATGACCGGAATCACTGACGAACTGTAATTCACCAGCTCCAGCGGCAGCCCCAGAAAAGAGAGGCGCTGCCCTTGTTGTTCTGACCGGAGTGCTTCAAGCACCACGGGATGCACCAGCGCTGCTGCCACGGCCATGCTGACGAAGGGATTGCCACCAAACTTTTTGGCGGCACTGTAACCAAGAGCGATAGGCAGAAAGTAAAAAAATCCATCGCTGGCGACGAAAAGCACTTTATAAGTACCGGTTTCTGCCTGCATCACACCGGTCACCAGCGCCAAAGCCAGTAACCCTTTAAGAATACCGGTTGCAATCATCACGCCAATAAACGGCGTAAAAATGCCGGAAACCAGATCGATAAAGCGTGCAAACAGGCTGCTTTTTTCCGTGCCGTCCACAGGCGCACTCTCTTCAGCCCCCAGACCATGACGGTTTGCCAGCTCGCGATAGACCTCTCCGACCTGATTGCCAATCACAATCTGATATTGCCCGCCGCTTTCGACCACCATGATGATGCCAGGGTTATCCTTCAGCGTGGTGGTGTCAGCACGTTTGCTTTCGCGAAGTTTGAATCGCAACCTCGTTGCGCAGTGCATAACGCTGATGATGTTTTTTTTACCGCCCACGCCTTCGAGTATTTCGTCTGCCAATGCCTGATACTGCATGTTGACTCTCCTGGGTACGCCTGAAAAATGACCAAAAAAAAACCTGAGTCGCGCCCTCTCGATAACAAAAGGGCGCGACTCAGGTTTTGCCTTAAAAAAGTAACAATCCTGTTCAGGCAGGGATGATGCGTTAAGCATCTCGAAATAAAAAGCCGTCAGTGGCGCAAAAAATAAATTTTGTGAAGCAGATCTGTTTTTGTCATTAAACCAGTAAAGAGGACTTACTAACGGTTAATTCGTACAAGAATCAAAACCGGCCCGCTTGCAGGCCGGTTATTTTTTACCCGCTAAATACAGTTTCCGCGGTCCATTCCCCGACAGGCTGAGAATAGAGGTCCCAGAACGCCTGCGCTATGCCTGCCGCTTCAGATGACTCCGGTTGTACCAGTGTGGCGACGGTAACCGTTGCCACATGGACGCCGGCAGCACGTGCCGGTTCGAACAGACCCAGCGTGAGCGCCCGGGTGCCCGCTTTGCCGACGCTGACCGAAATGAAATCAGGATTCGGATAGATGCCCCAGCCACCGCCGGTGATCAGAACAGTGCCGTTTCCGCGCGCCGACATGACGTTCAGTGCAGCCTGTGAGGCTGTCATGGCTCCGCCAATATTGACGGAAAGATCGGTATTAAACGTATCTGCAGCCTGCTGCTGCAGAGTGGCCTGATGCAGACGGGCTGCGTTGTAATGCAGCACATCCAAACTGTCGAACTCGGCTTCAACATTGCCAACAAGCGCGGTAACGGCTTCAGGGTTTGCCGCATCAACGGTATGTGCGACAGCTTCATAACCCGCATCAGTCAGCCGTTTTACGAGTTCATTTACGCGTGCTTCATCACGGGCTGCCAGTACAACGCGGAAGCCTTCACGGGCAAAACGTTCAGCGGTTGCAAAGCCAATGCCCGGACCTGTACCAATACTGAGGAAAGTTTTCATTTTCTGCTCCTGTTAAGTCAGTGCTGATACGGTATCATCTGCAAAATTTATGATAATCCCCTGTTAAAGAACATTAGTAATGCAAAAAATGCAGGAATACGGTGAAGGCCTCAAAACTGAAGAGCTGACGGCCTTTGTCGCCGTTGTGGAAAATAATGGCTTTACAGGAGCGGCGCAGGTTCTTGGTCGAAACGCCACCGTTATTTCACGTCGCATCCAACAGCTTGAAACGCAGCTGGGCACCCGTCTTCTCGCGCGATCGACTCGCCACGTAGCGCTGACGGAGGCCGGCGAGCTGTTTTACAGTCGTGTAAGAAGACTGCTTGATGACATGCGCTGTGCACGCCTGGAAGTCAGCGAATTTGCTGAGGCGCCCCAGGGACTGCTGCGGATTTCCCTGCCGGTAACGTACGGACGTCGCTGGATCGTACCGGGCATAAGAGATTTTATCGTCGCCTATCCAGGTATTAAGTTTGATCTCCGATTTACCGATCGCATGACGGATTTGGTTGCAGAAAATATTGATATGGCAGTCAGGGTAGGAAAACTGACCGACAGTGCATTGGTATCGCGCACGATTATCAGATTTGGTTATCAGCTAGTTGCCTCGCCAGATTATTTAAGGCGTTGTGGAATACCCACTAATCCTGAAGATCTCACGCACCACAGCTGCTTAAAATTCATTAGCAGTAGTGGCAAACCTGATTGGATATTATCTAAGGGTGCCAATAATGTAACAGTCAGGCCAGATGGCCCAATACAGTCAGACAATTCAGAAGCGCTGTTGCAGGCAGCGTTAGATGGACTTGGCATTGCCCTGATACCGGAATGGCTGGCGACAGCAGAACTGCGTCAGGGGACGTTGCAACACGTTCTTCCGCAATGGCAGGGTAATAATCAAGGTGGCGTATATGCAATTATGCCACCCGGCAGATTGATACCGGCGAAAACGCGGGTCTTCCTTGACCATATCATCAATTACATCCGTGAACAGTAAGGGTCAACGCCTAAATGCGTAGCAAACAGATAAATAATCACACCTGCCACCGCTTATTTATTACGCGCTTACCGTCAGAATAGAAAATACCCTAAACGGCATGCCACGCGTTATTTAATTTCCACGGTAGGTTGAGTAACCGTATGGACTCAGCAGTAACGGAATATGGTAGTGTTCGCCATTATTAGCCATAGTGAACTCCACCGGAATCTCCGGGAAAAATGATTTCTCACCGGATTTTTGATAATAGTCGCCCGTTTTAAACACGACGCGATAAGTACCCGAGCTGACGGTTTTTTGTTCCGGGTATAGCGCGGTGATCCTGCCATTCGCATCGGTCACTCCGCTAGCAATCTTTGTCCAGTCGCCCTTCTCTTTTTGGTCCAGCTCGACTTCAACGCCCGCTGTTGGCACCCCGGTCTGCAAATTGAGGATGTGCACACTCAGCGGATTTTTTGCAAAGGCGGACGCGGCACAGGTGAGAAATAATGCAGTAGTGATTAACTGAGCTTTGTTTTTCATGATATTCCAGTCAGAGAATTAAGGTGAGGAGATAATAATTCACTTCCCGCTCCCTGCACTTTATCGAAGGAATATCTGAAATTTCCCAGAAAGAACTCACTGCCCTCCTGAATTAACGCTTAAAATATGCGCGCGGGAGAAAAAAGCATCACTAAAAATATAACGCAGCCCTTTTAGTTGATTTCCGTTATTTATATATTTGCGCATAAAATGCACCAACCGCTATTTGCGGTACTGCGCTTCAACCATTTCCTGTTTTATTTTGGCGTCAATGGAAAGCTCAGCTGTCGGTCTGAGCAGCAAACGCGCCAGCCCGATAGGCTCACCGGTTTCGCGGCAGAAACCGTACTCACCGTTTTTGATGCGTTGCAGCGCCGCGTCAAATTTTGGTACCAGACGGCTCTCACGATCGATTTGACGAAATAGCAGGCGTAACTCCTCCTCGCGCAGGGCTTTGTCGGCTTCATCACCCTGCTGCTCGCTGCGTTCAAGCTGGGATTTCAGATAGTCGATATGAGCAATCAGTTCTCCGCGCTCATGGTTCAACAGACGCAAAAAGAAATTGCGCTGTTGCGGATTCATATAGTCTTCCGGCGGCATCGCCAAAAGGGCTTTTTGCTCATTGGACACTGTGCTGATCATCTAAACCTCGTTAAAGAAACTGGTATCGTTCAAGCCGTAACCCACGCACAGAACGCTGAGGATTGGCTTTCCGGCCAGGTAATGCCACGGCTTTCAGAACGTTTTACTCTGTTCGACGCCAGTAATTGACAAAACCCTGGCCAATGCCGGAATATGTTATGTTATAACGTAACCATGGCAGATGTAATGAACTTTAGCGCAAAACACCTTATCCCGGCAATACTGGCTTTCTCATGCACGACGGCTTTTGCCACCCCCTACCCGTTAACGGTTGAAAACTGTGGTACGGCTGAAACTTTTCTACAGCCGCCCGCCCGGGTCGTCACCATAGGACAGCATGAAACCGAACTCCTGCTCTTACTGGGTCTGGAAAAAACCATCGCCGGAACTTCGGTATGGTTTGGCAAGCTGCCACCGGAACTTGCAGATAAAGGAGCCGGCCTGAAACGTATCGCGGATAATTCTCCGGGATTTGAAGCGGTGGTAGCCCAAAAGCCGGAATTGGTATTGGCACAGTACAACTGGCATGTAGGCCCACAGGGCGAAGTGGCCACCCGTGAGCAGTTCGAACAGCTGGGCATTAAAACGTGGATATCGCCTGCAGACTGCACCGGCAAAGCGGTGACCTCCACCTCAAATGGCGACGGCGCGCGCACCTCACCCTATACGCTGGACACCATCCTGAGTGAGATAACCCAGCTTTCCACCCTCTTCGATGTGGTCGAGCGCGGTGAAGCGCTTAAAACCCATTTGGCGCAGCGTATTTCTCATGCGCAGCAGCAGGCGGGCACGCGGGCCTCTCATCCGCTTAAAGTGGTGTTCTGGTTTTCCAGCACGCGGCTGAAGGGCGATCCCTGGGTTGCTGGCAATGCCGGTGCGCCCGCATGGATAAGCAAAACCCTGGGTCTGCAAAACATTATCCACTCTGCGGAAGAGTGGCCTGCGGTGACGTGGGAGCACATTGCGCAGTCGCAGCCTGACGTGATTGTGATAGCAAATATGGATCGTCGGCTCTATCCGGCAGATGACGCCGCAGTGAAAAAAGCGTTTCTGCAACACGATCCCGTTACCCGAGAGATGAACGCGGTGAAACAGGATCGCATCATCGTGGTTCCGGCCATGTCGCTGAACCCTTCACTGCGTAACGTGGACGCCGTTGAACTGATCGGCAAGCAGTTGTCCGCGTACCACATTCACCATGACCAATAAGGATGCTTCGCCTGCGCAGACCGCGGTGGTGATGCTGGCAGGCCTACTCAGCCTGCCCATCATGATGGTGCTGGCGTCGGCAACCGGTGACATGCCCATCTCTTTTACGGTGACCGCGCAGGCCATCGCTAACGGTTTAGGCGTGGCCCACTATGACCTCTCTCCGGTCGAGGCAGGCGTTGTCTGGCAATATCGCATGAGCAGAGCGTTGATGGCGGCCAGCAGTGGGGGCGGCCTGGCGCTGTGCGGGCTGGTATTGCAGTCGGTGTTACGCAACCCGCTTGCTGAACCCTATCTGCTGGGCATTTCGGCTGGCGCTTCAACCGGCGCCGTCTGCATCATGCTGTTGGGCGTCGGAGGCGGGATCGTCACCGTCGGCGTAGGCGCATTTACCGGCGCCTGTCTGGCCTTTGGCCTGATACTGCTTCTGTCTGGCGGGATTCAGCAAAATAGCGGAAGAATTATCCTTGCCGGTGTGGCGGGCACCCAGCTGTTTAACGCGCTGACATCTTACATTGTCAGTACAGCAGCGAACGCTGAACAGTCGCGCGGCGTGATGTTTTGGCTGCTGGGCAGCCTTAGCGGCGTGCGCTGGCCAGACGCCATCTTATGCTCACTGGTCTCTCTGGCCGGCTTGCTGCTGATTATCAGCTATGCCCGATCGCTGGATACCTTTACCTTCGGCGTAGAAATTTCCGCCACGTTAGGCACGCGGGTGATTTTTGTGCGCATTGTCCTGCTGCTTATTACTGCGCTGGTCACCGCAGTGATCGTCAGTGCCATTGGCGCAGTGGGCTTTATTGGGCTGGTGATCCCCCATATCACGCGCATGCTGGTTGGTCATCGGCATCTGGTGAGCATTCCGGTCACCTTTATCGCCGGCAGCCATTTCATGATCCTGGCAGACCTCTTTTCCCGCACGCTGATCAGCCATCAGGTGCTGCCGGTCGGGGTCGTGACGGCGCTGGTTGGCGCGCCGATATTTGCCGTAATTCTCTACCGCAGCCGAGGGAAATCGTTATGAGTATTGCTGTAAGTCACCTCAATGTGGCCCTGCAAAACATTCCTATCCTGTCAGACATCTGTTTCCATGCCGGAGAGGCGCAAACCGTTGGGCTGCTCGGCCCCAATGGTTCCGGCAAATCCACGCTGATTCGCTCGCTGGCCGGGTTATTCCCTGCTCCCAGCCAATGCATCCATATCAATGGCACAGCGCTGGGTGAAATTTCGCGTCGAAACCTTGCCCGCACGCTGGCCTTTGTGCCGCAGCATGCTGAAGCAGACAACCAACTCAGCGTGATAGACATTGTAAGACTGGGCCGCACGCCCCATCGCGGCGCCTTTAGTCCCTGGCGAGAAGCCGATAAACATGCTGTGGAGGAGGCGCTGACGCTGATGCAGCTAAACGCGTTGGCTAACCGGCCCTGGCAACGTCTGTCAGGCGGAGAGCGGCAGCGCTGTCAGATCGCGCGCGCGCTGGCGCAAAAGCCCGATGTTCTGCTACTGGATGAGCCCGTGAATCATCTTGATATTCAGTTTCAGCTTGAGCTGATGCGGCTCATCACCGCGTTACCTGTCACGGTGGTAATCGCGCTGCACGACTTAAACCTGGCTGCCCGATATTGCCAGCATTTAGTGGTGCTGCGTCAGGGTGAAGTCGTTGCGGCGGGTTCACCTAAGACGGTGTTAACGTCCGAACTTATCTACGCGACCTGGAAAGTGGATGCCTTCATCAACCATACCGATCGGGGAACCCTGAATATACAGTTTGCCTGAAACAGCAGGCGTAAAATCAACCGGTAATTTTTTAGATTAAACAATGGTGAGGCACTGCAATGGCGATAAAGTCACCCTGCACGGATGTGTGTGTTTTTAGTGGTTCAAAAGGCTGGTGTACCGGCTGTGGTCGAACCCTCAAGGAAGCGCGAGAATGGAAAAAACTCTCTCCTTTTCATCGTAAGGAAATTGAGCGAGCGCTACCGTTGCGCTTAAAGACATTAGCCCTATCCACTGACAAAGCGTAACGCTCCGATAGCGGATCAACCGGCTTTACGCATCGATGAAACCGGGCGCGCTACGCATCCCGATCGTCATAATGAATAATCGACAATAACCGAATCGGCACCTGCAGGAGCTTTTCAGGGCCGTGCGGAACGCCGCCGTCGAACGACAGGCTGTCACCCGGTGACATCGGATACAAGCGGGTGCCATGCCGATAAATCAGTTCACCCTCCAGCAAATAGAGAAACTCGTGTCCCGGATGGCAAAAATTCGGAAACACTTCACTGGCGTCATCCATCGTGACCAGAAAAGGCTCGTACAGCTTTTGCGGTCCCTGCGCATAGCTCAAAAGCTGATAGGCATGGCCGACCTCCGTTCCGGTGCGAACCACCTCCATACCTTCACCGGCTTTGATCAGCTGCGCGCCGCGTTTCGCCACGTCGTAATCGCTGAACAGTTTTGACACCGGTAAGCCAATGGCATCACACAGGCGGCTGATGATATCGAGGCTGGTTGAGACATGGGCATTTTCAACTTTGCTGACCATCCCCACGCTGACGCCGGCAATCCGCGCGACGTCAGAAATTTTGTAACCCTGCGATTTACGCCGCTGCTTGAGCTGTCGGGCGATATGCTGTTCCAGACTCAGCGGGTCAGCGCGCTGGTGGGGAGCGATCGGCTTGGTCATCGGGGCTTAATTTTCTCCGACATTTTTCTTAAGTTGCCCAGTTCAAAAGAGATGCGCTGCGCCGTGGCCAGCAGAGCGTCGCGCACCATATCTTTCTGGTGCGCATCTTCCATCAGGGCATCAGGCCCCGACACATTGATCGCCGCAATAATCTGGTTGTGGTGATCGCGCAGCGCACAGGCAATGGCGGTGGCAAAGTCTGAGCGATGCTCAACCCAGCCGTTGAGACTGTCCTGCTGGATGGTCTGTTTCAGCTCCGGCAGGCTGCGGGGTGCGGAAACCGAATAGCCATCCAGCCTGACGTGCTGATACAGGCTTTCCAGCTCAACGTCGTTTAAGCCGGTCAATAACACCCGCCCCATCGCGCTACAGTGGCAGGGAATGCGTGTGCCAATCGGCACGTTGACCGATAAACGCTGCGAAGCAAACGAGCGGTAAATGTAAACCGCCTCTTGCCCCTCGCGAATGCTCAGGTGGCAGGACATTGAGACCGTGTTGCGTAACGCATTCAGGTGCGGCATGGCAATGTCCACCACGTCCCGGCTGGCCAAGTAACTAAAGCCGTTGGAGATCACCTGCGGGCCGAGCTGGTAAGTATTTTTCGCCACCTTATCGAGATAGTTCATCTCGGTGAGCGTGGTGACAATGCGATAGATCGAGGACGTTGACACCCCAAGCCGATCGGCAAAATCCTGCACCGTCAACACGCGATCGCGGCTGTTAAACATCTCAATGATGGTCAGCCCGCGAAATAACGCGGGAACGGTATAGTCGTTTTCGGTTATCGCCACGAGGGACATACACACCTGCAATATGTTGATCCGGACCGCAGTCCGGATGTGAAGGTAAGGTATTAGTGGGCCGTGGCGAACTCCGCGCTCGCGTCCTGTAACACGTCCCAGAAGTAGTGCGCCATGGAGAAATCAACCAACAGCCAGAACTGCGCGTCCTGCTGCTGCGAGGCGTTGATCACCAGGGCATTGGCGCGCGCCACTGAGGTCTGCGCAATGGCGCCGGCGGCAAAAGGCGCGGCGGACAGGTCGACCGCACAGAGTTTCGCCATGATCTCCGCCAGATGCGCACCGCGCAGTGCAAGCCAGGCATGGGTATCCTGTCGCGGCAGCAGATAGCATGCCAGTTCGCTCATTTGCCACGTCTGCTCTAGCTGCTGAATGCGCTGCTGCGACGCGGGCGAGGAGGAGAGCAACAGGTACTCGGTCTGCGACAAACGCGCCACCAGCGAACCATCCGCTTGCCAAAGCGCCTGATTTGGCCGATCGGGCAGCGTAAAGCCCTGCTGTTGCAGATACCAGGCAACATGACGCCCGCGAAAGCCGACTCTGGCCTGATGCGAACAGTCACGCAGCCTGGTGTTGTCGTCATCCCGCGTCGCCACGCCGAGATGATCCAGCGGCCCTGCCGCTAAAACGTGCATGTCTTGCATCATTACAGCTCCTGTCGCTGGTTTTCAGCATCATAGAAAGGCAGTTTCACCACCTGCGCCGCCACGTCTTGCCCGCCTTCAGTACGGATCGTGATACGCTCTCCCGGCGTTGCACGTTCAACTGATGCATAGGACATGCCAATGATCATCTTGAGCGTGGGCGAATATTCACAGGAGGTGACGTTGCCGGTAATACGATCGCCCTCCAGCACCAGATGCCCTTCAAGCGGCTGCGGCGAACCGGCGGGCAAGGTGAATGCCACCAGTTTGCGTAGCGGTTGCTGCGCATCGAGAATATCAATCGCCCGTCGGCCGATGAATTCGGCTTTGGCACGGTTAACCGCCCAACCCATGCTGATTTCACCGGGATGACTCATGCCGTCGGTGTCCTGCCCAATAATCAAGTGGCCCTTTTCCAGGCGCAGCAGGCGCTGAGCTTCGACGCCAAACGGCTTGATGCCCAGCGGCGCGCCAGCCTGCATCAGCGCATCCCATAACGCCTGGGCGTAGCGGGTGGGAACGTGAATTTCATAGCCGAGTTCGCCGACGAAACCAACTCTGAGTAAGCGCGCGGGAATGCCGGCCACCTTCGCTTCGCGACAGGCAAGATAGGGAAAGCCCTCTGCCGACAGATCCAGGCTCTGGCACACCTTGCTGAGCACCTGACGGGAATGCGGTCCCGCCAGGTTCACCGCCGCCCAGGCGGACGTCACGTTAGTGATGTCCACATCCAGCCGCCAGCGCGTGTTCCACTGCAACATCGACTGGTAAACGCGTGCAACACCGCTGGTGGTGGCGGTGACATAAAAATGATGTTCACCCAGCCGACAGGCGACGCCATCATCGATTACTACGCCCTGCTCGTTGGTCATCAACGCGTAACGCGTTCGCCCAATGGGCTGCTTGATAAAAGCAAAGGTGTACAGGCGATTCAGCAGTTCAGCGGCGTCCGGCCCGCGTAACTCAATCCCGCCGAGGGTAGAAACATCAATCAGCCCGACGTTGTTGCGCACATTCAGCACTTCGGCCTGCACGGCCGATGCTTTATCCGGGGTGCTGGCGGATTGATACCAGCCGGGGCGCAGCCAGTTACCGGCAGGCATCATCTGTGCCTGTAAGGCGAGATGCCGCTGATGCAGGGCCGTCACGCGCCAGGGATCGAAATGGCGACCGGCAAGGTGCGCCAGGCTTTCGGCACTGAACGGAGGACGCGCGGTGGTGACGCCCGTTTCGCTGACGCTGCGCGCTGTCGCCTGCGCCACTAAGCGGGCGGTAGGCAGCGCGGAGTGGCGTCCCTGAGACGGCCCCATGCCGACGGTGGAGAAGCGCTTCACCAGCTGCACATCCCGGTAGCCGTGTTTGGTGGCATTGATGATGTCTTTGATCTGCAGATCTTCATCAAAATCGACAAACTCTTTGCCCTTCGGATGCGGGAAGATTGGCCACGGGTAGTTGATCAAGGGTTTTTCATCCGGTTGCGGTGCCAGCAGGCTGATGTTGTGGCTGCGCCCCAGCTGCTGCAACACCTGTCGCCCAACCCTGATGCCCTCCTGCATCACATCGTCCAGCGCGTGCCAGCCATTGATGGAACCGGCGGTGAACATGCCCTGCGGCAGCTGATTCAGCGTAAAGCTGGCCGTGTCATCGTCATAATGCAGTTTTCCACCCGCCTGACACGGCAGCTGCCAGGCGGGCATGTAGCCTGCTGACATGCATAACAGATCGCAATCAATACGCTTCCCGCTCTCTGCTACCTTGCCCTGGCCGAGGATGCTGCGCACCTCAACGCCCGCCAGACGGCCGTTCCCGTCGGCCATCGCTTCATACACGGTAGCCTGGGCAACCAGTTCAATCCCGGCACGTTTTAGCGGCTGCGTTAACGCGGTATCGGGCAAAACGTCACGCATGTCGATGATGGCGGCGACGTCCACGCCCTGCTCGGTGAGCGTCATCGCCGCCAGGTAGGCATCGTCATTGCCGGTCAGCAGCACCGCGCGTTGCCCCGGCTTAACGCCGTAGTGCTGCATCAGCCGCTGCGCCGCGCTGGTGAGCATGACGCCGGGCAGATCGTTATGGCGGAATACCACCGGCTGATCGTAAGCACCTGCCGCCACCACGCAGGTTTCAGCACGCACTTTGTACATCCGCTGGCCCTGAATCACCGGCAGGTAGTGATCTTTAAACCAACCGTTACAGGTGGCATCCACCATCACGCGAATGTTGGCATGCGACGTGACCCGGCTGGTCAGCATGGCAAGCACGTCTTCGCTTTGCTGAGCGTCAACCGATAAACGCGCCCAGCTCAATGCACCGCCCAGCAGTGGAAGCTGATCCACCAGGATCACGTTCGCCCCGCCGTCAGCCGCGGTTAATGCCGCCTGCATCCCGGCTGGCCCGCCTCCCACCACCAGCAGGTCGCAGAACAGGTAGGCTTTATCATAATAGGCCTGCGCGACATTGAGGTTCAGCACGCCCAGTCCGGCTTTACGGCGGATGAGCGGCTCCCAGCGCTTCCACATGCCTTTGGGTTTGTAGAAGGCGCGGTAATAGAAGCCCACCGGCATAAAACGGGAAAACAGCTGCATTTTCTCGTCACGATCTTTATCCAGCGAACCGGTGTAGTTTTGACCGGTGACGGCCAGCCCGGTGGTGATCGGCTGCACGTCGGCAAGCACATTGGGCTCATCCGGCAGCTGCACCAGCGTATTCGCGTCCTGACCAAACATACTCAGCACGCCGCGCGGCCGGTGATATTTGAACGAGCGGGAAATCACGCGACGACCCGCCGCCGTCAGCGCGCTGGCGATGGTGTCGCCAACAAATCCCTGAAGGGTTTGCCCTTCAAAGGTGAAGGTCACCGGGCAATCGCGCGCGATCAGGCGTCCCATCGGCGCGGCAAGGCGTTTCTGGCTCATAAGGCCTCCTCCAGACCGGCATGCACGCTGGCTGGCAACGCGCTGCTGTGCGGGTTGGGAAAGCGTTCACTGGCGTCAAAGGTGCGCAGCACTTCGTCAGAAACGGTATCGCGCTCCGCCAGAAACCAATAACTCGACGGCGTGTGGAACCACCATTCGGTTACCACCCCCGCGAGATTATTTTCATAGAACACGTAGTCGGCCCACTCGCGATCGCTACAGGTTAGCTGATCGGGTACGGTTTTCACTTCACCGCCGTAGGCAAATTCACTGATATTGCGAGGCCCGTTCAGCGGGCAGTGCATAATTTTCATCGCGCGATCCTTTAGTGGCTGGCGGCTGTGGCGCCCATTTCATTGACCTGCTGAAAGCGAGCAAAGCGATCCAGCTTGAAGGGAGCAATCAGTTCTGGCGTCTTACCGCCGCTGGCAACCATTTCGGCCATAGTTTTGCCGCAAATCGGGGTGGCTTTAAAACCCCAGGTGCCCCAGCCCGCGTCGAGGTAGTAATTTTTGACCGGGCTTTCCCCCATGATCGGGCTGTAGTCGGGCGTCATGTCGGTAATTCCCGCCCACTGGCGCATCAGCCGCGCCTTCGCGAGGAACGGGAACATCTCGATACCGTGCGCAATCAGGCTCTCTTTCAGATCAAGCGTGGAGCGGGTGTTGTAGAGCGGATAAGGATCCGAGCCGCCGCCAAACACCACTTCTCCACGGCTGGTTTGCTGTACGTAGCAGTGCAAGGCCGAGGAGCTGACCAGCGGATCGAGGAAGGGTTTCACCGGCTGCGTCACCATCGCCTGCAGGGGATAAGAGACAACCGGCAGCCGAAAGCCGGCTTTCTGCGCCAGCAATGAGCTATGTCCGGCCACCGCCTGCACCGCACAACCGCAGCCGACGACTCCGCGATTGGTTTTCACGGCGGTGATGCGCCCGTCGGTAATCACCAAATCCTCAACCGCCGTCATTTGATGTATTTCAACGCCGCGTTTGGCGGCCTCTTTGGCATAGCCCCACGCCACCGCATCGTGTCGGGCCGTGGCGCCGTCGATATGCCACAAGCCCGCCAGCACCGGCAGATTGCCCGGATCGAGATTCAGCGTGGGGACAAGCTCCTTGATCTGCTGGCGATCGATCATCTCAGTGCGGCCGCCAAAGTGCTTATTCACTTCAGCGCGCTGACGAAACGCACGCACCGTGCTGTCGGTATGCGCCAGGGTCAGCTGACCGCGTTCCGAGTACATGATGTTGAAATCAAATTCATTGGACAGGTTCTGGAAAAGCTTCACCGATTCGCTGTAGAAACGCACGCCTTCCGAGGTGAGGTAATTGGAGCGAATCACGGCAGTGTTGCGCGCGGTATTGCCGCCCGCCAGATAGCCCTTTTCCAGCACGGCCACATTGGTGATGCGGTGATATTTCGCCAGATAGTAGGCAATCGCCAGCCCGTGACCGCCGCCGCCGATGATCACCACGTCGTAGTGTTTTTTGAGCGCGCGCGGGGCAGGAATATCAACCTCGGCAGGATACTCAGACGAGAGTCCGTATTTCAGTAATGCGAGTGGCATATCTCCCCCTTACGCAGGCTGCACGGCGAGCGACTGCTGCAATTGCAGTTCGGCAGCCAGCACGGTGTTTTGCATCAGACAAGCAATCGTCATCGGGCCGACTCCGCCAGGCACCGGCGTCAAGGCTTTCGCCACTAAACTCACGCTGTCAAAATCCACGTCACCCACTAATCGGGTGCTGCCATCGGCCAGCGTCACGCGGTTGATGCCCACGTCAATCACCAGCGCGCCGGGCTTGATCCAGCTGGCATCAATCATTTGCGGTTGGCCGACGGCCGCAATCACAATATCGGCCTGGCGCGCCAGCTGCGCCGCGTCGCGGCTGCGGGAGTGCAGTGTCGTCACGCTACAGTGCGCATGCAGTAATAAGCTGGCCATCGGTTTACCGACAATATTCGAGCGGCCAATGACCACGGCATGTTTTCCGCTTAACTCGCCGCCATACTCTTGCAGCAATAATAAACATCCCAGTGGCGTACAGGGCGTAATGACGCGCTGACCTTGTAATAGGCCGCCCGCATTTTGTGGATGAAAACCGTCAACGTCTTTTAGCGGTGATATTGCCTGGACAATCGCTGACTCATTAATCTGCTCAGGCAGCGGCAGTTGTACCAAAATACCATTCACGCCCGGATCATTATTCAACTCTTCAATGGTTGCCAGTAATCGCGCCTGAGTAAGCTGCTTATCAAAGCGTATTTCGACAGATTTAATGCCGACCTTTTCAGCAGTGCGTAATTTATTCCGTACATAGACCTGGCTTGCCGCGTCGTCACCGACCAAAATAACCGCCAGGCAGGGTGCTACGCCCCGCGATTTTAATAACGCGACTTCCTGGAGAGTATTCTCCAACAATTTTTCTGCACTTTTTTTGCCATCGATAACGACGGCATCGGGCTGCGAGGTGAGCGTTGCATTCATCAGAAAATCACCGTTTTATTTTCGTCGAGGAAGACGCGATGTTCGGTGTGGTATTTCACCGCACGCGCCAGCGCAATGGTTTCGGTATTCCGCCCTGCGACGATAAGATCGTTGGGCCGGTAAGTGTGATCAACGCGCTGAACTTCCTGGTCAATAATCGGGCCTTCATCCAGGTCAGACGTCACGTAGTGCGCAGTGGCGCCAATAAGCTTTACGCCCCGCTCATAGGCCTGATGATAGGGCATTGCGCCTTTAAAACCGGGCAGGAAGGAGTGATGAATATTGATAGCGCGACCGGCCAGCTTCTGACACAAATTGTCTGACAGAATCTGCATATAGCGCGCCAGCACCACCAGCTCCGTGTGCGTCTCTTCAACGATGTTTATTAGCTCCTCTTCCTGTCGCGCTTTATTTTCCTTATTCACCGGCAGATAAATAAAACGGATGCCTTCGCGCTCGGCCATATGCCGCAACTCTAAATGGTTAGAGACGATAGCGGTGATCGTGATGTTCAGCTCGCCCTTATTTCGGCGGTAAAGCAGGTCTGTTAAGCAGTGATCGAATTTACTCACCATTAACAGCACGCGCATTGGCTCGGAGGTGTCATAAATATCCCAGCGCATGGTCAGCTTTTCCGCGATCGCCGCGAAATCTTTCTTGAGCGTTTCAATGTCCACACTGACGCTGTCATTAAATCGGAAGCGGGCGCGTAAAAAGAAGTGACCTAAATGTTCATCATCATATTGCGACAGCTCGCTGATGTAACACTGACTTTGACTGAGGAAACCTGTGACGGCGGCAATAATGCCGGAGGTCGCCGGACAGGTTGCAGTAATAACGAAATCTCGTACAGGTGCAGACATAGCAACTCCACATAGATGAATGAATTAATTTATGAGTGAAATAAAATGCGACCTGAGATTAATAAACGGCGCATTCCGCTTCTTATTTAACACATTTAATTCATCTCCAGCGGCTTGTCTAGCATATTTTCAATTAATCAAAATATACGCTGCAAATAAACGATTAATTCATATTTGCATAACGCTATTTATATTTGAATTTCAGAATAGATATTATTTACCTGTGAAGCTGACTTTTCAGATTCACAATTTAGCTGTCCAAAGCAAGGCACCACTTTGGTGAAACCGCGGCGAGTTAAAATTCACTGTTGAGCAAAAGTTTTCTTCTGCTAACGGCAACGCGCGGCATCAATCATGCTGCCTATCCGCACTCATCTGCATAACTCCATGATAGTTATGCAATTTATAAATTAATTTCATTTAAATCCAATTCTGGCACGCCTCCTGCAATTTCCTGACAGTGAAAAAATTTTCCCCACGAGAATACCTAACGGCCCACAGAGATTCGCCGTGTGTCCAACTTCATCGCGTTTAAGAGGTAAATATGTCACCTGAGCAGGCCATGCAATTTTTGCAGGACAACAACGTGCGCTATCTCCTCGCACAGTTTGTTGATATTCACGGCGTCGCCAAAACCAAAGCGGTGCCCGCTAAATGCCTGATGGATGTGGTGGAAAAAGGCGCGGGTTTTGCCGGATTCGCCATTTCAGGCATGGGAATGCAACCTCAGGGACCGGACTTTTGTGCGCGTGGCGATCTCAGCACCCTTTCACTGGTGCCGTGGCAGCCGGGCTATGCGCGCATTGTCTGCAACGGACATGTGAATAAGCAGCCTCATCCCTATGACAGCCGCGTTGTGCTGATGCGTCAGGTCGCGCGGCTGGCTGACAAAGGCTGGACGCTCAACAGTGGCCTTGAGCCGGAATTCTCGCTGTTTACCCGGGGTGAGCACGGCACGATGCTGCCAGCGGACGGTAGCGATACCCTGGCGAAGCCCTGCTACGACTACAAAGGCCTGTCGCGCGTGCGTCCCTTCCTGGAAACGCTGACTGAATCGCTGCAACAGGTGGGCTTCGACGTCTATCAGATAGACCATGAAGACGCCAACGGGCAGTTTGAGATCAACTACACCTACAGCGACGCGCTGACCTCCGCGGATCGTTTTACCTTTGTGCGCATGGCCGCCGCCGAGATCGCGCACGATCAGGGCCTGGTGTGCTCCTTTATGCCGAAGCCGTTCGCAGATCGTCCCGGTAACGGCATGCATTTCCACCTCTCGATGGCCGATGCACAGGGCAATAACATCTTCCACGATGAACAGGATCCGCAGGGCCTGGGATTATCGAAAACCGCTTATCACTTTATGGCTGGCATGCTGCACCACGCAAAAGCGCTGTGCGCCTTCGCTGCGCCTACCGTGAACTCCTATAAGCGCCTGACCAGTGGCGGCTCCAATACCGGCGCCACCTGGGCACCGGTGTTCATTACCTACGGTGATAACAACCGCTCGGCCATGGTGCGCATTCCGCACGGCCGACTCGAATTCCGCCTGCCGGATACCGGCGCTAACCCCTATCTGGTTCACGCCGCCATTATTGCGGCGGGTCTGGATGGCGTATCGCGTCAGCTTGAACCGGGCAAAGCGCAAAACGGCAACCTGTATGCGCTCTCTGCGCAGGATTGCCAGCGCGAGGGCATCGAACTGCTGCCGCAAAACCTCAAGGAAGCGCTGGAGGCGCTGGCTGAGGATGCGATTTTGCGCGAATGCATGGGCAGCGAAATCGTCGATGAGTTCATCAAGGTCAAGCGTCAGGAGTGGCACGAATATCACCGTCACGTCAGCGAGTGGGAAACCCGCCGCTACCTCGAATTCTTTTAACTGTAACCCTGCAAAGCAAAGGAAATCCTATGTGTGGAATTGTCGGACTTTATTTCAAAAACGCGGCGATGGAGCAGCAGCTGGGCGCACTGTTCCGCCCGATGCTCATCTCCATGACCGAACGCGGCTGCGACAGCGCAGGCTTTGCGGTGTACGGCGACGAATACGATGCGGGCATCAAGCTGACGCTGCGCAGTGATGACGCCAGCGTCAACTGGAATGGCCTGGCCGACCGCCTCGCGACCGACTTTGGCAAGGTAGATGAGTGGTTTCAGAACAACAGCGTTGCGGTGTTCAAGCTGCCGACCGATGAAGCCAGCGCGTTAACCTGGCTGGCGCAGCATGCGCCGGAGATCGACGTCATGAGCGCCGGTCACAGTATCGAGATCCTCAAAGGCGTGGGTTTACCCGCCACCGTCGCCGACCGCTTTAATCTGGGCAGCATGAAAGGCAGCCACGCGATTGGTCATACTCGCCTCGCCACGGAGAGCGCGGTCACGTTGCAGGGTAGCCATCCCTTCTCAACCGGCATGGATTTGTGCCTGGTGCACAACGGTTCGCTCTCCAACCACAACCGCCTGCGCGAAAAGCTCAAACGTGCGGGCATCCAGTTTAAAACCGAGAACGATTCCGAAGTGGCGGCCGGCTACCTCGCCTGGCGTCTGTCGCAGGGCGATTCGTTGCAGGTTGCACTTGAGAATGCCCTCAAAGATTTGGACGGCTTCTTCACCTTCACTATCGGCACGCGCGACGGTTTCGCCGTATTGCGTGACCCTATCGCCTGCAAACCTGCGGTGATTGCCGAAACCGATGACTACGTCGCGATGGCCTCTGAATACCGCGCGCTGGCCAATCTGCCGGGTATCAAAGACGCCAAAGTATGGGAGCCGGAACCGGCAAAACTTTACGTGTGGCAGCGCAACAGCAGCCAGACAGCAGGAGCAGTGTGATCATGAAAACTTATGACTTAAGCCATGGCGTACGTGAACTGAATCAGGCGCTGCACGATGTCAGCCTCACGCGTGAGATCAAGAGCTGGCAGGTAACCCATCCTGATGGTGCCCACAACATTGCCTGCGGGGTGAATGACGATGTGGATATCGTCATTGAGGGGCACGCCGGTTACTACTGCGCGGGGATGAATCAGAAGGCCAACGTAACGGTAAACGGCAACGTGGGGGTGGGCGTGGCGGAGAACATGATGTCCGGTTCGGTGCGCGTCAAAGGCGATGCCTCGCAATCGGCTGGCGCCACCGGCAATGGCGGGTTGCTGGTGATCGAAGGTAACGCCGCAGCCCGCTGCGGCATCTCGATGAAAGGCATCAACATTGTGGTGAAAGGCAATATTGGCCCGATGAGCGCCTTTATGGCGCAGGCCGGTTGTCTGGTGGTGTGCGGGGATGCCGGTGAAGCGCTGGGCGACTCACTCTATGAAGCCCACATCTATGTAAAAGGCAGCGTGGCGTCGCTGGGTGCGGACTGCGTGCAAAAAGAGATGCGCGCTGAGCATCTCGAAGAGCTCGGGCTGTTGCTGAAGCAGGCTGGCTTTGATGCCTCACCGGCAGATTTCACGCGCTACGGCTCTGCCCGTCAGCTGTACAACTTCAAAGTGGATAACGCGTCAGCGTACTAAGAGTGGAGAACACCATGAGCGAGAAATACAATCCGGCGTTGCGCGAATCCGCCACCTATACCCGTTCGGTGATTGCCGAAATTCAGCGCGCGGCTGAAACCGGCATCTACGATATTCGCGGCTGGGGTGCCAAACGTCAGGTGCCCCACTTTGATGACCTGCTGTTTTTAGGCGCCAGCATGTCGCGCTATCCGCTGGAGGGGTATCGCGAGAAATGCAGCACGGAAGTGGTGCTCGGCACGCGCTTCGCCAAAAAGCCGCTGGTGATCAGTACGCCGGTGACCATTGCCGGAATGAGCTTTGGCGCGCTGTCGGCGCAGGCAAAAGAAGCCTTGGGCCGTGGCGCATCTGCGGTGGGTACCTCAACCACCACCGGCGATGGCGGCATGACGCCAGAAGAGCGAGGCCAGTCCAGCAAGCTGGTTTATCAATATCTGCCTTCTCGCTACGGCATGAACCCCGACGACCTGCGCAAAGCCGATGCTATTGAGGTGGTGCTGGGTCAGGGTGCCAAGCCCGGTGGCGGCGGCATGTTGCTGGGGCAAAAGATTTCCGAACGCGTGGCGAAAATGCGCTGCCTGCCGCAGGGCATTGACCAGCGCAGCGCCTGTCGTCACCCGGACTGGACCGGCCCGGATGATTTAGCCATTAAGATTGCGGAGCTGCGCGAAATCACCGACTGGCAGGTGCCGATTTACGTCAAGGTCGGCGCCACGCGCACCTACTACGATGTGAAACTGGCGGTACAGGCGGGAGCCGATGTGGTGGTGGTTGACGGCATGCAGGGCGGCACGGCGGCAACCCAGGATGTGTTCATCGAACACGTAGGCATTCCCACCATGGCGGCGATCCCACTGGCGGTGCAGGCACTGCAGGAGCTGGGCGTGCATCGTGAGGTACAGCTGATCATTTCGGGTGGCATCCGTAACGGCGCGGATGTCGCCAAAGCGATTGCGCTGGGTGCCGATGCCGTGGCGATTGGCACTGCGGCGCTGATTGCCCTGGGCGATAACGATCCTCGTTATGCCGAGGAGTACCAAAAACTCGGTTCGGCTGCGGGCTTTTATGATGATTTCCAGGAAGGGAAAGATCCGGCCGGGATCACCACTCAAGACCCGGAACTCAGCAAGCGCCTTGACCCTGAGCTGGCCGGAAAAAAACTCGCCAACTATCTGCGCGTGCTGACGCTGGAGGCGCAAACGCTGGCTCGCGCCTGTGGTAAATCGCACCTGCACAACCTCGAACCGCAAGATCTGGTGGCCCTGAACGTGGAAGCCGCCGCCATGGCGCGCGTGCCGCTGGCGGGCACCAACTGGATCCCCGGTCAGGAAGCGAAATAATCCCCCTTTCACGCCTCCCACTGCGGAGGCGTTTTTCCGTCTGCTACTGCTGAGGTGCGTAATGAAACCAACGATGCTATTCACGTTGCCTGTTGTGCTGTGCAGTTTTCCGGCGTTTGCCGCGCCCACGTTAAACAGTGGTGACGCCACCTTTATGTTTGTTACGGCGCTGCTGGTGTTATTAATGACCTTGCCGGGGCTGGCGCTGTTCTATGGCGGCATGGCGCAGAGCAAAAACGTGCTGTCGGTACTGATGCAGGTTTTTAGCGTCACCGCGCTGGTGGCGATTCTGTTTACGCTGTACGGCTACAGTTTTACCTTTACCGACGGCAACGCGCTGAACAGCGTGGTGGGCAGCGGCGATAAGCTGTTTCTGCGTAACATCACCGTCGATTCACTGGTCGGCACGGTGCCGGAATACGTCTACATCTTCTTTATGATGACCTTTGCGGCGATCACCCCGGCCCTTATCACCGGATCCTTTGCTGAACGGGTCAAGTTCAGCGCGGTGATGGTGTTTATGGCGATCTGGGCGACCATCAACTACATCCCGCTTGCGCACATGGCGTGGGGCGGCGGCTGGATGGCGGCATTGACGGTGCAGGATTTTGCGGGCGGCAATGTGGTGCACATTAACTCAGGCATCGCTTCGCTGGTGGCGGCGGTGATGATCGGCAGGCGACAGAACTTTGGTAGCGTCGCGCTGACGCCGCATAACATGACCATGACGATGACCGGCGGTGCCATGCTGATGCTGGGCTGGCTGGGCTTCTGCGGGGGCTGCGCGCTCGCCATTAACGGCTACGCGATGCTGGTGGTGCTGAATACCCTAATGGGGGCATTCGGCGGTGCGGTCGCATGGATGTTTATCGAATGGCGGCTGCAAAATCGCCCCAGCCTGTTGGGGGTGGTCAGTGGCGCGGTGGCCGGTATGGTGGGTATCACCCCCGCCTGCGGCTACGTTGGGCCGGTCGGAGCCATTTGTGTCGGCATCCTTACCGCGCCCTGCTGCATGGCATGCGTCACCTTGATCAAACACCGTTTGAATCTGGACGATGCCTTTGATGTATTCGCCATTCATGGCATTGGCGGCATTGTCGGCGGCATCCTGACGCCGATCTTCGCCCTCACCGCCTTGGGCGGTAGCGGATTTATTGCCGGGCGGGCACTGGGTGAGCAGCTGTTGATTAACGGTGGCGTTATTGTCTTCAGCATCCTGTTTTCCGCCCTCACCAGCTGGATGGCGTTGAAACTTACTGGAGTGCTGTGCAACGGACTGCGCGTCGATCGGGAAAATGAGTTTGATGGTCTGGATCTCACCACGCATGGTGAGGTGGGCTATCGCCAGTAATTGACGCCGCAGATCAACTTCTCCTATTCATGCCATCCGCACGTAAGGGATGCCTTCTTCCATTGAGGGAAGGCATCTTCCTTAGGAAGTTATGCGGGCGATTACTGGCGTGCTTTCGCCGCTGCCACCAGCCCATCCAACCAATCCTGATGACCATTGATCATAGGATTAGGTTTCGCCTGCGCCAGTGCGATGGCCGGCTTACCGTTCTGCGTCTCCTGAGTCAGGATACGCACGCGGTGGTCAGAGAGATCCTCAATCAGCCAGGCATGCAGGACATCCAGCCGATCGTCGCTGCCCACTTCTCCCGCCCAGCCGTGCCAGGAAATACGCGCCGCGTCACCGCCTTCTGGCGCAACATATTCCGTCACCTGCGCTTCAACCGGGAAGCCGAAAGTTTCGAAATAGAAGCGCACATCCTGCTCCAGCTGTGGGCCTTTATGGTCATAAAAACGCGCGTTGGCTGAGTTTTCATAGTACGTCGGCCACAACGACGGGGTGATGAGCAGCGGCCAAATATCCTGCGTGCTCAGCCCAGCCACAATTACCTCATTGGAGCAGTAGTTATCGCTGAAACCCGGTACAAAACCCGCGGGCCAGTTAATTGCATTTGATTTCATATCTCTCTCCGAATGTAAAAACTTTCCACTGTAATGCGAATGGTAGAAGTATTACGCTGGCGCAGAAATAACACCAATCGCCATTCTTTATCTTTGTCATTAATTGAGGTGATATCTAAACGCTCATGTACGCTTTCATCCACTGCTACATAAACGTGCTTAGAGGAAACGATGAAAACCGATATCCGCACCCTGGATTTGAATTTGCTGAAAGCACTCGATGCACTGCTTGATGAGCGTAGCGTAACCCGTGCCGCAGAGAGGTTATCGCTCACGCAACCCGCCGTGAGCGGCATGTTGACACGCCTGCGCGAATGCTTTGACGACCCGCTGTTCACTCGCACGCAGCGCGGTATCATCCCTACCCTGCGGGCGTTAGAGCTGGCACAACCGGTGAAATCGATCCTGGCAGAAGTCGCCGAGCTACTGCATCCCAAAGCCTTTGATCCAGCCAGCGCTGACATGACCATCAAGATCGCCGCAACCGACTATGCCCTGCGCGCCGTGATCGTACCTTTTATGGCGGCGCTTCGTTTGCAGGCTCCGGGAATACGCGTTGCCGTTTTACCCGTCAGTAACGATCAGTTGTTGGCTCAATTTGAGCGCGGTGATATTGACGTCGCCTTGATCACGCCTGAGACGGCCCCATCCGAACTGCATTGCAAGGCGCTGTATAACGAAAAGTATGTCTGTCTGATGCGTCAGGATCATCCCCTCGCGCGGCAGGATGCTTTAACCCTGGAGAGCTTCTGTGCGCAGGATCATGCTCTGGTTTCCTATGTGGGCGGCAATTTTCATGGCATCACGGATGATGCGCTCGCGAAGCTGGGGCGTTCGCGACGCGTAACGCTATCAGTCTGTAGTTTTCTGGTCTTACCCGAGATTTTGCGTGTCAGCGATTTGATAAGCGTCGTACCGCGCCGTCTGACCCATGATTTAGCGGGTTTAGAGGTGTTACCGCCTCCGGTAGAGATTGAAGGTTTTAACAAAATTGTGGTGTGGCATGAACGCACGCACCGCGATGCTGGCCATCGCTGGCTGCGCGACCTGCTCCTTGCCACCGCGGTCTAAATCAATGGCCGTTGAATCTGGCCTACGCACTTTTCAATTAAGGACAAGGTGACCGCATTAAAAACCGCCAGCCCTGCGGCTGGCGGTGTGTTTATTGCAGGTGCGCGTGCAGTTCGTCAGACGCCTGTTTTAAAGCGGTGCGCACCGTGGGCTCCTGGCTAAGCGCATTCAGCAGGCCATAATCATGGATCATGCCGTTATAGCGGGTGACGGTGACCGCAACGCCCGCTGCGTCAAGTTTACGCCCAAAGGCTTCCCCTTCATCACGCAAGACGTCCAGTTCTGCCGTCTGGATGAGCGTTGGCGGTAATCCTTTTAGCTGCGCCGGGGTGGCACGAAGCGGGGACGCCAGAATGTTATTACGATCCTGCTCGGACAAGGTGTAGTTATCCCAGAACCACTTCATCATGTTTTTGGTCAGGAAATGGCCTTCGGCAAACTGGTTGTAAGAGGCGTCAGAAAAGTCGGCGTTGGTGACCGGCCACAGCATTACGTTATAGCGGATCGCGGGGGTATGATTGCGCAGCGCCTGTAGCGCAACAGAAGCCACCATATTTCCGCCAACGCTGTTGCCTGCCAGCGCAAGACGCGATCCGTCAACGCCAATCTCAGCGCCATGCTCGGCTACCCACTTCGTCGCTGCATAGGCTTGCGTAACAGCCACCGGGAAGTGCGCTTCAGGAGATGGCGTGTAGTTAACAAACACCGCGGCCGCGCCGGATCCGTTAACCAGGTCGCGCACCAGCCGCTCATGCGTCTGGTAATCGCCCAGCACCCAACCGCCACCGTGGAAGAACATAAATACCGGCAGCGTGCCGGTGGCATTTTCCGGTTTCACGATGGTCAGGGTGAGCGGTTTACCCAGTACGGTGATCACTTTCTCACTGACCTGCGCAGCAGGCAGCTTAGCGCCCTGCTGCGCGCCGATCAGCACCGCGCGCGCGGCGGCGGGAGACAGCTGTTCAATCGGTTTGCCGCCTCTGCCGTTGAGCGCGTGAAGAAAGGCGCTGACACCCGCCGTTGGTGCAGCAATATTCTCTGGCGAAGCCGCAACGGCGGGGACGATCTGTGACGCCAGCAGAAATGCCAGCGCGGTCATTTTCATTTTCATTAATATATCCCTGTTTAATTGTATTAAGTGATGCGCTATGCGCAGCGCAGGCCGCACATAGCGCATTACTCACCTGTTCTGATATTTGCCGGCATCCGCTTTATGCGTTGCAGTGTATTCATGCTGTTTTCAGGCGGGGTTAATTAATGTTTCGAACAGCTGCAACAGGCCGTCAGCATTATTACGGTAGGTTTTTCTTAGCTGTCCCGGCGTAATTAACGTCACCTCGCGCAGCGTGCGGGTAAATGACGCCTGGCAGTTGAAACCATTTTCGATGGCGATTTCAAGGATCCTCTTTTGCGTATGCGCCAGCATAAAGGCCGCATTCATCACCCGCCGCTGGCGAATATAGGTATAGATATTGAGGCCGGTAAACTGTAAAAACTTGCGTTGAAAGTGCCAGACCGAATATCCGCTTCTCATTGCCACCCGATCAACTGATAAAGGTTCATCGAGATGATCTTCAATCCACTCAATCATGGCTTTAATCACGGAAAACATAATGTCGTCACGCGATCCCAATGTTGGCGTTAAAGCGGCCGTAATTAAATCGCAGCGCACGTTCGAAAATAGCGCGGGCAAGTACAAACTCAATACCACGTTTCTGTTGCGCACATTCACTTGCGCTCGGGGACGCGCAGGCGCATTAAAATTGGCCGCAGAAATCTTCGGCGGATCGATCACAGAATGAAGTTGCATGGCCTTTCCTTCCCAACATAACTCATCGAACGCGGATGACTTTACCGATCTCTTATCGGCAGCCTAAAGGAACATTTATTTAGCGCAGCCGGGTCATGCTGCTGCGCTATTTAATTTAACCGTTAGCGACGGGCAAATTCCGCAAATGCGGTTAACTGACGCGTCAGAAAACTGCGCGTGCTTTCATCGGTTAATACGCCGTTTTGGACCTTTTCACTCACGTCACCAATTATGGCTTCCGGCTTATTCAGCATGCGGGCATCAAAATAGCCGAGGATCTGACGCAAATGCATCTGCGCACGCACGCCGCCCAGCTTGCCGGGCGAGGCGGACTGGATAAGCACCGGTTTGCCCGCGATGGGTTGCGGGGACACGCGCGACAACCAGTCCAGCGCATTTTTCAGCACGCCAGGAATCGAGTGATTGTACTCAGGGGTGATGATGATCAGGCCGTCGGCCTCAGCAATGCGCGCGGCCATCTCCAGCACCGCGGCGGGGAAGCCTGCGGCTTCGGTATCCGTACTGTAGTGTGGAAAATCGCCCGGCGAACCCAGCGGCTCAAAGGTAGTGCCGGCAGGTGCCAGTTCCGGCAGCGCATTGGCGATAGCGGCATTAAAGGATCCCGCTCGCAGGCTACAGGTTAGCGTGACAAATTTCAGATGCGTGTCGTGCATGGTGTCCTCAGCAATTCAGTGACAGAAAAAGGGAAAATCAAAATTGATACACCACGCCGAGCGCCAGAATGTCATCTGTTGACACGCCCGCCGCCGTGGAAAAATCACTGCTATCAATCAGGTTCAGCTTGTAATCGACGTAGGCCAGCATGTTTTTGTTGAACAGATAAGAACCGCCAAAGTCGATGTATTTCACCAGATCCTGATTCGCATAGGTTTTACCGTTACCGGCCAGCCCCAAATCTTTCGCCCGCGCCTGGCTGTAAGCGACAAAGGGTACCCAACCGGCATCAAAGGTGTATTGGGCGAACGCCTCGAAAATAGTCGACTGGTTGGCATAGCCGTAAACGCCATTGCCCGCGCTGGAACCAAAGCGCGAGGCGTTATAGCTCTGGGTGTACATCACGCCGAGATAGAGGTTGTGTGCATCGTATTTAAGCGAGGCAGAATAGGCTTCTGCCCGCTGTCCCTCGCCCATAATGCCGCTGGCACGGTTCTGGTCAGCGGTGCGGTCCGAACGGGTAAAGGCGCCTACCGCCTTGAAGCCGTCGCCAAAAGCGTAGGCAACCGACATGCCGTAGCCGTCGCCGTTTTGTCGCAGCACATCGCGCGCGCCCGGCTCGCCGCCTCCGTCATTCTTGCCCTGATACTGCACAGCAAAATCCAACCCACGGATCAGACCAAAGAAGTCGCTGTTGCGATAGGTGGCCAAACTGTTGCCGCGACGGAACATAAACTGATCGGTGTTGTAGGTCTGCGCATCAAACTCGGGCTGCATGTCGGTCTGGCTCAGGGCGTCGTACAGGACGCCGGTGCTGCGCCCGTAGTCAAAGCTTCCCATATTGCCGACCTTGATACCGGCAAAGCCCAAACGCGTGAACATGGATTGGCTGTCACTTTCGGGCTGATTGGCGTTGAACTGGCTTTGCCACTGACCGTAACCGGTCAGCAGATCCGAAATCTGCGTTTGTCCCTTAAAACCAAGACGCACATAAGATTGATCGCCATCCTGACTTTTATCATCACTGAAATAGCGCAGACCGGAAACCAGACCGTATAAATCCAGCTTATTGCCGTCTTTATTATAAATTTCAGCGGCGTTAACGTTTGCCGAAAAAATAATGCCGGACGCGATAAGCGCCGAATAACGTACTTTCATTCATTCCTCTTGGAGCTGGAAAAGGGTTCTCTTTATTTACCGTTCATTGATAACCCAGCGGGATAGCGAACCTTAAAAAAATACCCCGGCGTAATTCGCCTGTAGCTCTCGGGTAAACTCCTTATATACCCCTTCCCGACCGCAGCATTTTTTTCTGAATAGCGTTGGCGCAATTTGCAGATACTTTTTAAATATGCGGCTGAAGTTCTGCTGGCTGGTAAAACCGTTTTCAATGGCGATATCGAGAATATCTTTATCGGTAAACGCCACCAGCACCGCCGCGCGGGCAACTCTTCTGAGTCGAATATATTCAGCGAGGTTATAGCCGGTCTCAAGGCGAAATACCCGCTGGAAATGCCAGTGCCCGTAGCCGCTCTTTTCCGTAACCGTTCTCACGCGCAGCGTTTCGTCCGGCAAAATATCCTCAATCCACGGAAGAATGTCGCGAATGACGGCATGTTGCATGTCGATACGCGCGCAAGGTCTTTTTTTATCGGAGCCGATCGGGGCCATATACATTTCCAGTTGGGCATTTCGACAGATAACACGCCGCGCCAGGGCATGGAGCGAATGCAGATCATCAACATGGCGGAATTATCAGTTTTACGGCGAAAAAAAGGTAGTTATACAAAAGGATAGGTATACCAACAGATAGTTATACTTTTGGATCATTGCATTTTGCTCGCCTTAATAGATCGCCTTAAATAGGCCGTCACACCAGAGTGTTAGTGCTGCCTCATCACATTTTCCCTTGTTTATGCTGAACAGTAAGGCCCATGTTCTGCCTTCAAAATAACGATGCAGAATCATTCAAAAAAACTGATTTATTTCACCATGAATCGTGTCTGTTCAATCTGCAGGCATGCGCCTATGATTCATCACATCGGGGCACAACGCTCCATAAAACCTAAAAACCTAAAGGATATGACCATGAAAACCATCAAAAATTTTGTTGCTGCAACCGTACTGACGCTGATCTCCTCTGCCAGCTTTGCACAAAGCGTCACCGCCAGCGCCTCAACGCTTGACGGCGCAGAAGCAAAAATCGCCATGCAGGCTGAGCAGTCTGGGGCGTCATACAAAATCACCAGCGCACGCTTTACCAACGGCGCTTACATGACCGCTGAGCTGGTGAAGTGATGCCAATGGCCGCAGCCCACTCTGTTCTGCGGCCGCTTATAAAGGAAGAGAGATGAACACATTAAAAAGCGGTGTGGTGCTAGTGGTGGTTGCCCTGTTTTTCATGGCGCTGGGGAAATGCCGTCGTCACCGTGAAAAGAGGGGTGACGTCTCTGCCTCCGCAGTTTGAGGCAGCACATCAACTCTCCCGCCGTTACCTTCGATACCTCATCAAGCCGCGCAAGCCCCACCCTCGCTGCGGCATTTGTCACGCTCACATGGCAAACTTTCACGCCCTGGCCCACCGGCACAGGCATCACTCCGCCGCTCGGGCCGCCAGCGAAACGCGAATATGTTCAAACAGCGCGTCGATATCGATCGGTTTACGCATAAAGGTGATCGCGCCCAAATTGATGGCGTACCACAGCATATTGTCATCTCCGTTTCCTGAAATGATGATGCCCGGTGGATTCTCCATCCGCTCCATCAGCACCTTGAAGAGTTCAAAACCAGACATCCCCTTCAGCTCAACGTCAATGATAAACAGCGCCGCAGCGCGGAGCGCGGATTCGTCGGCTAACAGCGCCTCCGCAGACGCGAACGACTGCGTTGCATAGCCTTCCGACTCCAGCAGATTGGTCAGCGCTTTGCGCACCGAGCACTCATCATCGACCACAACAATGCGCTGCGACATAGGGTTTTCCTTAGGGTGGTTCGCCATTCCCTGAGAGGCCTTTTAAGAGGTTTTGTCACGCGTTGGCGGCGCAGTATCAATCGCGCGGGGGGGATATTCATGGTGGAACCACGAAATATGCAGGCGTTCACGCTTCATCAGCCGCTTGCACACCGGAATAATGTGCTCGCCGATCTGCATCCCCAACAGGCCCACCAGCGCAATGATGGGCGGTGCCGGTGAGTTGACATCTAGAACGGCATACATCAGGCCGATGAGCACGCCCACCGCCAGCGATAAAATGTAGGTTTTTAGCACAGTTAGCCCGCCTGATGGAGAGATGATGAGGCCGCCGTCGCTGCGCCTGCGGCGCCAGCCTGCGACTGCATCGTGGCGGGAACGGACGCGGTAGCGGTTTTGTTCAGCAGGTTACCGCCGAGGGAACTGCCAATGACCATGCCCAGCAGGCCAATAAGCGCCACGGCCGGGGGAGCCGGAGAGCGCACGTTGAGCAGCGCGTAAATTAAGCCAGCTAAGGCACCGGCTCCCAGAGAGATCAGTAAAGGACTCACGGGTCCTCCTTATTGGAAAAGGGGCCAGCATCGAGGCTGGCCCTTTACAAATTAGCGAACCGGAGCCGCTACCGGTGCCAGGGTACGGTGCTCGCTCTTCTGACGTGAAGGCGCTTTATGTACCATGGTGTAAGCGTAATCAACGCCGATACCGTAAGCACCGGAGTGCTCTTTGGCGATATCCATCACGGCGTTGTAGGTGTCTTTGTGCGCCCAGTCACGCTGCCACTCCAGCATCACCTGCTGCCAGGTTACCGGGATCACGCCCGCCTGGATCATGCGCTGCATCGCGTAGTCGTGCGCTTCTTTGGTGGTACCCCCTGAAGCGTCCGCCACCATATAGATTTCATAGTCGCCTTCCAGCATGGCGCACAGCGCAAAGGTGTTGTTGCACACTTCGGTCCACAGGCCAGAAACCACGATTTTCTTTTTGCCGTTTGCCGCCAGCGCATCACGCACCTTCTGGTCATCCCAGGAGTTCATTGACGTACGCTCAAGGATGTCCTGGCCCGGGAACACGTCCAGCAGTTCCGGGAAGGTGTTGCCTGAGAAGCTTTCGGTTTCCACGGTGGTCAGCACGGTAGGAATGTTGAAAACTTTGGCCGCTTTTGCCAGCGCAACAACGTTGTTTTTCAGCACCTGACGGTCAATTGACTGCACGCCGAACGCCATTTGTGGCTGCTGGTCGATGAAGATGATCTGGCAGTTCTGCGGCGTTAATACTTCAAGTTTGCTAGTGGTCATGTTTTGGCCCATTGAGGTTAGTGTGGCTACGTTCCGTAGAAAATTAACGGTATGAAGATCGGGGTTGGCACGATGCTGCTGCTGCCCCCGGTCACTGTCTGGGCGCAGTGTAGGAAGATTTTTTTAGCCGCACTATTATCTCTAGGTATAACTATACGAAGGTATACCTATCCCTTTGTATAACTAGACGCCCTCCAGACCTCCTGATCATAATTCCGGCACTCACTTAGCCTGCGCACGTGCAGGACATCTCATTGTCCACGGCCATCAATGGCCGACTCGGACATCTTTCAGGAGGTTCTATGGTTACTTTAGGTAAAGCAGACGTCATTCTGACGAACGGCCGCTTTCACACCGTCGATCGCGGCAATCCGATTGCTGATGCGGTCGCGATTCGTGATGGTAAGTTTTTGGAAGTCGGCAGCCTGGCCGAGGTGATGCAGCATCACTGCGAAGGTACCAAAGTCATTGACCTGAAAGGTCACACCGCGATACCGGGCCTCAACGACTCGCACCTGCACTTAATTCGCGGTGGCCTTAACTACAATCTCGAACTGCGCTGGGAAGGCGTACCTTCTGTGGCGGATGCGATGCGTATGCTGAGAGAGCAGGCGCTGCGCACGCCCAATCCACAATGGGTGCGCGTGGTGGGCGGCTGGACGGAGTTCCAGTTTGCTGAACGCCGCATGCCAACCCTGGAGGAGATCAACGAAGCGGCACCGGATACCCCAGTGTTTGTGCTGCACCTCTACGATCGCGCCCTGCTCAACCGCGCCGCGCTGAAAGTGGTCGGCTACACCAAAGACACGCCGAACCCGCCGGGCGGTGAAATTCAGCGCGACAGCAACGGCAACCCAACCGGCATGCTGATTGCCCGCCCGAACGCCATGATCCTCTACTCCACGCTGGCCAAAGGGCCAACCTTACCGCTGGAACAGCAGGTCAACTCGACTCGTCAGTTTATGCGTGAACTGAACCGCCTTGGCCTCACCAGCGCCATTGATGCGGGCGGTGGTTTTCAGAACTACCCGGAAGATTATGAAGTCATTGCTGAGCTGCACGAGAAAAAGCAGATGACCATCCGCATCGCCTACAACCTGTTTACTCAGCGTCCCGGTCATGAGCTGGAAGATTTTGAGAAGTGGACCGACATGCTGACGCCAGGCCAGGGCAGCGACTATTTCCGCCACAACGGCGCGGGTGAAATGCTGGTGTTCTCTGCGGCCGATTTCGAAGATTTCCTTGAACCGCGCCCGGATCTGGCGCCGGGTATGGAAGATGAGCTGGAGCGCGTGGTGCGTCATCTGGTTGAGCACCGCTGGCCGTTCCGCCTGCACGCGACCTACGATGAATCCATCAGCCGCATGCTGGACGTGTTCGAAAAAGTGAACCGCGAGATCCCGTTCAACGGCCTGCACTGGTTCTTCGATCACGCCGAAACCGTGACGCAACGCAATATCGACCGCATCAAAGAGCTGGGCGGCGGCATCGCGGTGCAGCACCGTATGGCGTTCCAGGGCGAGTACTTTGCCGAGCGTTACGGTATCGAAGCCACCCGCCACACGCCGCCGGTGGCGCGCATGCTGGAAACCGGCGTGCCGGTTGGTCTCGGCACCGATGCAACACGCGTTGCCAGTTACAACCCGTGGACGGCACTTTACTGGCTGGTTTCAGGTCGTACCGTGGGCGGCATGCAGATGTATGACGTCAACGCCCGCCTCGACCGTGACACCGCACTGATGCTGTGGACGCAGGGCAGCGCGTGGTTCTCCAGCGAACAGGGTAAAAAAGGTCAAATCAAAGTGGGCCAGCTGGCTGACATGGCGGTGCTAAGCAAGGATTACTTCAGCGTGCCCGAAGAGGAGATCAAAGGCATTGAATCGGTGCTGACCGTGGTGGACGGCAACATCGTGTATGCCGCCGGTTCATTCAGCTCTGAAGCGCCGCCGTCCATTCCGGTGCTGCCAGAGTGGTCTCCGGTGGTGAAGGTGCCGGGCCACTATCGCAGCGCACCGCCAACCGCGCAAACGCGCGTCGGCATGCAGCAGATGCCGCACCAGTGCAGCGGCCCGTGCGGCGTTCACAGCCATGCGCATGATGTGGCGCGCGGCGCTAACCTGCCGGTGTCAGAGGAGAACGCCTTCTGGGGCGCGCTCGGCTGTAGCTGCTTCGCCTTCTGATCATCATGAAGACACTCTTCTCTCAGCCGCCTCGCATTGATGCGGGGCTGTTCTTCCTGCGCCTTACCGGCTGCCTGCTGTTGCTGTACGTACACGGGCTGCCAAAAGTGCTGCATTTCAGTGAAGAACTGACGCGTATCGAGGATCCTTTCGGCCTCGGTCCTTACATGAGCCTGCTGCCGGCCATTTTTGCCGAAGTGATCTGCCCGATCTTCATTCTGTTGGGTGTGTTTACCCGGCTGGCCTGCCTGCCAATCATCGGCGTGCTGCTGGTGGCGATGGTGTTTGTCCATCCTGACTGGAGCATTGCCGAAGGCCAGTTTGGCTGGCTGCTGCTGATCATTTTCACCACGCTGGCGATCACCGGTGCGGGCACATGGCGCCTTGGCGCAACGTCGCAGCAAGGGAGGCGTTATGGCGCAGGTCAACGATATTAATGCTGTGACGCAGGAAGCCGACGCGGTTGCCGCGCCAGCCGCCGCCGCTAAGGCGGGCGCGTCCCCGTGGCAACCGCTGCGCCAGCCGGTTTTCCGCATGCTGTGGATTGCAACGGTCGTCTCCAATATCGGTTCCTGGATGAACGATGTTGGCGTTAACTGGACGATGCTGACGCTCAGCGCCGATCCGCTGAACGTTGCGCTGGTGCAGGCGGCAAGCAGCCTGCCGATGTTCCTGTTTGCGCTGCCGTCTGGCGTACTGGCTGACATCATCGACAGACGTAAATACCTGCTGTTTTCGCAGCTGTGGGTGTTTATTGCGGCCACCAGTTTGACCGTGCTGTCGTTCACCGGACACGTCACGCCGCTGGTGCTGCTGATTGCCGCGTTTCTGATGAGCGCGGGCGCGGCGATGAGTTCACCGCCGTTCCAGGCCATCGTGCCGGATTTGGTGGAAAAACATGAGCTAAGCCCGGCCATTGCGCTTAATTCGCTGGGCATCAACATCAGCCGTGCGATTGGTCCGGCATTGGGGGGCCTGATCCTCTCGTTCGCCGGGCCGTGGATGGTGTTTATGCTCAATGCGCTGTCGGTGCTGGGCGTCACCTGGGTGCTGTATCGCTGGAAGGAAGCGCCGAGCGTGCAGCGTTTGCCGCCTGAGCACTTCTTTTCCGCGGTGCGCGCGGGGATCCGCTACGTGCACGCTGCGCCCGTATTGCGCAACGTGCTGGTACGTACCGTGGCGTTCTTCGTGTTTGGCAGCGCCGGCTGGGCATTACTGCCGCTGGTGGCGCGACGCGAATTGGGCTTAGGGCCGGGCGGGTACGGCATCATGCTGGCGTTTATCGGCGTGGGTGCGATCTGCGGTGCGGTAATGCTGCCGCGTCTGCGCCAGCGTTTTAACCCGGATCGCCTGATGGTGCTAGCAAGCCTGCTGTTTGCCATCACCATGCTGGCGCTGGCGTTTGTGCGCAATTTCTGGTTGCTCAACGCCTTTGAGTTCTTCACCGGTTTCGCCTGGATTGCGGTGCTCTCGACGCTCAACGTCGGCGCGCAGCGCAGCGCGGCCAAGTGGGTGAAAGCGCGTGCGCTGGCGGTGTATCTCACGGTGTTCTTTGGTTCGATGACCGTGGGCAGCGCCGTGTGGGGACAGCTGGCGTCGCACTTCAGCATCCCGGTTTCGCTGTGCGTTGCCACCCTGGGCATGGCGCTGGCCAGCCTGACGGTGCTGCGCTGGCGGCTGGATAAAGATCCTGACCTGAATCTGGACGTCAGTGAACTCACTGAAGCCGTTCCGGCCCTGGATATTCATCACGATCGCGGCCCGGTACGGGTGAGCTATGAGTACCTCATTCGTCAGGAGGATATTCGCCACTTCACGCTGTGCATGCAGGATATGCGTCGCGTGCGCCGTCGCGGTGGCGCGGACAACTGGGCCGTGTATGAAGATATTCTCCAGCCGGGGATTTTCGTCGAGACATTCGTGGTGGGTTCCTGGATGGAGCATCTGCGCCAGCTAGAGCGCTACACCATGAACGATCAAAAGATCCAGACGCGCGTTTATGCCTTCCATCAGGGTGAAAACCTGCCGCAGACGCGTTATCTGGTTGTTCCCGAGTAAGCCCTGACCCTAACTGACCGATAGCCGTCAGCGGGTAATTTTGAAGCACACAGGTTCAACCTTTGGGTATGAACGCCTTGTAACCACCGCCACACATCACATCATGGCGGTGAGCGCAGTTCTTGTGTCTGATTTGACCGGCCAACAGGCCGGTCTTTTTTTTACCTGCGACGCAGCGCCAGAGGTGCGCTTAGCACGCATAGCAATCTTTTTCAGTATTTTTGATTTTTTTGAACACAAACAGGTGATTTTCATGTTCGCGCCATCGGCCTATTATCTATTCCAACGAGGCAAGCCGCCTCAAACACTTTAAATCAACCTTAGGACATGACCATGAAAACCATCAAATCTTTCGTTGCAGTTATCGCACTCTCACTGATTTCATCTGTTAGCTTTGCGCAGACCATCACCGCCACCGCCTCAACGTTGGACGGCGCGGAAGCGCAAATTGCCGCTAAAGCAAGTATGGCTGGAGCCGGCTACAGCATCACAGAAGCTTATGCAGGTAACCAGGTGCACATGACTGCCCGCCTGATTAAATAATCATGGTCGCAAAAGGATTTGCCAGAACAGGCTGCCGCAAGGCGGCCTTTTTTGTCCTGGTGCTTTGCAGATGATGTACGCTGGCGCTGTCATCACCTTAAGCAATGACAGCGCGGTGAAGGCATTCACTGAGGCGGGGTTCAGAGCAAGGGGGAAATCAGGCGGGTGCCCACGGCTTTTTCTATTGCCTCCGCGACCTGTAAAACTACCTGATCGTGCCCGGGCGCTGAGTAAACCGTCACTCCAAAAGGCTGTCCATCCTGATCCTGCCCGCAGGGTATGGCAATCACCGGCACACCCGATTTTCCGGTCCATCTGGCGGCAGAGGCCATCGGCGAGAGCAGCACTTCGGCTTTGGCGGAAGCCAGCGCCGCCAAAATCCCCTCCTCCAGACTGAGCGCGATATCTTTTTTACGGTCTTCCGCGTAGTGCCGTGACGCCATGTCTGGCGCGCTGTTTGCCGCGATAAGTAACGACTGGCCGTAAGGTATTGCCTCGGGATGGGCGCTGTTCCACGCAATGATCTCTTCAAGCGAGCGGATGCCGCAGGGTTGCAGCGCGGTAAGCATGGCGTTGAGGCTTGCCCTGAACTCTGTTCGGAACACGCAGGATTGCAGCCTGTTCATCTCGGCCTGCGCCGGGAAATGGCAGGGATCGATCATCACTGCGCCAGCGTGTGCCAGCCGGGCCAGCGTGTGTTCAAACATCTGATTTTGCCGATCCGTTAAGCCGGTGACGGAATCCGGGCTGCGCTGCACGCCGACTCTGATGCCCGGTAACGTCCTCGCTTTGCCTGGCAGATGGGGAAATGAGGTTTGCGTTGCCCTGTCATTGATGTCTGCGCCGTGGATCGCCGCATAGACCAGAGCGGCATCGTCAACCGTGCGGGTTAGCGGCCCCGGAGAATCCTGGCTGGGAACCAGAGGAATGATGCCGTGGCGGCTGACGCGTCCGACGCTGGGTTTGAATCCCACCACAGAAGTGAAGATGGCGGGCGTCTGAAGAGAGTTTTGCGTCTCTGAGCCAATCGCAAACGCGCAAAAGCCCGCCGCAAGCGCCGCGGCGGAGCCGATGCTCGAACCTTGCCCGCGATCGTATCGGCCACCCAGCGGGTTGCGCACCACGCCGGCCACGCCGCTAAATTCCGCAGGCATGGTATCGGAAACGAAATCAGCAAACTCGGTGAGGTGCGTTTTACCCAGCAACACCGCGCCAGCCTCACGCAGGCGCGCAATCAGCGTGGCTTCGTACGGTGGCATAAATTTTTCCAGCGCTTTCGATCCGCCAGAACAGTAACTGCCATCGGCAGTAAAAATATTGTCCTTTACCAGATAAGGCACACCATGTAGTGGCCCTCTGGAATAGCCCGCCAACAGCTCCTGATCGGCGCACCAGGCGTCTTCTAACGCCTGCGGCGAAATGCTGCGCACACAGTTCACCTCGCCGTTCAGGCTTTCAATGCGATCCAGATACCAGTGCGTGGCGGCGCAGGAGGTGATGATGCCATCCGCGATGGCTTTACCGATGTCACGCGCGGAGCCATTGCCAAGAAGTGATGCTATGTCTGTCATGAGATCATCCACAGAGTGTTAACTCAGGTCTGCCACGAGTCCTTGCCCGGCATGGCTGCGCGCAGCACAGATGACAAACCTGAGTGTAATGAAACGGATAATCTAGTGCAGGACAGCGTGGGACTTTATACGTTTACGCTCTTCTTTATGATTGCTGCTCTGACTTACGTCCGCCCAAATAGCGCACCTTGACGCTCTCCGCTCTTTTTGCCAGATAACGCACGCGGAATATGTCGTGACGCGTGATCACCCCTTTCACCTGCCCCGTTTCCGGCTCGGTCACCACCACCATGCCTGCTTCTTCATTGAAGAGGTGATCGGCGATGTGGCTACATAAGGTGTCGGGATGGGCGCTAACCTGCGGTTGTTCGGTGATGAGCGCCTGCAACCTGATGTCACTCGCGCGCTCCTGAAGCTGCCAGTGAATCATCTCTTTGCGTGATACCACGGCGATGAAACGTCCCTGCGCATCCACCACCGGATAGTGATGATGGGCGTGCAACTCGCTCATCACGCCAATCACCTGCTGCAACGGCGTGGAGACCAATAAAGTGGTCGGCGCGGCCGTCATGATCTGGTGCGCTTTGGTGGTTTCCAGCGTGTCGGTGGCGTACTCCTGCACGATGTGGTGCCCACGGCGCGCTAACCGTTCGGTGAAAATTGAACGCGGCATCATTAATACGCTCACCGCGTAGGACGCCACCGCCGCCGCGATGGCCACCGGAAGCAGATCGAAATGACCGGTGACTTCCACCGCAAACAGCGTGCCGGTCAAGGGCGCGCGCATCGCTCCGCTCAGGATCCCGGCCATCCCCGCCATCACCAGCATGCCACCGAAGCCGGGCAGCAGATGTGCCGCCACCGCCCCCACGGTTCCGCCGATAATCAGCAACGGCGCCACCACCCCGCCAGACGTGCCCGACCCCAGTGAGACCAGCCAGACGATGCTTTTCACCAGCAGCAGCGAAATGACGATGTTGATCGCCAGCGATCCGTTCAACAAGCTCTCGATGCTGGCGTACCCTGCCCCCAGCACGCGTGGCTCGATAATCCCGCCCACGCCCACCACCACTGAACCCAGCGCGGGCCACCACATCCAGTGGATCGGCAGGTGATGAAACCACTCCTCCAGCCGGTACAGGCTTTTCGACAGCGCCACGGCGATAACGCCGGTCAGCGCGCCTAAGCCTACCGCAGCTAACACATGCAGCGGTTGCAGGTGTGGCATCCACTGAAACGGGAATATCGCGCCCGTGCCGATCAAGGAGTTGCGCCAGCACCACGACACCAGTACCGCACTCACCAGCGGAATAAAGCTGCGCGGCTTCCACTCAAACAGCAGCACTTCCAGCGCCAGCAGCACCGCCGCGATGGGCGCATTAAACACGGCGGTCATGCCAGCCGCCGCACCGGCCACCAGCAGCGTTTTACGTTCTGCCGCGCTGAGATGAAACAGCTGGGCAAATAGCGAGCCGATCGCGCCGCCGGTCATGATGATCGGCCCTTCTGCGCCAAACGGGCCACCGCTGCCTATCGACACCGCCGAAGAGAGCGGTTTTAGCACGGCCACTTTTGGCGACATGCGGCTTTCGCTGTAGAGAATCGCTTCAATGGCTTCGGGGATCCCGTGACCGCGGATTTTCTCCGAGCCAAAGCGCGCCATGATGCCAATAATCAGGCTGCCCAGCACCGGCGCAGCGAGCGTATGCAACGCGCCCGCATCGCCCGGCATGAGGTTTTCAGCGAACGAGAATTGGTGATACCAGAACAGATTGGTCATCAGGGCGATGAGATGCAGCAGCACAATGGCACCAAACGCGCCGCCTGTTCCTATCAGGATGCCCATCAGCGCGAGTATAATGACGCGCTTTGTGACGCTGTGGTCGGAAAGTGTAGGTCGAAGGGGGGCATCGGACAGCGTGTCCCGCATAGTATTGCTCCTGATTAGATGTGCAAAACGCGCAATTTACATCGCAGTACGATATAAATTCAACCCAGAAAGGTTTTCAACATGTCTCAACCCAAAATGAAAGATGCCGATTACGCGCTATTAGCGGATTTTCGCGCCACCTTGCGAACCTTTGCCTCCTTCAGTGAAAGCCAGGCTCGCAGCGTGGGCTTAACGCCACAACAGCATCAGGCGCTGCTGACCATTCGCGGCACCGCGCTGGGCAGTGCCACGGTAGGGTACGTTGCGGAGCGTCTGATGTTAAAGCCGCACAGTGCGTCAGGCTTGTTGAGTCGGCTGGAAGAGGCGGGATTGGTGGTGCGTGAGCCGGATCAGATCGATCAGCGTAAAACCTTTTTACGCTTAACCGCGGAAGCAGAACAGCTGCTGGAGTCGCTTTCACTGGCGCATCTGGAAGAATTGAAAAACTTGAAACCCCGACTACTGGAGATGATTGGCCAGTTTGCTGAGTGAGAACCGGCCTGCACCGCGCCACCCAGTTGGCGGCAGTCATTGTTCACAGCGATTCGTCTTCGACATACAAATAGCCGATGCCCAAAATTTGTTGTGCGCGATCCAGTTTCCCAAAGTGAATATTGGTGGCCTGGCTTTTAGGCGCGTCACGCTGGTCAAAGGGATTGAAATCAATCTGCCGCACAATGGTATCCAGCCACTCAGCACCAAAACAGCAGCTGCGACCATACAGCCAGATTTGATTGATATTGAGCGTGTTGAGGAAGTTATACAGGCTCATGCCGATGGCTTCCGCCGCTCGTTGTGCCCAGTCATTGATCCATTGCTCACCCGCTTGCGCCGCCGCCAGCAACTGACGGCTGGAGGGAGCAGCGCCGTCATCAGCAACGTTGGCGGCCTGCCGTTTAAGGGCGCTTAGCGAGGCGATAGTCTCCAGGCACCCTTGCCGTCCGCAGCTGCAACGCAGACCGCGAGGATCAATAATGGTGTGACCAATCTGCCCGCTGCCATATAAACTGCCTCGAAAGATCTCGCCGTTAATGACAAATGACGAACCTATGCCGTAATCAACATTGATCACGCAAAACTCATGCAGCGCATGGTCGTTGAGCCACTTCTCGGCCAGCGCCAACATCACGCAGTCATTGTCCACGCGCACCTCCACCTTGAGCTTCTCCTCCAGCAAATATTTAAGCTGCAACGGACTTTTCCATGCCGCCTGCGGCATGTGCTGCGATACGCCGGTGATGGGATCGACCTGGCCATGCACGGCGAGCGCCAGGTTAATGCGCTGCTGCGGCCACTGTTTGCCGATCGCCCGCCAGACATCTTCAATCGCGCTCAACAATTGTGTCGGCGTGGTGGCCGCGATGGCAATTTGTTGATACGGCCCGCGCGCCACCAGCTGGGCATCCGCCAGTTGCAGCTCAATGCTGGTGGGCTTCAGGCATAAGCAGAGGATCCAGTCGCCCGCTTCAGGCAACGTAAAGCTGCCGCTGCTGTGTCCGCGCGCCGTTAACGTGATAGTGGAGTGCTGCAATTTTCCCTCCGCCACCAGCTCCTGCACTATCTTGCTCGCCGCCGGGATGGTCAGCCCGCTGAGCTGCGCGAGCGTGGATTTGCTCAACTGCTTATTGCGCCACATCAGCTGCATAAACAGCGCCTTATTGTGCTTCCGCACCTGCCAGTTGTTGAGTCCTACCTGATGCTTCACGGCTTACTCCTGCTGAAAGTGAGCGATGTTGTGCTTGTGCGGCTGCCCGTCCAGCCTCCTCATCCAGTATGAATTAACTAAACAGCGTTTACTAACTTGTGTGATGGTCGCGCCAACCTGGCTGAGGGCATTGCTTTACAGTCCCTGCTCACGCGCGGTTCTGACAAATTTTTGCTGCTGCGCGTAGCGCTATCGTTGCGCCAACACCAACCCTACAAGAGAAAATAACGATGACATTAACACCTGCAAAGCACGCCTGGCTGATCCGCCTCGGCATTCCGCCTGCACTGGCGTGGGGATATATCGCCGTCCTGCTGTTTATGATTGGCGATGGGGTGGAATCGAACTACCTCGCTCCCTACCTGCACGCCAACGGATTCACGCTCAATATTGCGGCGGCGGTCATTGCCTTTTATGGCGTAACGGTGACGATAGGCTCGTGGCTGGCGGGATCGCTTTCCACGCTGATTGGCCCGCGCAAAGTGATGCTGGCCGGCGGCGTAATCTGGATTGTGTTTGAGGTGCTGTTCCTCGCCGTGGCGTTGCCCTCGCACAGCGTGTTGTTGCTGGCGCTGACTTATGGACTGCGCGGCGTCGCTTATCCGATGTTTGCTTACGCTTTTTTGGTGTGGATCCAGTCCGCTGCGCACGCAGAGATGCGCGGCTCGGCGACGGGCTGGTTCTGGCTGGCCTTTACCGGCGGCCTACCTACGCTGGGTTCGCTGGTGGCAATTTTCTCGATTCAGCTGATAGGCGAATACGCGACCTTCTGGCTCTCGCTGGTGCTGGTGGCGCTGGGATTGGTGGTCATGCTGCTGGCCGTTAAAGAGCGCAGCGGTTATCAATCGCTGCTCGATGAACAGCATCGTCAGCAGGGCAGTTTGCGCACCCTGATGGGCGGCATTGATATTCTGTGGCGCGAGCCACGCATTGCCGCCGCCGCCGTGGTGCGCATCATCAATACCACGCCATACTTCGGCTTCTTTATCTTTCTGCCGGGATTCTTCACCGATGAGATAGGTTTCACGCAAACCGAATATCTCAGCCTGATCACCATTATGGGTTTAGTGGGAATGAGCTTTAATCCGGTGGTCGGCAAAATCAGCGATCGCATTGGCTGGCGCAAAGTCTTAACGGTGTTTGGCGGCTTAGGCTCTGGCGTATCGATGCTGCTGATGTACTTTGTCCCGCAATGGAGCCACGGCAGCTTTTTCCTTAGCGTGGTTTGCGCCTGTCTTTATGGCATTACGCTGTGCGGCTACGTGCCCGCCGCCGCGCTGTTCTCCTCGCTTTGCCAGCCCAAAGATAAAGGCAACGCGATGGCGATCTACTGCTTTGCGGCTGGGCTTTCCACCTTCTTTGGACCGGCATTGTACGGCGCTTTCAACGCGCTGTTTGGCACGCTGGGGGTGATTTGGGGCTATGCCTTCCTCTATTTGGTGAGCGCCGTGATCTCATGGTGTTTCCTGCTCAGCCCGCTCGATCCCGGTGAGCAGCACAATCCCCATGCGCAGCGTCTGCGCCGTCTGGATTCCGTTGCCTCAGAGTAAAGAGAAGATCATGAAAGAGTATGACTACATTGTGGTGGGCGGCGGCAGCGCAGGCTGCATCGTGGCCTCACGGCTGGTTAAAGAGGGCAACGCCCGCGTCTTGCTGCTGGAAGCAGGACGGGATGAGTATCATCCACTGTTAAAAATGCCTGCGGGCTACATGAAGCTGCTGGCCAGCGACAAATTTCTCACTATGCATCACACCGAGCCGCAGCCGCAGCTTGAGGGGCGCGGCGTGATTGTGCCGCAGGCAAAAGTGTTGGGCGGCGGTTCTACGGTAAATGCCATGGTCTATATGCGCGGCCACCGTCAGGATTATGCGGAGTGGAATCACGCCCTCAACCATCAAGGCGTCGATTGGTCGTGGGAATCGTTACTGCCGCACTTCACCGCAATTGAAGATAACGATCATCTGGGTGCACCGCATCACGGTGTTGGCGGCCCAATGAAAGTATCGCATCTCGGGCACTTTAGCCCGCTCAGTCGTGCCTATGTGAAAACCCTGCAAGGGTTGGGTATCCCCTACACGCCCGATTTCAACAGCGGCAATCCGTTCGGCGTTGGCTTTATGCAGCACACGATTGACGGCCAGACGCGTCGTCGCTGTAGCGTGGTGGATGCTTTCATCAATCCGCTGCGTAATGACGCCCGACTGACGATTGAAAGCAGCGCGCAGGTTGACGAGATTCTGTTTACTGATGACTGCGCCAGTGGCGTGCGCTATCACAAACAGGGCACGCCCTGTCGCGCAACGGCGCGAAAAGAGGTGATCCTTGCCGCAGGGGCTTATCAAACGCCGAAACTGCTGATGCTCTCCGGTATCGGCCCGCAGGAACAGCTGCAGCAGCACGGCATCGCGCTGCGTCATTCACTGCCGGGCGTAGGCAAAAATTTGCAGGATCACTATGAGGTGCCGGTGGTTGCCAGCACGCGCGGCGCGTTTGGCTATTACGGTCAGGATCGCGGCTGGCCGATGGTTAAAGCGGGTCTGCAATATTTGCTGTTCAAAAGCGGGCCTGTGACCACCACCGGGGTTGAGACCTGCGCCTTCTTTGATCCTCTCGATTTCAGCGCCACGCCCACCATCCAGATGTTCTGCGTCCCGACGGTGTATCTCGACCACGATGTTATGGGCGCCGATCCCGGACACGGCGTGACGGTCAACTCGCTGTTGTTACGCCCGAAAGCCACCGGGCAGGTCACGCTACGCGACAGCGATGCCAGCAGTTTACCGCGGGTGGATACGCAGATATTCGGTCATCCCGATGACCTGGCGCGTACCCTGGCGGGTTTCCACTTCGCGCGAAAAGTGATTGCCGCCGCGCCGCTGGCTGGCATGGTGCAACAAGAGATCTTTCCCGGCGCTGACGTGACCTCGTCACAAGAGATTACCGCACACTGCAAGCGCATGGTGAAAACCGGCTATCACCCGGTCGGCACTTGCCGCATGGGACATGATGGCGATCCTCTTGCCGTATTGAGCAGCGATCTGCGCGTGCGCGGTGTCAAGCAGCTTCGAGTGGTGGATGCCTCAATGATGCCGAATATCATCAGCGGCAACACCAATGCGGCCGTGATGGCGGTCGCGCACCGGGCTGCGGAACTTATCCTGCAATCACTGTCCGTCACTAAAAAGGAAGCGGTTTATGAGTGAAAAACTTCAGCGCCTGCAGCGCGCGCTTAAGGGCTGGCAGCTGGACGGGGTGCTATTGACGCGTCGCGATAACATTGCCTGGTTAACACAGGGTGCCAGCTACTCTGTGGTGGAGCGCGCCGAAACCGGTGTTGCCAGCCTGCTGGTGAAGCAGAACAGCGTATTGTTGCTGGCACCGGAGAATGAACTGCCGCGCATTCTTGCCGAAGAACCGCTGCCTTTTGACTGTGAGCATCACGCTTATCCGTGGTACACGTCGCTTAGTGATGTGCTGCCTCGCGGCTGTTTTGGCAGTGACGTACCGCAGCCAGGTCTGCGCGATGTGCAGCCGGATATGGTTTTGCTGCGCCAGGGACTGAACGCCGACGAGCAGCATCGCTATCGTGCGCTGGGTCGTGATGCTGCTGAGATTGTGCAGGGCATTGCCCGCCAGCTGCGTCCGGGCATAACCGAATACCAGGTTGAAGCGCAAATTGCGGCAGCCTGTCTGGCGCAGGGCATCCGCCCGGTCTGCACGCTGGTGGCAGCGGATGAACGCATCGCGGCATTCAAGCATCCCGTGCCCACGCATAAAACATTCCAGCGCCAGCTGCTGATTACCTTGGGTGCAGAGCGCGCGGGCCTGCACGTGAGCCTGACCCGCATGGTGCATGTGGGTGCTCTTCAGGATGATCTGCGCCAGCGTATCCATGCTGTTGCCCGCATCCATGCTGCCATGCTGGCTGCTAGCCAAACTCGTCGATCCTGGGCTGCGCTGTTCACGGATATTACGCGCGCCTACCAGCAACAGGGCTATCCCGATGCATGGCAAGCCCACCATCAGGGCGGCCCGGCGGGATACGGTTGTCGTGACTTTATCCTTACGCCTGACTGCCCGGGCGAAGTGGGCAACGACATCGCCCTGGCGTGGAATCCCACGTTAAGCGGGGTGAAAAGTGAAGACACCTTTTTACTGACCAGCGATGGCCTGGCTCCTCTGACGCGCAGCGGCGATTGGCCGATGATCGGGGTGCAACATGCCGGGGTGGATTATCAATTTGCCGACTGGCTGGTGCTACCGGCTGCGCTGCCCGAGGTGACATCATGACTCAGCGATTACAGCACAAAACGGCGATCGTCACGGGTGCCGGCAGCGGAATTGGCAGTGCCGTGGCGGAACTGTTTGCGCAGGAAGGTGCCAGCCTGGCGTTACTGGATTTGGATGCAAACAGCACCAATGTATTGGCTGCCCGGCTGGAGCAGCAATATGGTCATCGCTGCTTTGCGGCGGCGGCTGATGTCACGCAGCTGACTAAAGTCGAGAGCGCGGTACGCGAGACCAGCGCTACGCTCGGACACATCGACATTGTGATCAACTGTGCAGGCACCAACGTGTTTCGTGACCCACTAACCTTGCATCAGGATGACTGGCATCGCTGCATGGAAGTGAATCTTCATGGCCCCTACAATTTGATACGCAGCGTGTTGCCCGACATGCTGGCGCGCCAGTGCGGCAATATTGTTAACATTGCATCCGTACACGGCCATAAGATTATCCCCGGCACTTTCCCCTACCCTGTCGCCAAGCATGGCTTAATTGGGATGACGCGATCGCTGGGAATCGAATACGCCCGCTACGGTATTCGGGTAAACAGCATTTCACCCGGTCTGATCATGACTCCCGCAACTGAGCAGTGGTTAGCAAGCTGTCCCGACCCGGAAGCTGAACGTGCGCGGCAATCGTCACTGTTACCCTGTAACCGTATTGGGGAACCGAAGGAAGTGGCGTATACCGCGCTGTTTCTGGCGTCAGATGAAGCGCGCTTTATCAATGCGACTGACATTGTCATTGATGGCGGACGCAGCCAGGTGTATCACGATTAAGCTGCCGTAGCGCATCCGGTTTTCTCTACGACTTGCCTCACAGCGTCAGGTGATATGTGGCCGCTGTGGGGCAGACTATCACCCTCCCCTTTCCCTGTGATGAATGGCTGGTTTTCACTGCACAAACAGGCGTACGCAACCTGAAAATGCGCCTGCTGAAAACGCAATTAAACTAATGACGCATATACAGTTTTTTGCTTTTTTCAGGCTGAAAATCACCATGTTTTCGTGGTTTGTGCATTTCTTTATTGTGGTTCTTATTGGGTCAAACCGGGCATACAGGTAACACTTCGCACCGACGGCGCTGTCCTATCGAAAATCACTCCCGTGCATTTCCTTTAGCCGTAAAAATTTCGCCGGACATCACCGACCGGCTGGTGCTGTCTCGCATGCGGTACTCGGACTGAAGGCCAAAAACATCTATCCCGGGTTACCTAATCACAACGCCAACTTTATTGTGGCCGCTGCCTGACGTCATTCTCATTGATAATGGAGCTCCTTTTTACGAACCTGGCAGTGGGATGGGCGGGTGCCAAAGTTTAATTATCCGCAGTGTGCGAAGCTCTTTAAGTGGAAGAGAGAGGTGATTTGAGTCTGAACGGAAGAACGTTCTTAAGCGCATCATGGAGTGGAAAAGACGTACGGTTATTTGAGATCAGAATCGATGTTGCCCTCTTCGACAGGCTGATATTGGCCTATTACGACCGGGCAGCAGGACGTATCATCCGGATAAACTTAGCACAAAGGTGTTACCTGTATGCACTGTCATACCCCTTTGCTGCTGGTGATGCAGGTTAATGGGATTCAGAACATTCATTCGTGAGGTTTGCTGCATGTTTTTAATGAGGATTATTGGGCGGCGTTTCTTATTGGTTGCGTATTGTTTAGAAGCACATTCTATTTAATACTGCGAGAAATTCACCATAAAAAAATATATGTAAGATACTGATTAATATCATATTAATTAGGATTTTCAGGCTGAAAATCACCAGTTTTCATGCTTAATTTCATCCTTAAGGCTTCACCTATAAAATTTGCAGAATAAATCATGGCTCGATTTAGCTCATTATGATAATCGAGCTCATCTTCAACGGTGTTGATGTTACTAGCCACAGATTGAGTTAGTAGATATTAAAGGCTTAGGCAAAATTTGTATGATCGGCTTACTGATAAAGAACCTGTTTTGATCTTTGTATTATTTTATCACTTAGCCTGGAACATCCTTAAAAAGCGTGCTGATGATAAACACATTATTTTGCACTGTTAAGACATAACTGGGATTTGTGCTCGTAGCTAAGCGGTATAAATTATTTGAAGAAAGTAATATGGTTTAAGACGCTACTCGCTGGAGCTTGATTGGATAGGGAGGTATTTCAGTAAAGAACTTTTAGACAAAGATTGTGATACCTGAATTGATGCTGGCTACTTGTCGGTTAATAAACTGTACGCCAGTTTTCACTCATTCAATTTTTAATTAATCTCCAATCGGCAAATTCGCTGTATAAAATAGATATTAACTTCATTGCTGAAATTCTTATTAGAATTAAACCTTGAACCCTTTGGAAAACTATTCTGAAACATGAAAACAATCCGCAGTAATTGCACTCAGCATTTCCATGTAATTAGTCCTACTCAATGGTTGTTCAACTATTAAAAAGTTAGAACGGCCAATTAAAAGGGGAGGGAGGTTAAGCCGCTAGAAAGTCAAAAAAATTAGCCATCAATATTGATTCCTAACCTACTGTTTTAGATTGTTTTATATAAATTTTTCACCCTGAAAACCACCAGATATTGCCTAAACACAAGATTATCGGTTTCGCTTACTTCTAAAAATTGTTAGGGTAGGGAATGGGTTTGATTGAACGTTAAGCTATATTCATCTTTACGTCTTAAAAATAATCATTAACTAATTGATTTATATACATTAACCTCCTTGCATGTCATTTTCCATCTTCATCTCCTTCCATTAAAATCCACTTTTATCGCTTTTTCCCAAAAAACTGGCTTGTGGCGATTATTTTAGTAGAATAGCGAAAACTATTACTATTGAGGTGCTTATGAAGCGAGATTACGGTGACGTGTTTGATATCGCCAACCGGGCCAATGGAATGCTGCACGGTCTGAGCAGCCACATAGAACAGCAGCGTCAGGAATTTAACCAGCAAGGCTACTACCACACCTTCACGCGCAATGCGGTGGCAAATCTTCCTTTACTCAGCAAGCACGCGGTTGCAGCAGCCATCAGCGAAATGGAAGAGGGCGGTTATACTTTTGGCCGTAAGCAAACCGGCAGCACATCGCAATATGCCATGAGCATTCAGAATGTGGTGGATATCTACCAGCATCGCAAAGTGCCTAAGTATCGCGATAAGCACAACGATCCCTTTGTCATCTTTGTGGTGAATCTGAAGGGCGGGGTATCTAAAACGGTCACCACCGTTACCCTTGCGCATGGTTTACGCGCCCATCCGGGACTGCTGCATAACGATTTGCGTATCCTCGTGATTGATCTCGATCCGCAAGCTTCCAGCACCATGTTCTTGAGCCACACCAACAGCGTAGGTTCCGTGTTGGAAACGGCGGCTCAGGCAATGCTCAATGACGTCAGCACGCAACAGCTGCGTGAGCAGTTTGTTAAACCCACGGTCATGCCTGGCGTCGACGTCATGCCTGCCTCCATTGAAGATGGCTTTGTTGCCAGCGATTGGGATGCGCTGGTAGCGGAGAATTTGCCCGGCGTGGCGCCATCGGAAGTGTTGCGCCGCAACGTTATCGATCGTCTTGCCGACGATTATGATTTCATTTTTATCGATACCGGGCCGCACCTGGACGCGTTTATGTTGAACGCCATCGCCGCCAGCGATTTATTGCTTACGCCTACGCCACCGGCACAGGTGGATTTTCATTCCACCATGAAATATCTCACCCGCTTACCCGAGATGCTGGAGCGGATTGAGAATGAGGGAATTGAACCCCGACTCAAAGCTAACATCGGTTTCATGTCGAAAATGACCACTAAACACGACCATGTGACCTCTCACAGCTTCGCTCGTGAGGTTTTCACCAAATCCATGTTAGATGCGGTGCTGCCACGTCTGGATGGCTTTGAGCGCTGCGGAGAGTCGTTTGACACCGTAATCAGCGCCAATCCCAGCTCTTATCCCGGCAGTGCCGACGCACTCAGAAAGGCAAAGCAGGAAGCGGAGAACTTTTCCCGCGCCGTTTTCGATCGAATTGAATATATCAGGAGTACCAAGTGACCGAACAAAAATCATTGAAGCGTATTGGCCGCACCATGGGGCAATCCCAGATGTCCAGCTTCATTAACAGCGGCAATCAGTCACGTGTGTTCACTTTAAAATCGGGCAGCACGGCGACCTTTGTGCGCCAACTGATCCCGAGCGGTGAAGTTGCAACCCAAACCTTTGTTGATGCCAAGGTAAACGGGCGCGATCAATCTGCGCTGACAGAGGAATCGGTAAAAGACATCACCCGCACCATCGAGCTGCAACAGTTCTTTCCGGCGATAGGGCGGATGGTTGATGGCCGAATTGAGATCATGGACGGATCGCGTCGTCGGGCAGCGTGCTTGTTTGCAGGCACCGGTTTGGAAGTTTTGGTGACCGAGGATGAAATTGATATCGGTGATGCGCGCCAGTTAGCCGCTGATATTCAAACCGCGAAAGAGCATAACCTGCGAGAGCTGGGTCAGCGTTTCCTGATGATGGAAGCGCAGGGCATGAACAAAACGGAAATTGCGAAAGCTGAGGGAATTTCTAACGCCAAGGTAACGCGCGCTTTCCAGGCTGCCTGGGTTCCTGCTGAGTTCATTGAGCTTATTCCGGTTGTTTCCGATCTCAGTATCCCGGATTACAAACTGCTGCTTGATGTGGCTGAAGAGGCGAAAGCTGAAGGCGTTCCGGTCAAGGATGTGGTTGCGCAGGTGAAAGGGCGTATTGAAGATGATGCCGCGCTGGATCGGCTCAATTCTGACGATCAGAAAATCAGGATCCTGTCGTTTTTCTCTTCCGCCAAGAAGCAGCTGATCAAACCGGTGAAAAACAAAAGCGTTCTGACAGAGAAGTTTGGCAGTTTTACCGATCGCACCGCGTACGCGAAGCGCAAGACCAATGCGGAAAAACGTCATGTGCAGTATGAGTTTCATCGTTTGTCAGCAGCCACGCTCGATGAAATCGACGCTGCTATCAAAGCCATCCTCAGCAAATCCTGATATACCTGCCACTCAGCTGACTTTTCAAAGGGCGCGAATGCGGCGCCCGCTTTTATCACTCTTCCCTGTTGATCTGGCGCCTCTCGTCCGCGATCTGACATATACATGGCATTTAACGCAGTTCAGACGCGCGTAGAGCCATTTTTCGCTGATATGACTGCTAGACAGGATCCTGCGTCTGCGCGTGGCAGAGAGTCCTTTTAGCTGCGGCAGATTGCTTATCTTCTGTAGCATATTTTTAATCCATTAGATTATGCACAGGCAATAGCCGCACTCCGCAATGTGAACTCACCTGAAAGATCGCTTGATCCACGGCTTGATCGTGGCAATGGCATAAGGAATTCCCTTTTACGCGTTGATTTTTATCCCCTTTATCCACAGGGTCGATCCAATAATTAGATCATATTGAGATCCCTTTGAGATCAAAGGAGATCCCCGATCGCTGCAGGCCTTGATATGACTGGCGTCAGAAGGGGTGACTAACCGCTATAAAGAGTAGATCAACCGCTATGGTGAGTGAATTAACCGATGAAAACAGTGGAATAACCGATGAAGAGAGCAGGTGATAACCGCTGTAGTGAGTACGGGGTGTCATCCGCTGTGAATAATTTAATGGCCTGTGTATAACTTTTATACGCAATGAAGAAAAGCATCTGGTAATTGAGCAGTAAACGGACGTTTTTTTATCCCCATTTTCCACAGCCTAGATCAAAAAACAGATCATACAGAGATCCTAAGAGTTCCTAATAGATCCCGACATCGTCTGAAGCCTTACGGCACAAGCCTTGAGAGGGCGCTGATAACCGCTATAAAGAGTAAAGTAACCGCTATAGAGAGCAAATTAACCTTTATAGAGAGTGGTCTAACCGATGAAGTGAGTGCTAGTATCCGCTATAGAGAGTAAACGCGATACATCACTGTAGATAACTCGGATCCTCGAACATGTCGGAAAATGAGCTAAAAAACAACAAGATAGTTGATGCCTTTTCAGAAACGGATAAGCGAACTGGCGAACTTGTTGTCCTTACTCCTAACAGAGATAACACCGTTCAGCCCGTTGCCTTAATGCGATTGGGTTTGTTCGTTCCTACGTTGAAATCCACCAATAACCGTAAGAACGATACCACCGCCGTGACTGACGTCACCAACGAGCTAAAGCTGTTATCAATCGTTAAATCTGAGGGTTATGAGCGGATCAAGATCATTGGCCAACGTTTAGATATGGATAATGATTTCAAGACATGGGTCGGGATCATTCACGCGTTTGCCAAATACAATGTCACGAATGACAAAGTGGTTTTACCCTTCGTTGAGTTCGTTAAGCTGTGCGGGATCCCCTCTTCACGTTCATCAGCCAAACTGAGGGAGCGTCTTGAAGCTTCGCTCATCCGCATTGCGTCAAATACCATCCAGTTTGGTACCGCCAATAAAGATGAACTCTATGTCACCCACCTTGTGCAATCCGCGAAATACAGCGTCAAGAAAGATACTGTTGAGCTGCAGGCCGATCCCAAGCTCTTTGAGCTTTATCAGTTTGACCGCAAGGTGTTACTGCAGCTGCGGGCCATTAATGCGCTGGCGCGCAAGGAGTCAGCTCAGGCGCTCTATACCTTCATCGAGAGCTTGCCGCCCAATCCCGCGCCAATCTCTATGGCGCGCCTGCGCCAGCGTCTGAATCTGACATCACGACCCATCACGCAGAACGCCACGGTGCGGCGCGCAATGGAGCAGCTAAAGGACATCGGTTACCTCGATTATACCGAGCTAAAGCGTGGCAATTCAGTGGTGTTCCATATTCACTATCGCCGCCCGAAACTCAAACCTGCCGAATTGCCGCTGAAATTGCCTGATATTCTTGAGGATGAGCTGGAGCTAGATGATCCCATTGAGACCAATGAGGTGATAGCCACCAGCGAGCCGCAGGGGGAAATGGTGATGTTGTCAAAAGATGAACTGAAGATCCTTGAAGAAATCCGCAAAGGCAAAGTGAAGTAGCCATACGCCTTAATTCATCCCTTTGATAACCGCTATAGAGAGCGTTACTCACTATAGCGGTTATTTCTGCTGTCTTTTCAGTATCGATACTGACTAGTTCTCTGTTTTATAAAACTTTATCGCTTAATAACCACTATAGTGAGTAACAACGTACTCGCTATAGTGGTTATTGTGTTTGTCTCCATATCGCATGAGCATAGGCTCGCTCTCTTGGATTCTTGCGCTGTGTAACGGCAGGGGAGGGACGGATCGTTAGAGAGGCTTATCGCCTGATCTTTCTGATAACCACTATAGAGAGTAAGTGTGTGCTCTCTATAGTGGTTATTCAGCAAAAGTGACGTCATCACTTCCACCTCATTGAGTTTTATAGGGTTCTTACGTCTTATCTTGCATTAGCGTTTAGTGATTTCATCCCTGAAAAAATGGATTTATCTGCGATATTTGCTATATAAACATGTAGATAGAACTTTCTGCCTCCTATTCCGCGACGCTGAGCGCAGGTATCCACTGTAAACAGCAGTTCCTCACTATAGTGGATAGCTGAGTCAGAGGGGGGATCGCAGTCTCCATACGTAAAGCCCGGGATCGCGATAGAGGCTTGAGTGATGGACAACCGCTATAGAGAGTAACTCTACTCTCTATAGCGGTTTTTGATAGTAAAGGATTATAGGTTAAATTCCTTTTAAATCATTCATATAATCTTAATAAGTCTGTTTTCTACAAAGCGTGTTCATTTTCAAATAACCGCTATAGAGAGTAATTCCTGAATAATAGTGCGCGGCGCATCTCGCTAAGAGATCAAAAAGGGATCCTTTGCTCTCGAAATGTAGGCTGAAGGATCAAATATCCACTGTAGAGAGCAGTTACTCTCTATAGCGGTTACTCTACTGCTACCGCCCTGGTGGTTACTAACCTGTAGAGGCTTGTCAGTACAGGTGTTAGTAATCACTAACATGCGTATTTTTATGAAAATGTTGTCGACAACATTTCGCCTGAAATGGGAGCAATCAGGGATTGCTGCCTCTCTTTACTCTCTATAGTGGTTAGTAAAATGAGATCTGCGTCACTTCTGTTACGGACAGGGAAAGACGTGGTTTTGCATGGCTTATTGGCCGAATGATTTTTCAGCAACGAATTACTCTCTTAAGCTCAATATGGAGAGTCTTAATGAAACTGCATGCACTGATCATTCCAATCGCTGTGCTCTTCACCTGCTTTGCTGCTGCAGAGGCTGGCGCGAAAACCAGTCGCCAGACAGATGATCAAATCCGTCAGCTCATCATCCAGAATTCCATTGCGTCATATCCGGGAACTTGTGCGTGTCCTTTCAACTCAACACGCAAAGGCAGCAGTTGTGGCAGACGAAGTGCCTGGAGCAAGCAGGGCGGATATGCGCCAATTTGCTACAAAGATGAGGTTTCTAAAGAAATGGTGTCCGAATGGCGTAAAGGCCACGAAGCTTAAGCCCTTCACAGCGCGCGACCCAGGGTTTGCTCCATGTCATCAGGCTAATAGCTGTTCCCTGAAAAATAAAATTCCTTTTCAACCAGACGCTTCGCAAATAACGGCGCTTCTCCAATTGATCAACTCGCCGCATTGCGTTTACTGTATTTATATACAGTTTAATTTTAGGCCGCAGATCATGACACGCGATGACGAGATTATGATTGCCTTCCGGCAGGCATTAAAACGCCAAGCCAGTGGGAGTTTCACTATCAGCACCGTTGATTTTGTACAGCAGCTGGAACACCTGAATTGGCATTACACCTTACGCGCTGCGAACCTTTGGATTGAAACGCATACCACCACCTTTCGCGATATCAATCCATCCAGCGGGGAAGAGCGTCAGTTCCAGATTTTTACTCGCGAGAGCGGGTGATGCTTTCCGGTAAACCCGGGTTGCGTTCCTGTCCATGACGATCTGTTTGATTCAGCTACACTTCCGTCTGACATTACTTAGCCAGGGACACCCGGAGGAATCATGACAGACAGCACATCACGCTCTGCGGACATTGAACATGAACTGATACTGGAAAGCGGCACCGCGTGGAACGGGCAGTCTTATAGCGAATACCCATCAGGTAAGCCACAGATATCAGTGATGCGAATGTCTCTGCCACCAAACAGTGAGCTGCCGTGGCACACGCATGCTATGCCGAATACCGCTTACGTACTCGCTGGTCAGCTGATCATTGAAGATAAAGATTCGGGCGTAACGCATTGCGCAAAAGCGGGTGAAGCGTTGAATGAAACCATCAACAGTGCGCATCGCGGTTACACGCTAGAGCAGGGCGTTGAGTTAGTGATTTTTTATGCTGGCGTTGAAGGGCTGGCGCTGTCTGAACCCTTGCCGGGTGAGGAACCGGAATTTTAGCGATATGACGCTTGCTTCCGCTAATGGCAGCCCTTCTGACGGTGGCCGGTGTTATGGTCATCGCCTGCCTAAGTGCGCTGATTGACGTTAAAGCAACAGCCGCGTTCAACGCGTACCTGATTTCACTGGCGCACGGACGGAAGTAAAAGGAGAGGTGCGCGTCACCTCTCCTTTATCGCTTTAACCGTGCTCACGGCGAGATACAGCAAGGCGACGGTGAAAATATAAAAAATCATATACAGGCTGGCGTAAAAAAAGGTCAGGGAGTAGTCGCTGCGGGATAATAATTTTAACACCCTGCTCGAATCAGCTAGATCGCGGCTGGAAAACATAAAAAAATAGGCTGCGGTAAAAAGTAACGCTACGCCGCAGAAAAATGCCTTTATCAGCTTGCCCAAGCTTACCCTGCCGGCCGGACGCGGGGATTTTAAACCGAAAACGAAGGTAATAACGGCAAAAAGCGGCGCCAGAACCAAGAAGGTGAGGATTTTTCTATCCTGAGCTTCGGCAGAGAGAGAATGTTTAACGCGTTATAGAGTAAGCGCTCCCGCGCCGGAGTGCTGCTGGAGCTGGAAGATTTCTGAGAGACAAGAACGAGAAAAGCCATCCCGAGGGATGGCTTTTCCGGTACTAACTTAAACGCACGGGTCCGAAGAAATCCGCGCCTTGATGGTGCATAATTTACTCCCGTCTGACGAAGGCGTCAACCTTATCTCTGTTCAGCGTCGCGGAGGCGGCATGCACCTGGAAGACTACATTTCATCCGAACGTCTGAAAATTTACACGGACGTGCTCAAGCTTAAGCCCGAAGAGGCGTTAGGCGGCTATAACTGGAACAAAGCGCTCTCGGCTGCCATGCAACCCCTGCTGCATTGCCTGGAGGTAACGCTGCGGAATGCTATAGATTATTCTATTCGCCATAATCCCCCGCCGGGCGCGGCCGGACTATGGCGGACCGATGCTTACTGGATCTACGATCTGCCGCGTTTCATCGGAGATAAAACTTACATCCGCCAAGGCAAGCGGTTCAAGACGGACAGGCAGGGAAAGCCCCGGAAGTTCCCTGACGGTAGTCCTGTTTATAACTTCACCGCTTGGGAAGAGAGCTGTGTGCGTAAGGTATCAAAGCGCATCAGTGACGCTGGAAAGTCCCTAACGCCTGAGCGCGTGATCTCCGGACTGGACTTTGGGTTCTGGACCAATCTGCTCACGGCGGAGTATGAGGAACCGAGAAATCTTTCGCTGCTGTGGCCGCATTTGACGGCAGACGTTTTCCCGTCACGACCGGCGGGCATCCGCCGGCATCATATTGAAGATAAGTTCACCCGGATCCGCGATCTGCGTAACCGGCTGGCACATCATGAGGCCATATGGAAGTTTCAGGAGATGGGCATAAACGGTAAGCCTGACTACAGCCGACCTATTTACGGGTTAAACGCCTCGCTGCATCTGCTTCGCCGGGCGTGGAACGACGTGCTGGAGGCACTTTACTGGATTAGCCCGGCGCGCCACGCCGCCTTTATGAAGGAAGGCCACCACGTACGGTTTGAAACGTTGGCCACATGTGAAGGACTGCAATGCTATACAGAACGCAGCAACGTTACGCTTTCTCTAAACGTGAGACCTAGCCGCGAGGCTCGCAAGCTCATCAGGTCACTGCAGCAGGGAAAAATGATTCGAGTGACCGACCGCACTCGCCTGCTGGCCGTGATCGGACCGGACTGGAACTGGCTGGAAAATTAGCGCAGGCGGCCACGCAATATGGCGTTTAACCCGCCACGCTTCAGATATTGCAGGGCGTGACTACAATAACGCGTGACATCCCTGTTTCATCCTCGGTTTCCGGCAAAAAGCCATGAAAACGCAGGATTGCGCTAAATGCCGATCGCGCGTCTTCATTCAAATCATGATCGATAACCGCATCCATATGTCCGGCAGCCAGCAGCCTGCGGTTCTCCTCATCCAGATCGTGACCAATGAATACTTTTAACTCGCGTTGCATCGTTGTAAAGGCTTCTAAAATAGCGCTGTTTCCCCCGCCCACGCTGTAAACCGACTGGATTGATTGATCCTGTTCTAACGCCCTGCACATCTGCGTAAAAGTCAGCGTATCAATACCGTAGCCTTCACTGACGGCAAGGATCTTCAGATGCGGCGCCCGCTGATTCAGCGCCTGAATAAAGCCATCCATGCGCTGTTCTTCTCCGCGAAAAGCGGCGCTGCTGATCGCTACAGCGACCGTTTGCGCCGCACTGGAAAGCCACCGCGACAGAAGCCATGCCGCGGTCCGGCCCGCACCAGCATTATCCATTCCCACATAGCGGATACGCTTGCTGTGCGGCAGGTCTGTAACCAGCGTAACGACCGGAACGTTAAGCTCCGCCAGCTCCGCGACAGTGCTCTCAAGTAACGGATGGTTGCTGGCCTTAAGCAGGACGCCATAGCTGTCATTGCCACAGCGGCGCAGCTCGCGTTGCAACTCCTCGGGCGTGACCTCTTCAAAAATGTGGCAGCGCAGCGTCAGCCGGAAGGGCGCAAAGCTTTTAATTTGGCTGAGCAGCGCGGCCACCGTCAGTGAACTAAAACGTTCCGGCGCGTGCATCACCAGGTCAATCGGCAATGTACGACCGCTTGCAAGGCTGGCACGCTGCTGTAATTCCAGATCGCAAATAGCCTGCTCGATGCGTCGGGCCGTACGCGGACTGACGCTGCCGCGCTGATGCAGCGCTCTGTCTACCGTCGCTTTACTGACGCCAGACTGGGCAGCGATTTGTTTGATGGAGAATGACCTGGCCATAAATTGAGGTCTTTTTGAGGTTATGTGGACATATTGTTAACTGAATGTAATTGCTAAGGTCAGGAGGACGCAAGCAGGTAATTCCTCCCTCATCATAAGAAAGGACAACCAATGGACCTGAATGAAAGCAGTAACTTCAATAACAAAGTGTTCGTCGTTACAGGCGGCACCCAAGGACTGGGCGCCGCCGTTGCCCATCTACTGGTAAAGCGCGGCGCGCGCGGGATCGTGATTTGCGGACGTAACGCGCAGGCCGGGCGCGACCAGGCCAAAACGCTCAGCTATACCGGATGTGAAGTGATCTTTGTTGAAGCGGATATCAGCTCGCCGGAAGCCTGCCAAAAAGTGGTGGCCGCCGCAGAATCGGCGTTTGGCACGCTGCATGGGCTGGTGAACTGTGCGGGCATGTCCAACCGCGGCACCATCCTTGACACCTCGCCGGAATTATTTGACGCCATTATGGCGGTCAACATTCGTGCGCCTTTTTTTCTGATGCAGGCGGCGATCAAACTGATGATCGCCACGGGCGTTGCAGGCAGCATCGTCAATATCATCACCATGACATCTCATGGCGGTCAGAGCTTCCTGAGCGCCTACGCCGCATCAAAAGGCGCGCTGGTCACGCTGACCAAAAACGTGGCCTTCAGCGCCTTGCGTAACCGTATCAGGGTTAACGGACTGAACATTGGCTGGATGGATACGCCACATGAGCACGATATTCAGCGGCAATATCATGACGCTGGAGAAGACTGGCTTACCAGAGCTGAGCTGACGCAACCCTTCGGCCGCCTGCTGAAGCCGGCCGAAGTCGCGCGTAGCGTTGCATTTCTCCTTTCGGAGGAGTCAGGAATGATGACCGGCGCGGTGATCGATTTCGATCAAAGCGTGGTGGGTTGCGGTGACAACGGTGGCTTTCAGCCATCCCAGGCTTTGACGCTGTGAGGTAAAAAAATGAACACTTTCTATATCAATGACACTCATCTTTCACTCGATACGTTCGCCACCCTTTGCGCGCAAACGTTGCGTAAGGACGATTTCCCTCTGGCGCGTTCCGCCGAAAAAAATGTGTTGATCTATCATCGCGACGATCTGCTGGCAGCCGCCGCAACCGATCGTCAAAACCTGCTGGCTGAACTGCATCACGCGTTGTCTGGCGGCCCCGGCGTGTTTGTGGTGCAGGGGTTATACCGCGACACATCCGCCATAGATAACAGCAATACGGTGTTTGAGGAGATCCTCGTCAGTGAAGCGGCAAACGGCGGGGGAGGCGACCATTTTGCCAAAGCTGGCAGCAATGGACGTATCTGGAATGCGCTGCAAAAAGTCGCGGAGCGTGATGCCGATGTCTTCGTTGACTACTATAGCAATCCTTTGCTGGCACTGATTTGCGAGGCCTGGGTCGGTCCCGGCTATGAAATGACGGCGCAGGTGAATCAGGTTCGTCCCGGCGGAAAAGCGCAACAGCCGCACAGGGATTACCATCTCGGCTTCCAGCTAAATGAGGTGGTCGCCCGCTTCCCGCTGCCGCTGCAGATCTTGTCGCAGTACCTGACGCTTCAGGGGGCGGTCGCGCACAGCGATATGCCGATAGAATCAGGGCCGACGCAGCTTTTACCCTGGTCGCAGCAGTATGCAGAGGGGTATCTTGCGTGGCGCGATCCGCGTTTTATCGCATTTTTCCAGCAGCATGCCATTCAGCTGCCGCTGAACAAGGGCGACGGGTTATTCTTTAATCCGGCGCTATTCCATGCCGCGGGCGATAACGTCACGCAGCACCATGTGCGCACCGCTAATTTACTGCAGGTTTCATCCGCCTTTGGCAAAACCATGGAAAAGGTGAATCACGTCAAAGTGATGGAGGCGATCTATCCTACTCTGCTGAGTAAATCCTTAAGCGATGCGCAGTTACAGGCCGTGGTGGCAGCGAGCGGCGAAGGCTACTCCTTCCCGACCAATCTTGATACCGATCCGCCGCTGGGCGGCCTGGTGCCGAAAACGCAGCAGCAGCTGCTGCTTGAAGCGTTGCAGCAAGGTTGTTCGGCTGAAGAGTTTAGTCGGCAACTGGCAACGCACGAGGACAAGAGAAAAGCGTAGCTGGAGGCATGGGGAAAATATGGCGTCACTCCCCGGCGTGGGGAGTGACGCCTGGCCGAACAGGTTGATCCCGCGCCCTGAACAGCAAAGGGCGCGGGATCAGGCGGCGCGTTTAGCGTTCAAAGCACTCTGGCGGTGGGAATATCTTGCCAGCAGGTGGTAAAGGCCGGACTCAGCATTTCCCGCTTCATTTTCCATTCGGTATTCACGCCCTGTCCGGCAAACCAAATATTGCCTTTCCCCGACTGGTTTATCCCATCCAGCACGCTCATCAGCTGTGCGCTGTTGGCTCTTGGGCGATCGCCGTCGAATAGACTCAGCTGAGTCACACCGCTGGGTGTGAAGTCATCCAGCGAAATGCCCGCCTTCATATAGCGACGATTGTCGAGCCAGATACGATCCAGCGAGCGCATCGCCACGGCAATGATGTCGCGGGTATCCTGAGTGGGAAGTACCAGTTTTTCACCGGCGCTGTTGCCATAAAACACTTCATTCGGGGCATGCGGTGAGGTTCTGATAAAAACGCCGACGTGACGACAAAACTGACCTTCACCACGCAGCTTTTCGGCCGCGCGCGTTGCGTATTGACACAGTGCCTGCTGCATCGCCTCTTTGCTGGTAATGCGCTCGCCGAAGCTGCGGCTACACACAATTTGCTGTTTCGTGGGCGGGGCCTCTTCAAGGGGGATACAGGATTCACCGTTCAGCTCGCGGACGGTACGCTCAAGCACCACCGAAAAATTTTCGCGGATAAATTTAGGGCGCGCCCGCGCGAGTTGCAGTGCCGTGGTGATTCCCATCACGTTCAGCCGCTTAGCGATGCGGCGGCCCACGCCCCAAATTTCTTCGACCGGCTGGTTAGTCAGCAGCGTTTCCGTTCGCTTCGGATTGCCTGGCGTCAGCGCCAGCACGCCGCGAAACTGCTGCCACTCTTTGCTGGCCCACTGCGCGGATTTGGCGAGGGTTTTCGTCGGCCCCATCCCCACGCCAATCGTTAGCCCGGTAGTATCGTAAACATGTTTTCTGAGCCGCCTGCCGAAATGTTCAAAGTCTTCGCAGCCGTCAATGCCGCTCAGGTTGAGGAACATCTCGTCAATGCTGTACTGCTCGACCTGCGGCGTTAGCTCCTCAAGCGCCGTCATCACGCGCTGGCTGAGGCTGTGATAAAGCGCGTAGTTAGAACTGAAAACAGAAATTTTTTCGGGGTATTCCTGTGTCTTAATCTGGAACCAGGGTACGCCCATTTTGATGCCTAATGCTTTTGCTCCGGCGCTACGGGCGATGACGCAGCCGTCGTTGTTGCTGAGCACCACCACCGGTTTTCCACGCAGATCGGGGCGAAACAGCGCTTCGCAGCTGGCATAAAATGAGTTCACATCGGCAAGGCCAAACATAGGCATGGTTACCTCCGACGCGCACGCGTGCTGTTAAAAAACCAGGTCACCACACCGAGCAGCTGCAACTCTTCCGGATAAATAACCGAGTAGGCGGGATTCATGGGAAGCAGAGCCAGACAAGGATGTAATTGCAGACGCTTGACGGTGAACTCGCCGTTGACTTCAGCGATCACAATGTCGCCATGCGCGGCTTCTTCTGCACGATCAACCACCATCACGTCGCCGTCGCAGAGGCCAAGTTCCTGCATGCTGCTGCCACTGGCGCGGACAAAAAATGTTGAGGCACGACGTCTGATGCAAAGCTCATTGAGATCCAACTCTTTCTCAACATAATCCTGCGCCGGAGAGGGAAAACCTGCTGCGCAAGGCTCGGCGAACAGCGGCACCCGGAGAAGAGGCGTATGATCTGGCGGCCAGAGCACCGTCAGACCATGGGCATACGCGACCGCGTTCATGGCACGACGCTCCCACGCAGCCAGGCTAAAACCATGATGTTTGGATAAAATATGTGCATGAAATACCTCCTTAATTGATACTGTTTGTATATACAGTATTAATGAACAGGAAATTTCTGGCAAGGGGAGCGCAACGGCACATGTGTTTCTCTCACGCATTTTCCTGAATACGCTGTATTTAAAACCGGTTTGGATTGCCTCAAGTCGGCACCCGTTCAGCAAAAAGAGAACTCTATTATGATCAAGCTCTGCAGCACCTGCGGCACCTCCTACGCAATGGCTGACGATGGCCCCGAACAGTGCAAAATCTGTGATGATGAGCGGCAGTACGTGCCGGTTTCCGGCCAGAAATGGACGGATTTCTGCACCTTGCAGTCCACGCACTGCAACAAGTGGAAGCAGCATGATGCCGATTTGTTCAGCATCAAAACCGTGCCGGCCTTTGCCATTAATCAGCGCGCTTTTCTGCTGAGAACGGCAGAGGGCAATATCCTGTGGGACTGCATTGCCAATCTGGATGACGCGACACGGGCGTTGATAACCGCGCTCGGCGGCCTCAAGGCCATCGCCATTTCCCATCCTCACTACTACACCACGATGCAGGACTGGGCGCAGGCGTTCGACGCGCCGGTTTATCTGCACGCCCGCGACAGCGAGTGGATCATGCGTGAAAGCCCGCACATTCATCTCTGGGAGGGCGACTCGCTTCGCCTGACCTCCGACATCACCCTGATGCGCCTCGGAGGCCACTTTGCAGGCGGCAGCGTGCTGCACCGGTCTCAGGCAGAAGGCATGCTGCTCGCGGGGGATATTGTTCAGGTCACGCCGGGTGCGGATGCCGTCTCGTTCATGTGGAGCTATCCGAATATGCTGCCGCTTCCGGCTGAAACCGTGAGTGAAATAACCCGTCGCCTGAGTGAAGTGACCTTCTCCCGACTCCACGGCGCGTTCGAGGGGCAGGATATTGTGGAGGGCGCTGACGCCATCGTGCAGCGTTCTGGAGAGAAATACCTTTCCTGCCTGAAGCGCTCGTGATGCGTGCTTCTTCGCGGGCATTCAACTTGCTCAACACCCCGCGCTGCAACGGTGCGACGCGGGTCAGGACGGCGGCGCGTTACCCTTCGCGGTAGCGCAGCGCCGCGATGACTTGCGCAAGTGCGGGCGCCACCTGGCGTCGGCTGGCATAGTAAAGATGATACCCAGGAAAATGGGGCCACCACTCCTCCAGCACCGGAATGAGCTTTCCGGACGCGATAGAAGGTTGAGCCAGGTCCAGCGGAAGATAGGCAAACCCCAGGCCATCCAGCGCCGCCTGTAGCATTAAATAGGTATTATTGAAGACGGTTTGCCCCTGCACGCGCACCGTTAGCGCTTTCCCTTCTTTCTCAAAATCCCAGGCATAAAGGCCGCCGTGAGTAGGGAGCCTGAGGTTGATGCACTGGTGCGCGGTCAAATCGCCGGGTTTCACAGGGATTTTTTTATTGCTGAGATAATCCGGTGAACCTACCACCGCCATGTGAAAATCGGGGCCGATGCGCGTGGCAATCATATCTTTATCCACGATGTTGCCCACTCTGACGCCCGCATCAAACTGCTGCGCCACGATATCGGTCAGCGCATAGTCAACGCTCAGTTCAACCTGAATATCCGGGTAGCGCTTCAGTAAAGCCTGAAGCCGGGGCCACAACACTGAAACGATTGCGTGGTCATGCGCCGTGATGCGCACGGTGCCTGCGGGCTTGTCGCTCAGGGATCGCAGGGAGGCGAGTTCGCTATCCAGTGCCGTTAACATGGGCTGCAAGGTGTTATACAGCCGCAATCCGGCTTCGGTCAGTGCCACGCTGCGCGTGGTGCGCATCAGCAGCCTGACGCCTAAGCGCGCTTCAAGCGCCGCGATCGCATGGCTCAATCCAGAGCGCGACATGCCCAGCAGCGCGGCGGCACGGGTAAAGCTTTTTTCACGCGCGACGATTTCAAAAGCGCGCAGATCGTTGAGGTTTTCAGCCGTCATTGTTGCATCTCATGCACATACGCATTCACATTTGCCCATCTTATCAACCAATCTCGCCGGGTTTACACTGAAAACGTTGCGGGCATGAAATCAACGCTCGCTGTGAGCTGCATCCGTTAACGGAGCCGGAATGAAGAAACTTGCTGTTATTGCTGTGTGCCTGGCGCTTTCTGTCTCAACCGCTTATTCAAAGGAGAATTCGACTGTGATTACCATTATGCAAAGTGGAGCAAAACCTTCGGTAAAAGGGCCTTCAGACTATTTTACTGGCACGGTGCGTATCGATGCGCCCTTTCAGGGAACAGAACCGGCACGTGTAGGAGGGGCGACCGTGACTTTTGAACCCTCGGCGCGTACCGCCTGGCATACGCATCCGCTCGGCCAGACGCTGATAGTGACAGCCGGCCTGGGCCGGGTGCAGGAGTGGGGAGGGGCGGTGCGTGAAATCCGGCCTGGCGATACGGTGTGGATCCCCGCTGGCGTCAAACACTGGCACGGAGCCGCGGCGGAAACCGCGATGTCCCATATTGCGATTGCCGAGGCGCAGGATGGCAAGGTGGTTGACTGGATGGAGAAAGTCAGCGACGAGCAGTATGCCGCTGGTGGAAAATCGTAACTTAGCGGTTAGGAAGACAATATAAACGGGGGAGTCCGCCGACGGGCTGAACGAGACGGGCAACGTCCTCCCATACGGGGATAGCGTTGCCTCGTCCGAAGAGAATCACCGCACCAAGGGTCAATGAAAACCACCAGGCGACTCACGGAATCCCCCGTTTATTCCGTCAGTCTGCTCCGGGATTCAGTTGCAGTGTGACATCGGGGCCGGCTTCCAGCGTCGCCCCTTCCTTCACAGAAAGGCTCACGTTTTTCCCTTGCCCTGCGACATACCTTGCCTGCACGCCATAACTGGCATCAATCTTGATGTTATCAAGCGCGACATCCCGGATGGGGGATTCCGGCAGTCCGCTGAAAATCATGGCATAGGTTGCTTTCGTCGCCATCAGATCGGAGAGGATGATCCCTTTGATTTTGGGCGTTGAGGCCGTCACCGGGGCTGTTTCAATGGGCTGCGTCAGCGTGTGGCCTTGTGCCCCCGCCTGGCCGCTGTAGCTGTTGGTGACCAGGATCGGCGTAACCACATTGGTCATGGTGAGATGAGTGGCGACCAGCGGGCCGATGGTATTGCCTCTGTCTCTGGCTGATTTAATGCGCACGCCGTTTTCCGTATTCAGAAAGGTGACGCGGCTAATGGTGACTTTGCCAATGCCGTTCGCGGTTTCACTGCCCACCGAAATACCGTGACCATCACGCATAATGGAGTCGCGAATCGTGATGTCCTGCGAGGCTGCCGCCGTGCCGTTAACCAAGCCGGACTTGATGGCAATATTGTCATCACCGGTATGAATATCCATGTTCGAAACCGTAATATTGCGGGAAGAGACAATGTCGATTCCGTCCGTATTTGGCGAGGTGACAGGATTAGTAATCTTCACCTTATTGACATGAATCTCGCTGCTATTGCGAATAACAATGTTCCACATTGGCGAATTGGTCAGGTGCAGTTGTTCAATTTTCCCGTGACTCACATCATTAAACTCTACAAACCATGGGCGAGGGACGCCGTTCGCCAAAGGAATACCGGGAAAGCGATCGGTGAAGGCCTGTTTATTTCCCCCTCTGACTTCGCCACGGATCTTCAATGCCTCAGGCCACCAGCTTTTCTCGCCATCACCGTCGAGGGTGCCGCCCCCGATAATGGCCACGTGGTTGACGTGACTGGCGAAAATAAAGGCTTCATTCGCCTTGGCGGGATGCCCAATAAACGCTGAAATGAATTTTCCTTCCTGATTGCTGGCTTTCAGCGTTGCCCCTTTTTCAATCTCCAGGGTGATATTGCTGAGTAGTTGCAGCGGGCCACTTAACCAAAGCCCTGGCGACAGATGAACGGTGCCGCCACCACGCTGACTGCACTGCTCAATGGCCTGCTGAATCGCCGTGGTATTCAGGGTTTTTCCATCCGCTTTACCGCCAAAATTCTGGGGGCGGCAAGGTAGCGAGGCGGCGTGCGCCACACAGGACGAAATCGCAACACAGCAAACCAGCGTCATCAGAGATTTATTCATGCACCCTCAAAAAGTAGATAAGCGTAGGCCGTCAGTCAGGCCGACCTGTGCCCGTTTCATGCCATCACACGGCCTTAATAGGTCACCACCGTCACCCAATTCGCATCGCCGCCCACCGGCGCTTCGCCTACCTTGCTGAGCGTACCGCTTTGAGCATTGATGGCATAGCTACCGGTCACTGCGCTTTTCTCACCGCTGGCAATCAGCCAGCGACCATCAGGCGAAATCGCAATGCCGCGCGGCTGTTTCTCCACAGGCCAGCTACCGACTAACGTCAGTTTGCCGTCCGCCGGATTCACCTGATAACCGCTCACGGTGCTGCTGGTGCGCTCACTGACATAGAGAAAACGCCCATCGGGAGTCAGGCGAATATCGGCCGCCCAGATACGCGGTGTGGGATCGCTGTAGTTCGCTGGACGCTCTTTCCCGTGCTCCAGCTGATATTTTTCCGCGACGGCATTGGCTGTCTCCGCCACTTTCACCAACTCGCCGCTGGTCTCACGACGGAACTGCGTGATGATGCCGCCCATCTCGCCAATATTATAAAGATAGCGATTGTCCGGTGAGAGCACCGAATGGCGAGGGCCGTTTTCTGCAGCCGTTTTGACATAACCGTTACCCAGCGCCTGCAGTTCACCTTCGGCGCTCAACGTCAGCTGAAGCACGCGGTCGGTGCCCAGATTGCCGACATAAGCCTCTTTCCCGCTGGCATCAACAATCACCGAATGCGCCGCGTGTCCGGTTTTATAACTGCCCACCGGCGGCGCAATCACTTTGCCATCGCGCGCAAGCCGATAGACGTGTACCACGTCGCCGTCATAGGACGCGCCAAGCAGAAAGCGCCCTTGTTGGTCGGTGCTGATATAGGGGTAACTGGCTGCTGCGGGCACGGCATTGGCCTGGCTGAGGTCGCCGGTTTTGCTGTCGATGCGCCAGCTCATCAGCTGCAAGGGTTTACTGCGGATCGCCGCATACAGATGTTGGCGATCGGCGCTCAGCGCCATCGGCATCACTTTTCCGTTGGCTTTGGTGTGTCCCAGCAGTTGCAGCGCGCCGGTGCGATCGTTCAGCGCGTAGCGGGCGATGCTGCCGTCGTTGGCTTCTGACACGTAGACAAAGGTTTGCGCCAGCAGCGGAGCGCTGGCGGCAATCGCTGTGACGAGCGTCGCCGCGCGTACTAATTTCTTCATAATCCTTCCTTAGCGAACCAGTGACGGACGTTTGGCGTCGTAGCGCCAGTTATCAATTAAAAACTGCATTCCCAACGCATCGTTTCGGTTCTTATCCGGTAGCGCGTGGTAAAGCGCATGCGCCTGTTCGACGCGTTCCATATTCAGCTCAATGCCCAAACCGGGACCCGGAGGTAACTCCAGATAGCCATCGCGGATCTGCGGCGGTTGATGCGTCAGCTGCTGGCCATCCTGCCAAATCCAGTGGGTATCAAACGCGGTCTGACGATCGCCCGGCGCCGCTGCGCCCAGGTGCGCCACCATGGCCAGTGAAATATCAAAATGATTATTGGAGTGGCAGCCGGTGGTCAGTCCCCATTCGTTGCACAGCTGCGCCACCACGTTGGCGTTGCGCATCGTCCAGAAGTGCGGATCGGCGAGCGGAATATCGATGGCGTTGAGTTGCAGCGCATGGTGCAGTTGACGCCAGTCGTTAGCGATCATATTGGTCGCGACCGGCACGCCCGTGGCGCGTCGGAACTCGGCAAGGGTTTCCCTGCCGGAGTAGCCCTGCTCCGCACCGCAAGGATCTTCCAGATACGGCACCTTGCCCGCCAGCTGCTTACCAAAGCGAATCGCCTCATCCAGCGACCAGCTGGCGTTAGGATCGACGGTAACGCGCGCCTCAGGAAATCGCGCCAGCAGCGCTTCAACCGTCTCAACTTCCGCTTCGCCTGCCAGCACACCGCCTTTCAGCTTGAAGTCACGGAAGCCGTACTGCTCAACCGCCGCTTCGGCCAGCCGCTGCACGCCAGCGCTGTCCATCGCCGCCTCGTGACGCAGACGGAACCAGCCATCCGGCTCCTTGTCTCCCGAGCGGTAATGCATGTTGGTGAGCTTGCGATCGGCGATATAGAACAAATAGCCCAGCACCGGAATGCGATCCCGCTGTTTACCGCTGGCCAGCAGATCGGCTACCGGCAGGTTAAACAGCTTACCTTGCAGATCCAGCAGCGCGGCTTCAATGGCGGCGGCGGCGTTATAAAACTTCTCCGGATTCATCTGCGGGATATGAATATCGTTGGTGTGCGACGTGTGCTGCTGACGCGCCTCGCTGCTGAAAAGCTGGCTCAGCGTGGCATTGAGGCGCAGCAGCGAGCTGCCTTCAATCAGCGGGCGAAACTGCTCCAGCAGCTGCAAGGTAGATGCATGACAGGGCGTTTCGCCAACGCCGGTATGCCCGGCAGAATCAGTCAGGATCACGATAATGCGCGTGAAGAAGCAGTTATGGGCACCGCCAATATTCAGCAGCATGCTGTCGTAGCCAGCAACCGGGACGATGCGCATCGATTTAATGACTGGACTGTCGGACATGGTGTCTCCTCTTGTGACCTAAAGCGGGGGGAACAGGTTTGCTGCGCAGCAGCAGCCACAGGCCGGTCACCACGGATACGCTGGTCAGCGCGTAGAGTCCGCCGGTGGTGCTGCCGGTGTGCATTTCAAGATAGCCAAACACCGTCGGCGCGAAGAATCCGCCCAGGTTGCCAATGGAGTTGATCATCGCAATGCCGGGTGCCGCTATTGATGCGGGCAGTTCGCTTTGCGGCATCGGCCAGAAAAATGCGGCGCTAACTTTGGAACCAATACACGCCACAATCATCGCCACAAAGCCAAACCACGGGCTGCCCAGCGTGGCCATAAAGGTGCCGCAGGCGGCGATCAGCATGGCGATACCCAGCCCTTTATCCAGCTTATCGCGGTATCGATCGGTGACTTTTCCCAGCAGAAACAGCGCAACGATGGCAAAGAGCCACGGGATGGCGGTCAGCAATCCGGTTTCGAAGCTGTTGAACCCCGGAATACGTTGGATAATTTGCGGTAACCAGAACACCAGCGTGTAGCCGGTCATGGTCATGGTGAAGAAGATCAGGCAGTAGGCTATAAGGCTGCGATCGGTGATCAATCCCCAGCGCCCCTGCGTGACGGCACGCTCGTCGCGTGCCGCATCTTCCAACGCCAGCTGCTGCGCCAGCGCCTGTTTTTCCGCATCGCTGAGCCATTTTGCCCCTTCGGGTTTAGAGACCAACACCAGCGCCGCCAGCAGGCCGATCACCATCGATCCGCCGCCTTCCACAAACATGACCCACTTCCAACCGGCAAGACCGCCAACATCGTGCATCATCAGGATGGCGCCGGTGAGCGGGCCGGAGAACAGAAAGGCGCTGGCGGTGGCGCTCAGCACCATAGCGGTCGCGCGTCCGCGCCAGGCATTGGGCACCCATTGACGAAAATAGAACAGTACGCCGGGGAAGAAACCGGCCTCAGCGACGCCAAGCAGGAAGCGCAGCAGGTAGAAATGCAGCGGCGTGCTCACGAAGCCGGTCAGCACCACCACCATTCCCCAGGTGATCATAATGCGCGTGAGCCACACGCGCGCGCCGAGTTTTTTTAGCATCATATTGCTGGGCACTTCAAACAGCGCATAGCCTATAAAGAACAGCCCCGCGCCCAAGCCGAAAGCCGCAGCGCTGATACCGGCATCGGTTTGCAGCTCGGCTTTGACGAAGCCAATGTTGGCGCGGTCAATCTGATTAACAATAAGCATCAGCGCCAGCATCGGAATAATGCGGCGGAAAAATTTGCCGATGGCAGACGCGATATGCGCCTCGTGATCGGCTGATAATTCATGGAGTTGTTGTGTCATGCGTCACCTGTAGGGTAGAAAAGCACCGCTATAGGTATATGCAGCAGAGCGGGTGGGCCGTTATGTGTTATTGCCCTGGAACAGTTAGGCAAATGCCGTACAGTTGTTGAATTTCATGAAGTTATGTAAATTTACGTCGATGAGTTTCGTGCAGGTTTGTGCGCTGGCTCACTTCGCTTACAGCGAAAACCGCCAGCGTAATGGCGGGTCTTAAAAGGGCATCTTTCCATCCAACGGAGGTTTTATGCATGATTCTGCAGGCACATCCATCGGGCTGCTTCTGTTTCCAGCGCTGACTCAGCTTGATCTCACCGGCCCGTATGAAGTTTTTGCCCGGGCGCCTAACACTCAGGTACATCTGATTTGGAAAAGCCTCGATCTTGTCATTTCCGATCGCGGGATGGCCATTCAGCCAACCACCACCTTCAGCGCGTGCCCCAAACTGGATGTCATTTGTGTTCCGGGTGGGCCGGGGCAAATTGACCTCATGGAGGACGACGCGGTTTTGTCGTTTATCCGCAGGCAAAGCCAACAGGCAAAGCTGGTCACGTCGGTCTGCACCGGCTCGCTGGTTTTGGGCGCGGCGGGACTATTAAAGGGATACAAAGCCACGACGCACTGGGCTTCTCTCGATCAGCTCGCCTTGCTGGGGGCGGAGCCGGTGAATGAGCGCGTCGTCCGCGACGGCAACCGGATCACCGGCGCCGGGGTGACGTCAGGAATCGATTTTGCCCTTAACGTGGTGTCAGAAATTTTCGGTAAAGCGGTGGCTGAAAATATTCAGCTGCACATGGAGTATGACCCGAAACCGCCCTTTAACAGCGGCTCACCGCGCACCGCCTCAGCAGAGCAACTCAGAAAAGCACAGCAGCAGGTTGCGCCATTTATTGAAAAACGGCGACAGGCTACGGTAAAGGCCGCAGCCAAATTGAAGGGGTAAGCGCACTGAAAGCGTGCCGCCGCTATACACGGCCAACCTGGCTGTGCAGGAAATCAATAAAAGTGCGTACTTTTTCGGGCACGTGGCGCGTGTTGGGGTAGAGCGCATAAATGCCCTGACGGGGAAAGTGATGATCGGGCAGCAAATGAACTAACTCACCGCTTTGCAGGCTGTCCTTCACCAGCCAATCGGGTAACAGAGCAACGCCTGCGCCACGCAGGGCAAAGGCCAGCAGGGAGGAGGCGCTATCGGCCATGATGGCGGCGGGGTGAAGCGCATTGAAAAGTTAGCTTTCTCCCGCGGGGGTGGTGACCTGCCAACTGAGTGGCGTGGCGAGACGGCTGTGCGCAAGCCATTTCGCTTCTGCCAGCTGCGCCAGCTGCGTCATCGGCCGCTGATCCAGGGTGTTCAGATAGGCAGGTGCAGCAACGGGCAGAATAGCAAACCGATCGATGAGGCGAGCGTGGTGGCTGGAATCGGCGAGGTGTCCAAGTCGAATCGCCACATCGAAGCGGCCGGAGATGAGATCGTCACTTTTAGAAGATGAGACATGTTGAATGCGCAACGCCGGATGCCGGGCACTGAAGGCGGCAAGAACCGGTACCACAACATGCACGCCATATTCCGGCGTGGTGGTGATTCTGAGTAGACCGCTTAAGCCTGAATGGTCTTGACGTACGTCATCCAGAATTCGTTCCGCATCCTGTAGCAGTAACAAACAGTGATGGTAGAAGCGTTCTCCGGCAGCGGTGGTTGAAACGCGACGCGTGCTGCGGATAAGCAATGAAACCCCTAACTCCTCCTCCAGCACTTTGACGTTAGCGCTGACCACCGCTTTCGTCAGCCCCAATGTCTGAGCCGCGCCGGTAAAACTGCCCACCTTGACGACCGCAACGAAAATGCCGACACGCTGCATATTGATCATTCTTCACTCCAGTGAAGCTTATTGTCAGGATTTTTTTGACAGTGTAACCACCGCAAGCGAATTTATCCTGCTTTTCGCTGCCTCTATACTGCGCGTCATCTGAAGGGCTTAACGAGAATATACATGGATTACCGGGTGCGCGTGGCCAGCGTCTATTTGCTGGGTTTCTTCATTGATTTGGTCAACATGTTTATTGCCAACGTTGCCTATCCTGCCATTGCGCGTCGCTTTGACGCTTCGGTTAGCCAGCTGGCGTGGATAAGCAACAGCTACCTGTTGGGACTGACGCTGGTTATTCCTCTTAGCAGCTGGCTGGCAAAACGCATTGGCGCTAAACGTCTGTTCATGTTCTCTCTGCTGCTGTTCACTGTTGGCACCTGCGGCGTGAGCGCGTCCGCGTCTGTTACGCAGCTGATTGGCTGGCGCTGGATACAGGGGCTGGGCGGAGGATTACTGATCCCTGTCGGCCAGACAATGACCTACGCGCTGTTCCAGAAACACGAACGCGCCAGGCTGTCGTCTGCGGTGATGCTGATTGCTTTGCTGGCACCGGCGTTATCGCCAGCGCTCGGCGGCGTGCTGGTTGAGCACCTCAGTTGGCAATGGGTTTTTCTCGCCAGCCTGCCGCTGGCCGTTCTCGCGTTGCTGCTCGCCGCGCTTTGGCTGAAAGCCGATACGCCAACCGGCGCGCCTGAGCGGTTGGATCTGGTGGGCTTGCTGAGCGGCTGCGCAGCGTTGACCTTGATACTGCTGGGGCTGACCAACCTCGGCGAACCTGACCATCTTCATCAGGGCGCAGGGCTGCTTTTCATGGGGATAGTGGCGCTGGGCGGCTACATAGGGCATGCCCTGAGAAGCAGCCAGCCGCTGCTTAACCTGCGTCTGATTAACGATCCGCTGCTGCAAACGGCGATGCTGATTTATCAGTTCATCCCGGGGATTTTCACCGGCGTGAGTTTGCTCACGATGCTCTATTTGCAAAACCAGCTGGGGATGCAGGCCAGTTTCGTTGGCGCGCTGATGCTGCCGTGGTCGATGGCCTCCTTTGCCGCCATCAGCCTGAGCGGGAAAATGTTCAATAGCTGGGGACCGCGTCCCCTGTTCATCGCGGGATGCGTGGTGCAGGCTGCGGGCATTGGCATGCTGGCGTTAACGGGGCAGGCAGCGGATACGCTGGTGTGTGTGCTGGCATTTGCGCTGATGGGATTGGGGAGCAGCCTCTGCAGCAGCACGGCGCAAAGCTCGGCCTTTATCCAGATAGCAGACAGTCAGCTTGCCGATGCCAGCGCGCTGTGGAACATCAATCGCCAGCTCAGTTTTTGTCTCGGCGTCACGCTCATTAATCTGCTGTTTAATCTGATTGCCAACACCGGCATGCCCACCGTTCAGGCCTATCACCTGTGTTTTGCATTAGCCGCGGGTAGCGCCGTGATTCCCGTGTTGTGCTGTTTTCGTATCGCGAATCAGCGCGTGATTTTAACTGTCAATCAGGAGCAAAAATGAATTGTTATTTCAGGGAAGTAGAGGAGGCGCACGTGTTGATCCGCCGCTGGTTGGGCCACGCAGACGCGCAGGATGAGGTGTGCAGCACCTTATTATCACGTTTCAGCCCGGCCTTCTCGATGGTAACGCCGGGTGGTGCGCGGCTGGATTTCAACGCATTAACCGCCTTTTTCCGCAGCCAGCGCGGTGCGCGGCCAGGCCTGCACATCAACATCAGCGAGATGCAGCTGATCGCGGAACATGAAGGCGGTGCCACCGTGGCGTATCAAGAGTTGCAGCAGTTGCCCGGCCAGGCGGCAACGCTGCGTTTCTCAACGGCGGTGTTTGAGCTGGATGCTAACGGAGACGTGGTGTGGCGGCATCTTCATGAGACGTCTCTGCCAGCGCAGTGAAAAAACGGCGAGGGCATGCCTGCATGCTGCATTCAGCGGTATGCTACGGCTGCTCTCCGCCATGCTGCGCGCCATGAAACGCACGCCACGCGGCAAGCGTATCCAGTGACTCACGCAGCAACGCGATCTTGCCCGCTTCCGCGACCAGACGTCCGGCATAGGTCTGCTTATAGAGGCGATCGGTTCCCGCCAGCGCGGCTTCGACGCTGTATTCGCCAAAGGCTTGGGTCGGGGTATCAATGAAAAACTGGATATTGCGGAAACGAAAATCCGGCACTTTAATCAGCAATCCGGCAATAAAGGCTTCGATGGCGGCAGGCCCCTGCACGCGGTGCGGCAGGCCAAGCGTTTGCAGGTAGGGCAGTTCCAGCACGCCGTCGGCGGCGAAAAGGGACGCGGCAATCTGGGGTTCCTGAATGTTATCCAGGTAGAGCTGGAGTAATTGCACGGCAGTTTTCATGTTTGAGTGCTCCTGTGGTCAGTGCCGGACAGTCGTCAGCGGCCTAACGCCAGCATAAGGAAACGCAGGAGCAACCAAAACAGCAAAGACTAAAACGCATCCTTTCACAAATGAAAGGATGCGTTAATCGATGGCTTCGCGCCAGCGCCATTCAGGCTGGCTCAAATGTTGAGCAAAGAAGTCTGACAATACCCTGACTTTGAGCGGACGGCTGCGCGAAGTGGGAGTAACAAAATAAAGCCCGCCCTGGGTCATCGACCACTCTTTTAACACGTGCACCAGACGTCCATCGCGCAGATATTCTGCCGCCATAAACTCCGGCAGTTCCGCCATGCCTAAACCCGCCAGCAGCGGCGGCAGCAGAGCATCGGAGTTGGTTACCCGCAGCGGGCCGTTCGGCACAATGTCCTCCTGAGCACCCGTGGCGTGGGTGAAGCGCCAAACCTGACTTTTGGCGCGATAGGCATAGCTGAAGCATTGTCGGCTGGTCAGTTCGCGCGGATGTTGAGGGATGCCCTGTTCCGCCAGATAAGACGGCGAAGCCACCAGAAACTGCGTTACCGCACACAGCCTGCGCGCCACCAGCGAGGAGTCCGGCAGCGCGGCAATGCGCAATGCGGCATCAAATCCCTCCGCGATCAGGTCAACGGACGCGTCCGACAGATGCAAATCCACACTCAGCTCGGGGAACTGGTGGAGAAGTTGCGGCATCAGCGGTGCCACCCAGCGTAGGCCAAACGACATGGGGACGGCTAACCGTACCTGACCACGCGGCTGCACCGCCAGCTCGTGGGCTTCGCTTTCCACCTCTTCGGCCTGGCGATACATCTCAGACGCTTTTGCCGCCATGCTTTGACCAAACTCGGTTAACGCCAGCTGGCGCGATGTCCGGTTAAACAGGCGACCGCCCAGCCGCTCCTCAAGCCGAGCAACCGCACGGGATACGGTGGGAACCGATACGCCCATGACTCTGGCGGCCGCCGCAAACGAACCCTCTTCAGCCACCTTCGCAAACATCGCGAGTCCTTCGAAATCCGGGAATTTGTTCATTTCAAATCTGCAACGATGAGTTTCAAATCATTCTATTTTGAAACTTGCCGCACGTCGATATGCTTCTCTCATCGCGACAACCTCTATCGTCGCCTATGCAGATGACTCATTACAGGAACAGCACATGAAAACGTACCGCATCGCCTCAACGCTTTTTGCTTCGTCACTGCTTTTGGGCGCGGCCAGCGTCGCTGCACCGGCATTCAGCGCCGGGCAGACGCCGCTGGTGGCTCTTTCCGGCGTCGATCATGCTGGCATGAACGTACCTGACCTGGGCGATGCGATCGCTTTTTTCCAAACCACCTTTGGGGCCACGCTGGAATCCGACATCACGCCGGGCGCCATCCCGGATGGGTGGAAAGTGGCATTTAACTGGCATCAGTCCAGTGACCTTAAGCGATTTGTGATGATGCGTTTGGCTGATGGCTCGGGCATAGAGCTTTTTCAGTACAGCGGCAAGCAGATTGGCCATCAACGTCCGCATCAGGATGATGATGCGGCAACGCATATCGCGCTGAAAACGCAGGATGTGCCAGCCAGCTTCAGGGCAATCCAAAAAGCCGGGCTGAAGACGCTGAATGCGCCAGTGACCAATGCCGATGGCTCTCAGTGGTTCTACTTCCTGACGCCATGGGGCGCGCAGATTGAGCTGGTGGGCAAAGTGAAAGCCGCAGGCGAGTAGAGACGAACATGAAAACCTTCCACGCCCTGACGCTGGCAGCTACCCAAAACTTTACGCTGAGCGACGAAAAATTATCGAGCGACCGGGTTTTCCTCAGTCAATAGCGCAGAGCACTTACCCACGTTTTGCAGAATTTATGTTTGGGTTCAATCACGTAGCGTGGCCAGACGCCGCCAGCAGGCGGTCTATCACGCGAATTCACTGTTCGAAATCACTTTGAAGGAGTTTCATCATGAGTCACAAACTTACCGGCAAAATAGCCTTAGTTACAGGCGGAAGCTCAGGCATCGGCCTGGCATCGGCGCAGGCGCTGGCGGAGCAGGGCGCAAAAGTGTACATCACCGGACGCCGTCAGGAAGAACTGGATGCCGCCGTGGCCCAGATTGGTGCCGCCGCGACCGGCATTCGAGCGGATGCGGCTGTGCTAAGCGATCTTGATGCTGTGTTTAGTGTGATCGGTCGCGAATCAGGCAAGCTGGATGTGCTTTTCGCCAATGCGGGTGGTGGCGATATGCTGCCGCTGGGCGACATTACTGAGGAGCATTTTGACCGTATCTTTGGCACCAACGTGCGAGGCGTGCTGTTCACGGTGCAAAAGGCGCTGCCACTACTGACCGAAGGTGCCTCGGTGATCCTGACGGGATCAACGGCTGCGGTAAAAGGCACGGCCAGCTTCAGCGTTTACAGCGCCAGCAAGGCTGCCGTGCGAAGTCTCGCCCGTTCCTGGGCGCTGGATCTCAAAGATCGCGGCATTCGCGTCAATGTGGTAAGCCCTGGCCCGGTGCGCACGCCCGGTTTGGGCGGTCTGGTGCCTGAAGCCCATCGTCAGGGATTGTTTGATGCGCTGGCAGCGGGCGTGCCGCTGGGCCGTCTGGGTGAGCCGGAAGAGATCGCAAAAACAGTGGTGTTTCTGGCCTCTGAGGATGCGAGCTTTATTAACGCCGCTGAAATTTATGTCGACGGCGGGTTAGCGCAGATTTAATTGATTGCTACCCGATGAAATATCCGTTTTAAAGCGTGACGACGCTATTTCAGCGTTTGCTCGGTGAATCGCCTTGCGTCATGAACTGCATGGCATTTATTGGCATCGCATCAGAGATGGCAGGATGAGGTGTTTTATCATGACGCCGGGTGAAAATAATATCATCTATAATCAAGGGGGAATTTCCCGAAGAAATTCCCCCTGTAGAACAAATTACGCATTTTGCGCGTGTGGCTTGAAAAAAATTATTTACCAACAGTGCTGAATGTTTATTTCGCCGCTTCGCATGGCAAGCCCGATATCCGCCTCTGCGTTATCGGTTTTGCTACGATTTATAATTAGCAGACAACTGATTTTTACCCCTTCGTTAATAGCAACGCCCTTCGCGCTACGGTTATCGCGCGGCCTGGCGGTTTTTTTCTTAGCCAATTCTTATCTATGGTTAAATTCTGAAACGCGACTACGCTAATTATTGAAAGCTTATTGGTTCGGTAATTATTTTAGGTGTTTACGAGGATACTAATCATGACTGATTCATGGGTAAATGATGACAAGCGCGTGACAAGTGCCGCAGGGTTGCCTTTAAAACGCATTTCATGGAGCGCCGTATTCGCGGGGGTAATTACGGCGCTGATTGTGCATATATTATTGGGTGTATTAGGTACGGCGATAGGTGCCACCGTCATTGATCCGCAGCAGGAACAAAATCCGGTGGAATTTATGGGAACCGGGGCATTAATTTGGACTGGCCTGAGCATGCTGATTGCCATGGCGGCGGGTAGCTATGTCGCGGGACGACTTGCTCAACGTGAGGGGGCATTACACGGACTCATGATGTTCGGGGTCAGCACCCTGATTACCCTGTGGTTAGCGTTTTCGCTGGCCAGCGGCATTGTGGGCGGTGCGTTCAGCATTTTAGGCTCTGGCGCAAATGCGCTCGGCAGCGGAATAAGTGCGGTTGCGCCTTCACTGCAAAATATGGCGAAAGAAAAACTCGACGAAAATAATATTAATTTAGACGATCTGCAAAATGAGCTGACCACCACGCTGCGCCAAACCGGCAAACCTGAATTGCAGCCTGAAAACCTGCAGCAGGATGCAGCAAGTGAACAGAATCAGGCCGAAAATCAGGCGGCGGATACGGCGAAAAACCCGCAAAACGCCGATACCGACATTACCAAATGGATTCAGGGCGTCATCAGTCGTCATGAAGATACGTTACAGGCGGCCGATCGTGATGCGCTTAAAAATATCATCAAGGCGCGCACCGGTAAAAGCGATCAAGAAGCTGACCAGATTGTGACGCAAACCGAACAGAGCTATGAAAAGGCGGTTGCAGAGTTCCAGAAACTGAAAGAACAGGCTGAGCAGAAAGCGCGTGAAGTGGCCGAGCAGGCTGCGGCAGTCACGGCTAAAGCCAGCTGGTTCACCTTCTTCATGCTGTTAATTGAAGCGGTGCTGGCGGCGGTAGTGGGTCGTATCGGCAGACGCACTCAGCCTTTACAGGTGTTGAGTGATGATCCGCGCCATTAATAGGGCGCCCACTGCGAATGCAGAGATAAGATAATGGGTTGTTGCGGGGGGAAAGATTACTTTCCCCCTTTTTTATGTTTAACCGGGACCGAACGCTGTGCAGCGATCAGTGCCATACACCCGTAACATTGCGCACTTCCGGCGGAATCAATCCTGTTACTGAGTACATCTCAAGCATGCCGATCGCCTCATAGCAGGCATCGTACATGTCTTCATCGGCGGCAGAAGCGGCCATAGAACGTAACTCGCTCAGGAGTTGGGTTAATGACACGGGTTGCTTCTGTAAAATAACGCTCAGTGCAGCTTTACCGATAAGGTAATCGATGGATCGTGATGGCGTAATCAATTCTGAACCGACCTTAGCTGTGAGTAAAAAAGGGCGTGCTGGTTAAAAAGGCTAATAACGGCGGTTGTTAACGGCCAAACTAAAGCAGATAGCTAGCCAAAATTGCCAGGATCAAAAAGAAAGCGGCGCATAACAACAGTGCCAGCTCTATCGGGTTAAATTTCATTAAAAAGACGTGTTTTGAGAATCTACGACGTGACTGCGTGCCAGATTACTGCGCTGTAAGAAACCCCTTTTCGGGCCAGGGAAACGAGAACCCTGCGTGCTACTCAGTTGTTATAATTAAGTTGCACATGGTATGCAACTTTTTTAAAAGCCAGACGGCATTGGATCTGTGGGTGATAAGCGAGGCGGGAGAAGGATTATTACCGGGAGAAGGTGCCCTGACGAAGTGGCCACTCCGCACAGGGCGAGACAAAACAAACCCGATGAGGTATCTGAGGTGTCCATTTATCAGTCTAACGCAATATGCCGACACAACAAGGTGGCCTCCCGGAAGTGTCCATTAAGCGCATCGCGCTGAAGCCATTTATCGGGCGTTACCCGCGATAAACTCTGCTGCGGCTGGTATGAAACCTGGGTGAGCTAAAGGCGGTTGAGTAATTAAATCGCGCTGTTACGCGCAGCGAATTCTGCATGCAGAGCGAAATAGCGGATAAAAGTTTATCTGGCCGGTTTAATTAATGTGTAACCGCGCTAATTTGCGAACGATTCTTATTGCAGTTACAGGTTGAAATCAGCTAGCGTGAGGTCGATTAAGTCAAATACAGATAACGCCGCTATCCATTAAGTCCATTCTAAAAGCGAGAAGCAGAAGTGCGGGCTGATTGAGTGATTAAAAAGTGGCGCATATTTCAAAGGAAGGGATGATGGGAACACATTGCAGGCATTGTCAGGCGCAACTGAGCCGAGATGAATATTTCTGGTTTGAAGACAGCTGCTGTAAATGTGAAAAATTCCGGCAAATCGTTGCCGACGAGCGTGCAGTTTCAATCAAGTCACCTCTGTTAGCCTATGTCGCCGCGCTATTTTTTATCCGCCGTTTACGACATAAATTCACCGCCTATTTGCGTCGAGCGAATATTGTTTAATGCGTGCCTGAATTAACGCGCAGCTCTAAGGGATCGCCTTGAACGGTTTTCCGGCCCTGCACTTCGCGGCAGAAAGGGCAAAGACGTTAATTTCTCTCCTGACTAATAATGAACAAGGTCGGTATCGCCGGAAAAAAGAGGCGTTATTTGATCACCGGAATGTCCTTCAGGCGCGTGGTATAGCGCGGTGAAAGCATTTCGCGTTTCATTTGCCACGCGCTGTCGCCGGTGCCTTGCCCAGCGAACCAAACCTTTCCTTTACCTGAACGATTAATTGCATCTAACGCATTCATTAATTTGTCGGCATTAGCACGCGGCTGCTGCTGGCTGAACAGGTCAAATTGCGTGATGGATGACTGATAGAAATCGCCCAGCATCACGCCCGCTTTGGCATAGCGAAAACCGTCGCGCCAGATGGCGTGTAAACCGCGCAGCGCTAACTCGACGATGTCACGCGTATCGGCGGTGGGGTAATCGGAGAGAAGCGGGGCAGAGTTGGCATATTGAGGTTCGTTTCCGTAGCGGCCGGTCGCGACAGATACGCTGACCAGACGGCAGCGTGAACCCTGTTCCCTTAGTTTCTCTGCGCCGCGGGTGGCATACAACACCACCGCCTGCTGCATATCGTCGAGGCGGGTGACGCGTTCTCCGAAGGATCGTGAGTTCACGATTTGCTGTTTGGGCGGCGGGGCATCTTCAAGCGCAAGGCAGGACTCTCCGCGCAGCTCGCGAGCGGTGCGCTCAATGATCACGTCGAAGTTTTTGCGGATCATACTGGTGTTGCTGTCGGCCAGCTGCAGCGCAGTGCTGATCCCCAGCGCCTGCATGCGGCCAGCAAGACGTGAACCGATCCCCCATACCTCGCTGATATCGGTAAGATTCAGCAGTTTTCGCTGGCGCGTCACATCGGATAAATCAACCACGCCGTTGGTTTTATTCCACTTCTTGGCAGCGTGATTCGCCAGTTTGGCCAGGGTTTTCGTTGGCCCGAAGCCGACGCCGATGGTCAGGCCGGTTTCCTTCCAGATGCGCGCACGCATCTGCTGTCCCAGAACCGTGAGCGGCATGAGGTTGTTGATGCCGGTAACGTCGAGGAAGCTTTCATCAATCGAATACACTTCCTGTCCAGCCGCCATTTCGGCCAAAATCGCCATCATGCGCGCGGACATGTCGCCGTAAAGTTCGTAGTTTGAGCTGAAGACGTGTACGCCGTTATCGCGAAAGAAACGTTCATTTTTAAACAGCGGGGCAGCCATTTTAATCCCGAGACGCTTCGCCTCAGCGGATCGCGCAATGACGCAGCCGTCATTATTGGACACCACGCAGATCGGTTTTCCCCGCAGATCGGGGCGAAACACGGTTTCGCAGGAGGCGTAAAAGTTGTTCGCATCAGCGAGAGCAAACATGGTTAATCCCCTAATGGACCGTTAAAGCCCTGTCCCGCCACATCCGTCAGCGCATAGGCCACCACGCCCCAAACCGGCAACGCCTGGTTCTCATCAAGAAGCGTCACCTTCTCCTGGTGATCCAGCGTTTGCAGCGCGGCTACCGGATTCAGCAATAATCGCCGAAGAACCAGCTCCCCTTCATTCTCGGCAATGATCAGTTGCCCATGCTGCGGCGTGAGCGCACGATCAATGGCAAGAATTGAACCTTTAACAATCCCGGCAGCGAGGTAATCACTGTCGCTACGCACCAGATAGGTGGAATAGGGTGAAAGGGACACGAGGTCGCCGAGGTTGAGGCGCGTTTCCCGGTAGTTCTGTGCTGGGTTTTGAAAAGCCATAACGATGCTCCGTCAGGAAAGAGCCGATTACGCGATGCAACGTAAGGCAACAAAGGATAGTCCGCTTGCTAAGCCGATTAGAAAAATTCCATCTTTTCATACGGATGCTTAAGACAACTGGCCAGGCGGCTGGCTAAATCGCCCTCATGGATTTCCAGCTTGTGTCCATCCGGATCCAAAAAGTAGAGGGAGTTGCCTTCGCTTTTATTGGTTTTCCACTCTACAACACCCAAAGATTTAAGCTGTGCTGCGCAGTCAGCAAAATTTTCAGGTCGGATACTGAATGCATAGTGAGTGTAATCCCGCTGGGTAACCACCGTATCCACTGATAAGCATATCCATAATCCGCCCAGGCTCAAGTAAGCGCCGTGAGCCCATTTAGCTTTGGGTGTAAAACCAAGAGTATTGACATAGAAATCAAAGCTTCTTGATACGTCGCTCACGGCAAGGGTGATGTGATTCAGTCCGGTTAGCATGTGAAGTCTCATCATTGGCGGCAGGTAATGACAAGCTAGCACAAGAAGGCTTCAGTCAGGAGCTTGAGAATCGCGCGGCGGTAAGTCGGTGGCTTCACAGCCCGGTGGTCAGGCCGAGGATCAGATTGACGAAACCCGCAGCGAGCAGGACTGCGCCGGGAATCAGGTAGTTTTTATTACTCTTCTTGCGCGCAAGATAGAACATAGCGGCAGCAATACACAGCATGGGAATGGCCACTTTCACAAAGACAGACATCAATAATCCCGAGTTAAAGTGCGGTTTCAGCGTGATTCCGCGGTGTAGAAATGTGCTGCTTTCCACACCGCTTTTGCGGCGGTCACTATAACGTTATTCTTGCACGCGTTAAAAGGGGCGTTAGACGCATTGCTCCGCAGGGATCCATCGCGTTTGCGTGGCTGAATCATCGTAGCGAATGCCAGAAGGCAGGGAGATTAACTCGATAAGCACCCCAAATGGCGTCATGCCAAACCACGTCTGGTTGCCTTCACCCTCCTCTTGCGCAAAGCAGTTTGAGGGGCCGTCAAACATCTGTGCGCCCTGTTCACGCATATCCGCTGCGACTTGTTCAATATCATCCACGTAAACGGAGAAGTGATTCAAGCCAGGCATGCCGGGATTGGCTGGCGTTTCATCAGCCGCGGGCGAGGTTTGGAATAATTCAACGTTGCAGCCGTTACCGAGACGTAACATGGCCAATCCGATCAAATTCATGCTTTCAGGAAAGCCATTTAAGCGGAACATGTTGTCACCCGAAATGGTCTGACTGTCGTCTTCAGGGGGAACGATACGGTAAAGCACCGTTGCACCCAGCGCCTTGCAAAAAAACTGCTCTGCTTTAGTCAGGTTAGTCACCGTGATGCCGACGTGTTCAATTCCTCGAATCATTATAAATCTCCTGTTGTGGCTTTCCGTTTATTGCTTTTGGCAGTAAGTAAGCCTGGCATGAATGTGACGCTTGTCACTTTTTTGCCAGAAAACAAGCCGCAATGCGGTTTTATATCGATGATTTTTAACAGGAATTTAATTTAAGGCTTTTCGCGGCGAGGAGTGATTTAGCGGCGGGTAAATTAATGATGCAGGGTGACGATGGATTGGCGTCACCGGCGAAAAAGGCGAGCGTTCAGGAGCTGAACGCTCGCACGATCAGGCATCGGAGGCAGTCAGTGTCGCGCGTACCTGCGGAAGACTTTGCGGGTAATTCTGCTGAATGAACTCAATCATTTTCTCCCGCACATAACAGCGTAAATCCCAGGCCATCGGGGAATTCTGCGCAGTCATCAACAGTCGAATCGTCATGGTTTTCTCGGTTGCATCCGTCACCTGAAGCACCTGCGTTTGTTGATCCCATAGTTTTGTTTCGCTCAGCACCTGTTCAAAATGTTTGCGCAGGGGTTCTAACGGCATTGAGTAATCGAGATAAAGAAATACCGATCCTAAAATCTGCGCATTATTACGCGTCCAGTTTTGGAACGGGTTCTCCGTAAAATAGGTAATCGGCAACACCAGCCGGCGTAAATCCCAAAGGCGCACCACCACATAGGTCAGGTTTATCTCCTCAATCCATCCCCACTCTTTTTCAACCACCACGGCATCATCAATTTTTATCGGTTGGGTAAAAGCGATTTGAATACCGGCAAATAAATTAACAAGGGATTTTTGCAGGGCAAAACCAATAATGATCCCGGCAACCCCGGCACCTGCCAGAATGGTGGTGCCGAATTTTTGTACCGCCGGGAAACTGAGCAGAATAGAGGAAAGACACAGCGTGACAATCACCACAATAGCGACTTTCTTCACATACATTATCTGCGTGCGAATTTTTCTGGCGCGAAGATTATTCGAAATATTAATGTCATAGCGGATAAAAAGCATATCCTGCGCGACATTAATCAAGCGGATCAACACCGAGCAAATGGATAAAATAATACAGATATTGATGGTGGTCGTAATAAAGCTGAGCGACTCAGGCTTGACGTACACATAATTAATGCCCAGGCGGATAAAAAGCAGCGGAATAAAAAGAAACATTGAACCGCGGAGGTGCTTTTCCAGTGATTTGAACAGTTTTCTATCACGGCTCTGCCAATAACGGATAAATCGCAGCAGCACAAACCGCGTTAAAAAACCCACTGCTAATGAAAGCGTGACGAGTAATACAGCCGGAACCCATGCAGGCGCACCCGATAACTCACCGAATAACAATGGCATCATTTCCCCTTATATTCATCCAGCAACCCGGTGTTACCAGATATGTCAAAAAAATCAGTCGCCATTTTTATGCAAGCTGCCTGACGTCAACTGTTTATTATATGAAAGATAGGGAAAACCGGACTGCGCGGCGCGAAAATAGTTGCAGTGAGGGATGAAAGCCAGGCGGCGGCGCGGGAAATTGTCCGTACACCGCTTTTGCTGCAAGCATTATGCAGCAGGTAAGCGCAGCGTGAAGCGGGCACCTTTCATGATGCCGGTGGTGCAGGAAATCTGTCCACTGTGCGCGTTGATAATAGCCCTGACCACCGCCAGTCCTAACCCGGTACCACCGCTGGCACGCGAGCGTGACTGGTCGCCGCGCGTAAAGGGGTCAAACAAGGATGTCCCAATCTCTTCCGGTATGCCGGGGCCTTCATCTTCAACCGTAATGATGACGTGCGTTGTCTCCTGATAGCAGGCGATCCTGACGATCCCCGGCGTTGCGTAGCGCTGGGCATTGTCCAGCAGTGCCAGCAGCGCCTGACGAATACGTGCAGCATCGCAGCTTAACGTCACATCATCCAATTCCAGAACCAGAGACAGCTGACGCTCGGCCATTGAGGCACGCATCAGGTCCGTCACGGCACGGATTTCCCTGTCCAGCGAGGTGTTTTCAACATGCAGCGGCATATGCCCGCTCCCTGCCAGACTCAGCGTGCGGAGATCTTCGATCAGGCGAGCCAATCCGTCGGTCTGCTTTACCAGATTAACGAACAGCGCATGGTCAGGTGGAAATACGCCATCAGCCAGCCCCTGCAATCTGCCCTGTAAGATAGTCACCGGCGTGCGCAGCTCATGCGCGATGGCGGCGTTCCAGGTGGTGATTTCGCTGGAGGTTTTTTCCAGCCTTTCGGCCATGGAATTGAAATCTGTAATCATGGCCGCGATTTCCGTTAACCGATGATCGCCATTCTGCGCCCGGGCACCCAGCTCGCCGCCCGCAATCTTACGCGCGCTGTCCGCCAGCGAGTTGAGCGGCAGCAACAGTTTTCGCGCAAAGCGTACGGCGGCAAAAACCGCCACCATCACCGACAGCGCAGACGAGACGGCAAGCAGGATCCAGTCGCGTAAAGTGACCTCATACTCTTGCACATCAATGGGCGTAATCAGAGACATCACGCCGTACCAGACGTAATACACCAAGAATGAGAGCAAAATCGATGTCACCGTGACGTGCACTAACAGCCATGTCAGGTGACGGCTCAGGCCTGCATTATTCACTTAATCTCCCAGTCGATAACCCACGCCGCGCACGCTTTCCGGCACGCCGGTAATACCCGCGTCTTCCAGCTTGCGACGCAGTTTACTGATATGGCTGTCTACGGTGCGCTCCAGGGTTTCCCCCTCGCACAGGCAATTCTCTAATAGCTCCAGACGGCTGAACACCCTACGCGGATGGCGCATCAGCCAGGCCAGCAAGCGGAATTCGGTGGTCGTCAAATTAGCGGCAATGTCCTGCGCGGTATGCGGGTTCACCAGCCGGAACTCATCGCTGTAAATTTTCATGCGCTTACTCGTCAGCACGCCGCGTTCCACAACCGGCGTCGGCGCGGCGGAACGTCGCAAAATCGCCTGGGTTCGGGCAACGACCTCCGCCGGGGTAAAGGGTTTGATAACGTAATCATCCGCGCCAATGCGCAGCGCGGATAATTTGTCTGCCACGTCATCGCTTGCCGTCAGCATCAGCACCGGCGTGCTACCGCGCCGGCGCAGTTCCGTTAGCACCTGCCAGCCATCCATGCCCGGCATGCGGATGTCGAGGATCACCAGCGCAGGCGCGTGAAGATCATACGCATTGAGCGCCTGCTCGCCACTGGCGGTATGCAGGGTGCGGAAGCCATCACGTTGCAGATAGGCGCAGACGATGTCGGCGATTTCACCGTCGTCTTCAACCACCAAAATTAAAAAGTCACTGTTCATGCGCGTACCTTATTGCATCGCCATCTGCCGGTTAAAGGGAAATTTTTTATTTTTCATCTCCACACGCTCTCCACAAAACCTCCACTGAACCTCAATACAGATCCGCTACCCTGCGCGATTAATTCTGACGCCAGGAATACTTAAAATGAAACAGCTTGGAGTGGCTTTTGCGCTAGCGGCAGCCCTGATGTTGCTCGCCGGCTGCCGGCAAAATGAGGAGCCAGCCACGGATGCCGCCGCCGCTGCGCCGCAGGTAACGGTTAATACGCTGCAATTGCAGAAGATTGAACAGGAAAGCATCTGGCCCGGGCGCGTAAGCGCGCTGAGAACGGCGCAGATTCGTCCCCAGGTCGGCGGGATAGTCACCGCGCGCCTGTTTGAGCAGGGATCGGAAGTCAAAGCCGGGCAGCCGCTGTTTCAGATTGACCCGGCACCTTTCAAAGCGGATGTAGCGATGGCGGAAGCCGCACTGACCCGGGCCGAGGCATCTTATCGGCAATTGCAACTGCGCGCCCAGCGCCTGAGCAAACTACAGGGAACGGGTGCCATTAGTCAGCAGGATTACGACGATGCTCGCGCCAATAGCGCCCAGGCCGCAGCGAGCGTGGCCGAAGCCAAAGCGTCTCTTAACCGAAAAACCTTAGACCTGGCCTATGCAACCGTGCGCGCACCGGTGAGCGGCCGCGTTGATCAGCAATACGTCACGGAAGGCGCGCTGGTGGCCGCTGCGGATGCGCAGGCAATGGCGATCGTGCAGCAGACCGATCGGGTGTACGTGGACGCACGTTTACCCGCGTCAGAACTGCGCCATCTCTTGGCCGGGCAGCCACAGCACGACGCGCTATCGCTGACGCTGATGGATGACAGCGGCACACCCTATGCGGTGAAAACACAGCTGCTGTTCTCTGGTGCCAGCGTGAATGATGAAACCGGCGACGTGGTGCTGCGGGCTGAAGCCGAAAATGCCCAGCGGCAGCTGTTGCCGGGCATGTATGTGCGCCTCAAAGTCACCCGTCACATGAGCGATGGCGGCATCGTGGTGCCGGAACAGGCGGTTCAGCACAGTGAAGATCAGAACTTCGTCTGGACCATCAACGAAGAGAATAAAGCGCAGCGTATGCACGTTCGCCTGGGCGAACAGATTGCCGCAGGGCAGATCGTTGAGAGTGGCTTGCTGGCCGGCCAAAAACTGGTGGTGGAAGGACAGGATAAGTTGCAGGAAGGAGTGGAAGTCCAGGCAAAGCCGTGGAAAAGCGGCGTGTAGTGCCGCTTGCGACCTTAAAACAACAGGATTAGATCATGCCGCATTTTTTTATTAAGCGTCCCATTTTTGCCTGGGTTATTGCGCTGTTTATCGTACTGTTTGGCGCTATCGCGATTCCTCAGTTGCCGATCGCCCAGTATCCCTCCGTTGCGCCGCCCAGCGTTTCCATCACGGTGAACTATCCCGGTGCCACGCCGCAAACCATGAATGAGTCGGTGATATCACTGATTGAACGCGAGCTGTCCGGCGTCGATGACCTGCTGTACTTTGAGTCCTCAAGCGATACCTCGGGCATGGCGACCATTACCGTAACCTTCAAGCCGGGTACGGATATCAAGCTCGCGCAGGTTGACGTACAGAACCAGATAAAAATCGTTGAATCGCGCCTGCCGCAGACCGTACGACAGAACGGGCTGACGGTTGAGGCAGCCTCCTCCAACTTTCTGATGATTGTCGGGCTTAACTCATCGGGCACGACATTCACTGAGGCGGATTTAAGCGATTATTTTGCCCGCAATATGACGGAGGAGCTGCGCCGGATTGAGGGCGTGGGAAAAGTGCAGGCCTTCGGCGCAGAAAAAGCCATGCGTATCTGGCTCGATCCGGCAAAACTGATCTCTTACCAACTGACGGTGAATGATGTCACTGACGCTATCAGCCAGCAGAATGCGCAGATTGCGCCGGGCCGCCTGGGTGATTCACCGACCATTTCCGGTCAGCGATCGGCTTACCCGCTGACCGTCACCGGGCAGCTTGGTACGCCGGATGAGTTTCGTCGCATTGTGCTGAAAGCCAATACCGATGGATCGAAAGTCACGCTCGGCAGCGTTGCGCGGGTAGACCTCGGACTGCAAACCTATTCATTCGCCACCCGAGAAAACGGGCGACCCTCTACGGCCGCAGCGATTCAGCTGGCACCCGGCGCGAACGCGGTAAAAACCTCAGAAGCGGTACAGGTTAGGCTGGCCGAACTGGCCAAATCAATGCCGGAAGGCATGAACTACTCGGTGCCTTTTGATACCTCACCCTTTGTAAAAATCTCTATCGAGAAGGTGATTCACACCTTTATTGAAGCGATGATTCTGGTTTTCCTGGTGATGTACCTGTTCCTGCAGAACGTTCGTTACACCTTTATTCCGGCCATTGTCGCGCCGGTTGCGCTGCTCGGCACCTTTAGCGTCATGCTGCTCTGCGGCTTCTCCATCAATGTGCTGACCATGTTCGGCATGGTGCTGGCCATCGGTATCATCGTGGATGATGCGATTGTGGTGGTGGAAAACGTAGAGAGGCTGATGGAAGAGGAGGGGCTGTCGCCGCGTGAAGCGACGGAGAAAGCGATGCACGAAATCACCGGCGCCGTGGTTGGCATTACGCTGGTTCTGACCGCCGTGTTTATTCCGATGGGCCTGGCAAGCGGCTCCGTGGGCATCATCTACCGGCAGTTTACGCTTTCGATGGCCGTGTCGATTCTGTTCTCCGCGTTCCTTGCGCTGTCACTGACGCCTGCGCTTTGCGCCACCTTGTTGAAGCCCGTGACCAAAGAGGCACATCGTAAAGGCCGCTTTTTCCGCTGGTTCAACCGCAACCTGGAGCGAACAACAAAAGGGTATGAATCCGGCCTGACGCGGATGGTGAAGAAAACCGGCCGCATGATGGTGGTGTACGGTGCCCTGTGCGCGGCGCTGTTTTTTGGCTTCAAAAATCTGCCGTCTGCGTTTCTGCCGGAAGAGGATCAGGGCTACTTCATCACGTCCATCCAGCTGCCGTCTGACGCCACGCTGGAGCGCACTGAAGATGTGATTAAGCAGTACGAATCGTTTGTAGCTGACCGGCCGGGTATCGATCGCAATCTTTCTATCCTCGGCTTCAGCTTTGCCGGCTCCGGCTCCAATTCCGCGCTGGCGTTTACGCTGTTAAAAGCTTGGGATAAGCGCCACGGCGCAACGGCACAGGATGAGGCTGCACACGCGCAGCAGGCTATGGCATCCGTTCCGGATGCAACGGTGATGAGTTTGATACCGCCGCCTATTGCGGAACTGGGAAATTCATCCGGTTTTACGCTGCGTCTGGAAGACCGCAGCAGTCACGATTACAAAACGCAGACGGAGGCGCTGAATACCTTGCTGGCCGCCGCCGCGCAGAGTCCTGTGCTGCAGGACGTTTATCTGGACGGCCTTCCCGATGGAACCAGTATCAACCTGACTATCGATCGGGAAAAAGCGGAAGCGATGGGCGTTTCATTTGGTGATATCAGCCAGACGCTTTCCGGCGCAATGGGGTCAAGCTATGTGAATGACTTCCCGAATAAGGGTCGCATCCAGCAGGTGATCGTGCAGGCCGATGCGCCTTATCGTATGCAGCTGAAAAGCGTGCTTGCGCTTTACGTCAGAAACAAAACGGGCGGCATGGTGCCACTGTCAGAATTCGTTAAAGGAGAGTGGAAAACCTCGGCGCTACAGCTGGTTCGCTATCAGGGTTATCCTGCATTCCGTATTGCCGGTGGCGCCGCACCCGGCTACTCGACCGGCCAGGCAATGGCGGAAATGGATAAGCTCGCAGAGAAGCTACCTGCCGGGTTCACCATCGAGTGGACCGGACAATCTTTACAGGAGCAGGAGTCCGCTTCGCAGGCGCCGATGCTGATGCTGCTGTCGATGCTGGTGGTATTCCTGGTGCTCGCGGCGCTGTATGAAAGCTGGACCATTCCCTTCGCGGTGATGATGGTTGTCCCGCTGGGTCTGCTGGGCACGGTTGCAGCGGTGATGTTGCGTGATCTGTCCAATGATGTTTTCTTCAAAGTGGGCATGATCACCATCATCGGGCTGTCGGCCAAAAACGCGATTCTGATCGTCGAGTTCGCTAAGCAGATCTATGAACAGGAAGGCAACCTGGTTCGCTCAACCATAAAAGCAGCCAGCATGCGCCTGCGCCCGATATTGATGACCTCGCTCGCCTTTACGCTTGGCGTGCTGCCACTGATGCTGGCAACCGGTGCCAGCGCCACCACGCAGCATGCCATCGGTACTGGCGTGTTTGACGGGATGATCAGCGGCACCTTACTGGCCGTCATCTTTGTTCCGGCCTTCTTTATCTTTGTCATGACGCTGAAGCAAAAGCTCACGCAGGGAGTGGAGCCGTTAAGGAAATAAGCCGCAGTGAACAGGCTCAGTGTCCTGAGCCTGCCTCGTAAGCCTATGACGCACGGTTATGAGCCGGAAATAACACGTCCGGGAGAAGGTCGTGGCTGAAATAATTGCCTTGATGGAAAACAATACTCAATCATCGCTGCACGTTGCTGAATTCGTCTTAGGTTTCGGTTATTGATATTAATATATTCATACTTAACGATGAAGGAGCCAGTTTTTCAATTTTATCGCGTCTGCATAATGCCCATAATGTTTTTTTGCCCCAAGAATGATCATGATATATTTCCTGTGCTTTATGGTTGTCTTAATAACCATGCAGTGACCCGCTTCGTTAGTAAAACCCGTTTTTTGCAGATCGATACTCCACTGCTTGTTATTTATAAGGCCATTGGAGCTTTTATAAACCAGGCGACCTTTCCCGGTGGCTACCGTCATTCGTTTATCCGTGGAGTAGCGTCTGATAACCGGATAGCGGCTTGCATGTTTAACCAGCAAGAGTAAATCGTGTGCCGTGGAAACGCTGGAAGGGGAGAGACCGGTAGCATCAGCAAAGTGAGTTTTAAACATGCGGTATTTATGCGCCTTGAGGTTCATCTTACTGATGAACGCCTTACGGCCCTTAGGATAATAGCGGCTTAATGCCGCCGCAGCCCGATTCTCTGAAGACATTAAGGCAATATGTAGCATGGTTGCGCGGCTTAACGTTGAGCCTACTGTCAGCCGCGAGCCGGTTTTTTTCAGCAGATCCCGATCGCTTGATTTAACCGTGATAATTCGCTTAGCCGGCAATTTTGCATCAAGGGTAATAGCGGCCATCATGAGTTTGGTAATGGATGCAATCGGATATACCACGTTAATTTTTTTAGCATAGAGCGTTTTACCTGCACTGACATCGTAAACCAGCACGGCGCGCGACTGGGTTTTAGGCTTATATCCATTAGGCTTTGCACTGCTGCTACCGGCATAAAAAACAATCAACAACGTAAAAAGAGAAAATATATAACGCAAAATAAAACCGTAATTATAAAAGCAAAGATTGCGTTATAACATAACAAATACAGGGGAAAGTGCCAACGCGTGTCGTTATTTGCAAATGCAATAAAGTATGTCTAAAAAAGAGTGTGCGATGCCAGGTAAGCAATATTTCCTCAATGATTAACCGAGTGAGTATTCACGCTCATTATCCGTAGACATATTCTTGAGCGTAGTAAGAGCAATGCAGCAAACACCAATCAACAAATAATAATGATAACAATTATCGTTTACATTCCGTTTAGATGGTATTGCTTATTGTGTCCGATTGTTAACATAAGCCAGCTCATAACGGACTCAATTCGTGAAAATCAATGGAATAACGCTTGCCCTTTTTACTGCTGTTTCTGCCTCTGCTTTTGCCCAAGATGACACGCTGGTGGTGACCGCCAGTGGTTATGAACAAAAACTGACCAATGCGCCGGCTTCGATCTCCGTTATTAATCAGCAGACGCTGCAACAAAAGAATTACACCGACCTTGGCGAAGCGTTAAGCGGTGTTGAAGGCGTGGATGTACGCGGTGGCACCGGTAAAACCGGCGGGCTGGATATCAGCATCCGCGGCATGCCCAGCAGCTATACGCTTATCCTGATCGATGGCGTGCGCCAAAATGCGAGTGCTGACGCCACGCCTAATGGTTTTGGAACATTAGATACCGCTATGATGCCGCCGCTTTCGGCTATCGATCATATTGAGGTAATTCGCGGACCGATGTCGACGCTCTACGGCTCTGATGCAATGGGGGGCGTCATCAATATCATCACCAAAAAAGGGGATGATGCGTGGCATGGCGGAATCAACCTTGGCCATTCCCTACAGGAACACAGTAAATGGGGCGACAGCTCGCAGATCGGCTTCTACACCAGCGGCGCCCTGATAAGTAAAAAGCTTGATTTAGCGTTGCGCGGCAATTTCACCCATCGTCAAGGCTCCAGCGTGACCAGCCTGAATGACAGCGGCAGCGATACGCGTGTGCCTTATCCCACCGAATCGGATAATTACAACCTGGGCGGGCGGCTGAGTTATAAAACCAGCGAAGAAAATACGCTTTGGGTAGATGCCGAAACGGCGCGACAAACCTATAACAACAGCCAGAGTCAGCTGGGCCCGATTGGCACCAGCGGTGGCGGCTATCGCGATGAATTACGTTACCAGCGAAACAAAATCATTTTAGGTCACGAGACCCAACTGGATATGGGTCGCTGGAGTTCCAGCCTGTCGTATGCGGTGACTGAAAACAAAGGCCGCGTGTTGACGCCGCGCACGCTTGCTGCGGACAATCAAACGCTGGCAGGTAACGATCGAGAACTGAAAAACACCAATACGATAGTCGATACCAGCTTAATCAGCCCGCTGGGTGAGGATCACCTGTTACAGATTGGTGGGCAGTACTGGGATGCGCGACTGAAAGATGGCATCGTGCTGGCCAACAGCGGGGAGACGTTCAAGCAGAAAAGCTGGGCGCTGTTTGCCGAGGATGACTGGCAGCTACTGGAGCCGCTCTCTCTGACGTGGGGCGCACGCTATGAAAAACACGACAGCTTTGGTGGTCATCTCAGCCCGCGCGCTTATCTGGTGTGGAATGCTTTTGATGACTGGACCCTAAAAGGCGGCGTTAGCACCGGCTACAAAACCCCGTCGCTCAGCCAGCTGCATAACGGTGTAAGCGGCGTTGCCGGTAATGGCCTGGTAAGCACCGTTGGAAACCCGGATCTGAAACCCGAAACCAGCATCAATTACGAAACCGGTATTTATTATGAGAATGCGGCAGAGGTAAAAGCCAATATTACCGGCTTCATAAACCATTACCGAAATGCGATTGATTCCGTCACGATCGACGACTCAACGTATTCCTACCGTAACGTGGGTAAGGCCACCACGCAGGGGATTGAATTTGCCTCCAGCTTCCCGCTCTGGACGCCGGCGCTGACGCTAAGCCTAAATTATACCTATACCGACAGTAAGCAGCGCGGTGGAGATAACCCTGGCGCGCCACTCACCAATACGGCACGTCAGATGGCTAATGCGCGCCTTAACTGGAACGCAACAGACGATCTTAACACCTGGCTGGCGGTGGAGTATCACGGCAAAACTCCGCGTTATACCAGCAGCTACAGCAATCTTAGCCCGGTGCAGAAAGCGATTTATAACGACCGCGGCTCCTCTCTCAAAGCCTGGACGGTGGTGAATCTGGGCGCGTCATATAAACTGACGCCGCAGCTGACGCTCAACGGAACGGTGAATAATTTGCTCGATAAAGATTTTTCAAACGTAGATCTGTACCGCGTTGGTAACAGCACGACGTATGCAGGCGATTATTTCCAGACGCAGGCAGCCACAACGGGCTATGTCACGCCGGGCCGTAATTATTGGCTCTCGCTAAATTACACCTTCTGATGCTGCAATTTATCAGAGAATAAGCGTTCTGAACGGGGTGCAGGAGAACGCCGTTGAGGAGAGTGACTTTCAGATGCGCTGGTCTGAAAGTCACCCCGGTAAGTTAGCTCAGCGAGTGGTTTTTACAGGTTAGGCTTTGCTGTCCTCAGACAATTCCAGGCCATAGTTTACGTCCACGCCTGTAAACGCACTAAAATAGCCGCACATTCACATCACCTTCAGGATAGCGTTACCCGATCGGTCAGCTCGCCAATCAGTTGCTCAAGCTTTGGCCTGTAGAGCGTATTAATCTGGGCAGGCACCTGCTTGATATAGTTAAACGCATGTTCCGCCTCTTGCCCCGTCAAACCTGATAAATGCCTTTCAGCCTGTTCAACGGTGGGAATTAATCCTTCCTGATGCTGATAGCGCGGGGGCAGGCCCGTCCAGATCACGGCGTCCAGCCCTTTCTCATGCGCCCATTGCGAAACAGAGCCGGGGGATAAGGACGGGTTCGTTAAAATGCCTATGCCGTCCACGCGTTCATCGGGAATGGCTTCACGCTTTCGCAGGGCTTCACAGGCCTCAGGCAGGTTCTGGGTACTCAACATCCCCCACATAACGGGGACGGGCACTGCATTCATGCATAACGCCGTGGCAAGCTCGCCGCCGTCTCCAATGCGGCAAAACTCAATGGGCAGCTTTGGACCATCCGCATACCACGACCCGGTGAGTTGCAAGTCACCTGGCTTCCATATCAACGATCCCCAACCCAGGCAGGCTATTTTCACGTTATTCTCCTTTAATGTGAGCGTATTAAGCATAATCCATAAGCGCATGATGGAAAGCGCTCTGCGCAGATGATGACTGACTTCCCTTGAGGAGAACCGCGATGCGCACCAGTACGTCTTTTGCGTACCCGATAATCTGTCGTTGATTGGTGCACCCTGACATGACCATCAGAAAATCACCAATTTGGCGAACACTTAATTGGTTACGCCTATCAGCGCAATAGTTAGCATGATCACAATACCAGCACTTATTGTTAACATAAAAATAGTCACCTTGGTTATCATTATCACATCGAAAGCAAACACGCTTTCAACCATTAAACCAAGGATAAGACCATGAAAACCATTAAAGCTATGTCAATCGCCGCCGTTGCCGCTCTTTCACTGATGTCTGCTTCAAGCTTTGCGCAGAGCGTTACCGCTACTTCGCTGACGCTGGACGGTGCAGAAGCTAAAATTGCCGCTCAGGCTCAGCAGCAAGGCGCGCAGTATAAAATCACTGAGGCCAATACGAACAACATCGTTCATATGACCGCAGAGCTGTATAAATAAGGCTGCGTAGAAAGTTGAAAAGGTCGCTCACTGAGCGGCCTTTTTTTTGCATCCCGATCGGGTTCATGCCGCTAATTTACTTCGTCTCATTTTTAGCCGCCCGGTAGCGGGTAGTCATGATAGGCGCGAACTAAAAAATCAACGATCGGTGTACTGCCGCACCCGCCCAGGCGCCGTCTCCGACTGCCAGCGAAACCGAATGCGGTACGCGCGCCACATCGCCGCATGCAAAGGTGCCGGGCACTGAGGTTTCTTTCATGCTATCGCTGCGGATCTGGCTGCCGAACGGCGTTTCTTCCAGCTCGCAGCCCAGCGTCTCAGCAATGTTACTGGCTGGCTGATTCTTTGGCCCCACGAAGATGCCAGCGAAAGAGAGCACGCGGCCATCGGTTAACGCGATATCCGCCTCATTTACCAGACCCTGAATGGACGTGGTTTCCATCGTAATGCCGTGATGCTGAAGTTCAGCGTGCAACGCATCGCTGGGCGTAAACATGTTGTTCGTCAATAAAGTCACTTCACCCCATTCGGCCACCATCTGCGCCTGATGCACCGACATCTCGCTGGTGGCGATCACCGCCAGTTTGCCCTGATTAAGCTCGTAGCCGTGGCAGTAGGGGCAATGAAAAACATGCTTTCCCCAGCGCTGCTGCAGGCCGTCGATTGGCGGCAGATGATCCTGCACGCCAACGGCAAACAGCACGCGACGGCTTTCAAAGCTTTCACCCGAAAGTGTGCGTACCTGAAACGCCTCTTTTTCACCGGTAACACCTTGTGCGGAACCCTGATGCCAGCTGAGAGAAGGGTATTTCAGCAGCTGTTCGCGCGCGTTCGCGGCAATCACGGCGGGATCGACGCCATCCTGCCCAAGAAAACCGTGGGAGTGGCGGGCAAAACGGTTACGCGGTTTTCCGGCGTCAACGATCAAAACCTGACGGCGAGCGCGTACCAGCTGCAAGGCCGCAGCCATACCTGCATAGCTGCCTCCAATAATAATCACGTCATATTTCATGGTTTACTCCGGCTGTTGGTTCAGATTGCGTTTTTCAGCATCGCGAAGCAGATCGAACAGTCGGATGCGTCCGAAATGCGCCAGCAACAGCGCTTCGGCCTCATTAAACGCATCGCTCAAGGCTGCGTTGACGGCTTGTTCGATCAGGCATTCCGGGCGTTCGTTGCGGTTACCAATGGCAAAAACCGCCGGTTCGCCCAGTACGTCATGCAACTGACGCAAAGTGACGTCCTGAAGTTTGTCCGTCAGCGACCAGCCGCCTCCGTGACCGGTTAAGGAGGTGACCAATTGCTGTTTGCGTAATAGTCCCATCAGACGCCGAATCACCACGGGATGGGTGTCAGCGTGTTGCGACAGTTGCTCCGAGGTCATGGGCTTAGCATGGAAGTACATGTGCAGCAGGATGTGCAGCACGGTTGAGAGTCGGCTATCTTTTTTCATGTAACTAACGATATTACGAAAGTAGGATTCTGACAACACTCACCTGAAATTCAGCGCCTGCTTCGCTTGAACTTCAATTCATGGCTGCCAGGCTTAACCTTCACAAACAGCAACATTGGAGGAGAGGGTATGTCACGGTTTGCCAGTAAAGTGGTTGTGATTACAGGCGCAGGTTCAGGTATTGGCGCGGCTGCCGCCAGACGATTTGCCAGCGAAGGCGCTTCAGTGGTGCTGGTGGGTAGAACCCGTGAAAAACTTGAGAGCGTGCTTCAGACGCTCTCCGCTGGCCAACATCTTGTCGCACCCTGTGATGTTTCTGAGCCGGATCAGGTTAAGCAGCTGGCCGAACAGGTGCTGCAACAGTTTGGTCAGGTAGATGTGCTAGTGAATAACGCCGGTAGCGTGGTGCAGGGTAAAATCCATGAGGTTGCCATTGAAGACTGGCGCAAATTGATGGGTGCCGATCTGGATGGGGTATTCCACTGCACGCATTACTTTATGCCAGCTCTGCTGAAAAGCCGCGGAAACGTGGTGAACACCTCTTCGGTTTCCGGTCTTGGCGGAGATTGGGGCATGAGCGTCTACAATGCAGCAAAGGGCGGCGTAACCAATTTCACGCGCGCATTAGCGATGGATTACGGCGCGGATGGCGTACGTGTTAACGCCATTTGTCCGGGATTTACTCTGACGGATCTCACGGAAGATATGAAGGACGATCAAGAGCTGCTTAACCGTTTTTACGATCGCATTCCTTTGCAGCGCGCGGGTGAGGCGGATGACATCGCGAGTGCCATTGCCTTCATTGCCAGTGACGACGCGCGTTACATCACCGGGGTAAATCTGCCGGTGGACGGCGGGCTCACCGCGTCAAACGGGCAACCAAAGCAGGCGTAATTGGAGAGAACTGACTCTGCGCCGCGATTTTTTTAAGTTAACTTTAATCAACGCTGTATCCTGTGATACAGCGTTATAATGTTCATGTCAGGTCAATGCCTCTCAATCCAGACCAGCATCGTTCCGCTGATTGGGTGACAAGCACCAAGGGATCGTGGCTGAATTTATCAATGAGCGTCGCAACGCGTGAAGTCAAACTGCGGATGTTCTCTGCGCCCACGTACAGGTATTCGTTGGCAGGCAGCGCATAGGTTAGACCCTTTTCACACACCGCCGTGCGCGAAAAGCCATTTTCAAGCATCGTATACAGTAACTCTATCTGCGATTTTGCCGTTGGGTTCCGAAGCTCGATTCTGATAGTAAAACTTTCCATAACCGTTCCTCACTTAAGCCTAAAATTTAAGTTTACTTAATATTTGGCGGTTGGATATAGCACATTTTGCTTTGAGAGCATTCTGATAAATTAAAATGCCTGATTTACTACCAATAAATAATAGATTTACTTTACTGCCAAAATTAAGCTTTGCCTGACATACAGGCAGCCAGCCATAAATCGTTATACTGTTATGCATTTATTTAATTAACAGAAAAGCAGGCGAGTTTGAACAGAGGCATTCATTCGCCTCCAGCTTGATACGGAGCGATTGATATGCTTAAAGAAATAAATTGATGTCGCATCGCGGTAAATCATGTTTGATGTTCGAGCGTGCGCTCATTAAGTCGCCGCTCATTCAGCAAAACTGAATTATCCAGCAGAAAGCAGTTTGTTCACATTGCCGCTAGCAGGTGTGGGAAGACCTAACCTGGAATCCTGGTAAAAGGCCAATACGCAAAAATATCATTAAATTCATGCTCTTGCTCTGAGTAAGCTTAGGCAAGCGGGTAATTGTTATAGCAACGTTAAAATAAGAGATAACTACAATCGCTGGCACTAATAGTAATAGAAAAAAATTCTTCTTATTTTTTCAATCAGGCTTTTGCGGAAGCCCTGCAAGCAATAAATGCCGAGCTATTTTACGTTAGCGATGCGAAATGGCGTGATAAAAGGTACAGAGTTAAGGCCTCTTAAAATAGCGGCATAAGAAAGCCAAGCGGTTATATAATGCACGTTGCGCGCTTCGCTTATATATAGCCGTTTAAAGGGCTATGAAAAAAATAACGCTTTAAAACCGCGAGTGATGAACTTAATATAGATCGCGAACTCTGATTCGAAACGGGAATGTTAATCCTGTAACGAATTTTGGCCCGCCTCGCGCGGGTATTTTTTTATCGCTAACCGCCTCGTTTACTTTCCTGCACTGGAATCACCTCCACTTTTTGAGGAGATCGGTGCGCAGCTCTTTTGCGCTACAGCGCGTCGATCAACGCTTTGCCCTGATGTCGAGGCGAATTGACCTCGCTGGAAACCGGGTGCCATTTAAATGCGCTTTCCGGCAACGCGGCATCATGCGCAATCTCTTCCGCCCGTTTAGCGCTGGTATCCTCACTCAACCATTCCATGACCGCATCGGCTGCAAGGACTAACGGTCGGCGATCGTGAATGTCCACCATGCCTTTGTTGCTGGCTTCGGTCACAATCAAGAAGCCTTCGTGACTATGCGGATGATCAAAGGGCGCTTTACCGATGGCGGCAAAGAAGAGCGGCGCATGGCTTTTGTGATAGATAAAGTAAGGCTGCTTTTTATCGTCTTCGCGCGCCCATTCGAACCAGCCATCGGCGAATACCACGGCGCGACCCTGATTCCACAGCGGCTTAAACATGCGGCTGGTTGCGGCGGTTTCTCCCCGCGCGTTGATAAGGGGTTTTTTGTTCCACCACTCGGGATCATAGCCCCAGAACACCGGATCGAGGTGCAGTTCGCCGTCACGCTGATTGAGCAGCAGCACATTGGTGCCCGGTGCGACGTTATAGCGCCCGATGGGCTCCGGATCGTGTAGGTAATCGCTGTCGGCTACGCCGAGCGCATCAAAATACATATCCCGACTTTGGTACTGCGCAAATCGTCCACACATAGGCTCTCCTCTTTCACTCAAGCATAGCGTTCCGTGGGGAATACGGGTGCTAGTTGAGTTTGAGCCGTCGTTAACAACTGAACGAATTTGCTTTGCAGATGAGATTGATGGCATCGCATTGCGCGTTAAAAGAGGGCATTTACGCGTCCGCACGGCGCATCTGTAGGTGCGAAATGGAAGGTCTTGGCGTAAACCTTCCACGGTGACAGGGGGAATGCTTAGCCTGCTTAACGGTTTCTCAGACGATAAATGTCGGCGAAATACAGATGGCCTTTTTTATCATACTGTTTTCTGAGCGTCTCCTTTTCCGCTTCTGACAAAACAGTGCCCTCCAGAAGTGACGCAATAAATTCCTTATTAACGTAGACTTCCATATACCAATCGCCGGTATAACAGTTCTTCCAGGCACCCTTATCAATATCTTTTACCTGATAGGAAGGATTGATATGGAAAAAGAAGAAGAAGTTACAAATGGCAAAAATTATGCAACAGACGGCATATTCAATATTGCCAAAGGAGTCAGAATACATCAGCAGACCCATGGTCAAAATAAACAGAAAACACATTAAGCCATAGAGTCCTGGATACTGCTTAATAAACGAAACGTCAAAATAGGGGCGATCGTTACGCTGTTCGTTTCTGTTGATCTTATCCAGTTCATTCTGTAAGACGACATTTAATTCATTGTTCATTTTTGCAACCTTTTCAGCCGGTTATATTCTGTAAAACTGAGTCGAAACCGCACGGTGACGCTGCGTGTTCGGATTTAATCGGAAGGAGATGTGTTTGATTAGCTCCTCAAATCGCCATGCTAGAAAAATAAATCGGATCGGCCAGCATTTCAGAGACAATTTTCAATCTGTCTTCACATTGCTGACGCGTCTGAGACCCGCCAAGGCACAGGCGTAACGCTTCTACCGGTTTATTGTCGGTGCAAAAAGCGACTCCCGATACCGCACTGATCCCTTTTTCCCGTAGCTTAGCCGCTACATCAGATGAATTAGAGTTCACCATTTTTGGCAGTGGCAACCATAAATGGTAGCCATTGTTATCCGCCTGATACTCATATCCTGACAAATAGAGTGCGGCGATATTTTGGCGAATGCTCGCTTCTTGCCGAATCTCATTCAACATTCGTTCGGCGGTGCCATCATTAATCCACTGGCGCGCCAGGGCATTGGTCAGCGGGCTGGACATCACGGTTAAAGCCCGCAGTATGCCAGAAAGGCGCTCCACCGCCTGTTTGCCCGGTCCTTTGAGAAAGGCGATGCGCAAGCCCGGGCCGAAGCATTTCGACATGCCCGTTACGTACCAGGTCAGCGCGGGCAGCAGTTCAGCAAAAGTGGGAATCGCATCGTCTGCCAGTGCGGCATAGGCATCGTCTTCTATTACCGAGATGTTATGGCGACTGCACACGTCGGCAAGCGCGCGCCTGCGAAATTCAGGGATGGTTAACGTCGTCGGGTTCTGCATCGACGGATTAATATAGAGCGCGCTAACTTCTCCGGCGCGGCACAAAGCCTCAAACGCCGACGGATCGGGACCATATTGATCGCAGATAACCGCTTTCAGCTTCACATCAAGATGGCTGGCGATAGCTTTCATACCGGGGTAAACCAGATTACTGACGCAAATCGCCCCTTTACGGCGCTTGAAAAGCGTCACGATGCCAATCAGCGCACTGTGAATGCCGGGACACACCAGAATCTCTGCTTCATCTTCAACCTTGAGTTTGCGGTTCAGCCAGGTTTTTGCGGCGGCTTTGTCTTCAGCGTTTCCGCCAAAATCCTGATACCGCAGCAATCCCACCACATCAGCGCTGTTGAAAAGGTTGATGGCACCGGCGCGTATCGCGTTCTCAATCGCCGGATCGGTTGGCTCAACCGGGGCATTCATGGTCATTTCATAGTTGCTGACCGGCGCTACTGAGGCAGTCGAAGCCTTACCGCGGATAAAACTACCCAACCCCGGACGCGAATCAATCAACCCTCTGCGGCGTGCTTCGGCATACCCGCGCGTAACCGTGGTGTAATTCAGGTTCAGCGTGTCAGCCAGTTCGCGTAACGGCGGCAAACGGTAGCGTGAAGGCAGCTCGCCGGTGGTAATGCCCTCAGCAATGAAATCGGCTATGCGCAGATAAGCGGGGCGTTGCGTCTGTTGCTGTAGCAGTTTCGCCCAGCGCATAAAAAGTGAGGACACCATATTCCAGCCTGCGGGAGTGATTGAATGCAGACAGTAATAGCACAGCACAAATCAATGTGTAACTTGATTGCATCATTGATTGCATCACTTTTTTTCAATGTTTTCAGACAGGAGGAAAGAATTATATTATATCTAGCGTAACATGCTGAAATTAATGGTTTAAAATGAAATAAAGGATAAGGCGATATTTGATGGCCAATCCTGCATAATTGCAAACACAGGCGGCAAATATTCCCTTAGCTGGCACAAGATTGATTGATTCACGCCTGCATTCAAATTGTGTTCATCGAGCCGGTACAGCACATGAAACCACGCTGCTCACCGGAATGCCGGACAGACCTGCGATGCCCAATTTGGTGACAGCGCATCGATTCTCCTCAATCCCCCAGCGACATCGGTTTTTCACCGCCGGGCGGCAAGCCAAACATTCTGCGCACGCCATTAAGAAACGCGCCGTAAGGCCGTCCCAGTAGCAGCATCATCAGCGTTGCCCCAAGCGTTCCCCGCACTAAACCACTTCCCGATGCTCCGCTAAAAGCAATGATTGCCGCATAGATGGGCACCTGAAAACTCACCAAGGCAACGCTGTCCCACAGCAGTTTCGCAAGCCGGCTCGATCCCGCATGCTGCATCACCCAATCGCGCCACAGGCCGTAGGGCCGCGCAACCGGCACCATCAGCACGGCCCCGATCGCGCGTGCATGCAGCACCTGATCCCACGACATGCCCGCGATCCAGCGTTCGTTGATGATGCCGGTGGTGGTGAAAAATAGAATCAGCGCCGTGGTGTCGGCAATGAAAGCCGTTCGACGCAGGTTCGGGTTCTGAGGTTGAGGCAAAGTCAATTCCTGTTTTGTGCGGCGGAAAAAACCGATAAAACGCAACAGGCAACGAAGGCGTGCTCACGCAACCCCGTTTACTCCTGCACACGTTCAAACGTGGCTATCACCCGGTCAATATGCTTTTTCATCGCGGCTCTGGCGGCCTTAGCATCCCGTTTCTCCAGCGCCAGAAGAATATCCATGTGTTCCGATTCCGAAACGATCGGCATATCGCTTGGCGTGTAGTGCGCCTGCAACATACGGAACATGCTGCCATAGCGATGCCCCAGCAGATGCCCAATGATAAAACCATAGGCCGGATTGCCGCTCGCTTGGGCAATGCGGATATGGAACAAACGGTCGCCCGGATGGGTGCGCGACTGTGCGCGGTTATCCTCACAGTTTTGCTGATAGGCGGCGCGGATCAGTGCCAGTTCCTGTTCGCTGGCATGCAGTGCGGCGAGCGCTGCGGCTTCCGGCTCAATTAGACGCCGCGCTTGCAGCAGCGAGAACGGCGGCAGCTCGGTGGAAAAATCCAGGTTAATGCCCAGTTCATCATCCGGCTCATTCCACTGATCGCGTCCGGCCTGCATCATCACCGGTTCTTGAGTGGTGGAACGCGCTTTCACAATCACGCCGTTACCCACTTTCACGTCCACCAGCCCGATCACTTCCAGCGCGATCAGCGCCTCCCGCACCGATGCCCGGCTTACCTGAAGCTGCTCAGCCAATTCACGCTCGGCGGGCAGGCGGCTGCCGGGCGGAAATTCGTTGTTGTCGATCAGCTTAGTGAGCTGATCCGCTATTTGTCTGTAAAGTCTCGGGTTTTCCATCTTTTTTATCGGCATTGCGCGTGTACCTGTCTAAATAAAATAAGTGATCAGTTGCACAAATAATCATCAGGGTACTTGTCAATGTTACGCAATTGTCAATAAAACGTAATGCGTAAGCGAAAAAGTAGCCAGCGTTATTTTGCAATCAGCGTAGAGAAAAATCCACCTTCAATGGCCTGACCATTAGATCTTTGGACCAGAGGATATGCAATGAATTTACAGGGAAAACGCGTGTTAATCACGGCGGCCGGACAGGGCATCGGATTGGCCAGCGCACGCTACTTTGCGGCGCAGGGCGCGGACGTCATCGCCAGCGATATCAATCTCAGCGCGCTAAACGATTTGCCCGGAATCCGCGCCTATCAACTTGATGTTACCGACAGCCAGGCGATCGGCGCGGCGGCGCAGGAGCTGGGCACGCTCGATGTGCTGTTCAACTGTGCTGGCGTGGTGCACAGCGGCAGCCTGCTGGCGTGCAGCGAAAAAGAGTGGCAGTTCGCGCTCGACCTCAACGTTACAGCGATGTTTCGCATGATTCAGGCGTTCTTACCCGCCATGTTGGTGCAGCAGAAAGGATCGATCATCAACATGTCATCCGTAGCATCGAGCGTGAAAGGCGTGGTGAACCGCTTCGCCTATAGCGCCACCAAAGCGGCGGTGATTGGCCTGACGCGTTCGGTAGCTGCGGATTACATTGGTGACGGCATTCGCTGCAATGCGATCTGTCCAGGCACCATTGATTCGCCGTCGCTGCGCCAGCGCATTGCCGCGCAGGCCGCGGCAGAAGGACGCAGTGAAGCCGACGTGTATAACGCCTTTGTCGCGCGGCAGCCTATTGGGCGTATCGGCACCACAGACGAAATCGCCTATCTGGCGGCGTATCTGGCGTCGGATGCCAGCGCCTATACCACCGGCACCGCACAGATCATTGATGGCGGCTGGAGCAACTAACAGGAGTGGAACAATGAAATTATTACGTGTAGGCGAGCCGGGAAAAGAGCGTCCAGCCCTGCTGGATGAACAGGGTGAATTACGTGATTTGTCGCATTTTATTGATGACATCGCGGGCGATACGTTACTGCCGTCTGCGCTGGAGCGCCTGCGTCAGATGCCGCTCAGTGAGCTACCCAAAATCAGCGGCCAGCCGCGCATTGGTGCCTGCGTTGGGCGCATTGGCAAATTTATCTGTATCGGCCTGAACTATGCCGATCACGCCGCGGAAACCGGGGCCGCCATTCCGCAAGAGCCGGTAGTGTTCGGCAAATGGACCAGCGCGGTGGTGGGACCAAACGATGCGGTGCGCATTCCGCGCGGTTCGGTAAAAACCGACTGGGAAGTGGAGCTGGGCGTCGTCATCGGTCAGGGCGGTAGCTACATCGCCGAGCAGGATGCGCTGTCGCATGTGGCGGGCTACTGCGTGATCAATGACGTGTCGGAACGGGAATACCAGATCGAACGTGGCGGCACTTGGGACAAAGGGAAAGGCTGCGATACCTTTGGCCCCATCGGCCCCTGGCTGGTAACGCGCGACGAAATTGCCGATCCGCAGCAGCTCGATCTGTGGCTGGAGGTGGATGGCAAGCGCTATCAAAACGGCAACACGCGCACCATGATTTTTTCGGTTGCCCACATCATCAGCTACCTCAGCCGTTTTATGAGCCTGCAGCCGGGCGACATCATCTCCACCGGCACGCCGCCGGGCGTCGGAATGGGGCAGCAACCGCCGGTCTATCTGCGTCCAGGACAAACGATCAGGTTGGGTATCGCCGGGCTTGGCGAGCAGCGTCAAATCACCGAGGGCAGCGAAGCATGACCAAACTCACCGCACTGCGCGTGGAAGACATTCGTTTTCCCACCTCGCAACAGCTCGACGGTTCAGATGCCATGAATCCCGATCCCGACTACTCCGCCGCTTACGTCATCATCGAAACGGACAACGTGGCAATCAGCGGGCACGGTTTAACCTTCACCATTGGGCGCGGCAATGAGATCTGCTGTGCGGCCATACGCGCTCTGGAACACCTGATCGTTGGCCGGCAGCTGGAGTCGATCACCGCCGATATGGGGCAGTTTTGGCGCGACATCACCGGCGACAGCCAGCTGCGCTGGATCGGCCCGGACAAAGGCGCCATTCATCTGGCGACCGGCGCGGTGGTCAACGCGGTCTGGGATTTGTGGGCGAAATCAGAAGAGAAACCGCTGTGGCGGCTGGTGGCCGATATGACGCCGCACGAGCTGGTGCGCTGCATCGATTTCCGTTACCTCACCGACTGCATCACGCCGGAGGAGGCCCTCGCGTTACTCACGGCGCAGCAGCCGGGCAAAGCGGAGCGCATTCGTGAGCTGGAGCAGCACGGTTATCCCTGCTACACCACATCGGCGGGTTGGCTGGGCTACGATGACGACAAACTGCGCCGCCTGTGTCAGCAGGCCGTTGATGCCGGTTTCTCCCATATCAAGCTGAAGGTAGGACGCGACCTCGACGATGATATTCGCCGTGTGCGCATTGCGCGCGAGGTGCTGGGGCCGGATCGCCAACTGATGATCGACGCCAACCAGGTATGGGAGGTTGATGATGCGGTGCAGTGGGTGCAGCAGCTGGCGTTTGCGCGCCCGTGGTTTATTGAAGAACCCACCAGCCCGGACGACATCGAAGGACACCGTAAGATTCGTCAGGGCGTGATGCCGGTGAAGGTTGCGACCGGTGAAATGTGCCAGAACCGCATCATCTTTAAGCAGCTGATAATGCGGGAAGCGATTGACGTGGTGCAGATCGATGCCTGCCGCCTCGGCGGAGTCAATGAAGTGCTGGCCGTGATGTTGATGGCGGCGAAATACCAGCTACCGGTGTGTCCACATGCTGGCGGCGTTGGGCTGTGCGAATACGTTCAGCATCTGTCGATGATCGATTTTATCTGCATTGCCGGCAGCCACGACGGGCGGGTCATCGAATATGTCGATCATCTGCACGAACATTTCCTACATCCGTGCGAGATCCGTGGTGCCGCCTATATGCCGCCAACCGCGCCCGGCTTCTCTATCGAAATGTATCCCGCGTCGCGCGAGCAATACCGCTATCACGCGCAGGGAGGCTGAAGTGCGAATCGACGCCCATCAGCACTTCTGGCGCTACGACGTGACGCAATATCCCTGGATCGACGCATCCATGACGCGTCTGCAACGGGATTTTTTACCGGACGATCTCGCGCCGCTGCTGGCGCAACGACAGCTGCACGGTGCGATGGCGATTCAGGCGCGGCAGTGCGCAGCGGAGACGCAGCAATTGTTGCAGTGGGCGCAGCAGCAGCCGGCTACGCAGGTAGTGGGCTGGATTGATGTCACCGCTGTGGATCTGGCCGAACAGCTGGCAAGCGTGCAGCATCCGCTGCTGCGGGGGTTTCGTCATCAGGTGCAGGATGAGCAGGATCCCGCCGCCTGGCTGCAGCAGTCCAGCGTGGCACGCGGAATCCGGCAGCTGCAACAGCGGGATTACGTGTGGGACATGCTGGTGACCTGGCGGCATCTGCCGGATGCCACCCGCTTTGCCGCGCAGCACGATCGCCACTGGCTGGTGCTCGATCACCTTGGTAAACCGGACATCGCGCGCGGCGCTCAGGTGTGGGGCGAACAGGTCGCGCAGCTGGCCGCAATGCCGCATGTGGTATGCAAATTATCCGGGCTGGTAACGGAAGTGCCGGGTGGTCAATGGCGCAGCGCGCAGCTGCGGCCCTTTATCGAGGAAGCGCTGGCGCGTTTCGGTCCGCAGCGACTGATGTTTGGTTCAGATTGGCCCGTGTGCCTGCTGGTGGCCGATTATCCTGCGGTCGCGCAGCTGATTGAGGAGGCCATTGCGCAGCTGTCCGCCAGTGAACAGAACGCCATTTGGGGCAACACCGCCACCCAGGTTTACAGCCTGACAGGAGAGAGAAATGAATCTGTTTTTGCAGGATAAAGTGATTATCGTCACCGGCGGCGGATCGGGCATTGGCGCGGCTATCTCCCGTCTGCTGTCGGAAGAGGGCGCAATTCCCGTGATCGTCAGCAATGCGCAGCCCGATGCGCACTGGCTGGCCGGGCTGCGTGCGCTGCAACCGCAAACGGACGTGCTGCTGGCCGATCTTTGCGATGAGCAACACTGTCAGCACGCCGTGGAGACCGTGCTGCAAAAGTTCGACCGCATTGATGGGCTGGTCAACAACGCGGGCGTCAACGATGGCGTCGGGCTGGAAGCGGGACGCAGCGCGTTTGTGACCTCGTTGGAAAAGAATCTGATTCACTATTACCAGATGACGCATCTCTGCCAACGCGCGCTGGAGAGCAGCCGCGGAGCAATTGTGAATATTGCCTCAAAAACGGCGTTGAGCGGGCAGGGCGGCACCAGCGGCTATTGCGCGGCGAAAGGCGCCATACTGGCGCTGACGCGTGAGTGGGCGGTATCCCTGCGTCAAAGCGGCGTGCGGGTTAACGCGGTGGTGCCCGCTGAAGTGATGACGCCGCTCTACGAGCGCTGGATCAATACCTTTGCGGATCCGCAAGCCGAGCTAGCGAAAATCACTCAGCGTATCCCTCTCGGCCAACGCATGACCACGCCGGAAGAGATCGCCAATACGGCGGTGTTTTTGCTGTCGCCGCGCGCGTCGCACACCACCGGCGAGTGGCTGAGCGTTGACGGTGGCTATCTGCATCTCGATCGGGCGCTGTTATGAGTGGCGCAACCGCGCGTTATTGTCTGGCGCTGGACCTGGTGGATGAGGCGGATAAGATCGCCGAATATCAGCGCCTGCATCATCGTATCTGGCCGGAGGTCGCGCAGCATTTACGCCAGCACGGCATCGCCACCATGGAGATATACCGGCTTGGCACCCGGCTGTTTATGGTAATGGAGGTCAACGATCGGTTTAACCCCGAGGATTTTGCTCAGGCCTCTGAGCAGGATCCGCAGATTCAGCGCTGGGAAGCGCTGATGTGGCAGTTCCAACAGCCAACGCCCTGGACGCCCGAAGGGGAAAAATGGGTGGCGATGGCGCGAATATTCTCTTTGCAGGACCAATAACAACACTTACCGACTGTACCCTACGAGGATATAACCATGTCAATACAACGCGTCGAGACGCCTGAAAATAGGGGCGTCAGGGGAACTATTAGCTTACGCTGGGCGTTCATGCTGATTACCACCCTGTTTTTCATGTGGGGCGTGTCATACGGCCTGCTGGATGTGCTGAATAAACATTTTCAGGAAACCTTAAACGTCACCAAAGCCCAATCGGGATTATTGCAGGCGGCCTATTTTGGAGCCTATTTTATCGTCGCGCTGCCGGCCGGTTATTTTATGCAGCGGCACGGCTATAAAGCCGGAATATTGGCGGGATTAACGCTGTACGCCGTCGGCGCACTGCTGTTTGTGCCGGCAGCAATGGTCAATAACTTCTCCGTCTTCCTCTTTGCCCTGTTTGTACTGGCTTGCGGGCTGGGTTGCCTGGAAACCGCTGCCAACCCGTACGCCACCGTACTCGGCGATCCCAATGGCGCCGAGCGCCGTCTCAATCTGGCGCAATCGTTTAATGGGCTCGGACAATTTGTTGGGCCAATGATTGGCGGATCGCTGTTCTTCACGCACGCCAATCAGCAAGCGGCGCAGGACAGCGTCAAAATGACCTATGTGATCATTGCTTGTGTGGTGATCGCTATCGCGTGGTTATTCAAACGCACCGCGTTGCCGGATATCCGCGAGGCCGCCAGCGAACAGGCGCAGCGGCCTGATGCGTCTTTATGGCAGCAAAAGCATTTTGTCGGCGGCGTGGTGGCGCAGTTCTTCTACGTGGCGGCGCAGGTGGGAGTGGGCGCGTTCTTTATTAATTACACCACCGAACACTGGCACGGCGTAACCAATCAAAGCGCGGCCTATATGCTTTCCGTCGCGATGATATGCTTTATGTTAGGCCGCTTTTTCTCCACCTGGCTGTTGGGCCGGGTCAAACCCGCCGCGATGCTGGCGGCTTATGCGCTCATCAATATCGTGCTGTGTGCGTTGGTGATGCTGGGCGCGGGCGATGTTTCGGTGATTGCGCTGATCGCCATCTTTTTCTTTATGTCCACTATGTTCCCAACCATCTTTGCGATGGGGGTTAAAAACCTGGGTCACGCGACGAAACAGGCCAGCTCGTACATGATCATGGCGATTGTGGGAGGCGCGATCATGCCCTATTTCATGGGGCTGATTTCTGACACCCTGAGCACCGCCGTGGCCTACAGTTTGCCGCTGCTGTGCTTTGTTGTGGTGTTGGCCTACGCGTTGCGGCAGCGCAAACATTCGTGATGCGGCGCTTAGCAAGAGTGTGAGGATGATCGCCGTGGCATATCCTAAAATGCCGCGGCTATCAGGATTCGCATACTTAATAACATGTTGAAAGGATGAGTTACTCAGGCCAGATAATCAGCATAGGCCTGAGCAGTGCCGTTATTCCTGAGCAGATCTATTTGTGACGGACGCGTTCACCGTCCGCTCCAATCACCCGTTCTCCATCCTCTTTGGTAAAGGTGCCCTGCTGCGGCGCAGGCAGAATGTCCAGTACCGCTTCCGAAGGGCGGCAAAGCTTCGTTCCCAGCGGCGTGACCACGATCGGGCGATTGATCAGAATCGGGTGAGCCAGCATAGCATCCAGCAGTTGATCGTCTGTGAAGGTGTCGCTGGCAAGACCCAGTTGTGTATAAGGCTCGGTTTTTTCGCGCAGCAGTGACCGCACTTCGCTTCCCATCGCCGTAATCAGCGCCTGAAGCGTGTCGCGCGTTGGCGGGTTTTCGAGGTAATGAATTACAACAGGTTCCACGCCGCTGGTACGGATCAGCGCCAGCGTATTACGCGAGGTGCCGCAGGCGGGATTGTGGTAAATGGTGATGTCAGACATGGTAGAACCTCATGAAGTGGAGCGGCGCGCGCCGCCCCGAAGGATGGTCAGATTGACAGGCGCAGCGCGAGAGCGGCCAGCGTCACGGTCAGTACCGGCAGCGTCATAACGATGCCGACCCGGAAGTAGTAGCCCCAGCTGATACGGATGTTTTTCTGTGACAGCACATGCAGCCACAGGAGTGTTGCCAGACTGCCAATCGGCGTGATCTTTGGCCCCAAATCACAGCCAATAATGTTGGCGTAAATCATCGCTTCACGCACCGCACCCTGCGCACTGCTGGCATCGATGGAGAGAGCATCCACCAGCACCGTAGGCATGTTGTTCATTACGGAGGAGAGGAGTGCGGCGAGATAGCCGGTGCCCAGCGTCGCGCCCCACACGCCCGACGTAGAAAAATCGTTCAGCTGCGCGGTCAGAACATCCGTCAATCCGGCATTGCGCAGTCCATACACCACCAGATACATGCCAAGTGAAAACACCACTATTTGCCACGGCGCGCTGCGCAGCACTTTACGGGTATTGATCACTCGGCCCCGCCGCGCGACCAGCCAGAGAATCAGCGCGCCGATGGCCGCGGTCAGGCTTACCGGCACACCCAGCGGCTCAAGCGCAAAAAAGCCCGCCAGCAGCAGGATGAGCACCACCCATCCGCTGCGAAAGGTATTGATATCGCGGATGGCCTCATGCGGCTTCCTGAGTTTAGCTTCATCATAGTGGGCGGGGATCTCTTTGCGATAAAACAGATGAAGCATCACCAGCGTCGCCAGCACCGACGCGACATTAACCGGCACCATGACCGATGCGTAATCGCTGAATCCCAGATGGAAGAAGTCTGCCGATACGATGTTCACCAGGTTCGACACGATAAGCGGCAGGCTTGAGGTATCTGCAATAAAGCCCGCAGCCATCACGAACGCCAGCGTGGCGCCCTGGCTGAATCCGAGCGCCAGCAGCATGGCTATCACAATGGGCGTGAGAATCAGCGCCGCGCCATCGTTAGCAAACAGTGCCGCCACCGCTGCACCCAGCAGCACAATAGCGCTGAAAAGGCGCCTCCCGCTGCCGCCGCCCCAGCGGGCAACGTGCAGCGCCGCCCACTCAAAAAAACCTGACTAATCCAACAGCAGGCTAATGATGATCACCGCGATAAAGGTGGCCGTGGCGTTCCAGACTATCTGCCACACCACCGGAATATCGCCGATATGGACTACGCCCGTTATCAATGCCAGCGCGGCTCCTGCTGCTGCGCTCCAACCAATACTCAGCCCGCCAGGCTGCCAGATAACGAACACCAGGGTGAGAATAAAAATTGAGCCTGCCAGCAGCATGCTGCCTCCGTATCAAAGTCCATTAGCACAATAAACACATCTGTTAAAACGCATGTGTTTGGTTAAAATTTTTAGCTGCACATTGCCCTGTCGCGGGGGTTGGCAGAGTTCCGTTGCGAAAGATCGGCCAGCGCACGGATTTCGTCACGCTGACTCTGCCAGGCCTGTTCAATAACCGCCGCTGCCCATGCTGGCATATGTGGGGAGAGGCGATAGTGGATCCATTTACCGTCTCGCCTGTCACTGAGTAGCCCACTGGAGCGCAGCATAGCCAGGTGGCGCGAGATTTTAGGCTGAGGGAAATTGAGCGCGGCAGCGAGTTCACACACGCAAAGCTCACCTTTTTCCTTGAGCAGCAGCATCAGCGTCAGACGCGTTTCGTCGGCGAGGTTCTTAAACAATTGCAAGGGGGTCAGAGATAACATGGAGATTACTCATACAGCACGGGCAGCGAGAATGTGCTACAGAATAGTGCAAAAACACATTCGTTAAAAGAGATGTGTTAGCGAGGCGTGTGACTAGGCGGATACTTTGCCTGAGCTGTTTTCACTACTCATCTGCTGAGCAATACGGAAAACAGCCTCATGTAATATCACGTGGCTGAGAAATCAGCCGTTAAGCCGCCGGTTATTTCGCTTTCGCAGGGAGAGCTGCCGATCCTTTGCGCATCCAGAACAGCGCATCATCAATGACCCGCACTGCCGCAGGAAGCTCGCAGGTACGCTTCTTCTTTTCCAGCATGGCCACGATTTCGTCCCGATTGACGGTCATGCTGCGGTCAACCAACTCCAGCACGGCTTCACCGATGATGCCGGTGAGCAGAGGAAGGGGTGTAACGTCCTCAGACAACGTATCCATATTTTATTTTCCTAAATCCAGTTAAACAGTATTCAGGATTGTACGCTGATCTGACCTCCTACCTGTAGGAAATATCTGTTCTTGTATCAGGGATATGAAAAAAGTGGCCTCCCCGGCAACCGGTGGCGATGAGGCCCACAAAACATTCCACCTGAAGCTGTCTCGTCTTCACGTCCGGGCTACTTACACCGTGGCATCGGCGGATTTCATGCCGGGAACAAGGATCACTTTGCGGCACTCCTCTTCACGTTTTTCGAAAATTTTATAACCTCTGGCCGCGTCTTCCAGAGGAAGATGGTGCGTCACAATCTCTTCTGGCGTGAGATGACCATCCTCAATCAGGCTGAGCAGCTCCGGTAAAAACGCGTGAACGTGGGTTTGACCCATTTTGAATGTCAGCCCTTTATCGAACGCATCGCCAAACATGAAGCCGTGGATGAAGCCTGCATAAACTCCGGGCACGCTCACAATGCCCCCGCGGCGTACGGCGGCAATACACTGCCGCAAGACTTTTCCGCTGCTTCCCTCAATTTTTAGCGTGCTCATCACCGTTTCAGTCAGGCTACCTTTGGCTTCAAAACCTACGGCATCAATGACGGCATCAACGCCACGGTGGCCCGGCGTATTATCGATAATGAAGGCGGCCGGATCGTCATTGTCGTCAAAGTTGATGGGGATGATGCCGTAACGTGACTGCGCGAAAGCCAGGCGGTAGTCATTGTGATCGATCATGAATATCAGCTCTGCGCCGGCCAGGCGGGCGCATGCAGCGGTCAGCAGCCCGACCGGCCCTGCGCCGTAGATCGCCAGGCTGGATCCTTTGGTGATCTCGGCATTTTTTACCGCCTGCCAGGCTGTGGGAAGAATGTCCGACAGGAACAGCACTTTTTCATCCGGCAGGGAGAGCGGCACCTTGAATGGACCCGTATTGGCTTTGGGTACGCGCACGTATTCAGCTTGCCCGCCCGGAATGCCACCGTACAAATTGCTGTAGCCAAACAGCGCTGCTGGTGGCGTGATCCCCTTGCGGTTTAACGCCGCGCCTTTGCCGCTGTTGGTATTCTCACAGGCGGCGTACTGATGCATAAGGCAGAAAAAGCAGTCGCCGCAGGCAATCACAAAGGGGATCACCACGCGATCGCCTTTCGCCACAGCAAACACGTCCTTGCCGGTTTCAACCACTTCCCCCATAAATTCATGACCAAAAATATCGCCATGTTCGGTGCCGGGGATTTTTCCACGATAGAGATGCAGATCGGAGCCGCAGATGGCGGTGGCCGTCACGCGCAGAATAATGTCATCAGACTGAAGGATTGCCGGATCGGGCATGGTATCAACACTGACGCTATGCGGGCCGTGATACGTAAGAGCTTTCATCGTCATTATCCTCGCCATATTTTGAGAGAGCGTAAGTCGCAACGGGAAATATAAAATCAGGCAGAAAAGCGGCTTATACATGCAGATTTTAAAATTTCAGCTGTTTAAAACATAGTTCACTCAGGTGCTGCTGTCAGTTAATTGCGTATGCCGCCGCGCTTAATTAGATTGCGCTAAATGAAGAGAGAATTTTAATAAACGGAACGGTGAGAGTGGAGAGAGGTTATTAAAACTCTCTGCGCAGACTTACACGTCGCTCCGTTTATCGGTTTACGGAATTATAAAATCTGACGCAAAGGCAGCGACTCGTTGCGCTTTATTTATTGGGCTGAATGGATAAATGCCGCGTGCCATCTTTGGTCCTCAGCCTGCGCTGGCCGCACGCACTTCTCTCTTTTACAAGCTACGATCCTGGAGGATGTAATCATTAATTCTCTCGGAGTTATACAGCAGTATCTGCATTATCACTCCGCTTATTTCAACTAATCACGCAATATGTGCAGCTTACCCGGCGCAATAAGTCCATGAGTCAGGTCTCCCGCTGGCGCATGGTCCGTTAAAATCACATCGGCTTGCTCAAGGGAATAGAGATGAAACAGGCCGGATTGACCGTAATGCTGCGACTTTGCCAGCAGCACGCTTTTGCCGGATGCTGCAATCAACATCTGATACCAGCGCTGGCGATGCTCTTCATGATGCCAGACCCCGCGTGCTGACCACTTTTCAGGAGCCAAAAACAGCAGCTCAAAGCTGAGCGACATCAGGGTTTCCTGAGCGATGCGTCGATGAAAGGTGTGATCGCTACGGCGTAGCTCACCGCCAATAAAATAGAGCCTGGCAGGGCTATGACTGATGATGTAATGGGCAATTTCAAAGTCATTGGTCACCACCGTCATATCCTCGCGCCACGGAATATAAAGCGCGAGTTCATGGCAAACCGATCCACCATCAAGAAAAATGATGCGGCTGTCGCCCAGCTGATTCAAAGCGGCGCGCAGCAGCGAGGGACTGCGAAAGTAGGTGGATACCGGGGCGCTAGATGCAGCAAGCGGTTTTACACCGCCGCGCACGGCCAGGATTTGTCCCCGCGAGGAGAGTTCGGCCACATCCCGGCGGATGGTCATCACCGACACATTAAGCAGGGCTGCTAACTGCGCAAGAGAGAGGAAAGTCTGGATTCCAAGCGCTTCGACAATTTTTTGCTGACGTTCAGCGGCGATCATAAAATATTCCATGCCCGGCTATCATGTGTTAGCCGGGCCAATGAGATGATATTAGAGGGGAATCGTGCCGATAATCAGAGCGGCGAGAAGGGCACAAATACTCATGACCCAGACTTTCATCATGGAGTGGCGAATATGCTCATCGACGCGCAAATTCAGTAAACTCAGCCCAAGATGCGTGGCGGGTATCACCGGGCTGAGCAGCAATCCTATTTGCTCGGTAATCAACATGGCAATCGTGACATGCATAGGTGACACGCCAAAACTTTGGCCTAAACCCACAGCCAGGGGTAATAACGCAAAATAGAACGCATCGGATCCTATAAGAATAACAATGGGAACGCTGAAGGCTGCCAGGATTAAATATAAATACGGGCCTAAGCTTGCCGGGAAAATGTCAGCAAGCTCATTGACCAACACTTTAATAATGCCTGTGTTTTGCAATATTCCTACGAATACGCCAATGGTCAAAAAGATAACGATCACCGGGAAAATTGTGAGTGCATAATCTTTAATTTTTTGCTGCGCTTTTTTTGCGTCTGGGTAATTAATGATAACGGCAAGTGAGAACGCAATCATGAACAGATAGTTGCCAGCGACCAGTCCTGAGACCAAAATCACAATGGTCGCGATAACTAACATGAAATTAAGTTTCAACAGCCACGGATTGTGCTGGTCTTTACTGGTAAGCATCTCCTGACGCATTTCATTAAAGGCGGCGGGCGAAATTCCTGAACCACTGCGATTTTCAATGCGTGCCATAAACCAGCAGAGAATAACGCCAAGCACAAAGAGAATGGCCTGTAGTGGAATGAGCTTATAATAAACCGACAGAATATCGAGGTGTGTCACCGCGATCGCGCGATTCAATGAACCACCCCAGGGCGTAATACCCGTGACGCCAACGCCTACCGTTACCAACAGTAATAACGTTTTACGGCTGATGTTCATTTTTTCATAAATGGGAAGCAGCGCAGGGACGGTCACTAACAGTGTGGCATAGGCGTTCCCGTCTAAACTGCATATCGAAGCAATCACCAACGTAGCGAGTAATACAGAAAACGTTGAAGCAGTCACAAAACGCAAAATAAAGCGCACGATAACGTCAAAAACACCCGCTTCTTTCATTAGCGTGAAAAACATTGCGCTGAAGGCGACTAAAGTGGCTGTGCCTACCACGGATTTCAGGCCCTGCGCGACATATACACCCAGCTCTTTGAAACCAAAACCGCAGACCAACGCGGCGACTGTGGGCAAAATAATAAAAAGTATGCTGGGTGGGAAAGTATTCTTTAACAGACACCATGTTAAAATAACAAACATGACGATCCCGCTGATAAGCATCAGTGACATATTACACCTTGAAATTCTTCGGCCTGGATAAAAAGGTAAGCGCTGCGCGTCGTACACGCGCAGGGTTATTTATTGTTATTTCATGTTGAATATATGATTCAATTCCGCCACGTTTTCTTCAGTTAATGAATTCATGCCGTAGGGTTTCAACATAAAATACAGCTTTGCGGTCTCTTCAAGTTCTTCCGCATTAAACACCGCTTCCCGAATATTCTTCCCGGAAATGATGGGGCCGTGATTGGCTAACAAAATCGAATTATGCTCAGCAGCGAGTTTTTCCACTTCCTCGGCAATCAGCGGAGAGCCGGGCCGTATGTAGCGTACTACCGGAAGTTTCCCCACCCGCATCACATAATAGGGCGTAATCGGTGGCAGCGCGTCTTCAGGGTTAACGCCAGGCAGACAGGAAAGCGCGGTCAGCCACGGAGAGTGGAGATGCACAATGGCACCGCACTGCGGGCGCTGACGGTACATGGCAAGATGCATCAAGACTTCTTTCGAGGCCTTGTCACCGGAAATAAGCTCGCCCTCCCTCGTCACTTTGCTTAAAGAGGCAGGATCGAGATCGCCAAAGCTTGAATTGGTCGGCGTGGCGAGAATATTTCCATCCGCAAGTTTGAGGCTAATATTGCCGGCACCGCCGCTGCTATAGCCACGTTCAAATAAAGAGCGCGCATAGCGCACCAGATCCTGACGTAATACGGCTTCACTCATGGAAAGGCTCCTGTGCTTTCAGGAAGAAATCGCTGTGACCAAAGTTTCCAGATTTCAGGATCACCCACTTCTGCTCACCAAGAACCTGTGTCCACGGCACGCCTGGCGCCACTGAATTACCGATCGCCATCGCCTGAATGTTGAGACCCTGGGTTACGGCGCCTGATGTCTCTCCACCCGCAACGATGAACTTATTGAAACCGCTGTCGCTGAGCGCTTTAGCCAGACAAGAAAAGAAGCATTCGATTTTTTCACTGACGAATTCGGTACCATAATTTTGCTGAATAATGTCGATGATTTGCGGGGGCTGAGTGGCATAGACCAGCGGGGCCAGATTTTCATGGGCGTGTGCCCGTACCCATTCCACCACCGTTTGCAGATAAGCGGCCTCGTGAATAATTTTCTCCACGTCCAGCGCCAGAGATGAGGCACGCTGCTGATAGAAATCCACCTGCTGATTGGTCATCGAAGAGCAGCTGCCGGACAGCACCACGCTTGCGCCCTGTTTCTCCACTTTAACGCTGCTCTCTACAGTGCCTTGCTGCTGGGTATCAAGTGATGCAATGGCATATCCCAGCCCCGCCGCACCAGTGACCAAGGGGAAGCGTGCGGTTGCTGCCGCGGTTGTCAGCAGATCCTGATTATCCAGCACATCGAAAATGACATAACGCACACCCTGTTGTTTAAGCGCGTCCAACTGGGCGGCGACAGTTTCGGGCGCACTCTTCATGCTCTCGAGGGAAATTTTTCCGCACAGGCCGACTGATTGCTTTTCCATCAGGCGGGTCAGTGAGGAACCTTTCATGGGGGTAACAGGGTGATGTTGCATCCCGCTCTCATTCAACAACTCCCCTTTCACAAACAGGTGACCGTGAACGATGGTTCGGCCATTGTCCGGCACGGCAGGGCAGATAACCGTCATGTCAGCATCGAGATTTTTCATTAACGCGTCAGTAACCGGCCCAATGTTGCCCTGCACCGTGGAATCAAACGTTGAACAATATTTGAAAAACTGACGTGCACAGCCCTGCGCTTTAAGCCAGTCAGAAGCCGCCAGTGACTGGGATACGGCCTCTTTGCACGATATTGAGCGGCTCTTCAGGGCAATCACGATGGCGTCGATCCCGTCAGTATCAATTGCTGTTCGTGGCACACCATTGAACAGCACGACTTTCCAGCCGGTGTTCACCATAAAACTGGCGATATCGGTAGCACCGGTGAAGTCATCGGCAATAACACCCAACTTAGTCATTTTGCACCCTTAAACATAAATTTCACTCATACTGCTTTTATGAGTTTATAAATGCAAATAAGCGTAATGTTAAAATGAGGGCGAGATCACAAAATTTCGCATGAGCAGCAGGGTGGCTAAGTTAAGGTGGCTGGATTCGCACGGGTTTCAGCGGTCAATAATGAGGAATTTGGTACTATTCTGCTAACCCTCTGATTTTTAGCAATCATTTATAAATGTGATTTTTTTGTGTGATAAATGTGATCTGCATCACCTTGCCTCCAATGCTTTTTTTGGTATAAAAATGCAATCGAAACCGATAAATCATTTGGAGTGTATATGCGTATTCTGGTTTTGCCGTGTGACGGCATCGGCCCTGAAATCACCTCAGCTGCGGTAACCGTGCTGAATTCTCTCGACAAAGCGTTCGGCTTAGGTTTTGAGTTTGACTATGAAGACGTGGGCTTTAAAAGCCTGGAGCTGCACGGCACCACCCTGCGTCAGGAGTCGTTAGATAAAGCCAAAACCTATGACGGCATCATTTTGGGTACGCAGTCGCATGCGGATTACCCGGCACCTGAAAAAGGGGGCCGCAACGTGTCTGCTGGCTTCCGTATTGGCCTCGACCTCTACGCAAACGTCCGTCCAGCGCGCACCCGTCCCTTCCTGACCTCGAACATGAAAGAGGGCAAGTCAATGGATCTGGTGATCATGCGTGAAGCGACCGAAGGTTTTTACCCGGATCGCAACATGACGCGCGGCTGGGGTGAAGTGATGCCAAGCCCGGACATGGCGCTGTCGACCCGTAAAATCACCCGCCACTGCTCAGAGCGTATTGCGCGCAAAGCGTTCGAACTGGCGATGCAGCGTAAGAAGAAAGTGACGGCGATTCATAAAGCCAACAGCTTCCATATGACCGATGGCCTGTTCCTGGAAGCCGTGCGCGATGTAGCCAAAGACTTCCCGGAAGTCGAGCTGGATGACCTGCTGGTTGATGCGTCGACGGCTCACCTGGTGCGTAATCCGGAGCGTTTCGACGTGCTGGTCGCCACCAACTTCTATGGCGACATCATCAGCGATCTGGCGAGCGAGCTGTCAGGCAGTCTCGGCCTGGCGGGCTCCATCATGGCCAGCGACACCCTGTGCTGCGCGCAGGCACAGCATGGTTCAGCACCGGACATTCAGAATCAGGATAAAGCCAACCCGGTGTCCATGATTCTTTCTGCCGCGATGATGCTGGCATGGTATGCCGAGAAGCATAACCAGCCTAAATTCCTGAAGGCTTCGGAAGAGATCAACCGCGCTGTTGATGAAGTGCTGGAAAACCCGGAAACCCGCACGCCGGATCTGGGTGGCAGCTGCGGTACTAAAGCCTTTGCAGAGAAAGTGGCTGCGGTGATTCGCGCGTAATAGCGGATAGCGGGCCGCTGTGATGAGCAGCGGCTCGGTTTCTCGGAGAAGACGATGAGCCAACGGATTGTAATGATTCACGCGACGCCACTGGCTGTCGCGCCCATCAACGACACTTTTGCCAAACAGTGGCCGGAAGCTGAAATCAGCAACTTGCTGGATGATGCCTTAACCCTCGACCGCGCCAAAGTCACGGAAATCACCCCACGCTTAATCCGGCGTATTCATTCACTGGTTGACTATGCGGTGAGCATTGATGCGGCGGCGGTGCTGTTTACCTGTTCGGCCTTTGGGCGCGCCATTGATGAATGCGCCAGCCAGCAGACGCTTCCGGTTTTGAAGCCCAATGAGGCCATGTTTGAAGCTGCCTTAGCGTACGGTGACAACATCGTAATGCTGGCTACCTTCGGACCTGCCGTAGCCGGAATGGAAGCCGAGTTTCGTGAGTTGACGGCTGCCAATCAATCTCAAGCCGTCATGTCGGCGGTGGTGGTAGCGGGCGCACGCGATGCCCTGAACGCTGGGGACGTTGCGCTGCATAACGAACTGATCGTTGCAGCCGCTCGTCAGCATCAGCAGGCCGATGCCCTTGTACTCGCCCATTTCTCGATGGAAGTGGCATTTGAAGATGTCCAGGCCGCGGTAACCTGCCCGGTATTAAGTAGCCCTCAAGCCGCCGTGGCGAAATTAAAGCGTTTGATGCGTTAATAAATATTAAGGCAAGGCCGTGAACAGCCATCAATTAGCAGAAGAGGTGAAATACAGCGCTATTTCTTCTCTGCCTGACAGCGTATTACCTCCACACAGTTGCGACTGTCATCATCATATATTTGATCGGCGCTTCCCTTATGCGCCGGATGATAAACGCAATCTGCCTGACGCCACCGTTAACGATTATCGCCATTTTAAACAGCGGCTGGGTTTTAGTCGGCATGTTGTCGTGCAGCCCTCTTCATACGGGACGGACAATCGCTGTTTATTGGATGCACTGACGCAGTTCGGTGCCAGCGCGCGCGGTGAAGCGGTGGTGACAGATAGGGTTACTGACCGGGAGCTGGACCGATTGGGCCGCGCGGGCGTCACCGGGGTGCGTTTCAACTTCGGGGCGGGCAGCGCGACATCCGCTGAAATGCTTCTGCCGCTGGCGCATCGTATGGCGGAGCGCGGTTGGCATATTCAGGTTCACGCCAGCGCAGATACGCTGTGGCAACTGCGCGCTTTGCTGTTGCAGGTGCCGGGAAATCTGGTCATCGATCACTTTTTCCGTTTGCCGCAGCCTCAGCCGCTGAAGCATCAGGCATGGCGACTGGCATGGGAGCTGATCGATCAGGGGCGCTGCTGGGTGAAACTTTCAGCGCTCTATCACCAGTCAACGCGCGCAGATGTCGCTGATATGGCGGGCGTGATGAAATCTTTTTTACATGATGCAACGGAACGCGTGTTGTGGGGCAGCGACTGGCCGCACCCCAATTTAATTAGCGCGAATAAAAATATGCCAGATGATGCATTAATCCTTTCGCAGATTATTAACTGGGCAAGTAACGAACAGGTGCGACATAAATTATTTGTGTCGAATCCGGCTGACCTTTACCGATTTACTGAGTCGAACGCCAAATAAGGCCGAATATAATGGATACTCTGAACTCTACTGCACGAAAAAATAAACCTACACACTATCGCTATATGATCTTGCTGATGGTGTTTCTCAGTATTGCCCTCAATCACGGCGATCGTGCCACGTTCTCGATTGCGGGTACCGACATGATGAAATCTGCGGGTCTGGATATCGTCGCGCTGGGCTATCTGATTTCCACTTTCACCTGGGCTTATGTACTGGGGCAATATCCCGGCGGCTGGCTGCTGGATCGTTTTGGTTCTAAAAAAGTGTTGGTCACCGGCGTTTTTACCTGGTCGTTTTTTGTATTCCTGGTCGGGTTCAGTACCTCATTCGATAACGTTTGGGTGACACGTATCATGATGTTTGGCTTCATCTTCATGATGGGGTTGATTGAAGCGCCTACGCTTCCCGCCAACTCCCGCTTCCTGGCTGCGTGGTTCCCGGCCAAAGAGCGCGGTAAAGCCTCGGGTTTCACCACGGCTGCGCAGTACTTTGCGCTGGTTGTCTTCCTGCCATTAATGGGCTGGTTCTCGTATACCTTTGGCTGGGAAGCAGTGTTCTGGTTTATGGGGGGCTTGGGCATTCTGGTTTCTCTGCTGATGCACCGCGTATTGGCTGATACCCCCAAAGTGCATCCGTTGGTCAACAACATGGAGCTGGAATACATTCAGTCCGGCGGTGGCTTAACCAATCTGAAGGCCACGCGTAAAGGCGATAAAAGCGGAAAAGGCTACACGCGTAAGCTGCTGACCAGCCGCCTGGCGCTGGGCGTTTACATGGGGCAGTTCTTCTTTACCGTGCTTTCTTACTTCTTCCTCACCTGGTTCCCGGTTTATCTGGTACACGACCGTGGCATGACCATCCTGAAAGCCGGTTTTGTTGCATCGCTACCTGCGCTGTGCGGCTGTGCGGGCGCGCTGCTTGGCGGCGTGCTGTCTGATGCGATGCTGGCGCGCGGATTCAGCTTGTCGGCTGCGCGCAAAACCCCAATCGTGATTGGCATGCTGCTCGCCGTCAGCATGGTGATCTGTAACTACGTGGATTCTGCTTGGGTCGTGGTCGCGATCATGTCGCTGGCGTTCTTCGGCAAAGGCTTTGGCGCGATGGGCTGGTGCGTGGTTTCTGACTTCTCGCCAAAAGAAGCCGTTGGTCTGAGCGGCGGATTGTTCAACATGATCGGCAATATTTCCGGTATTTTCACGCCGATTATCATTGCGTATATCATTCAAGATACCGGCTCATTTAACGGCGCACTGATCTTCGTTGGCGTGTGCGCTTTCCTGAATCTCTGCTGCTACCTGTTTGTCGCGGGTAAGATTCAGCGCCTGAACTTCGAGCCTAAGCAGGAAAACAACGACAGCTTCCCGGAGGAACCTCATGCCAGCCACCGCTAGTTCATTACGTTTCGCTATTAATCTCGGTAACGCTGTGCTGGCAAAAACCTTGCCAGACGGTTCGGCAGGCGGCATCACCCTAGAGATTGCCCGGCGCCTTGCCGCTGCGCTGGGCGCTGGGGCGCAATTTGTTACCTATACCAGCGCAGGTAAGGTGGTGGATGACGCGCAACAGGGCGTCTGGGACATCGCTTTTCTGGCGGTGGATCCTAAACGCGAAGAGGTGCTGCGTTTTACTCAGCCCTACATCACTATTCAGGGCACGGTACTGGTAAAAGCTGACAGCCAGTGGCAACGCGTGGAGCAGATGGATAAAGAGGGGGTGGTGATTAACGTGGGCAAAGGGGCAGCCTACGATCTGCACCTTTCACGCGCATTACAGCACGCCACACTCAATCGACTCAGCTCGTCTCAAGCCGCCATTGATGCGTTTCTCAACGGAGAAGGTGATATGGCGGCCGGCATTCGTCAGCCGCTTGAGCGTGCAGCCTTGGAGAATCAGGGTTTCCGGGTGCTGCCCGATAACTTTGGGCAAATCCATCAGGCGATTTGTGTGCCGCGTGAGAACGCTGAGCGACATGAAAAAATCACCGCGCTTTTGACGCAGTGGCAGCAGGATGGCGCTGTGCAGCGCATCATTGAGCGCCATTTATCGGAGCAGTGACGCCATTACTAGCGTTCTCCTTTGGAGAACGCTATCTTATCAAACGTTCAATTTTCATTCCCTTTCCTGCCTGTCATCGTTATCCCCTCAAGAACATAACTACAACTGCGGTAACGGAAGGTTTGTATGACATTGCCCTTATCTCTGGAACGCTCTGAGCTGGTCTTAGCAGGCCGCACCTATCACTACATCGATTTAAGCCGTCTGGTGCCGCTGGAACAGCTGCAGCAGATGCCCTACAGCTTGCGCATTCTGCTGGAGAACGTTGCCTTACGTTCGCCGGACACGCTGGCGGGATTTCTGCGGATGCTGGCCGGAGAGGCAGCTTACGAAGAAGTGGCGTTTTATCCCGATCGCCTGATGTTTCATGACACCACCTGTTTGCCTGCGCTGGCGGACTTTGCTGCAATGCGCGACCTGGCGGCTGAGCTGGGTGGCGATGCGCGCGCCATCAATCCGCACATTCCCGCGGTGCTGACCATCGATCACTCGGTGATTGTTGAAAGCTACGCCTCTGCCAATGCACTGGAAGACAATCTGCAATTCGATTTCCGCCGCAATGCGGAACGCTATCGCTTCATTCGATGGGCAGAGCAAAGCCTGGACAATTTCCGTGTTATTCCGCCCGGAACCGGCATTATTCATCTGATGAATCTTGAAGCGATCGCGGAGGTGGCGACCGTGGATGAACGCGAAGCCACCCCGTTACTGCACGCCGATTACATGATTGCCACCGACAGCCATACGCCAATGATTAACGCGCTGGGCATTCTTGGCTGGGGCGTGGGCGGGCTTGAAGGCCAGGCCGCATTACTCGGCGAACCGGTAACGCTGCGTTTTCCAGAGGTGATAGGTATTTCACTTTCAGGGCAGCTGTCTGCGGACGTCAGTGACAGCGATCTGGCGCTGCACGTTACCCGCCTGCTGCGTGAACAGGGCGTGGTAGGGAAATTTGTGGAATTCACCGGGCCTTCACTGCATCTGCTTCCGCTGGAGTCTCGCGCCACCATCGCCAATATGGCACCGGAATACGGCGCGACGGTGGTGTTCTTCCCCTTCGATCAGTGCAGTGCGGACTATGTCTGCATGACCGGCAGAAGTGAAGAGAAGCAGGCGCTGATTAACGGCTATATGCACGCTCAGCATCTGTGGCGCAGCCCGGAAATGCCGCAACCGCTTTTCACCGAGCTGATTGCGCTGGATCTTGGCAGCATTGAACCGAGTATGGCGGGGCCGGTGAATCCGCATCAGCAGATCCCGTTAAGTTTTGCAGCCGAAAGTTTTGAGCAAAGTCTTCCTGCTGACGTTCAGGCACTGAGTTGGGCGCATGAAGCCTATCCCGAGCCGATTCACCAGGGTGCGATTGCCATTGCCGCCATTACCAGCTGCACCACGACGGCCAATCCGTGGCTGGTGGTACAAGCAGCGCTCTTTGCCCGCAATGCCGCTCGTCATGGATTACAACCCAAGCCCTGGGTAAAAACCTCGTTTTCGCCGGGATCGCGTGCGGTAACCGATTACCTCGGTGAATCCGGACTGCTGAATGAACTGGAAAAAGTGGGCTATGACGTTGCCGGATATGGCTGCATGACCTGCATTGGCAGCTCGGGCGCGCTCCAACCGGCGATGGAAGAGTTGGTGAATGCCGGGCTGCAGGCGGTGTGCGTGTTATCCGGCAACCGTAATTTTCCACGCCGCGTTAACCCCAGCCTTGGCCACGGTTATCTGACGTCGCCCGCTTTGGTCATTGCCTGGGCGCTGGCAGGTCACATGTCGCATGACATGCTGCGCGATCCGTTGGGTCAGGATGCAAACCAGCAGCCCATTTACATGCGGGATTTGATGCCAAGCCGGGAAGAAGTGCAGCTTTGGGTAACAAAAATTATGAAGCGCGACTTTTACGTTAAGCGGCGTGACATCATCTGGCAGGGCACGCCTCACTGGCAGCAGATTGCCGCGCCGGGTAGCGTTCACTATCCGTGGGACGATGCATCGACCTATCTTCGTCGGCCCGGCTATCTGGAAAAGTTGCCGCGTAATGCCGAAGAGCCGTTAACGCTGCGCGACGCGCGACCCTTCCTGTGGTTTGGCGATGACGTCACCACCGACCACATTTCCCCGGCTGGCGCGATTCCCGCCACCAGTCTGGCAGGGAAATGGCTGTTGGATCGCAATGAAGATCCCCAGGATCTTAACCTTTACTCTACGCGCCGCAGTAATCATGAAGTGATGGTGCGGGGTGCGTTCACGAACAAAGCGCTGGCAAATCGCCTGTTACCCGAGGATCGGCGCCGGGGCGGCGGATTTGCCTGGGATGCCGGGCACCACCATATTCTGCCGGCTTATGAAGCTGCACAGAGTTGGCTGGCAGCCGCGTTGCCGCTGGTGGTCTTCGCGGGAGAGCGCTACGGTGCCGGATCGAGCCGCGACTGGGCAGCCAAAGCGCAGGCCCTGATGGGCGTGAAAGCGGTGGTGGCAAAAAGCTTTGAGCGCATCCATCGTACCAATCTCATCGGCATGGGCATTTTGCCGCTGCACTTTGCGCCCGGAGAAGCAGAACGGTTACCAGAAATGGATGGCAGGGAAGTATTGGATTTCACCGGGCTGGCGTCGCTGGCGCCCGGCACCAATCCGCTCCTGTTGATGATCAACCGCGACGGCGAACTGCTGGCCAAAATTCGCCTGTTGGCAATCATTGATTCACAGCAGGAGCTGCGGTATCTGCGTCACGGTGGCATTTTGCCGTATGTTATTCAGCAAACTTTACACCCTTAAGTGGACAGCATGATGCGTTACGATCTTGTTTCATTGGGAATTTTTGTGGCCGTCGCAGAAGAGCAGAACCTGACGCGTGCCGCACACCGTAAGCACACCGCCGTCTCGGCGGTAAGTAAACGCATTGCCGAACTTGAGCAGCAGGTAGGAACGCAGCTGATGCTGCGTCTGCCGCGCGGTATTGAACTGACACCGGCCGGGCACTCACTGCTTTACCATGCCCGTCAGGTTTTCCGCAACCTGGAACAAATGGAAGAGGAGCTGAGCGATTATGCCGCAGGCATTCGTGGGCATATTCGTATTTACACCATCTCCGCTGCTCTGATGCACTGCTTGCCGCAGGCGATAGGGCAATTTTTGGGAAACTACCCGCAAACTGATATTGATATAGAAGAGCACACCGGCATCGGCGTGGTGCAGGGTTTGCTGGAAGGCAGCGCGGACGTAGGGATTTTCTCCAGCTGGACGCCGTCATCAGGGATTGAAGCCTGGCCCTGGCAGCAGGATCAGCTCGCGGTGATGGTGTGGCCCGGTCACCCGCTGGCAGAATGTGAATCTCTTACGCTAAACGATGTCATCAATGAGAAGATCATCGGCCCCCATCGTGATAGCGCCGTTAGCCATATTCTTGATCGTGAAGCCCGCAAGCTCGGGAAAACGCTCAGTATCGGGCTACGCGTCAGCAGTTTTGTCTCAATGGCGGAGCTGGTCAGTCATCAGCTTGGCATCGCTATATTGCCGGTCAACGAGATCTCGCCTGCTGCACTGCACAACGGGGTCAGAGGCATCCCTTTAAAAGAGAGCTGGGCGAGCAGGGCGTTATTGGTCGGGGTAAAAAACTACGCGCATGCCTCGCCATCCGTGAAGACTTTGATTAAAAGCCTCATACCTGCTGAAAAATGTGGGGCAGATTCTCGCGGAGAAGAGAGCTGAACCCCGCCAGCCTGCGCGGACGGGGGGTTATCAGGCAAAGCAGATGCAAGTCGGGCTGGCCACCTCAATAACCCTGCTGGTTTTTACCAGCATACCGTCGCTGAGATCCACGTCGAAGACCTGAATGGTATCGGAATCTTCGTTGGCGCTGTAAAACTGTTTACCGTCAGGCGACAGCGTGGTGAAGCGCGGGGTTTTTCCGCCGCAGGGCACCCAGCCAACCGGGTTAAGCGTGCCGTTTTGCGCATCTATGGCGAATACCGCGATGCTGTCATGACCGCGATTGGCGGCATAAACAAAACGACCTGAAGGATGAACTTCAATCTCGCTCGCGTCACTGCGCGTGGCGTAACCTTCGGGCAAGGCAGAGAGGGTCTGGATGAGCGTCAGTTTCCCCTGTGATAAGTCTGTCGCGAAGACGCTCAGGGTGCTGCTTAGCTCGCTGATGCCATAAAGCCATTGACCGTTGGGATGAAAATCCACGTGGCGAGGCCAGCTGCCTTCAGCCAGTTTCACCTCGTCGCACAACACGGATTGGGCGCCGTCCCAGCGATAGAGGCGCACCATGTCGATGCCCTCTCCCGCAGCACGTCCCTGCATGGGTACGGCAAAGTAAGCGCAGCCTGGTGCAAAAACAATTTCATGCGGTCGTGAAAGGGATTTGACCTCCGCCAGCGGGTGACCCTCCACGAATGCCAGATGGGATGGGGTCGCTAAACCCTGCGGCTCTACCGCTAAAGCGGCGATATTCCCGCCTTCATGATTCGCGATCAGTAACATGGCGCGATCGGGCGTCAGCGCACTGCCAACCGGATTGTTGCGGCGTTGCGGATCGAGCGCGGGGTGGGGGTGACGAGGGCCCGTGGTCTGATCGCTGAGTAACGTCAGTAGGCCGGTATCTGCGTCGCGGTCAAATACAGCCACCCGATCGCCATCGCCGTGCAGGGCGTATAAACGCTTACGCTCTGGATCTATCGTCAGCCAGGAGGGGTTCTCTTGCACAGACTCAATGCGCTGTAGGTGCTGCCATGCGCCTGATTCCGTGATGCGATAAACCTCAATCCCTTTGCCTCTTGCGCCGCGCCAGGTGGACGTGCGACAGCCTACATATGCAAATGTTGCCATAAATCACCTCTCAAGTTGCATTTATAGTGTCACAAGTGCAAATGACTTGGCGTGATCTACTTCTCATTCTTCCAGCGTTTTTGTTTTTATGCCCGATGAAAAGGGGGCTGCAAGGTTCTTTTTGCCTTTTCTACTTAAGGTGCAATTCATGCCGGAAGGATGACATATGCATTTAAATGACATCAAATGCAAAAAATGAACGATCTCGCTCACATTTTCAACAAAGCTGCATTGCAGAAATCGCCTGCGCGCCGCTTACTGTTAACAGGTGGTAAACAACCGTTAAAAAAATGTATCTGGGAGAAGGGTATGACCCAACGTATCGCTTATGTCACATCCGGTATGGGCAGTCTTGGCACCGCGATCTGCCGTCGATTAGCGCAAGACGGTTTTAAAGTTATTGCTGGTTGCGGGCCAGACTCAAAAAGAAAACAGAGCTGGCTTGAGGATAATAAAAAACTCGGTTTCGATTTTATTGCCTCTGAAGGCAATGTCGCCGACTGGGATTCAACCGTGAAGGCATTTGAAAAGATTCGCGCTGAAGTGGGTGAAGTTGATGTGCTAATTAATAATTCAGGAACGGCACGCAATGTTTTATTCCGCGATATGCAGCCGCCGGAATGGAAAGCGGTCATTGATATTAATATGAACTCACTATTTAACGTCACACGTCAGGTGGTTGACGGAATGATGGCGCGCGGCTGGGGAAGAATTATCAACATTTCGTCGCTTAACGCTCAGGTTGGTACGGTCGGGCAGGTGAACTATTCAACGGCGAAATATGCCGTGCGAGGATTCACCCGAGCGCTGGCGCGTGAGGTGTCCGCGCGCGGCGTCACGGTAAATACGGTATCACCGGGCTACCTGGCAACCAGCAAGTTGAAAACCGTCACGCCGGTGCAGGTTATCGATAAAATTGTGCAGGAAATCCCGGTGCGCCGCCTCGGCTCACCGAAAGAGATCGCTTCGATTTGTGCCTGGCTGGCATCGGATGAAGCGGGTTACGCAACGGGTGCGAATTTCTCCGTCAACGGTGGAATGCACATGAGTTAATAAAAACTCAGCCACTTCTTAAATAACGACAACTACTTTTATTACGCATATAGCAATATATGCGTAGGAGGCTTTTATGCTCTCTTTTCTGGGTTACGGCATGATCGTGGTCTTTATGATCCTGATTATGACCAAAAGACTTTCCGCACTGGTTGCATTAACACTTATTCCCATCATCTTCGCCATTATTGCAGGCTTTGGTGGCGAGATGGGCGACATGATGATCGACGGGCTGAAGAAAGTGGCCCCAACGGCCATTATGGTGATATTCGCTATTCTCTATTTCAGCACCATGTTTGACACAGGATTATTTGATCCCATCATTCGCTTCTTCCTGAAAATTATTAATGGCGATCCGGTTAAAGCCGTAATGTGTACCGCTTTGCTGGCGGCGATGGTTTCACTGGATGGTGACGGTTCGACCACCTATATGATCTGCGTTACCGCGATGTTACCGCTGTTCAAACGTATTCGCCTCGATCCGCTGGCGCTGACCTGCGTGGTGTTCCTGTCTGGCAGTGTGACCAATTTACTGCCGTGGGGCGGGCCACTGGCGCGCGTGTCAGCTTCCTTGAAAGTCGAATCCAGCGAACTGTTTATCCCGCTCATTCCAACCATGGTGTGCGGCCTGGTCGGCGTGCTGGTGCTTTCGTGGTATATCGGGATTCGTGAGCGCCGCCGCCTGGGCAAGCTCAGCATTCACACCAATGGTAACGGCTCGGTGCTGGAAGAAGATGCCGAGAGCTATCTGCCGGCTATCAATGAGGTGAATGAGGAGCTGCGCAGACCAAAACTGTTCTGGCTCAACGCCGCTCTCACCATCATCTTGATGGCTTCTCTGGTAATGGAACTTCTGCCGCTGTCGGTACTGTTTATGGTTGCTTTTGCCTTCGCGCTGCTGATCAACTATCCGCATCTGGACGCACAGCGTCAACGTATTGCGGCGCATGCGCCGGCTGCGCTCAACCAGACCTCTATTTTCCTCGCCGCCGGGATTTTCGCCGGTATTCTCTCTGGTACCGGTATGGTAACGGCCATGTCAGGCACCTTGCTTGATATCTTGCCTGATGCGTGGGGACCTTACCTGGCGCCGATTACCGCGCTGATCAGTCTGCCGGGGACCTTCTTTATGTCGAATGATGCCTTCTACTATGGCGTGCTGCCCGTACTGGCGGAAGCGGCGAAGGTGTACGGCATTACTGCGGCGGAAATCGGCCGGGCTTCACTGGTGGGGCAACCCGTACATCTGCTCAGCCCTCTGGTGGCATCGACTTATCTGTTGGTCGGCCTGGCAGGGGTTGAGTTTAGCGATCATCAGAAATACACCTTCAAATGGGCATTCCTGCTGTGCATGATTTTCCTGGGATCGGGGCTTTTACTCGGCCTGTACCCCATCTACTCCACCGCCAGTTAATAGAGAAAAGGCTCACAGTGTGAGCCTTTTTTTTATTCCGCTTCCGCACTGATCCGGCGCCGTTTTTTATTTTCCAACGCCACGGAAAGGTGCTGCTTCATGGTGTAAGACGCCTCAATGCGTTGGCCGGCCTCAATCATTGCCAAAATACGCATGTGATCTTTAACTTCGGCATAGTAGCGACTGCGGTCATCCATGATGCGATAGTCCATTAATCGACGCATGCGGTTGACGTTACGCAGGGAAATTTCAAAAAAGGGATTGTTTGAGAAGCTAATAATGGTTTCATGGAAACGATAGCCGGCCATTTGCAGCTGCGTCGGCGATAAGCGCTCAATACCCGAATCCAACAGCATCTCCAACTCACGACGTATGTCGTTGATCTTTTCCTGAGGCGCGTTAAATGTGGGCTCAAGAATCGCCATCGGCTCAATGACCATGCGGAAGCTGAAAATATGTTCCAGTGCCGCTTTAGTCTTGGCAACGGGTAAAAAGCGCCAGCCATAACCTTGTTTACGTTCGACCCAACCTTCGCTGATGCCGCGCGCCAGAATGGTTGATAACTGGCTTTTGGTCAGTTCGTAGCGCTTCATTAAAAACAGCTCAGTGACTTCCGATTCAATTTTGTCCTGCAACCAATCTTCTGCAAGTTGGTAATATTCGGGTAGATCGGGGCCGTCAGGCACTAACTCTTCTTCGCGCTTCTGAGGCGCATAATTAAGGCTGACAAAAAAACCACGGTTGAGCTTTTGCTCTAAAATCCCTTTCTGTTCCAGAAATATCAGCGCTTCACGCACCGGTGTTCGAGAAACATCGAGGCTTTCAGCCAGTTTAGGAACGCTTAGATGCGCACCGGCCGCAATCTCACCAGCATCAATCAGGCTTATAATTTTTAATGAAATTCGTTCCGTTAATCCGCTGATCTTCATAGCCCACTTCCGAGAAGGTGTAATTTACTCAAGATTATTGCATTTGATATAAGTTAAAAGCAATGTAGAGAGCGCCTAACTTTGACGCCTTCTGGATATTAACTATTTTGCTGTTGTTCAGCGCGTTAGCGCATATTGCATCCACGATTATATTGCCCTCAAATAGATTTGCGAGTGGGTCATTGTCTCTACAGGTATTTTTACCAGTTATCTGTTTGATCCAGGCTTCGGCGTGATTAACGCGCAAAGTAATACTGTTTGTGCGTTAGGAGATCGGGAGAACGCGGTAACGCTGACCACACCTGAAGATATCGGCCAGCTGACTGCGGACATATTCTTCCATCAGCCCCGATTCCAGAATGAGATTGTCTATATTGCCGGTGATACGCTGACTTACCGTGAGCTTGCTGAGTTGATGCGGGCTCACTGGGGCACGGAGGTAATAAGGAAATTACTCGACGGGCAAAAGCTTCCGGATGATGTACAGCATGATCCACACGATGTCGGTGCAAAATACCGACTTGCTTTCGCACGACCCAATGGTGTGGCCTGGAATAAGCGCATTACCTACAACCACCATCAGGGGATTGCAACGACAACGGCCAGTCAATGGCTGGCAGCACAGCACGACCTGTAGCATTTCAATACTGTTAATCACCTTGCTTAGTATTGCCGTACAAAATCCGCCGCAGAAGTCGTGAATATCCTTTGCTCATGTCCTAAGCGCAAAGCGTAGGTGGTTAGGGATATTAAACAAAAAGTGGGTTTATTAAGCGGCGTGTGTTGTACATACATGTTCCTTTATGTCGAGTAAAGACGGCGGGTATCGGCACCAATAAGTTAATTGTTAGTCTTAGTTGATAATGAAAACACCGCATGAGGTAAGCTATTAACGCTTCTTTAATCGAGCGGACTGATGCGCTTAGTAAAGTCCGCTATGAGCGATCACCGGACATTCATTTCAAAATTTTTCACATAGTGTGATCTCGCGTTGCATTAATATTCTTGTCATGTGATGTGAATTCTTCTGGGCTCCTACCTGGCGAGATGTTCGACAAAACAGCAGCCTATAATTATCCCAACATTACTGCTGTGGGAGCCAGCATATGTTTGAAGGATTTACACATACACGAGTCAGCCTTTCAGAAGCAGAGCTCAATGTGCGCTACGGGGGGAACGGACCACCTGTTCTGTTATTGCATGGACACCCTCGTACCCATGTAACCTGGTCGAAAGTGGCTCCTGAGCTAGCCAAATCATTTACCGTCGTATGTCCTGATTTACGGGGATTCGGACAATCGTCGAAGCCTGCTGATCAGCACGATCATGCTGGTTCTTCTAAAAGAGCTAAAGCAAAAGATTGTATTGAGTTGATGAGTCAGCTTGGTTTTGAGCAATTTGCGCTTGTTGGGCATGACAGAGGAAGTTACACAGCTTACAGAGCCGCTCTTGACTATCCAGAGCGAATCACACGGCTTGCCGTGCTTGATTGCATTCCAATACTTGAAGCCCTCAACCGGTGTAATGAGAAGTTTGCCCGGCAGTGGTATCACTGGTTCTTCTTTGCTCAGCCAGAAAAGCCGGAGCGGGCAATACTCGCCGATCCTGACAAGTGGTATGGAGGGCAACCTGAAACAATGGGAAATGAAGAGTACATTGAGTTCAGAAATGCTATTCATGATCCGGAAACTGTACATGGGATGCTTGAAGACTATCGTGCCGGCCTTGGCATTGATAAAGAACATGAATTCCAGGATCGCCAGAAAGGAAACCTGATTATGTGCCCAATGCTTTGTTTATGGTCAAAATATGATGATCTGGAAGATATATATGGCGATGTATTAGGTATCTGGAAAACTTGGGCACATGATGTTCGGGGCAAGGCGTTAGCCAGTGGTCACCATATGGCTGAGGAAAACCCAAAAGAGGTCACGACTGAATTGCAACGTTTTCTGTTGCAACGCTGCTAGCTGCGCACAGATATAGACTTATCGTGAAACGGCAATGTCCGCTATGAGCGATCAACGGAAATTTAAGAGGTAGTTCCGGCAGTTAATCTGCCGGATTATAATTAGCTTAGAGCGTTTCAATTAATGAAACATCAGACTGCATTCCCGGCATCATGACTTCCAGTCCGTCTGTTAGCATTTTCCCGGCCTCATGCAGAGCTTCAATTGGCATCTGTGGCAAACTCTCCAGAATGAACCACATGTGTTTATCTGAAGAATTCAGTCGCGTTCTTATGCCCTGCCGCCAGTTCCAGCGTCGGCATGTAACGCCTAAGTCGTCACACCAGACCACCTCACCGGCATCGGGCTGTTCCATAAAGGGATTACCATCTTTGATGGTGTCAAACGGTTCACTGCCGTCTGAAATAATGAGACGTGGGGCGCCACGGTAGGTTTCCAGATTTTCACCACCCACAGGAACGGCATAGCGCAAACTCACTGCATTATACAGGTCAACTACCGGATCAAGAGGCGTCATAAAACCGTCTCGTAACACGCGTTTGCGAAGCGCTTCTGCCGAACAGGGCGTGCGCTTGGGCTTTGCGCCGAAAGCGCGAAAGGTTTCAGACCATGCATCAAGATGCGTTTCAGCCCACACAGGTTGTCCGTTGAGGACGTCTTCACAGGCTCTACGAAGCGCTTCTTCTCCTGAGCTAGCGTGAACCAGCGGTGCAGCAGTTACGCTGATGCTGAGAGCCCGGAAGCCGGGAGCCAGGCGGGCAACGTCGGGACTGATTGACGGATGAGCTATTAACATTGAATAATCCTGAAATGACCATTTTAGATTATGATAATGACCGATGAACAAAAAAGTCAATATAATGACCGGCGCTGATGCTTCCAAAATTAATGAGGCGCTTTCCGCTTCGCTGAAGCAGTACCGCAGTCAAAAAAAAATGTCACTTGATGAACTCTCACGTCTGGCTGGTGTGAGCAAAGGAATGCTCGTTGAGATCGAAGCATGCAGGGCGAACCCCAGCATCGCGATACTCTGTAAGTTGGCTGCTGCGATGGGTGTTTCAGTGGCAGATATCGTAAATGTCGCCAGCAAACCCAATGCGCATGTAATCGCTGCAGATGATATACCCTGCCTGTGGAGTGGAGAAAATGGCGGCACCGCGCGCTTGCTGGCGGGCACAAGCGGACCGGAAATGATCGAGCTGTGGGAGTGGAAAATGCATCCTGGAGAGATTTTCGATTCCCCGGGACATTCAGATGGTACGTGCGAACTTTTACATGTAGTGCAGGGCTCCCTTCTACTGACTTTAGGGGAAGAGCGTCTAAGTGTTAATGAGGGATGTTCTGTCATTGCCAGAACGGATTTACCGCATAGCTACGCATGTAATGAGGGCGGCCCGCTTAAATTTACCATGACGGTGAGCGAGCGGGTGCGCTGAAGTAACTTCGCTCTTTAAATTATGGGTTTATACAGAATACCGGGTTGTTAATTACCCCCATCAAATTTAGAAAATGCATCGCCTCCCAGCAACGGATCGTTGGAACAATGGATGATTTCTTTGCCGGATAGAGCGATGTCCCATGTCCTCGCATAGGTTTTATAGCCTGATGTGCCAGTGCCCAAATTTCCGGTCCAGAGTATGTGCGATGTATATTGATGTTCCATGTTCGTGACTCTCTTTTGATAAGAAAAAATGGCAATTTAAAATGACAGATGTGAGCTGCATATACTGTTAATAAATCATGCTGTCATGCATTAAAAGAATCCGCATCAGAGCATTATCCGCAAACGTTAAATGCTATCGTATCTTCATTAATCACGTGCAGGCATATTCGCGCTAGCTTAAATCAGGATGAAAACAGGCATGATTACCAGTCCCATAGATTCCTCCAGCTTGGGTTGCGGAAGTCACACCAGAGATAATTTGGCAGAATTCTGGCGCGATTCGTCCCTGGATTTTGTGGAAAGCCGTCGCGCCTGTCACAGCCGTGCGTGTTATAAACCACACAGTCATCCCACCTTTTCTATTGGTGCAGTTGATGCGGGCGAAAGCATATTTACAGGAGCGGCGGATGGCCCTTGTGCTTTGCGGCCGGGAATGATGGTTTTCGTTCCGGCCAACGTTGTTCACTCCTGCAATCCCTTGCCGGATCAGCACTGGAGCTATCAAATGCTGCATCTGGATGCTGCGTGGTTAAATGCTTTAGTTACTGAAATGGGCGATGTATCGGGTGGCTTCATCAGTGAAAATGAAGTGCGAATAACTGATGACGCAGACCTTTATCATCGCTTTTGCACGCTTAATGCCATCCTGTTTTCCACTGTGAGTGCAGAAGAAAAAAACGTAGCGCTGATAGAATTTACAGGTGACTGTGAGCGGGGTGCCAGCCTGATGGAGGCGTTTCCTGTTATGACGTCCGAGGTCAGTCGGGCGTTAAAAAGTGTTATTGAAGCATCGAAGCAGATTGATCGCCAGCCGTGGACTTTAGCGGAGCTGGCAAACCTCTCAGGTATGTGTCGTTATCAGCTCATCAGAGCATTTCGCGCGGCGACCGGGATGACCCCGCATGCTTACCAGCTCAATGTGCGGATTAATCAGGCGCGTCGCTGGCTTCTGTCAGGCCGTGAAATTATCGAGATTGCTTACCGGCTGGGTTTCGCTGACCAGAGCCATTTTCAGCGCGTATTCAAGGCGTATACTGGCGTAACGCCAGGTTGCTACCGTTCCTGATAACCTGCAATTTTGTTCAATACAATCCTGCCTGAGTTCGTCACCCTGTTAAAAAATTTTAAGAGGGTTCTTCCAATATGCAGCAATTTCTTTTTTTGGCAGCAGCGCATTTTCTGGCATTACTGTCGCCCGGCCCGGACTTTTTTCTCGTTGCGCGGACATCAATTAAAGCCGGCTGGCGTCATGCCGCGAATGTTTGCCTGGGTATAGCGACAGCAAACGGCATGTTTATACTTGCCGCTTTTAGCGGAATTACACTTTTTCGCCCTGACAGCGTCAGCTTTATAGCCATTCAGCTCGCAGGCTGTATTTATCTGCTGTATGTCGGACTGCTTTTTATCCGCTTTGCTGGCATAAGCTCTGTCGCGGATTATGACGTCAACACATTGGGCTTACCGACACACTCTACAAGTGCATGGCATCACGGCCGTGAATTTTGCATGGGATTTCTGTCCGGTATTCTCAACCCTAAGAATGCGCTGTTTTATGTCAGCCTGGCCACGCTTGTTGGCGGATCCCATACCACGCTGAGTCTCAAAGTCGTCTATGGCGTATGGATGTTCAGTATCGTGCTGCTGTGGGATCTGATGGTGGCCTTCTTCATTGGCAATCAACGAGTGATGAAATACTTTTCGCAAATGCTACCCTGGCTGGAGCGTATCTCAGGTGTCATTCTGATTGGCCTGGCATTGAGTGTCATTACGGTTAATGTCATTGCCTTGTTCTGACAACCCGTAATAGGCGCGATAAGCGAATCTTATGCCGCAAAATTTATTACGATCTCATTGGTTGGCAGTGTTCAAGTCGCAGCTGTAACGCAAACGCAGTTCCCTATACAAACCAACCGCGGGTGTCACAAGGGAGGAAATCTCTTTTGTTGGGTTGCAGTATGAATCGTTATATATTTAAATGCATAACGATATTCACAGTGTAAAAGGATAATCAGTGAATCTGTATATGTTTTATATCGGTGGTAACGCGGGTAAATCCAATATTGAAGTGCACGACATTCAATTTGTTGCGGCAAACAGACCCGAAGACGCCTGGCCCACTCTTCGTAAAGTATGGTTCGGCGATAAGGATAAGATTCATATTGATGGCTATAGCCGTGTCACCTGGGCTGACGGATATTCTGTCACCCTTTCCGCTGAACCTTCCCGTTCTGCAAACAGGTTATTTTTCGTCAATGCAGGGGGCTATCGGCCGGATTCACTCGCTGAGTTGCATGAATTCGATTTATTTGTCGCCGAAAATGCGCAGCAGGCCAAGAAAAAAGCACTACAGACGCTGCTCTGTGGCACCGACCATCAACATAAAGATAATTTGAAGGACGTGGACGATTGCCTCTTACTTGAAAAGGTTGGTGAGTACTTTATTCATTTAATTCCCTGCGATTCTGGACAGCGTGATCAACCAGAATGGCAGGGCTATCAACCTATAGGTGTCTGAAATTGTCCAGGCTGCAAGCGCAGCAGAAAACAGCTGCTACCAAACGCCACCGCTTTGTGAATTCAGCACTCGACTAGAAAACGGAAACTTTGTAAGTGCGAAATTCATGCTACTAACCTGTGCCTGATCAAACGGCATCATTAATATTGATGGTCTGAGCGACTCAGGCGGCTATGTATGTTTAAATAGCGGGACAGAAATCAGCATTAAGCTGTATCAGACGGAAACTTCATGCGTATTCGTTCATCATCCCGGTTAATCATTCTTTCGCCTGAAAACAATGTTTTGCTGTTTAATTTTTCACATAAAAATGATGCCTTAAGCGGCATGTCATACTGGGCGACGCCTGGCGGTGGGCTTGAATTGAATGAATCCTTCGAACAGGCCGCTCTACGAGAGTTACAGGAAGAAACCGGTCTAAAAAGAGATTCCGCTGGAGCGGCGGTGGCAACCCGAACCTTCCCGCTACAGTTGCCTGATGGGGAGACCGTGCTTGCAGAAGAGCGTTTTTTTATAATCAATGCGGAAAAGGCAGATATTGACTGCTCGGGGTGGAGTGAGAATGAAAAGAGTGTTATTCAAAATCATTACTGGTGGACATTAGAAGAGCTTAGAAAAACCAACCAAACTATCTTTCCTCACGATCTGATCATCGACATACTCTGCGGAAATATTATCTAACCATCTGAATGAATTGAATTATACAACGCCTATTTCGGATAGCTAAAGCTGATAACACTTTCGTGTTCGCTTCTGGCACGGAGGGGACTTAAATTTTCTACAGCATTAAACATTTCATCTTTTGTATGCTGTATTGGTTGGGAAACAACTGAGACAGGAAACGGAGTTACCACCATGAGTAGTGCCCTCGTGCCCGAGTTTGCCGTATCTGACTGGCGTAATTCAAAAAGATTCTACTGCCAGATCCTTGGCTTCAAATGCGTATATGAACGCTCCGAGGAGGGCTTCTGTTACCTAAAACTGGGTGAAGCAGAACTCATGATTGACCAGATAGGTCAAGGGCGTACGTTTGATGAAGGGCATCAACCAACCGGCTATCCATATGGAAAAGGGGTGAACGTACAGATTCTGGTTCCCTCAGTTACTCCCTTATTAGACTCACTGTCACAGCATGGAATTGGCCTTTATCTTCCCGTAGAGGATCGCTGGTATCGTGTAGATGCAGAGGAAAGCGGGAATCGTCAATTTATTGTTGCCGATCCTGATGGTTATCTACTTCGCTTTTATCAACGCTTAGGCAAACGAAAAATCAAAAATACCGAGTCAGTTATTATCCCGCTGTAATATGTTAGCTGACGTGTCATTTGCTGATTCAGCTTCTGGCAACTGGCGACCAAGCAAAGACGCATTGTCCGCCATGAGCGAAAAGCGGATCTTATTCATGCTCATGCGTTGGAATTAGAAATCCTGCTACAAAATGAGCACTATTGATATGCTAGCGAAACAGCAAAAAAAGGAGAAATTCATGGACAAAAACTCGCTGGTTACACTCTTGAAATTTAAGCGCTGGATTGATGCCGAAACTCTAAAAGCGATTAAGGGCATCAGCAAATCTGCTTATGCAGATAAGCATCATCAGATGCTAAGACTGATGAACCATATTCATGTAGTAGACATGATTTTTAGTGCAAATATTTCAGGACAGCAGCATGGTTATACGGCCGTGAATACCCCTGAAACTCCCTCTGTAGATGAGCTTGCTGTCAAAATGGAAGACTGTACAAACGGGTATATCCAGCGTGTCAGCTCGATGGAACCAGCCGAATTTGTAGAGACTATTAAGTTCCGTTTCGTCGATGGTGGTGAGGGAGAAATGACGGCGAAAGACATGCTAAATCACATGCTTTTACATGGAAACTACCATCGTGGGGCTGTAGGCTGGTTGATTTCGGAGTGCGGAGGTGTACCTCCAAAGGATGTTTTGACCGTTTTTCTGAGAGATCATAATTACTGACGGATATGTACTTCTGCTATTCACCTGTCTGGCGGCTTCGATGGCCGCTTTGGCGATGAGCCGATGTTAACGGCCAACGATGGCGATAAGTTTGAGTTCAGAACATACAGAAGTAATGCTTAGAGTTTTCTCAAAAGTCTGGCGGGATTGCCAGCGTATACCCCTTTAATTAATACCGGCTTTGTAACCACGCTACCTGCACCAATCACTGCACCACTGCAAATGTCTGTTGTTAAGATTGTTGCTCCGCTTCCCACAGTTACCGCGTTCCCTAATACGATATGTATCCAGCTTTCTGCAGAAGCATCAGGGCCGCCGCTCTTGAACAGGTCGTTAGCAAAGGTTACGCCATGCCCTATAAAGCAGTCGTTACCCATCGTTACGTTTTCACAGATAAAGGTGTGAGACTGTACTCGGGTTCTGTCGCCTATAACGCATCCCTTTTGTATCTCTACAAATGGCCCTACAAAAACATCATCGCCCAGTTCACACTCATAGATGTTTACCGGCGTGATTACTTTCACATTTTCACCTTGTTTTACGTCACGCATGCCACTTTCAATAACCTTCATATCAACTGTGTCCTTGCTCGGGATGAGTCGGCTCAGAATAGCTTAAAAAGTGTGAACAGGATTATCTCTACCAAGGGGTCAAACTCACCTGCTTAAACTCGTCCGCTTCTGGCACAGATCAGACTACAACAGGTTAAGGATTCAAAATATGAGCGGCGGTTGCACGTTAAAAAGCCTTGGCATGAAAGCGCCACGGATGAAATTGTTCATTTAGTCTCCGGAAAGAAAATCCGCTTTTCAGTCTGTCATCTTACCTGCCCAAATTACAGGACGACGACCGCTCCCGGGATACTCGCGTGACCTGCTTCCCATTGATTAATGCTCTCTGATGTTAGTGATGTTTTCACATTAACGTGAAGGCTTGTGTTCGGCAGGTCATTTTGCATTCAGCCACATCCTTACCTACCTTTAACCTTCAGCCTGATTCAAAACCGTCCATGAATGGAGCGTTATGTTGTCACTCCTTATGAACCCGCAGGTGTTGACGCAGTCGTTTGTTCTGCTGCTGGTTTCTGTCGCCGCGCTGACCGACGCCACGCTCTATCTGCACAGCAAAGAACTGCTGGCTGTTTATGTCACCGGCGATACCAGCAAGCTGGGTCAGTTCGCATCGCAGGGAAATTTTCAGAAGGCGCTGCCCCTGGTTGGCATCGTTTTCACCTTTCTTATCGGCACTATTGCCGCAGCCTGGACCGGAAACCGGCTGGGCCGCTTGCGCGCTCCGGTGCTGCTAATGGCGGTGGGCTTATTGGTGATGGCCGCCTGGCCCGCCAGCGCGCCTGATTATCCCTATCTTTTGGTCATATTGCTGGCGCTGGCGATGGGAACGCTTAACCAGGTCTGTAGCCAGGAGCCTGGTGTCACCTTTGTTACCGGCACGCTGGTAAAACTGGGGCGCCACGTTGCTACTGGCGATTTCAGGGGCGCACTGCCGCTTATCCTGCGCTGGTTTGTCTGGCTGATCGGCGCTTTTATCGGCGCGATCCTCGATCACCATTTCCCCCATTACATCCTGTTTATTATCGCCGTCTGGTCGCTCTGTCTGGCCGGACTGCATCTGGTTTCGCAAGGCGTGGCACACCGCTACGGCCCCCATTCTCGACACTGATACGGAGTCAGATATGTCAATGAGCAAAGCACGTTATATCTCCGCCGGGCCAGGTACCGCAACCGGTCCTCGACTTCCTGTTGGTGCGGAGCGACTTACGCCGGAGCCAATTGATACAGGCGAAGTCAGACAGGACGAAGTGAAATTCAAGAACTGGAAAGGTGCAGGCGATCGCCCTGAGCCGCAGCCCGTCGCTCCGCTGGCACCAGCGAAAAGGCTGGGCGTGGCGATAGTCGGCCTGGGGCGCCTGTCGCTCAATCAGATTCTGCCTGCTTTTAATCAGAGCCAGCTTGCGCGCCCGGTGGCGCTGGTGTCCGATCGGACGGAAAAGGCGAAGGTCGTCGCTGAGCAGTACGGCATCGATCCCTCCGCTATCTATCGCTACGACGAGATGGCAAAGATGGCCGACAATGAGGATATCGATGCGGTCTATATCGTCACGCCGAATGGCCTGCATCGTGACCATGTGCTGGCTGCCGCGAAAGCCAGCAAGCATGTTCTGTGCGAAAAGCCCATGGCGAACACGTCCGCCGAGGCACGTGAGATGATCGATGCCTGCAAAGAGGCTGGCGTAAAGCTGATGATCGCCTATCGCTGTCAGTATGAGTTGTTTAACGTCGAAGCGGCGCGAATGACTCAGTCCGGCGAGTTGGGTCGGCCACGCGTGATTCATGCCACCAATACCCAGCTGCACGGCAGCGGCCCGCAGTGGCGAATCCGCGCCGCGCTGTCGGGCGGCGGTGCGCTACCTGATATTGGCCTTTACTGTTTGAACGGCGTGCGCACCATGCTGGGGGAAGATCCCACTGAAGTATATGCCCAGATCGTTAATCCGGAAGATGATGAACGCTATAAGGAAGTGGAGGAGACCGTCTCCTTTATGCTGCGTTTTCCGTCCGGCACCATCGCCAACTGCGTCACCAGTTATGGTGCGCATGAATGTAAGGATATGGACATTCGCCTCGAGAAAGGTTGGGTGGCGCTGGAAAACGCCTTTGCTTATCAGGGGCAGCGCATGTACGTGGCCCAGCTAGTCGAGGGTGCGGAACAGGTTAAAGAGGTGCGTCTGTCCCCGAAAAACCAGTTTACGCTGGAAATCGACCATTTTGCCCGCTGCGTGTTGCACGATGAGACGCCGCATTCGCCGGGAGAAGAAGGATTACAGGATCATCTTCTGATGGAGGCTATCTACCGCTCCGCCCGCGAAGGCGTCCCGGTAAAAATCGATGCGCCGTCGGCCCATAAGCCGCTCGCTGCCAGCGAGCGGAATTAATGCATCTGATCCGAGGCTGCTCCTGATAAAGATGATGGAGATTAACTCAACGTCCGCTTCTGGCACTGAGCGGACAGAATCAGATGAACGTCCGCTCTGAGCGAAAAGCGGACATTCATTTCAAAATTTTTCACATAGTGTGATCTCGCGTTGCATTAACATTCTTGTCATGTGATCTGAATTCTTCTGGGCTCCTACCTGGCGAAGTGTTCGACTAAACAGCAGCCTATAATTATCCCAACATTACTGCTGTGGGAGCCAGCATATGTTT
>CBIFUL010000001.1:0-315917 GCA_966185695.1 uncultured Pantoea sp. | reverse complement strand
CACGGTGATTATCGTCACCCACGACATGAAAGTGGCGCAGCACGCCGACCGCATCATTGAGATTCAGGATGGCAAGATCGTAGCCGACAGCCGCCGCCCGGCCGATGCCGCGCGTGCGCACTATGCGCCTGCCGCGCGTAACAGCCAAAGTGCGCTGCGTGGCATGCTGGATCGCCTGCGAGAGTCGCTGCGCATGGCGCTCAACGCCATGAATGCGCATCGGCTGCGCACCGCGCTAACCATGACCGGCATCATTTTCGGCATTGCCGCGGTGGTAACGGTGGTAGCGCTGGGGCAAGGCGCACGGCAAAAAACGCTGGAGAGCATCTCTGGTTTGGGCACCAACGTGGTGTCGGTGTATGCCGGGGGCGACTTTGCCGAAGATGAAACCCAGCCGGTGCTGACGCTGGTGATGGCCGACGCCGAGGTCATTGCGCGCCAGCAGTTTGTCGACGCGGTTAGCCCGGAAATGATGGCTACGCAGCCCATTCGCTATCTGGGCAATGCATCGAAAACCTCGGTGTCCGGCGTAGGCAAGGACTTCTTCGCCATTCAGGGCATCAAGCTGATTGAAGGCAGCAACTTCAGCGATGAACGCCACGCGCAGCAGGAAGTGATCATCGACATCAACACGCGCAACAAGCTGTTTGGTGAACAGGGTGCCAGCCCGATTGGCAAAATGATTGTGCTGGGTTCGGTGCCGGTGCGCGTGATTGGCGTGGCGGAAAATAATGACGGCATGTCGCCCAATCGCCTCAGCGTGTGGCTGCCGTGGAGCACGGTGATGTATCGCATCAGCGGGCAAACCGCGCTGACCAGCATCAGCATCAAACTTAAAGACGATGTGGCGAGCGGCCCGGCGGTGGAAGCCTTAACGCAGTTGCTGACCGCGCGTCACGGCACCAAAGATTTCCTGATGTTCAACCGCGATAAATACCGTAAGGCGATTGAGGATGCGGCCGCCACGCTGACCTTACTGATTCTGCTGGTGGCGTCGATTTCACTGATAATCGGCAGCATCGGCGTGATGAACATCATGCTGGTTTCCGTCACGGAGCGTACGCACGAAATCGGCGTGCGCATGGCGGTTGGCGCGCGACGCGGCGACATCATGCAGCAGTTTATGATTGAAGCGGTGCTGGTATGCCTGGTGGGCGGTTCGCTCGGCGTAGCCTTGGCACTGGTGATTGGCCCAATCATTGGCGTGCTGGCGGGCGGCATGATCTCGGCAATCTTCTCATGGCAGTCAGCGGGCGCGGCATTTGCCTGTTCCACCATTATCGGCATGATTTTCGGTTATCTGCCCGCCCGCAAAGCGGCGCGCATGGATCCGGTGGCGGCGCTGGCAAGCGAATAGTCCTCGGTGCGCAAGAATGCGCACCCTACAATGAACATGCACGTTCAGCGTAGGGTCGCCATTAATGGCGACCAAATCCTGGCACCGGCGGTCGACGCGACTACATCAGCATCGGTAAAGTCGCGCTTGCCGTTTGCTGGCTGGAGGCCAGATAACGCGCGTCGTGCGCCATTAATTCTCCCATTAGCACCTCCACCAGCAACATCGCGCCAACTTTGCCGCTCAGCGCTCCGGCATTAAACGGCCCTTCCGGGCGCGCCGCCACCAGCAACAGATCGGCCAAACTTCCCATCGGGCTGCGCAGGGTGTTGCTTAGCATCAGCACCTGCGCGTGCTGCTTCTTCGCGACTTTAACCACGTGCATCACATCTTTGGTCGAGCCGGAGGCCGAAATGGCGATCACCAGATCGCCCTGCTTGAGCGTTGCCGCGTTCATCGCCGCGCGGTGCATATCACCAAACAGCTGCGCCGACTTGCCCAACCGCAGCAAGCGATAATGCAGATATTCGCCGGTAATCGCGCTGGCCGCGACGCCATAAATCTGGATAGAGGATGCCTGATGCAGCGCGGCCACCGCCTGCTGCAACACCTCACGATTGATGAACTTGCCGGTATCGCGCAGCGCCTGTACCGACTCCTCAACCAGCACATCAATGCTGTCTTCGCTGGTTACCGCTGCCGGCTGGCTGCTTTGCACATCCAGCGCAAGCGCCATTTTGAACTCGGTATAGCCTTTACAACCCAAATGGCGACACAGCCGCGTCACGCTGGCCTCGCTGGTTTCGCTCTCACGCGCCAGTTCGGTGATGGTCAAATACAACACCTTCTGCGGCTCGCTAAGAATGAAATCACCCAGCTTTTGCAGCGTGGGGCTGTAACCCGGTAAACCCTGACGCAGATGCAGCAGGATATTCTCATTTTCCGTCATGGCACTCCCTTCTCTGTCACCACCTCGATGGCGCACAGTGTGCAGCATAAGTGAAAGCTATCACAATAATGATGGAAATTTTCAACTGATGGGTTAATTTGTGGTAATAATTTTCATCACAACGATACTTCGGGGATAAAAATTTATGTCACTGTTCAGCGGAGCCTCTGGCGGAGGCTGGTTTGAGAAGGCGCAGCGTTTCGGCAAATCATTTATGTTGCCGATTGCGGTACTGCCCGCCGCCGGTTTATTGCTGGGAATTGGCGGCGCGCTCTCCAATCCCAACACCCTTCAGGCGTATCCGTTCCTCGATGTCGCCTGGCTACAAGGCGTGTTTACCATCATGGCAAGCGCCGGTTCAGTGGTGTTTGCTAACCTTGCGGTGCTGTTTGCGGTTGGCGTTGCCGTCGGTCTGGCGAAAAGCGATAAAGGCACCGCAGGCTTGGCCGCGCTGCTGGCGTATTTAGTGATGAACGCCACCATTAACGCGCTGCTCAGCTTGACGGGCGAGCTAGCGGCAAACAACCTCAGCGCCGTAGGACAAGGTCTGGCGCTCGGTATCCAAACTTTGGAAACCGGCGTCTTTGGCGGCGTGGTTATCGGTTTAGTCACGGCGCTGCTGCACAATCGCTACAACAAAATTGCGCTGCCGCAGTTTCTCGGTTTTTTCGGCGGATCGCGCTTTGTGCCGATCGTCAGCTCTCTGGTCGCCATTCTGGTGGGCGCCGCGATGACCTTTGTTTGGCCGCATTTTCAAAAATTGATTTTTGGCTTAGGCGGATGGGTGGATGCCACCGGCTACTTCGGCACCTTCATCTACGGCTTCGTGCTGCGCATGCTTGGCCCGCTCGGCCTGCATCACATCTTCTATCTGCCGTTCTGGACCACCGCGCTCGGCGGCAGCGACGTGATCAATGGACAGCTGGTGGAAGGCACGCAGCGCATCTTCTTCGCGCAGCTCGCCGATCCCAACACCCAGCAGTTCTACGTTGGTACCTCGCGTTTTATGTCTGGCCGCTTCATCACCATGATGTTTGGGCTGATTGGCGCTTGTCTGGCGATGTATCACATCGCTAAACCGGAAAACCGCAAACTGGTTGGCGGCTTACTGCTCTCGGCGGCGCTCACATCGTTTCTCACTGGCATCACCGAACCGATTGAATTCTCCTTCCTGTTCGTTGCGCCGGTGCTGTACGTGATCCACGCAGTGTTTGATGGCCTGGCGTTTATGATCGCGCACCTGCTGCAAATCACCATCGGGCAAACCTTCTCTGGCGGGCTGATTGATTTCATCCTGTTTGGCGTTTTGCAGGGCGAAAGCAAAACCCACTGGTGGTATGTGCCGCTGGTTGGCGTTCCCTGGTTCCTGCTCTATTACTTCACTTTCCGCTTCTTCATTACCCGCTTTCACTTTAAAACGCCGGGGCGCGAAGAGGTGATGGTTGCCAACGATGTCATGGCGGTGGGTGAACGTCCGCAGCAGGTGATCGCTGCATTAGGCGGTAAAGAGAACATCAGTGAACTGGACTGCTGCGCCACGCGGCTGCGTATCACGCTAATCGACAGCACTAAACTGGATGAAGCCGCCCTGAAAGCCACCGGCGCACGCGCCGTGATCCAGCGTGGCCAAGGCGTGCAGGTGATTTATGGCCCGCACGTCACGATTATCAAAAATGAAGTTGAGGAGTTACTCGCGCTATGAAAGCCAACATGTTGCAGCAGATAGAGGGAAAACTGGTGGTGTCGTGTCAGGCACTGGAACATGAACCGCTGCACAGCCCCTACATCATGTCGCGTATGGCGCTGGCCGCGCAGCAAGGTGGCGCAGCGGCCATTCGCGCCAACAGCCTGATCGATGTGCAGACGATTATGCAAACGGTCGATCTGCCGCTTATCGCCATCATTAAGCGCGATTATCCCGGCAGCGCGGTCTACATCACCGCCACCATGCAGGAAGTGGAGGAGTTGATGGAGGCCAATCCGGCGATGATTGCGCTGGATGCCACGCAGCATCAGCGCCCCGGAGAGTTACAGTTGCCAGAGCTGGTAGCGGCGATACGCCAGCGCTATCCGCAGCTGCTGTTAATGGCGGATATCGCGACGGTTGAAGAAGCGCGCCAGGCAGCCGAACTGGGCTTTGATTGCGTCGGCACGACGCTGCACGGCTACACGGCGGACACGCAAGGATGTTTTTTGGCCGCCGATGACTGCCGTTTCCTGCGCGAAGTGCTGCAAGCGGTTGAGGTGCCGGTCATCGCCGAAGGCAATGTGGAAACGCCGGAAATGGCGGCACGCTGCCTGGCCCTCGGTGCGCATGCGGTGGTGGTCGGCGGCGCTATCACGCGACCGCAGCAAATCACCGCGCGCTTTGTGAAAGCCATTAGCCGGTAATTGAATGCCAGGTGCGCAGAAATGCGCATCCAACGAATACCCATCCTTGCATGCTGGGGTTACCATTTTGCTAACCCGGTAACCCGACCCCTCATGTATTCCCGTTAAAAATAGCGCTCCCGTTGAGGTTATCCACAATCGCCGTGCAAAGACCCCGCGCTAACCTGTGGATAAAGGGCGCCTGACTATGCGGTACGCCTGCTGCACGCCATTGCGCGTTTTTTGCACGATTACTCCGTCTGGGCGGGCCGCACTTTTGCCAGCGCTAGCAGCGTCACGACCGCCAACCCCGCCGCCGCCAGAAATGCCGCCGCCGCGCCACCGGGCATGTAAGCCATAAACGCCGCCAAAAACTGGCCGGAAAAAATCGCCATGGATAAACGCGCCAGCTGCCGACCCCGCTCGTGCGGTTGGCTGCACTCCACCGTCATGTGATTTACCAGCGGAATCGACAGGCCAAATCCCATGCCGAGCAGCACGCCGCCCGGCAAAAACAGCACCATGCTCGGGGCGGCGCTAAATTCCAGATGCGCCAGCAGATAGCAGATAAACGCCATGATTAGCGTGGCATAACTGCCGAAACGCTGCGCCACGTCCGGCATAATCGCCGCCGCCAGCACCGCGACCAGCGAGACAAATGACAGGAAATAGCCGATGTGCGCCGCGCTCACCCCCATGGCGGCAAAACGCTGCGGCAGAATAATCACGGCGGTGAAAAAGCACATCATTGAGCAGATCGCCGCAAACATCACCGGGCGCAGTGCGCGGTCGCTGCTTGTGGCTGCCCGATCGGCAGCGGGTAACTTGTGCTGCGCTGGGCGCGGCACATAGCGCAACACCATCAGCAGCATCAGCCAGGCAAACAGATAGAGCACATACGGCCAGCGCCAGCCGAGGGAGGCCAAAATTCCACCGATAAACAGAAACAGCACGCCGCCCAGTTCAATCGCCATGCCCTGCCGCGCCATCATCGCCAGCCGCGCATCGCCGTGATAAAAACGGGCGATCAAACCGGTGCCTGCCGCCATCACGCACGCGGTGGCGCAGCCTAACATCAGACGATCAATGACTTGCAGCAGCATTCCGGGCAACCACGCGCCCGCCGCGCCCAGCAATCCGTAGGCGAACAGCCCGCAAAGCAGCACATTGTAGGCGCCGAAGCGATCGATCGCCCGTCCCGCCAGCGGTCCGGCTAACACCACGCCAAGCGCCGGTAGCGTCACTAATCCGTTCGCTAACTGCCCCACCTGCAACTGCGCGGCGATCTCACTCAATCCCGGCACAATCACGCAGCCGACCATAATGGTCAGGCAACTTACTGCCAGCAACGTCCACGCGCCCCGCTGACTCAGCGATGTTTCACACATTGATATTATCCATATAGTGGATATTAAAACCGATAAATGGATAGGCAGTGTTAAGGTATTCCTGCGCGCTGTCAACTGACATCACGCAGCGTGTTATAGTGCCGTCACGCTTACAGGCAGGAGCAAAAAATGAGTGCAGAAACAGAAGCTAACGGATCACAAGTGATTGCGCGTGCCGCTACCCTTCTGCGCGCGTTAGAAGATCGGCCGGCGGGGTTATCCATCTCTGCGCTGGCGAAAATTACCGGTTTGCCGCGCACCACCGTTCATCGCCTGGTTACGTCGCTGATAGCGCAGCAGCTGCTGTTGCAGGACAGCGACGGCATAAAATTAGGCCCGGCGCTGGCGCGGCTGGCGGCCTCCGCGCACACCGATATCATCGCGCTGGCGCAACCGGCGATGGCGACGTTAAGCCGCCGCACGCGTGAAACCGTGGATCTGTGCGTGTGGCGCGGCAGCCATACGGTTCTGGTTAGCCAGTGCGTATCGGATCAGGAGCTGCGCGTGGCGTCGCCGGTCAGCACCGCGTTTCCGTCGCACTGTGCCGCGCACGGCAAAGCGTTACTGGCGCAGCAAACCGATGACGCGCTGAACGCCCTGCTGCCGCTGCTGGCAGAGGCGCGCACTGAAAACACGGCGCGCGATGAATCGCGCATCCAGGCCGATATCGCGCTGACGCGTAAGCAAGGGTATGCGGTGGATCGTGAAGAACACGCGCGCGGCGTATGCGGCGTGAGCGTGGCGTTGGAGACCGGCGCAGGCGAACGTTATGCGCTGGCGATTGCCGCGCCGGCCCTACGATTTGATGAGCAGTTTGCACATTTGCTGGCGTCATTGATGCAGGCCAAAGCCGAGATTGAGGCGCGGGTGGCAGGCTGATACAGGTGGAGCACATCGTTTAGGAACGTCAGAAACAGCAAAGCCGCCCGGAGGCGGCCTTAACGCAACAAACTTGAATCTTATTTATACAGTTCAGCGGTCATGTGTACGCGATTATTGGTATTGGCTTCAGTAATTTTGTACTGAGCGCCCTGCTGTTGCGCCACCGCAGCCACTTTAGCTTCTGCGCCATCGAGGGTTGACGACTCCACAGAAATACTTTGTGCAAAGCTGGCAGCAGACATCAGTGAAAGAGCAGCGGCAGCGGCGATAGCCAGAGTTTTAATGGTTTTCATGGTCATAATCCTTGGTGATAGGTTAAGAAGGCTGTGTGCCTTCGATGTGAATAATCTTACGCTATTATATAGTAACTATGTTAACTATTAGTGCGATCATGATTATTAGGGTGATAATAACTCAAATAGCAACAAAAAAGGCCGCCCGTAGGCGACCCGTTTTGGCACATCCTTATGCGACCATTCCTTAGTGCGTCAATTCTGCCGTCATATGAATCAGGTTGCCGTTGCTGGCTTCAAGGATTTTATAGTGCTCACCCTGTTGCTCAGCCTGCGCGGCAATCTTCGCTTCAGCACCGTCTAACGTGGTTGAGGTGGCGGAAACAGTTTGCGCGAAGCTGGCGGCAGACATCAGTGAAAGCGCAGCGGCAGCAGCGATAGTCAGTGTTTTCATGGTTTTCATGGTCATTATCCTTGGTTTGTAGGGGCAGAAGGCCGTGCGCCTTCGATGCAAACAATGATAACCACAGTAACTATTATCAGATTAACTATTAGTGCGATCACTATATTATCTGCAACTACATCGTTAGTTTAACTCAAGCCTATCCATCACCTGCTTCACTTCAGCGCTATCCTCTGGTGCCAGCGAGCGCAGCGGACGTGGCAAACACCCCGGCTGAGCCAGTCCCAAAATCTCCGCCGCCGCCGCCATCACGCGGATGCTGCCGCCGTGCTTACTGAATAGCGCCCACAGCGGCTGGAGTCGCTGCGCCTGCGCCGCCACCGCAGCAAAATCCTGTACTTTGGCCGCCTCGGTCATCGCTTTAGCGGTATGTGGGAACAACCCGCCGCACACCGAATACCACAGATTGCAACCTGCTATCAGCCCAGGGCCAGCAAACGCATCGCCGCTCACGCCGATGGTGACATCGTCTGGCAGCTGCTGGCGCAGTGCGCGCACGCGCTGCGTAGCGGCATCAACCTCTGCGGGCACGCCGGGAATTTTAATCGAGGCCACATGCGGCAGCGCCGCAATGCGCGCATGCAGTGCGTCAGTAAAGGAGAAATGGCTGGTGCCGGGATTATCGTAAATGCAGATTGGCCGTGAAACGTTGCGCGATACCGCTTCATACAGGCCAAAAACTTCATCTTCAGTCAGCGCTTGATAACACAGCGCAGGCAGTAACAACGCGCTGGCCCCCGCCTGCTGCGCGTCCTCCGCCAAACGTAGCACTTCGTCGGTGCTTATCGCGCCAATGCCGATCATCACCGGAATAGTCTCGGCATGCTGCACCGCCAGGGTTGCCAGGCGCTGGCGCTGCTGACGGGTGAAATAGGCGTAACTGCCGGTAGAACCCAGCACGCCGAGCGAATCGACCTTCGCCGCCGTCAGCCGCTGGAGGATGTTGAGGAAAGCTTTTTCATCGATGCCCGCCGCATTCAGCGGCGTAAGCGGAAACGCACTTAGCCCATGGAACATTAGCCAACTCCTTATCGATACCGTGAATGAAGGCACAAAGTATCTTAACAAGCAGCGGCTAATTGTCCTATGACAAAACCTCGCCTAGCGTTTCGCCGCGCGCGTTTTACGCCACCACCAGAATGCCAGCAGCACCAGCACACCACCTGCCGCCATGCCGATGCGTGACAGCAGCATGAGCGGCGATGCCGCACCACCGGCGCGCAGCGTTTTCACCCGATCTTCGGTGATCTGCACCTTGCTGTGCCCCATATCCTGCATCACATAGTTGGTCACGGCGGCAATTTGCCGATCGCTTAGCTCGCCCGCAAAACCGATCATGCCTTGCCCTTCTTCTGGCCACACGCCTTGCAGCACCGCCATCGCCACGTTATCGGCGTTTGGCTTATGCAACACGGGATGATTCTGCAAAGCAGGCAAGCCTTTCAGACCTTGCCCGGAGAAGTTATGGCACGACGCGCAGTTATTGCGATACACCTGTGCGCCCTCGCTGAGTGCGCTCTGCGGCGTGTCATCGCCCTGCACGTTGGTCACCCTCGTGGCCTCTGGCACCTCCGCTTCCGCGCTTGCTGGCAGCAGATAGGTGGCGATGGCGTCCCGATCCTGCGGCGTCATATGCCGGAAGCTTTTGTCGATCGCCTCCAGCATCGGCCCGCCCGCCGTGGCACCGTTGCGGGCGTGGCCGGTGGCCAGATACTCCGCCAGTTCGCTACGCGTCCATTGCGGCTTGCCTTGCAGCCCCTGCGCGGTGATATCCGGCGCAAACCAGGTGCCGAGCGACGCGCCTTGCAGATTCTTATCCTGCTGCTCTGCCATCAGCAGGTTGCGCGGCGTATGACAGGTGCTGCAATGGGTCAAGCCCTGCACCAAATAGGCGCCGCGATTCCAGGCAGCAGACTGCGCCGCATCAGGCTGGAAAGGCTGAGTGTCGAGGAACAGCCAATTCCACGCCGCCATGCTGAAGCGCAGGTTGAAGGGGAACGGTAACGCGGTTTGCTGCGGCTGCCGATCCACCGGCTGAACGCCGTGCATAAAGTAAGCGTACAGCGCAGCAACATCTTCATCGGTCAGCTTCGCGTAGGCGGTATACGGCATGGCGGGATAGAGCTGGCTGCCATCGCCGCGCACGCCTTTACGCAGTGCATCGGCGAACTGCTGCTCGCTGTAATTGCCGATGCCCGCGGTTTTCGATGGCGTGATGTTGGTGCTGAAAATGGTGCCGAGCGGGCTGGCAATCGCGTGCCCACCGCTGAACGGCGGCTTGCCGCTTTCGCTATGGCAAGCGCCGCAGTCACCGGCAATCGCCAGATATTCACCGCGTTTAATCATTTCACTGTGATCCGCAGCCGCAACCTGCTGGCTGGCTAATGCCAGCGCGCCTGCTGCAAGCCACGCCTGCCACTGCTTAGCCATGTTGCGTCTCCTGCAAAATTTTATCGGCGGTGCGCAGTGCCAGCGCCATCGCGGTTAAGGTGACGTTGCAGGTGCCCACCGTGGGCATCACGCCGGTGCCGACCATAAACAGGTTCTGGTGATCGTGCGCGCGCCCCCACGCGTCCGTGACGCTGGTGGCCGGATCGAGTCCCATCGACAGCGTGCCGGTGATGTGTTGGCGATTGGAGAATTTGCCGCTTTTGCTGTGTTTGATATTGGTTGCGCCGAGTTTGGCCGCAATCGCGTCATAGCAGGCACGGGTTTTTTCGGTGCCTTTCAGCACGTAGTCGTTCACATCCCAAAACAGCGAAGGCGTCGGTAAACCCAGCGCATCTTTACGGCTGCTGAGCGTGACGCGGTTGTTAGGGTCGGGTAGCTGCTCCAGCGCGTTTTTGATGCTGAGACGCCGCGCGGCGCGGAAGCGGATCTGCTCCTGCAATTTTTGCCCGAAATAGCCTTCCGCCAGCACTTCTTTGGTCACTGCCGCCACCTGCGAAGCGTTGGAGATATCAATACGGAACGGCGCATGCTCGCTACGGAAATCGCCATCGCGGTACTGGCCGATAGAGCATGGACTAACCGGACCGCGCCCTGGCCAGATCGCTTCGTCCACATCGAAGGTCACGCCGATAGCCGGGTGATCGCACAGATTGCGGCCGACGTTATCGCGTGCGTTGGCAATGCCCTGCGGGAACTTATCGCTTACCGACATCAGCAGCAGCTTCGGGGTTTCAATCGCATTCGCCGCCAGCACGAAGGTTTCCGCGGTCACGCGATGGCTCACTTTGTTCCAGTCGTAATAGTTCGCCGCAACGATATTGCCCTGCGCGTCATGCTCCAGCTGATAAACCACCGCTTCGGTGATCACCTGCACGCCGCTCTCTTCGGCTTGCTGTGCCGCTAATCCGCCGTGGTATTGCGCGTCAATCGGGCAGACCGGCATGCAGTTGTTGTTGCCGCAGCAGGCAGGACGATTGTCGTAGCTGCGGCTGTTGCGGCCGGTGCTGTCATCCAGCACGGTGAAATCTGGCGCGAGACGCGCGGTGACGCGCTGTTGCAGCCAGGAAGCCGGCACGCGTTCCATGGGATAGGGTTTGCTGCGCGGCGAACCGTTATCTGGCGATCCGCCGACGCCCGCAATCACTTCGGCCTGATAGTAGTACTCTTCCAAATCGTCATAGCCTAGCGGCCAATCTTTCCCGACGCCGTATTGGCTGTGCTGACGAAAATCATTCGGCACAAAGCGCCACAGCTGCGCCGCCCAGTGCCAGCTGGTGCCGCCCAACATACGAATGTATTGCGCGGCAAACGGATGCGGCCCGGCCTGATGCAGATACTCATTCGGTTCCGGCGTGTAGCGCGGGTGCGGCGCCATGGGCGAGAACGGATACGGCGACATAAAGTCTGATTTGAACGCCGAGGCGCGGAAACGCTCGACCAGTTGATCGCGGCCTACTTTAGGGCCCGATTCCAGTAACAGCACCGATTTCCCGGCTTTTGCCAAACGTGTGGCGAGCAGCGAACCGTTGACGCCCGCGCCAATCACCACCACATCAGCAGAATTTTTACTCTTCATTTACGATCTAACTCACGTCATTCAGGGATGTTGCGCCCAACTGCCCATCTCACCGTACGAGAAACTCGGCGGCACTAATTTGTCATCCACCAGCTGATTTGCCAGCGTGTTGATGTAGGTGACGTACAGCGCGTGCTGGCCTTTACCCACCACGCCGTTGTACCAACCTGCCAGAATCGCTTTGGCTAATTTCTCGCTGTCGGCATTGTCTGCGCCCAGCGTCAGGCGATCCTGCAGCAGCAGCGCAGGCTGGGTTTGCAGCAGGGTTTTGAGCTGCTGCAAGCGGCTGAGGAACCCTTTTTGCGTCTGGTTCAACGCCATCAGCAGCGCGCTGCCAACCGTGGCGTTGAGTGTCTCCTGCTGGGTGAGCCAGCGGGAAACCAGCAGCAAATCCTCCAGTCCGGCCATGTCGGCGGCGGGTTGCGCAGCGGATACGCGCGGCAGCGGCAGCAGCTGTCCGGCAGCGCTGGCAACCGTAACCAGACCCACCATTTGCAGCACGCGACGGCGTGAGAAGTGCTTCATAGTTATTTCCAGTCAAATGTGTCCAAGGGGAAAACGTTAACGGCGGGTTTTACGGCGATACCGCAGCCAGCCGAGCAACAGCAAGATGGCCAGCACGCCTGCACCCACGCCAATCTGCGCCAGCAGCACCAGCGGAGATGACGGGCCGCCGCGCCGAATTTCCGCCACCTGCTCCGGTGACACCGTCACGTCAACCTTACCGTAACGGTGCATGATCCAGGTCGATAAAGTCGCCACCTGGCGATCGTCGAGGTGGTTGAGCGCATTCGGCTGCTCACCAAATGGCGGCATAAATACGTCGCCGTGCTGGTCGGTTTTACGCTCGACGCCATACAAAATGGTGGCAATCAGGTTGGAGGGATTGTTTTCCGCCGTAACGCTGTTGTGGAACAGGCTGGGATAGAAGGCATCCTTGGTGCCCTGCGCGCTGCTGCCGTGGCAGGATGCGCAGTTGCCGGAGAACAAGCGAGCGCCTTCATCACTAACCGGCGCGGTAAACGCCTTGCCGCGAAACGCCACCACATTCTGCGTCGCTGCGCCCTGCTCGAAGCGCGACGCCCCGGTTGCCGCAGCCTGTGCGTCGCCCACCGTGCTCATGTACTCGGCAATTGCCGCCACATCATCCTGCGACAAGTGCTGGAAGCTGTGCGTAATCGCTTCCGCCATGCTGCCCGCCGCCTGCGCTTTGCCGGGTAAACGGCCACTTTGCAGGTAGGTGATGAGATCCTGCTGCGACCAGCTACCGATGCCGCTGACGCTATTCGCCGTGATGTTCGGCGCATACCACGGGCCAACCTGTGCGCCTGTAAAGGCATGATCGTGCTGTTCCTGCATCAGGAAACCGCGCGGCGTGTGGCACGTGCTACAGTGCGCCGCGCCGTCGACCAGATAGCGCCCACGATTCCAGCGATCAGACTGCGTGGTATCCGGCGTATAACCGGGCGCTTTCAGGAACAGCGCATTCCAAAACATCATCGAAAAACGCAGGTTCAGCGGAAACGGCAAATGCGTTTCTTCTGTAGGCTGATCTACCGGCTGCACGCCAGCCATAAAGTAGGCATACAGCGCGTGAACATCTTCATCGGTAAGCGTGGCATAGGCGGTATACGGCATGGCGGGATAGAGATGCGCGCCATCGGCACGCACGCCTTTACGCAGCGAATCGGCAAACTGCTGCTCGCTGTAGTTGCCTATCCCGGCGGTTTTCGACGGCGTGATATTGGTAGCAACGATCTCGCCGACCGGCGATTCAATCGCTTTGCCACCCGCGAACGGCTTGCCGTGTTCGCGGGTGTGACACGCGGTGCAGTCCGACGCCACCGCCAGATATTCGCCTCTCTTGATTAACGCATCATCAGCCGCGTGCGCCGCGCCGCAGGCCAGCGTCAGCGCCAGCGCGATGAATTTGAGCTTCAGCATCATCACGCCTCCTGCGCTTGTTTAACAATGGCATCGGCGGCTTTGAACGCCAGCGCGACCATGGTTAAGGTGCTGTTGCCGCAGGCGGTACTCGCCATCGCGCCGCCGCCCGGCAAGAACAGGTTGCGATGATCGTGGGCGCGACAATCGCTATCCACCACCGAAGTGGCCGCATCGTTGCCCATGATGGTGCCGCCCATGATGTGTTTGCTCTGGTTGAACTGCTTTGAGAATTTCCTTTCGGTCGCGCCCATCGCCTCGGCAATTTGGTGGGCAATCGGCATGGAGTACTCCTTCAGCGAACGCCGCACGTAGTCACCGACATCGTAGTGAATCGCCGGTTTTGGCAGGCCAAGCCAATCTTTTTTGTCGCTCAGCGTCAGGCGATTGTTGGCATCCGGCAGGATTTCATGCGCCAGCACAATATCAGCGGTGCAGGCAGTCATGCGGCGGATCTCTTCATCCAGCGCTTTGCCGACCAGCCCCTTTTCCAGTGCGCCAAAGGTCACGAAGCGGTTACGCGCAAAGTTGTTGAAACGGAAATACGCGCCCGCGTGTTGCGATCGGAAATCGCCCTGCGAGGTTTCCATAATGCCGCTGTTGACCACCGGGCCGACGCCAGCCCAATAAGGCTCATCCAGCGTGAGCGTCATGGTGATCTGAGGGTGATCCATCATGTTGCGACCCACCTGATCCGAGCTGTTCGCCAGGCCATTCGGGTTGCGCGCATCAGCGGACATCAGCAGCAGCTTTGGCGTTTCCAGCCCGTTACAGGCGATGATAAACACCTTGCCGCTGACGCGATGCGTTTGCTTATGCTGGTCGTAATAGTGCACCGCTGCAATCTGGTTGCTGGCGTCAGTTTCAATGCGCCAAACCACGGCGTTATCGAGGATTTTCGCGCCCTTCGCTTCCAGGCGTGACAGCGCGGTGGCGCCATCATATTTCGCGCCTACCGGACAAACCGGCACGCAGTTGTTGTTGGCGCAGCAGGCCGGGCGATCGTCATAGGATGTGCCGCTGTTACGCGCCTGCGCGGTGGGAATATTGTGCAGCCCGAGTTTTTCACGCACCACTTCGGTGAAGCGCGCCTCACCGGGACCAAACGGCAGCGCGGGCATTGGATAGGGCTTCGAGCGCAGCGGCGGCCACTGTAGCGCCGGATCGTCCGGGCCGCAGATGCCCAGTTTGTACTCTGCTCGCGCATAAAACGGCTCTAGCGTGTGGTAATCGAACGCCCAATCGCGCCCCACGCCATAGCGTGAATGCAGCTGCATATCGGCAGGCGTTAAGCGCCAGCAGGTGCCCGCCCAGTGCCAGGTTGAACCGCCGGCATAACGCACATAGCTTTGCGCGTAGGAGTCCACGCCGCTGAGTTGCAAATAGCCTTTCCCCGCGCCCGCAGGCTCAGGATGCGGTGCCCATTCGCGCGACGGATAACATTCAATGGGATTGCCTTTAGCGGCCAGCGGCAGGTTGCGATAGTTTTCGACGATTTCGGCACGCGATACGCGCGGGCCAGCTTCCAGCATCAATACCGATATACCGGCATCAAGCAGTTGCTCAGCGATCACCACACCGACCACGCCGGTGCCAACGATCACCACAGGTGACTGAGAAGGAGCCATATTGTGTCTTCTTATTGAGGTCAGAATTGCGGTACGGGAAGAACCGGTGTATTGACGCGCTGCCAGTTGTTAGGACCACTGATGCCGTAAGACGGAATGGTGATCGTATCCAACGTGGTGTGCCAGGTTAGCGCCTGTTCGAAGGCGAAGGTTTGCGCCGTACGTTTCGGTTCCAGGCTGCCGGTGTACCAGCCAAAGATGATTTTGTAGGCCAGATCCTGCAGTGCACCTTGGGGAATAGCCGGGAAGAAATCTTCCACGATCTGCGCACGATGCGCTTTGGCAATCGCCAGCAGGTGATTAAGATTTTCCATAAGCCGGGGCTGCTCTACTTCCAGCAGCGCCAGCATGCGCTGACCTACCGCATCATCCAGTTTGTGATTGACCAGAAGACGGGATATTTGCATAAACGGAATAAGGTTTTTTGACGAATCGGCAAAGGCAAAACGCGGCAGCGCCGAAGCGATCAGGCCGCCGGCCACGATCACTGCGCCAGAGAGCAGAACTCTGCGACGTGACAACTTAACCTCGCCAAACGGCAGGTCATGCGAAGCACTCATGGTGTATCCCTGATAGGTGACATTACTCAAAGCCCCCGCAAAGCGGCGGCAAAAAAAAGCATTTGTTATCTGTCGCAATCTAAGCGTTCGAAAGTTAACAATCACGCAACGTGACGTTAATCGAACTCCTTAAAATTACGTGGTCTCTTAATATAATAAATGGATCTTAAACAAAAACGATACGAACTTGATGCTTTCAAATCATTTTGAGCACGTTTACGCAACCGTCAGGCGTGCAACAGCAAATTTTGTGATTGGCGATAGGTATATTGATTGAAATTTATACGGATGTGCTTGTGGGTGGGGGGATTCATTAATGTGATACGGTAAAACTGCACATAAAAAAGCCGCCAGAAATGGCGGCAAAACGTAAGCCTCTACAACTTACTCAACTCTCTCTTTACTTGCTCAGCGTGGCATTCAGCGCATCAATCGAGGTTTGCAATCCGGCTTCCACGCTCATGGTTAAATCCTCCATCTCCAGCGACACATCGCCGTCGTAACCGGTCATCCGCAGCACCGAGAAGAACTCTTTCCACCACTTCAGATCCTGACCACAACCCACCGCGACATAATTCCAGGTGCGGGTTTTGGTATTGGTCACCGGCTGGTACTCCATCAAGCCATCAATGTCTGCCAGGCCGCGCTCAATGCGCGCATCTTTGCCGTGCACATGGAACACCGCGCCTTCCAGCTTGCGCGCTGCCGCAATCGGATCTGCGCCCATCGCAATCAAATGCGAAGGATCAAGATTGATACCAATCATGTCGTCCACCGCATGACGCAGTCGCAACAGGGTTGAGGGGTTATACACCAGCTGGCACGGGAACTCTTCAATGGCGATCTGCTCCACGCCGTGCTGCTTAGCGTGCTGCACGAACTTTTTCCACCACGGAATCGCCACCTCATTCCACTGATAATCGATCACGCCTGGCATGTAATCCGGCCAGGAAATGGTAGACGTAATCCAGTTTGGTACGCGATCTTCAGGTCCACCGCCCGGCAAACCGCTCATCATCACGATCTTCTTCACGCCCAACTTGCCTGCCAACTCAACTGCGCGATAGCTGCTTTTGGTGTGAGTTTCGCCCAGTTCGCCTGGTGCCAGCGGATTACCCGAACAGTTCAGCGCCACGATGCGGATTTCCCGCTCGGCCAGTTCCTGCTTGAACTGCTCCAGTTTCTCCGGTGACGTTAACAGCTCTTCGGTTTTGACATGCGGGCAAGGCGACCAGCCGCCCGCCGTCATCTCCACGCCGCTGATGCCGTAACTTTTTACTTTATCCAGCATGGCTGGAAAGGCTAAATCCGCTAATACGTCAGTACATAATGCAAGTTTCATTTCTTAATCCTTTATCTGCTGCGTTTATTACGCTTTCTCAAACTGATCGATAAAACCGGCTTTGGTTTTGGCATTGGCTAATAAGGTGGTTTTCACTTCATCACCTAAGAGATCCGCTATTTCAGCCAATACCTGAATATGTTCGTTTTCCGTTGCCGCGACAGCGACCACGACAAAAACCACCTTGCCGTTTCCCCAACTCACGCCATTGGGAAATTGAAATACCTGATACCCGGTTTTAATCACCTGATCGAGGTTCTCTTTCGCGCAATGGGGAAAAGCAACACCTGCACCAATATAGGTTGAGACGTTTTTCTCACGCGCTAACATGCCCTGTAAAAAACCTGACTTTACATAACCGGCTTTTTCTAATGCCGCGGCGGCAATCTGTATAGCTTCCGTTTTATTCGCCGCGCGACACTGCAAATGCAGCGCATCTTCCGCTAATTTCAACATGGTTTATTCCTCACTGATTCGCGAGAACCGGTAATTATCGATAGAGTGCGGGCTGCGGTGGAATAACCACATCATGTTTGGCGCCATCTTTTAGCGATGCCAGTCCTGCATCGCAAACCAGCGCCACCACGTAGCCATCCCACGAAGAAGGCCCGCTCATTTCACGTCCGTCGCGCACGCTATCGACAAAGTGCTGCACTTCGCGATCGTAAGCGGTGGCAAAACGTTCCATGCACGATTGCGCAATGTGTTGCGCATTGCCGTGCAGCGAACGCGTGCTGATAACCTGCTGTTCGGTCAGCGCGGCAATCGCGTTCTCGCCAATCACTTCGCAGCGAATGTCATAGCCGTAATGGCAGTTTACAAACAGCTCATCATCAATGCGCACGCCTGATTCCGTCTCGAAAATCACGATCAGCGGATCTTGTAGATGCGGCAGCGCACGGCGGGTTTTCTTACGCGGCTTATCCACGCGCACCGACGTAATGTTCTCATTCAGCAGGTAGCGGATAATGTCAATTTCATGCGTTGCCGAATCGTTAACCGCCATTTCCAGCGTGTAACTTTCTGGCACAGAGGGATTGCGGTGCGCGCAATGCATCAGCATGATATCGCCGAGTTCGCCGCCCTCAATTGCCTGCTTCAACGCCTGATAACCCGGATCGAAACGGCGCATAAAGCCCAGTTGCAGCAGACGTTTTCCTGCCTTCACTTCTGCATCGATAATCTCTGCGGATTCATCGGCCGTTGGCGTCAGTGGCTTCTCGCAAAATACCGGTTTACCGGCTTTGAATGCCGCCAGAATTTGCGCTTTATGTACCGGACCAATCGAGCAAATAAATACCGCATCGACCAACTCAGAATTGATCATCTCTTCGGCGTCATAAAATGCCGTTGCGTGATATTCGCTTGCTATCGCATCTGCTGCCGCGTGGTTAATATCGCAAACGGCAGTGACCTGCGCGCCAGCAATGACATTTTGAAAACGCTTCAGGTGATCGCGGCCAATCATGCCCAGACCAATTAAGCCAATTTTAACAGTCATCTCTACTTCCTCAGTCACTGATGTTTAAAAACGGAATTTCTTTTCGATCTGCTCTAATGTCAGGCCACGCGTTTCCGGCAGATATTTCACCAGCAGAATAAGCATGATGATGTTGGTCAAGCCAAAGAAACCGAAGGTCATGCCGCCGCCATAGTTATTTAGCAAGAACGGGAAAATGGCCTGAATTAAAAAGTCGAACATCCACAAGCCAAATACCGCAAAGCCCATGCCGACGCCGCGCATTCTTAATGGATAGATTTCTGCCAGCATCAGCCAAAATACCGGCGCGATCCAACCCTGCATAAACACCAGGAACAGCAGCATTAAACCCAGAATGACGTAAGGCGCGTTGGCGAAGTTAGCGTGCAGCGTCTCAACACCGTTCACCGTTTCGGTGTGGAAAAACTGATTGAAGGCCAGACCAATTAATAACAGGCTGATGGTGACACCGGCTTGACCAGTGAAAAACATTTTGCGCCGGGAGTGTTTACCGATCAGCGCCATACCGAGCAAGGTGGCTAGCACAGAGATCACGCCGTTGGCGACAGCGCCCGTTACCGCTGCGGCATCCCCCAGACCGGTGGCTTTGAGCACGGTCGGTGCGTAATACATGATGGTGTTCACGCCCGTGACACGCGTTGCCAACACAATCATCAGCCCAATTAAAATCAGTTGCAGCACCCAACGGTTTTTTAATTCGGCCAGCAGGTTAAATTTCACCGCGTCGGCTCTGACGATTTGCTGAATCTCTTTTATTTCGCGGTCCACCTCTTCCGGCAGGCGCAGGCTTTTTAACACCTTCACCGCTTTATCGGTTTCACCACGACGAATAAAGAAGCGCGGTGATTCCGGCATCATTAACATGCCAATCCACAATATCGCGCCGGGCAACGCCGGAATGGCTAACATGATGCGCCAGTTATGCTGCATTTCGGGATACAGATTGACGATAGCGGCGTTAACGGTATAGGCGAGGAATTGGCCGGTTACGATCATTAATTCATTTACCGTCACCATTCTTTCGCGCTGATCGGCGCGCGCCAGTTCAGAAATATAGATAGGCACCGTGACCGACGCGCAACCTACCGCTAAACCGAGAATAAAGCGCGCCACAATCATGGAGGGGACATCCCAGGCAAAGGCGGTGCCCAATGCGCCGAACATAAATATCGCCGCAACCCACAGTAGATTTTTACGTCGCCCTTGTTTATCTGATAAATAACCGCCGAACAGCGATCCCAGTGCAGCACCAAATAGCAGGAATGAGGTAATAAACCCTTCCTGAGCGGGTGTCAGATTTAAGTCGTATTTCATGAAAATGAGCGCACCGGAAATAACGCCGGTATCGTAACCGAAGCATAAACCACCGATCGTCGAAACAATGGTGATTAACCGCATACGCTGAGGATTTTGCAGGTTAGTTTTATTATACATAGCTGTTCCATCTGGTTGTAAGGTAATACCGTTGCAAGCCGTTTTCATGGTCAGATCGCCGCTGCCTTTTTTCAGGCAGCCGAAAGCAGCACATTTAAATAATGGACAATATGAATCTAATTATTTTATTCGTCAGCGGAAATACCGACGTTACCCTTAATCGTTACAACTACGTTATATCAAAGTGAAAATCGAATACCAGATGCGTCGGCGGGCATGATTTCACAGCGTGTCGGCGATCATAAATTCTGCGTAATATCGCGCTAAAGCAGTGATGGCCATCACACCGTGGAGTTTGCACGTTGACATAGCAAGAATGGAGATAGTGAAAAATTAGGCGAAAATAGTGATCTAATGTTAATAAATCGGGCCTGATGTGCACGGCGTACTTAAAGCAAGCTTGGGTTGCGCTACAGGGTTATTTAACCCTTCTGCTGGCGCGTATTAATGGATAATTAATGCATCGTCACCACACCTCGCGTAGCAATTTTGATGATAATTTCGTTTTGCAGCGTAACTATTCCCTGATCATGCTGTGTGCTTTATGGATTCATGTCCCAGATAAGACCCAGGAAAATTAATATCGTTGTTTTTTCACACAAATCAAAAGTGTGATGGCGATCAAATTTGTCTTTTCAGCGCCTTTTACGATCACAATTATGGGCAGTTAACGTCACAGCAATGTTTGCTAATCGCGCGTTTTCAATGAGTTAAATAACGACAAAAAGCAAAATTGATGATTACCTTGGCCTGAAGTAATGCAAGAATAGCGTTATCCCGATAGGAGACAGCATGATCACTTTTAGCCTCAACGAACATCCTTCCGCCCGCGGCTTCGATAATGGCCAGCGGCCACGTCTGACATTTATCTGCAAAGCAGAAGGGAAAGATGAGGCAATTCCGCGCGTCATGCACAAGCATGACGATCGCTTTGAGTTGATGTTTATTCGTGCCGGTAGCGGCGTCTATAACATTGACGGCCGCGGCTACACTGTAAAACAAGGCGACATGCTGCTGTTCAATGCCAATGTACTGCATGATGAAAGCCCCGCAGCCTCTGAAGATCTGTTGATTTTCAGCTGCGGTGTCGAGCAGTTAAAAATTGATGGCTTGCCCATGAACGTCTTGACGACACGTTCTCAGCCCGCGGTTATGCCAGTGGGCGAATTTTATGATGAAATTTGCCAGTTGTTCGACCAGATGTGGTCGCATATTAGCAGCAAGCGGTTGTATAGCGCAGAAATTGGTGACAGTTTGCTCAGCGTTTTATTATTGCTGTGCCGCACTATCTGGACAGAAAATAAACCGCAGCAAGAAACCACCAGCACCTTACTGGGTCAGCGGGTTAAAGACTACATCGACAACCACTACAAAGAAGATATCGCCTTAAGCTCCATTACCGCCGCAATGAATATGAATCAGTTTTATCTGGCTCATGTATTTAAAGCCTATTCCGGCTATTCGCCCAAACAATATCAAACGCGCCGCCGCATTGGCGAAGCGCAGAACTTGTTATTAAGTACCGATTTGGGCGTCACCGAAGTGGCTAATGCCGTCGGCTACGATAACGTCAATAATTTCCATCGTATTTTCCATAATCTTGTGGGCATTCCACCTGCACGCTATAAAAAATTCTGGATAACCGGACAAATCAAAAAATAATTTTTGCCATCCGACCACTGTCGTCTGCTCAGGCTTATTGATTAAGCCTGTAGCATCCCATTAGCCAAAAGTAAGGAACCATTATGTTGTTGGTCACTTTAATCGGAGGCAATTATGCAAACTAATAGCCGCTGTAATGCCCGCTATGTTTATTCCCTGTGCTGTATTGCCACCTTAGGCGGCGTGATGTTTGGTTATTCGACCGGCGTAATTTCTGGTACGGTCGATTCTATTCAGGCCCATTTCCAACTTGACCCTTCCCAAACCGGCTGGGTCGTCTCCAGTATTTTCGTGGGGTGTATTCTTGGGTCGCTGGCGGCAGGCAAATTAGCCGAAAAATGGGGGCGTAAACCGATATTGCTGCTCGCCACCCTCGCCTTCGTGGTGTCGGTGATTGGCTCCACCTTTGCCGATTCTTTTGCGCTGTTTTCGCTGGCGCGCATCGTTGCCGGTTTGGGTATTGGATTAACCGCGACCGTGGCACCGATGTATATGGGCGAAATTGCACCCGCTAGCATTCGCGGCAAAGCCGCGGGCATTTTCAACTTATCGTTAGTCGGTTCGCAAACGCTGGTGTTTTTGGTCAACTTTCTCATCGGGCGCGGCATGTCAGAGGCGTGGCTGATCGATGAAGGCTGGCGTTGGATGATGGGCGCGCAGTTCGTTCCGGTAACCATGATGCTGTTTTGTACGCTCATCCTGCCGGAATCGCCGCAGTGGTGCATCAATCACCAGCAAGGTGAACGTGCGCTGCGCGTGCTGAAGAAAATTTACCCCGACCTGAACGAGCACGAAGCGCGGCAAGTTATTTCGGTACGCCATGAACCGCAAAAAGCCGCTAACGGGAGCCATTCACTGACCTATATCTGGCAAACGCCGGTACTGCGTTTCGCGCTGATCGTTGGTTGCAGCATTGCTGTGCTGCAACAATTAACGGGCGCCAGCATTGTGATGTATTACGCGCCATTGATCCTCAATACCGGTGATATGAGCAAAGATACGCTGCTGTTCCAAACCATTTTTATCGGCCTGCTAAACGCGCTAGGCGCATTTATCGCCATGAACCTGTATGACCGCTTTGGCCGTTTACCGGTGATGAAAGTGGGCACGGTCGGCGCGATTATCGCCCTGCTGCTGCTGTCGTGGAGCATGCTCAATCAGCAAAGCGGTTATCTCGCTATCTTCTCCGCGCTGCTGTTCATGATGATGTTCGCCATTAGCTGGGGCGCAGGATGTTGGGTTTTAATTTCGGAAATTTTCCCACCCCGCATTAAAGGCTATGCGATGGGATTAGCGGTGAGTTTTATGTGGATTTTTAATTTTCTGGTGACGCAATTCTTCCCGATGCTGAATGAGATTCCTGCGCTGCAACAGGCGTTTCACGGCGCGTTCTCGTTCTGGATTTTCGCCGCCATCAATCTTTTCTGCCTGATCTTCCTGATGCGCTTTGTGCCTGAAACGCGCGGCGTGGCGCTAAACGATATCGAACAGTTACTGGCAAGCCGTATGCAGCGCACAGCTCCGGCAGAAACCGCCATTTCCACTAACAGCTTGGGAGGTAAATCATGATTAAAGCCCTGCACGGCATCTCAACTCATTACTGCAACGTCGTGACCGAAGCACGTATCGCGGCTGAAACCGGCTACGACGGTTTGGAATTTCTGCACTATAAATTGCTACGCTATCTGGACAACGGCGGCAGCACCGCAGCGCTGAAAAAGTTGGTGCACGGATATGGCTTACAGACCGCCTGCCTGAATGCCCTGATCGATATTGAGCGCTATCAAGGCGCTGAAAAGCAGCAGATGCTGGCCGATGCCACGCGATTGACGCAGGTTGCCGCTGAGCTGGAATGCCCGACCATTCAGATTCTGGCGCAGCACGGCATTGATCATCTGCCGCAGGCGCAAATCCTCGACATCATGACGGAAAACATCGCTGAAATAGCCAGCATCGGCCAGCAATATGGCGTGCGTTACCAGATTGAGGTGATCGCGCATACCAAGTTCAATACCCTGGATCAGGCGCTGGAGGTGATTCGCCGCGTCGGTAAACCGAATGTGGGATTGGTCATCGACTTCTGGCATCTGTTCGCCACCGGCGCGACAACCCCGGACGACATTAAGCAGCTCGATCCTGCACTGATCTTTGGGGTGCATTTCTGTGATGGACGGAAACCGCGCCCCGGTGAAGCCTGGGAAGAAACGGTGCTACGCGCCTACATGCCAGGCGAAGGCGACATTGATATTCAGGCGTGGAGCGACGCGGTGAAAGCCACCGGCTTTGATGGCGTGTGGTCTGCTGAGCTGTTCAGCCCGGCGCGCTGGGAAATGGATCATGCGGTATTAGCGAAGCAGGTTATCGAGAATATGCGCAGTTATATTGGTTAACCGCATAAAAATGCCCTCATGCGAGGGCATTTTTTTAGCGCAGCAAACTTATTTCAGTTCGATACGCGCGACTTCGTCCGGCCCTTTGGTTGAAGAGTCTTTGTTAAAGTCCTGCTTCAGGGTGACGTACAAGGTGTTGTTATCCGGGCCAATCAGCAAGCTGTTTGGGCTGCTGGTGAAGGACCAGCTGTTTTTCACCGCGTAGGTGGTAGCATCCAGCTGCAGCACTTTCTTCGATTCGCGCTGGCTGATGTAAATCTCGTTACGCTTAGCGTTGAACTTGATGCCCAGCGAATCCCCTTCAATGCGCTTGATCACTTTGCCGGTGCGCTCGTCAAAGATCAGCGTTGCTTTGCCTTTTGAATCATCGGTTACAAACAGGCGACCGGTCGCCGGATCTTCCGCCATATTCAGGAACAGGTATTCCTTGCCATCGCCCGCCGTCCAGCGTTTCTCAATCTTGTGGGTGCGTGGATTGATCACCAGAATTTCGCCTGCACCGTTAGCGGCATAGATGCGCTCGGTGAGCGGTGAATAAATAAGACCGGTCACCCATTTACCCGCATTGTGAATGGTGGCCTTCAGCTTGAAGGTTTTTACATCCACCACGGAAATGTAGCCCGGATCCGCTACGCGGCCGACGTAAAGTTCATTGCCATGCCACAGCACTTCACGTGCACCAGCCGGGTAGCCCTCTTTGTCTTTCTTGCCTGGGAATACCAAACGATCCAGCACTTTGCCACTCTGCGCATCCACTTTAGAGATGGCGCCGTCCAGTGAGTTGGTGGTGTAGAACACGCGGCCTTCTTCATCAATGGCGGTACCGAAGTTTTTCAGATCGGTATGCGTTTGGCCTTTGGTCGCTAACGTGGCGGGATCGAGGCGATAAATCACGCCACCGTTCACGTCTTTAAAGCTCGCGGCGCTGGCAACAAACAGCGCTTTTGATGCTGGCGAATAGGCCAACTCATACAAGCCATCGCCCAGCACGCGCTGCGTCAATGCGGTATCTACCGGTTTTTCAACGGCAGCGGCAGGCGCTTCGGCTTTTTTGGCGGGTGCCTGGCAAGCCGTCAGGCTAAAGGCGGCGACGATTGCAGCGGCTACGGCGGCTTTACGCGGGCTAAACAACGATTTCATGCTGAACTCCATCAATGGATGAACGGCTTCGCGCCAATTTCACTCGGGCGGAAGAGTACAAGAAGAATGAGAATCATACGCATTAACATGAAGTAAGCAACTTTCTCTGCCCTCCTGTTCCTTTCGCCTCCGCTTTCAACGCTGAATCTGTTTGATTCCGCACCACTATTTCCCTATTGATTCCCATTTTTTCCCATAAATATCCGTAAACGCTAGCAATTATCAGGTCTTGTAGAATCTTATCTCACTGATATTACTGGTTTTTACATATTATTACATTTGAGCATGAAACCTTTTTGAGATTCTTTAAAGCAAATGATTATCATTGCCGTTCTCGTTAACGCGTCAGACGTTTCTTGACCGGCTTTTTTGCGTTAACCGCGAACGCTAATGATAAAAAACCGAAGCCAAACAGCTTCATATAAAATTTCTTATGGGAAAATCTATGTCTTCGATTTGCAGGGAATCTGGCTTCAAGAAAACTTTTACGGTTTCATTATTGGCTCTGGCGGTACATGCGCAGCTTCACGCCAGCGCGGTGCAGGCTGCGGAAACTGAGCAAAACCTGGTGGTGGATGCCACCACCAATAGCAGCGCAGACGGCAGCGAACAGCACGATTACGCGGTGAAAACCACGCGCGCCGGTACCAAAATGATGCTGACGCCGCGTGATGTGCCGCAATCGCTTAGCGTCGTCACGCAGCAGCGCATGCAGGATCAAAAACTGGAATCGGTGGATGATGTACTCACCAACGCCACCGGCATTTCTGCTAATCAGGTGGATTCAGAACGTACTGAATACTATGCGCGCGGCTTCAAAATCAGCAACTTCACCTTTGATGGCATCCCCACCTCGGTTAACGATGCGTGGAACTACGGCGATGCGGCATCGGATACCGCGATCTATGAACGCATCGAAATTGTGCGCGGTGCAACCGGCCTGATGACCGGTGCAGGTAGCCCTTCCGCCTCGATCAACATGGTGCGCAAGCACGCCGACAGCAAAACTTTTACCGGCTCTGTCAGCGCCAGTTATGGTAGCTGGGACAAACAGCGTTATGTGGCGGACATTTCCACGCCGTTAAACGCCGAGGGTAGCCTGCGCGGTCGCGTGGTTGCGGGTTACAGCGATGGCGACAGCTGGCTGGATCGTTACCACAAAACCAAAAAGTTCCTCTACGGCGTAATCGATGCCGATCTCACCGCCAATACCACGTTGTCGCTTGGCTACGACTATGAAGACGCCAACACCGGTAATCCAACGTGGGGCGGATTGCCGATGTTTTACAGCAATAACGCCACCACCCATTACGATCGCAGCCTGAACTCAGCGGCTAACTGGGCACGTTACAACACCAACGCCCGTAAAGTGTTCGCTGATATCGACCACAACTTTGATAACGGCTGGAACATTCACCTTAACGGTACGCATGCGGAAAACACCTTTAACGACAAACTGCTCTATGTGATGGGTAACGCCGACCAGAATACTGGCGCGGGCACCACCGGCTACGGCAGTAAAGATCGCGGCAAACGTCAGCTGGCCTCTTTTGACGGCTACGCCAGCGGCCCGTTTGAACTGTTTGGGCGTCAGCATCAGCTGATGGCAGGCGTGAGTTACAGCCGCCAGCACAATGCGACGTACAGTCAGGATGGGGTAACCGATTTAAACGATACTGATAATTATTTTATTAGTTCCAGTGACATGGGGATTTTTAACAACAGCTGGAACGGCAACATTGCCGAACCGCAGTGGGGAGATTGGTATCGCAATGCTAACGACACCATTCGCCAGAAGTCGGGTTATGCCGCAGCGCGCTTCTCGCTGGCCGATCCGCTGTCGCTGATTATCGGCGCACGCTACACGCAGTGGAGCACCAACGGCAGCAGCGGTGATATGACCAAGAACAACACCACGCCGTACGCCGGTTTGGTGTACGACATCAATGAAACCTGGTCGGCCTACGGCAGCTATACCGCGATTTTCCTGCCGCAAACCTATCGCGACACCAGCGGCAAATATCTGTCGCCGGTGACCGGCAAAAGCTACGAAACCGGCTTGAAATCCGCCTGGTTTGATGGCCGCTTAACCGCCACGGGCGCGATTTTCCGCATTGAGCAGGACGACGTGGGCCAGGCAATTGATGGCGTCTTCCTCGCTGGAAACGAGCAAGCCTATGCGCCCGCCAAAGGCGCGGTGAGTAAAGGGGCGGAATTTGAGTTGAACGGTGCGTTGACGGATAACCTGCAGCTGACGTTTGGTGCCACGCGTTACGTCGCCCGCGATAAGAGCGGACGATTCAACAGCTATCAGCCGCAAACGTCCTTCAAATTGTTCACACGCTATCAGGTGCCAATGCTGCCGGATTTGACTATCGGTGGCGGCTTGAACTGGCAGAATCGCGTGTATAAGGATGTCAGCAATGCCAGCGGCGATACCGTGCGCGTGTATCAAGGCAGCTATCCGCTTGCGTCACTGTTTGCCCGTTACCAGGTCAGCAAAAACGTGGCGGTACAGGCTAACGTCGATAATTTATTCGACCGCGAGTACTACAGCTACATGAACAGCTATGTGTATGGCGAGCCGCGTAACTTCTCCATGAGCGTCTCTTACCAGTTCTGATCAATATCCCCGAGCTAAGCCGTAATGTTTCTCAGTTATGCGCTTTTTGGTCGCCATCAATGGCGACCCTACAACGCAAGCGCATGGCTATCGTCGGGTGCGCATTCATGCGCACCTATATAACAACGCGTTTAGCCGGGGATTCTTTCACTGCTTTAGACTTTGTTTTTATAATTAAAACTGATCTGCGAATTCTGTTCGCGCGGTAAACGTCTTGCCTCTAAATAGACCGAGCGCCAATACGGATTATTCAGCGATGAACGCATCACGCCTTTACTCACTGAAGCATGGAGGAACTGGCGCTCGGTATCATAAAAGCCGACGTGCAGCTCATGTTTAATGCGGAAGAACACCAAATCACCGGGTTGCAGGTGCGACTGATCAACCGGCTGGCCCATCGCAATCAACTCTTTGGTGGTGACGCGATCCATAGGAATATTGAAGCGATCTTTCAGCGTGCGCCACACAAAACCCGAACAATCCACCCCATCAAGTTGCGTCCCGCCCCACTGATATTTGGTGCCCTCCCACGAATGCATTTGATCGTGTAATGCGGCGAGCACCGGGATCAAATCAGGCTGCGTGCCGCCATCGGCAGTGGTATCCACGCGCTCTTCTGCAGGTGGATGCGCGGGTTTCGATGAACAGCCTGCCAAAGTCAGGAAGACCAGGCAGGCAATAACGTTGCGGGCGGCAGAATTGATCATGGGTTGATGTTTTCGCTGAGGGAGACAGTGTTGAGAAACTTATACCGTAAAGAAGTTGTAGAAATAAAGTGGACGCCGATGAATTCGTTAAAAATTCACGCTCTTTACCTAAGTTTACGCAATGGTAACATCATGTATTTGAGATAAATTTTATATATTTTAAGCCACGTTTCGCTGTAAAGCTTAATTAACCGACGAAATGCGCAGTTATATTATCCCGTGCCGGTCACGCGGCCCCGATGGGCAAATAAAGCTTAGCACTTTTCATTGCTAGCGCGGCGGCGCTTCCTGACGCTACACTTCTTCGCTTTATCCTCTCCAAGGGATAAAATTGACATTATCCCCTGCAAGGGATAATTTAACTTTTATCCGCTCCAGGGGATAAACCCCGTTCGCGCTCCGATGAGGACTTTTATGATTTATAGCCCGCGCCAGCTCGCGAATCACATCAAACTGCTACGCCAAAAAAATCACTGGACGCAAAGCCAACTGGCGCAAAAGGTCGGGCTAAAGCAATCCACCATTTCGCACTTCGAAAACAATCCTGATTTGATCACGCTCAGCACCCTGTTCAAGATTTTACAGTCGCTTGACTTAACGTTAGAGGTTCAGGAAAAAACGGCGGCATCTGGCGATTCGGTTCAGGAGAGTGATTGGTGAAGCAAGAGCTTATTGCGTGGATGAACGGCGAGCGCGTTGGCGTGTTTACCCGCCATAATAATGGCGCGCACACGTTTCACTATGCCAGCAGCTGGCTGCATAATCGGCTGGCCCGCCCTTTATCACTGTCGCTACCTTTGCAGCTGCCAGCCATCACCAGTGCAGCGGTCATCAACTATTTTGATAACCTGCTGCCCGATAGCCCGCTGGTGCGCGATCGCATTGTGGCACGCTATCACGCTCAATCGCGCCAGCCCTTTGACCTGCTCAGCGAAGTAGGTAAAGACAGCGTAGGTGCGCTGATGCTGTTGCCGCCCGGGCACTCTCCAGCGGACGGCAACCTCAACTACACCTTGCTCAGCGAGGAGAGGTTGGCGCACGTGCTGGCCGCGTATCAGGTTGATATCCCGTTAGGCATGATTAACGGCGAAGACGATTTCCGCATTTCGGTGGCAGGCGCGCAGGAAAAAACCGCCCTGCTCGCTGTCGATGCGGGCTGGGCAATTCCGCATGGCGCAACGCCGACTTCACACATTATCAAACTGCCGATTGGCGTTATTAAGCAGCCCTATAACACCCTGGATATGCGCGATAGCGTGGAAAATGAGTTTCTCTGTTTGGCGTTGGCGCAGGCATTAGGGTTTGCCGTGCCGCAGGCCAGCATGATCAGCGCAGGCAACATGCGCGCGCTGGCGGTTCAGCGCTTTGATCGCCGCTGGAACCGCGATCGCAGCCATTTACTGCGCTTGCCGCAGGAGGACATGTGTCAGGTCTTTGGCTACCCGTCCGCCCTGAAATATGAATCTGACGGCGGGCCGGGCATTGCCCCCATCATGGATTTTTTGATGGGTTCCAGTAATGCCTTAGCCGATCGCGATAACTTTATGAAGTTCCAGGTATTCCAGTGGCTGATCGGGGCAACCGATGGCCATGCTAAAAATTTCTCGGTGTTTCTGGAGCGCGGCGGCAGCTATCGACTTACGCCCTTCTACGACATCATGTCGGTATTCCCTGTGATGGGGGGAACCGGCCTGAACATCCGCGATGTGAAGTTGGCGATGAGTCTGAAAGCCAGCAAAGGCAAGAAGAGTGAAATCGATAAGATCTTCCCGCGCCATTTTATTGCGACGGCTAAACAGGTGAACTTTGCCCCTTCGCGGATGATAGAAATCCTCGACTTCTTTGTGGATGAAATGGAGGCGGCAATTGAGCGCGTGGCGAAAACCTTGCCAGACACCTTTCCCGCCGCCATTGCCGATGCGCTGTTCACTCACACTCTGCGCATGCTGGAACGCCTTAAAAAATAATTTCCCTGCCGCGAAACTTTCTGACCTGCTCCAGCGAACTGTGTAGTTGAGTGACTTAAACCGGAACGCCCCCACATCGCAGGAGCAGCGCATGAAACGCATTAAAACTCTCGTTAATACTTTGACTATGACGGCCGTACTGGGCCTCTCCGCCACCGCTTTCAACGCCAGCGCGGCGCTGCCGGTCGGCGCGAAAGCCCCTGACTTCAAACTGCAAGCCGCGTTAGCCGGAAAGCCGTTGACCTTCTCACTGCAACAGGCGCTGAAAAAAGGGCCGGTGGTGCTCTACTTCTTCCCGGCAGCGTTTAGCGCAGGTTGCACTATCGAAGCACACGACTTTGCCGAAGCCACCGACAGCTTCAATAAAATGGGCGCATCGGTGGTAGGCGTGACGGCGGGCAATACCGATCAAATCAGCGATTTCTCCAAACTGGAGTGCCGCGACAAGTTCACCGTGGCGGCCGATCCCGGTGCTAAAGTGGCGGCACAATATGACACGCTGTTGCAAATGAAGGGCAAAACCCTTTCCGATCGCACTTCTTACGTTATCGCGCCGGATGGCAACATTCTGCTGAGCTACACCGACAGAAACCCTGAAACGCACATCGATAAAGCGCTGGCCGCCGTGAAACAATACGACGCTGCCCATCCGCACACGCACTAAGCAACGAGGCCAGCGATGTTAACCGCCATGCTGGCCGCCTTTATAGGCGGCATCATTCTCAACCTTATGCCTTGCGTCTTTCCGGTGATCTCGCTGAAAGCGCTGGGATTATTACGCCACACCGATAACGCCGCCAGTGCGCGCCGGGAAGGTTTGGGTTTTTTACTCGGCGTCATGGTCACCATGCTGGCGCTGGCGGGGATTTTGTTGGCGGCGCGTGCCGGTGGCGCGGCGGTTGGCTGGGGATTTCAGCTGCAGTCGCCGCTGGTGATCGCCCTGCTGTCGCTGGTGATCCTCGGTGCCGCGCTCAACCTGCTCGGCGTGTTTGAAGTGGGCCTGTCGGCGCAGCGCGTCGGCTCGCTGGAGATTCAGCGCGGGGCATTTCTCCGCTCCGCGTTAACGGGTGCGCTGGCGATTATCGTCGCTACGCCGTGCGCCGCGCCGTTTATGGCAAGCGCCATCGGCTATGCGCTGGTGCAGCCGCCCGCCGTGGCCTTAGTGATCTTCTTTGCGCTGGCGCTCGGCTTTGCCGCGCCCTTTACCCTCGTGTCGCTGTTCCCGGCGCTGGCGACGTTCCTGCCGCGTCCCGGCGCATGGATGGATATCCTGAAGCGCGGCCTCGCCTTCCCAATGTTTGGCGCTTACGCCTGGCTGGTTTGGGTGCTGGCGCAGCAGGCGGGCAGCGCAGCGCTGGCAACCTTGTTGGCGGCATCGGTGGTGGTGGCGTTTGCCGGTTGGTTGTACGGCATGGCGCAGCATCGCCGTTTTGCGGGCAAAGGCCACAAGGCGCTGTTTACCGTGACGGCCGCGCTGATGGTGGCGGTGTTAGCGCCGCTGCCCAGCCTGATCAAACCCGGTGCAGAGGTGGCGGGCGATCGGCTCAGCGCGGAGGTCAACAAAACCACATGGACGCCGCAAGAGGTCGCCGCCCAGCGCGGACACGGCAAAGCCATTTTTGTCGATTTCACCGCGTCGTGGTGCATTACCTGCCAGGTTAACGAAAAGACGTCGCTTTCAACGCAAGCAGTAAAAGAGGCGCTGGCGAAAACCAATACGCTGTACATGGTGGCCGATTCCACTAAATTTAATCCGGACGTGGATGACGTCATGAGCGAATTTGGTCAAGGCGGCTTACCGATGTATCTGGTGTACCCGGCCGACGGCGGGCCACCGACCAAGTTACCCCAGGTGCTGACGCCTGACCTTGTGGTCAAGGCACTCCATCAGGCGGCGAATAAAAAGGCGTAACGGTATCAAGGCGGATTATGCAAACAAGCGATAGCGCGCGCGACAGGTGGCCCGCGCTAATGGCACAGGCGCAGGCGGGCGATCAGCTCGCCTACACGCGCTTGCTCAAAGCGCTGGTGCCGGTGATTCGCGGGCAGGTGCGCAAGCAGATCAGCGATAACGCATTAGTGGAAGATGTGATTCAGGATGTGCTGCTCACCGTGCATCGGGTTCGTCACACCTACGATCCCGCCTACGCTTTTTTACCCTGGCTGCTGGCGATTATCTCGGCGCGTGCGGTTGATGCGCTGCGGCGGCGTGGACGCTATCAGCAGTGGGAAATTCAGGAAGCCGTTTTACCAGAAACCGCCAGTCCGCCCGATACGCGCCAGCAGGATTCGCAGGAGGAGTTAGCGGGCTATTTACAGCAGCTGCCGTCGCGCCAGCGCGACATTGTGGAACATGTGCATCTGCGCGAAATGAGCCTGACGGAAGCGGCCGCGCAGCAAAATCTTAGTGTCGCCGCGGTGAAATCGTTGCTGCATCGCGCATTGAGTAATCTGCGCCGCTTTGGAGCCAATCATGACCGATCATGACCTGTTAATTGAAAAGCTCGGACGCGACATGCGCCCGGTGAAACCGCCCCGCGCGACCGGCTGGCGGGTGCTGATCTGGCTGTTGATGGCCCTGCCGTGCGGCATTGCCGCCAGTTTTCTGGTGCAACGCAGCGCCACCGACTGGTCGCAGCCGGGCGCGTTGTTGGCGCTGGCGCAGCTGATAGTGGCCTTTGTGCTCGGCACCCTGGCGATGCGCAGCGCCTTTAACATGAGCATCGCCGGTCGCCGCAGCCTTTCGTGGAGAGCGCTGCTGCCGATTGGTCTGCTGTGGTTGGGCATCAGCCTCAGCAGCCTGCCCGGCTGGGTGCCGCAGGTTCACGACCACGACAGCACCCAGTGCTTCATTTTTCTGCTGGTGGTGAGTACGCCGATGACGCTGCTAACGATCGCCAGCCTGCGCGGCACGCGCGCCATTCATCCGGTGCGCAGCCTGGCCATGGCGGGATTGGGCATCGCCTGCATGGCGATAACGCTGCTGGCGTTTTGCCATCCTGTGCATCTGCATCCGCTGGATTTTGTCATGCATCTGGCCGCGATTGTGACCATCGTGGCGATGACGGTGCTGGTCGGCAAACGCTGGGTTGAGGTTGATAGATGAATACCCGCCAGCGCTGCGCGTTAACCCGGCGGCAGCGCCACGCGGGATAAGGCATCGAACACAAATCCCGCGTTTGAGTGGAGAACCGCGACAATTCTCAGCCTGAAATTTTCCCTGTCCTATATTTACTCTTGCCGTCAAAAAAACAGCTGGAGTAAAGCAATGTCGAATGAAGCAGATAAAAAAGAGTTAACGCACCGTGCCCCCACCACCGGGCCAGAATCTTCTGAGCCGGGATTAGGTTCTTTAGCACCCAAAGATGGCTCACATCAACCGCCCGCTGAACCGACCCCGCCAGGTAAGCAGCCTACCGCGCCGGGCAGCCTGAAAGCCCCCGAAACGCACAACGCCAAACTTGAGCAGTTGGCCGCCCAGCGTAAAAACGGGACGCAGCAGCCGCTCACCACCAACCAGGGCACGCGGATTGCCAACGACCAAAACTCGCTGCGCGCAGGCGCACGCGGACCAACCCTGCTGGAAGACTTCATCATGCGTGAGAAAATCACGCATTTTGACCATGAACGTATCCCGGAGCGCATCGTGCATGCGCGCGGATCGGCGGCGCACGGCTATTTCCAACCTTATCGCGGGCTGAGCGCGTTGACGAAAGCGCATTTCCTTGCCGATCCTGAGCAGATCACGCCGGTGTTTGTGCGCTTCTCCACGGTGCAAGGCGGCGCAGGGTCGGCCGACACCGTTCGCGATATTCGCGGCTTTGCCACCAAGTTCTACACCGAAGAGGGCGTGTTCGATCTGGTCGGCAACAACACGCCGGTATTTTTCATTCAGGACGCGCATAAATTCCCTGATTTTGTCCATGCGGTAAAACCCGAGCCGCACAACGAAATTCCGCAAGGGCAAAGTGCGCATGACACCTTTTGGGATTACGTTTCGCTGCAACCGGAAACGCTGCACAACGTTATCTGGGCGATGTCCGATCGCGGCATTCCGCGCAGCTATCGCACCATGGAAGGCTTCGGCATTCACACCTTCCGCCTGGTCAACGCCGCAGGCAAAGCCACGTTCGTGCGCTTCCACTGGAAACCCGTGGCGGGCAAAGCGTCGCTGCTGTGGGATGAATCACAAAAACTCACCGGGCGCGATCCCGATTTCCATCGCCGCGACCTGTGGGAAGCTATCGAAGCCGGTGATTTCCCCGAGTACGAATTGGGCCTGCAGCTTATCCCGGAAGAGGATGAGTTCAAGTTTGACTTCGATATTCTCGACGCCACCAAACTGATCCCGGAAGCGCTGGTGCCGGTGGAACGCGTCGGCAAAATGGTGCTGAACCGAAATCCCGACAACTTCTTTGCCGAAACGGAACAGGTTGCCTTCCATCCGGGACACATCGTGCCCGGTCTGGATTTCACCAACGATCCGCTGCTGCAAGGCCGCCTGTTCTCCTACACCGATACGCAAATCAGTCGTCTTGGCGGCCCGAACTTCCACGAGATCCCCATCAATCGTCCGGTTTGCCCGTATCACAACTTCCAACGCCAGGGTATGCATCGCCAGGATATTGATACCAATCCAGCCAACTACGAACCCAATTCCATTAACGATAACTGGCCGCGTGAAACGCCGCCGGCCGCGCAGGGTGGCGGTTTTGAGAGTTATCAAGAGCGGGTGGAAGGACACAAAGTGCGCGAGCGCAGCGCCTCCTTCGGCGAATATTATTCGCAGCCGCGCCTGTTCTGGCGCAGCCAAACCGCGGTGGAGCAGCAGCACATTATCGACGCCTACTCCTTTGAGCTAAGCAAAGTGGCGCGCCCCTATATCCGCGAGCGCGTGCTGGATCATCTGCTGCGCATCGATGTGCAGCTGGCGCAAGGCGTGGCGGATAACCTTGGCATTGCGCTCAGCGCCGAACAGCTCAGCACGCAACCCGCCGCTGACGTTAATGGTTTGCAGCAAGACAGCAGCCTGAGTTTGTATGCCGTGCCCGATGGCGAGGTGAAAGGCCGCCAGATCGCGGTGCTGCTGAGCAAGGGGGTGAAATCCGCTGACGTGCTGGCGCTGCTGCAGGCGCTGAAAGCCGCAGGCATCCACAGCAAACTGCTGGCCGCGCACATGGGGCAAGTGCTTGCCGACGATGGTTCGGCCTTGCCGATTGATGCCACCTTTGCCGGTTTACCTTCTCTGACGTTCGATGCGGTATTTGTGCCAGACGGCGACATGGCGGCGCTGCTGAAAAACGGCGACAGCCGCTATTTCCTGCTGGAAGCCTATAAGCATCTGAAAGTGATCGGATTGAGCGGCGCGGCGCGGCAGTTCAAAGCGCAGTTCTCGCTGCAAGATGATGAAGAGGAAGAGGGCATTGTCGCGGGCAACAGCGCGGATACGGCATTGTTAACGGACTTTATTGACGCAATGAAGGCGCACCGCGTCTGGTCGCGCAGCCAAAAAGCGTTAACGATTCCGGCTTGAGTCCGTTGTGATAATCAGGTCGCCATGAATGGCGACCCTACAATGCTGGTGCCCGGGCTAAGCGCGGAGCGTTTTCGTAGGGTGCGCATTCATGCGCACCTGGTAATCCATCCTTACTTACGCGCATCCAGCAGCTGCTGTGCGTTGTCTGCCGTTACCGTGGTCCACGGAATATAATAATGCTTCGCGGTGCCGCCATCCCACTTCAACTCTTTCTCGTACTGTTTCCAGATTTCTGACTGCGGCTGGTAACTCGTCCCTTTCACCGCGCGCAGCGCGACGTCAATTGAACCCTGCATTTGGCCCTTCGCATCTTGCAGAATCGATACCATTTCACCGGCCTGCACCGCGTGGATCGCATCAGAAACGCCATCCACACCGGCAATGGCGAAATCTTTCACGTTCAGGCCCGCGCCCTTGATCGCTTCAATTGCGCCCAGCGCCATTTCGTCGTTTTGACCAATCACGCCGTTGATTTTGCCGCGATGCACCTGCAGCCAGTTCTCCATCAGCGGCTGGGCTTCGGCGCGCGACCAGTTGGCGGTTTTACGCTCCAGCACCGTCACCTGACCCGCACCACATTCGGCGATGGCTTTATCGTTGCCTTTACCACGCTGGATTTCACCGCTCCCGCCTTTCGGCCCTTCGATAATCACCACGTTCACTTTTTTGGTTTTGCACTGCAACTTGTCCAGCACCGCTTTGGCTTCAAGGTAGCCACCCAGCTCATCGTTGGAGACCACTTCTGAGGTCATCGCGTCAGTGTTCAAACGCGCATTGGTCACCACCACCGGGATCTTGGCTTCATTAGCGTTGGTCACGATATCGATGTTGGCTTCGAAATCCATCGGGTTGACGATAATCGCATCCGCTTTGGTCTGAATCGCGGTAGCGGCCTGATCGTTCTGCACCGATGCGTCATAGCGTCCATCATAAAACGTCAACACCACTTCGCCGCTCTTTACCGCCGGATGCTCTTTGCCGTAACGCTCCATCAGCTGGACAAACTCGGCCTTGTTGCCGTACATCAACACCGCAATCTTGGTGGGCGCAGCCTGGGCAACCGTCATGCCCCCCATCATCATTGCTGAGGCAAGCAATGCAATTTTGGTCATTTTCATTGTTCTCTCCTGGTAGGGTTTTTTATTCGAACACAGTTAGTCACGTTGTTGTTTACGTGAGGGATCAAGCAGTACAGCCACTACAATCAATGCGCCCTTAATGATCTGCTGGTAGTACGACTGCACGCCCAGCAGATCGAGGCCGTTATTCATCACGCCGATGATCAGCACGCCAAAGAAGGTGCCCACCAGCGTCCCGACGCCGCCCGCCATGCTGGTGCCACCGATCACCACCGCGGCAATCGCGTCCAGCTCATAGCCGGCCCCGGCGTTGGTCTGCGCCGAACCGGTACGCGCGGTAAGAATCAAGCCGGCAATGCCCGCCAAGCCGGCGCACAAGGTGTAAACCAGCACTTTGATGCGCACCACGTTGATGCCCGAGGTGCGCGCACTCTTCGGGTTGCCGCCCACCGCGTAGACGTAGCGGCCAAATATGGTTTTATTCAGTAGCAGCCAGGCCAGGCCAAATAGCACGATGAAAAACACCACCGGCATCGGAATGCCCGCGACGTAGCCGTTGCCGAGCCAGCGGAAATCAGGATTAAGCTGCGAAACCGGGTTGCCGCCGGTGGTCAACATGGTTAAACCGCGTGCGGCAGAGAGCATGCCCATGGTGACAATGAACGGCTGGAGGCGATAACGCGCCAGCACCGTGCCGTTGATCAGGCCGCACACGATGCCGATGCCGAGCGCGATAATCAACGGCATCATTACCGCCGTCGCGGTGTCGCCAATCGACAAACCGGCGTTGGTGGTGGCAAAGCGCGCCGCCACGATGCCGCTCAGCGCCAGCACCGATCCCACCGACAGATCCACGCCCGCCGTGATGATCACAAACGTCATGCCGATGGCGAGAATGCCGTTGATCGACACCTGACGCAGCACGATCAACATGTTTTCATTGCTGAGGAAATAGTTGCTGCTCCAGGCCCCTTGCGACACCTGATACTCGCCAATCAGCGCCACAATCAGGCACAGCGCAAAGAAGGCGAGAATAATGCCGTACTTGTGCATCCGGCGTTTGTTGCGGGTGAAAAATGACATCCCGGGTGTTAAAGAGTGCGTACCGTTCATGTTTTTATCTCTCTGTTAAACCGCTAACTTCATCAGTTCAGCCTGGGTGGCGTCGGCCGCCAGAAGCTCGCCTGCCAGCTGTCCATCGCGGAACACCAATATGCGATCGCTCATGCCGATGATCTCCGCCAGCTCCGAGGAAACCATGATGATCCCCTTATTTTTCAGGGCGAATTCCGACATAAAGCGGTAGATCTCCTTCTTCGCACCAACGTCAATGCCGCGCGTCGGCTCATCCAGCAGCAGCACCTCGGGATCGAGCAGCGCCCATCGTCCCAGCACCACTTTTTGCTGATTACCGCCGCTCAAATTGCCAACGATCTGTTCGCCGTTCGGCGTTTTGACGTTGAAGCGTTTGATCATCTCGTGCGCACGCTCCGACTCACGCTTTTCATTGATAAAGCCCGCGCGGCTGATGCCGCTAAACGACGAGATGTTGATGTTTTCACTGACGGAGCGGCACAGCACCAGCCCGGTCTCTTTGCGATCCTCGGTGACGTAGGCGATGCCGCAATCAATCGCCTCCTTCGGCGAATGGCGGCCCAGGGTTTTATCGCCCAGCCGAATGGTGCCGCTGTCGGCGTGATGTACGCCAAACACCAAATCGAGAAATTCGCTGCGCCCCGATCCCACCAAACCGTAGATGCCAAGGATCTCACCGCGCTTGAGGTGCAGGCTGATGTCGTTGATTTTGTTGCGCCAACGCAGATTGTTGACCTCCATCATCACCTCATCGCCCGGCTGGTTAAACTTGGCGAATTCGCTGTCGTATTCGCCGCCGATGATGTGCTCAATCAGCTGTTCACGCGTGATGTCGGCGATAAAGCCTTCATGCACGTAAGCGCCGTCGCGGAAGATGGTGTAGCTGTCGGCAATCTGGAAAATCTCAGACAACCGGTGCGAGACATAAATGATGCCTTTGCCCTTCTCCGCCAGCCGTTTGATGGTTTGGAAAATCTTCTGCGCATCCTCTTCGCCAATCGCCGAAGTGGGTTCATCCATGATGATGATGTCGGCATTGGCGTGCGACAGCGCTTTGGCGATCTCCACCAGCTGCTGCTCCGCCACGCTGAGATTGCGCATCTTCTCGGTGGCGGAAATCTGGAAATCCAGCTCCTTCAGCAAGTCGCGCGTGCGCTGATTCAGGGTGGTGAAATCCACAAAGCCGAAGCGTTTTGGCTCACGTCCCAGCCAGATATTCTCCGCCACCGTGAGATCGGGGATAGCGCTTAATTCCTGCTGCACAATGGCGATGCCCGCGTTCAAGGCCTCTTTGGGATGATGAAACTCGCAGCGTTCGCCGTTGATAAAAATCTCGCCGCCGTCCGGGCGAATAAAGCCCATCAGAATGCTGAGAAAGGTTGATTTGCCCGCGCCGTTGCCGCCGCACAGCGCGTGGATCGATCCCCGACGCAGCGCGAATTCGGCATTTTTCAGCGCGACCACCGGGCCAAACGCTTTACGCACGCCGGTCACTTCCAGCAAATAGGCGGGCTGTTGGGTTTGCGGATCGCGGGTCACAGTTGCACCTCCGGATAGGCTTGTTGCAGACGTTGCAAATAGCGTTGATACAGCGCGTCGTACTGCGACTGGCGCGCGGCATCGGGCTGCGTGCGCGTGGCTTCATCGAGCGACACAAAGCGCTGGCATAAATGCGCTAATAGCGCGCTGGCGTCCTGCTCGGGCTTATCGGCTAACGTCGTCGCCCACATCGCCTGAATCGCCCCGCCCAGCGCGGCGGTCTCTTTGGCGTTGAGGCAAACCACCTGGCAACCCATGACATCAGCCACAATCTGCCGCCAGCGCGCACTGCGCGCGCCGCCGCCGGTCAGGCGAATTTCGTGCGCGTCTAAACCCTGCTGGCGAAACAGTTCAATGCCGTAGCGCAGGCCGTAGGTGGCGCTCTCCACCACCGCCATACACAGGTTGGCGCGGGTGAAATTGTCGCTGTCGAGATTGTGCAAACTGGCGCGCGCATGCGGCAGCTGCGGTACGCGCTCGCCGTTGAAGAACGGCAGCATCTCTACGCCGCCCGCGCCCGGCGCGGCCTGTTCCAGCAGCGCGTTGAAACGGGTGACGTCTTCATCCAACAGCGTTTGCACGACCGTGGTGGCCGAGGTGACGTTCATGGTGCAAATCAGCGGCAGCCAGCCGTTACTGCTGGAGCAGAACCCGGCAATCATTTCTGATTCGGCAATGACCGGCGCATCGGCGCAGGCAAACAGCGTGCCCGAAGTGCCGAGGCTCATGGTCACCGTGCCGTTGGCAATATTGCCGGAGCCAATCGCCGCCATCATATTGTCGCCGCCGCCGGTGGACACCCGCGTGCGGGTGGAAATGCCTAACCGTTCCGCCGCTTCGGCGCGCACCGTGCCAATGCAGCTTTCAGCGCTTTGCAGCGGCGGCAGCGCGTGCCACAAGCGGCCGCTGCTGTCGATCACATCCACTACGGCACGATCCCACTCGCGCGTGCGCACATTAAACAGACCGGTGCCGGAGGCATCGCCGTACTCCGCCACGCGCGCGCCGGTTAACCAGAAGTTCAGATAGTCGTGCGGCAATAACACCGTGTGCAGCCGCGCCCAACTTTCGGGATGCTGCTGTTTGAACCACAGAATTTTGGAGGCGGTATAGCCGGTGGCGAGGGTTAAACCCAGCTTGTCCAACGAGCCTTGCACGCCGCCGAGCTGCTGTAGCAGCGCCTCATTTTCATCTGCGGTTTCGGTGTCGCACCACAGCTTGACGCTGTGCAGCACCTCGCCCTGCTCATCCAGCGGTACAAAGCCGTGCTGCTGGCCGGAAACGCCGAGCGCCACAATCTGCTGCGCATCCACGCCCGCATTGGCGACCGCCTGGTGAAAAGCAGCGATGAGTGCGTCAATCCACCATTGCGCTTCCTGCTCGCGCCGTCCGTTGGAATCGCTAATCAGGCGGTGAGAGGCGCTGCCCTCACCGAGGATCGCGCCCTGTTCGCTGTCGACAATCACGACTTTGGTGCCTTGTGTACCGCAGTCAATACCAGCAAAGAGCGCCATGACTTACTCCATTTCCAGCATGATTTTGATGTCAGTAGCGTGACCTTCGGCGGCGCGTTCAAACGCGGCGACGCTGTCGGCAAATTTGTAGGTTTGGGTGATCAAAGGCTGCACACGCAGTTTGCCGCTGCTCAGCAGACGCAACGTGCGCGGGTACATGTTGGCGTAGCGGAAAATGGTCTTGAAGGTGATCTCTTTAGCCTGCGCGGCAACGATATCCATCGGCGCGGCGTCAATCGGCATGCCCACCAGCACCGCCGTTGCGCCCGGCGCAGCATGTTCCGCCAGCGTGGCAATCGCCGGTTTCGCGCCGCTGCACTCAAACACCACGTCCGCGCCGTTGCCGCTGGTCAAGGCCGCCACTTTGCCCGCCAAATCACCGCTTTTGATGTTTACCGCGTGCAGGCCTTCATAGTTGCCCGCCACCGCCAGCTTTTCATCGAACAGATCGCAGATGATCACGTCGGAACAGCCGCCCGCTAACGCCGCCAGCGCCGTCACCACGCCGATTGGGCCAGCGCCAATCACCAGCGCGATATCGCCCGGCTTGATGGCGGCTTTGGTCGCCGCGTGCATCCCGATCGCCAGCGGTTCCACCATTGCGCCTTCGGCAAAACTGACGTTGTCCGGCAACTTGAAGGTGAATGCGCCAGGGTGCACCACGGTTTCGCGCAGGCAGCCATGAATCGGTGGCGTGGCCCAGAAGCGTACCGCGGGATCGAGGTTGTAAAGTCCGGCACGCGATTGCGCCGAGTTCAGATCGGGAATGCCCGGTTCCATGCAAACGCGATCGCCCGCTTTCACGTGTGTGACGTTTTTGCCGGTTGCCAGCACCACGCCCGACGCTTCATGTCCCAGCACCATCGGCGCTTGCACCACGAACGGTCCGATTTTGCCGTGCTGATAGTAATGAACATCGCTGCCACAGATGCCGACAGAGTGAATTTTGATCTGCACATCGTTGTCGCCCAACACCTCATCGAACTGGCGATCTTCGATGGCAATTTTCCCGGCTTCAGCCAAAACCAATGCTTTCATCACACGCTCCTGATAATCATTTTGATGGTATCGATATCATTTTGTTGCGGCGATATTGCGTCAACTTGGGCTGCAAATCTGTGATGGTTGTTAAATTTTGCTCAAATATGTAAACAACTAAGAATAGTTCGCCGCCAGTTTAGCGAGGCGCATCACAGAAAAGTGGCAGGTAAGCCCTGTTTAATGACATCGATACCATTACATTGACAGGAGAAGACCATGACTCAGGCATCTGAATATACCCAGCGCACCCTGGAATTTTTGCAGCAGGCAGGCATGGTGTTGACCGATAATGAACGCCAACGCATTGAAATTGCATCATTTGGTTTGCCGGATTACCCGGTTTCCGGTTTGCAGCTGCTTACCTATGTCAACTCGCCGCGCTACTGCGCCAAAGAGCTGGTGCTGTTTCCCCAGCAAACCTGCCCTGAGCATCTGCACCCGCCGTTTGACGGCACGCCAGGCAAACAGGAAACCTTCCGCTGCCGCTGGGGCGAGGTTTATCTGTTCGTCGATGATGACCAGCTGACGCCAAACGATGCCAGCGGCACGCCGGTTTGCGTGGTGCCGGAAGGCGCAGAAGCCTGGTACACCTGCACGCGCTATATTCTGCTGCGTCCCGGCGAGCAGTACACCATCAAACCGAATACGCGCCACTGGTTCCAGGCGGGGGCAGCCGGCGCGGTGGTTTCAGAGTTCTCTTCGGAAAGCCGCGACGAGCTGGATATTTTCACCGATCCGCGCGTTAACCGTCTGGCATAATTTAGGGTTTAAACTGCGTTCGCATCCTGATATGAAATCTGTCATGATTCGATAATGATACAAAATGATACTTTTCACTAAGGAGCGGCCATTGGCAGCGGGTCGAGGACGAAAAGCAACGCTAGCCAGCGTTGCCGCGCAAGCGAACGTCAGTAAAATCACCGCCTCGCGTGCGTTTTCGCAGCCGGATAAAGTGCATCCGGAAACCCTGCAACGCATCCGCGAGACGGCCGAACAGCTGGGTTATGTGGTCAACACGGCGGCGCGCAGCCTGCGCGCGAAATCCAGTAAAACCATTGGCATCGTTAACCCCGACATGGCCAACCCCTTTTTTGGCGGCTTAACGCGTTTAATGACGCTGGAAGCGCAGAAAATGGGTTACGACACGCTGGTGTTTGATTCTTACGAGTCGCAGGAAACCGAAGATCGCATCATCGATAAGCTGATTGGCTACAACGTGGATGCCATTATCCTGTCAGTGATATCTAACGATCATCACTATCACCCGGCTTACCTGAAGCGGCTGGAAACGCTGAATATTCCGGTGGTGTTAGTCGATCGCGAGTTGGACGCGCCGCACTGTAGCGGCGTGTATATCGATAACCTCGACTGCGGATTGCAGGCCGGTCGCTGGCTGCTGGAACAACGCGCCCAGCGCGTGGTGGTGGTGTCCGGGCCGGAAAACTCCAACGTGGCGCGTGAACGCGTCACCGGATTGCAGGCCGCGCTGCAAGGCAAAGTCAGCTCGCTGGAAGTGCTGCACGCCGATTTTTTCATGGACGTGGCGTGGCAGGAAACCAGCCGTTGGCTGGCAAACAACAGCGCGCCGGATTATTTTGTTGGCTGCAACAACCAGATTTCACTGGGGATTGTGAAAGCCTGTATTGAACACAAGGTGTCGCTGGGCCAGCAGGTGGCGCTGTTCAGCATTGATGAGGTTTCGCACGCTGGCATTTATGGTTTCCATTTCCCGTGCGTATCGCATGATTTACAGGAAATCGCGTGGCAAGCGATGAATCTGGCGATCCGCCGCGTTGCCGATGTGGAGAGTAAATCGGGCAAGGTGATTGTGCGCGGCAAGGTGATGCCGTAACGTCCGCCAAAACTCAGGTGCGCCTGCTTGCGCACCTGAATCAACGCAATCGCCAGCGCCTAGCGCGGAATCACCTTCTCAGCCTGCAAGCGATCAAACAGCGCGGTGAACGAATCCAGCGTAGCGCGATAGCCGTTGAAGCCCGCTTTACGGCTTTTACTCATATCGGTGAAAGCTTCCATCGGACGCCCCAAATCCGCATCGGTATGCCACCACGAGGCTAATTTGGTGATATCCGCTTCTCGCAGCTGATATTTGGCCGCGATCTCACGCCAGGCGGCGGGCGCGTCCTGCATGCGCCCTTCCAGCGGCAGCGTTTGCGCCGGCAGATCGGCCGCTTCGATGCCGAAGTACGCCGCCAGGCGTGGCCACAGCCATTTCCAGCGGAACACATCGCCATTCACTGCGTTGAAATCCTGATTGGCGGCTGCGTCTGCGGTCGCCGCCCACACTAGCTGCTCCGCCAGCAATCCGGCATCCGTAACATCCACCACGCCATGCCACTGCTCTGGCGAGCCGGGGAAAATAAACGGCATTCCTTGTTCACGGCATAAGGTGGCGTACACCGCCAGCGTTTGCCCCATGTTCATGGCGTTGCCGAGTGCATGGCCGATAATGGTATGTGGACGATGCACGCTCCAGCGGTAGCCAAATTTCTCGGCACCCGCGAACACCTCATCCTCTTGCGCATAGTAGAAATTATCGACCGGTTGGCGGCCCTGCTCTTCACGGAACGGCGTTTCCGGCACCGCGCCTTTGCCGTAGGCTTCAAATGGGCCGAGATAGTGTTTCAAACCCGTCACCAGCGCCACATGCGCGCCGTTGAGGCGCACGCCCAACGCGTCGATGACGTGGCGTACCATGGCGCCATTAACGCGGATGTTCTCTTTTTCATTCTCCTGACGCGACCATACGCTGAAGAACAGCGCATCCGGTTTTTCCTGCGCCAGCGCCGCGCGCACCGCGTCGGCATCGGTTAAGTCTGCGGTGAGGCTGCGACAACCCGGCGGCACCGCGCCGCGACCGCGCGATAAACCGCTAACCTGCCAACCTTCGTGCTGTAACTTTTCCGCCAGCGCACGACCGATGACGCCGCTGATGCCTACAATTAACGCCTGCTTTTGCATGTCAATTCTCCTCAATTGCGATATTGTTGAGCTTAATAGAGAATTCAGTTCTTAGCTGTGGCAGTTTTTCACGACATTCCTAACTTGAGTTCACGAATCAATGCACGATCAGCGTTTAAAAGATATCGTTCCGTTTGTTGCCAGCGTTGAAAGCGGCAGCTTTGCAGCAGCGGCTGAGCGGCTGCACCTTACCGGTTCGGCGGTGAGCAAAAGCGTATCGCGGCTGGAAGCGCGCCTCGGATCGCGTCTGCTGGAGCGAACCACCCGCAGCCTCAAGCTCACCGACGCGGGCAATGCCTATTACCAAACCTGCCTGCGCATCATGGAAGAGCTGGCGGAGGCAGAAGCGGTGCTGGCCGCACAGCGCACCATCCCGGCAGGACGCTTACGGCTGGCGGTACCCAATACCTATGGGCGACTCGGCGTTATGCCGCTGCTGATCCCGTTCTGCCAGCAGCATCCCGAGCTGGAGCTGAACCTGACGTTTTCCGATCGGTTTATCGATCTGTTTGAGGAGGGCATTGACGTGGCGGTACGTATTGGGGGATCGCTGGATGTACCGGCATCGCTTGGCTGTCGTCAGATGGGCCGCGAGCGCATGGTGTTCTGCGCCGCGCCGGACTACTTAGCGCGGCATGGCCGACCTCATAGCGAGCGCGAACTGTTGCAGCATCAGGCCATTCTGTATGAGCGCGTGGATGGCAGCAGCAAACCCTGGTTGTTCACCACCGCCGATGGTCATCCCCATTGGCGCACGGTGCCGCATCGAATGGCGCTGGGCGACGTGGATGCGCAGGTGCAAGCGTTATGCGGCGGATTGGGCGTGGCGCAAATGCCTTCATGGTTGATACGTGAACCGCTGGCGCGCGGCGAACTGGAGATCATTCTGCCCGAGCAGCAGCCGGACGGTTTACCGCTGACGCTGCTGTGGCCGCGTCGCAAGCAGCTGCTGCCGAAAGTCGATGCGCTGCTGGCGGCGCTAGCGGATTTATCCATCCGCTAGCGCAATGGCGCGTGGATTCACTCTCCGCGCGGTGCGGCAGGTTCAGGCTGGAGATCAGCTGCGCCCGCTGCCAGGTCGGTGATTAATACTCGCCAATCGCACATTCGGTAGCGATGCAATTTCTTGCGCCGCTACCAATGCCTGCAGTCAATCAATCCTGATCTGGCGACCCCAATCGCGACTAATCAAAAAACGCAATATCGGTTGGCGTAGCGATCTGCGCGACCTCACCTTGCGCGGTTAACGCACCGGTGGCGGCGTCGTACTCGAAGCGCGTGATGTTATTGCTGAACACGTTGGTGACATACAGGTTTTTGCCGCTGGCATCAAAGGTGAATGCCCGCGGTTCGATACCGCCGGCGTTGTAGCGTTTTGGCGCGCCGAGCATGCCATCCTGCTCAATCTTAAACACCAGCAGCACGTTATCAGAGCCGCGATTGGCAGCAATGAGGTAGTTGCCATCCGGACTAAGAATAATGCCGCCGCCGCTGCGGTATTCCGCGCTGCTGTTTTGATCATTCAACTTCACTTTGCTGACCAGCTGTAGCCGATCGTCATGCACCGCGAACACCTCAATATCGCCCGCCATTTCAGTGATGACGTAAGCGTGCTGACCGTTGGGCGCAAACACCAGATGACGTGGCCCGGCGCCTGGCGTGAACGTGACGTCGCGCGCAGGATCGGCCACCAGCGGCTGCGGCTGGTTGGCGTGATAGCGATAGGCATGCAGTTTATCCGCACCCAGATCGGCGGCGTACACATAGTTGCCATCCGGCGTGAAGGTGGTGAAGTGCGCATGACCGCTGTCCTGGCGATCGTTGACCACACCAGAGCCAGCGGCAAACGGGAAATGCTGCACGCTTTCGCCCAGCGCGCCGTCCTGATGCAGCGGTAGCACCGTCACGCCCGCGCCGCCTTTATCTCCGGAGTAGTTAGCAACCAGTAAAAATTTGCCGTCCGGGCTGATGCTGGCGTGCGTCGGCTGCTGGCCGTGGCTGTCGACCACGTTCAACACCTTGACTTCGCCGGTTTTGCCCAAGGCCAGCGCGGTTACCGTGCCGGCTTTTTCTTCGTTGGTGGTGTAGGCAAAGCGACCATCGTGCGACTTCACAATCCACGACGGACTTTTCATCTCAATCACGCCGAGCGGCGTGAGGCTGCCATCCGCATTCACCTGTAAGCGGTATAAGCCCTGGCTGGGATGCGCGGGTTTTTGCACCAAAGGTGCGTCAGGGATGCTGGTCCATGTGCCGACCAGCGCGGTTTGCGTTGCGTGTTCTGCTGCCGTTGCCATATTACTTCCCGTCAGAGAGAAAACAGCCAGTGATAATGCCACGGATAAGCGCGATGCCAAACCGCAGCGCGAGAACGGAGTGTGTTGAATCATGGTTGTATCCCACCGTAATCATAAGGTTTTCTGCCCAAAATGAGGGCTGCTTAACGAGCTTAGTGGGATTGGCGTAAATAGCGCCCGCATGAGGTGATCGGGTTCACAAACTGGTGGATTGATGGTTCATGCGCTGAGGGTAGCGGCGCGATCCTTCGCGCATGCCTCAAGCCATGATGTTGCTTAAAGCCGCGCGAAAAATCGCGCTGCTACCGATTGTGCCTTTTGCAGGTTCGCTCATTAACCCATGCTGCCTTGCAGCGCAGCAGATACGCGATCGCAGGTAAATATCTGCCAGCGAACCAGCTGCTCGCCAAGCACAAACACCGCCGTGGCCAGCGTATTTTCTTCATCGGGATCGTCGGGCGCTACACGATAAATCGGCAGCTGCGCATCGTGCCGATCGGATAGCATCGCCAGAGCGTCAGCGGCATCCAGCTGCGATTGCTCCGGCAGCCAACCTTGCAGGCGCGCCTGGCGTGAGGCTGAACTGGCGGTGATCACCTGTTCTACCGCCTGTAACTGCGGATGGATCAGATGATTGGCGTGGCCGAAGGGTGCATACAGCGGCAGCACCGCGCAGCCGGAACCGGTAGCTTCCACGCTGAACAGGCGGCGGCTGCCTGACTGCCCCAAAGTGTGATGGAAAGCCCCGGCGCGCGGCGTGGCGGTTAATATCTCAATCGCTTCATCCAGCGTGCTCGCGTTCAATGCCTGCCGCGCCAAAATCTGACGCGGCAGGCCGCTCGGGCGCTGCACCGCACGGATGTTATTCACGGTATTCACAATGCCTTTCTCATTCACGGCTACGGTGTGACCGCAGATCGATCCGGGATAGGCAAAGCTGCTAAAGGCTAAGCCTTGCGTCGGGGCGATCTCCACCCAGGCGCAGTCTTCGCGCAGCTGCGGGAAACCGTCCTCATTGTGCGCAATCACCCGTTCGCCACGCGCGTTAACGCCCGCAAGGGTGGTGCAGCCATCCGAGGTGGAACGCACCAGATCGCCACGACAGTTCCAGGCGAACACTTCCGCAATCGGCGCGTCTAATCCTGCCGCCATGCCTTCCAGCTCTTGCCAGATCAGCGGGTAACGCGCCTGAACCTGCGCGCGCATCGCCAGGGTAGGCGCCGCCTGTTGCATGCCCATCACCGTTTGCCACAAGGCGATGTGCGTCAGTTTGTCGTGCCAGGCCGCGCGGCCAAATGCGCCGAGCTGCTGACCAACCTCAAATGGGGAACCGCTAATCCTGAGCTTTTTCATTGTGTTTCATCCTGCAACAGCACGTCTTGCGTCGGGGGCGTTGGCGTCTGCGCGCCGTTCATGATCATCGAGAGAAAACTGTAATAGCCGTTGATACCCATCAAATCCACCACGCCTTTTTCGCCCCACAGATCGATAGCCTGTTGCCACGTTGCGTCACTGACTTTTTTCTGCTGATGCAGCTGCTGACAAAAATGGTAAATCACCCATTCGTCGGCTTGCAGATCGTCCGGCAAGCCGTGTTGATTGATCGCCTGCACCGCCGCAGCGGAGATGCCCTTCTCACGCGCAATCGGTGCGTGAATCGCCCATTCCACCGGCTGCGCCCAGTGGCGTGCGGTGAGCAGAATGGCCAGTTCAGATAAGCGCTGGCCAATGGCGCTGCGGTAGCGCAGGTATTCGCCCATGCGCTGCGCATGCGCCATTAATTCCGGGCTGCGCAGCAGCGGCTCAAACGGCGGCAGCAGCGCACCGCGCGGGCCATTGATGATCTCTTGCGCTAACGGACGCTGCTGATCGTCCCATTGATGCTGCGCCAACGGCGGTAAACGGTTGATCATCGACGCCCCGCTAACCGGGTGGTTTCTTCGCGAATCACCTGATGCAAGGTGTCCACCACAAAATCCAGCTGGGATGGCGTGACGATAAACGGCGGGGCAATCAGAACGTGATCGCCATAATGCCCGTCAATGGTGCCGCCCATGGGATACACCAGCAGCCCGCGCGCCATGCAGTTGGCTTTGATTGCCGCATGGAGTTTCAGATGGGGATCGAACGGTGTTTTACTGGCTTTATCCAGCACCAGTTCCACCCCGGCAAACAGGCCGCGTCCGCGCGTATGACCAACATGGGGCAGATCGCTTAACGCCTCGTGCAGCGCCTGATGCAGATACGCGCCCTGCTGCTGCACGGCCTCCAGCAGGTTGTCACGTTCAATCACCTGCTGCACCGCCAACGCTGCCGAGGCCGCCGTCGCGTGGCAAATGTAGGTATGGCCGTGCTGGAACAGGCCGCTGCCCGCTTGCAGCGCAGCGACAATCTTTTCGCTCGCCAGCACCGCACCAATCGGTTGATAACCGCCGCCCAAACCTTTGGCGATGGTCACGAGGTCGGGCACCACCGCGTCCTGCTCAAACGCGTGCAGCGTACCGGTGCGCCCCATGCCGCACATCACCTCGTCGGCGATATACAAAATGCCGTATTTGTCACAGATCGCGCGCACGCCTTGCAGATAACCCGGCGTCGGCGGCATGGCGCCGGTGGTGGCGCCCACCACGGTTTCAGCACAGAAGCCGATAATGGTGGCGGGATCGGCTGCCACGATCGCCTGCTCCAACTCCCGCAACAGGCGTTGGGTGTATTGCTGCTGGCTTTCGTCGACCCGCCGGTCGCGATACTCATTGCAGGCGGACACGCGAATCACGTCGATCAGCAGCGGAGCAAACTGGCGGCGACGCCATTCATTACCACCCACCGCCAGTGCTCCCAGCGTATTACCGTGATAGCTCTGCTGACGCGCAATAAACCTGGTACGCTCAGGTTGACCGATCTCAACGCAGTATTGACGCGCCAGCTTCAGCGCCGTTTCCACCGCTTCCGAACCGCCGGAAACAAAGTAGGCGTAGTTAAGATCGCCGGGCGCGGTGCGCGTCAGCTGTTCGGCGAGTTGTTCAACGGTATCGCTGGTGAAAAAACCGGTGTGCGCGTAGGCAAGCCGATCGATCTGCTGATGCATCGCCGCCAATACATCAGGATGCGCGTGGCCTAAACAGGACACCGCCGCGCCGCCGCAGGCATCGAGATAGCGTTGTCCGTTGACGTCGGTGATGTACGCGCCCGCCGCACTTGCCGCCACAAGCGGCGTATGGCGTAAGCTGCGATGAATAATGTGGCTCATGATGCTGTCCTGCTAATAGGCGCGGGTGCGCTGAATGGCAGCATCTTGCCGGATACGTTTGGATCAGGTCAACGCCATTTTGATTCAAATGAATTTATTTTACGCTGGTGGCAGCAAATGGATCAGCACTCAGGATTTTTTGGCTACCACGTAAGCGCCCGAATCAAGCAAGTAGCGTTCTGCCTGTTCAATGTTGTCCACCGCCGCGCTACCCTGCCGCGCCACCAGCATCGCCAAAAGGCATTCCGCCAACCCCATACCCGACACCACGGAAGGGAAAAATGATGGGCTGGCCACGGAGAACAGCAGCGTGCAATCCGCCGCTTGCGCCAGCGGTGAAACCGGCGAATCGGTAACGGCGATGATGCGCGCACCGGCGCGCTGCGCGGCCTGTAACACCTCTAGCGCTTCGCGCGAATAGGGCGCAAAGCTGGTCAGTAGCACACAATCTTGTGGCGTGAATTCGCGCGTGAACACTTCGATGTTGCTGGCTAAACCGTCAATCAACGCCACCTGGCGTTTGAACAGGCGATAAACATAAAACAGCGACCAGGCAACCGGAAAGCTGGCGCGGAAGCCGCTGAGGTAAACGTGATCGGCCGCCTCCAGCAGCTCAACCGCTTGCTGCATCGCGGTGTGATTGCTGTTGTGCGTTAAAGCAAGATTGGCTTGATGCGCCTGGAAAACCTCAGCGTAGAGTTCGCTTTGCGGCGCTTTGGCGATGAGTTTCTTTGCTTTCGCACCGTAGGTATCGCTGCGTAAACCAAGCTCGTCGATAAATGCCGCTTTTAACTCGCCCCAGCCGTTCCAGCCCAAACGCTGTGCTAAACGCAGCAGGGTCGCCGGTTTGACACCGGCTTCCGCCGCGAAGGCGCGCATCGATTGCACCACCAGCTGATTGGTATTTTGCAGCGCATATTCCGCTGCCCGTTGCAGTTCAGGCGACAGCGTGCTGAATTGACTGACAATATTCTCTCGAAGATTCATGGTGTTTGGTTATAGCGGGCGAATGGATGCATATAAACATATCTGCATGGATGAGAAAACACGGCGGGCTGTGATTTAATGCCATCCTCGATTTAACAAGGAGATGTTTTGCACCATGTTGCAGTTTTCGAATGGTTTTCTGCTGAGTTTATCGTTGTGTCTGGATATCGGCCTCGCCAACATCGCTATGATCACGCTGGCCATGCAGCGCGGCTATTTCCACGGGTTTTGGCTCGGCATCGGCACCTGTATTGGCGATTTGATCTATGCGCTTCTGGCGTTGGCCGGCATGGCGGTGGTGTTGCAATTCACCGCGGTGCGCTGGGTATTGTGGATTGGCGGCGGGATAATGCTGCTGTGGTTTGCCGGGAAAATGCTGTATGCCGCGCTGCATCAAAAAACCGAATTGCCTGCCGTGGAAGCGCAGCCGTATCGTTCGCTACTGCGCGAATTTAGCCGTGGCGTGGTGTTAGCCATGTCATCGCCCACCGCCATTTTATGGTTCGCCAGCGTCGGCGGCGCCTTGATTTCCCGCATGGGACACGGCAGCGCCAGCGCAACCTCATCCTTTCTGGGGGGATTCTTCATCGCTGGCGTGGTGTGGACGTGCGTGCTGTGCCTGGTCGGCAGCATGGGCGGTAAACTGCTTGGTCAGCGCCTGTTGCAATACTCCTATCTCGCTTCCGCCATTATCTTCTGCTACTTCGCCGGCTACGTAATGATCTCTGGCTATCGGGAATTTATTCTCGGCTAATAAAATACCTGCTTTACCTGCCCATTAAGAGCTTAATCAGCTCTTAATGTCCAACGTCATACTTATGCGTTAATAAAGGACACTCACCAAAAAAACAACTCTACTTATGGCTGGCGTTAATTGCTGTCAATAATTGCAGCTTATCTGATTTACTAAAAAACCCTTCACTAAAGTTTTATCTACGGTCACAATTCCAGCGAAATAAAAGAGCCTTAGGAAATAACGCAGAAAGTTATATCTTATTAAGCCAGGTAATAACGCGACGTCCCGCTGACCTATCCGGGATAAAACCTTTAGCCACCCATAATATTGAGCGGTGCATCACACTATTTACACGCCGTGTTACTGTGAGAGATGAAATGTACGCTAACGCAATATGGATCATGCTGGAAAAAGCCGTGAACATCATTGGATTGATCTATATAAATTCTTTGATGGCCAAATACATTGGCCCGGAAAACTTTGGCAAGATAAACATCTCCACGTCACTGTTCATTTTTGTGCAGACGCTGTCATGGTTTGGCGGCCAGAACATTATTTTCAAGCGTATGAGCGAGAAGGCGAGTTCCGGTATCGCGATGGCCATGCACACGCAAAACCAACGCCGCTGCTTCTTTCTGCTCTCTTCCAGCCTGGTGTTAGGCTATCTTTATCTTTATACCGACCTGCTGGTGTTTCTGTTTGGCGTCGCCAACTGCATTGCCACCTACTATATTGTGATGGACTTCTTTTCCATTTATAACAACACGCAGTTGAAATCAAAAATCAACACCATCACCAATGTGATTGGTTTATCACTTGCGCTGTTGGTGAGGTTCAGTATTTCGCACTACCAACTATCGATTTACTACTTCACCATCCCCATTATTATTATTCCGCTGGTGCCTTATTTGCTGCGGTTGATGTACTTCAAATACACCACCAACGTTGAAGATAACGGGAAAGGATACGGTATTTATAATCGCTATATGCTTTTTACCGGTGGTGCGCTAATTTTATCCAGCATTTCTGCGGATATTTACACGCAAATATCCAGCATCTTTTTGGCAAACGTGCTCTCGTACTCGATGCTGGGCGTGTATAGCGTCTCCCTTACCATCGGCGGAGCCTGGTCTTTTGTGGTTCTGGCGTTAATTACCAGTTTTTTCTCGAAAATTTACCGTGAAAAAGATCAGCAAAATGTGGATAAATTGCTGAATAAAATCAATCGGCTGGTCATCCTGTGCTCGCTCGCGGCGCTTGGCGGCTTCATGCTGGTGGGTGACTATGTCATCCGCTTCCTGTACGGCGAAAAGTACATGGATGCGGTGAATATTATCCCGATAATAATTATAGGCACCATGTTCTCGTCTTTAGGCACCATTTGTTATCGCTATATTATAAAAGAATCTGGGTATCAGTATCTGGCTAAAAAGATGTTTTTATGTTGCGTTCTCACCGTTCCTCTCTCCTGGATAATGATTCATCGTTTCGGGATTCAGGGCGCTGCGTACTGCTTTTTAATTGTCGAGATAGTGTCTTGCACGCTCCTCAATTATTTTTTCAGAAACAAAACCATCATCCATATGCATCTTAATATTTTCAAACCGAGATAATATACATGAAGATGATAAAACACACAGTAAAATCCGCTCTGCAAATTGGCGCACACAGTTTTCCGCAATTTTGTGCTAAAGCTCACTACTATATTAAATTCAAGAAGAAACTTAACTTAACCAACCCCCGCAATTTCAACGAAAAGATTCAGTGGCTCAAATTCAATGAATTCAGCAATGACATTTATACGCTCTGCGCGGATAAGTATAAGGTGCGTGAATATGTCAAAGCCAAAGGATGTGGCGAAATTCTTAATGAGTTGTACGGTGTGTACGACAATGCGCAGGATATTGATTATGCCGCCTTGCCTGAAAAGTTTGCGCTGAAGTGCAATCACGGTGCTGGCTATAACATTATCTGTGAAAGCAAAACGGCGTTAGATAGAGATAAAACCAACGAGCAGCTTGATAAATGGCTCAAGCAGGACTTCTCATCGCTGTTTGTTGAACCGCAGTATAAAAAAATCAGCCGCAAGATTTTGTGTGAAAAGTTTATTGAAAATGAACAGGGAGGTTTCCCTGACGACTATAAATTCTACTGCTTTAATGGCAAACCTTACGCGGTAATGGTGTGCGTGGGGCGTGAAAAGGGTACGCCAAAATTCTATTATTTTGATATGAATTGGAATCCGCTGCCTTTCGAAGATACCGTGGCCTTAATCGACAGCAAGCAGTATCCCGCCATGCCTGCCGGTTTTCATGAAATGAAATATTACGCCACGCAACTGGCCGCGGATTTTAAATTCGTGCGCGCAGATTTCTATCTGCTCAATGGCCAGGTGCTTTTTGGTGAGCTGACTTTTACCCCTTCAGCGGGATTGGATGTCAGCCTCCAGGAGGCGGACGTCATTTTAGGTCGCCAGCTGCACTTACAGATTGAAAGCTGATCCCTGACGCGGGCGCGCGACATCAGCGCTGATGTCGCGTTTACGCCTTAGCCGCCCGCCGCCGAAGCAACACTCCCTATAAATTTCTCCTCTCGTTGCGTTTACTCTGGTTGAGATGTGCCAGGCTTAAGAGGACGACTTAGCATTCAGGAGAATGAGATGAATAAAATTATAGGATTAGCGCTATTGTTACCGTTCAGCTTCGGCGCGCTGGCAGAAACCGGCGGCTTTGAGGGCGGTAAAAAACCGCCTGCACAGCAAAACGAAGATGCGGGTTATAAAGGCACGGAAGACACCGGTGAAACTCCTGTTACCCTGATTAAAGATTTCCGTCAGGGCGGTTATGTGACGCTGGAAGGCTATATCGTTAAAAAGATCGCCGACGATACTTACCAGTTCCGTGACAGCTCCGGCACGGTGAACATCAAAGCCCCTACCGCCACGTTTAAAGGTAAAACCTTCAACGCTGAAGACAAGGTGCGCGTTAGCGGTAAAGTTTACGGTAAAGGAGAAGGTGCTCATCTCAGCGTTACCCGTATAGATGTGCCTTAATCACCTGGCTTTTGCCTGCAACAAACGGCATCCCTGAACCCTCAGCGGCGCGTTAAATCGCGCCGCTATCCTGCGAGTTAATCGTTTTAATGCCCCGCATTACGCTATAATCCCCCCAAATTTTGCAACGGGTTAGACACGACAATGACAAAACTCACCTTACAAGAGCAGATGCTCAAAGCCGGATTGGTCTCCACAAAAAAGATGGCCAAAGTTCAGCGTACCGCGAAGAAATCGCGCGTGCAGGCGCGGGAAGCTCGCGAAGCGGTCGAAGAGAACAAAAAGGCGCAGCTTGAGCGTGATAAGCAGCTGAGTGAGCAGCAAAAACAGGCGACGCTGACCAAAGAGCATAAAGCGCAGGTCAAGCAGCTGATTGAGATGAATAAGATTGATATTGCGAAAGGCACCATCAGTTTTAACTTCACCGACAATAACCTGATCAAGAAAATTGACGTCGACAAGCAGACGCAAGCACAGCTGATTAACGGTCGTCTGGCGATTGCGCGCCTGGCGGTGAACAGCCAGGGTGATAGCCAATACGCCATTATTCCGGCCAGCGTGGCCGATAAAATCGCTCAGCGCGATGCGGAAAGCATTGTGCTGAACAGCGCGCTAAGTCAGGAAGAGCAGGACGAGGACGACCCGTATGCGGACTTCAAAGTGCCTGATGATTTGATGTGGTAATCGCGTTTAAAACGGGCAGGCGTGACGCGCGGCGATCGCTTCGCCGCTGACGGGATGCACAAAGTGCAATTCGCTGGCGTGCAGCAGCAAACGCGCCGTCTGTTCACTGCCCGGCATCAATCGCCCGCCGTAAAGATCGCAGCCCAAAATTGGGTGCCCCAGATGCTGACAATGAATGCGCAGCTGATGGGTGCGCCCGGTTTCCGGCATGAGCTGCACCCGCGTGACCGGCAGCGATTGCCCGTTATCGACCGCATAATATCCCCGCTCTACCACCTGAAAGCGTGAACGCGCCGGTTTGCCCTGCTGCGCACAAAGCTTCATGCGCGGAAACAGCGCCGCATCTTTCGCAATCGCCGCGTCGATTACGCCCTCATTTTGCGCCAGATGGCCACACAGCAGCGCGCTGTAGACTTTCGTGACGCTGCGCTGGCTAAACTGCTGGCTGAGCGCCGCGTTAATGGTCTTGTTACGTGCCACAACCAGCAAACCGGAGGTGCCAAAATCCAGCCGATGCACCAGCGTGCAGCCGGGAAACATCTGCACCAAACGGTAATGTACCGAGTCACGATTCTGTGGGTTTTTGCCGGACAGGCTCAGCAGCCCGGAAGGCTTATTGATCAACAGCAGATGTTCATCCTGATAAAGAATGTCAATGTGCGCTGCGCACGGCGGCGCAATAAAGGTATCGATAATCGCAGACATCAGGTAACTCGCGGGAAAGTGGACGCGGATCATAACCCATTCGCCGCCCGCTCGCCTGAGGGAAATTTGTCGTCCAAACTTATAGCAAAGGCGTAGTCTGAGTCGGCAATGTGCTTTACACTGCGCGCTGCAAAAAATGAGCAAATTAACAATCAAGTAGGCGGTAATGGCGATGAACGGAACAATCACAACCTGGTTTGACGATAAAGGGTTTGGCTTTATCAAAGATGAAAACGGTGACAACCGTTATTTCCATGTTATCAAGGTCGCCAACCCTGAACTGATCAAGAAAGATGCCGCGGTGACCTTCGAACCCACCACCAACAACAAAGGCCTGTCGGCGTTCGCCGTTAAAGTGCTGCCGGATAGCAAATACATCTTCATCGCCGGCGAGCGCTTGAAACTCACATCGATCAAATCCTTCGTGGTCTTCAGCGAAGAGGTGCCCGCCGTGGCGCGTATCGATAAGGAGAAGCCGGTGTTGTCGGTGGGCGTACTGCTGAATAACATTCGCCCCAAGTCTGAGGATAAGCCGGCCGAAACGCGTTCACTGAAAAAGTTGGCGATCACCACGTTCCAGGGCACGACGCTGATCTTCACCGAAGATGAAATCGACATCGACAGCACGGCAAAAATGCTCAAAGTGTAGCGGGCATGGGACTGCGCCACGGCGCAGTCCTCGCCATCGTTATCGGATCCCGGCAACCCGCTTGAGATCCGCTTCCGCGCCTGGTGCCACCGCCAGCACTTGCGCCCCCTTCAGCAGCCGCTCACCTTCGGTGTTGAACGGGTGATACCACCCACCCGCCTCTTTCACCAGGCAATAACCGGCAAGGCAATCCCAGGCATGCATGTAAGGTTCGTAATAGCCGACCACGCGCCCCGCCGCCACCCACGCCAACATCAGCGCGCCCGACCCAATGCGGATAAAGTTGCCGCCTGCGGCTAACAGCGCGGCGAGGATCTTGCCGACCTCGTCGGGGCTAACGTGGCTGTTGGCGCCAAAACCGGTGACGTGATTTTGCAGCGTGCGTGAGGCATCCACCTGCAAACGCTGGCCGTTGAGCGTCGCGCCGTGCCCCAGCGCCGCCACATAGCACTCATTATACGTAGGTGCGAAAATCACGCCTATCACCGGCACGCCGCCGTGTAAAACCGCTACCGACACGCACCAGTTTGGCATGCCATTGAGAAACGGGCTGGTGCCGTCGATGGGATCGACCACCCAGGTGTAGCCCGATGTGCCCTCCTGCAAGCCGTACTCTTCGCCAAGAAAACCGTCGTCGGCAAACTGCGCGCGAATGTGCTGATCGATCATCTGTTCGACTTCGCGGTCGGCGCGCGATACCACATCCTGCAAATCATATTTGGTTTCCACCACCAGCGAATCACGCTGATGGAAATACGCCAGCGCCTTCGCACCACCCGCTCGCGCCACGTGCTCTGCCAGCTTCAGGCGCGCCAATAGCGCATCATGTTCCATTTCACTCATTGTTAATCCCCTTTTAACCGGCAATCAGAGCCAAGCCCTGTGGTTTGAAATCAATCGCTACCTGCGATGCCAACGGCAGCTGCTGCTCCATCTGCGCATCGACGATAAACAGCGCACCCAATTCGGTGGCCACTTCATACTCAATGTGATCGCCCAGCCAGGTGCTGTGCGTGACTTGTCCGTGCAATGCTCCCGCGCCGTTATCACGCAGGGTAATAAACTGCGGCCGCACCGAAAGCTGAGCCGCGCCGGTTTTCAGGCCATTGCCGCGCACGCGATAACGCTGATTGCCCAGCCGCACCAGCGCATCGCTGCCGTCGATTTGCTCTACTTCACACGGCAATATATTCGCCTCACCCATAAAGTCGGCGATAAACACCGAATTTGGCGCGTGATACAAACTCTCCGGCGCGCCCTGCTGAGCAATATCCCCTTCTTTCATGACAATGATCTTATCGGACACCGCCAGCGCCTCTTCCTGATCGTGCGTGACATACACGGCGGTGAAGCCAAGCCGCTGTTGCAGATCGCGGATATCGGTGCGCACGCGACGGCGCAGACGTTCATCGAGGTTGGAAAGCGGTTCGTCCAGCAGCAGCACCTGCGGCTCCAATACCAGCGCGCGCGCCACGGCAATGCGCTGCTGCTGCCCGCCGGAAAGCTCCGACGGCAGGCGCTGGCCCTGATGTTCCAGTCCCACCAATTTCAGCCCTTCGCGCGCCCGATCCTGCGCTTCCCGCTTATTCATACCCGACGACTGCAAGCCATACATGATGTTGTCGAGCGCATTCATATGGGGAAACAGCGCGTAGGATTGAAATACCATCGCCACATCGCGTTCGTTCGCGGGCAGATGCGTCACCTCTTTGCCGCCAATCAAAATGCGTCCCGAAGTGGGATGTTCTAACCCGGCCAGCAGACGCAGCGTGGTGGTTTTGCCGCAGCCGGAGGGGCCGAGCAGCGTAACCAGCGTGCCCGGTTCCACCGTTAACGACAGATCGGGAATCGCATCAAAACCTGCAAAGCGTTTGGTGACATGTTCAAACACCACAGAACCGGCAGTTACGCGTGTCATACGGCTCTCTCCTGCGTTAATGAAGTTGAAGATGGAATCGCCGCCACGTCTATGGGACGCGCTACGCGGCGCAAACGACGTTCGCCGACCAACCACTGGAACAGGCCGATAATCAGCAGCATCACCACGATCAGAACCGTGGAGTAGGCAATCGCGACGCCATACTCCCCGTTTTCAACCAGCCCGACGATGTAAGACGTGGCCATGTTGTATTGCGCGCTGACCAGGAAAATAACGGCGCTAATCGAGGTAATGGCGCGCACAAAGGCGTAAACCAGCGCGGCGCTGATTGCCGGTTTCAACAGCGGCAACACCACTTTTCGCAGCGTGCGGAAGCTGTTAGCACCGAGCGTTAATGAGGCTTCATCCAGGCTCTTATCCAGCTGGCTCATGGCCGCGATGCCGCCGCGCACGCCCACCGGCATATTGCGGAACACGAAGCAGGCGATCAGGATCATCGCGGTGCCGGTGATCTCCAGCGGCGGCAAGTTGTAGGCCATCACGTAACTCACGCCGATAACCGTTCCGGGAATGGCGAAGCTCAGCATTAGCAGAAACTCAAAGGTTTGGCGGCCGGCGAATTTCTGCCGCACGATCAACCACGCGGTCAGCAAACCGACAATCGCGGTGAGCGGCGCAGCGATCAGCGCGATTTCCAGCGTGGTCCAGAAGGAGTTCCACGCTACGCCGCTCCACAACAGATGCCCGTCGCTGAAGCTGACGCGGAAGGCGCGCACGTAGTGTTCGAAGGTCAACGCATCGTTTAAGCCCCACGACTGCACAAAACCGCCGACCACGATCATGCCGTAGATCACCAGCGTGAACACTCCCCACGGAATCACCATGCCGTACACGCCAAAGCGCAGCGGGCGCGGCAGTTGCCCGTGTTTGCCGCCATCACCTTTTCCAGTCACGGTGGCGAAGCTTTTACCGCCGAGCCACCAGCGCTGCAGCACGAAAGCCGCCAGCGTGAAGCACAGCAAAATCATCGCCAGCACCGCGGCGCGGCTCGGGTCGTTCTGCGCTCCCACCACCGAGAAGAAGATCTCGGTAGAGAGCACGCCATGGCTGCCGCCCAGTACCATTGGATTACCGAAGTCAGCCATGCTTTCGATAAAGCTGATCAGAAACGCGTTGGCTAACCCCGGCGCCATCAGCGGCAGCGAAATGCGCGTAAAGGTACGCCAGCGGTCGGCGCGCAGCGTTTGCGAGGCTTCTTCCAGCGAGGGGCTTACGCCCTCGACCACGCCAATCAGCACCAGAAACGCAATCGGCGTGAACGACAGAACCTGAGCAATCCAGATGCCGGTTAAGCCATACAGCCAGCGACCGGGTTCAACGCCAAATAGCGACGCCAATTGCTCGGTGACCACGCCGGAACGGCCAAACAGCAGGATAAGCGCCAAACCGATCACAAACGGCGGCGTGATGATGGGCAAAATGGTGAGCATGCGCAGCGCTTTTTTGCACGGCAGCGGCGTGCGCGTCGCGGCCAAGGCAAACGCTAATCCCAACAGCGTTGAGCCGCTGGCCGTCATCAGCGCCAGCCACAAGGTGCGCCACGCGGTGCCGCAGGTGCCGCCAGCTAAACAGGATAAGCTCCAGATCGAGGGATCCTGCAGATTCGCGATCAGACCATCCGGCTTGAAGCTGCCATCAACATCCTGTACCGAGACAACAAACATGCTTAGCACCGGATACAGCACAAACACGCTCACCAACGCGGTGAGCAGCACCAGTGACGCCACCACAAAAGCATCGCCTTTCATCACGCCTCGTTCGGCCAGCGCGAAAGCAAACAGCAGCAGGAAGGTGGTGAGCAGCAGCAGCGCGCCCGCGCCCATCGCCGGTTGGCCTTGCTCTAACGCGCCCGCGGCGTTTTCCAGCCATAGCCAACTCCAGCCGCTGTAGCCAATCGCGTGACCTTCAACAATCAGGAATAACACGCCCAGCGCGCTGAACAGCAACAACAAGCGGCTGCGCACCGCTGCGGGCAAAACGCCGCACAGCGCGCACAGTGCAAAGAGCAGCACGGCGACAATCAGCCACGGATGCTCGCCCAGCTGCCACAGCGCCGGGGCGCTGGCACTGTCGCGCCACAGGCTGGCGATCCAGCCGCTATCAAAGAAACCGGCTTCGAGGCTGTACCACGGCAGCAGCAGCAAGGCGGCTGCGCCGATCAGTAATGCACCCGTCAGACGACGATTATTTGCCTTCATGAATTACCTCGATCAGAAACCATGTGCGCATCAATGCGCACCTTACGAGACTTATGCACTGACAGCGTAGGGTCACCATTCATGGTGACCTGGCATCCAGGTGCGCATTAATGCGCACCCTACAGATCAGCGTAATAGCGTCGAATCTTCATCATCAATGAACGGCGATCCAGGGTATTACTGCGCGCTCGCGCCGATCTCTTTGTCCCAACGGCCCAACAGCTCTTTGCGTTTTTCGGAGTTGCCGTAGGTTTTAAAGTCGTAATCAATCAATTTGATGTTCTCGAAACGCGGCGCGTATTCAGAGATTTCAGCGTCGCGGTTGGAAGGCAGCTGGAAGGATTTGGCTTCTTTCATGTGGGATTGCGCTTTGGCGCTCAGCGCCCAGTCGTACCACACTTTGGCGTTGGCCAGATTGCGTGCGCCCTTCACGATCGACATTGAACCAATTTCATAGCCTGTTCCTTCGCAGGGCGCGACGGTTTTGATCGGGAAGCCATCAACCTGCATTGCCACTGCATCATGCATAAACACAATGCCCACCGTGGTTTCGCCACGCGCGGCTGACTTCACCGGAGCAGAGCCGGATTTGGTGTATTGCGAAACATTGGCGTTGAGTTTTTTCAGGTATTCAAAGGCTTTTTCTTCGCCCATGATCTGCACCAGCGTCGCTAGCGTGTTGTAGGCCGTACCGGAGGAGTTGGGGTTGGCGATCTGAATTTCGCCTTTGAAGCCCGGATCTAACAAATCTGCCCAGCAGGTTGGCTCCTTCAGCTTTTTGTCCGCCAGCAGTTTGGTGTTATATCCCCATCCCAGCGCCCCGGCATAAATGCCCACGGTGCGATAACCGGAGTTTTCCGCCTGTTTCTGCGCCCAATCTTGCTGTTGATCGAGCAGCGGTGATTTGTACACCTGCGTCAAACCTTCATCCGCCGCCTGCATATGCGGATCGCCGGTGCCCGCCCACCAGATATCGGTGCGCGGATTGCGCGCTTCACTGCGTAAACGTGCATAGGCTTCACCTGCTGACAAACGCACCATGCTGACTTTGATGTCGGGATGTTCCTGGCTAAAGATGCGCGTCATGTGCTCGCACACCACGACATCCGCGGAACACACCATATTCAGATTGCCTGCCGCCGTAGCGGCTAACGGCAGGAAGCTACAGCCCAAGGACAGTGCGACGGCGATTGAGGTGTATCGCATAGTGATTCTCCTGATTAGTAGGGTTGGTGCTTCATTGGCACCTTTTGTTGCACGTGTGTGCAAATTAGTAATGAACAAGAATTAGCCTGTCAAATGGCTTACTGCGCAATTGTCAGTCGATGTCACAAAAATGCAACAAATGCGATCTCCAGCAGTTTGCACAGCTTTGCAATCCAGGGCAGACTCTTGCTAGCGCAAGTTTTGGGAGAGGTTGAGCATGCAGAATGAGAAGGCGGCGGTAAGCGCGCAGGATGTGGCGGATCGTGCAGGCGTATCACGTTCAGCGGTGTCGCGTACCTATACGCCAGGTGCCAGCGTATCGGCAGCCACGCGCGATCGGGTGATGAAGGCGGCCGCAGAGTTGGGCTATCACGTTAATCATCTTGCGCGCGGTTTGGTGCGCAACCGCAGCGGCATTGTTTGCCTGATTGTCTCAGAGATTGCTACGCCCTACCGCGCCAGCCTGGTGCGCTGGCTGACGCAGTTTCTTCAGGAGTCGGGAAAAATCGCCATGCTAATCAACACCGATCGCTCCGATAACAGCGTTTCCGCCGCGTTACAGCAGGCAATTAACTTTCGCGCGGATGCCTCGATCATTCTCTCCGGCATGCCGGATCGCACTATCACCCGCCAATGTTATAAACACGGGCAGCGGATTATTTTAATTAACCGTGACGAGTCGCTGCCCGGATCGCTCAGCATCAATCTGGATGCGGAAATCGCGGCTCAAACCGCGGTGATGGCGTTTCAACGCGCCGGATGTCGGGTTTTGGGATTTGCAAATTCCCTGGCGGGCACGCCAAGTTTGATGAAGCGCGAAGCAGCATTTATCGCCGCCGCGCAGCAGGCAGGTTTAGAGGTGACGGTGGAACGATTTGGCACCACCTCCTACGAGAGCGGACAGATTTTGGCGCACCGTTTGTTAACACGCGCGCAGCGCCCGGATGCGATTTTTTGCGTCACGGATTTGGTGGCGTGTGGCTTGATGGATGAAGCGCGGCACCGCTTTGCCCTGCGCGTGCCGGACGATCTCTGCTTGATCGGCTATGACAACATCGCGCAGGCCGGTTGGTCATCCTATAACTTAACCACCTTCGCGCAGCCGGTGGAACAGTTCGCGCGCGATGCCGTGCAGTGGCTGATTAAAACCGAGCAAGATGATAACGGCCACACGCCGCAGGGTGAGCAGCAGCACGATAGCCTGCTGTATCAGGCCGACGTGGTGTGGCGCGGATCGGTGCGCGGCGGCTAACATTAAGCCGCGCAGCGCTATCAGGCGTGCAGCGACAATCCTTTGATGGCTTTATCTACCGCCTTTTTCGGGCCGCGTAGCGCAATGCCCACCAGATTAAGATTGTCCGCGTCTTCGGCGTGAAACACTTCACGGTTCGCCGCGTCATGACCGGTGGAAAACATCGCTTCAACGTAGGGAATGAGCGTTAATTCCCGCTCCCAGCCTTGGCGATGTGCGCGCTGCAGGCCGGGCAAATCGGCGGAAAACACCAGCATGGGTTGTCCCATCATATTGCCGTAATGGCGCCCCGCCGCGTCCACATAGCGTTCACCCATCATTTCTGGTGCTGCGGCAGCAATGCCGGTGGCAAGAAACGCCACCACGTTCAGGCGCTGCCAGGTGGCTAAATCATCTCGTACGATCAGGGCAATTTTGGTATCAAACATCTGCAACTTCTCTCCGATGAGCATGAAAAGCTCATCATCCAGCAGCGGGCGCTGTTGCGTATAGAACGTTTGTGCACTGACGTTGATAACAGGCGGGCGTCATACGATAGGCACGCTGAAACCAGCGGCCTAAGTGGCTTTGATCGGCGAAGCCGACTTGAGCGGCAACCTGCACCGGTTCGATGCCCTGCGCCAGTAAAACCCGCGCGCGCCGCAGGCGTAAACGCACTAAATACGCATGGGGAGATTGGCCAAAAGCCTGTTTAAACTGCCGGGTGAGACGAAAGCGATCGATGCCGGAGAGGCGCGAGAGATCATCCAGCCCAATATCCTGCGCCATAAAGTCGTGCAGGTAATCGCGCAGTAGCTGCATGTGACGCAGCGCATCCTGAAATTGCGCGCTGGGTTTACTGACCAGATGACGCGACAACATGTTGAGAAGGTGATCGAGACTCTGATCGCGCGCCAACCGCCCTTCTCCCTGATGCAAAGCAAACCAGGCTTGTTCAATCGCTGAGGTAAGCAGCGCGTCATCGGTTAGCGTGTGGCGAAAAGCGCCCTCAATATTTGACACGTCGCCCAGGCCACGGCGCTGCATCATTTGCGCTACCCAAGGCTGCGGCAGATAAAGCATCACATAGGTAAAACCGTCGGCATCCGGCGCATGTCCGTCATGCACGGCGCCCGGTTCAATTAATATCGCGCGGCCAGGCGTGCTGGTGTGCAATGAGCGATGGCAGTTGAAGCGTTGCAGACCTTGTTGTGTCACTCCGACCAGCAACTCATCATGATCGTGCGGATCGTAAGCGTGACCATGAAAATGGGCGTTGACGCTTTCAATTCCAGTTTCATCATCACGGCGAAAATCAACCCAATCGGTATTGGCTGGCACAGGATTTATCTCGGGATAGTAAATGGAAGGAGGAATTAAATTGCACTTCAATATAGCGCTGCAATGGCTGAAAACCAATGCAAAATAGAGCGAGGATCAGGGTTGAGCGGGGAGTGAATATTGAAAAAGTGCCGGTATCGCGGCAACAGATTGCGCAGCGATACCAGATAACATCAGCTTTCCGTTGGGTGATGAGCGCGCAGCTTAATGAGGGGTTTCTCCCTTATGACAGAGTGGTTAGCCGCGATGCTCGTCATAGCAATAACGCCTGCACCAATAGTGACATTATCGCCAATTTCGATGTCATCTCCCAGGATGCAGGAGTTAACGCCCATGGAAACGTTGTTACCGATAATAAAACGCCGAGGATAAGACAGTTTGTTGCCACCTACGGTACAACATTGTCGGATACTGAAATTATTACCAATCCGACAGCCGCTGTTTATGACGACGGAATAGGCGTGCCAGATAATAAACCCTTGGCCAATCTGAGTCCGATAGGAAATTTCAACGCCGAACATGAATTCATTGAGCAGTTTATGCAGGATGACAAAGCACAGGGTGAAAGGATAAAAAATAACGTGATGGTGATTATGTAATGAAGCCAGTCGATATAACATCACCACCAACTTCGATTTCACGCCAGGATTGGCTTTGATTTCAATAATGGAAAGTTTAAAGCGTTGCAGTAATTTCATATAAAACACCTTATCGCACACGCAGTTTACCCACGTTTTTAGAGAACGAATGCCAAGCCAAACTGAAAACGCGGATGTGCAAGGTTAAAATGAGGCCACTCCGGAAGAAATAATTGAAAACCGTCAGTGAAAGCAATTCTGTTAACAGTGTAGCCAGTGCGGCGCCGTCAATGCCATAAAAGCGAATGAGGGGAATATTGAGCGCAACACTAAAAACCAGCACGATTAACGTTTTTTTGGATAAAAAAGCATAGCCAGAGTACTTTGCAATGAGCCGCGCAGAGACCGTTCCAAGCGCTGAGAACAAAGTGGAAACGGAAATAATCAGCAGCGGCATAAAGGCTTTGTTATATTCCATGCCATAAAATGCCTCAATGAAAGGGGGGCTAAACAAATAAACCCCGACAAATATGGGTAATGCTAACAAAATCACGATAGTGATGAGCTTAGCGGTTTTATCCAGCGCCTGCGCATCATCGGTTTCAGCAAAAATCGACGGTAACGTGGAGGTAATAAATGCATTAAACACAAACGACCACGAACCGGCTAAGCTTGCTGCAACCGCAAAGATGCCGACCATTTCATGTCCAGAAAAAAGGTCCAATCCCAGAAGTGAAACGCGCGTATAGAGCGCGACTGAGATAGATGAGATGACAAAAGTCAGGCCTGATAAAAACAAGAAGCGGGTATAACGTAATTGGTTTTTCAGAGTAATGTTGGGTTGCACAGCTAAGCGGCTGAACATGATTTTTCGCATCAAGAGAGGCAATAAACCGGTAAGCACAATCGGCAAGCACAACCACACCAGCGGAAATTCTAACCAGGCAATCAACCAGCGAATCATCAGACTTATGGTTAAGCCAAGCACATTGATTAACGTGTTGATCCTGGATGCTAATTTTGCATCAAAAAAAATATTACAGACATCGAGCGTTATAAATAAACATGATAAACAACACGCAATAACGAAATAGGTTCCCTCTTCGCCTAATCGTGAAAGCGTAAAGACGATAAAAGGGATAGATAACACCAGATAGATGATGAATCTTAATCCTGTGGTAGAGATCATCAATTTGACGCCAGAATGAGTATTGCTGCTCATTCGTTTTAAAATGATGACGCTTCCACCCATTTGAGCCACAATTTGGGTAATCTGAAAAATCGACGTAGCGAATGCTATCTCGCCGAATATGTCGGGACCGACATATTTTGCCACAAAGGAGGTGACGAAAATCAAACCGAATACCGCTATTAACTTTTCGGACATGATCCAGAAAGCGTTTGCTACCATTTGCTTATTCAACGCAATTTCCTGCCGGGATATTTCAGTAAAAGGAAGTGAGACGAATTAGATTTTTGCTCTGTCAATACGGTAGAGCAGAGAAAGGATATGTTCGGGTGCGACTCGGGTACTGACGCGCACCATAAAGAATACCAGGTTACTTAAGGGAGACAGCAAACCCAGGCGCTTTTTGAGCTTAAACAAATCAAATTCGCTTTTCATATAGTTCCATCCACGGCGTTTCTTTAGCATACTATTACCTGCGCGGACGTTTAATAAAATCTCGGGCAAATTATGCGTTTTATAATTAGCTGCAATCATTCTTAGCCACAGATTATAATCCTCCATATATAAATGGTGGTGATAACCTCCAACGGCTTCTACGACGCTGCGTTTGAACATAACGCTCATGTGGTTAAACGGATTTTTTAGCCTGGCGAATGCTTTTATCTCTGCATGATACTCTGGCAACAATTTTAGTCGCTCTTCACCCGTTTCACTGAATTCTCTGATCGCGGTGCCCAACAACGCCACATCCGGATTATTATGCAAAAAAAGAATTTGACGCTGGAAGCGTTCGGGAAGACAGATATCATCTGTATCCATACGGGCGATGTATTCGTATGAACACTGTTTCATCCCTTCAGCCAGCGCTAAACCTAAACCTAAATTGCTGGCTAATACTACGCGCTTGACAGGCATTATCATTTCCCAACGACGCACTATGTCTTCTAGGCGTTCACTTATCGGACCATCAATCACTAAAACAATTTCTGTGGGCAGCTGCGTTTGCTGTTTCAGACTGAGAAAACAGCTCTCAAGATTTTCTGCCCTCTCTTTGCCATACAGCGACATGAACACTGAAAATTCCCTGTTTAGCATAGGCTCTCCTTTGCAAAATAGCGTTAGATGTTTTGATAATGATCGAGATAGCGTTCAGCCATTTTTTTCGCAGAATAATTTTCCTGATAACTGCTGATGGCATTTAACGCGAGGAGATTTCTTTCTGGTGAGCGGTAATACTGTTCCAGGCCTTTTATTAAACCCGCCACGGTTTTGTCGTAAACAAAGCCAGCAGGGTTGGGAGATGCATTCAGTACTTCAACATGTGGGGCAATATTTGAGCAGATAAATGGTTTGCCAGCAGACATTGACTCCAGTAACGCCAGGGGTAACCCTTCATTAAGTGAGGCAGAGACAAAACAATCGAAATTAACGTAAAGGTGAGCGGGGAACGCGATGTGTCCATGGAAAAAGATCTTGTCGCTGCTGTATTTCTGCATTAACAAAACCTCATCTCCGCCGGTTCCTATAATGTGCAGCTGCGCATGCTTATCAGTACACCATTTATCAAACGACTCGAGAATCTGCCCAACGTTTTTTCTTTTATTCAACACGCCTAAGTAATAAAAACGAATAATATCGTCAGGCTTATCTACTGGCTGGTATAGCTGCGCTTCTACACCATTGGAAATGGCAACTACTTTTTTCATGCCATATACGTTTACGCAATGATCCTTAACCGAGAGAGAACACGCCACCTTGTTAAAATGACGTACAACGAACCGACCCACTATTCCTTCCAGATGTCCTTTGATAAAACCTTTAGTTTGAACAAAATCATACTCAAAATAGTTATGAATCGTTGTCACTTTACGCGCGGTAGAAAATGAAAGATAACTAAAGATTTCCGAGATAGTGCAGTGACTATGTATCGTCATGTAATTTCCCGAACGGATGTAATGTACTATTTTCAATATTGCACAACGCTTAAAAACAACAACTTTTGCTCGCGCTGCAAACTCTTTCTCTCTCTCTCCATGATTAAGCGCCAACACTTCAATGTCGTAATCATGCGGGATATTTTGAATTAATGTCAGGCACACATTAACGGGCCCCGCATTAACTAAACTGGGAACAATAAACAGGATTTTTTTCTTCATTCTACATCATCATCATAAATGTACGCTGGGTTACCGGTGTTCAATCCAGTAGCCATCATGATCGATCTCGCTGAGATATTTATTGAACTGATTAACGTTATAATTAAGTAAGAATATCGGGCTGGTATAGGCATATGACCACAGCCCCCCCATGGTAAGCGTCCTTCTTTGTGTATAAACATTTATGACCATCAGGCTAATACACATGAAGACAAGCAGATAACCTCTTAACAGAGAGTTAAACGCTTTGGACGTGTAACCCCCGGGAAAAAGAAACAGGTAACAGACTCTTATAACCAGTAAGGCGTGCGCGATGTTAAGATAGCGCCCCATAGCCGTATAGGAGATTGACATTAAAAAACAGCAGGGAATGAGCAGGTTTAAAAAACGGTCGAAACCAGATACATGACTTCGGCTCGACAGGTAAAAGATAAAAAGTATAAAGCTTAATAAGCGCGATAGTATTGCGACAATAAGCGTATTCTTATCATCCGGTACTGCACTCCAGGATCCCTCCACATAGCCAGTTAAAGCGTAATCGCCTATTCCCATAAAGGTAAATTTAGGCAAGACCCAGCGTAATGCACTGGCGCTAAGTATGAAAAAAACAGTGCTTAAGATGATGACGTGATTCTTTTTGATCTTCACATAGCGACTGACAACAAAGATTGCCAGAATAAAAACCATTGAAAAATGCATTAGTAATGAAAGGGTGAGAAAACACCAGCACTTTAGTTTTCGCTGGCTGAAGTAGCAGGTTATGGCATAGATTACAAAGACAAACGCAGTGCCATATCTTATACCTAACACAAGGTTAAATATGTTTAGCGATGAAAACACCACCAGATAGGCGAAGGTAATACGTTGTGATGTTACCTGTGATTCTGGATTTATCGCGTAATGCGCTAAACATAAATTGCGCAGTGAGGCTAAATACAGATAACACATAATACCAGCATACATCGCAGGTATAAAAAAGAAGGGGATATGGAGTAATTGGAATAACCACCCATGTAGATAAAGTAACACATCGGGGTGCGCGCTCAGTATAGAGGAAAGCGTTGTGGTATCGCTGTACGCATTGATCTCCAAATAGCGCCGGTAAAGATCCCCTAATGGCGGAATTTTTATTACTATAAAAAAATAGAACATTGAGATACTACTGAAAGCTAACCTGTTCATCCCTCTTCTGTTTATGGCAAGAAATGAGAAGATCAATCCAACTATTGGAAAGCTTATCCCTAACACAAGACTGAGCGGAGCATTTCTATTGATGTTCATAATGATTAATGCGCACTACCTAATGTAAGCCAAAAGTTAGCTTTATTTTTTGCTTTATGAATATCCATAAGTTATCCATAGTTGGATGCGCAGTGAAATCAGTAAAAACTATCCGGTCTTTTCTGTTCAACTTATCCTGAAAAAAGAGCCTGTCGAGATGTTTCTTAGTGAGAGATGACTGATGACTAGCAATGAATTTCTGATAGCCCTGCCAGGCTTTACTACCTGTGGTGATTCTTGGTCTATCATTTTCTATGTCAACGACATAAGTCGCGTTATTTATTCTGTAACAAGGGCCAAAACGCTTAATCATGCGATACCAAAGATCATAATCTTGCCACGCTGGAAAAGTAACATCAAAGCCGCCAATCTCTTTCATCCATTGTGTTTTGACGAAAACTTGATTACCTACCCAGTTTTTACTTCCCATCATTTTAAGGCTAATGTCGCCGCTATAGCTTTTCCATTTCCGTGCAAAAGTGCTGTTTTTAAAAATCATGTTCGCGCACAGAAACGCCTTTCTCATTCTCACAGCCGTGGTGACGAAGATTTCTATTCTCTGATCTAAAAAATAGTCATCATCGTCAAGCCCGGTAATAAATTCTCCCTGCGCGACCGCAATACATCGGTTACGTGCATAGCATGCCCCCATAGGAACCTCATTTTTTAGATAGATAATGCGGTTATCAGTGCTTTGCATTGCGGTAATAACAGCAGCGGTGTCATCCATAGAGCCATCATCACATACGATAATTTCTAAATTTGTATAGGTTTGGTTTTGAACCGATTCAATGGCTTTTTTTACACGTTGAGCGCGGTTATGCGTAGGTAGATAAATGGTAACTAAGGGTTTCCTGCTATTTTCCAGGATCATGCCAGGTTCCTTGTCAGATAATAATAATTATAGAGTTGGGGCCGACTTAACGTAAGGATGCCTATTTCTCATCCTGCGATGAAACTCAAATGGTGAGGTAAACGTGTTCCTGATAGTAAAAATGAATAAAATATAGGTTAAAGATCCGAACAGACCGATTAACGCGCCCTGCAAAACAACATTTAACTTTGCAAGCGTTGATGATTCACTTTCATCAACCGCTGAATCAATAACACGTAGATTACTGATTGCTGCTGCGGCAAGAATTTTGAGTTGCTGCTGACGATAAAGTGCACGTGCGTAAATGTTACTCTCCACCTCAACAAGGTTACTCAAATTAAGTATTCTTTGTTGTATGTGTGGGATGTTTTGAATCTGAATTTTTAACCTTTCATTTTCATCATATAAATATTTTTGCTTCTGCATAAATATTTTAAATACAGGATGCGATCTTGAGTAGCGATTTGAAATATCGATAGCCTCAATCATTATTTGATTAAGCCGATCCTGAATAATCATTTTCTGTTCGATCAGAGATAACACTTTACCCTCAACATTCAGGAGAGCGGAGTGCTGTTTTGCACCACTCAATGCATCCTCATCGACCTTTAATTGTTGGCGAATAATCGGAAGTTGTTGAGAGAGCAATTCCAAGCCTTTGCGCTGGCTTTTGCTGCTGTCTTCGATGTTATATTTTACATGATTCTGCAGAATGCTAGCTAACACCTTTTTAGTAAGCTTCCGGTCTTTCCCCAAAAGTGTTAATTTTATAAGGTCGCTATTTCTCGCAGGTGTCATCACAATTAAATTATTAAAAACATCATCAATTGCATCGCGCCGCGAATGATAGGTTATGGTGAATTTTGAACCGGGAGAAGCGGATATGTCAGCAACCCTGATTTCCAGGCCAGACTGCTTAGTCAACTTCCCTATTTCTGATATCACCGTATGCCTGCGGTAGGTAATTTTATATTGGTGACCCTCTAATACGGTTAACACCATGTTTTCCGGTTCTCCGTCGATCGCCTTGGGTAAATAGAGGTGACTGACAGCAACACTTTCCTCTTCTTTTGCCATCATTCGATTCCAGGCTTTTCCAAAGATTGGAATACGCTTTGGTTGGATCTCGATTTGCAGGTTGAGTTCATCAACCGCTGCACCGATGACACGCCTTGAGCGTATTAATGTCATATCCAGTGCTGAACTGGCTTTCAATCCCTGAAGCAGTCTGTCAAAGCGAGTGAGCGTTATTCCTTGAGTTTTGCGTTCAACTTGCATCAACGCATTTGCTTGATACTCGTCAGGTAAATTGAAGGCGTAAATGCAAGACACCACTACACCAACTAACGTTGATACCACCAGCAGTCGATAGCAGCGGTATACTTCTGATAAGACTAGCTGTAATGGTATGCACTCAGGAGGAGCTACTTGTTTAGTGGTCATTACTGCCACCCTAGGTTGCTCTGGTATGATTACTGAAATAGAAATCCAGCCACAAAATGCCTCCTGCTTAATCATTCATGGTTTTTTTTAAGATAAGCCATAACGATTTTTTAAAGAACTTACCCAATATGAAACGGCTTTTTTGATATGAGACTTCCTGCATGACAATGTCACGGTTCAATTTATTTGCTTCAATACTGTTAAAGCTACGATCCCGTTCAGTTAGCCCAAGCCCACATGTGAATAAAGTCCTTTCCCTCTGCGCATACCTCGCGAGAAGGTTAGGGTAAATAATGATGCCTCGCTGCGGATGCATTTGAAGTTCGATATCATTTCGATAAATTTTATCGAGATTACGTAGGTAATGCTTATTCAGGACAATATCATCGTCCAGAAAAACATACCTTTTACAAAGAGGGCAGGATGTTATTAGCGTTGCAAACACCTCACTCATCAGGCGCGTTTCAATTAGCTCCCTGATACTGATGCTTCTGACATACAATCCGAGGGTATGGATAAATGCTTTATCAAAGGTCAGCGCTGAAGGCCCTCTGTTTATTATGACCAGATCAACATCTCGAAATGTTCTCCTCATCATACTTTTCAGCGTGACAGAGTCGCTATACGCCTTGCCTTCAAGTAAAACGAAAAACACGGACTTTTCCATTGCAGGCCTTTTAAGTGATAAGACGTTTTCGTCGTCTAAGTCATTTTGAGTTTAATGAAGACGCTACCGCCCTTGGCTTAATGGCACCAATAACCCACCGCAATTTATGAATGAATAACTCAGCAGGTATTGAAATGCTGATTTGAAAACACTGAAAATCCGCCATAAAAATAGGCAGCTCACGAGTTAATACCTATTAATACCGATCGGATACGCTTCTATTTAACACGCCTGAATGATTAAAACTTTTGCCGCTTTATATTTCACCACGATATGTTAACAACGCACTGATATAAACAAGTCTTGTCTCAATTTTTGCCATGCAGTATAAAGTGAGCCAATGGAGAGATTAAAAAGACGTTAACAAAGCCTACGCGCAAAGGAGAGTTAAGGTTGGGTAATAACCGCGTGAATGTTGGCATGTTTGCCAAAATCATACAGGATATTTCAGGGGGATAATCAGTAAGCGCGTTAATATTGTACGAAGCGAATGCCGGAGAAGGGTTTCGTAGCGTCCAATTCGCGCAATGGGTATTTTTAGGCAATCATCAGCGAGGTAAATTCATGGCTCACTTACGCGCCATCCGTGTTAACCAATCTATTAATGCGACACTTCCTGGTTGATTTAAGGACTTTTGCGGCCAGCCCAGATAATAAGGCTTACTAAGTGGCAGACTGAATTCATCGATAATGAGTAAATCGCCACGCGCCAGTTCTGCCGCGATCAAACGCCGTTGCCCGAGCAGCAATCCCGCTCCGGCAACCGCTGCATCAATCGCCAGAGACGTAAGGTTGAAGCTGAACGCCGGCTGCGCCGTGGCGATAAGGCCTTTCGCCTGCATCCAACTGCGCCAGTCGGGCAAAAAGCGCCCTTCATTGCCCCAATCCAGATGTATGCGCGGGGCGTGCGTGAGCATATGCGCTGCGCCAAAACGCGCGACCAATAACGGGCTGGCAACCGGCAAGACTTCATCATGAAACAGCAGCTGTTTGGCCAGTTGCGGATAGCGATCTTCACCGAAGCAGATAACAAAATCAGCCGGTGTCGCGTTGAAATCCACCTGCGCATGCGTGCCGTGCAGCGCCAAATCGATATCCGGGCACTGTTCGCGCCAGTGCATAATATTGGGTAACAGCCATTTCGATGCCAGCGCAGGCAAAGAATATAATGTCAGCTGTGGCTTACCGACTGCGCTTAGCAAATTCTGTTGACCAAGATGCAAAATATCAAAGGCTTCAGTGACATAGCGCAGGTACTCTTTACCCATTTCCGTGAGTTTTACCCCGCTCTGCGTGCGCACAAAGAGCACGCATCCCAACTGATCCTCAAGCTGGCGAATTTGCTGACTCACAGCCGCCGGGGTGAGCGCCAAGTGCGCGGCTGCTTTTGCCAAACTACCCAGCTCTGCCGCCACTTTAAATGCCTGAATAATACTTATTTTTGGCAGACGCGGTGACTGAACGGACATTAAGGTTTCCTTAACTGGGCGTTAAAATTTTATCGTTACGCGCCAGGATATCAGCACGTTACAGTGAAAGCACATCTGTTATGACGAGAACTGCCGCTATGTCTACCTTGATTCGATCGGATTTGCATCCGCTTACGGATGCCAACTGGCGCCGCGCCTGCCGCGAACAACTCATTCAACATGGCGCGCTAATACTGCGGCAATTCCTGCAACCGGCAGCGCTCAGCGCCATCATTGCTGAAGGCGAGGCGCAGCGCCATCTTGCCTATCACACCCTAAGCAAACACAACGTCTACTTAATGAAGCGAGATGACGCCTTCAGCGCCGAACATCCGCGCAATCGCGATGTCATCAGCACCAAAGGCTGCATTACCGATGACGTTATTGGCCGTGAATCACCGCTGCGTCAGCTGTATAACGACGCAGTGTTTCAACAGTTTTTGTGCGATGTGTTGGGCGAAGCGGCGCTGTACCCTTATGCCGATCCGCTGTCTTCCATCAACTTGCATTACGCACCCGATGGCCAGGAGCTGGGTTGGCATTTCGATAACTCGTCCTTCGCCATCACGCTGCTGGTACAGAAACCGCGCGCGGGCGGCGTGTTCCAGTATGTAAAAGATTTACGTGATGCCGACGCCGGTGAGATGAATTTCGAGGGCGTGGCGGCGGTATTAGATCATAAGCAGCCGGTTGAAGCGCTGGCGATTGAGGCGGGCGATTTAGTCCTGTTTCGTGGTCGTAACTCGCTGCATCGCGTTACCCCCACCGAAGGCGATATCACACGCATGCTGGCGGTGTTGGCCTACAATACGCAGCCCGACATTGCCCTGTCCGAAACCGCGCGCATGACGTTTTATGGTCGCCTTTAAGCCGCTGGCGTGCTGAGTAACGCCCGCCAGCCACGCACAAAAATCTGCTCAGTGCGGAATGCCACCAAATCACGCCAGTCGCGGTCGGCGGGCCAAAATCCCTCGACCAGCGCGTGTTTCACTGCAACTCCTGCGGGGCTGGTGGGATCGCCTTGCAGATGCAGCCAGTGATCGTCGCGTACCCGGCGATGCATCTCCTCGCCCGCATAGGTGCCGCACTCCACCACCAGCGGCAAGATTTGCGTGTCCGGCAGTGAGGTTAGTAAATATTGTGAGACATAGCCGGTTGCCGTCGCCGTTACGCCGGTTTCGCTATCGCGTCCCGCGCCGGTAAACAGCAGCGTCAGCCATTCGCCATATATTTCTTTGCCCCATTTATGCGCTGCCACCTGCTGCTCAGCAATGGACAGCAGCATCGGATGGCCCCACGCGCCCGCGCCGGTGTGCAGATCAAAGCTCAGGATGGTGTTCGCCTGCGACAGATGCTGATCGATGATGCTGTGCAGCGTGCGATGTGACCAACTCGGCTGCTGGCCACCATAAAAGAAGCCGTCAGCGGCAGCATACTGTCCGGCTTCCACCACGCGTTTGATCGCCAACCAACCGTCGCTGTTCAAGGTCTCTGCCAATCGACGATCGGCATAAGCGCGATCGCCATGATAAAAATCGTGCCACGCCGCGTAAGCGGGATTGGCTGGCGCAGCCTGAGTGAAATCGATGAAATTGCGGTTAAGATCGATGTTGTCCTCATTGACGCGCCGTAAATGCGCTGCGCCCCACGGATTAAGCAGATGAATCATCACGATGGCGGTATCCGCGGGCAGCGCGGTGAGAGCAAAACGATCCAGCCAGGCGATCTGACAATCCGAGCCGTAATAGCCTTCCACGCCATGTGTGCCCGAGATCACCAGCATCATTTTCGCGGCGTTAGCGTTACCGATCAGTGCAACATCGGTAAACAGTTCTTCACCCTGCGGGCCACGTAGCGGATGCGGATAGGCCGTTAAGCGGCCATGTTGCCGCTGCACCGCCGCCAAAAAGCGTGCGCGCTGCGAAGTGTAATGCGGTAAAGCGGACATCGTGTTTCCTTTTACTGAAGCAGGTCAGATTAGGGATAGACCTTGAAGGTGAAATACTTTTTCGCCAGCCGATCGTAAGTGCCGTTTTGGTGTAACTCTGCCAATGCATCGTTAATCAGTTTGAGATTTGCCTCGTCGCCCTTACGCAGACCAATGCCAACCCCGTTGCCCAGTACTTCTTTATCCACCAGCATATCGCTGATCGCATAACCTTTACCTTCCGGCGTATTCAGGAAACCCTGCTGTGCCGACACCGCATTGGCCAGGCTGCCATCAAGCCGTCCGGCAACTAAATCTGGATAAATTTCCATCTGATTCGGATACGACACCACGTTTACGCCGTTGGTTGCCCAATGCGCCTTCGCGTAGGTTTCCTGAATCGTACCTTGCGCCACGCCGATATTTTTGCCGCGCAGCGTCGCAAGATCGCCGCTCAGCGGGCGCTTCGCCGGTGTCAAAATCGCGCTAGGCGTGACGTACAGCATGTCGCTAAACGCCACCTGTTCGCGACGCTTTTCGGTCATCGACATCGCGGAAAGGATCGCATCGAATTTACGCGCCTGCAGCGCCGGAATGCTGCCGTCAAATCCCAGTTGCACCCACTGACATTTCACCTTGGCCTGCGCGCAAATGGCGTTACCCAAATCGATATCAAAACCTTGTAAGGATCCGTCGCTGGCTTTGGATTCAAACGGCGGGAAAGTGGGATCGACGCCAAAACGCAGCGTTTGTTGAGCCATCGCCATGTGGCTGAAGGCGCTAAAAGAGAGCAATAAGGCGAAGGATAAACTCTTTTTCAATGTTAACTCCGACATGCAGTGAAATTCACAGAGGTATGCAGAGTTAATAACATGGCGGAAACATTACCACCACTAAAAAAAGGGCTTTATCGCAAGGAAATTCTTATGTAGCAGAAGGGGTTAAGCGGTACCGCTAAGTTGAACAGAATGACTTCATTGCGTAAGGTGCGCATTCTTGCGCACCGGGTCGCCATTACGGGCGTAATGGCGTTTAGAGGGAGTTTTTAGCTAAGGCAATATCAATTATAGCGTTGTGGCTTGTTACGTGGGCAATTACGTAGCAACGAGAAGATAAGTCGTTTTGTACACAGACGGAAAATGCAATCTTAAACGAAGCCAGCGATCATTTTTTAAAAAAATCGGCAAAACGCGCCTGATTATCTACCAACCACGCTGGCATAAATTCCGTTGTGATTGGGCGAACCACCATTTTACGCGGTCGATTCCATATATCGACATTTTGCTCAACGCAGCGGCGGATATGATCGGGATTATTGAATTGCGGAAGATTGTGCTCAGTGTGAGATATGGTATTCATCTTCTCGCTGATCCGTTCATCACTCATAACCCATGAAAAGTGCCAGCCCGCATCGTGAACCGTTTTAGTTCTTAATTTCAGAATACCCCACAGCAATTTACTGTCACGAATGGGTGTTCCACTGCGTTTAACATTGCGAAACAGTTCCGGCTGACCTCGGAAAAATCCTTTGAGATATTTATAGCGGGTCATTTTGGGGAGCTTCACCTGACGTGGGGTTCCATCTTCATTAAGCACCTGCAAATTGAATTTATAATTATAAAAGTTCTGGTGCAAAGTCAGGCAGAGATAATGACGTCTGTATTGAGACAGCGCTTCAGGACGCGGGATTTCATCGACATCGGACACAATGATGATGTCATCATCCATGGCATTGACCAAGCCGCGCATGATTGAGTTTCGGGCAATCGTCTCGTTTTCCCAAGGATCGGATTCACCGGCTTTAACCAATGAACTATTCGACATGAAGTCATGATGATGAATTTTAGGAACGGCATCATTGACTACATAAATAATCTTATCGCGGAATCGATCGAATTTTTCAATATCGAAATGCAGCTTGTCGCGCCGTTTACCGGCAAAAGTGTAGAGGGATTCAACAATGACAAATTTATCCACGTACGCATTAAGTGTGTTCAAGCGCAGTTCTAGCAGCATATCTTCGTCGTAATACATAAAACAATCGTAAATCATTGGATTTTATAATTATCTAGATAAGTTTGAGCTGTCATCTTAACAAGAAACCGCTTTTGCATACAGTATAAAGAGACAAAATCCTTACGCGGCACTGACCAATATTGCAACTAACGAGAATACAGACAGATTGTTGAAAAAATAATCGATGGCTGAGGGCATAACAATTGAACTCACTTCGCCTTACAGTTGAGCATGTGAGGTTGCTCCTCTTTTTGAGCGGCAACATAAGATATCCCTCAGCACCACAAGCCAAGGTTGCCACGCCTGGCGTAAAATCGCACGGTTAAGCCTCCATGTTGGTAGCGGCGCGATTTATCGCGCATACCTTCAGCAACGAAGCTGCCTGGAAAGCGCATAAAATCCCGCCGCTACCGAGTTTGACGATTACCGATCTGCAAACGCGTCAACTAACAAGCACTCCGCCAGGCAGAGCGCTCTAATATGCCCTCTCTGCCGTGCTGACCGTTAACGGCATCACTACCCCCGCAGCGCGGCGATGCCTCTCAACGTTCACTGTTTCACCGGGTTAAAATCCACTCAGCACAATTTTGCCGCGCGCGCGGCCGCTTTCGATTAACGCATGCGCTTTACGTAAATTCGCGGCGTTGATAGTGCCGTGATGCTCGCCTGCGGTGGTTTGCAGCGTGCTATCGTCTACCAGTTGGCTCACCTGCTGCAAAATATCGTGCTGACGCTGCATATCCGCGGTGTGGAATAGCGAACGTGTGAACATTAACTCCCAATGCAGCGATATCGCTTTGCGCTTCAGGGGCACCACGTCAAGTGATTTGGGATCGTCAATTAACGCCAGCTTGCCCTGTGGCGCGAGTACATCGATCAACTGCGCATAATAGCTGTCGGTGTGGGTCAAACTGGCAACGTAGCGCACCTCTTTATGCCCGATTGCCGCCAACTGTTCGCCCAAAGGCTGCTGATGATTAATCACATGATGCGCGCCGAGCGAACGTACCCAATCGGCGGTTTCCGGGCGCGATGCCGTGCCGATCACCGTGAGAGATGTCAGCTTGCGCGCCAGCTGGGTCAGGATTGAACCCACGCCGCCGCCCGCGCCAACGATCAGCAGCGCCGCATTGTCATCACCGTCCACTTCCAGACGATCAAACAGCAACTCCCACGCGGTAAGCGAAGTCAGCGGCAGCGCGGCCGCATCGGCAGCGCTGAGTGAATGCGGTTTATGCCCGGCGATACGCTCATCCACCAGGCCATATTCGGCATAACTGCCCGCGCGCGTAATATCGCCGGCGTAAAACACCTCATCACCCGGCTGAAACAGCGTGACCTCCGCGCCTACCGCTTCCACCACGCCAACCGCATCCCAACCCAAAATACGTGGCGTATCGGTGGGCGCGCCGTTGCGCACTTTGGTATCCACAGGATTCACCGCAATTGCCTGAATTTTTACCAGCAAATCACGCGCGCCGGGTTCAGGTTTGGCGACGTCCAGATCATACAGCGCATTTTCATCGGAAATCGGTAAACCATTTTGGCTATAAATAATCGCTTTCATTGGGCAGATCCTTATTCATCAGAGGGTTTTGTCTTACGCACTAAGAGTAGCTTTTTGGCGCAGGCAGAAAAACGCCCGTTGCAGTTCAGCACTTTCACTCGTAGAGTGAAAATCCCGCATCCTTTAACACAGATAAACCATGATTCGATTGGAAGATCTCACGCTGTTTGTCCGTTCGGCCGCGCTTGGCAGCTTTTCGCGGGCGGCACGCGAAGTGGGTTTACTGCCGGGACAGGTTAGCGCCGCCATTCAGCGCCTGGAACGTGAACTGGATCGCCGCCTGTTTGCCCGCTCGACGCGCAGCCTGCGTTTAACCGCCGAAGGTGAGAAATATCTGCCTTACGCGCAGGAGATGCTGGCGCTGATGCACGCAGGTGCCGACAGCTTGCTAAGCAGTGACGATGCGCTGAGCGGCGAATTAAAAATCGCGCTGCCTTCGGATATTGGCCGCAACATTATCTTGCCGTTGATCACGGAATTTTGCCGCGCGCATCCGGCGCTGGCCGTGCGGCTGTCACTTTCCGATCAGGTGAGCGATGTGTTTCGCGATCCGGTCGATATCGCGATCCGCTACGGCAAGCTGGAGGACAGTAGCAGCGTGGCGCTGCCGTTAGCCGAGGATAACCGGCGCATTCTGGTCGCGTCGCCCGCCTATCTGGATCGCCACGGACGCCCGCAAACGCTGGAGGATCTTGCCCGTCACCACTGTTTGCCGTTTGTCATGGGCGGCCACGTTTATGACAAATGGACTTTTCCCCAGGAGGGGATGCGCCGCCAAATCACCGTGCAAAGTCGCATGCTGTGCGACGACGCCGAAGTGGCGCGCCGCTGGGCCATTGCCGGCATGGGCATTGTCTACAAGTCGTGGATTGACGTGTGTGACGATGTACTGCAGCAGCGGCTGGAGCGCGTGCTGCCCGATGTGCCAGGTGAAAGCACGCCGCTGCATTTAATCTGCCCACATCGCAAACAGTTTTCTCCCGCTATTCGGGCGTTGCATGGGGTGCTGCGCACGCATTTGTTGCAGATAACCGCGCAGCTGCCGCATCACGCCTGAAGCGGGCGCCATGACCATTGGAAAACAGATGGGCACTGAAGCAGCAGCCACGTTTGCGATTTTCCATCTCACGTTAGCTACGATTAATCGCTTTCCACATGCCAGAAAACACCTCGCTCAACGCTTTGTTGCCGTGTTCCGAGAGGTGGTTGCTGTCGCGATACAGCGGCAGATTATCCCTGGCACCGTAGCAGAAACGGCTGTCGCACAGCGCTTGCGCCGCATCGAGCAGCGTAACGTTCGGCGTTTGCGCCACGATGCTGTTTAACATCGCCAAGGCATCTTGATTACGCGCATCGTATTCGGCACGCGGCAGCTCAATCGGCAGCGCGTTGCCGCGCATCGCTTCACGCGACATGCGGTAAATCACGTCATAGTCGAATTCCGGTACCGGCGTCATAATGAACACCTTATGCTGCGTGGCCAGCGCTTTCACCGCCGCACCAAAGTGCTGATGAAAGGCCGCCAGCGAGCTGTCATGGTTAGCGAAGGTGTATTCTGGTTGGCCTTTTACGCTGCCGGTTTCGCCGTGCAGATAAAGCGAGAAGCGATTGATGATGAGCACCGATGCGTTCGGGTATTTTTCTGATATCGCCGTCAGCGCATTTTTAACAAACACGCCGCAGTCCGGCCGTGTGCGGCGATTGATGTCAGGAATGGTTGGGCAACTCGACTGCGCGATAAACACCACCGCGTCAGACTGCTGATTAGCGCTGGCAACCACTGAAGATAACATCGCGTTCGCGTGGCTATCGCCGATCACCACTAAATTCACCCGACTGGCGCTGCCAAACACACACTGCGGCGATACCTTCCCGTCCAACGAAAAGCAGCCGTTCGCCGCGCTAAAACGCTGTTCGGCATATTCATTAATCGCCGCCACGTTCTGCGGCGCACGCGCGGGTAAGCCCGCTTTCATCGCCACCACGACGCCCAGACATAACACCAACGCGCTACTGCCGAGCGTGACAAACGTGCGCGAACGCCATTTACCGGATTTTCCTTCCACCAGCGTAAACGATGCCCAACCGGCGAAAACGGATAAGCCAATCAGCACCAGCTGGGTTATCCCATTCACCGGCCAACCCGCCAAATGCCAAAACACCCACAGCGGCCAGTGCCACAGATAGATCGAGTAGGACCATTTACCCAACGCTTGCGCGAATCGATGATTAAACAACCGGCTGTGGCTGGCCCCGGCATGAATCATCAGCGCGGTGAGCGCAACCGGAATCAGCGTCATCACGCCCGGCCAGGCGTCGTCTGCCGTGATCCACATCGCGCTGAAAATCAACCCGGCAGCGCCGACACTGGCGACCCAACGCTGTCCGCTTAACGCCGTTTTCGGAGCCAGAAACAGCAAACCGCCAACCAGCATTTCCCACGCCCGCGTCGGCAACAGAAAGTAGGATGCCGAGGCATTTACGTTTGCCATGACCAGCGCCAGGACGAACGACAGCAGCGCCCCGCTCGCCATAACCCAGGCAAACTGACGACGCAGAAAACGGGCGGTAAACATCATCACTAGCGGCAGCAACAAATAGAACTGCCACTCCACGCTCAGCGACCAGGTATGCAGCAACCATTTATATATCGCACCCGCATCAAAATAACCGGCATGTTTGAAGTAGATAATGTTTGAAATAAACGCCAGGCTGGCCACCACGTGTCGCGCCAGGCCTTGATACTCTTGCGGAGGAATTAAGAAATAGCCGATCATTAATAAGGCCGCACACATAACTGCCAATGGCGGAATAATGCGTCGGCAGCGTGCAGCATAAAAGCCCAGCAGCGAAAAATGCTGGTCCTTAATACCCTGCAGAATAATCCCCGTCATTAAGTAGCCGGAAATAACAAAAAACACGTCTACACCCAGAAAGCCGCCGCTGAATACGTTGATACCGACGTGATACAGCACCACCAGCATCACGGCATAGGCGCGCAGGCCATTAATGTCCGCACGAAAATTCATGTGAAGGCGTCCGTTTAAAAGAAGTTAGCGAGAATGTAAGGATTGTGATAAGCCGAATCAAGCAGGATCATTTTCCTTTGCCACCGACATTTAAATAATGCTGGCGCGCTATATTATGGCTATAAACTGAATAGTGAAAGCAGTCACCCTGATTAAACGGGCGCTTATTGCGCTGGTGAGCAAATAAACCAGACCGTTCTCAATTTTAAACGTGAATTAGCCGAAGGGATTATCAGATTAATTGCAACGCGACGCTTTGCAATAGCGAAATAATTAATCAGTTAATCCCTTAACGCCGTGAGTTAACGTTATTTAACCGCTCGGGATCCGGCGGCGTTGACGTCTGAAAATGCTCAGGCTTGCGGTGGTGCAAACACCTGTAATGCGCCCGCGATCAGCCGGTAATGCGCTGGCGTGGTGCCAATGATTTCACCGTCGGCATTGATGTCATGCGCGCGTCGCGTATGCAGGGTGAACGCCGTGCCGCTCAGGGTGCGCACGCTGCCCCAGCGGCCTTGCGTTCCTCGCCGCAACGCAGGAAATAACGCCAGAATCTGCCACCAGTGCTTCACTTCTAAACTGTACGCATCGAGTCGGCCATCATCTGGCGCGGCATCCTTTTCTACCGTCATGCCGCCGCCGTAAAACCGCCCGTTGCCGACGGAAAACTGCACCGTCTTGATCCTTTCTTCCCCGCCAGCATGCTGCAAGGTGGCGCGAAACGGGCGGCTCTGCCGCAGCAATTTCAAGGCCGCTAACGCATATCCAGCGGTGCCCCACTTTTTCTTGGCGGCGGAGGTCAGGTTTCGCGCCAGGCTGGCGGAAAAGCCCACGCTGGAGACATTGAGAAACAGATGTCCGTTCACTTCCCCCAGATCGATGCTGCGCGTATTGCCCATCGCGATGACGCGCACCGCATCCGGCAAATTGGGCGCGATGTGCAAGGTGCGCGCAAAGTCATTAGCGGTACCCAGCGGCAAAATGCCCAGCGGGAGATTGCACTGTATCAAGCCTTGCGCAGCGGCATTGAGCGTACCGTCGCCACCGCCAACGATCACCACGTCCACCTGATGCTGGTAGGCGATGATGATCTCGCTGTAGCCGCGCGTATCTTCTCGCGCCGGTTCCACCAGCGTGAAGCCTGCTTGTTGTAACAAACGTCGCGCAATGTCAGCTGACATCGCGCCGCGTCGGGCCTGGCGGTTGACCAGCAATAACGCGCGGCGTGAATGTGCTTCGGCTGGAATATCAGTCATTTATTTTTTCCCGTAGCGCTATATCGTCTGGGTCGCACGCTAATTCAGCCGGAAAAATGAAACAACAAACCTTGAAGTTCTTTACATCGAAATATTCATTTTTCCTATATTTCATTGTGGGAGAAGGACGTTAAGCTTCTCTTAAGAACTGAGTGCTTTACTGGAAACCGTTTGCCACAAAAAGTGATTCGATGCAGTGAGTTAACATGAAGCTCGCGCGATAAAGGGGTGAAAAGATGTTGATAAAACTGAAGCGAAACCGCACGCACGGCGAAGACCGCAACCTTGCGCTTTGCCTGGCAACCTCTGCTGGATTATTGAATGCCATGGCGCTGGCCGCCTTTGGTTTTTTTCCTTCGCACATGTCGGGCAATCTGGCGCAGATTTCCAGCGATCTAAATGAAATGGATGTGATGCACCTGAAACTGTTTGCCGCCTTGATCGCATCCTTTGTCGGCGGCGCGATTGTTTCGCGTATTTCGGTGGTGTTTGGCATACGTAACGGTATCCGCACCATTTTTAGCTGCATTTTGCTGGTGGAAGGGATTGCGCTGATCCTCACCTCGCTGTTTGAAATTTTCTACTATTCGCACCGCAACAACGGGGAGATTTTACTGCTGCTGGCGTTCTTTATGGGCGTTCACAACTCCACCTCCACGCAGCTCTCTAACGGCCGCGTGCGCTCAACGCATATCACCGGCACCTTAACCGATGCGGGCATTTCGCTGGGTTCGGTGCTGATGGCGCTGCTGCGTCGCGATCCTTCGAAAAATGTGCGCGCGTTTAAACAGCAGTTGAATACGCATCTGGTGACGATCTTCTCTTTCCTCACCGGCGGCATCGTGGGGCTGCTGTTCTTTAATGCATTGGGCTTTGGTTCACTGATTGGGCCAGGCTTGATTCTGGTGATTATTGCCGCGTCTTCGATTCTGTTTACGCTGTTCAAAGTGAGGCGTTTGCAGCGTCACGCTGCACCGGCAACGCCCTAAACGAATCGGCCAGCGACGCATTCACCGCTGCGTTAACCAGAGATACCCTGAACAGCTAACGCCGTTCAGTTAGGCCATCCTTTTGCCAACCTCACGTTGGGTAGCGGCGCGATTTATCGTGCGAACCAGAGGCAACGGAGTTGCTACAAGAAGCGCAATAAATTGTGCCGCTACCGGCCTGTGTGATTTTTAATTATCTAACGCGTTGACTGACAAGCCTTTTTCGGGCAGGTGTTTTTTGTTTAGGGCTTAAGCGCGCGGCCATACGTTAGCGTGAATCCTCTGACAGAAGAGACGCGGACATCGTCCCCTCCGATCGCAGGAGATAGCGCTCACTGACCTGACCAATCGGCATAGGCTTGCCAATGTAATACCCCTGCAAACTATCGCATTTCAAGCTGGTCAACTGTTCAAGCTGCTGCGAGGTTTCGACCCCTTCCGCAGTGATATCCAGCGCATAGGCTTTGCCCAAACCAATCATGTTTTCGACAATCAGCCGGGCCTGACAGGAATCGCTCATAGGGAAAATAAAGGATTTATCCAGCTTGATGCCGTCGAAGGGAAACGAGCGCAGATAACTCAGTGACGCATAGCCGGTGCCGAAATCATCAATGAGTATTCTGATACCCAGCGCTTTAATCTGCTGCATGATCTGCTGCGTCTGCTCGGGATTATGCAGTGCGGCATTTTCTGTGACCTCAATCTCAAGTCGATGGCCTTCCAGACCGGTTTGTTCCAGCACCGCGAGGATACGCTGGCAAAAGCCTTTATCCTGGAGTTCAGACGCAGAAATGTTGACCGACACCGCCATCTGCGGCAGATAACGCAGCGTATCTCTGCACGCCTGTTGCAGTACCCAATCGCTCAGGGCAAAAATCAGCCCGGTCTCTTCCGCCAGCGGGATAAATTGATCCGGCATCAGCGTGCCATGCCGGGGATGCTGCCATCTGACCAGCGCTTCTACCGCACTGACTCGCGCTAACTTTACGTCGTAGCGTGGTTGATATGCCAGGTAGAGCTGATCGTGATGAATGGCCTCGCGCAGCTCGTGTTCCATTTCGCGGCGCTGGACGATTTTTTCGCCCATATCCTGTTGGTAGAACACCCAATTGTTGCGCCCGGCATTTTTCGCGCCATACAGCGCGATGTCCGAGAAGCGCAGCAGATCGCTGGCGTTATTCGCGTCGTGTGGGGCCAATGCTACGCCAAGGCTGGCGCCGATAAAGATGTCGATGCCGTTCACGCTGAAGGGGTGGCTGATCTCCGTCACGATGCGCTGACACAGGGTTTCAATGCTGTGCCGGTCGGCGATATCGGGCAGCAAAATAGTGAATTCATCACCGCCCAGTCGGGCCACCAGGCCGCTATTGCCAATGCAGCCGCGCAGGCGACGGGATACCTCATGCAGCACTTCATCGCCAGCGGCGTGACCATAGAGATCGTTGACCGGCTTAAATTTATCCAGATCGAGCATAATCATCGCCAGCGCATGTTCCGGCGTGGATAACTCGTTCAGCTTGCCGTGGAGAAATTCTTTCATCTGAACGCGATTTGGTAAGCCGGTGAGTTCATCAAAATGCGACAGATAGTGAACGCGCGCGTTGGCCTCGATTTCTAAAGTGACATCGGTTGCCGTGCCGCGGTATCCCACCTTGCCGTTAGAAAACGTCACGCGCCTGACAATCAAATTGCAATAGCGCATGTGCTGCTGGGCGGAGAGATAGCGGCATTCCCGTAACCGCAGATTGCCGCCGGTGCGCAGCAGTTCGGCCAGCTTGACGGCAACCTGCTCATCCGCGAGCAGAAAATCACTGACGCGTCTGCCGCGCCAATCGGCGATTTGATAACCGGTGAGCGCGGGAAAGCGCTCTGAAATCCAAATCAAATGTTGCTGTTCATCGGCTTCCCAGATCCAGTCGGTGGTGGTTTCAGCGACATCGCGAAAACGACGTTCGCTGGCCGACAGCGCCAATCGGCTCTGCTCCAGCAGGAAAGCACTTTCATCACTGAAGCGCGCTTTACGAAAGGCGCTGCGCATCAGCGCGAAGGCGGTGAAAAAGGTGCCCAGCATCAGTAGCGCTATCAGCGGTAACAGCGTTGTCAGTAATGCCGCGCCGGGTTCAGCGCTGCGCCAGGCAAAGGTGACGCTGCCGCCGGTTGCCGGTAACGTCAGGCTGTTTTCAGCGGCGCGATCGGTGGCCGCGTTCACCACGTGGACATTCTCAATACCGTACTCCTGGCCTGCCAACGCAAGCTTTTTGTCGGTGAGCCTATCCGCGAAAATCATGACCGAAGGCGGCCCGGCGACCGGCTCCACGCTCTGGTCACCGCCGGTTGAGATCCATGCAGCACTGATCAACATGGCGCCCTGCTCCGTGCTCACCAGTCGACTCACCGCCTTACCGCCGGTCTGTTCCAGCTGCATGGTCAAGCTTGTCAGAATCCGCTTACCGATCCACGGCTCAAAAGGAGCGAAGTGATTTCTGCCATACAGCACGCTGTAGCGCGTTTCGCCGTGTGGCGCGATCACAAACAACCCCTCATAGCCGAAGGTTTGATAAAGCGACTCTCCGAGGTTCTGATTGTCCCAGGCCCACGCAATATTGACCTGGCGATGCAGATTACGGTAGGCCTCACCCCAATCCGCATTATCCGTGAGATGTGAACGCATCGACTCTTGCCGGTTAGCGAGAATTTTTTCCAGCATCACGCGGCTCTGATTATCCGAGCGGGTATTGAGCTGATCGGCAATAAAAATCACTGAAGCCAACGCAATGATGAATGACAGGCCAAGCAAAAAAAGCATCATTATCATTGGCTGTCTGACCAGATGCCTGACTTGCCCACTGGTGGATGGATTTTTTTCGATAAAGTTCATAGGCCTACCATTTAAGCGCTGCTTCCCGCTAACGTATTTCACTCATTATTGAAGGGTTATCGGCTGTGCAGGCGCAAAACTGCACCCTTAAAAGCATAAAGGTGCATAAATTTAGCAACTTCGTCGCTATGTCGCCCAAACCTGGGCGCGGAGTTATTGCACGAATAGACCGGTTAAGCGGGAAATAATGGATTGGCGATAAACCCGACGTTATTAAAAAGCCTAACGCGAGATTAACGCTTCGCTTGGCAAACTATTTTCGCGCAATCTTCCTGAATAAAACAGCGTCGTCACGCCCCCGTCGCAGAGCATTTAAAATGCCCTATAATAAAGTGGATCTTTAAAAAAGCCGGAGTACTTGACTCCTGAATGCGTAATTAAGCGTCATCCTTTGGGCAATTGTGTGCAACCCGATATCCACTCCAGAATGTCTGGCAATGAGGGCAGTAAATAATGGATGAGAAAATAATTCAAACGGCAACGGAATTAGGCGACTTACTGGTGAAAAAAGGCCTCACCGTGACCACGGCAGAATCCTGTACCTCAGGCTGGCTGGGTTCTACTTTAGCTGCGGTCAGTGACAGTAGCGTATTTTACAGCAGTGGGTTTATTACTTATACCGATCAGGCCAAGCATCGAATTTTAGGTGTGAGCACAGAAACGCTGGAAGAATATAGCGCAGTCAGTGAAGCCGCCGTCAGTGAAATGGCCTGCGGAGCACGAAAACTTTCAGGGGATGCGATAGGTATGGCAACAAGCGGATATGCCGGGCCCGATGGCGGTGAAGACGGCACGCCAGCCGGCACCGTCTGGTTTGCCTGGTGTCTGCCTGATGAAAGCGTACATACCCGTCGGCAGTGGTTCGCCGGGGAGAGTGAAGATGTGGTTAAACAAGCCACCCATTTTAGCCTGAGCGAATTAATTAATATCCTAAAAAACACATCCTGATTATCGCCCGCTTATTTTGAAGTCAGCCATAGACATCAGCAATAACGGATGAGTTAGATGTTCTGGCTGACTCACCCTTACCGTTAAATATCCCATCGCATGCCAGCTTATTTATTTTCTTCATAGCTAAACGCCCGCTATTAAGCGTAACGATAAATGACTTATCACGTCGAAGAGTTGATTAAGCGCAACGTATAAACTTCTCCCGTCACGCTTGTGGGATTACAAAAGCGATATAAGGTTAATAGGTAGCAAGCACAGGGTGAAACACGCCATCATGAAAGTTTCCATTTCAAAACCATGTGAAGATTCAACGTCGTGATGGCGCGATAAACACGCTGAAATAGAACCTGACAAGGTTAGAAATTACGTTTTTATTACTTCGCCATTTTTTAGGAATTATTTTATCGCAACGGAGAAAACTTTATGAAAGTAAAAACTTTGCTGGATCTGTTTATTCACGATCTCTCAGATGTCTACAGTGCTGAAAAACAGATCACACGTGCCCTTCCCAAGCTTATCCGCGCGTCAACCGACGACAACCTCAAAGCAGCGTTTCAGCAGCATCTCGAAGAAACCCAAGGCCAGATCGAGCGTATCGACCAAATCATTGAGGCTCACGATGAACTGCGACTGCTGCGGATGAAATGCCACGCCTTAGCAGGGTTGGTGGAAGAGGCGCAGGAGCTGATTGAGTCAACGGAAGCCGGTACGGTGCGCGATGCCGGTCTTATCGGCGCGGCGCAAAAGGTTGAGCACTATGAAATTGCGACCTACGGCACGCTGTTGGCGCTGGCCACCAAACTTGAGCTGAAAGAAGCGGCAACGCTGCTGGCAGCCACGCTCGACGAAGAGAAATCCACCGATAAAAAACTGACCACGATTGCTGAAAAGCAATAATTTCAGGCTGCAGGAGAGCGCTATGTCAACCACGTCTTCACATTCCCATTATCACGACTGGCTGTGCGATGCGCATGCCATGGAAAAACAGGCTGAAACCATGCTCGAGCAGATGGCGCAGCGGCTGGAGAACTATCCGCAGTTAAAGGCGCGCATTGAGCAGCACATCACCGAAACGCGCGAGCAGCAAACGCAGTTGGAACGCATCCTCGATCGTCATGGCATCTCGCACTCCAGCGTTAAAGATGTGATGGGCAAGATGGCCGCCATGGGCCAGGCGTTCGGCGGCATATTCGCCGACGACGAAGTGATCAAAGGGGCAATTGCGGGCTACGTCTTCGAGCACGCCGAAGTGGCCAGTTACACCAGCCTTATCAGCGCGGCGAATCGCATTGGCGATCACGAAAGTGTTCCTGTGCTCAAGGCGATCTGCGAACAAGAGCGGGCGATGTCCGAATGGATGCTCAGCCATCTGCCGGAGCTGACCAATCAATTTTTAATACTCAGCGAAGATCCTGATGCCCAGGCGAAGCGCTGATATTTTTCTGTGAGCAATTTAGAGGTGAGTAATGTTCAGACATGTCAAACAGCTGCAATACACGGTTCGTGTCAGCGAGCCTAATCCAGGTCTGGCTAACCTGCTTCTGGAACAGTTTGGTGGCCCGCAAGGTGAGCTGGCTGCCGCAATGCGCTATTTCACTCAGGGTTTGGCCGATGATGATTTAGGCCGTCGCGATATGCTGATGGATATCGCCACGGAAGAGCTGAGCCATCTGGAAATTATCGGTTCGCTGGTGGGAATGCTCAACAAAGGGGTGAAAGGCACCCTGGCGGAAGGCACCGAGAAAGAGGGTGAGCTTTACCGCACCATCACCGGTGCAGGTAACGATAGCCATCTGACCTCCATTCTCTACGGTGGCGGCCCTGCGCTGACCAATTCCGGTGGCGTGCCCTGGACCGCCGCGTATATCGATACCATTGGCGAAGTGACGGCAGATTTGCGCTCAAATATCGCGGCTGAATCGCGCGCCAAAATCATTTACGAACGCTTAATCAATGTCACTGACGATCCCGGCGTGAAAGATGCTCTGGGCTTTTTGATGACGCGTGAGGCTGCCCACCAGCTCTCATTTGAAAAAGCGCTTTATGCCATCCGCGAGAATTTCCCACCGGGTAAACTTCCGCCGATTGAGAAGTACGCGCACGAGTACTACAACATGTCGGAAGGCAATGACGTGCGTGGCAGCTGGAACTCGGATGAAAACTTCAACTACGTCGCGAATCCTCAACCCGCAGTAGATGGCGGTGATGGTTTGGCTTCGGTGGATCTGCCTGCGAAGCAGCAGCAAGATCTTGAAGCATTAGTGAAGCGAACCGCGTCCGATCGGCTGATTGATCCCATCACCGGCGCCGAAGCGGGCAGTAAAAAATCGCCTTAAATACCCTTTAAGCACGATGGTGCCAGGGTTGGCGTAATAAACACCGATGCGGTGGAACTCACCGCATCGGTGTTTTCGTTTCTGCCACCGCGCGACGCTGTTGCTACACCTAGCCCCTCTTCCTGCATGAAGCATCCTCAATAGAAAACACCGTGCGGGCGCGTTATAACATCATTCCAACACATCCAACGCCGAGCCGGTTATGACGCTGTCACATGAATTAATCCTGATCTACACCACCTATTTTATCGCCATCGCCAGTCCAGGCCCCAGCAACATGGCCATTATGGCTACGGCGATGAAACAGGGCCGCGGCGCAGCATTGGCGTTAGCCAGCGGGGTAATTAGCGGTTCGATGATGTGGGCGGTGCTGGCTGCCTGCGGCGTGCTTACGGTGCTGGCCACCTTCGCGCAGTTGTTGATCGTGCTGAAAATCGGCGGGGGATTGTATCTGCTGTGGTTAGCGTTTAAGGCGGGCAAATCTGCCGTGCGGGGTGCAATCGCTGGGGAAGATAGGCCGAACGCGCCGCGCGCCTCTTTTGGCAGACTGTTTCGCCAGGGCATTTTGATGCACGTCGGGAATCCGAAAGCGATTTTGACCTGGGTGGCGATTATGTCAGTGGCGCTCAAACCGGATGCCGCCGCGTCTACCCTGCCGCTGATTATCGCCGGATGCGCCACCCTTTGCGTGCTGGTGTTTAGCGGTTATGCGCTGCTGTTCTCCACCGCAGTCATGGCGGCGTTTTATCGCCGCATTCGGCGCGGCTTAGATGCGCTGCTGGCGTGCTGCTTCGCCGTAGCAGGATTGAAACTGGTGTTCAGCCGCAGCTAATCAGCCACAACGGTGCTGCATCAGCACCGTTTTCGGCTAAATCAGGAGTTATTGGGCTTCGGCGGCGCTTCGTTGGTTTCGCTAAAGCCAGGCTTCTGACGCGTGACCGCATACACCACGTTTTTCGGCGCATTCGGGTCGGTGGTGATATCCACCGAGGCAATGGTCACTTTGCCAAAACCAAATAGCGTTTCCACGTAACCGCCAATCTGGTGTTTACCCGCTGGCAGGCGAATCTCTTTGTTTTCGCCCTTCTGCAACAAGCCCGCATTTTGACCATCAACCGTGAGATACACGGATGAACCGTCATCGGTACGCGTGATTTTATGCGACACGTTTACCAGAGTTGGGCCACTTTCGAATGGCGAAGGCGAATCGTTGCTATCGATTGGCGCGCCAGCAGCGGTATTAGGATCGGTGGCATCAGCCGTTTGTGCCGGTGCGTCGGCAACGGCAGCGCTGGTATCGGCGGCGGCGCTGTTCTCGGTGGCGTGACGCGCACAGCCGGTAAGCAGTATGGTGGCCGTTAAGGCGGCCAAAGTGAAACGCGGTAACATCGTGACGAATTAACCTCTGCTAAATGAGAAGTGTTCAGTTTAACGCGCCTTAAATCGTGATGACAGTCTCAGAATTCAGTATTTTCCGAAAACTGACCCGCCAACAGCGGAGAGCAGAATATCTGCGCACAGAAGGTGAAAGGGCGACCCGAAAGTCGCCCTGTTAATTACCAGCTATAACTCACCGATGCCACAATCGTGCGGCCGCTGCCGTAGAAACAGGCGCTGCTGTTACTGCACGAGGAAACATAGTGCTTGTCTGCCAGATTATTGACGTTCAGCTGCAAGGTGGTGCCGCGCAATGAATTGACCGCTTCGCCCAGCTCGTACTTCGCCATTGCATCATACAGCGTGTAGTGCGGCACGTTATCGATGCCGACTTCATCCGCTGGCGTGGTGCCGGTGTAGCGCACGCCGGCGCCTAATGTGAAGCCGCTCAATGCGCCATCAAGGAAGCTGTAGCTGCCCCACGCCGACGCCGCATGACGTGGAATGCTGGATGGGGAGTGGCCAATCCGCTCGGTGATGCTGCTCTCTTTCGTCACCGCGTCGGTGTAGGTATAGGCGGCCAACACCTTGATCTCTGGAGTGATCTGCGCGTGCGCTTCGGTTTCAATGCCTTTCGAACGCACTTTACCGATCTGCTCGTTGTAGCCGGTCACGCTGTTATAGGCGGTGATGTTTTTCTGCGTGATATCAAAGGCTGAAACGGTAAACACCGCATCCCAACCCAGCGGCTGATATTTCACACCCACTTCGGTTTGCTCGCCGGTGGTCGGCTTAAAGGGATCGGTGCCCGGCGCGCCGCTGTTGAGGTTGGGTTCGAACGAGGTGCTGTAGCTGACGTACGGCGAAATCCCGTTATCGAAGGCGTACAGCATACCGGCACGACCGGTGAACTTGTTGTCGTTTTGCTGCGTCGAGGTGTTGTCGGTGCGATCCTGGGTGCGCACTTCGCTCCAGTCATGACGTCCTGAAAGCAGCAGGTTCCAGTGATTCCACTCCAGCTGATCCTGCAGGTATACGCCAATCTGGTCGAGTTTCTTGCGCGTGCTGGTGGTCAGGGTTAAATCGCTTTCATTGATGCTGATGCGCGTGGGATTGGCCCAGTCGAGGATGTATTGGTCGCCGCTGTCGCGCCACAGTTTGTTATCCACGTCGCTCCACTTGTAATCCAGCCCGCCGAGCACGGTATGCGCGATGTTGCCGGTTTCAAACGTCGCTTTCAGCTGGTTATCCAGCCCCAACTCTTTTGACTTGATTTTGTCGTGCTGCGGACGGCGGTTGATCGAGTGATCGTTATCCGCATCAAAGGTATACACCAGATATTTGTAGGACTCGTCCATGTTGCTGTAGCGCAGGTTCTGCGTGAAGCTCAACGTGTCATTCAGATTGTGCTCGAAGATGTAACCAATCGAAGTTTGCTCGCGCTTGGCTTCGTTAAAGCTGGGATCGCTAACGTTGAAATCGTAAGGAATATACCCGGCGCTGCTCTCTTTCAGCGTGCCGCTGGCAGGCAGGAAATTACGATAGCCCGCTTTCGGCTCGTTCTGGTACATGGTTAACAGCGTGAAGCTGGTGTCTTCGTTTGGCAACCACGTCAGCGCGGGCGCGATCGCCATGCGCTGCTGCTTGTTATCCTTCACGAACTCATGTTTGGTGCTGGCGACGCCGTTCAGGCGATAGAACAGCGTGTGGTCATCATTCAGTTTGCCGCCAAAATCAAACGCCGCTTCACCAAAATGCTGATTCCCGGTGCTGAGCTGCACTTTATGCAGCGGTTGCGCGGTAGGACGTTTGCTGGTCATCGCCACGATGCCGCCCGGATTTACCTGGCCGTACAACACCGAAGCCGGGCCGTGGATCATCTCCACACGCTCCAGCAACCACGGGTCCACTTGCCCTGCCGCGCCCGCTTGCCCCGACAAGCCATAGCTCAGGCCATCAAGGAATTTGGGCGCATAGCGGAAGCCGCGCGCGATAATTTCGTCGTTACGGTTGGAGTTACCGCGATAGTTGGTCAGCACGCCGCTGGAGTAGCTCAGCGCATCCGCCACCGATGCCGCCGCCTGATCGTCCATCTGTTCCCGCGTGATCACCGAAATCGTTTGCGGCGTTTTGCGCAGCGGCGTGGACGTTTTGGTGCCGGCGGCGCTCTCTTTCGCCACATAACCTGGCAGCGGCGCAGTAACGCTTTCGCGCAGATTGGCGTCAACGTTGAGGGTTTGTTCCGCCGCTACGCTAAACGCTGCGGGGGCGAGCAATAAAATTGAGGCCACAGAAACATGCAAACGCGAAAGGTTAAACGGAAGTGCCCCCGCAGATTGTACTGATTTTTTTGCTTTTACGGACATGGTTGCCATCTCTATTTCAAACTGCCTTGTAGATGAAATAATCCGTCCATTTGCCCGCACCCAACGGCGCTGACGGTAACGGATTGAAATAAGACTTTACTGCGTTATCAATGGTCCTGATCGCCTCCCTGTGAAGCCCTTCACATAATAATCCACTGATAAAAAGGAGGTTTCTGCGACGCGAAAAATCATATTGCAAATGTAAATCGTTATCAATAGCATTTGCATTAGATGAGTTTATGTAAAGTCTAAGCAGACATTGTGGAGATAGGTTGCAGGATGTTTCTAACAGACGCAGATGAGAAGACGCCAACGTGGTGGCCGACAGGTACCGTTTCCCGCTGGTTGCAGCAGGACGATCTCGGTTCGGAAAACTGGTGGCAGCGCCTGTTTGCCGCCGGTACGCCGGTGGTGGAACGGGACGATCGCGGGCACACCACGATGCATTATTTCTGGCGCGATCCCCAAGGCCATTCCGCACTTTCCTCCACCGAACGGGTTTATGTCGATATTAACGGCGTTACCGATCACCATAGCCAAGCGCCAGAAAGTCTGGCGCGCGTCGGCGACAGCAACGTCTGGCATTGGTCAACGCAGATTGAAGCAGACTGGCGCGGCAGCTACAGCCTGATCCCCGCCACCGCCGAGCACTTGCCGCCGCTGTTTTGCGGCGATGACCACGCCTGCCGCGCGCTGCAACGCAAATGGTGGATTTCGCTGATGCCGCTGGCGATCCCCGACAACCTCAATCCCACGCCGCCGTTTCTCAGCAGCCGCCGTTTCGCGCTCAGCAATGCGCACATGCCCGACGCGCCGGATCAATCCGCCTGGCGCGCGCTGGATGCCGGTCTAGCCGAAACCTGGCCGGATGCGCTGCAAACGCTGGAGTGGCGCAGCGATCTGCTCAACGTGACGCGCAACGTGTGGCTTTACCAAAGCGGTCAAACCGATCAACCCGAACAGCGCCCGCTGGCGATCATGCTCGATGGGCAAAATTGGGTATACGGCCAACCGATTTTCAGCGCGCTGGATCAGGTCACCGCCGACGGCGCATTGCCGCCCGCCTGCTGGTTGTTTATCGACGTGATTGACGGCCAGCACCGCGAAGCCGAACTGCCGTGCAATGCCACCTTCTGGCAGGCGGTACAGAGCGAACTGCTGCCGTTAGCGCGTCAGCACGCCGCCTTTAGCCTCGAAGGCAATCGCACCCTGGTGGCTGGACAAAGCTACGGCGGCCTTGCGGCGCTGTATGCCGGATTACACTGGCCGCAACGCTTTGGCCGCATCCTCACACAATCCGGGTCATTCTGGTGGCCGCATCTGCAATACATCCGTGATTACGCCAACCGCGAGCAGCACGCGCCGGGCTTATTGCTGGAGCGTTTGCAGCAAGGCGCGTTGCCTGCGGGTCAGTTGGCCATTTTTCAGGAAGTTGGCGATCGCGAAGCGGACATGGTGTTCGTGAATGAGCAGATCGCGCCTGCCCTGCGTGCCGCAGGCCACCACTTGCATTTTCGCCGCTACGCCGGAGGGCACGACGCGCTGTGCTGGCGCGGCGGTTTGATCGACGGCTGCCGCTGGCTGCTGGCCGATTTTCTTTCCCCATCCCCACTCTCACAAGGTTCTCACCATGTCTGAACAACAGAATCCGTTTGATAACGACGCGCTCGATTTTCTGGTGCTGCTCAACGAACGTCAGCAATACAGCTTGTGGCCCGCGTTTGCCCAAGTTCCAGCGGGCTGGCAGAACATCGCCGGGCCGCTGACGCGCGACGCCGCCATTGCGTTCATTGAAGCAAACTGGCAGGACATGCGACCCAAGACGCAGCAGACGTCATCCACGGCGCACTAAATTCTTTTTGATTTTCACTTTTTCTCTTTTTTGATTTATCTAGACAGGAATTGTCTCTTGGCAAAGCTCATTACTGATTCTGTAGCCTATCCCCTGGTCGCGGCGCAGCCCGGCATCTGGATGGCAGATAGCATTGCGCAGCAGCGCAATCAGTTCACCGTAGCGCACTACAGCGTGCTGCACGGCGACATCAACCGCGCGGCGCTCGACAGCGCGATTCGCCAGGCGATGGCGGAAGCCGACACCGTAAACGCGCGCTTCGGCCTCGACGAACAGGGCAATCCGGCGCAGTGGTTCCACGCGCAGCCGCCGGTCGCGCCGGAATGGCACGATTTCAGCCAGCGCGCCGACGCCAGCAGCCAGGCGCATAAACTGATGCAGGCCGATCTCGTCGCTGAGCTGCCCGCCGACGGCAACAAGCCGCTGTATCGTCACGCGCTGATGCGCATCGGCGACGGCAGCTGGCTGTGGTATCAGCGCTACCACCACCTGCTGGTGGATGGCTTCAGTTTTGAAGCCTTAACCCAGCGCGTGGCGGCGATTTACGCGGCGATCTGCGCCGGTGCCTCGCCCGCGCACTCCCCGTTCGCGCCGTTTACCACGGTGATTGAGGAGTACCAGCAGTGGCAAACGTCGGAAGCCTGTCAGCGCGCCGCCAGCCACTGGAAAAGTTATGCTGCCGATCTGCCCGCCACGCTCAACCTTGCCAGTGAAGCGCCGCTCACGCCCGGCGACCGGCCAATCAGCTGCCAGGTCACGCTGCCGCAGCTTAGCCTGCTGCAACAGCAGCTGGCGGATTGCGCCGCAGGCGACATCGTCAGCGCGCTGCTGGTGGCCTATCTGGCGCGCATCAGCAACAGCCCGCGCCTTGCGGTGGGTTTCCCGTTTATGCGCCGCATGGGTTCCGCCGCGATTTCCACCCTTGGCCCGGTGGTCAACGTGCTGCCGCTGATCTTCACCGCAAGCGATGAAACCACCCTGCCCGCGCTGGTGCAGCAGGTCCAGGCCGCCATTCGCCAGGCGCGGCGTTACCAGCGCTATGAAGCCGAACAGCTGCGTCGCGATCTCGGTTTAGTTGGCAGCAACCAGGCGCTGTATGGCCCGGTGATTAACGTCAAGGTCTACCACGACGAACTGCAATTTGATGGTATTCAGGCCGCGACGCACACCTTGGCGATGGGCCCGGTGGAGGATCTCGAGTTCGAAGTCGGCTTCCGCGACGGCGCATTGCAGTTGACGCTGGTGGCCAACGCCGCGCGTTACGACGCGCCGACGCTGCAACGTCATGCCGCGCGTATCAGCCATCTGCTCAGCCAGCTCGCCAGCCATCCGCACACGCCGCTTGGCGCGTTGTCGCTGTTGGCACCGCAGGAGCAGGCCGACCTCAAAAGCTGGTCAACCGGCCCCGCGATTGTTGCCCCCGCCGATGTCACCACCATCGTTGATCTGCTGCTGCAGCGTGCCGCCAGCCACGCCGATCAAACGGCGGTGGTGTGCGGCCCGCGCAGCCTGAGCTATCGCCAGCTGGCCGATCGCGCCATGCAGCTGGCGCACCAGCTGATTGCTCGCGGCTTGAGCGCAGACGATGTGGTGGCGATTGGCATGCCGCGTTCGGTGGATTCGCTGGTCGCGATATTCGGCGTGCTGGCGAGCGGTGCGGCCTACATGCCGCTGGATCTCGACTACCCGCGCGAGCGCTTAACGCTGATGTGCGATGACGCGCAGCCCAAGCTGCTGCTCACCCACTCCAGCACGCTGGCGCAGATGCCGGAACTGCCGCACGAGTGCATCGACGACGCGATCTTCAAGGCCGAATTGGCCGCGCAGCCGTGCAGCCAACCGGCGACGTCGCTGTGCGGTGAGGATCTCGCCTACATGATTTACACCTCGGGCTCCACCGGGCGGCCCAAAGGCGTGATGAGCACCCATCAGGGCTTGCTCAACCTGTTCCTGTCGCACCGCGAACACCTGTTTGGCCCGGCGATTGCGCGCTTCACCGCCAACAGCACGCGCCGCATGCGCGCCGGGCACACCGCCTCATTCTCGTTTGATTCCTCATGGGAACCGCTGTTCTGCATGCTGATGGGCTGCGAGCTGAATATTTTCGACGAAGAGCTGCGCCGCGATGCGTGGGGCTTGATTCAGCAGATGAACGCGGTGCCGGTGGATCTGCTGGATATCACGCCGTCGTTCTTCTCCCAGATGATCGACAGCGGCCTGCTGGAGCCGGGAAACCATCGTCCAAGCTTCGTGATGATTGGCGGCGAAGCAGCCACGCCGACGCTGTGGCAGCTGATGCAGCAACAGCAGCAGATGGAAATCCACAACTATTATGGCCCGTCGGAGTACACCATCGACACGCTAGGTGCCAACGTGATGGCCGCTCCGCAGCCGGTGATTGGCCGCCCGGTCGGCAACAGCGAGGTATACCTGCTGGATAACCAGCTGCGTCCGGTGCCGATCGGCTGCGCGGGCGAGCTGTACATTGCCGGTACCGGCATTGCGCGCGGTTACCTGCGTCGCCCCGATCTCACCAGCGCCCGCTTTGTTGCCAACCCGTTCCGCGCGGGCGACGTCATGTACCGCAGCGGCGACTTAATGCGCTGGCGGCAGGATGGTCAGCTGGCGTTTATTGGGCGTACCGATCACCAGATCAAAGTGCGCGGCTTCCGCGTCGAGCTGGGTGAAGTGGAAAACGCGCTGGTGGCGCTGCCGGAGGTCAGCACCGCGGTGGTGATTGCCGAGGTAATGGGCGCCACCCATCGCCTGATTGGCTACTGCTCGGTGCAGGATGACAAGCTGCGTGCCGATGCCAATCTTAACGCCCGGCTGCTGGCCCAGCTCGCCGCGCAGCTGCCGGATTACATGGTGCCTGCGGTATTGATGGTGCTGGAAGATCTGCCGCTCAACGTTAACGGCAAAATCGATCGCCAGGCGCTGCCAGCCCCGCAGCAGGCGCAGGTCAGCCGCAGTCGCGCCGCCAGCACGCCGCAGGAACAGCTGATTTGCGCCGCGATTGCCAGCCTGCTGAGTCTGGACGAGGTCGGCGCGGAAGATGATTTCTTCGCGCTCGGCGGCGACAGTATTTCTGCCATGGGCTTAAGTACCGCGGCACGGCGCGCCGGTTATCTGCTGCGTCCTCGCGAAATCTTTGCCGAGCGGACGGCGGCGCGCATGGCGCTCACTTTACAACCGCTGGCGCAGCAACCGCAGCATACGCGCGTCTCGCAGCAGGGCGCGGTAGGCGGTGTGCCGATTCTGCACTGGTTCCAGGCGCAGGCAGGCATTAACGCGCGCTTTGCGCACGGCGTGCTGCTGTCGGTGCCGCCGCAGCTGCGCTTGGAACAGCTGGAACAGTTGATCGACCAACTGGCGCAGGCGCATCCGGCGCTTAACGCCTTTACCCGCGATGAGCAGCTGATCGTCGGTGAGCCGTTGTCATCGCGCACCACGCGCGTGCGCGTGGTGTCAGTGAACGATCGCGACAGCGCCGCCGAGCACGCCTTTGCCGACGATGCGGCACTGCTCGATCCGGCCAGCGGCCAGCTGCTGCGCGCCACGCTGCTGCAACGCCAGGATGCCAGCTGCGGGGTGGTGCTTACGCTGCATCATCTGATCGTTGATGGCGTGTCGTGGCGCGTGCTGCTGGATGAGCTGCAACACGCCGGTAACGCGCTGCTAAACGGCGCGCCCATCGTGCTGCCCGCTGAAGAGACTTCGCTACACGATTGGTCGGCAACGCTGCTGGCCGACCTGTCGGCGCGCGCCAGCGAACTGCCGCTGTGGCAAAACATGCTCGCTCACGCATTGCCGAACGTGGGGCAGCGCGCGCTGCGCACCGACGATAGCCAGCAGCAACAGCGCAGCCTGCTGGACGCCGACCTTACCCACGCCTTACTCAACACGCTGCCGCAGCACTATCGCGCCACCAGCGAAGAGTTGCTGCTCACCCTGCTGTCGCTGGCGCTGCGCCAGCACAACGGCAGCGCGCGGCAGCGCGTCACGCTGGAGTCGCACGGTCGCGCCGAGCTGCACGATCATCAGGATCTGGCGCGTACGGTCGGCTGGCTGACGGCTGAATTCCCGCTGCTGCTGGCCTTGCCCGATGACGCCAGCGCCACGCCAAATCACAGCGTGCGCGCCATCAAAGCGGCGCTGCGTGCGGTGCCGGATCGCGGCATCGGTTATGGTCAGCTGCGCTGGCTGGATGCGCATCGCGGCGTCACGCTGGCCAAACTCAGCGCCGAAAACGCGCCGCAGGTGCTGTTCAACTATTTGGGTCGCTTCAATCATGGCGGCGGTGACTGGCAGCCGCAGCGCACTGCACAGCAGTTCCGCGACACCTTTGCGGTGATGCAGGACAGCAATTTGCCGATGCAGCACGCGCTGGAACTGAATGTCTTCGTTGAGGAGCAGGCCGATGCGGCACGGCTGGCGCTGAACTGGAGCTGGGCGCAGGGCGTGCTGGACAGCGCGGCCATCGCGCAGCTGCATCAGGCGATGTGTACTGCGGCCAGGGCGCTGATCGCCTTTGCCGAACAGCAGCCGCAGCAGGCCGCCCACACGCTGGTGGCCGCCGACGTGGCGCTTGCGGGCGTTGACGACGGCGTGCTGCAACAGCTGCATGCGCGTCACGGTGCCTTTAGCCATGCGCTACCGCTGCTGCCGCTGCAAAAGGGTTTGCTGTTTCATGCGCAAACCACCACCCAGCAAGGCAGCTACAACTCGTTGACGCGCCTGACGTTAAGCGGAAACCTCACGCCGCAAAAGGTGCAACAGGCGCTGGATGCGGTGCTGCGTCGCCACCCGCAGCTTGGCGCGCGCTTTGAGAGCGAACTCAGTCTGCAGCCGCTGCAGCTGTTGCCGGAAGGCGATCTGCACTGGCCGCTGGCGCTGCACCAGCTAGATAGCGAAGACGAAAGCGCCGCGCTGCTGGCGCTGGAGCATCAGGCGCTGGCGCAGGATCTGTTCAGCCAGCCGATCATGCTGCAAGCCAGCTTGATTACGCATCGCGACGGTGCGCGCTGGACGCTGCTGCTCAACGCGCATCATCTGGTGGTGGACGGCTGGTCAACGCCGGTGATCCTCCACGACCTGCTGAGCGCGCTGCGTCAGCAAACGTTGCCGGCGCACAGCAGCAGCTATGCCGATATCGTGCGCCAGCTCAGCCAACGCAGCGCACAGGACGCGCGCCAGCAGTGGCAACACTGCCTGCAAGGCGTGCGCCCGACTCTGCTCTATCCGCAGGCCGCCGACGGCGCGGTGCACGAGCAGCGCATCACGCTCGATGCCACCTTGGAGCGCGATCTGTATGCGCTGTGCCGCGCACGCGGCTTGACGCTGAACAGCGTGATGCAAGGCTTGTGGGGCCTGATGTTGTCGGTCGCCAGCGGTCAGCAAGACGTGGTCTTTGGCGCACCGGTTTCCGGCCGCTTTGGACAGATCGAGGGCATCGATCGGCACGTTGGGCTGTTCAGCAACACGCTGCCGGTGCGCCTGCGTTTCGATCACCAGCAGCCGCTGTTGGCGCAGCTGGCGGCTCATCAGGCGCAGCAAATCCAGCTGATTGAGCACGATTGCCTGGGCCTGGCGGAGATACAGCAGCTGGCGGGACAAGGCACGCTGTTCGATACCTTGCTGGTGGTGGAAAACTATCCTGACAACCACGCGCTGCAAGATGCCCACGCCAGCGTGCGCTGCGAGGCGATTCACAATCGTGGCTACACCCATTACCCGTTAACGCTGCTGGTGCTGCCGGGCGAACAGCTGACGCTGCTGATGGAGTATCGCGCTTGCGTCAGCGAGCCTGAGCGCCTCGCCGAACGTTTACTGCTGCTGTTACAGCAGCTGGTGAATACGCCGGATCTGCCGCTGGCGCAGTGGAAACTGCAAACGCTGGCCGAACAATCGCTGCTTGAATGGGTGAATAACACCGGCGTGCAGCTGGAGAAGGAGACGCTGCAACAGGCGATTGCCCAGCAGGCGGCGCGCACGCCGGACGCGCTGGCGCTGTGCGATAGCCAGCATCAGCTGAGCTACCGCGACATGCAACGTCAGGCCAACCTGCTGGCGGATCGGCTGATAGAAGCGGGCGTGATGCCGGGCGATATCGTCGCGGTGGCGCTGCCGCGTTCGGTGCGCCTCAGCGTCGCGCTCACCGCCATTCTGCAAGCGGGTGCGGCCTACCTGCCGCTGGATATCGGCTATCCCGATGAGCGCCTGGCCTACATGGTGGACGACGCGCGGCCTTGGGTGGTGATCACCGAAACTGCGCTGGAAGCTCGCTTCGCCGCCTTCGGCACGCTGATGCTGTTTGATGAGCTAGCCCACGCGCCGATCGCGCCACGCCACCGCTTGCCGCAGGCCGACGTGAATCGCCCGGCCTACGTGCTCTACACCTCGGGATCGACCGGCAAACCCAAAGGCGTGGTGGTGAATCAGCGCGCCATCGTCAATCGTCTGCGCTGGATGCAGGCCAGCTACCCGCTGCGCGCCGACGATGTGGTGTTGCAAAAAACGCCGTGCAGCTTTGACGTGTCGGTATGGGAATTCTTCTGGCCGCTGATGACCGGCGCGCAGCTGGTGATGGCGCCGCCGGAAGCGCACCGCGATCCGCAGGCGCTGTGGCAGCTGATTGATGACTATCGCGTGACCACCCTGCACTTCGTGCCCTCGATGTTAGCGGCCTTTGTCGGTCACGTGGCGGCACAAACCGCTGCCGCCTGCCCAAGCCTGCGCCGCGTGTTCTGTAGCGGCGAAGCGCTGGCGTGCGATCTGGCGCACAGCTACCAAGCGGTGTTCGCCGCGCCGCTGCACAATTTGTATGGCCCCACCGAAGCCGCGGTGGATGTCACCTGGCAACCGGCCAGCGGCAGTGCGCTGGCGGACATCAGCGGCGCGGGCGTGCCGATTGGTCGTCCAGTATGGAACACCCAGCTGCACATTCTGGACAGCCTGCTGCGTCCGGTGCCGGTAGGCGTGCCGGGCGATCTCTATCTCAGCGGCGTGCAGCTTGCGGATGGCTATCTGCATCGCGCCGATTTAACCGCTCAGCGCTTTGTCGCCGCGCCGTTTGCCGAAGGCGAGCGCATGTACCGCACCGGCGATATCGCCTGCTGGCGTGCCGACGGCGCGGTGGACTACCTCGGACGCAGTGACGATCAGCTAAAGATGCGCGGACAACGTATCGAACCCGGTGAAATCGAGCAGGCGCTGGTGGCGCTGCCGGGTGTGGCGCAAGCGGTGGTCGCGGCGCGCACGCTGACGCAGCAGGCCACGCCGGGCGTTGACAATCGTCAGCTGCTCGGCTGGCTGGTGGCAGAAAACGGCGTGCAGTTGGATATCGATCAGGTCAAACAGCAACTTGGCGAGCGCTTACCGGCGCACATGCAGCCGGTGAGTTATCTGCTGCTCGACGATCTGCCGCTCAGCGCCAACGGCAAGCTGGATCGTAAAGCCTTGCCGCTGCCGCAGCTCGATGCGCGCAGCGGACGCGCGCCGCACAGCCACAGTGAACGTTTACTGGCGGAGCTGTTCCAGCAGCTGCTCGGCTGCGAAAAGGTATTCGCCGATGACGATTTCTTCGCGCTCGGCGGCCATTCGCTGCTGGCCATGCGGCTGGCGGCAGAACTGCGCCGCCGCGACGTACTGCCGCTCAGCGTCGGGCAGATTATCGCCGCACGCAGCGTGGAGAAGCTGGCGGCGCTGCTGGACGGTGACGCAAACAGCGCCGCCGGGGGCAACGGCGCGCTGTTGCCGCTGCGCGCCGGCGTTGGGCCGACGCTGTTCTGCATCCATCCGGCTTCTGGTTTCGCATGGCAATACAGCGCGTTGCTGCACTACGTTCAGGGTGATTTCCCGATTGTCGGGCTGCAATCGCCGCGTCCTGACGGCGTGATCGCCGCGTGTCACAGCGTGGACGCGATGTGCGAACAGCATCTCAGCGCCATTCGTCAGCAACAGCCAAGCGGGCCCTATTTCCTGCTCGGCTATTCGCTGGGTGGCACGCTGGCGCACGGCATCGCTGCGCGTTTACAGGCATCAGGTGAAGAGGTGGCCTTCCTGGGCCTGCTGGATACCTATCCGGCGGAAGGTCAGGACTGGCGCACGCCGGATGCGGACGAAGCGGAACAGGAAGTGGCGCGTGAGCAGGCCGAGTTTATGGCCGCCACCGAAGATGAACGCGATCCGCTGCTGCGCGCGGAGAAAGCCGCGATGTTTAACACCATCGTCGCCAACTACAAGGATGCGGTGGCGCGTCTGGCCGAGGCGCGCACGCCGCGCTATCAGGGCACGGCAACGCTGTTTATGGCAGAAAAAACCGTGCCCGCCGACATGGATGTGCGCGCCAGCTGGGCACCGTTTGTTGAGGCATTAACGATTTTCCCGCTGGACTGCGAGCACGCCGATATTCTTTCGGCGGCGTCGTTGCAGACGTTGGGGCCGTTAATTAATCGGTTGTTGAACGGTAATTCGTAATCCTCACCGCACCCTCGGTAGCGGCGCGATTTATCGCGCGAACCTGAAGCAGCTGCGTAGCTGCATGAAGCGCAATACATTGCGCCGCTACCAAATCGTGCGTCATTTAAATGATTCATTTGGATATTTATGGCTAAGCCCTCAATTTTTCTCGATTTCAGCTTGCTGAAACACAACGCCGCGTTTCGCGCCATCTTCTGCGCTCGCATGCTGTCGGTGTTCGCCCTCGGCATGTTGGCGGTGGGCGTGCCGGTGCAAATCCAGGCAATGACCGGTTCCACTTTGCAGGTCGGCGTGGCGGTAATGCTCGACGGCATCGGCATGTTCATCGGCTTGCTGCTGGGCGGCGTGCTGGCGGATCGCTTTGATCGCCGCAAACTGATTCTGTTTGCACGCGGCACCTGCGGCATCGGGTTCGTGCTGCTCAGCCTGAATGCGTTCAGCCCCACGCCGTCGCTGTGGGCGCTCTACTTCCTCGCCTTCTGGGACGGTTTCTTCGGTGCGCTCGGCATGACCGCGCTGATGGCGGTGATCCCGCTGATCGTCGGCCGCGCCCATTTGGCCGAAGCCGGGGCGCTCAGCATGTTGACCGTGCGCATCGGCGCGATTTTGTCGCCTGCGCTTGGCGGCATGATTATCGTGGCAGCGGGCGTCGGCTGGGCATTCGCCGTGGCGGCTATTGGTACGCTGGCCACGCTGATTCCGCTGGTGCGCTTGCCCAGCATGAAGCCGGAGCAGCATGAGCCGGAGCATCCGCTGCGCGCGCTGGCCAGCGGCATCCAGTTTGTGTGCCAGCACAAAGTGGTGGGCGCGGTGGTGGTCGTGGGTTTACTGCTGAGCATGGTGGGCGCGGTGCGCATCCTGTTCCCGGCGCTGGCTATCGCTTATCAGGTGGATGCATCCGCGCTGGGATTGATGTACTCCGCCGTGCCGCTCGGCGCGATGATCGGCGCCTTCACCAGCGGCTGGGTGCGCCAGCTGACGCGTCCAGGGCTGGTGTTGATCGTCAGCGCGCTGTGCGCCTTTGGCTGCATTGCCTCGTTGGGAATGTATAGCCATTTGCTGCCTGCGCTGCTGGCGCTGGCGTGTTATGGCTACAGCAACGCCATCGCCTCGCTGCTGCAATTTATTCTCACCCAACACCATACGCCGAATGCGCTGCTGGGCCGCGTTAACAGCCTGGGCACTGCGCAGGATGTCACCGGCGATTCGCTCGGCGCGTTAGGATTGGGCGCGATAGCGCGTGCGCTAGCGCCGCTCAGCAGCGTGCTGTGGTTTGGCGGCGTGGCGGCGGGCATCTTGCTGCTGCTGTCGCTGGCGGCACGCGGCCTGCGCAATGCGCGCCTGCAGAGCGAACCCGACGCCGCGCCGCAGGCCACCGCTGATGCTTAACGCGTAAACTGCTTTTCAATGCTGCTCAGCATGTTACTGGCGCTGTAATAGTCGAGCCGGAAGGTATCGTTGCCGACGGCGTAAATATGCTGCTGCTGCACCGCCGCTAAATGGGCGAGGAACGGATTCTTCGCCACCTGCGGCACGGTTTTTTCATTGGCGGCAAACAGCAGCAGCGTGTTGCCGGTTAGGCCATCCGCCATATTTTCACCGTTGAGCTGAATGATGTCATTGCGCTTGCCCATGCTGGTACTGCCCTGGAAGCTGGCGGGCGGCGCGGCAAGCGTAAAACCTAACGCCTTCAGCAATTCACCCTGCGCCGACGCGGGCGTCCACAAATTCATGCCACGTCCATCTTCGTAATAGACCAGCGCGGAGGTTGGCTGCGGCGGCAGCGTAATCTTCGCCCGCACGCGTTCGACTCGCTGATCAAACTGCGCGATCACCCGCTGCGCATCCTGTTCATGCCCGGTGATGTCACCTAGCTGCAACGTCAGCGCTTGCCAGCTTTTGTCGCCGTAATCCACCACCAACACCGGCGCGATGCTGCTGAGCTGGTCGTAAAGTTTCAGCGCCGAGTCGCCGCCGGTGGCGGCAATGATAATCAGATCGGGCGCCTGGGCCGCAATGGCTTCTGCATTCGGTTGGGATACATACAGCGGTTGCACGTGGCGCGCTTTAGCCACCTCGCTCCACTGGGTGAAAAAGCCCTGCGCATCCGACACGCTGCTGCTGCGGCTGGTGGCCCCCGAACCCGTTAACGGCGCGTTGATGGCGAGCAGCGTGCCGCTTAATGTCACGCTGGTGGAAACAATGCGCTGCGGCGGCTGTTGCAGCGTAAAGGTGCCCTGCGGCGTGGCGATGCTGCGCGGCCAACCCTTTTGCGCGTGGCCGAGAGGAGAAAACACCAGGATGAACAGGAAGATCAAAGCAGAGGAAACAAAGCGGCGCATCGGGTAATCCATGACATGATAGTTGAGAATAAATATCATTATCAAAATCACTGCCCAACGCAAGTTTTAACCTGAGGTAATGCTGGCTGGCCAATGTCGTAGGGTGCGCATTAATGCGCACCTGGATGCCAGGTCGCCATTAATGGCGACCCTACAACGCTGGGTGCACTTGAAATCACAGAATCACTGCAACGAATATCGCGCCATCGGTGCAACCGTTGTGATCATTCCGTTTTGTTGCATATACGCGCCAAATGCCTGATAGCGCGCCTGATCGAATGCGGCGCTGTGCGCGGCAAAATAGGGCAAGGTGGCTTGCCACGCCTGATGATTGAGCGGCGTATCTAATTCCGGATACTGTTTGATAAACGCCTGCCACGCTGCGGCGGGGTTGGCGCGCAGCCAGGCAACGCCTGCATCCAACCCGCGCAGAAACGCCGGAATGCGCGCATCCTGCGCCGCGGTGTTGCTGTTCGCCAGAATGATCAACTCGTCATACATCGGCACGCCAAACTCTTCCGGTTTGAACACGGTTGGCGTCGCGCCTTTGTCTACCAGATCCAACAATTCGTAGTTACGGAACACCGTCATCGCGCCATCAATTTTGTGCGTCAGCAGCGCCGACACCGAATCCATGTTCAGGTTGATCAACTTCACCGACTCCACGTCCACGCCCTGCGCCTTCAGCATGTTCCGAATCGCCACATCCTCCGCCCCCGGAATGGCGTAGCCCAAGGTTTTGCCCTTAAAATCCTTCAGCGAATGAATATCGTTGGCAACGGTGGTTAAGGTGTTAAGCGGCTGATTGATCAGCGTGCCGACGCGAATCACCGGCACCTGTTTTTCCACCAGCGTATACAGCTGAGGCTGGTAGCCAATCGCTAAATCGGCTTTGCCTGCCGCCAGCAGCAGCGGCACCGATGCGGAGTCGGCGGGCGCAATCATCTCAACATCCAGCCCCTCTTTCTTAAAGGCGCCGCTGTGCTGCGCGGCAAAAATCGCCGCATGGTTGGGGTTGATAAACCAGTCCAGCAGCAGGCGGACTTTCTCGGCAGCGTGCGCGCTGGTGGTTGCCAGCAGCAGTAGCGCGGTGATAACGGAGCGTAAAATAGTCAAAGGTCGTCCTTATGTTGTAGTCCAGAGGAAAGTCTTGCGCATCAGCGCGACGCTGCCGGAAAGCAGCAGCGCCAAAATCAGTAACAGCAGCAGCGCGGCAAAGCTGGTGGCCGTTTCCAGCCGCGCGTTGGATTGCATCATCAAATAGCCCAGTCCGGCGCTGGCACCGACCCATTCGCCGATCACCACGCCAATCGGTGCCAGCACCACCGCCATCTGTAACCCGGAGAAGAACTGCGGCAGCGCAGCGGGCCAGCGCACGCGCCAGAACATCCGCCAGCGCGACTCATTCAGCGTTTGTGCCAGCTCCAGCCAGCCGCTCGGCGTGCGGCACAATCCATCGAACAGCGACAGGCACAGCGGGAAAAACAGGATCAGCGCCGCCACCACCACTTTGGAGGCGATGCCAAAACCGAGCCACAGCACCAGCAGCGGCGCGAGCGCGAACACCGGAATCGCCTGGCTGGCGGTGACCAGCGGAAACAGCACGCGGCGCAGCGCGGGACTCGCCGCCATCGTCACCGCCAGCACCACGCCCGCCCCGACGCCGAGCAGCAGCGCCAGCACCATTTCCAGCAAGGTGTAGCCCGCGTGATGCCACAGCAGTTGACGATGCCGCCACAGCGCCTCCAGCACCGCCTGCGGTGCAGGCAGCAAAAAGGCCGGTACGCCGCTGTGACGCGCCAGCGCCCAGCCGCACAGCAGCACCACCAGCAGATAAACGGCGCTAAACAGCGTTTTCATGTTGATTCAGTCGCGTAAAGAGTTGGCCCTGCGCCTGCAACAGGCCGGGATCGTCGAGCGCTCGCGGCACCTCGCCCGCCGGAACCGGCCAACATTCAGCGGTCAGCGGTTGCTGCTGGAGCAGCACAATGTCATCCGCCAGACGGCATGCCTCCAGCGGATCGTGCGTGACCAGCAGCACGGTTTTGTCTTTGAGCAGCGTCGCGGTGAGCGTTTGCAGGCTGATTTTGGTCATCACGTCGAGCGTGGCGAAGGGTTCATCCATCAGCACCACCGCGCGCTGTGCATACAGCGTGCGAGCCAGCGCCACGCGTTGGCGCATGCCGCCGGAAAGCTGATGCGGCAAGGCCTGCGCCTCGGCGCTGAGTTTCACCTGTTCCAGCAGCGCCAGCGCGCGCGGGCGATCCGCTTTTTCGCCGCTCATGCGCGCCGCCAGCATCACGTTCTCCAGTACCGTTAACCACGGATAGAGCAGATCCTGTTGCCCCATCCACGCCACGCTGCCCTGCGCCCCGCGTATCGTGCCGGCGTGCGGCGTCACCAAGCCGGCAACCAGCCGCAGCAGCGTGCTTTTGCCAATGCCGCTGGCCCCCAGCAGCACGCTGGTTTTGCCGCCGCGCAGCCGCAGATTCAGGTGCTGACACAGCGCTTTTTCGCCCCAGCTAAAGCTTACGCCGTCAAAAATGATGTCCTGCATCATGGGCGATGCGCCGCCAGCAGCGCCAGCTGCGTAAAACCACGCTGTTCAAGTAGCGTGGCGGCCTGCGCGGCGCGGATGCCGCTGGCGCACACCAGCACAATGCGCTGATGCGGTGGCGGCTGCCACGCCGCGATCTCCTGCGGCAACAGGCGCAAGGCGTGTGGTGCCACGCTGGCGGGCGCTTCGCTGTGGCTGCGCAGATCGACAATGCAATCGTCGGCTTTCAGCATCGGCACATCAATAAACGGCAGCGCGTGCTGCGGCTCCTCGGCTTCATCGAAGCGGAAGCGGCGAAAATGCCACTGCGTGAAATCGCAGTTGATCAGCAGGCCGAGCGGCGAGGGTTGCAGATCGAGCAACAGGCTGAGCGCCATCTGCGCCTGCATCGCGCCCAGCGTGGCAACCGCCGGCCCCATTACGCCCGCCGTGTTGCAGTTGGCTGCGGAACCCGGTAGACGCGGAAACAGCGCGCGATAGCTCGGCGCGCCGCCGCAAAAGCCGCCAACGTAGCCGCTGCGTCCCAGCACCGAGGCGCTGATCAGCGGAACGCCGCCCGCTAAGCAGGCATCAGAGAGTTGGTAGGTCACGGCGAAGTTATCGGCGGCGTCGATCACCAAATCAATGCCCGCCAGCGCCTGCTCCAGGTTGCTGGCACCGATCGCCTCGCTGCGCGCATCAATGTGTACCTCCGGGTTGCGCTGCTGGAGCTGCTGCTGCGCGCTGGCCGCCTTCGGCTGGCCAATATCCTGCATGCTGAACAAGGTTTGCCGATGCAGATTGTGCAGCGCCACGGCATCATCGTCGTACAGACGCAGATAACCGACGCCCGCGCCGACCAGCTGCGGCAGCAGGGTTGCCCCTAATCCGCCTGCGCCCGCCACCAGCACGCGCGCGTCACGCAGTTTTTGCTGCCCGCCCAATCCGATTTCCGGCAGCATCATTTGGCGTTGATAACGATCCATGCGCGCCTCAGCTTAGATTGGCCAGGCCGAAAATCGGCGTCGACGCCGCAGCCATGTCGCGTTTTTCCATCAGCCCCGCCTGGCGCGCACGCCATCCGGCCTCAATCGCCTGGCGGAAAGCCTGCGCCATCACCACCGGATCGCCCGCTTTCGCCACGGCGGTGTTGAGCAGAATGCCGTCAAAGCCCATCTCCATCGCTTGCGCGGCTTGCGACGGCGCGCCAATGCCCGCATCAATAATCAGCGGCACATCGCTGAACCATGCGCGCATGGCGCGCAGGCCGTCGATGTTGCGTAAGCCTTGCCCGGAGCCAATCGGCGCTCCCCACGGCATAAGCAGTTCGCAACCGGCTTCCAGCAGTTTTTCGCCGACAATTAAATCTTCGGTGGTGTAGGGAAAAACCTGGAAGCCGTCGGCGCAGAGAATGCGTGCGGCTTCCACCAGCGCGAACGGATCGGGTTGCAGCGTGTCCGCGTGACCAATCACTTCCAATTTGATCCACGGCGTATTGAACAGCTCGCGCGCCATGTGTGCGGTAGTCACCGCCTCTTTCACCGTGTGACAACCGGCGGTATTCGGCAGCACGCGCAGGTTAAGATCGGTGAGCAACTCCCGGAACGCCGCGCCCGCCGCGCCTTCGCGCCGGAGGCTAACGGTGATGATTTCGCTGCCGGCGGCGGCAATCGCCTGCTGCAAAATGGCGGGCGCGGGATAACCGGCGGTGCCGAGCAAAAAACGTGACTGCGGTGCAAAGTCATAAAACATGGTCAACCTCCCTGCATCGGCGACAGCACTTCCAGCTGGCACCCTTCATCGAGCTGAAGCTGGTCATACTGACTTTTCGGCACAAAGCTGCCGTTGAACGCGGTGGCTACGCACGCGGCATCAATCTGCTGTTCGATCAGCAATTCACTCAGGCTGCGCGCCTCGGTGCGGATGGGGCGGCCGTTAAGCTGAATATTCATGAAGGTGCTCTCCAAAAAGACGTTGCATCAGCTGTTCCGCAAGCATGGGAGCCAGCAGAAAACCGTGGCGATACATACCGTTAAGATAGTAAGTACCCTGTTGATAATGGATGTCGGGCAGGTTGTTGGGATAAGCCGGACGCAGGCCGCTGCCGCTCTCCACCACGCGCGCTTCGGCGAGAGCCGGATGAATGGCGTAGGCGGCGCTGAGCAGCTCCATCATGGCGCGGGCGCTGATGGCGCTGCTGTCGTCGCTTTCAATCATGGTCGCGCCGAGCATGAAATGGCCGTCGCGGCGCGGCACTAAATAGCAGGGAAAGCGCGGATGCAGCAGGCGTACAGGTCGCGAGAAGTGCAGCTCGGTGCTGTGCAAGATCAGCATCTCGCCGCGTACCGCCCGCAGGCGCGGCAGCTGCGGCGCGGCGTGGATACCGCGACAATCGATAATCTGCCCGCCCGGCGCTTGAGAGTGGAAAGTGACGCCGCGCTGCACTAATTTTTCGCGCATCTCCCGCAGCGCCCGGCGCGGATCGAGGTGCGCTTCGGCGGCAAAAAACAGCCCACGCGCAAAGCGCCCTTCCAGCGCCGGTTCAATCTGCGCCGGATCAACCCATTGATGCTGCGCCGTCATGCGCGCAAAACGCGTCAATTCCCGGCTGTCGCGCGGCGGTGCCACCACCAACGTGCCGTGATGTGCCACATCGCTGACGCGCTGCTGCCACCACGCTGCGGCGTGCTGGCCCAATTCGATAACCGCAGGCGGCGCACTTTCAGATTCACACCAGGGCGCGAGCATGCCGCCCGCAAACCAGGATGCCGGTTGGCGCGCCTCATTCTCAATCACCTCAACATCGAGGCCGCGTTCCGCCAGCAAGGTGGCCACGCACAAGCCCGCCACGCCGCAGCCGAGCACGCTGAAGCCGCTCACAGCAGGGTTTCCAGAAAAGGTAGGGATTTCACATCGGCCTCTCAGTGTTGGCTGAGACCCGGAGATAGCGGAGAAGGGAAACGGCGCGATCGAGCTAACCTTTGCGCCAGACAGCCCAACGCGCGGGCTGTCAGTCTTCCTACGCCAGTATCAACTGGGTCAGGTTCAAAGGGTCGCTAAGCCGCGCTGTGCGCTATTAGCCTCTCAGTCTCTGTGGCGAGACTCCCCCGACGCAGCTATTTGTATTGCAGGCGCGGTTCGCCGTCAAGCGCGGATTGACCGGATAAAAACTGGGGGATTTAAGGCAAACAGCGCAAGGCATTTACTGCTACCTGCGCTTTGTGGATCAAAAACATAACCTATGGTATACAAACACATTAATTCTCGCGGATGGCGAGCGGGTTACAATTACAGGTGATGTCGGATTAACTATGAAAGATATTAAAGTTGCCTTTATCAAAGCCAATTGGCACACAGAGATTGTCAATAATGCTTTGGTCGGTTTTAAACAAGAATTCACCAGCCAGAATGTGCCGGCAGAATTAAAGGTTTTCGACGTGCCAGGCGCGTTTGAAATGCCATTGTTAGCCAAACGTTTAGCGGAAACCGGCAAATACGATGCGATTGTATGCGCTGCGCTGGTGGTAGACGGCGGAATTTATCGCCATGATTTTGTTGCTGCTGCAGTGGTTGACGGTTTGATGAATGTGCAGCTCACGACCAACGTACCGGTCTATTCCGTGTCACTGACGCCGCATAATTTCCAGCCGGTTGACGTGTTGGAAAACTTCTACACCGAACACTTCATTAAGAAAGGCAAAGAAGCCGCCCGCGCAGTGCTGGCGATTCATAATTTGTCGATTGATTGAATAGCGAAAGGATCGCTTCAGGGTATTACCTGAAGCGGTCGTCTTCCTGGTGCTTAAATAACACCAAGTCATACCCCGCCTTAATTACCTCAGGGTTTCAGCCGTTAATTTTCCTATTCTGCTTCCATCATAAGAAATAAAAATAATCCTGCTGATTGCGCAGTACATCCTTCGTTTGGTCGCCACTTATGGCAACCAGATAAACAGGTGCGCAAGCCTGCGCACCCTGCGAAATCAGACAATCACTTAACGGCGCGGATGATTGGTTTCCAGCGGACGCAGATCAAACACCAGCACTTCAGCGTTATCGCCGTTGGCAAAGTGCAGCGCGGTCTCATTGCGCACGCGCGCGCCATCGCCCGCGTTGAACTGCACGCCGTTCACCTCGATGCTGCCGCGCGCCACGTGAATATAGGCGTAACGATCGGCATCCAGCGTGAAGGTTTGCTGTTCGCCCTGCGCAAACAGTCCGGCATAAATGCGGATATCCTGGCGCACGCTCAGCGAACCTTCGTCACCGGCCGGTGAAATAATCAGGCGCAGCTGACCGCGTTTTTCGCTCTCCGCCACCGAGATTTGTTGATAGCCCGGCGTCGAGTTGTGCTCCGCTGGCACAATCCAGATTTGCAGAAAATGCACCTGATCCGCTTTCGAATGGTTAAATTCACTGTGCGTTACGCCGCTGCCCGCGCTCATTAACTGCACATCGCCCGGCACAATCACCGAACCGGTGCCCATCGAATCTTTGTGCTCCAGCGCCCCGCTCAGCACGTAGGAGATGATTTCCATGTTGTTGTGGGGATGTGCGCCAAAACCACGGCCCGGTGCGACGCGATCGTCGTTGATCACCAGCAGATCGGAGAAACCGGTTTGCTTGGGATCCCAGTAGCTGCCGAAAGAAAAAGTGTGATGCGAGTTGAGCCAGCCGTGGTCAGCGATTCCGCGTTGGTCTGCAAGGCGTTGTTCAATCATGATCTGCTCCGTTAATGTGTGGTCGACGGGCGTTTGCCCTTCCGTATGCCGTCCAGTATACGTAAACTGATTTGCCCAACAATGAGGCGAAATGACAATGACTGTCACAAATAAGTGGACAATATGCAGATAGAAGATCTCCGTATTTACGTGGCGGTGATTCAGGCCGGAAACTTCACCGCCGCAGCGGAACAGCTGCTGCTGTCGAAGCAGTATGTCAGTCGCCGCATCGCCGCGCTGGAGGAGTCGCTGGGCGCGCGGCTGCTCAATCGCAACACGCGCAAACTGTCGGTGACCGATAACGGCCAGCTGTTCGCGCAGCACGCGCAGCGTATTCTCGATGAGGTGCAGGAAGCGGAACTCGCGGTGTCGGGACGGCGGCAGGTGCTGCAAGGCAGTTTTCGCCTTAGCGTACCGATGTCGTTTGGCATCAGCCATTTATCGCCGTTTATTGCCGAATTTCTTGGGTTACATCCCGGTTTACAGTTCCAGGTGGAACTGGCAGATCGCCACGTCGATATGGTCGGCGAAGGCTTTGATATGGCGATTCGCATCGGCACGCTGCCTGACTCCACGCTGATCGCCAAACGGCTGGGCGAATTCCGCCGGGTGATTTGCGCCAGCCCTGCTTACATTCAGGGCGCCGGTGCGCCGCGCGAACCGGAGGATCTGCTGAAGCATGCTTGCCTGCGTTATGGGCGTGAAAGCCAAACCGGATGGGAACTGTTTCAGGGCGACGCGCGCAAGGCGATCAGCGTGCAGGGGCCGATGGTGAGCAATAACGGCGAAATGCTGCGCGATGCCGCCGTGGCGGGATTAGGCTTGATTCTGCTGCCGGAATTTATCGTTGCGCCAGCGCTGGCCAGCGGCGAGTTGGTCAAGGTGCTGGAGACCTGGCAACCTGCCGCGCTGCATCTCAACGCACTCTATCCGCAACATCGCCAGCGCAGCGAAGTGAATCGGGTGTTTATGGCGTTTTTACAGGAGAAGTTGGCGCGGACGACGCCATAACGGCGGGATGTTCCAGCTCGCCATTCATGGCGACCCTGGGTTGCAGGTGCACGGTTTTCGTAGGGTGCGCATTGTTGCGCACCGGGTTCTGCGGTGTTGTCACACGTGGTCGTGCGCAAAAGTAATGGATTTTTTGCGTGCATCTCGGCTCGCTACGGCGTGAATCAGCAAGCCCAGCGCGGCCAGAATCGCGCCAACCCAGCCGGTGGATTGCCAGCCCATGCCCGCCGAAATCGTTACGCCGCCAAGCCAGGCACCGAGCGCATTCGCCAGGTTAAAGGCCGAATGGTTCATCGCGGCGGCCAGGGTTTGCGCATCGCCCGCTACGTCCATTAAGCGAATTTGCAGCACGCTCGCCAACGCCACCATGGTGCCCACCAGCATGACGTTAATCGCTCCGGCAAAGGCATAATGCGCGGCAAACACAAAGGCGCTCAGCACTACCATCGACCACACCAATAAGAGACGAATGGTTTTTTCAATGCCGCGATCCGCCAGACGACCGCCAGCGATGTTGCCGATGATCATGCCCAATCCGAACAGCGCCAGCACCGCCGGGATCCAGCTCACCGGCATCTGCGCCAATTCGGTCAGGGTGGGTTTAACGTAGCTAAACACCGAGAACAAACCGCCGCTGCCGACCGCGCCAATCGCCAGCGTCAGTAGCACCTGCTTGCGCGTCAGCGCCGACAACTCACGCAGCGGGCTGGCCTGTTTATCGCCCGGCAGATGCGGGATCCACAGCCACACCAGCAGCAGCGTCAGCAACGCCAAACCGCCGACGATGGCAAAGGCGTTACGCCAGCCAAACCATTGCCCAATCGCCGTCACCGCCGGCACGCCGAGCAGGTTGGCGATGGTTAAACCAAACAGCACCATCGACACCGCCTGGGCGCGTTTGCGCCGCTCGACCAAACTCGCCGCCACCAACGCCGCCACGCCGAAGAAAGTGCCGTGCGGGAAACCGGCGAGAAAACGCGCCAGCAGCATGGCGTAATAGCCCGGCGCAACGGCGCTCAGCAGATTGCCTGCGGCAAACAATCCCATCAGGGTCATCAAAAAATTTCGGCGCGATGCACGTGCGCCCAGCACCGCCAACAGCGGCGCACCGATCACTACGCCAAGCGCGTAAATACTGATCAAGTGTCCGGCGGAAGGAATGGACACGTTGAGGCCCTGCGCCGCATCGGGCAGCAGCCCCATGATGACAAATTCGCCGGTGCCAATGGCGAAACCGCCGGTGCCCAGCGCAAACAGCGCTTTCAGCAGGCTGGCACGCGGCAACGCTGGCGCATCCGGCAGCGCAGAGGGAGGAGCATTAACTGATGACATGAGTTTTCCGAACCACAGATAGAGAGATCAATAACCATCGTGGCGACGTTCAACATCGCCATCGTCGTTACTGCAAGAATTTAGCCGCGCATGATAGCGCATTTAAACGGGGGATAATCGCTTAGCGCGCTAATTATTTACCTGGCGCGCCAGCAGGGCCGCGCCCAGCATGCCGCCCTGCTGTGAAAATGTCCCCGGCACCACCAGCGCCTGGGCAGATCGCCGCAGCACATAACCTTGCACCGCGTCATTTAAGGCGGCGATGAGCGGCGTAACCGAAGCCAGGCCGCCGCCAACCGCCACCAGCGACGCGCCGGTGAGGTTAATGCTGTAGGCCAGCGGCTGCGCCACCAGCTGCAGCCACGCCTGAATCGTCTGCTGTGCCAACGCTTCCTGTTGCTGCCACTGCGCAATGATCTCCCGGCTGCTGGCGCTGGTGCCATGCAAAGTACGATGCAGATTTTCCAGCCCGCGCGCGCCGCCGTAGCTATCCAGGCAACCTTTCTGCCCGCATGGACACAGTAGACGCGGCAACCGCACCGCTGCGCCATCAATCTCCACTTCAGTGAGGGTAATTGGCCCGTGGCCCCATTCGCCGGTTAACCCGTTCTGCCCGCAGATGAGGCGACCATCCGCCACTAAACCGCCGCCGACGCCCGAGCCCAGAATCGCGCCAAACACCACGTTATGCCCTTGCCCCACGCCCGCCAGCGCTTCCGCCACGGCGAAACAGTCCGCATCGTTGTGCACCCCCACCTCGCGCTGCAGCAGCGCGCTGAGTTCCGGCCCTAAACGGCGTCGATGGAAAGCGGGAATATTGCTGGCAAAGATTTCGCCGGTTTCCGGCACCACAATGCCTGCGGTCGCGACCGCCAGCGGACTGTGGGCGGCAAAGTGTGAAGAGTGCTGCGCAATCATCTGCACGATCAGGGCGCTAAACGCGTCCCAACAGGTATTCGGAATGGGCTGCTGATCGAGAATCGCAAGTTCATTTTGCGCGTTCATCACGCCTAATTTGATAAATGAGCCGCCGATATCGAGGCAAATCACCGCTGATGGATTGTTCATACATGTCTGCTCCTGGCTTCAAGCCGAGCACAGTAATCAAAATCGTCCTGGCGCGGAAGCATTAAGATCGCGCCGTCCATTTCACGGCCAGGGAGTGAGCGCTACGCCGTCATTTTCCAACCCGAAGTGCTGCGGCGCATCCGCGTTGCTATTATCTGGCTGCCTACTTCATCAACACCTGGAACTGCGGGTTGAACTCATCAAAGATGGGCAACGCCGCCGCGCCTAACGCGGCGGTGTCGCTGCCGGTCATGCCGGTTTTCAGGCGTAAAGCGTTGAGATAACGTCCGCGCACCGATTGATACAGCGGCGGCAAACGCTGAATAATTTTGTCTAACAGCGCGGCTGGCATCATGCCGCCGATGATCACGCTTTCCGCATCGAAAATGCACTCCAGCATGTTGATCGCCTGACGCAGCGGCGTCAGCACGGTATCAATCCAGCGATCAAACCGCGCCGCATCTACCGCCAGCAGATCCTCCGGCAGCGCGGTCATGGGATCGAGGCCGCAGAATTCGTACGCCGCCTGCAAGGAAACATATCGTTCCAGACATCCCTGATTGCCGCAATAGCAGTCGCGGCCGCCCGGTTCAACGACCACGTGGCCAATTTCCCCGGCATTGTGCGCGTGTCCGCTGTATACGTGTCCATCCATGATGATGCCCGCGCCCAGGCCGGTGCCGATGTAGAGATAAATGAACGAATTAAGCTGGCGCGCCACGCCGTGAAAGCGTTCGCCAATCGCCGCCACCGTGGCGTCATTTTCCAGCGTCACCGGCACGCCGCTCATCTCCGCCAGGCGGGCTGCGATATCCACCTGCTCCCAACCGTGCAGCGTGGTGGGCCCCACGGAAGAGATGCCCTCCACGCCAAACGGCCCCGGCATCACCACGCCGATGCCGAGCACTTTCTGCCAGCGCGCGCCAAGCTGCGTTTTGATCTCCGCCAGAACCTGCGCGATGCGCGCTAAAGTGGCATCTGGCTCGGGCTTTTGCACCAGCATGAGGCGACGAAAGTGGATTTCACCGGTGAGATCCACCAGCACAATCAGCAGCGTTTGATGATCCAGATGAATACCGATTGAAAAAGCGCTGGCGGGATTCAGCGCCACGGGGATCGCCGGTTGTCCGCGCCCCTGCTTGCGCGGTTGGCGGCTGGTTAGCAGCTCAGCCTGCTCCAGCTCCGCCACAATGTTTGAAACCGTCTGCGGCGTGAGCGCGGTCAGGCGTGCCAACTCGGCGCGCGTCAATTCGCCGTGCAGGCGAATTGCTTCGATAATTACGCGACGGTTGTGCGCCCGCGCATGTTCCAGATTGGTTCCTGACGTTTTCATCCTGCTCCCTTGCCTTCTGCGCCGCTGGTGACAAATCGCCGCATCAATATCTATGATCGGCTACACATTTTACAACCTGTTTACCTGACAGCGAGCAAAATCCGTGCAACGTTGGGGTCAGCGGCAACCCTGCATCATGCCCTGGCACGTCACTTGCTTATGTCAGAGGCAGCAATCTGACAACCTGTGCGCGTTATTAAATCAATCAAATTGATTTAATTAAACCTCTCTGCATTTAAGGCGGACAACCAATGAAGATCCGATTCTCTCCGATGTTAAAAGGCTGTGCTTTGGCCATGCTGCTCGCCAGCATTAATCAGGCTGCGGCAGCCACCACGCTCAACGCGCTGTTCATGACGCAAGCGGCCTACAGCGAAAATGATATTCGCGCCATGACGCAGGCGTTCCAAAAGGCGCACCCGGATGTGCAGGTCAATCTGGAGTTTGTGCCCTACGAAGCGCTGCATGACAAAATCGTCGCGGCGCGTGGCGCAGGGGGCAACGGCTACGACGTGGTGCTGTTTGACGCCATTTGGCCAGCGGAATTCACCAAATTCGATCTGCTGCAAGATGTCAGCAGCCGCATCAGCACCGAGGAAAAAGCGCAAATTTTCCCTGGCGCGATGAACACCGTGCAGTTCAAGGGCAAAACCCTCGGCATGCCGTGGATTCTGGATACCAAATATCTCTATTACAACAAAGCGATGCTGGAAAAAGCCGGGATCACCACGCCGCCCCAAACCTGGCAGCAGGTTATGGAAGACGCGCGCATCATCAAGCAAAAGAACATTGTGAAATATCCGCTGGTGTGGAGCTGGTCGCAGGCGGAAGCGCTGGTGTGCGATTACACCACGCTGGTGTCCGGCTTTGGCGGCAAGTTCTACACCAACGACAAGTTAGATTTCTCCTCACCGGCCTCGCTGCAAGCGGTGAAGCTGATGAAAAGCTCGCTGGATGAGGGCTTAACCAATCCGGCATCGCGTGAATATCTGGAAGAGGATGTGCGCAAAGCCTTCTCTAACGGTGATGCGGCGTTCGCCCTGAACTGGACCTACATGTACAACATGGCGAACGATGCCAGGCAAAGTAAAGTGGCGGGCCAGGTTGGCATCGTGCCTGCGCCGGGCGATGCGCCAGGTAAATTTGGTGCGGTGAACGGATCGATGGGATTGGGCATCGCCAAAGGCAGTGCGCATGCCGATCAGGCCTGGCAGTACATCCGCTACATGACGTCACAGCCGGTACAGAATAACTACGCCACCTTGAGTCTCCCGATCTGGAAAAGCTCGTATCAGGATCCGGCGGTGCTGAAGAATCAGGAGAGCCTGATCGCCGCCGCGGACAAATCGCTCAACGTAATGCTGTCGCGCCCGGAAACCGCCGACTATTCGCGGCTTTCTAATACCTTGCAGCAGCAGTTGCAGCAGGTGCTGGTTGGCAGCGCGACGCCCGACGCCGCGATGCAAGCGGTGGACAAGAGTGCGGCGCGTCTGCGCTAAGGGGCAACAATGCTAAGTTTGCGTCAACGCGAACAACGGCAGGCATGGGTGCTGCTGGCACCCATGTTATTGGTGATGCTGCTGCTCACCGCCTGGCCGCTGCTGCGCACCATCTGGCTGAGTTTCACCGATGCCGCCTTGATTGGCAGCGGAGAAGCGCCCGGCTGGATAGGTCTGGAAAACTATCTTTATGCGCTTACCGATGCGGACTTCCGCACCTCGCTGGGTCGCACGCTCTATTTCACGCTGGTATCAGTGGCGTTTGAAGGCGCGATCGGCGTGCTGGTGGCGCTGCTGCTCAACCAAAAATTTGCCGGGCGCAATGTGTTACGCGTGCTGGTGATTTTGCCCTGGGCGCTGCCCACCATCGTCAACGCTATGATGTGGCGGCTCAACTTCAACCCGGATTACGGCAGCATTAACGCCTTGCTGACGCAGCTCGGCATCATTGACGGCTACCGCAGCTGGTTGGGTTCGCCCGATTCTGCGCTGAATGCGGTGATGTTTGCTGACATCTGGAAAAACTATCCGCTGGTGACGCTGCTGGTGCTGGCCGCGCTGCAATCGATTCCCGACGATCTGTTTGAGGCCGCGCGCTTAGATGGGGCCTCGGCGTGGCGGCGTTTTCGCGCCATCACCTTCCCGGCGATTGTCGGCCCGCTGAGCGTGGCCCTGGTGCTGCGCACCATCGACGCGTTCAAAATCTTCGACATCATTTACGTGATGACGCGCGGCGGCCCGGTGGACAGCACGAAAACGCTGAGTTTTTACGTTTATCAGGAGTCGTTCAGCTACCTGCGCGCCGGCAGCGGCGCGGCGTATGCCATGTTGATGACCTTGCTGTGCGCGGTGCTGATCGCGCTGTACATGCTGCTATTGTGGCGTCAACGCCGTAAAGGGAGCGCCTATGAAGGTTAAATTGCGCGGTGTGGGCAAATACGCGGCGGCGCTGCTGGTGGCGCTGTCGGTGCTTGCGCCAATGGGTTGGCTGTTTTTGATGAGCGTGAGCGCCGCCAGCGATCTTACGCGCGTACCGCTGGAGTGGCTGCCGCGCCAGTGGGATTTCAGCCGCTACGGCAGGTTGATTTCGCTCGAGCCGGGGCAGCCCGGCACGCTGTTCCTGCACGCGCTCGGCAACAGTTTGTTGGTGGCCACCGGCGCAACCCTGATCTGTTTGTTGCTGGCGATTCCGGCGGCGTTCAGCTTTTCGCGCTATCGCGGTCGCGACGGCTGGCTGTTTGCCTCGCTCGCCATTTACATGGTGCCGCCGGTGGCGTTCGTGCTGCCGCTCTACTTCCTGTTGCAGCAGTTTGATCTGCTGAACACCCGGCCCGGTTTGATCATCGTTTACTGCTCGCTGATTTTGCCGTTCCTTACCTGGATGCTGAAAAACCAGTTTGATACCTTGCCGCAGGACATTGAGCAAGCGGCACGCCTGGATGGCCTGCGCGTCTGGCAAGTGCTGCTGCGCATTACCCTGCCGTTAGCCAAACCGGTGCTGGGCGCCGCCGCGCTGTTTGGTTGGCTGCTGGCGTGGGATGAATTTTTCTACGCGCTGCTGTTCACCAGCAACATCGCTGCGCAAACCTTGCCGGTAACCATTGCCGGATTCACCGCCGGTCGCGCCACCGACGATGGCCTGATCGCCGCCGTCGGCATTTTGGCCTCGGTGCCACCGCTGTTTATTGCTATTTGGCTACAAAAGACGCTGGTTAGCGGTCTTGCCAGTGGCGGGAGTAAAGGATGATGAGCAAGGCAACCACCGCCACCTTGTATGTGGTCGGCAATATCAATGTCGATGTGATCATGGGCACGCTGGATCGCTGGCCGCAGCGCGGCACCGAAGTGATGATGCAGCACAGCGAGTTGCGCCCGGGCGGATCGGCAGGCAACTGCGCGCTGGCGCTGGAGGCGATGCAGGTGCGGCATCGTGCGGTGGCGAATCAGGGTAACGATGGCCTGAGCGCGTGGCTGGCGAGTCACTTCCCGCACAGCGCCGCGCACTGGACGCGTTACTCCTGCGAAACCTCGCTGACCATTGGCGTGACGCATTCGGATCATGAGCGTTCGTTCCTGAGTAATCTCGGTCACATTGTGCGTTTAACCGCGCAGGATGTGTTGTCACAGCTGCCCGCCAACGCGGCGGCAGGCGATATTGTGCTGCTGTGCGGCACGTTTTTGTGTCTGCATCTGTATGACGACTACCCCACGCTGCTCGCGGAGCTGCGCCAACGCGGCTTCATCATCGCCGTGGATACCGGCTGGCCGCCGCAAGGGTGGAGCGATGCGGTGCGTGAGCAGTTTGCGCACTGGCTGCCGCTGTGTGACTGGCTGCTTCTCAACGAAGTTGAAACGCGCGGTCTGGCGGCTGAAGAGGATGTGACGCGCAGCGCCCAGCAGCTGGCGCGACAGCTCAGCGGACGCGGCGGCTGCGTGGTGAAGTGCGGTGCGCAGGGCGCGCTGTGCTGGCAGGCCGAACGCGGCTTACGCCAACCGGCACGGCCCGTTGAGGTGGTAGATACCATCGGCGCAGGCGACAGTTTCAACGCCGGTTTTCTCGCCGCCCTGCTGCATCAACACGCGGTTGTCACCGCGCTGCAATGGGGCATTGCCGTCGCCTCGTTAGCCATCAGTACCTCGCCGCGTCGTTATCCCAATTGGCAACAACTGCAACTTTCTCAGGAGTGTTAATTTATGGCCAGTGTTGAACTTGTCCAGGTGGCCAAACGCTACGCCAAACAGTCGGTGCTGCATCCGCTGGATCTGACCATTCCTGACGGCAGTTTCACCGTGCTGGTGGGGCCATCCGGCTGCGGCAAATCGACCTTGCTGCGTTTGTTGGCCGGATTAGAGAGCTTATCCGACGGCGCGATTTTCATGGATAACGTCCAGATCAACGATCGCGATCCCGCCGACCGCGATATTGCGATGGTGTTTCAGAGTTACGCGCTCTACCCACACTTAACCGTGGCGGAGAATTTGGCGTTTCACATGCAGGTGAAGAAGGTGAAACGTGAGGAGCAGCAGAGCAAGATTACCCGTATCGCCGGGATTCTGGGGATTGATAAGTTGCTGCAACGCTATCCGCGCGCGTTGTCGGGCGGCCAGCGTCAGCGTGTGGCGATGGGCCGCGCGATGGTACGCAACCCGCAGGTGTTTTTGTTCGACGAGCCGCTTTCCAACCTGGATGCGCAGCTGCGCATGGAGCTGCGCGCGGAGATCAAATCGCTGCATCAACGCTTTAAAACCACCATGGTGTATGTGACGCACGATCAGGTTGAAGCGATGACGCTGGCCGATCAAATCGTGGTGATGAAAGAGGGCCGCATTGTGCAGCAAGGTGCGCCGCTGGCGATTTACGATCGTCCGGCGGACACCTTTGTGGCGCGCTTTATCGGTTCGCCGCCGATGAATTTGCTGTCGGCGCAGCTGATCGCCCGCGACGGCGTGCCGGGCGTGCAGTGTCAGGATCTCTGGCAGCCGCTGCCGCCGCGCTGGCAAGCGGCGGCGCGCGAACGTGCGGGCGCGGCGGTGACGTTGGGCGTGCGTCCGCACGATCTGCTGGAAACCACCAGCCGCGCGGCGGCGCAGGTGAAAGTGGTGGAGATCACCGGCGAATCAACCTTATTGCATCTCGAATGGCACGGTCAGGCGCTGCATATGCAAATTGCCGGACGACACGCGGCGGTGAGCGGCGATACGATCGGGTTGGGATTCAACGCCGAGAAGATTCATCTGTTTGATGCGGAAACGGGGCAGCGGTTGAGTGAAGTTTGAGGGCTTTGTTGCTGCGGTTACGATGCTGAGGCCGGGAAAGGCCAGCCCGATCGCACAGGAAACCGGCGTCCATGCCGATTGTCCGCCGCGTCCTGCGGCGGACGCTTTGCTTCGCGGGCTGGCTATTCCTGGCCTTACTGACCTTGTCTTCGCTCTCTACCTATCACCCTTCAGCAACTACCGGCTGGAAGGTGCGACGATTCAGGCTGGTGACCAACACCAGCAGCAGCATCATGATGAACTCCACGCCCAGCGTACCGGAGATTGCCGCCAGATGGTCGCCGTGCAGGTTGATCTGCGTAAACACGCCGCCAAGCAGCATTGGCCCCAATCCCAGCGCCGATTGCTGCACGGTGGACAGCACCGCGCTGCCCGCGCCCGCCTGATGATGCGGCACGCCGCTCATGCCAATGCGATAGAAGTTGCTGACGATAAACGATTGGCCAAATCCAATCAGCGCCGTCGCCGGAATCAAGGTGACAATGCCCACCTGCGGCCAGGCGAGTTGCAGCGTGGCAATCAGCGCCAGCAGGCCAACCATCTGGATGCCGCAGCCCATCAGCAAGGTGGTGCGCTTGCCGTAGCGCTCAACGATGCGCGTCGAACGCATTGCGCCGATGAAATAGGCCACGCCGAGGGCGATAAACGCGTTGCCCGATGCAAACGCCGACAGGCCCAGGCCCGTTTGCAGCGTTAGCGCCACCGCAAACATGAAGCCGCTCCAGCAGGAGAAAAACAGCACCGCCAGCGTTAAACCAAAGCGCACGCTCGGCAGTCGCAGCAGCGAAGGCGGCAGCAGCGGCGCGCCGCCTGCCGCCTCCAGGCGTAATGAACTTTGACGCAAACGGTGTAGCAGCACCGGGAACAGCAGCAGCAGCACGGTGCACGGCCACGACCAGTGCAGCAGCGGGCCAAGCGCCAGCGCCAGCATCAAACAGCCAATCGCGCCCGCCAGCAGCAGCGTGCCGCTCACGTCCACCGGCACGCGCTGCGCGTTGTGGGTTTCCGGGATAAAACGCCGCGCGGTGATCAGCACGAACAGGCAGATCGGCAGGTTGATCAAGAACACGCTGCGCCAGCCGTAACCGCCAATATCCGTTTTAATCAGGAAGCCGCCCAGCACCTGGCCGACAATAAAGGCCAGGCCGCCAATCCCCCCGTACAAACCAATGGCGCGCGCGTGCGCTTTGCCCTGCAAGCTGACATGCAGTGTGGCAAGAATCTGCGGCACGATGAACGCGGCGCCAACGCCTTGCAGTGCGCGAGCAAACATCAGCAGGCCGACGCTGTTGGCGATGCCGCACAGTAACGAGGCAACGCCGAACATCGCCACGCCGCTGAGAAACACGCGGCGGCGGCCATAGTTGTCGCCCAGCCTTCCGCCCATCGCCAGGCAAATGGCGAAGGCGATACCGTATACCGCGACGATCAGCGCCAGCTCAATGGCCGTGGCGTGTAGCGAAGCGGCCATGGCATCTAACGCCACGTTGACGATGGAAAAATCGATCATGGGCAACAGTTGTCCGGCAAGCAGAACCATTAATCCGGCTCGGTGAAGTTGCGATGATGGCATCGGTTTAATCCTTGTTTCTGGTTTCAATACCGCATAGCATCACCCAAGCTTTAAACGGGTACCAGTGCTTGTTTATCATGGTATCAATACTACCTGCCTTGTCTGGAGATGTGACTTATGAGCCTTGCTGCTGCGCTCGTCACCGCTGAAAACAACCGCAAACTGCTGGGAACTTTCCTGCGCACGCGTCGCGAAAGCCTCGATCCTAATCGCCTCGGCTTACCGCGCATGCGTCACCGCCGCACGCCGGGTTTGCGCCGTGAAGAAGTGGCGCAGCTGGCGGATGTCGGCGTGACCTGGTACACGTGGCTGGAGCAAGGACGCGATATCAAAGCGTCCGCCAAAACCCTCACCGCCATTGCCAGCGCCTTGCAGTGCAACGATGTGGAAACGCAGCACCTGTTTTCCCTTGCCGGCCATGCGTTGCCTTCGGTGCGCGTGGTGGCCGCCTGTTGCAAAATCGCCGCGCACAATCAGCAACTGCTGGATGCTATTCGGCTACCGGCGATTATCGAAACGCCGCGCTTCGACATTTTGGGCTACAATGCCGCGTGGTGTGCTTTGATGGGCGTTGAACTTGCGGAAATCGCCCCCGAAGATCGCAATTGCATTTGGCTGGCGTTTAATCATCCCGGCTGGCGCAGCGCCATCAGCGACTGGGACGACGTTATGCCGCAGATGGTGGCGATGTTCCGCGGCCAAATGGGCGAGCATTTGGGCGATCCGCATTGGGAGAGTTTTCTGGCGCGCTTGCTGAACAGTTCTGACGAATTCGCACAAACCTGGCAGCGCTATGAATTGGGGCAAATTGAAAACCGCGTGAAGCGATTTTATTGTGCCGACGTTGGCGAAATGACGCTGCGGCAAAACAATTGGTGGTCGGCATCGCGTAATGGCGATCGTCTGCTGGTGTATGTGCCGGATGATGAGGCGAGCGCGGCGGCACTACAGCGGTTGACAGGATAAGGCCCGCCCGGACGCCACTGCTGGCGACCGGGTGACAGGTTCACAACGAACGGGCAGACATCGGCACCGCGGGCTGCGCGGGCTGCGGATTGCTCAGCAAAATCTGCCCAAGCAAACTGTCTTTATTCACCACGCCATATTTCAGATTGGTATCGAGATATTTGCGATCGAAGCCGGTGAGTTTCGTCAGCGGCGGCAATACCTTGGGTAAACGATCCACCATTAGCATGCGGCTCAATTTCACCGGACGCCACGCCACCAACGTTTGATAAAGCAGCGCGCTGGCTTCGCATTTGCGTAAATAGAAGTTGTATTGATTATTTTCGCGCAGCGCTTGTTGCTGAGCGATATATACCACCAAATAATCCGGTGGCGTTATTCCCTGCACGATGGTTTCGTAATTGGGCAGTGCCAGCAAACGACGGAAATATTCATCCGCGCCTAATTCAACAATGGGTTTGAAATAGTGCAGCCAGCGTCCAATAAAAGCATTATTCTTCGGCGCGGCTAAAAACCACGACTCCATCACCGGATAATGTTTATCTAACGTCGAACCTTCGCGGTAATAGGCAATCAGATCGTAGCGATCCCCGACATTTACCGCCAGCAGTTCATCCATGCTGCGATTGAGAATGATGGTGGCATCCATCCATACGCCGCCATAGCGGTGCAGCAGCTCTAAGCGGATCACATCACTTTTGTGCGAAGGTCGCATATCATGATGCACGAAATGCAGATCTGGAAGGTAGTGCGCAATATTCAGGTTATTGATGACGGTAACCAGGTATCCCGGATTTTCGCGCACAATTTTATCAACAAATAGCTGCACTTCAGCGGGCAGCTTTTCGCTTTCCCAATACATCCAGATTTGACGTGGAATGGCATCTGCAGCGTTATCGCGCTTAACCAAATTAATATCGTGTTCAGCCGCCGGATTATATTCCGGCAGCGTGCGGCGCTGTGTGACTTTTTTTTCCGCCAGTAAGCATAATGAAACCACATGCGTTTTGAGTTTATTTTTCTTCATGATTGATCCAGCAGATGCACTGCCAGCTACCCAATTTTCGCGTTAAAAGTGGCACAAAATTAACAAACAGCGAGGTTCCTCACAATTTAATAAACGCCTGAAACCACACTTTAAGAGAATCCGTAGCCATCGGGGGATGAAATGGATATCGGGCTTTTCGTCAGGTGCGCATGTGTGCGCACCAAATGACCCGGGCGCCATAAATAGCGACCCAGGGTTACCGTTACAACGTCATCAGCATCTCATGCCACGCCATGCCGCCGTGATCGGATGCCGAGGGTTTGATGTACTGATAACCGAATTTTTCATACAACTCAACGTGATGGGTTTTACACATCAAGTGGATTGTCTGCTTATTCATCTGCTGCATCTGCGCGATAAACGCGCGCATCATCAAGGTAGCGTAACCTTTACCCTGATACGCCGGATCCAGCACCACCGACATGATCACCACATTCGGCGCAGCCGGATCGTGACCGACTAACGCTTTGAACTCTTCATCCGACATCACCACGTCCCACGCGCAACCGGCGTTGATAAAACCGATCACCTTGCCGTCGGTTTCCAGGCATAAAAAGCCTTGCGGATACTGGGCAATGCGCGTAGCGATTTTTTCCCGCGTAGCCGCTTCATCCCCTTCATAGGCTTCAATTTCAATGGCATAGCAACGATCAACGTCCGCTGGGGTGGCGGCTCTGAACACTAAGTTAGACACAACAACCTTCTCCGTTTCCCATCTTTTCGGCGGCCAGTGTAGAGGAATTCGGTGGGAATTGCGCCGCCGGGAAGCGGCGCAGGTGGCTTAGTCCAGCGTCACCACGCGATTTTCGCGTGCGCTGATAAATGCGGCATCAATTACCGCCAGCACCGCGATGGCTTGATCGGGGGTAACCGGCGGTTCGGTGCCATTGCGCACGGCGGCGGCAAATGCTGCGTAGTAAGCGTGATAGGCGCCCTGCTCCGATGCGACTTTCTCATCGCCCCGATCGTTATGCAGCGTGCCCAGGCGATCCGGCTGTTCATAGCCCCAACCCGCCAAATCGTCGGCGGGACGTTTTCCGGCAAAGATCGCCTGCGCCTGTACGTCGGTTCCCTGCGACAGATAGCTGCCTTTATCGCCGTATAAGCGCAGTTCACGGCACACTAACCGGTTAATTTTCGTCGCTGACACGTAGGAGTGCGTGCCATTTTCATGCGTCAAGGTGATGACAAAACTGGCGTCGGTTAAGCCAACCGGCAGCGGTACGAAATTGAGCTGCGCGTGCACCGTTTTCACCGGCCCCATCAACCAGATGGATTGGTCGATGATATGGCTGCCGAGGTCGCGCAGCAAACCGCCGGTTTCGCCGCCTTCCAACGTCTGCGCATCGTCAAAATCCATGCGATTGTGCAGGCGCCATACGTTGCCAACGCGCTGTTGTTCCAGCACTTTTTTCAGCGTCAAAATGTCCGCATCGTAGCGACGATTATGATAAACGCTGAGCAGCACGCCTTTGGCTTTGGCTGCTGCCGCCAGTTCGCGACCGGTTTTGGCATCGGGCGCAAAGGGTTTATCGGCGATCACCGCCACGCCCGCGTTGATCGCTTCCAGCACCAATTCGCGGCGAGTTTGCGGTGGCGTGGTGATGGTGACGATATCTATGCCCGCCGCCAGCATCTCCGTCAGGCTGGCGTAAACCGGCACCTGCGGGAAATCCGCTTTGGCTTTGGCAATGGTGGCAGGCGCACGCGCCACAATTCCCGCCAGCTCCAACCCTTCTACTGCGTTGATAAAAGGCGCATGAAAATACTGTCCGCCGCCGCCGTAACCCACAATGCCGATTTTCATAGTCGCTCCGCGTTGATGTGTATGCCGTTAAGTTGTCATTAATAACATACTTGCAACAAACCGCCTGCGCTACCTGCGGAAAACCTTAGTGAATCAGCGTAATACTCTATTGCGCCGCCGGAAAATTGCGCTTGATGGGCGCAAAATCGGCCAGGTTTTTGCCTAACAGGCGCTGCGGACGGAAGTCAGTAAGCAATGCGCTCGGCGCCTCATCCAGCAACTCCTGCGCCACCAGTTTGCCAATCAGCGGCGACAGCGTAATGCCGCTGTGCGTCACCGCCACATACACGCGTTGCTGGGGCGTGACGTAGCCTATCGCGGGCAAGCCATCCGCCGGACGCGCGCGTTGCCCCACCACAATCTGCTCAATCTGTAAGCTGCCCGCGTCAGCAAACAGCGACTGGTAGCGTGCGCGGAACTGTTGCGCGATGTCGCCGTCGAGCGGCGGCGGTGCTGCCGGATCGGCGAGATGATCGAGTTCCAGCGCCTGCAACAGTAATCGCCCCCCGCCATCCGGGCGCACGTTGAGCTGCGGCGAGATCAGATTCGCGCTGAGCGATAACGGCTGCGGCGCGGTGCGCGCCAGAAAACTGCACGCCACCGCGTTGGGTTTGCTGGTGTCGAGCAGCGCCACATCTAATCCGAGGGTATTCAGTAGCTGATTGGCCCAGCGTCCGGTGGCGATCACCACGCGGTCGCCCTGCCAGCGTTCGCCGTTTTCAAGATCTAACGTCACCTGCGCGGCATCTTCATTGATGCGCGCAACGCGCTGCTGCTGCAAAACCGCGCCGTGCGTTTTGGCATCGTTCCATAAGCGCGCCAGATACAGCGCCGGATGCAGCACCGATTCGCCGGGGAAATGCCATACCGTGCCGATGACGGCTGCGGTGCGCAGTTCCGGGATGTCGCGCTGCACGTCCGCCAGCGTGGCCTCGCGCGCGGCGTAGCCGACCGATTGCAGCGCGGTGGCACGCTGCAACAACCGCGCTTGCGCCTCGCTCCCTTCGGCCCACTCCCAGGTGCCGCCGGTTTCCAGCCAGCGCAAACCGTTGGGCTGCGACTGCTGCAAGCTGGCATGTTCCTCCATCGCCAGCGCATTCAGTTGGTGATAGCTGTGCGGCTGCTTGCCGTTAGAGTTCACCCACGCAAACGTGGTGCTGCTGGTGCCTGCGCCGATATGTTGTTGCTCGAAAATGGTGACCGCTGCGCCCTGCAACGCCAGTGCGCGCGCGACGGCTAGACCGATCACCCCGCCACCGATCACGGCGATTTTTTGCTTGCTCATGCCTGATTCCCTGTAGAGAAAAATTCATAGTAGCAGCGCGTTAGCGTAGAAAAGGGCTTTCTGTCATATCGATTCCTTCTCAACATATGCGGCGAGTGCATAACGTTCTGTGGAAAGCAGGGTTAATGATCAATCCACCTTTTTAGTGGCGGCGCAATTCATTGCGCGTCCTGAAGCACCTGCGTTGTGGGAAGATGCGCGATAAATCGCGCCGCTACCAGGTCACCCTAAATCGCGCCGCTACCAGGTCACCCTAAATGGCGACCCTATGTGGTTGGCATGCGGATTTTATAGGGTGCGCATGCTTGTGCACCTGCCATGCGCTTACGCTGTTCATCGGTTAAGACGTCCGCGTTCAATTTGCAAAAAATGGCGTCCCCACGATGTTGGCACGCGGATTTTGTAGGGTGCGCATTCTTGCGCACCTGCCATGCGCTTTTACGCGATTCGGCGTGCAAAACAGCAGCGACTAAACGTAGCGATTCACCCAAAACACCGCTGCGTTATAAACAAAGCCGCTGATTCACCACCTTTTGGCGCTAAGTGCTTGCATAAATTGGCGAACTCACCCTGCGCAGTCTACGGTTAATCAAAAAATACGAAAAATTCACTCACCCTGGAAAGCCGCAATGACCGCCCAAGTTGATCTCACAGCACATCAGGAAAGCGATCTTCGCCAGCTGCAACATGCTTTGCAGGCGCACCTGGAGCAATTACTGCCCGCCGGTAACCCGTCCGACCGCGTGCGCGATGCGATGCGGGCCGGCACCTTAGCGCCCGGCAAACGCATTCGCCCGCTGCTGCTGCTGTTGGCGGCGCGCGATATGGGCTGCGACGTGCAGCAGCGCGGTATTCTCAATCTCGCCTGCGCGGTGGAAATGGTGCACGCCGCATCGCTGATTCTCGATGACATTCCCTGCATGGACAACGCACAGATGCGCCGTGGCCGTCCCACCGTGCACCGCGAGTTTGGCGAAAACGTGGCGATTCTGGCGGCCATCGCGCTGCTGAGTCGCGCGTTTGAAGCGATCGCCACTGCGCCCGATCTGCCTGCGCAGCATAAAACCGAAGCCATGGCCGAGCTGTCGGCGGCGGTTGGTCTGCAAGGTCTGGTGCAAGGACAATTTCAGGATCTGCACGACGGCGCGCAAAGCCGCAGCCCGGAAGCCATCGCAATGACCAATGAATTGAAAACCAGCGTACTGTTTCGCGCCACGCTGCAAATGGCGGCCATTGCGGCTGACGCCACGCCGCAGGTGCGGCAAACGTTGAGTTTCTTCGCGCAGGATTTGGGTCAGGCGTTTCAGCTGCTGGACGATCTTGCCGATGGCAGCAAACACACCGGCAAGGATGTCAATCAGGATCAGGGCAAATCAACGCTGGTTCAGATGCTGGGCGTGGACGGGGCGGAGCGTCGATTGCGCGACCACCTCAGCAGCGCCGATGCACATCTCGCCTGCGCTTGCCATCGCGGTATCGCCACTCGTCAATACATGCACGCGCTGTTCCAGCAACAGCTCGCGTTGTTTCACTGATCGCGGCGCACTTTATGGGGCACTTTGCCGTTATTGCGCCACCGCTTTACAGCCATTTTCATGCGTTGCAGGCGTTGTCACAAACGCTGCTGGCGCGTGGGCATCGCATCACCTTTATCCAGCAAACCGACGCACGCAGCTTGCTGAGCGATGAGCGCATTCAGTTTGTCGCGGTGGGTGCTACAACCCACCCTGCAGGTGCGCTGGCCCCTGTTCTGCAGCGCCTGGCGTCACCCAGCGGGTTGTCACTGTTCCGCGTGATTGATGACATCGCCGCCAGCACCGACATGCTGTGTCGCGAACTCCCCGCCCTGTTGAAAGCCTTGCAGGTGGACGGCGTGATTGCCGATCAGATGGAAGCGGCGGGCGGATTGGTGGCGCAAGCGCTGAAGCTGCCGTTTGTGTCGGTGGGCTGCGCGCTGCCGGTCAATCGTGAAGCGGGCATTCCGCTGCCGGTGATGCCTTTTCGCTTTGCCCAGGATGAGAAAGCCTTGCAGCGTTTTCAGGCTAGCAGCGACATTTACGACCGATTAATGCAGCGACTCAGCAAGGTGATTGCCGGACATGCGCGCCAGTTTGGCTTGCCCGCGTGCAGCGGCCTGCACGACTGTCTTTCGCCGCTGGCACAAATTAGCCAGCTGGTGCCCGCCTTCGATCTGCCGCGTCAGCAGTTGCCGCCCTGTTTTCACTACGTGGGGCCGCTATATACGCAAAGGGGAGCCGCTTCCGTTGCGCCCTGGCCGGAACTGCGTGAGCCGGTGGTTTATGCTTCGCTCGGCACGCTTCAGGGTCGGCGTTTCCGCCTGTTTATGCGCCTCGCCCAAGCATGCCGCAATCAGCAGCTTTCGCTGGTGATCGCCCATTGCGGTGGCTTGACCGCAAAGCAAGCGCATCAGCTGGAACTGGCGGGCGCGGCGTGGGTAACGGATTTTGTCGATCAGCGTGCTGCCTTGCAGCATGCTCGCCTGTTCATTACGCACGCCGGATTGAATAGCGCGCTGGAAGCGCTGGAATGCGGCACGCCGATGCTGGCGCTGCCCATTGCCTTTGATCAGCCAGGCGTGGCGGCACGCATTGAATGGCATGGCGTAGGCCGACGCGCCTCGCGCTTTAGCCGGGTTTATCAGCTGGAAAAACACTTACAGCAGCTATTGCAGGACGATCGTTACCCACTGCGCATGTCAGCGATCAAGGCCCAGCTGCGGCGCGCAGGCGGCTGCGCGCGCGCGGCGGATATCGTTGAACAGGCGCTGTGTCAGCAACAGGTTGTCCTGGCGGAGGCCACATGAAGCACACGCACTACGACGTGATTTTGGTCGGCGCGGGCTTAGCAAACGGCTTAATTGCGCTGCGTTTACGTCAGTTGCAGCCGCAGCTGAAATGTCTGCTGCTGGAGAGCCACGCGCATCCGGCGGGCAATCATACCTGGTCATTTCACCAGCGCGATCTCAGCGACGAGCAACTCAATTGGATGCAGCCGCTGATCGGCGCCCGCTGGCCCGGTTATCAGGTGCGTTTCCCGGCTTTTAGTCGCGATTTCACCGGCGATTACTGCTCAATCACCTCCGATGATTTTGCCCAGCACCTGTATCGCGCTCTGGGGGACGATCTCTGGACCAACGCGCCGGTCAGCGACGTCACACCCACGCGCGTGATGCTGGCCGATGGGCGCGAACTGGCGGCTACCGTGGTGATCGATGGGCGCGGTATGCAGCACACGCCACATTTACAGCTCGGCTATCAGGCCTTTGTGGGACAAGAGTGGCAGCTCGCCAGGCCGCACGGTTTGCAACAGCCAATACTGATGGATGCCAGCGTCCAGCAGCCGCACGGCTATCGCTTTGTCTACGTACTGCCGTTCAGCACCGACCGCTTGCTGATTGAAGATACGCATTACATTAATCAGCCGACGCTGGCCGAAGCGCAGGGGCGGCAAAACATCGTCGATTATGCCCGGCAACAGGGTTGGTTGTTAAGCCTGCTGCTGCGCGAGGAGCGCGGTGCGTTACCGATCACGCTCAGTGGAGATATCGATCCCTTCTGGCAACAGCAGCGCGGCCAACCGTGCAGCGGATTGCGCGCCGGACTGTTTCACGCGACCACCGGTTATTCACTGCCTGCGGCGGTAACGCTGGCCGATTTGGTGGCGCGTGCGCTGCCGTGCGAGGCCGCCGCGTTAAGCCAGCAGATTGAGCACTTTGCCCGGCAACACTGGCGTGCGCAGCGCTTTTTCCGCCAGCTGAATCGCATGCTGTATCTTGCCGGTCAACCCGAACAGCGCTGGCGAGTGATGCAGCGTTTTTATCGACTCGATCCCGGATTAATTGGTCGTTTTTACGCGGGGCAACTGCGCCTCAGCGATAAAATTCGCATTCTTAGCGGTAAACCGCCGGTGCCAATCGGCGAGGCGCTGCGTGCGCTCTTGATGACTTCATCGCAAACAGGGAAAAAATGAAAAAAACCTACGTGATTGGCGCGGGCTTTGGTGGCCTGGCGCTGGCGATCCGTCTGCAAGCTGCGGGCATCCCCACCACCCTGCTGGAACAGCGTGATAAACCCGGCGGCCGCGCTTATGCGTGGCAGGATCACGGGTTCACCTTTGATGCCGGACCGACCGTGATAACCGATCCCAGCGCCATCGAAGAGCTGTTTACCCTTGCCGGTAAAAACCTGAGCGATTACGTTGATCTCATGCCGGTTACCCCGTTCTATCGCCTGTGCTGGGAAGATGGTAAACAGCTGGATTACGATAATAATCAGCCGCTGTTAGAGCAGCAGATTGCGCAGTTTAATCCGCAAGATGTGGACGGTTACCGCCAGTTTCTCGCCTATTCGCGCGAAGTATTTAACGAAGGCTATTTGAAGCTCGGCAGCGTGCCGTTTTTGCATTTTCGCGACATGCTGCGTGCCGGGCCGCAGCTTGGCCGCTTGCAGGCATGGCGCAGCGTTTACAGTATGGTGGCGAAATTCATTCAGGACGATCACCTGCGCCAGGCCTTCTCCTTCCACTCGCTTTTGGTCGGCGGTAATCCTTTTGCAACGTCTTCCATTTATACCTTGATCCATGCGCTGGAACGCGAATGGGGCGTGTGGTTTCCGCGCGGCGGCACCGGCGCGTTAGTGGCTGGCATGGCGCGGCTGTTTACCGATCTCGGTGGCGAGATCGTGCTGAATGCCGAAGTCAGCCAGCTGGAAACGCAGGGCAACCGCATTAGCGGCGTGCAGCTCACCGATGGACGCCGGTTTGACGCGGCGGCGGTGGCGTCAAACGCCGATGTGGTGCACACCTACGATAAGTTGCTGCGTCAGCATCCGGTTGCCCAGAAGCGCGCCGCGACGCTCAAGCGTAAGCGCATGAGTAACTCACTGTTTGTGCTCTATTTCGGGTTGAATCACGCCCATCCGCAGTTGGCGCATCACACCGTGTGCTTTGGGCCGCGCTACCGCGAGCTGATCGATGAGATTTTTAACAGCAGCCAGCTTTCAGAGGATTTTTCGCTGTATCTGCATGCGCCCTGCTCCAGCGATCCGTCGTTGGCACCGGCGGGCTGCGGCAGCTTTTACGTACTGGCGCCGGTTCCGCACCTGGGTACCGCCGCTATCGACTGGCAACAGGAAGGACCGCGCCTGCGCGATCGCATATTTGCTTATCTGGAGCAGCACTACATGCCGGGATTACGTCAGCAATTGGTGACACACAAGATGTTTACGCCGTTTGATTTTCGCGACACGCTGCACGCCCACCACGGCTCGGCGTTTTCGCTGGAGCCGATATTGACGCAGAGCGCCTGGTTCCGCCCGCACAACCGCGATGCCGATATTACCAATCTGTATCTGGTTGGCGCGGGCACGCACCCCGGCGCAGGCGTGCCCGGCGTGATTGGCTCCGCCAAAGCCACCGCCCAGCTGATGCTGGAGGATCATGCCGGATGAATCGACAGCCGTTGCTCGAACAAGTTACGCAAACCATGAATATCGGCTCGAAGAGTTTTGCCAGCGCTACCAAGCTGTTCGATGCGCCGACGCGTCGCAGCACCTTAATGCTGTATGCGTGGTGTCGTCATTGTGACGATGTGATCGACGGGCAAATTCTGGGCGAAGGCGGCACGCAGCATGTGGTTGAAGATGCGCAGGCGCGCATGTTGCATTTGCAAATTGAAACCCGCCGCGCCTACAGCGGCGCGCACATGGATGAACCGGCTTTTCGCGCCTTTCAGGAAGTGGCGCTGATCCACCAGCTGCCGCAGCAGTTGGCGTTTGATCATCTGGAAGGCTTCGCGATGGATGCCCGTGACGAGCACTACGCCAGTTTTGATGACACCCTGCGCTACTGCTATCACGTGGCGGGCGTGGTGGGGTTGATGATGGCGCGCGTCATGGGCGTGCGCGATGAAGCGGTGCTGGATCGCGCCTGCGATTTGGGGCTGGCGTTTCAGCTCACCAATATTGCGCGTGACATTGTCGAAGATGCGCACAACGGACGCTGCTATTTGCCGCAAACGTGGCTGGATGAAGCGGGATTACGCGTCGATAATCTGGCCGATCCGCACTATCGCGCGGCGCTGGCCACGCTGGCAAATCGTCTGGTGGTGGAAGCGGAACCTTACTACCACTCAGCGCGCAGCGGTTTACCCGGCTTGCCGCTGCGCTCGGCATGGGCGATTGCCACGGCGCGCGGCGTGTACCGTGAGATTGGCGTAAAAGTGCAGCATGCTGGCGCGCGTGCCTGGGATGCCCGCCAGCGTACCAGCCGCAGCGAGAAGCTGACGCTGCTGGTAAAAGGGGCGGGCATGGCGATCACTTCTCGCCTGAAGCGTCCTGAGGCGCGTCCTGCGACGCTGTGGCAGCGTCCGCGCTAGGCTTTTTGCCGTGGCGCTGACGCAGCGCCGCTTGCAGTTTGTGCAGCGGCGGCGCATAGAGAAAACCAAAGGAGACGCAGCCTTCCCGGCCCCGCACCGCGTGATGCATGCGATGCGCCATGTACAAGCGTTTGAGATAGCCTTTGCGCGGAATATAGCGGAACGGCCAACGTTGGTGGACTAACCCATCGTGCACCATGAAGTAGAGCGCCCCGTACAGGGTAACGCCTGCGCCAATCCATTGCAGCGGCCACACGCCATTCACACCGATGTAAATCAACGCAATCGCCACAAACATAAACACCACGGCATAAAGATCGTTGAGCTCAAATTTGCCGTCGTGCGGTTCGTGATGCGAGAGATGCCAGCCCCAACCCCAGCCATGCATGATGTATTTGTGCGACAGTGCGGCAATCACTTCCATAATAGCCACCGCAGCGAGCACGATCAGCGTATTCCATAACCAGAGCATTGCTTTTCCATTGTAATCAAGGTGAGCACTAAAAGTGGACGCGAATCAGCGCCGGCGCAAGTGCCTTGGGGGGTTAAATTCGTGGGGGGGTTTTAGAAAGCGGTTCACATGCCTCGTACATCAACAATGCTAGTCAGTTTGTTTTTAATCACAGCGGTATCGCCTGGATGCCGGACTCGAACCCATGTGGCGCAATGATAAAGTCCAGGTGCGCAATAATGCGCAGCCTACGAAAAGTTCGCACCCTTTTTAGTAGGGTCGCCATTTTTGGCGACCTCTGGTATGCCGTGATAAATCACACCGCTAACGCGCTGAAGCAGTGCATCACAACTCCCCTTTTCAAGACTGCGATCGCCAGCGCCATTTTTAACATGTTATTCACCCTCGGCTTTACATCCCAAAACGCACTCGTTAGTATTGCCGACTTCCAGCGGAACCCAACCGCTGCGTAAGCGTTAACGTCAATCAACGCGCCATATGCAGAATCGATCTGCCTCATTTCTATGGTGCGAAAAAAGATGCCTCACTCTGTTTTACATCGTTCTGGTTTTTTCCTGTTTCTGCTGCTGCTGACCTCGGCCAATTTGCGCACGCCGATCACCGCCACCGGCCCCATTCTCGAAAATATCCGTCTGACGTTTGGCCTCAGCGCCAGCGCGGCGGGCGTGATCAATTTCTTACCTTTACTGATGTTCGCGACGCTGGCGCCGCCAGCCGCGTGGGTGGGGAATCGTTGGGGTTTAGAGCGCAGTTTGTGGGCTTCCCTGCTGCTGATTACGCTGGGTTCGCTGCTGCGGATTGCTGGCGGTGAATATGCCATGTGGGCTGGAACCCTGTTGGTCAGTTCAGGCATTGCGGCGGCGAACGTGCTGTTGCCGCCGCTGATCAAGCGCGATTTTACCGAGCACACCGCGCGCTACATCGGTTTGTATGCGATGACAATGGGGATTTCAGCCAGCATTGCCTCCGGCGTGGCGGTGCCGCTGGCGGGGTTAACCCATTTCGGCTGGCGTTTGTCGCTGGCGGTGTGGCTGATCCCCGCGCTGGTGGCGCTGTTTGCCTGGCTGCCGCACCTGAAAAAACCCGCAGCCTCCGCGCAGCTGAGCGCAAAAAACGCGACAGCGCGCTCGCCGTGGCGTTCTGCATTGGGCTGGCAAGTTTCGCTGTTTATGGCCTGCCAATCGCTGCTGTTTTATACGCTGATTGGCTGGTTTACCCCGTTTGCGCAGGACAACGGCATTAGCCAGGTGCATGCGGGCGGCATGCTGTTCGTCTACCAAATCGTGGCGATTGTTTCGAATCTGGCGTGCATGAGCGCGCTGAAAAAATTGCGCGATCAGCGTGCGTTGGGCTGCTGCGCTTCGCTGTTGATTTTCATCGCGGTGATGGGTTTACGGCTGTCGCCGTCCTACTCGCTGCTGTGGCTGGTGTTAGCCGGATTGGGTGCGGGGGCTTCGCTGGTGATTAGCCTGTCGCTGTTCAACTTGCGAACCCGCGATCATCGCCAGGCATCACAACTGTCGGGCATGGCGCAATGTGTGGGTTATGGTCTGGCGGCGCTGGGGCCGCTGCTGTTCGGCATGTTGCATGATGTCAGCGGTCATTGGCATGTGCCGCTGATGATGCTGCTGGGGGTCGCGGCGCTGCAAATGGTGATGGCGACGTTGGCCGGCCGCGCGCGGTTTATCTAGCCGTATCTGGCGCGTTGAGTAACGCATCCAGCAAGCCAGGAAAACGCGCATCGAGATCGTCGCGGCGCAGCGACAGCAGATTTTCCCGGCCAGATGGCTTCTGCCAAATCACGCCGCCTTCGCGCAGCACGCGCCAGTGATGGGTTAAGGTGGATTTGGATACGTCTTTGAGCAGCGATCCGCAGGTATGTTCGCCGCCGTCGGCCAAAATGCGCAGCACCGTTAAACGCAGCGGATTGCCCAGCGCCGCCAGTACCGTTTCCAGCTGAATCTCTTCGCGCGTGGGGTGATTCTCCAGCATGTTCGCCTCCCGATCATCTAAAGTGAGCGGAATTATCCAGCAGGCGTTATGCGAAGTACAGCGCACGGCCAGCTTTTGCCCGCCGCGCGCCACTGCTTACTGGCTGATAGTTTGCTTTAGCGCCGCAATTGAGGATGTCACGCCTGCTTCAACCGACATCGTGAGATCTTCCATCTCCAGCGACACCCAATCGTTGTAGCCCATCATGCGCACCACCGAGAAGAACTCTTTCCACCATTGCAGATCCTGGCCGCAGCCCACCGCCACGTAGTTCCACGCGCGATTCGCCACATCTTCCACCGGTTTGGTTTCCAGTAACCCGTTGATGTTGACCAAGCCACGCTCCAGTCGCACATCTTTGCCGTGGCAGTGGTGAATCGCCGGGCCGAGCGCACGCGCCGCAGCGATGGGATCGGCACCCATCCACAGTAAATGGCTGGGATCGAGATTCAGCCCAACCATATCGCCCACCGCATTGCGCAGCCGGAACAGCGTCTCCGGGTTCCACACCAGCATCGAGCTAAAATTCTCCAGCGCAAACTTCTCCACGCCGCAGTTTTTAGCGCGTGCCACTAAACCTTGCCAATAGGGGATCGCCACCTCATTCCACTGATAGTCGAGGCAATTTTTTAGCGTTGGCGGCCAACTTACGGTGTAGGTGATCCAGTTTGGAATGGTGTCGTGCGGGCTGGCGGGCGGCAAGCCGCTCATCATCACAATTTTCTTCACACCCAGTTCACCGGCCAGTGAAAGCGCGTTCTCGGTATCACGCTGATGTTTTTTCCCCAGTTCGCCCGGATCGAGCGGATTACCGGAGACATTTAGCGCGGCAATTTGCATGCCGCGACTTTCTAAGGCTTGCAGCAGCTGCTGGCGCTGCGTGGCGCTGGCTAACAGCGCGTCAGTGCGCAGATGCGGCGCAGATGACCAGCCGCCGGTGGTCATTTCCACGCCATACACGCCAAGTTCCAGCAATTTATCCAGCATCGCTTCAAACGGCAGATGACCTAAGCTGTCGGTGCAAAAAGAGAGTTTCATGGTGTTCCTTATTCGTAGTTTACCCAGCTCGCGCCGTTGTCTGCCGAGCGCACGCAGTTTTCAATCCAGCGCACACCCTCAAGGCCCGCGTTGATGTCGGGATAGATAAGGTTGTCGAGCGTCTGCCGATCGCCGCGCTGGGTAGCGCTAATCGCAATCGCAAATTTGAGATAGATGTTGGCCCAGGACTCCGCCAACCCTTCGGTGTGCAGCGCGCCAAGACGCTCATCCGCTAAAGCGCTCTCATGCAGGTAGGGCATGCCGTGATGCATGATTTGGTTGGGTTGCCCTTGCACCTCATACTTCAGCTCGCCGGGGTTGTAATCGCTCCATTCGAGGCTGGCGCGCGAGCCAATAACGCGAATGCTTTGGCTGTCCATCGACCCCGCATTGATCGACGATGCCCACATGCGCCCCACCGCGCCATTGTTGTAGTGCATCAGCACCATGGCGTTATCTTCCAGCGGCGCACGCGACGGGATAAAGCTTTGGCGATCGCATAGCAGCGATGTCACCTGCAACTGCGGCAGCACCAGTTGCGAGATGTAGAAGGTGTGCGTGGAGATGTCACCCAGCACAAAGGATGGCCCGGCGATGTTGGGATCGACGCGCCATTTTTGCGCCTCGCTGAATTTATCGGCGCTGTCGTTCGCGCTGAAGCCGTGCGTGTATTGCAGCTCAACCATGCGCACCTCGCCAATTTCGCCGTTAGCAATCATTGCGCGCATCTGCATCAGCAGCGGGTGGCCGGAAAAACCGTAGGTCACCCCCACGATCAGCCCTTTTGACTCGGCCAGGGCTTTGATTTCGCGCGCTTCAGCGCTGGTAAAGAACAGCGGTTTTTCGCAAATCACGTGTATGCCCGCGTTCAACGCCGCTTTCGTGATGTCAAAATGGGTGCCGTTGGGGGTGGCGATAGAGACCACTTCAACGCCATCCGCGCGTTTGGCCTCTTCCGCCAGTAATTGCTGATAGCTGTCGTAGCAGCGTTCGGCGGCTAAACCGAGATTGACGCCAAAATCGCGACCGCGCTCGGCATCAATATCAAATGCGCTGGCCACCATTTGATAGGCGGTATTGTCACGCAGCGCACCGGAACGGTGTTTATAGCCCACCTGACTTAACCGACCACCACCGATCATCGCCCAGCGTAGCGGACGCGGAATACTTTTTTCACCGTTAAGCATGTTAACTCCTGTTGATTTTGCACCCGGGTGCAAAATGAGTTGAGGTAAGAGGTAAATTTTCTGAAGTAGGATTAACTGTTGATTCTTGTTATCAGGATGCTTCACCAGCAGTCTGTATGCCGCCTACAACCTAGGCTACTGCCGCATCACAGATTTGCTACCGGGTGCAAAAAAAGAGGTTAATTACTCAAAAACTGATGATTCTTGCTCTGCACTGAGCAAAATGTCGGCGATGCGGCGCGATTAGTCAATCTGGCAAAATGCAAATCAGCGAATACGATCACAGAAGTAGGTGCAATTGCACCCGATTGCAAAAATTGTTGCAATCGGGTGCAAGGATCAAACATAATCGCAACATCATAAAAACAGGGATATTTGTCGCGTTTAAGCAGATTGCGGCTGCTTAAGGGTTTATTTTCGGTTGAGTTTCACGTCCAATGCGGGGGGTCTTCGCTATCTTCCCTACTCAGGTGCTATGAGCAAACCAACCTTAAAATCCCCCAAAGCCACCGCCAGCGATGTTGCGCGTTTGGCTGGCGTGTCCAAGTGGACCGTTTCGCGTGCCTTTACGCCGGGTGCCTCAATCTCTGAAAAAGCACGCGAGCGCGTGTTAACGATCGCCAGCGAACTCGGCTATCGCCCTAACCTGCTGGCGCGCAGTTTGTCGCAAAAGAAAACGCAGATTATTGGCGTGGTGATCGACGAGCTGAAAAATCCGCATTCGATGCTGATGCTCGATGTCGTCACGCGCCAACTGCAACAGCGCGGTTACATGGCGCTGCTGTTGAACATTGGTCGCGGCGAAGATTACAGCGCGGTACTGGCGCTGGCCGATCAGTTGCAGGTGGATGGCCTGCTGTTTCTCGGTACGGTGTTGACCCCTGAGCTGATTAGCGTGGCGCGGGAACTGCACCAGATTCCGCTGGTACAGATTTGCCGTAACAACAGCGAACCGGACATCGACGTGGTGAACATTGATGGCCTGCGCGCCGGGAAGATGCTGGGTGAACTGCTGCTGGCGCAAGGTTATACGCGCATCGGTTACATGACCGGGCCGGCAACCAGCAGCGAGCACACGCTGCGTTTAGAAGGCTTGCAGTTAGCGCTGCACGCCGCGAATTTACCGCTGGAGGTTCTGCTCACCGCCGGTACCTATTCGCGCGATCGCAGTTATGCAGTGATGACTGAATACCTCAACGCGCACGCGCCGGATCAACGTATCGATGCGCTGTTTTGCGAAAACGACGTGCTGGCGCTCGGCGCCATGGCGGCACTGCGTGAAGGCGCAGGCAATAAATTTATGGCGGTAGTGGGCTTCGATGACATCGACGAAGCCAGTTTACCCGGTTGGCAGCTCACCACTTTTAGCCAGCGTATTGATTTAATTATCACTGAAGCCCTAAACCGGCTGATTGATGGACGTGCTACCGCAGGTGGCGTTTGGTCTCAGGGAGAATTGCGCGTTCGTCGCTCTCACCTGAAACCCTAAGGTAAAAAGGAGGAGAGATGAAGTTGTCGTTACATGGCGTTTCTGTGTGGTACAGCAATGCCGTCACCCAGCTGCGCATCGCCCACGAAACGGGCTTCAGCGGGCTGGAAATCCTGCCCGAGCACCTGTTTCGCTATCTGGAAAACGGTGGCAGCTACGCCAAATACCGCGAGCTGATGGCGCACTACTCGATCGATATCACCTGCATCAACGCCCTGAAACGCATTGGCCGTTATGAACCTGAAGCGCGCGCCGAGATGCTGCGCGAGGCGGAAAAAATCTGTCAGGCGGCGGTGGAACTGCGCTGCCCCGTGGTGCAAATCATGGCACTGACCGAGCTGGATCACTTGCCTGAAGCCGCGCGCGACGCCATCTATCTGGAAAATATCTCTGCTATCGCCGATATCGGCAAACCTTATGGCCTCAAATTCCAGATTGAAGTGGTGGCGTTCACCGCTTTCAATTCGCTGCAACACGCACTGGATCTGATCAAGCAAAGCGGCAAAGACAATCTTGGCGTGGTAGTGGATTTTTGGCATCTGCATGCGGGCGGCGGCACCACGCCGGACGACGTCGCGGCCATGGATAAAAATTTGATTTATGGTGTGCACTTCTGTGATGGCCGCGCCGCCAAACCGGGCGAAGCCTGGGATGAATGGGTGCAACGCAACTACGCACCGGGTGAAGGCGATGTGGATATTCCCGCGTGGGTGAACGCCGTAAAAGCCACCGGCTATGACGGCGTGTGGTCGCCGGAGTTATTAAGTCCGCGTAATTGGGAAGATGATTTGTGGGATATTTCCCGGCACTGCATAGAAGATATGAAGCAGTATATTAATTAATGCAGAGGCAAACCGCCCGCCGGTTTTCCTGTGACATGGTTAAAACATAATAATATAACGAACGGTGATTCGTGGATATCGGCTGCACGTAATTTAATTTGACAAGATTCAGGGAAATAAATAGCCGTCATAAGGTCGCCATAAATGGCGACCTTACGGATTAAGAGCCTGGTTTACGTAGGGTGCGCATTCATGCGCACCGGCTAAATACGTATTTATCTGCATGATCGACCGGCCTTATGCCATAAGCGGCGGACGCACGATGCGTACGTGCTATTCACCTTCATCTGAACACCAAATTATTTTACGCCTCGCCCTTAACCCGTCTGTTAGTTCGGAACGTCGTGCTCTGTAAACAGTCAATCGTGGTGTCCATGCGCTGCATGGAAAGATTAAGGGATAGAAAAGTATGAACCGAAGAGAAGCGCTCTTTTCGCTCAGCGGCATTGTTGCGTCGCTGGCGGTCGTGCCGCAGCTGCGTGCCAAAGAGCTTCACAATGTACCGCACCCAACACAACTCAGTGCCGATCACCTGCCGCAACCCGCGTGGGTAGAAGGGTTCCAGGTGCTCACCAACCCGCTCGATCGTCAAAACCTCGCAGCCATTTTCGATCGCTTAATCCCGGCAGATAACCTTGGCCCGTCTGCCAGCGAAGCCGGTTGTATTACGTTTCTCGATAATCAATTAGCCGGAGATTACGGTTCTGGCGCGGCGCTCTATTTGCAAGCGCCGCTGCATCCTGAAAATGAAGCATTGATCATGGGTGCGCCGCAATTTCTCTCTGCGCCGAAAGAGCGCTATTTAACTGGCCTGCAAGCATTAGAACAGTGGGCGCAACAACATCATCAGGCGTCATTCCACACCTTGAATTCTCAGCAGATTGATGAATTTCTGACAAACATGGAAGCCGGAAAAATTAATTTAGGTGCGGCAATAAACAGTCAGGCCTTTTTCGAACTGATGCTGCAAAACGCGCGCGAAGGCTATTTAGCCGACCCGATTTATGGTGGCAATAAAAATATGGCGGGCTGGAAGATGATTGGTTTCCCGGGCGCACGCTATGACTATCGTCCTTATATTGAACGCCGCAATGAAAATTTGGCGTTAATTCCCGTTAGCTTGATCCCTAACGATTAAAACGCCGGAGCAGAATAATGTCATTAGTAAGAAATAAAGCCGACGTGGTGATCGTGGGAATGGGTTGGGCCGGTTCAGTGATGGCGGAAGAGTTAACCCGCGCTGGACTCAATGTGGTGGGGATTGAGCGTGGCGCATGGCGCGACACCTCAACCGATTTCCCGGTGGCCATTGATGCCGATGAACTGCGTTTCCACACGCGCCGCAAAATCTTGCAGCCTATGAGCGTGGAAACCACCACCTTCCGCAACCGCAGCGATCAGCTGGCCGCACCGGTGCGTAACTGGTCAGCCTACCAATTTGGCTGGAACGTCGGCGGCGCCGGTACGCACTGGGCGGGCATGTCGTGGCGCTTCACGCCGTGGGATTTCGAAGTCGCCACGCAGACCCGCGCACGCTACGGCGCAAAGAAGATGCAAGGCTTGCAGTTGCAGGATTGGGGCGTGACCTATGCGGAGATGGAGCCTTACTACGATCGCTTCGAGCGCATTGCCGGTACGTCCGGTTACGCCGGAAATCTGAATGGCGAGAAGCGTGCAGGCGGTAACGTATTTGAAGGGGCGCGCACCCGCGATTACCCCACGCCGCCGCTCAAAGATACGCACTGGATGAGCAAGTATCGCAAGACCACCGAAAACATGGGCTACCACCCGTTTACGGTGCCCGCAGGCAACTTGTCGCAGGCGTATGTTAACCCGCTCGGCGTCAGCATGGGGCCGTGTACCTATTGCGGCTTTTGTGATTTCCACGGCTGCGGCAACTTCTCCAAATCTTCACCGCAGGCGTGCATTTTACCGGTGCTGATGCGCCGCCCCAATTTCACCCTGCTCACCGAAACCGAAGTGCTGCACGCGGTAAAACACAGCGATGGCAAAACGGTGAAAGGCGTGAAATTCATCACCCAGGATGGCGTGGAAGGGTTCCAGCCAGCCGATATCGTCTGCATTACCGCCTATCAAATGGACAACGTGCGCCTGATGCTGCTTTCCGGCGTGGGTGAGAAGTACGATCCGCTGACCGGGCGCGGCACCATTGGCCGCAACTACAGCTATCAAACCTGCTCCTCCGTCACCGGCTTCTTTGATAACGAGCATATGAACCCGTTCATCGGCGGCGGTGCGCTGGCGGTGCAGATCGATGATTTCAACGGCGATAACTTCGATCACAGCGACCTCGATTTCATCGGCGGCGCGGGCATTATGGGCTTCTCCACTAACGGCCGTCCGATTCAGAACATGAACGGCTTGCGCCCCGGCACCAAACGTTGGGGCAGCGAGTGGAAAGCCGGTTACGCGCGGGATTACCAAACCGCCGGCACCATTTTCTGCCAGGGCACGTCGATGCCGATGCAGCAGGCGTATCTGGATCTCGATCCCAACTACAAAGATCGTCACGGCCAGCCGCTGCTGCGCCTGACGTTTGACTGGAACCGGAACGATGTGCGCATGGCGAAATACGTCACCGATCGCGCCATCAACATCATGAAAGAGGTGGGGGGCCAGCATTTGGTGGTCGATAACCAGGCCGAGAAGAGCTGGAACCCCTACATGCAGCACAGTTCACACACCATCGGCGGTGCCGTGATGGGCGCGGATCCCCGAACTTCAGCGCTCAATCCGTTCCTGCAAAGTTGGGATGCACATAACCTGTTTGTGGTTGGCGCTTCCGCTTTCCCCAATAACGGCGGCTACAACCCCACCGTTACGGTGGGCGCGCTGGCGATACGCGCGGCACGGGCGATCCACCAGAAATACATCAATAACCCGGCACCGCTGGTGGGAGCGTAATCATGGCAAAGGCAAAAAAGATTACCTATACGCTGGCGGCGCTGGCAGTGGTAGCGGCCATCGGCGTATCCGGCCGATTGTGGATGGTAATGGACAGCTCGCGATCCCATGTGGCAGATGACAAGGTGGCGTTAGCCGATTTCCACAGCAGCGACAGCGAGGCCATCAAGCGCGGCGAATACGTCATGCGCCTGGCGGACTGCGCCGCCTGCCACAATGCCGATTTCTCCGGCGGCTATAACATCGATACGCCGTTTGGCAGGCTGCAAACGTCCAATATCACGCCGGATCGCGCAACCGGCATCGGCAATATGACCGAACGCGATTTCTTCAATGCGGTGCGCCAGGGGCGTGGTCAACACGGCTTCCTCTATCCCGCGATGCCTTATACCGCTTACACGCAGATGAGTGATGATGACATGCACGATCTGTGGGCGTATTTCTCGGCGCAGCAGCCGGTGAACAAGGACATCAACGAAAACGCCGGCATGCATTTCCCCTACAACATTCGCCTGGCGATGGCCGGTTGGAATCTGTTGTTCTTTGATAACCGCGCGTTTCAGCCGCAGGTCAGCAACAATGATGCCTGGAATCGTGGCAAATACCTTGTCGATGGCCCGGCGCACTGTAGCGTTTGTCACACCGCGCGCAACGCGCTGGGTGGCGAGATCGGCAGCGCCTATTTGCAAGGTGGAGATCTGGGCAGCTGGTATGCACCTGACATCACGCCTAATCCGCATGCGGGCATTGGCAGCTGGGATGACGCGCAGATCGCCGAATACCTGAAGACCGGATCCAACGGCAGCAGCGTCGCCGCTGGGCCGATGGCGGAAGCGGTGGAGCACTCGACCCAATATTTCAAAGAGGAGGATTTGCAGGCCATCGCCCGCTATTTGCGCAGCTTGCCTGCGTCCTCAACGCCGAAAGCGGCCGGATTTGTCATGGATAAGGCGCGCACCGCCTCGGCCGCGCTGCGCTATGAAGTGGATTGCTCGGCCTGCCACGGTTTGGCGGGTGAAGGCATCACCGGCATGGTGCCCGCCTTTGCCGGGAATCACGCGATGCAGAACGATCCTGCCAATATGATCCATGCGCTGCTGGATGGCGCACGCGCGCCGTACACCGCAACCCGCCCAACCGCAGCGGGCATGCCCGCTTTTTCCTGGAAGCTCAACGATCAGGAGATGGCGGATGTGTTGAACTACGTGCGTAATTCGTGGGGTAATCAGGCGGCGGAGGTGAAAGCCAGCGACGTAGCGGCGCTGCGCGACATCACTGGCGCGGGGGATAAAATCACGGTGCCTGCCAGCAAGTAGCGAGCGTAACGACATAATTTACGTAGGGTGCGCATTCATGCGCACCGATTTTCCCGGCCTTGCGTTTAATCCGCCGCGCGCTGCACCACGTGCTGCGCGGAATCCCGCGCCTGTTGCATCACTTCGTCCACATCAATGTGTTGCAGTTTGCCCGCCAATTTCACCACGCGACCGTCCACCAGCACCGTGGCAACATTGTCTGGCTGTGCGGAATAAACCAGTAAGGCCGCCGGGTCGCCGCCGCCAAAGCCGCTCATCGCCAAGGTATTGGGCTGAATAATTTGCAGATCGGCGCGTTTGCCCACCTCAATCGATCCAACCATTTTTCCCCATCCCAGCGCTTCCGCTCCGCCCTGCGTGGCGTGGCGCAGCAGCTGGCGTGCATCAGGCGCGCTTTCGTTACGCAGCGCACCGCTTTGCGTCAACGCCGCTACACGCAGGGTGGCGAACATATCGGCGCTGCCCGCCAACGCGTTGCCATCCAAGCCTAAACCTAAGCGCGGTAAGGTTGTGAAATGGTCGATGCGGGTTAAGCCGTACCCCACGCGCTGCTCGCTCACCGGCGTAATCACTACGCTGGCGTTGGCGGCTTGGGTGGCGTGCAGCTGCTGTTCTGTGGCATCGGTGGCGTGGATCACCGCCACGTCAGCGCCTAAGATTTTTCGCTGAATTAAAGCGTTATACATCGCATCGTGGTCGCCGCTGACGTGCACCTGAATGGGCAAGCGCTGCTCACGCGCCAGTTTCAGTTCGGCATCGCGCATCTGCCAGTTCCTGGCATCCTGTAAATTGCGCGGTAATCGCCACGCCAGGCCTACGGAAACCAGCGGATCCTGACGCTGCGCCAACTCACGCAGGTGGGTAAGATCGATGGGTTTCTGGGTGGTTTTGTCCGGGCCGCCGTAGTACATAATGGCGCGAATGCCGGCCTTGTGTAGCGCCTCAAAGCCGGCGTCTCCCCATGCAGGGCCTTGAATATTATCGAAGAAATCGCCGGTGCTGGTCACGCCGCCATTCAGCAGCTCAACCGCGCCGCTGTACATCGCGATGTGGATATCTTCTGGCTGCATCGCTTGCGCTAACTTATTACTCACAGGAAAGAACGCCCCCTGCGCGTTGCGAAACTGGCCGCGCATGGTGGTTACCCACAGATGATTGTGCGCATCAACAAACCCTGGCAGCACATACCCACCGCGCGCATCGATCACCTGCGCACCCTGCGACGGCAAGTTTTCACCCACCGCCACAATGCGCCGATCTTCAATCAACACGTCAGCGTCAGGCCAATCCTGGTCCTGCGCATTCATGGTCATCACGTAACCGTTTTTGATTAACACGCGATCGTCGGCGGCTATCGCGTGGGATGCCAACAACAGTAAGCCAATAAGGGTTTTGGTATGCACGTTGGGGTTGCTCCTGGTTCGGGATCAGCGCAGCAGCTGGGTGATGCCCCACAGCGCCAGTGCGTGATCGTCTTCGGAAGGTAAACCGCTGATGCTGACTGCGCCGATAATCGCCCCCTGCGGGCTGAGCAGCGGGAAAGACCCACCGTGATCGGTGTAATCTTCCTGACGAATATTGCGCTGCTGCGCCATGCGTTCGCCCTTCTGCTCATTACTTAATCCCACAAACATGGAAGAGTGACCGGTTAGCAGCACGGTATTACGCTTGCGCCGCATCCATTCCAGGTTTTCCGGGGCCGAACCGGGCAACGCAGCCATAAACAGCACCTGACCAAAAGCGTAGACTTCAATGGCAATAGGCGCATTCTCCTCGCGGCCGCGTTTCTGCAAACATTGACCAATTTGCCATGCAAGATCGAAATCGAACTGCGGTAAGCGATGCTCAGCTTCTTGTTGTAACAGGGTTTCCAGCGACGGAAGCGATGACATGATAGAATCCTCTCAATTTGAAATTTATTTTCCATTTTTTATAACATGGAAGATATTTTTCGCATGTGATGGGGTTCTCATTTTGCTGAGCCTCAGCCAGAATCGCGTGGCACCATCTCAAATCCCATATCCATAACAGGTTCGCTTACCGCCTGATTTTGCAGGCGAGTCAATAATTGTTCGGCCGCTAACTGGCCCATACGATGGCGATCGATACGCACCGTGGTAATCGCTGGATAGTTTGCCGCTGCAAAATCGAGGTCGCCAAAACCGATAACCGCCAGCTGCTTTGGAATATTTATACCACGCGCCTGCGCTTCCATGAGTGCGCCTTGCGCCAGGGTATCCGAACTGCACACCAGCACATCAACATTGTGGTGGGTAAGCAGCTGCGCGCAGGCATCACGTCCACGCTGCATTAACGCGGGCAGCGCGATGGGCGCATCCACCAGCGGCGTGACGCCCTGTTCCGCGAGCGTTTCGATTAAGCCCTTTTTACGCTGTAGTGCGCGGCGGTCATCGGTCCAGATCAAACCTGGCCGCTGGTAGCCGCGCTCGACCACGTAGCGTGCGATGCGCGCACCGATTTTTTCGTGCGAAAACCCCACCAGCATGTCAATCGGCGTTGGCGTCATATCCCAGATTTCCACCACCGGTATGTCGGCGTGCAGCAGCATTTTTTTTAGCTGGCTGCTGTGATGAATACCGGTGAGTACAATGCCGTCCGGCCTGCGCGACAGCAACGTGGCGACGGTTTCTGCTTCCGTTTCCGCTTCATAACCGGTGACGCACAGCAGCATGTGATAGCCGCGCGCGCTCAGCGTGTCGTTCAGGGTTTGAATGGTATCGACGAACATATTGTTGTTGATTTGCGGCACCACCACCGCGATCAGGCGGCTGCGATTGCTGGCTAAGCTGCCCGCCTGCGCGTTGGGAATGTAGCCGGTCGCAACAATCGCCGCTTTGACTTTCGCCACGGTGGCCGGGCGTACCTGCTGCGGTGAGTTGAGCGCGCGACTTACCGTCATCGGCGAAATGCCGGCGACGCGGGCGACATCTTCAAGCGTGGGTGCGCCTTTGCGCACCGCTTTAGCATCTTTCATGGTGGCTCATGATGGGGGGCAGTTGGCGCTAGCATAGCAGGCCTGCGTCGCGCAGCAAGTGCACACCCTTATCTATGTTAGGGCTATCATAAACGTTTAAAACACAATCTCCCTTGGTGTGAAATGTGATCGATAAGGCATTAATTACGGCGCTTCTTAGCGCATAGTGGCTTTTGACAGCCAAATGTTAGCGCAATCATTTATCGGAGGGTTTATGTCCTGTGTGAATTCCAGTGCCGTTAGTTATGCTCAATCTCAAGATGTCGGCAACGCCACCGACAGCGGCGATCGTATTGTTTGGGTGAATTTGTCCCTGGCGTTTTTGCCGCTGGCAACGCCGGTAAGCGATGCCAAAGTATTGACCGGGCGACAAAAGCCGCTCACTGAAGTGGCAATCATCGTGGCAGAGATCGAAAGCCGTGACGGATTTCAGGGCATCGGCTTTAGCTATGCCAAACGCGCCGGTGGACAAGGCATCTACGCGCACGCTTGCGAAATTGCCGACGCGCTGCTGGGCGAAGATCCCAATGATATCGACAAGATCTATACCAAGCTGCTGTGGGCGGGGGCATCGGTAGGCCGCAGCGGCATGGCGGTGCAGGCAATTTCACCGTTCGACATTGCGCTGTGGGACATGAAAGCACGCCGCGCCAAGCTGCCGCTGGCCAAACTGCTCGGCGCGCATCGCGATTCGGTGCAGTGCTACAACACCTCGGGCGGTTTCCTGCATACGCCACTCGATCAGGTGATCAAAAACGTGGCGATTTCCCGTGAAAGCGGCATTGGCGGCATCAAGCTAAAAGTCGGGCAACCCAACACCGCCGAGGATTTGAAACGTCTCAGCGCCGTGCGCCAAACCCTGGGGGATGACTTCCCGCTTATGGTTGATGCCAATCAGCAATGGGATCGCGAAACGGCAATCCGCATGGGACGTAAAATGGAGCAGTTTAACCTGGTGTGGATTGAGGAGCCGCTGGACGCTTACGACGTGGAAGGCCATGCGGCATTAACCACCGCGCTGGATACGCCAATTGCCACCGGTGAAATGCTGACCAGCTTCCGCGAGCATGAGCAGCTGATTCTGGGCAACGCCAGCGATTTCGTGCAGCCGGATGCGCCGCGCGTCGGCGGCATCACGCCATTCCTGAAAATCATGGATCTCGCCGCGCGTCACGGGCGCAAACTGGCACCGCATTTCGCGATGGAAATTCATATTCACCTTGCGGCCACCTATCCCATTGAGCCGTGGCTGGAGCACTTTGAGTGGCTGAACCCGCTGTTCAACGAGCAATTGGCGCTCCGCGATGGCCGCATGCTGATTTCCGATCGCCATGGCCTTGGCTTCAGTCTGAGCGAGCAGGCGCGTCGCTGGACAACCTTAACGCACAGCGTCGGCAAACGTCCTTAATTCGCCTGCTGGTGTGTCTGCGCAGCGTGTTCAGTGCGCTGCGCCTTCGCCAGGGTGCGCGCCAAAATTGCCGAATACAGCGGCTTGCCCCCGAAAAATTGTGCCGCCAGCGTTGCGCCAAGGCAGGTGATGATCATCGGCAAGATCAGCTGGTAATTGTTGGTCATCTCCAGCACCAGCACGATGCCCGTCAGCGGCGCACGTACCGACGCGGCAAACAGCGCGCCCATGCCCGCCACCGCAAAGGTGGCCGCTTCCAGTTGGTAGGCCGGGAACCAATCGATACTGAGCTGACCAAAACAGGTGCCGAGCAGCGTGCCTAACGTCAGCATCGGGGCAAAAATGCCCCCCGGCGCACCCGAAGAGAAGCAGCAAATCGTCAGCAGCGTACGCAGTGCAAACAGGCCAAACAGCGCCAGCGCGGTGTAATGACCGCTGGAAAAGTCGGGGATCAGCGTAATACCGCCGCTCACCGCCTGCGGCAAGGCTAACCCCAGCACGCCGCACAGCCCCGCCAGCGTTGCTCCGGCGAGTACCCAAGTACGCGTCCGGCCTTGGTGCAGACGTTGAAACCTATCCTGTGCGAAGAAAATTAACCGATTGAACACCACGCCGCAGCCACCAAACAGCACGCCCAATACCAGATAAAGCCACAGCGTATTGGTTGGCGCATCGCGTAGCTGGCCGATATCAATGATGGCCGCATTGCCGTTGCACAGGCGGAACACGATGCTGGCCATGATCACGCCGACGAACACCGCTTTAATCGAGATCAGGCTGTAGCGAAACTGGGGCCGCATCTCCTCGATGATGAACAGAATTCCCGCCAGCGGCGCATTGAACGCCGCCGATAGCCCGGCTGCTGCGCCGGTTGCCAGCAGCGTGTGACGTGATTCCGAAGATCGCACGCGAAACAGATCGAGGCACATCCCGCCGATATTGCCGCCAATTTGCACCGTTGGCCCTTCGCGTCCTAGCACCATGCCGGATCCCAGCGCACCCATGCCGCCGATGAATTTCACCGGCAATACGCGCCACCAGCGCACCGGCCGCAGCTCCTCTAACGCGCCCTCGATTTCTGGAATGCCTGATCCGCCAGCTTCAGGCGCAAAGCACCGCACCAGCAGATAGCCAATGCCGCCCAGCACTGCGGAGACGGCAAACGCACTCGCTATCAGCACCAGCGGGTGAGAAAACCCGCTGTAGAGCCAATGCAGTCGCTGGTGCAGAATAAGATTCACCGCGCGATCAAATGCCACTCCCGCTAACCCGGTAAGCGTGCCGACCAATGCCGCCAGCACCAACAGGGCGACCGGGGTTTTATCGCGGCGCAGCAGCTTTTGCAGCAGCATGAAACGCCCGGCGCGCATGGCGTCAGGCGGTTCGGCAGAAGGGGACGTTGACATGTTGAGCCTCAATAGCAGCAGGGTGATGCGGAATCAGCGCATTAGCATAGTCAAAATCGCAAACAGCGTAACCCCATCAATGGCAACAGGATTTTACAAATCAGCGGGTAGCGCGCCGTAATGAACGGCTAACCACACCGTGGGGCCGTTGCTGTCTGTCCAGTTAACGCGATGGCGACGGCCTGGCGGAATTTCCACGCAATCGCCGGGTAGCAAGCGCCGCTCCCCTGCCTCCCCTTCCAGCTGCAATCCCGCCGATCCTTGTACGATCAGCACCCATTCGCCCTGCGTTTGGCAGTACCAAAAATCAGGCGGGCTGGCTTGGCCGGTGGAAACGATGCGCTCAATGCGCAGATTGGGTTGCGTCAACAGCGCTTCAAAGGTTTCGGCGCTGGCGCTTTGCGCCGCAGCGGGAAATTCGCGGAACAGGTTAGTTATCATGGCGCGGCTCGCAGGTTGCTGAAAACATGTCCGCACTGTAACGCAGGCTTCACCCGGAACGCTCACAGAATTTCGCCGTGCCCATTGACGCGCGCAGCGCGAATCACCATCATCCGCGCCAAAGTGAGGTCTTATGCTGAATCTCTAAACGTTTTGATCAGCCGCACAACAGGGTAGCGGCGCAATTCATTGCGCGTCTTTCAGCAACGCAATCGCTTCACAGAAGCGCGATGAATCGCGCCGCTACCCTGTTGAGTGAGTAGTGTGTGGAACAATAACCCTCAGCAACAGGCCAAAAATAGCTACGCCGGAGTGCAAACGTGTCGGAACTCAGCAACGCATTGCTTGAAGAAATTGTGGGCGACGTTCGCCCGTTAACCGCGCAGGGAAAAGTGGCGGATTACATTCCGGCGCTGGCCGATGTTGCTGCCAATCAGCTTGGTATTGCCATTTGCACCGCCGATGGTCGCCATTTTCAGGCGGGCGATGCCACCACGCGCTTCTCGATTCAGTCGATTTCCAAAGTGTTATCACTCACCGTGGCGCTGACGCTGTATGAAGACGCGGAAATCTGGCAGCGCGTTGGCAAAGAGCCTTCCGGGCAGGCGTTCAATTCGCTTGTGCAGCTGGAGTTAGAGCAGGGGAAACCGCGCAATCCATTTATCAACGCCGGTGCGCTGGTGATGTGCGATCTGCTGGAAAGCCGTTTGACCGCGCCGCGCCAGCGCATGCTGGAGATCGTGCGTCGTCTCGCGCAGCAGAACGACATCCATTACGATCGTGTGGTGGCCCGATCCGAATATGAACACTCCGCACGCAACGCGGCAATTGCCTGGCTGATGAAGTCGTTTGGCAACTTCCACAACGACGTCAGTAAAGTGATGGAAACCTATTTCCACTATTGTTCGCTGGCGATGAGCTGCGAAGAGCTGGCGCGCACTTTCGTCTATCTGGCCAATCATGGCCGCAGCCAGGATAACGCATCGGCGGTGATCTCGCCGCGTCAGGCGCGTCAGGTCAACGCCTTGATGATGACCAGCGGCATGTATGACGGCGCAGGCGAGTTTGCCTGGCGCGTGGGCATGCCAGCCAAATCCGGCGTGGGCGGCGGCATTGTCGCGGTGATCCCCGGAGAAATGAGCATCGCGGTGTGGTCGCCCGCGCTGGATCACTCGGGCAACTCACTGGCGGGCACCGCGCTGCTGGAGAAACTCACCGAGCGGTTAGGACGCTCGATTTTTTAGCCTTCAGCGCACCACATGCCGCGGCTGGCCCTGCCAGAACCCGTCCAGATTCCCTTCAATGCCGCGCAGCAGGTTGCTCACGCCCTGCTGGCTGGCCCAGGCGATATGCGGCGTTAGCAGCAGATGCGGCACCTGCGCGTGCAGCAAAGGGTGATCGACAGCGGGCGGTTCGCTGGTCAACACATCCAGCGCCGCGCCAGCGATCACGCCCTGGCGCAAGGCGTGCGCCAGTTCGCTTTCGTTGATCAATCCGCCGCGGGCGGTGTTGATCAGCAGCGCCGAGGGTTTCATCTGGGTTAACGCCTGCAGGTTGATCATCTGCTGCGTTTGGGGCGTAAGCGGACAGTGCAGCGTGAGCACATCGCTTTGCGCCAGCACCGCTTCGAAAGGCACATAGCCTGCGCGTGGCGTGGTGGTGCCCTGCCGATCGGCATACAGTACCTTCATGCCCAGCGCCTGCGCCATTTCACCCACCGCGCTGCCGATATCGCCTTTGCCCACAATGCCGAGCGTCGCGCCGAAAATGTCCTGAATGGGCTGGCGATGCACGCAAAAGTGCGAGGAGGTCGGCCAGGCGCTACGCGCGCTGCTGGCGTAATCCAGCAGGTGTCGTCGCAGCGCAAACAGCGCGGCAATCACCCCTTCCGCCACGCTGCGCGTCGAATAGCCCGGCACGTTGCTGACCACGATGCCGCGTTCAGCGCAGGCGGTCAGATCAATGCAGTCGTAACCGGTCGCGGCCACGCAGATGTAACGCAGATCCGGCAGCTGGCGCAGCGTCTCGGCGCGCAGCGGCACTTTATTGGTGATGGCAATCTGCGCGCCCTGCAGCGCCGAAACCAGCTCGGTTAACGGCGTGCTGCCGCGATAATCCCATTCGGTGCACCATGCGGGTTGCGCGGGCGGTTGCGGCAAGGTATCGCCATCAAGAGTGACTACTTTCATCGCTTCTCCGGGTTAATGTTTCCATACTGTTCAGACCAAGTTGCATTAAGGTTAACAAATGCCGCCCATTAAGTGACTTTTTTCAAAACATGCGATTTTTTTTGGTATTCGTCTGAGTTTTTTTAACCTCAACAAGGCAATCGCGTTACACTTCGGCCTCATTTACAGAATTATCCACTCGCAACCATGATGTTTTCACACGCTATCCGCCAACGCCTGACTGCCTGCGTCGCCACTGTGGCGGTGCTGCTGCTGTTCGTCGCGCCGATTGTGTCGAAAACCTTGATGGAGCGGCAAAGCCAAATGGCTACCGCGCCGCAGCACAGCATGATGTCTGACAGTCATCACGCGATGATGATGGATATGAGCATGCCCGGCATGAGCCATCATATGATGGATGATGGCGAATTCGCCTGCGGCTACTGTGATTTGCTGGTGCACGTACCGCTGATGTTTTGGGTGTTTATTCCGCTCATCTGGCTGATAAAAGTGTGTTCCCGCGCCCCGCCGCTGCCGCGTGTGGTGGCCCCGATCGTCCGCCGCTACAGCGGCACGCACCGTCCACGCGCACCACCAGCACCCCTTTCCTGCTGATTGATTTCAATGCGGTGCAGCCGCAGCCGGATATTGGCTGGGTTGTGCCACGGCATTTTCTATACGGAAGGAAGACGGCTTTGTCTGCTGCTCACTCTGCAGCACCGCGCGGCGCGGTGCTTAATCTGTTACGTCGCCTACATTTTTATATTGGTCTGTTTGTCGCCCCGTTCATCTTTGTCGCGGCGCTTAGCGGCACGCTCTATGTGCTGACGCCACAGCTGGAGAACGTCATTTATTCCGACGCGCTCACCGTTGAACCGCAGGGCAGCGCGCAGCCGCTGTCGGCGCAGATTCGCGCAGCTCGCGCTTACGCCGGTGAAAACCAGCACATCTACGCGGTGCGTCCGGCACCGCATGCCAGCGACACCACGCGGGTGCAGTTCAGCGACAACAGGCTCGGCCCGTCGCTGTCGCGCGCGGTATTCGTCGATCCCTACAGCCTGAAAGTTACCGGTGACATGCCGGTTTACGGCACCAGCGGCGTGCTGCCGCTGCGCACCACCCTTGATTTACTGCACAGCAGCCTGCTGCTGGGCGATGTTGGCCGTAACTACAGCGAGCTGGCCGCATCATGGTTATGGGTGGCGGCGCTCGGCGGGGTATTGCTTTGGCTCGGCACGCGTCCCAAACGTAAGCTGAAGCGTCCCCGCAACGGCTTTGCCTTCAGCCGTCACTGGCACATCACGCTCGGTTTAACGTTAGTGGTGGGTTTGGTGTTCTTTTCGGCAACCGGCTTAACCTGGTCGCAGTGGGCGGGCAGCAATATTGATCGCATGCGCACCGAGCTGAACTGGCTGACGCCGCAGGTCAACACGGCGCTGGATAGCGATGCGCCCGTCGCCGCAGCGGATCCGCACGCCGATCATCACAGCATGCCGGGCATGGACATGAGCATGCCGATGTCAGCGATGAGTAAGCCCGCAGCGACGCCTGCCAAACCGCTGGCCAATAATGCGGCGGATGCGGATTGGGATCGCGTGCTGTTGGCCGCGCGCCAGGACGGATTAACCGCTGCCAAGCTGGAGTTACGTCAGCCGAAAAGCGCCGATAAAGGGTGGGCGGTGACGGAAATCGATCGTAGCTGGCCGACGCAGGTCGATGCCGTGGCGGTGAATCCGCAGGATTTCAGCGTGATCGATCACGTCTATTTCGCCAGCTTCCCGCTGGTGGCGAAACTGACGCGTTGGGGCGTTGATGCGCACATGGGCGTGCTGTTTGGCTTACCGAATCAGCTGTTGCTGGCGTTCTTCGGCTTAGGGTTGTGCAGCATGATCGTGCTGGGCTATCGCATGTGGTGGATTCGTCGTCCAAAAGGCGTGGAAGCCAGCCCGGCGCAAACGCTCACGGAAACCTGGCTGGCGCTGCCGATCTATGCCAAAGGGGTCTGTCTGATGGTGGCGATCGTGCTGGGCTACGCGCTGCCGGTGATGGGCGCGAGTTTACTGGCGTTTGTGCTGATTGATGTTCTGCGCTGGCGCAAGCAGCAGCGCCCGGTGCCGAGCGCCGAGGAATTGCTGGCCCAGCAGCAGTCGCCGCTCGGTATCATCCGCGCCCGCTTTGCGGTGAAGCGTAAAGAGATGCGTAACTACCTGCGCGGATTGTGCATTTTGGCGCTGATCGTTGGCACAGTGATGAGTAACGCCATCATTGGTGGCGTCATCGATCAGTACGGCATTCCGTTCAGCCACTGGACGCTGACCATGTACATCACGCAGGGCGTGATGATTGCGCTGTACACCACGGTGTTTACTGCGTTGACTTCGATTCCACTGTGGTATTTCTTCCTCGGTGAAAAAGATGATTCGCGGGGATAGTTAAACGATAAGGGACGCCGATGTGCGTAATGTCGGTCAGTTAAGCAGTGCATTCACTAATCGTACATTAGGGTAGCGGCGCGATTCATCGCGCGAACTTCAAGCTACGGCGTAGCCTGAAGAAGCGCAATAAATTGCTCCGCTACCGAATTATGCAATTTTGGTCATTGCATGCGGTAACTACCGTACATTACGCCAATTCGCGTCCCTTTTTTCGCTTAGAAATCGGCTTTAAGCACTACGCGATAGTTGGCTTTACCGGCGCGCACGTGCTCCAGAGCGGCATTCACCTGGGACATCGGAAACTCCTCGACCTGCGGCGCAATGTCCGTACGCGACGCCAGTTTTAGCAGCGCGCGCAGCTGGCCCGGCGAACCGGTTGACGAACCTGACACCTGACGATCGCCCACAATCAAACTGAACGCCGGCACTTCAAATGGCTTCATCACTGCGCCAACGGTATGGAACGCGCCCCGACGCGCCAGCGCCTGGTAATAGGGTTTCCAATCCAAATCCACCGCGACGGTGCTGATGATTAGATCAAATTGACCGGCTAAGGCATTCAGCGCCTGCGGATCGCGGCTGTTCACCACCCGGTCGGCCCCCATCGCGAGGATGGAGTCGCTTTTACTCGGCGTTGAACTGAACGCCGTGACTTCCGCGCCCATCGCACGCAGCAGTTTGATCGCCATATGCCCTAAACCGCCGATGCCGATTACGCCAACGCGGCTGGTGGCCGTGATGTTGTGCATCAGTAACGGCTTAAACACGGTGATGCCGCCGCACAGCAGCGGGCCAGCGGTGGCAATATCCAGGGAGTCAGGCAGGGGAATCACCCATTGCCAGTTGGCGCGCAGATGGCTAGCGAAGCCGCCGTGATTGTTGATGGTGGTGACTTTGTCGTTAACGCAGTTGACCTGATCGCCTTCGATGCAGGCATCGCAGTGCTGACAGCTCTTAGCCGTCCAGCCAATGCCGACGCGCTGGCCGATTTTCAGCCCTTTGCTTTGCGCCGCATCACCTAACGCCACCACGTGACCAATCACTTCGTGACCGGCGATCAGCGGATAACTTGAGCCGCCCCACTCGTTATCGATCATCGACAAATCAGAGTGGCACACGCCGCAGTAATCAACCGCAACCTGCACATCTTCGGCCGCCAGCGGGCCGGCATCGTATTCGTAAGGCACCAGCGCCTCACCCGCTTGTAGAGCGGCATAGCTGGAAATTTTCATTGCTGTCCTCAGTTTTAACAGAATCACAGCAGAAGTTTAGCAGAGCGCCAAACACGATTATGCCGAATAATCAGCTAATTACGTCAGAAGTTGCTGAAAAGCATCCAGCGTTAAGGCGAATCGTGGTTGAGCGGGCTGCGAAATGCCGTGCGCGCCGCTTCAACCAGTTGGCTGGCGGTCACGTTGGATGGCAGGCGCGTCAGCACCTTGCTGGCCTGCCAATAGCACAGCACCATTAATTCATCGGTTTCACTTTCGGCCATTTCGCGCAAACGTCCGCGCAGGGTCGAAACATTCAGCGTTTGCTGCTCATCCACCATTTCAGCAATGGTGTCATTGATGACGTGATGGAGGGTTTTCCAGGAGATATCGGCGAACACATTCAACCTCGTTACTTATCATGCGGCTCCAGGCAAATGAATCAATGATGCCGTCAACGCGACATCAAAACAGCACAAAACAGCCCTAACTATAGCCGTATATTTTCTGCACAACGCCTGTCCAGACTGACTTTCTCGTAGCTTGCGGATCTGTAAAATAATTTTGTTTGGCGGGCAATCGTGATGAGGTAGAGGTATCGTAAAGAGTAGAGGGGAAACGTTTTATATCTATGTGATTTGCATTACGCGCCATCAAATGCGCCGCTAGCAGGTCGCTAAAAATGGCGACCCTACAATGTTAGAGCACGGATCTCAAAAATGCGCATTTTGCGCACCTGCATCTATCGCGCTTATAGCGCCTTAAGAGCCTCCAATGCGCAGGCTTCATCCAAATTCCCGCCCGGCGCACCGCCAATACCCATGGCGCCAATCACCCGATCGCCGCTTTTCACCGGCACGCCGCCCGCTAACAGCAGGAAACCTGGCACGTCACGCATGTTTAAGGTTGCGCGACACTTTAGGAGGCGGAAAGAGAAAGAGATAGTCGGGCGAAGAGGGGTTTTAATGGGTAGTTACACCGGGTTTAGCTGCTGCCAGGCGTAAATCAGTTGCGCAAGATTACTCAAATCCAGTTTGCCCAATACCGCCGCACGGTGCGCTTCGAGAGTGACAAATCGCGGGCAATTTCCTTACTGGTTTGCCCGGCGATCATCAACTACATCACTTCCTTTCGCGGGCTGACAGCAGCGCAAAACGCGTCTATAAACCTTGCTGCGACTGCCAACGTTCCGCGCGCTTTTCGCTTTCATCCATCGCCTGATGAAGGGTTTCCAACAGCGGTTCGATATCCAGCGGCTTGGTGAAAAATTCATACGCACCCTGAGGAAACGCGCGGCGGCAGGCATCAATCGTGCCCTGCCCGGTCATGATGATCACAGGTAGCAAGGGGTGACGTTCGCCCTGCTCTGCCAACCAGCTTAATCCGCTGATACCCGGCGTGCGTACATCTAACAGCAAACATCCGCGCAGCGGTTCTGCGGTGTGCGAAGCGGCTTCAAAGGCAGCCAAATCAGCAAAATCTTCAACTTCATAATCCACGGTTTTAAGCAGAAAACCCAGCGACTCACGTACCGATAAATCATCATCCACTAACCACACCTTCGCGCCCATTCCATTACTCCGCCAGTTGGAAAATTAAGGTAATCTCCGCGCCACCCTCAGCGCGATTCGCCAGCCGCAGCTGGCCGTTCATGCGTAACTTCAAACTCTCATCCTGCCAGCGCCAGCACAAACGGCATAAGACGCAGCGCGCGCCAATGCGGGTCGGCACACCCTTTGAGTAAAAAGGGCTGGTAGTGATTGATGAACGGGCGCTGCCATTGCCAGCGCGCGCGTTCAGAGCAGGCCGCCGTCCGCAGTGCCGGTGGCGTTTTGATGTTAAGAGCCAACGCCAGCGCCATATCCGGCGCGTGCAGCGCAAACTGCAATTGACTCGCATACGCGTTTGCCGATACGGGGGGTACAGCCAGTATCGCCGTCCGCTTAACTAAGCGAGGCGATGACTAAGTGCAATTCCGTCATTTAATTTCGCAACGTTGTAACCCGCGAGACATTTGGATTCAATGTCTATTCCCGAATCGGACGCGATTTCAGACGGGTGCTGATGGTGCGTATATACCTAAAATTACTGGAGTTCAGTCAGCAAATTGCTTTTGTAGACTGTCCAGATAATCCTGACGTTCGGGGTTGAAGGGCAGCGGCGCTTGCACATGTACCTCAACAAACAGCGGCAGCGGAATGCGATTACCCTTGCCCATCACGCGGCCAGTACCTTTTACATAAAGCGGGATCACCGGAATATCCGGTAAACGTGCGGCGAGATGCCAAATACCGGGCTTGATGGGCGACAACACATCCGGTTCACCGCGCGTGCCTTCGGGATAGATCAGGATGATCTTGCCCTGCAGCAAGGCTTGTTCACATCCCGCCAGTGGATTTCCGCCAGCGCCCTTTCTCTCTACCGGAATAATGCCGAGAATATTCAGCGTGAACCACGCCGACACTTTATTCTTCAGGAAATAATCTGCGGCCGCTACCGGTTGAATATTCTCTCTGACGGCTTTTGGGAACAGCGACAGTAAAACAAAGGTATCCAAATGACTATTATGGTTAGCGACAATAATTGCCGGTCCCGAACGGGGTAAACGCTGATGATTATAGGTACGAACGCCAAGCCAGAATTTCACCACAGGCCAGATTGCGCAGGCATAAAAAAGGGTGCGAAGTAATGATTTCATGTCCGTAATCAATAATAAAAGTAGTAAATAAAGTGGAAAAATACCGGGGCGGTAAAGATCAGTGAATCCAGTCGATCGAGAACACCACCGTGGCCCGGTAATAATGTTCCGCTATCTTTAACGCCTATATCGCGTTTAATTGCTGACATCACAATATCGCCAACAAATCCCGCCAGGCTAATCAAAATACCCGCCAGGCAGGCCATCGGCGCATGCATGGGTGTCAGGATCGGCCCGAATATTGTCGCCGCCAGAGCAGTTGAGCCGACACCGCCGAGTAAACCGGCCAGGGTTTTATGAGGGCTTATGCGCGGCGTAATTTTTCTTTTTCCGTAGGTTTTCCCCCACACATATTGCATAACGTCGTTCAGGCTGGTTAGCCCGGCAAGAAATATCACCAACAGCGCACCCTGTTCACCCTGATTCCCCGGTAGCACCATTAAGTAGGCCACATGACTGACGCAGAATACCGTGGTCATTAGCCCCCAATGCAGATGAGAAACCGAGCGTAAAAAATCGTGGATATTTCCGGTCAATACCATACGCATCGGTAAAAACAAAAAGACGTAAACCGGGATGAAAATAATATACAAGCCGTACCAACCGATGCCGGCCAACAGGTAATTTATCGGGATGGTAATGAACAGCCATAACAAAGGCATGCGATCGGATTGGCGCGTCGGAATTAGCGTAAGGTACTCTTTTAATGCTAAAAAACTCATCATGCCGAACAGCGTCATGGATAACCAACGCGGGCTGAGCATCGCCAGCGCAAATACCACCATGATTGCCCACCAGGTTCGTACCCGAAGCACCAGTTCACGATAATGTGTGCCAGGATTGCGCCCCACCAGCAGCGCCGTAATTACACTGGCGATCAGCAAAATGCCAAACAGCACCAGGAGCGAAAGAAGTAAGAGCGTCATGCTTTTGCACTCTCTTGCTGCACCGCGCGGCAACGATTAAATAGCGTCCATAACAGCAGCACATTTACTGCGCACCACAAATAGTTGCTGTACGCTAACGTCGCTGGCCACAGCACAATTACCGTGCTCCACACGGCAAAAATAAAGGCGCGATCGCTTTTGCCCATGGGGCCAGCATAGTTACGCGTGCCCGTGAGGGTTTGCACTACCACGCCACAAAACTCGGTTAATATCGCCAGGAATATAAGCACCATAATCAAAAGCGACGAACTGCCGGAAATAAAGGCGAACGGCAGAAAGAGCGCTGCATCAGAAATAACATCGCCAAGTTCATTTAATAGCGCGCCGACCCGGCTCTGCTGATGAAATTCCCTTGCCAGCATGCCATCAATGGCATTCAATGCCATGCGGATAAACAAAATAAACGGCAGGATGATAAATAATTCCACTCGTGCAACAAGAAGTAATATTGCCCCCGCGCTCACCGACATGCCCAGGGCAATTAAGGTGACTTGATTGGCCGTAATGCCTTTTGCATGCAGAAAAGTTAATAACGGACGCAGCCAGTGTTGAAAGCAGGATTTCAGACTATAGATTGAGAACACATAATATCCTTATTAAATGCATGCCAGAGGCAGTCGTCGGTAAATACCGCGAACAGGTTGTTGAGCATGACGACTTGAGGATATGAGCGCTTGGCTGTTATAGGATGCGGCAAGTTTGTGCCACGGAATTAAGCAATCCGCTACCCTTTAGCGAAGGTGCTTACCAAGATAGTGCTGCTGATTCATATGGCGAATCAGCACGCGCCCTTCCGGCATAAAGTTGGTGTCATAACGCACCAAACCGATCTCCTGCAGCTCGGCGTCAATGGCGTAACGCAGCTCACCCGGCATGGTTTGCGGCAATAGCACCACATCAATGCGCTTAAGGCGCGGTTCGTACTTCAGCAGCACGCTGGAGAGTGTATGTAGCAGCTGATGCGCAGTGCCGGGCATGCCCTGCAGAACGCGCGACAGGTCAGGCAGGCCGAAGTCTGGAAGATGCGCGAGCGAACCGGCACGGGTATTCAGGATGCGCTGCATGTTATCCAGCACCGATAAAATGACCTGGTCGCGATCGCTAACCTGGTGCAACGCCAGCCCACCCGCAAAGCCGCCTTTTAACAGCTCATACAGCGACGGTTGAAAATGAGGATGACGCGTCATGATTTCTCCTGCGTAATCAGACGTAAACGTTGACTGCCCAGCTCAATCACTCGCGCTACGTCTGGATCTAAATCGTTGCGCTCCAGTACCAGTCGCCAGCTGTTATTTACCATGTCCGGCTGTTGGAAAAGCGCTACCACCGCCACATACTGACTCTCGGTTTCCATCGGCATGGTCAACGACACGTCGCCGCCAGGCGTCAACACCAGGGCGCGTTCCGCCAACAGCGCGGTGGTTAACAGGCTAGCGGCATCCTCCGCGAGCTGCTGATATACCGCGCCATCAAACGCCTGCCGCTCTCGCAGCTGGAAGATGCGGATCATCACCGGCTGCGAAAGCGGATGGTGTTCGCGATTATCGCTGTTAAGACTTTCACGCGCCGTGAAATCGAGATGGAGGTATTTAATCTGCTTATAAAACAGCGCATTGAACGCGCCAACTGCGCCATCGCTGACTGTCTGTTGCAGGCCACAGCCCACCAGCATCAGCCCCAGCACGCACGGCAGCGTGCGGCAAAGGTTATTTGAAAGAGTACGAGACACGCTGTTTTTCCTCACAAAGCGTCGCGGGGGCCAAACCGGCGTAGCAGCCCAGTTCGGTGGTAAAGGTGGAGGGGATATCCGCTGATAAGGTCTTCTTTTCCGCACCCAGCACCCCGATCATGCCAAGCCAAAACGGCGTGTCGCCCAGCGCTGGCGGAGCCAACAGCGCCGTGTCCAGGCAGAGTTGAATACGAGCACGATAGCGCCAGCCAAGATAAACACGCAGCATCACCATAAAATCCTGATACAGCTGGCCGTCCGGCAGCCAGCTTCGCGCTTCAGCTGCGCATTCAGTACGCAGCACAATCAGCAACTGGCTGTTGACATCTATCGCCTCATCGCCGAGCGGCGCATTGCCTTCAAGCATCACGTCATGAACGTCACTTAAGCTGAGCGGCGTGCGCATTGACACCGCGCGTGGGTCATGCGGCTGCACGCTAACCCGCGTCTTTGCCGCCAGCAGCCGCACTAATGCACCTATACCCTCGGCCGTTCTGCCCGGCTGGCGCAGCACGCCGAGCAGCGCTAAAAATCGTGATGCTGGCGCGCCGATGTGTTGTTCGGTACCCGGTATGCCCAGCCCTACCAGGCCCAGTAACGCTTGCGAGGTCTGGTCCTGACCGCCCGCGGCAAACGTTGCGGGATAGGAGTATTTGCGCCAGATACGATAAAACTGCGTAAGGATGCGGTGGTTGAAGATATCCAAAAAACCCTGCACCGCGTCATGCCCTTCGTCGCGCTGGCTAATGTCGTCAAGATAGGAACCGGGCAGCGGCGCATCCACACCGTACAGTCCGAGAAAGGTGGTCCGCACCACCGGCGGCAAGTCGTCACGGTATTCCAACGCCCGCAGCTCACTGGCGGGAAAGCCCATGCCCGCATGGGGCAACAAGCGAATCGCATCGTTAGCCGGATAGTGGGTGCTGCCCAGCGGTGGCAAATTAGGATGCTGATTTTCAATCAGCTGACAGAAACGATAAAAGTTCATGCGCGGCAGGTCATGTTCCATGCGCGGCGTCAGCCTCGCGTACGGCGTGGGTGCTTCTCTTCCCATGCAAGGCGCTCTCCGGTAGGTTGCAGAATCAAAATCAGGCGGTTAAACAGGTGAATGTCGCTGTAAAGCGCAAAGAAGCGGCTGAGCATTTCGCCAAACAGGCAGATATCGCCGTTACCCGCAAACCCGGCGCTATCAAGGGTGATTTCGATTTGTACCCCGCGCAGCAGATAGCCCTGCTCAAAACGTTCCGTTTCTTTGTGACAGACGTGCAGGATGGCTTCCAGCCGACGGCGATTCATGTCGCTGTGCGTCCAGTCATACAGCGCCAGCGTGCCGCGCAGCACCTCGGCGTTATCCATCATCCACAGGAAGCTGGAGCCGAGATGGCTTAGCACCCGCCAGTGAAAGCGGTCGCGGTTCGGTGGATAACAGGGCAGCGTTGGCGCACAGAGATTGCGCACCTGCATCGCAACATCGGTATTGCTCACCAACGTATCAAGCAGCGTGCTTTGCAACGCGCGGCGCGGCAGTTGGCCGTTGGTGCCGGTCACGCTCACCGACAGGCTCTCGTTTTCCTGCACGCTGTGGTTATCAAACGATGAGCCGCCGAGGATCATCCAGGTTTCATGCAGCCCGGACGGCCCGCGCCTGACGCGTGTGTGAAAGTAGTGTTCGGGTGCTTCATGGCGCAGCAAGCCCCCTTTATGCCGAAAACTGCTGAACGGCACGTAAGGCTGGCCTTGCGAAGAGAGCACGGAATCGACCGAGTAGATTTCAGTGTGACCATCCTGAAGGCGCATTGGGCGCAGCAGGTATTCCGTTTGCAGCCCATTCAGGATCAGCGGATCGGACTCCATGACAAACAGGTTGATCACCGGCACCGCGTTGAGCCGCAGATGCGTTGTGCTGAAGTCAAAATCATGTTCCCAGCGCTGCGCCAGCACCACGTCTAGCTCGAACCACGGCAGAACAGGTGGCAGCGTGATGTTCTCCAGCCCGCACAGGGTCACTGCCATGAATTTTTCGCGAAAAGTGAAATACTCCAGCAGCAGCTGATAGCCGCTAAAGCTACCGTCATCGCCGGGCCACAGACGATCCGCCTCGCTGAAGCCCTGCGCGCAGAAGCGCCCATCCAGCGCATGAGCCTCAGATTCACCCGGCAGACGCAGCAGCATGCTGGCGACGTTTAACGTCAACGCCTGATGCAGCGCGCAGGCCAGCGGCGCATCGGCGTTAAGATAAAAAGGGATCTGACTGAGATTGATGCGGCTCCAGTCGGCAAGCAGGCTCCCGTTGAAGCGCAGGCGGATCACCGAGCGGCCAACGGCATCGGTAGTGAGTCGCGCGGACGCCAGCGCCAGCGGCAGCAGAGTGACGTCGCGCGTGGTGCTATAGCGGCAGCGCGTGCCCTGCTCTCCGATCGGACGCGACAACACTTCGAAACCCCGCGCTAAGCGCAAAGGCTCTTTCATTTCATGCCAGTCAGGGCTGAACTCGACAACCGACAGCGACGGAATGGTGCGCAGGTAGTGTGGCCACAGCAGGCTGACCAATCCTTCCGTCAGCTCGGGCAGATCATCATCCAGCTTCTCGCGCAGCCTTCCCATCATAAAAGCAAAGCCTTCGAAGAGCCGTTCAACATAGGGATCGCGCGCGCCGGCTTTATCAAGGTTCAGCATCGCGGCCTGCTCAGGATGGGCGCGGGCAAATTCTTTACCGGCTTCCAGCAGATAACGCATTTCAGCGTCGTAATAGCGCAGAGTTAAGTCGTCCATAATATTCGCAGTCAGTGATGTCGCCAGAATGCCTCTGGCGGCGGGGAGGAGAGGTAAAGGATCAGTTGCAGAGCATGGCCGCTTTGGCCGGATCGAGAGAGATAAGCCCTTTCAGCAGCAGGTCAATTTCCGGCTGCAGGCGCAGACGTTCATTTTCACTGCCCGCGACCTTGCCGCGCAGCAGCTGTAAACGCCGCGTGCGCACTTCAAAAAGCAAGGCGGGTTCCCACTGTGCCAGCGTCAGCTGCGCGGCGGACTGATTAAGGAGATCCAGCAGGTGCAGGGCCATTTCGCGTTTGCCAAACTGTTCGCACAGGCGCGCCATCAGTAAATGCCGCAGCCATTGTTCGCGCAAACCGCTGATGCCAGGCTGCGCCTGTAACCACTGCAATGCCGCATCGATGTTTTCTGCTTGCGCAATCGCCACGGCTTCCTGTTCTAACGACGGAATTTCTTGCGCGACGCCGACACTAAACCTGTCGCTGCTGGTGCATCGCCGCTCGTGAGTGACGTGTTGTGCCATCCAGCATCGCGTCACCTCATCCGCAAAAGGCGTACCGTCCATGTACGACAGCGTTTCGATACCCGGCAGACGTGTCAGCAAGCCCTGCAGGTCCTGCTGCAGGATAGTGACCAGCGTAGCGCCTTGCGGCTGATGGCGCAGCGCTTCACAGGCGTACCACTGTAAATCGAACCACAGATGATTGATCGCCTGACCAAACAGCGCATCGGTTAGCTCCAGCAGCGTCATCCAGTTGTGTTGCATGTGCAGGCGTTTGAGGTGGGCACGATGATCGGCTTTGGGCGCGGGAAGTCGGGTATTGCCATCCGTGCCCAGCGCCGGGAGATGCAGGATGGTATCCCAGCGCACGCTTTTCATAAGATGATGGGCGGACAGCCAGCCGTCGGGCTGTGCGCGCAGGTAGCGAGCCAGCACTTTCGCCTGATCTTTCAGGACTTCTCCCGAGCTGATTGGCACCAGATGGGCGTCACTCACTTCAGTAGGCTCTGCGCTACCGAGCGACGGCAGAGCGTTGGCCGCGCCGATGTGATCCCGACGTTGCATCAGCGCGCGCATCAGCGGCAGCAGGCCGACGCCATCCTCAGCGCTAAGCACATCTTGTATCAGCAATAACGCACCGCTAATGCGCCGCAGCTGCGCGACGTCAGCTTCAGGCCACAGCGTTAAGCTATCGAGCATTCTGCCGCTCGCCAACCACGCTAAGGCCGCCTGGCGGCTGCGGCTGCGCTGCGGGTGCAGCTGATGATTGAGGCGATGCAGTGCGGCAGCCAACAGCTCCAGCCCTTCTGCCAGCCCCGCTTCGCCTTCCTGATGCAGGCGGGCCCAGCCATAAAAGGTGATCACGCGGATGTCCTTGCTCACGCCGATCAGCAGGGATTGCGCCAGCTGGACAATCGCGGCGGTATCACATCCAGAGAGTTTATTCACCTCCTCACGCATCTGCATAAACCGATCGTCATAGGCGGGATCCTCGCCAGCAGGCAGCGTCTCACTGATTGGCTGAAGCCAGCCGTCCCAAACCTGCAGGCGCTGGAGCGCGTCATGTCGCAGGGCAGCTTCGTCAGCGCCGCAGGCGTGAACCAGTTCCTCTATCGCGCTCATTATTCTGCTCCGTCCATGTTGAGATTTTCGCCGTCCGCGCTTGCTGTGCGCGCCGCCATTGCCTCGGACGCGCTCGCCGCATCCACCGTGAAGATGTCTGTTGGTAAGGTAAAACCGCGCAGTCGCAACAGCGCCAGCGGGCCGTCGCGCATTTGGGTGCGCATGAGCCACGTCAGCGTGCGTTTATCCGAGGTGGCAAAGTTCAGCAACCAGCGGCTGCGATCAATGCGTTCGCGCCTGGCATGCTCCAGCCAGCGAACAAAACCCCACGTACCGGGATAATCGCCATAAATCTGCGCACTGCTTTTTACCCCCGTCCAGGTCAATAAGGTGCCGGGCTTAACGCTATCACCCGGCCAGCGCAGCATGTGCCACGTCGCCATTTGGTTGAAATAACGCAACGGTTGACCATCCATGATCAGTTGCGTTTCCACCACGCCCGGTGCCGCGTGCCCCTGCAATTCAAAGCTGATGCCCTGCGCGCCATCGGTAAACAGAATGTCGGCAAGTTCACGCAGCTGATTCACCGCTGGCAAAAATGCCGGGTTGAAGGTCAATCCTTGACTGTGTGCGGCATCCGGCATCCAGCGGCTGCCCTCTTGCTGTAAAACGCCGCCAAGACGGCTGGTGAGGAAACGATCGATCCGTCCGGCGTCGCGACGGACGAACTCGGCAAGCATCGGCAGCGACGCATCGTTCTGGCTGGCAGCAAACGGATAGCGCCCATCAAAGGCGTTGCGCCAGTGGTCTACGATGGCGCGCCGCCACTGCGCATTGAGGCTAAGCGCCGAGGGTTCAAGAATGGTCTCCCACGCCTGAGTGAGCGGCTGCACGAACAGCGTCTGTCCAAATCCACTCCACTCTTCGCCCAAACTCGCCGCCATCAGGCTGCCATATTGCTGGGTATCGGTGAGATCGACGCTTTTGCCCTGAAACACGGTTTGCGCCAGTGCCTGCAGCCTCTCTTGCGGATCCGGCGCGGCAGCCACCTGTTGCAGCCGCAAGCGTACGCGCGTGATGCGCGTCAAATAGGTTTGCAGACTGAGCGAGCTGTCCGCCGCCGTCAGCTGGTTGCCCGACCCTTTACCCATTAATGACAGCAGCGGACCAAAGGTGGCATCCAACGGGCCTTCTGCTTCTTTGACGCGCTGATCGATGACTGGCTGCGCTCTCTGCCCTATCAAATCCTTCGCCGAATTCAACAAGGTATCGGCTAAGGCCGCCCGCTTTTGTCCGGCTTGCCCTTGCCAGGCCAGCGTGTTCATCAGGGCAATGAGCGGTGACTGACGTACATCGCTCATCAACGTCAGCTGATCGGTGACATCGGCGATGTTGTTGGCCGGATTGAGGCGCAGACCGTTGAGGAAATCGAGCCAGCTGGCGGCAAAGTCGGTGAAATAACGCTGGGTCAGGCGCATCTGCAGTGCTTCGGGTGACACCGCTGCCAGCAGCGCATTGCGGCTGTCGCTTAGCACCCAGTCGATCTCATCACGTCGCGCGCTGGCGGCCTTTTCAATTGCGTTACGGATGTCATTTTCCCAGGCCTGACGGGTAAAGACCCCGGACACCGCGCCTGCACTGGTGAAAAGACTGCGCGGGTCGGTGCCGGACGTCATATCCTCCAGCGTGACATCAGCATAATGGCGTTTTACCGCCTGAAGCAGGTTTTGATACAGCGCGCTCTCGGCGTTGCGGCGGCCTATTTGTTGCAAAAGCACCTGACGCACCTGCGTAAGCAGTGCGTTATCGGGTTTGATGGCCCAGTCAGGCTGCGACGAAAGCGAAGAGGCATAAAATGCCCACAAATCAGGCGCCAGGCTCTGCCATAACGCCGGTGAAATGCCCGGTTGCTGCGGCTGCATTGCGCTAAGCGTGTGAGCAAAAAAGGCGGCGTCAGCCTGGTCGGGGCGCGACATCATCAGCCAGGCTTTAAGCTGGTGATAACCCGCTTCGGCCAGCGTTGCACGCAGCGGGCTGGCAGCGGGTAATTCTGCCAGTCGCGTCAGTTTCGCCACCAGCGCACGCTGAGCGGGATCGCGGATCAGCCGGTTTCCCGCCACGCCATACCAGGGCAGCAGTGCCCGGTGCAGCGACGGCGTTTGATTCAAACCAAAGCGCTGATACCAGGGAGAACCTGCTGCAAGGTCGTGCTGCTGGCGACCAAGCGCGTTGCGCAGGCTGTGTAGCGCGATCAGCTGTGTATCGTTTAACGCCGCCTTATCGACCAGCGCATGCGCTTTTTCAGCGCCCTCAATGATGTGTTGACGGTTCAGGGCGAACGACATCACCATGCCCGCGCCCCATAACAACCCTAACGCCATCAGTGCCCAGGCTAAAGTTTGCTCCCAGGGTAAACCCCTGCGCCGACCTTTAACGTTATCGGCAACAATTCCCTCCCAACCTTGACTCCGATCGAGCGCATGCGGGTGATGACTGATCCCTTCTACGCTGCTGGCTGGCAGGCTGAACATCAATCCTCGCAGCGATAGGCGCGGTGCTGACGTTAACCAGCCACGCAGATGCTGCTGCCAGAGCGAAATCTGCCCATGTGCAAGCTGCTGGGACAGGCGCAGCAGCCAATCGCGCCGACTGTCTTGTGCGACTAGCGCCATACCACGTTGCCGTAGCATCGGCACCAGCTGATTGAGCTGCGCACTGACCTCCTCAGGCACCGCCTTGAGAGGTAAAACAGCGCCCACCGCACAGGGGTTTACTGCTGTTTGCGGCCAGCAGCTCTGCACCAGCTGCCAAATCCAGACCGGCGCTTGCCAGCGTAAAATGGCGCTAATGTTCTCCAGCAAGCGCCGAACGCTACTACTTTTCGCCTCCGTGAGGTCTGCGCTGTGCGCCTGCACCAGCACAATGCCATCTACCGGGCAGCGGCGGCATAATGCGCGCAGCGCAAGTAACTGCGGCGCATCCGGTTCGGCGTTTAGCTGACCACCGTATATCAACACCGCGCCCGCCCCTTCCTGCCAGTGATCCTTTGACAGCGCAGGCGCGAGCGCTTCCACCGCGGATTCTTCACCCAGCACCAATAACAGGCGCACTTTAAGACGCCAGAACACGCCATAACGTGAACGCAGCTGTAGGCGTAACGCCACCAATGGAGGGTGCGCAGCATCGAGGGTCGCGGGTTGGGTGGCCTGCTTGACAACTTTTGCAACGCTCAGACTTATCCAAAGTCGATAAGCGACCGAAGACAGCAGGATGCAGCTCGTCGCGATCAGCCAAATGGCGCCACCTGTTAGCAACAGAGAAAACAGGGACTGCTTTTGGTCAGTGAGATCTAAAACAATCCACCAGTTGAGCACTATGCCGATAATAGTGAGAAACGTACTTGCAGTGATGAACAGCCCAGTCGTCATCATTGGCGACAGGATCTTTGGTTTTGCCGCATTATCCATAAGGTTTAACAATTCCCGTTGTGTAACCGCCAGTAGGATCGGTTGCGATCCAACCGCTCGGCTCTCCTTGCTGTTGCGCGTTTATCGCCGCAAGCGACATAACAATCAGTGCCTCCAGCTCACCCACTCTTCCCCAATACTGATCCTGCAGGTGGTGCGTCAGGTTCCACCCGCTTAGCGAAGAGAGATCATGTTCTGGCAGAGAAAAAAGCAGGCACGTCGCGGGCGGAGCGTCGATTTCACTCTGTTGCAGCGAGCGTTGGCAAGCGGCCGCCAGCCCAGCGGCATCATCGAGATCGCACCTCTCCCCACGACAAAGTTGTACCTGGCCTTCACGTCCTGCCAGCCACAGCAGTGCGGCTTCTCCCGCGGGCGGCTTGTTCAGTGGCACCAGCGCATTCGATTGGCAACCGGCAATGAGCACGCACGCGCCCTCCGCAGCTTTCGCCATGGTTTCAATGACGTTTGCAAGTGAATGTTCGCCTTGCCAGCGCTGCGGGGTTTCCGGCACAACCAGTTCCGGGAAGGTAGCCGCTGCTTGTTGACGAAACGCTTGCCATGCTTGATGAGAGCCTTGCCAGTAAAATTGCTGCGGAACCTGCTGCAATGTGTCCGGGTGTGCTTCTCGCCACTGCATTACCAGCAAGCGGGCTAATTGCCCCTCGCGTTCAGCTTGCGAATTACCGTATACCTGCTGCAGCCGTAGCGACGTGCGGCCGTTTTCCTCAACGGGCTGCAATTTGTGATGCTCACGTGCCAGCAGTTTTCGCCAGTGTTGCGGGTCTTGCCCGCAGGGCCCGAGCAAAACGACATCCTGCAACATCACTGCTTGCCGATGCTTAAGCCACCATTGCTGCAGCTCATATTCCACCAGCTGGTAATAAAAATGGGCATTATGCTGAGCACAACGATACCGCAGCACGCGAGCAGTCTAGGCGAACAACACTGATAAACAGAGTGTGCCGGTAATCACCAGGCTGTTTAGCAGGCGCTGTTCAGCCGGGCTAATTAACGCCACCAGAGTTTCGCCGATGAATAAGATTGCAACAGTAAAAGCAAGCCAGCGCATATTATTAGGCGGTAACGCTTCGGGGTAAGGTAAAAAATCAGGCGGCATTCTCACAATACAGCACCCTTCACAGAGTAAAAATGAAGTTAGATGACAGCGTTTTAATAACGCCTGTCTTACATTTGAGCGGAACAGTGGCTAAAGCAGACAAGTGGTAATACATCGAAATTGAGCGGTATTATGCAATCCTATACGTTCAGAAAAGAAACCACCCAAAGTAATATAAAAGCAAGTCTGGCTCTGTAAAATAGTTTTGCCGTCGCTTGCCAACGCTGTTCTACTGTGCGCTCTGTGCATTTTCTTTTACGCCAGCAAAGCTTTAAGGCATTATCAAACGCCACCAGATTGCCACCGCCTTCCAACAACTTGAAGAGTTCCTCATCCAAATATAATCGCCAGCAATAATAATGCGTGATGATAAAAAGTAACAGCAACGGAGGTTTAATCAAATCCACATGAATTTGAAATGAAATGTATAAAGGCGGTAGCGTCAGCATGGCCATATAACGCCAACTTGATAAATGAATTTTCAACACGCGATGAGTCATTAATTCATCTTGCATAGAGATTCCTCATATTGTTGCAGGGCGCGCACATGGGCTGGCGTTAAGACGATTTGTGGACGCTGTTTTTTGATTAATTCAATAGCTTGTGTAGATGAAGCGGCATAGCTACTCGCCATCAACCAAGCCGCCACAACCATTGCACTTCGCGATAACCCTAATGCACAGCAGACCAACACCGCCTCATTCGACTCTCGCAATGCTTTGAGTTCGCAGACTGCACGCTGAATATCATTCTGATTAGGTACTATCAGATCCATTAAGGGAATCGCAGACCAATGCGTGGCGAAGCCGTTTTTTCTGTGAAACTCGGCGGTCAAATCAAGCACTGCGGTGTGCAATACATCCTTGTTGGGAAATCGCCCAACTGATACGCCATCAATAATGGGCGAGAATGCAGGTGAATCTCTGGAATACCAGCGCTGGGCAATTTTGGCGGCAACTAAATAAGGCTTGAGCAATAAGTTTGCCGATAGCGACAAATTACCTTCCTTATTCTTTTGAAATACTGAAACACCTAAGCCAATATAACCAGCAGCAACCATAAACACTGAAAAAGCGGCCCACAATAAAACCCAGCCGTAAGGCACGGCCCAACTCAGCCAACATAATACTCCACTTGCAGCACAGTATTTAATGGCCAGGTTTGCCGACCGTGATGAAACGCGCTGCCATCGCCATCGACTGGATACAGGAATAACATAGCTAATGACCACGCCGACAATGAATCCACTGGCAACATCAATAAAATGATGTTGCCAGGTCGTCAGCACCGAAACGGCTATTAATAAAAACCAGGCGTTGCATATTGCTCTTCCTACTCGACTCAGGTGTTGATGAAAGCGTAACCACAATAACCACGTTAAAATAATATGCAGAGACGGTGCTTGATTGTAAGGAAGATCAAATTGTTCCAACTGATGAAACAGCCACCCCAATATTCCCGGGGAGTCAGGACGTGGAAAGGTAAAGGTTAACGGGAAAAGTAAAAATCCACTGCAAGCAATGATCGACGCTGCCGCCAGCCGATATGCGTGTCGAGTCAATTCTTGCCGTGTTGTGCAAATAAACAGTGACATCGCATACAGCAGGTCAATGCTCCAGTACGGCACAATTGTCCAGGGGATAAACGGGATATGATGTTCCCAGCTCAAGACCATGCTGCCAACATCCGCTCTGCTGGCTGTGAAGGCATTCAACTGGCTATAACTCAGGAAGAACAGGGGCGCCAACAGCAGTAACCATCCCAATCCCTGTTGCCAGAGTTTGGTGCGCACAGGCAGTGCCACAATGTCACTCATGAGCTTTTCTCACCGCCAGAGATACAGTGAAAATACCGTAGTCATCAATTAACTGATGCGCTTTTTCAAATCCTGCCTGCTCAACCAACGAATCCATCTCTTGCTGGCTACGCACGCGCATCATCCATGGAATGCCGTTTTGGTGGCTGGTTAGGGTATATGCAATGGTTTTCAGCTGCGGATGCCAGGGCTGGCCGGTATAGATTAATATGCCGCCCGGTTGAATAGCGGCAGCCAGCCCAGCTAAAGAGGTTTTGACCACATCATTATGGGGAAAGAGTTCATATAAACCCGACACAATGGCCAGCGTTGGCACGGGATCCAGCGCGGCAAGGGATTCATAGTCAAACGCATTGCCTTTTTTGAACTGTGCAAGAGTGGTTAATCCCCGCGCTGCGATCATCGCCTGCCCTTTTTCTACATTGAGTTCGCTATAATCACGCAGCAGCACGCTTTCAATATTATGCAGATTCTCCAGGGCATCTAAGACATAGCGTCCGTGTCCGGCGGCAATATCAACCACACGCACTGGCAAACTATTATGCTGTAGCCGTGCCACGGCTTGCTTAATCATGTGCTGAATATGCACTTTGCGGATGCGAATCCCACGCCAACCGATGCTGTTAAGGTAGCTCTTATCAATTAAACGCCCCCAGGTAGATTTACCTGCTGGTTGATTACGGTAAACATAATCAAGGGTACTGCCGGAGTCGAATCCCGTTTCATACCCTAATTGCATGCCCGTTGATTGTCTGCCAAGGGTTTTCATGCCAAAACTCAATACCGCATAATAGATTCCCGCCAACGAGCAACGGGTGGGCGGCGCCTGTAATGCGCGATAGGCATCAGCACTTGGACTCCATTTATCCTCAAAACGATAATTGAACCGATAGGGTTGACTGGCATAAAGTCGCTCGACAAAACTTTTAACTTTCTCTAAAGCCAGCACACGATCTTTTTCACCCAGGGTATCGTGATAAAATCCCGGCAGAATATGCTGCTCTTTAATAGCGCTGCGCAAACCGGTATAGAATTGTTTTTGCGGTTTTGCATGCACCACATAATCATTACCTGAAATCAACAGTTGCGTCGGCAATGTAATTGCCGCGGAGTCCGCCACAATACGTGCTGACGTTTCATATAAGTCGAGCAGGATATTTACTGCAATTTTACGCGTAATGAGCTTGTCGGTTGCAAAACTGGCTACCCGCTGTTGATCATGGGTAAGTAATTTCCCTTTCATATACGAGTTAACATAAAACAGGCCGCGAATGCGCTGGATTAATTTCAACCCTACGCGAGCAAATGGCACATATAATTTTACCTTGAACGCAGGCGAGGCTAATACCATCCCGCGAATTTTTGGCGCATAGTCATGCGCCCAGGTAGCCACTAATACAGCGCCTACGCTCTGAGCGATCACCACAATATTTTCCATAGCAACTTGCGCATTTTGGGCCACGTAACGAACAAACTCATCCACGTCGGCAACAGAGCGGGCAAGGCTCGGGCTGTAGCCGCGCTCACCGGGTGATTGACCATGCCCACGAGCATCCCATGCGTAGAAATGGGTGTCAGGCATCATCAGTTCGTCAACAATATGCTGCAAGCGACCGGAATGCTCATGCCCACGGTGAAACAGAATAATGACTTTTTGGCTGTTGCTGCTTAGTGCCGGCCAGTGGCGGAAATAGAGTGAAGCGCCATCGCTGGTAGCAAACAGGCCTTCATTAAATAAGCGTTCTTCCTGAATCATTATTAATTCCTTATTGATAACAATTTAAACGGGTGGCATCGCCCCATCACTAACGATGTTATATAACTAAGCTTAAGCGTATTGCGAAAATGAATTTTATGAGAGAACTTAAATTAGTGGATTGTCATTATCAGGAGGTGATATTGCAATCGGGATGAGAACTAACCAATGTGCACCCACAAGCGCATTTATGCCCATTAAGAGCTACAGGTTGGCCATTAATACGGGTTAACGCGCTTCCTTCCACAATCATTGTCATACCATGCTTATTGCATTTTACTGCACTACCTTTAACCGCAATTCCTTTGCCGAAGCAACGGTAATGGCCGACCAAAACGTTGCCACCATACTCACGTAATGTGTCACCGACACGGATAATCGTTGGCATAATATTTTCTCCGCTGGGATTACGCCGATTTGTATTGACTCTCAGACCAGCTGGATTCCATTGATTGCCTGGCCAATGCTAATTGCTGCTCTGCTGCCATCCGCTTGTAATGTTGGACGATGACGCCGGGTTGATACGTAAATTGTTTTAACTTCAACGCCTCGGGTAATAAAGGCAGCGGTTGTTTTGTCATCCGATCAAGCGCTACCAGTTCGTAAGCATTAACTGTTGCGTTGCCTGCCAATCCCGCACCTTTATCAGCTGCTAACTTGGGTATAAGTTTAAAGATAACGTTCTTTGTTTCTCTCCCTGTTCCCACCACTTCACCATTAATTACCACCGGTGATAGCGACTTATTGGTATTCGTTGCGAAATAAATCATCCGATAGCGAAAATAACTTCCCCAAAGCTCTCGTGAATTGAGCGTAGCATATAAAAACCAGGCGCGGGAATCATGTACCTGATCATCGAATAATGCGCGCACTAAGCCCGATTTCTCATGGGCGTTACGTGTTTCGTCCTGATAAGGGAACAAGATTTTATATTTTTGTTCGCCAGCTAATTTAATATTTCGATATTCGACTTGCTCATCATCCGTATTAAGGGAAAAAACGATACTCTCCAGACCATTGTCGATGACCGATTGCAGCAAACCCCTCTTCGTACGGACTTTGCTGCTGTAATCTTCAGCGAATTCCTGCGCAGCTTCGCGTAGCTGGGTTTGGCTCATATCAGGATCAAAGTCTTTCGGACCGGGTTCATCGACATGATCTTTAAGCTCAGCATCAGAGAGTGTTTCCACCGCCTTCTGACGTCTGGCCTCAACCGCGTCCTGTTTGAGATCTCGTCGGACTTCCGCTGCTTTACGCAGCTCAGGCTTGGCCTCAGTATCAGATGCCGCTTGGTAAAAAGGCTGATTCACTAATTTTCCATTCGCATAGCGATTAATTCGCCACGCGGTAATCCAGGAGAGCTGCTCTACTGCAGCTTCTTCCAGGCTGACCGGAGCGGGAACCGGAATGTAGTGTGCGGCGTCAATGTCTTCAATTTTGTCAGGGGTGGATAGATTGAGGGTTAGTTCTCGCCAGGCGTTGAAGCGGTTTACCAAATCAGGTGCTACTACGAATTGCTCATTTAATTCAAACCCTAGCATTCGCCAGCTATCTTTCTTCAGCGTCTCAGGCAATGACTCTAAACTTACTTTCAACGGAGCTCCTGCCATAAACGCAGCTGAATATAGGTCATTTAAAACAACTTGAGATAGTAAATAACCATCATCTTCTGCAATAGCTTTTCCCTGATCCCCAATCGGATAGCCGCCACCTATATCAGAATGAACACCGGGATAAATAATTTCATTGCTATTAGCAGGGTACGTGCCATCGGCCCGACGAATCGAGTCCAGTGGGAAACACAGGCGTTGTTCGTGGGCTGATACCATATGCACGCATTTTTTTATTAAGCCGCCGTAGGTTCGTTCAGCGGGAAGTTCCATCGTGCCATCGGCCCATGAGGCGTGCCCATCGACGAAGGGCAACATATGGGTAGTCCCTACGGAAGCCACCGTGTCGAGCAATCCCAGGAACTCAATACTCAACGGAATCATAAGACCATCAACCTCGAGGCACTGCTGCGGCTTGTCTTGCTCGTTTTTCGGCGGCGGTAACAGCTCGCTGAGCCAGCGCACAAAAGTACGCGCGGTCGCGGCTCCACGTGAGAATCCATAAACGTATAGCTTAATGCCAAGTAATTTAGGTTTGCCTGGCTCAGGCTGTTCCAGCGCCAGCTTCAGTTTAGGTTTTAACAATCTTAACTGCCGAGTAAATTCTTCATAGCGATCGTGACTCCCGCCATACCCGAAGCTCGCCCAGCTGGTGGCCATCTTTTCTAACGCCGCTCGGCTTTCCCCATGAGAAAGCGAGGCATTGTTCTGACCTGGATCTTTTAATACGCGCTTTAACACATCGATAATACGCAGCAAAGCCCAATTAATTCTGTCTTCACCCTTTGAGGCAAACGCCAGACCGAAAGTGCTGTAATCAAGATCTTTTATTTCCGGGAACGGGGTGCCTACGCCGGGTAAATAAAATTTGAAATATTTTTCGGCACCATAATCAAATAATGCTCTCTGATTCTGAACACCGGCCGCATAGCCGCTGCCAATGGTTGCCTGAAATAACCGTGCGATATTGGTCGGATGCTTTGGATTGGACAAATAGAGATCGTTATTAAGATTATTGCCTGTGCCATCAAAAAACAGGCTAATATGTAATGTCTTACAACAGGGCGGCTCTACACGTTTTTCATTCGCCAGACATAGTTCTTGTCGATAGGCTAATTCGTAGCTGTCCTGTTTTTTACAGCTCTCTCCAACCATACCGGCTGCGGTGGGTAACCTTCCCTGCAAAGGAAACGGCGGTGGATAATTGAATGATCCTTTTTGCGTTAGATTGGACATACTTTGGGTTCCTTCATCCGTAAAGGTTCTTTAATTGGATATGATGGACTTCCGGGAAGGGTGCAAGTAGTTGTTACTTTTATATCATCACAAGGTAAAAAATGAACTGTAATTCCACACGTATCCGCAATTTTATATTCTGCTAGTGGGACATCTTTAGTATGTTGACGATTCAATTTTTTCATTTTATTTCTCCATTCAAGATACTCCTCCCTTTTATGGAAACCTGGAAATCCTTGCGTGTCTCCTGCACCAGTTTCCCACTCAACTCTAACAGTCATACCCGGATACCATCTCCCCGGCACACTAAAACAGCATGCACCGCCACCACCTTGGTAGGGGCCAATAATATCCAGGCCTGATTGGCCGTTAATACTAAAGCTGTTAATTGCCCAATGCGTATGATTTATGGCCACTATCACCCCGGCTTGAGCGGTGCTAGCAACCGTTGCGATAAAGATAATCGAAACGAAAAACCTATAAATATAATTTCGCAATTTCTTTGACATAAATTGAATTCCCTTTTCACTTTAATCAATTACGGGGTTAACTGCTGCAACCTAAACGAGAAATTTTATTTAACACCCACTGATTGCGTTCCTCATCCATAATCATTCCTTTATCCGACGCCTCACGCATCCCTTGATAGCAAAGCTGAAACAGCGATTCTTCAGAGAGTTGATGAGTCTTACCCAAATCCTGATAGGTCCTGAGAATATTCACGTCGCAAACACACATCAGATATTCAAATTGCGCATCCGTGAGATCAATTCGCGACATCTTTTCATTATCACCCAATACATTTCCATTTCCTGAGACAAACGTTGGTTTTCCATCTCTGTCCACCCAACTCCAAAATAGAGCAGGACGATGAAGTTGCTGCACCTGCTCAGCATTGAGGATGCCACCAATCAGCAGGGGAAAGAGTCTGGGATCGTAAAAGCGTAATATCCCTGCCCGGCCTTCATGGCTGGCATCGCTACAGCACTGTAACCAATGCGCGAGTGATTTCATTGACCACAATGAAGATAACGTTAATACGGCATGTTTAGCTGTCGCCTGATGACAAATTCCTTCAATCCACAGCCGCTGCTGGACATTATTCAAATAGATACGAATCAATAACGGTGCTGAACTTTCGGCGATTTCTTCCGGCAATCCCTTCCAAAGCGATTCCCATTCCAGTGACAGTTGTTCAAGTGCCGGGATAATCGCGCAGTTTAGCCCCGCTTGATCCAGTATCACATATAGATATTCAGAGTTGATCTTGAGGCAGCATGAGGCTAATTGGGATATCCAATCTGGCGTATTATCGGTCATATTTATCTCAAAATGTTTTGATGGCGCGGTCAGTAAATAATCTATTGCCTTGCGACAAATCCTTTTGCCATTTCATGGGCGCGTTTAAGGCACTCTTTACACACCGAAGAGGGTAATTCAGGCAGGGGAAAATCTCTGCTCGCCGGGCCATTAAAATCGTGCTGACCTTTAAAGCTTATTTTACCCGGCCCGTGGATTTCAATTTCTCCCTCCGGCGTCAGGCGAATAAAGGCACCACCGCTGGCCATCGTAATGCCATTTTTTGCCGTTAACTGCAGATGCCCCTGAGTGGATTGCACCGTCACGTCTTGCAAAGAGGTTATTGAAATCGTATCAGCGTGAGATTGCACAGCCAGAGGCCCCTTCGCCGACACCTGCCGCATACCTTCCTGCTGCGCCAGTAGAGAGATACTTTGAGAAGCGTTGGCGGCCAAGCGCCGCGCGCTGGCAAGATTGATCTCGCCAAGGCTTTGCAAATACAACCCCTCGCCGCTGTTCAGTACAATCGTCGCCGGCGACAACGCGCCGATTCCCTTAGGTGCGGTAAGCAAGAGCGCCGGTTGTTTCAGGCCATCCGCATCTTGCAAAAGCTGCCCGAGAGGATTGGCATCGGGCGCGACATTGTGATGCGATTTGGCCACGCGTCCCCATTCGGTTAGCTGATTCAGCGCGCCTGTTAACCCACTCACCGGCTGTTTCATCTCCAGCGTTTTGCCCTGAGCCGCTGCCTGCCCATCGGCACTGATCAGCAGCCCTTTCTGCGCGCGAATCGCCCCCCAGCTGTCGGTGCGCAGCTCAAAACCTTCGCCACGCTGCTGCTTCTCACTGTCCACGACATAGCCAAGATTGAGCTGGCTTTTGCCGCCATATTCGCTGCTGAGTTTGATGTGCTCACGCCCGCGCGTGTCATCAAGGCGCAGCTTGTTATTTGCCGGGGTACGCAGCACGTTACGCTGGTTGTTGCGGTTGGTGACGAGGTCGCCGTGAGCTGAATCGTGCAGCACCCCGACGATGTAAGGGCGGTCAGGGTTACCCTGCTCGAATCCAATCGCCACTTCCGTTCCCGCCAGTAACGGCAGATGCAGACCATAGGTTGCTCCGGCAAAGGGCCTTGCCTGTCGCACCCACAAACTTTCGTAACCCTGCTCCCAGCTTGCACGATCAAATAACAGATTGACCCGGTAGCGTCCGTGGCGATCTATGTGTCCATATATGTCATTAATGGTGGTGCTGGTGATGCGTGCCGAAAGCGTGCCCGCCATCATCGGACGCGGCGCGGGCTCCGGGCGAAAGCTGTAGCGTCCATGTGCCGGAATGGCCTTAAACGCGCTACTCAGACTTTTGTCGCGCGCGGCGTGAATGACCACTGAGGTAATCACCACGCCGCGCTGAAACACGTCATCCACCTCAGCGTCTCCGGTTACGCGCACTACTTTGCCCGGCGTCAGGGACGCGCAACTGGACATAGCGCTAAGTCGCGTCTGCTGATTCAGATAACGTTCGTGGCGCAGGCGGGCGTAGAACGCGCCGCTCTCTGTCTCTGGATTAGCGCTGTGTAACGCACCCGCCAGCAGATAGTTGTCGCCCCAGTGATAAGTTTCCCCATAGGTGGTTTCATCACCGCCAGAGACGTCCGCCTGTGCGTTCATATCAGCGGAGGCATTGCGATAGTTGTAATCGCGCGTACTGACCGATTTTTCCACCACGCGAAAGCGACTTTCCATCGACCACACCGATTCCACGCCATTGTCATACAGGCCGGACGGCGGAACTCCGTGCAGCGTCAGCCCGGTGAGGTAACCCTGCACGCCGTCGTAAAACTCCACTACATCAATATTCAGCCGCGTGTCGGTCGTGAAGCGAAACCAGATCCCTACCTCAGCCAACAGGCGTGACACAAAACGCAGGTCATCCTCGTCGTACTGCATCACCTGCTCGCGCTTGGGATAAGTACGGTTGAGACTGAACAGGAAATCCTGACCGCGCATGCCGTGGCGATTGCGTAGGATCGCTTCAACAATCTGCGGCACTGACATATCTTGCCAGATAGCGTTTTGACGGTGACGCGCCAGCAGCGCCAGGCGGGGTTGCAGAGTAATGGCATAACGCGCTTCGTCAGCAGAAATGCTCAGCGCATCAAAGCCCGTCACGACGCCCTGCACTACACGAAGCGGTTCAGTGTCGGGTAACCAACCGGTTTGACTGAGCGACGTTTTCAGCGTCAGCGCCGCGTTTTTCAGCAGCATTGTTTCCCGACGTAGATGCTTTTCACTGCTGGTGAAGGTGATAAACCAGCTGAACGGTTCGCTCAGCGCTTCACGCCCCTCGAAATTGAGCACATCCAGCGCGGCGTGGCTGCCCGCAACGGTGAGCAGATGATGGCTGTGGCTGAAGAAGGGAACCGGTAATTGAGCCATAGTTAAATCCTTTTATGTCGTGGTGGCGTCGATGCGCCGCCACCGCAGCGGAAATACCTGAGCAGGGCGGCGATTTATCGCGCTGTCGTAAACCCCTACGTCAGGCTGCCTATCCAATAAGGCCAATCAATCTGCGCCCCACCCAGAAGTGTGGTTGATACTGACCGCTATTCCGCTTATGGCTCATGCGTTTCCTCACTGGCGGGTTCGGTCACACTGTGCAGACTGTCGCGGGTATTCTTCTGTACCGCCACCGCGCCGAACAGCGCCATAAAGAATGAAACCCCATAAAAGCCTTTTTCACTCGGCATCAATGAGACATTCATCAGGCCGGTAACCAAAAGCACCACGGCAAGAGTGAAAACCAGCAGGCAAATCACATGATAAAGGTGCGTGGTTGGGATACCTTCCAGCCGATCGCGCACCGTTTTTTGCAGCGAAACCGCAGTGAACAGTCCAAGGATCAGCACCGCAAAGTAAAACCCCTTCTCATTGAGCTGCATTTCGGCACGCCACAGTCCCGCCAGATACACCAGTGTGCCAGCGATGAGGGCGATCCAAGAAATGGCAATAAATGCAGAGGAAACAGGGACATTTTGGGTTTTCATACAAATTCCTTTTTAATTGATTAACGTTGCACAATCAGGCTTCACAGTAGACTTCACCGTCTGCATTAGCATCCAGCTTCAGGCTGCGGCCCAATGTGCCGCTGGCCCGCTGTTGCAGGATAAATTGGCTTATCATGGGCAGAATCTGCTGATTCAGCAGGCTGTCGATGTTGCGCGCACCGCTGTCCGGCAACAGACAGGCAGCGGTGACGGTGTCGTACACATTTTTAGTAATGATGGTGCGCATGCCGTAATGACGCAGCAGACGCTGGCTAACCTGTTTCATCTTGAGTGTCACAATAATGCGCAGGGCGTCGCGCGTTAGCGGGCGGTAAATCACCGTTTGAAAACGCGCCAGTAGTGCGGGCTGGAAATATTCACACAGGATCGGTCGCAAACAGGCTTGTGCTTCGGCTTCACTGGCATCTGGCGTGCTATCCAGCAGTTGCATCAGCGCGCTGCTGCCGAGGTTGGAAGTCATCAGAATCACGGTATTACGGAAGTCGATTTCACGGCCTTCACCGTCACGCATAAAGCCGCGATCGAACACTTGATAGAACAGATTGATCACATCGCGGTGCGCTTTTTCCACTTCGTCCAGCAATACTACGCTGTAGGGCCGCTGGCGCACCGCTTCAGTTAAAATGCCGCCCTGGCCGTAGCCGACGTAGCCGGGCGGTGATCCTTTTAACTGAGATACGGTGTGCGCTTCCTGATATTCGGACAGGTTAAGGGTTATCAACGATTTCTCACCCCCGTAGAGCAGATCGGCCAGCGCCAGCGCGGTTTCGGTTTTGCCGGTGCCGCTGGTGCCAACCAACAAAAATACGCCCTGGGGTCCATTCTCCGACGCCAATCCGGTTTTCGCCGCGCGCAGCCGCTGCGCGATGGCGTTCAATGCCCTATCCTGCCCTACCACTCGACGCGCCAGATGTTTTTCCAGCGACAGCAGTTCTGCTTGCTCATCCTTCATAAGTGATGACAGCGGCACGCCGGTCCAGTCAGCAATGACCCGCGCGACCATGCGGGTGTCCACATCCGTGGTTATTAGCGGCTCGCCCTGCTGCAGTTCGTTCAGCTGCTCATGGAGCGTGGTAAGGGCGCTGCGCTGCGACGGATCCCGACGTCTCTCCAGCAGCTGTTCAATCAGTGAATGCACGCGTCCGTAACGCAGCTCCAGCCCTTCAAGTTCTGCGTCAGCAGCAGCGATGTGGCGTCCGATCTCTTTCAGGCGCTGGATTGAAATGGCACCGCCCAGCGCTTCATCGTCGAGGATTGCGCGCTGCTCGATGTTTAGCCCATCCAGCTGCGCGCGCAGTTGCAGTATCGCCTCCGGCACCGTGTCGTGGCTCATGCGTACGCGCGCAGCCGCCGTATCTATCAGATCAACGGCTTTATCTGGCAGCTGCCGTCCGGTCAGGTAGCGGCGCGAAAGCGTTACGGCCGCGCGTACCGCTTCGTCAGTGATGTGTACGCCATGATGTTCGGCATAGCGTGACTTGAGTCCACGCAGCATTAAACAGGCGGTTTCGTCATCCGGCTCCTCTACTTTCACCCTCTGGAAGCGGCGTTCCAGCGCAGCATCCTTTTCAAAGTACTGTTTGTATTCACTCCAGGTGGTAGCCGCTATAGTGCGAAGCTCGCCGCGCGCCAGAGCGGGTTTCAGTAGGTTAGCCGCGTCGGCGCCGCCCGCCTGATTACCCGCGCCAATGAGGGTGTGCGCCTCGTCGATAAACAGCAGCACCGGATACTCGGAGAGTTGAATCTCGCTGATAATGTTTTTCAGACGCTGTTCAAACTCGCCTTTAACACCTGCACCCGCTTGCAGCATGCCGAGGTCGAGCGTGCGCACGCTGACTCGCCTGAGGCTGTTTGGCACGTTGCCATCGGCAATGCGTAACGCCAGCCCCTCCACCAGCGCGGTTTTGCCTACGCCCGGATCGCCGACCAGAATTGGGTTGTTCTTTCGCCGACGTGACAAGATATCGATCATCTGACGGATTTCATTGTCGCGCCCTAAAACCGGGTCAATGTTGCCATCGCGCGCGTCGGCGGTGACGTCACGGGTAAAACGCGTCAGCGCTTCCGCCAGGGGTTTGCCCGTCGCTTCATTAGCACCGGGTCTAGGTTCCCCCTGCTGTTGCAAACAGCTGCCAGACAACAACGGCGGCAGCCTGTCTGGACACTCAACGGAGTGCGCATCCAGCAGAGGCTGCAAACGCTCCAGCTGGCTGGCTCGCAAGCTCAGCAGCGGCCATAGCCCTTCGCAACGTACCAGCGAAGGCTGCTGTGACAGCGCCTTTAGCAGATGCACGCTGCGAATTTGCTGCTGTACGGTATCGTCGAGCGATGCAGCCAGCCACGCCTGTTTCAGCAGCGTTTCCAGCGCAGCCGACAGCTGCGGCCGTCCACGCATCGCGTGCGGCTGACAATCAAGAAACGTCAACAGTTCGCGCCAGATGGCGTCCATATCCCACTCGTATCGACGCGCAATGACTGAAATGTCACCTTCACCTTGCTCCAGCAGCTTGAGCAGCCAGTGCTCCGGCGTAATATCGCCATGCGCACGTGTTTGACACAGCGAGGCCGCGGCCTCAAGCGCGTCAGCGCAAAAGGGGTGAAGGCGGCGTAGCAGACCCGCACACTGGTGTTCCATGTTTGATGCTCTCCATTTCAGACACGCTACCGCCCATCGCCGTAAACCAATGCGCATCAGGTCAGTAGGTCAAATGATGAAAGTGACTTGCTTCCTCTGTGGTGAATGAAGAAGCACGTCATAGGGCGGGCAGAGCCTAACCCGCGATTACGTTCAACAGTTCGCGCGGTAGCAAGGCGGCAAGCGAGGGCAGGCCCGGTCATTTACCTCAGTAAGTGACCGGGCTGCGCGAGCGTAGCCAACGCCGCTACCGTGCGAAATATGAAGCCTGATCAGGCAGTTGCGCGTTCGTTCCACGAATCAGAATGAATAATGTTGCCGTCCTTATAGGTCCAGGTGATCTTCTCGTAGCGCAGTTCAATCAACTCCAGATGGTTGTGCTTCTCTTTGGCCGGATCCTTCACGTCGTGCATGACCGGATTGACTTTCACCACCTTCACGTTTTCCAGTTTGGTGTTGAAATACTCCACCTCCTGCCCCGCGTCGCTGATGCGGTACCACTTGAATTCGGCCGACTTCAACGTTTGGCCTGTGGTGACCGCTTTGTACAGATACGGGCTGGACGCATCGATCTCCTTGGTGAACAGGAACGGCGTGTGGATGCGGGTGCCGGTTAGCTTGCCGGTGTTGTTGTCGGTTGGGATGTACAGGTTATGTTCCTGTGCCACCACCTCGATGCTGCCTTCACGGTCCTGCACGTCCACTGAACCCTTGATGTCCGCGCCGCCGTCGTCTTTCAGCCACAGATAAACTGGAATTGCCATGTTGTTACTCCATTTCGTGATGATTACCGTCACCATCCAGTGATGACAGAGGGGATTGGTCTGACACGCTGCAGGCTCCCGCCTGCGGTATCAGACTAATTTCAACGCGGCGGTTGGCTGCCCGGCCTTCCGGCACGTCATTACGGGCTATGGGACGGTTTTCACCGTAACCCTGCACTGCAAAACAGCTCTCCGGCACGTCCCCGGTATCGCGCATCCAGTCACGAACCGCTTCGGCTCGCTGCAACGACAGGCGCTGATTACGCGGCGGGTTGCCGGTATTGTCTGTGTGACCCGCCACCACAATCAGCCAACCCGATTTGGCTTTGATGTCGACCAGCGCGTTCACCAGCATTTTGGTTGAACCGGCTTTTAGCTCAGCGCGTCCCGAGTCAAACAGTGACATCGCATTCAGCCTGACGCTGTGCGGCGCTGGTCTCGGCGGTGTCTGTGGCAGCGGCTGAGGTTCTGGCTGCCAGCTGCTGATAGCCTGTATCACCGGAAGATGCAGCCGGACTCCCTGATACAGGCCCAGACTGAGGTGCAGCGGTACGCCATGGCGGGCAATGTTATCCAGCTCAGCCGCATCGCTACGCAGCGCTTTAACTGCCGCCAACTTCGCGGCCCAGTGAATCATTGCGGTGCGCTGGTAATGTTCAAGATCGAAGGCGATGCGTCGAATCAGCAGCTGATTGTTCCAGGCTGCCGACGCCAGAGCGAGCAGCGCAGCAACAGTAAACAGCGCCACGGCTGTGCGCAGTGCGCGACCCTGCGGTGTAACGCCTCGCCCTTGCGGCAACAACGGCAGTATGAATTCCGGCAAAGTACAAGAGGCTACCTGCACGGAGGGGGATTTCGCCGCATGGATGGCGGTGTGCTCGAGCCACCACGCCGCCCACAGCGAACCAGATGCGTTGCCCGAGGTATTCGGCTGCAGCAGCAGCATCAACGCCAGTGGAGCAACGGGTTGAATATCCTGATGTGGTTGGGTTAACACTCCCAGCACCTGCCGTTGCGTCCAGTCCTGTAGCGCGTTGAACAAGATTTGTTGTTCCATGGCTGCACCGCCGCCCGCAGATAGCCACTCACTGACGCTGCGCGGCGCGGTTTCATCCGGCCAAATTTGCGTGCTGCTTCCTGCCATGCTCAACTGCCACAGCGGCCGATCGATCCTGCTGATTGCACCTGCCAGCTCTACCTGCAACAGCAATGGCAGCGCTAAACCGGTTTCACGTCGCAGCAGCGCCAGCTGCCAACGCAAGGCGAGCAGGGAATTTTGCAGCGCCGCGTTATCCCGCAGCTGCTGCGGACGAATAGTGATGTAAACAGAGATCTGTCGGCCCCAGTCAGGCCGCAGCCGTAGCAGTTGATGCACGGTATGTTGTAGCTCGCAACTCTCGGCGATGTGGATAAAACAGCCCTGCGCCAGCGTGTAAATCGGCTCTGCGTCAGCACTGTTTTGCATGCCACAGCACAGCACCACGGGCTGGCTAAAACTGTCGTCTGGCAACGTCTCAAACAGCGTGGCGTTTGCATGATGCGAGTGGCGCACAGCGCGGCGCAGGATCAGTAGCAGCATCGCCGACACCACGAGCAGCAAACCCAGACGAGCACTGCGGCTTAGCGGTAGAAAAGCCAGGCAGAGCGCCGCGGCCAGCAGCCAGGCCCAAAGCGCCACCAGACGCTGCAGCACGGGCTTCATCCTTGCACGCCCGGCAGCAGCGTGGCGATGAGGTGTTCCAACCAATGATTCAGCCCCCACCACATCGCTACCAGCAGTAGCGCCGTGATACTCAGGCGTACCGGCCAGTTGTCCAGCCAACCCGTGCGCAAGCCGCTGCCCGAGGTTACTAATAGTGCAGCATCCAACGCGCCTGAAAATGGTTTCACTCGCAGCGTCAGGGCGTTTATCAGCTGCTGCCGCTCCGGCGCATCCGCCGTGCGATAGCTGCCGAGGAAGCCCAGCAGCATGACGCGATGGAAGCAGGTTATTACCGCCTCATCCGGCTGCGGCTGGTTCAGCACCTGCTGCATGCGGTCGCATAGCGTTTCGCCTGCATCCATGCTGTGCAAAAAATGTCCCTGCAACGGCATGTGATACCACTGCAGGCAGGCATCGTCCTGCACCCCTCGTCCTTTCACCACTTCATCCAGCAGCGCACACTGCGCCAGCAAGATGTCGTCACAGCTGGCCTGACCTACGCCCGCCTCGCGCAGGGCATGCTGCACGTGCTCGACATCGGCGACGCAGCGCTGCCACAGCGATAAGCCTTGCCCCTCTTTAAACTCCGGCTCGTAACGCAAGCTGATGACCTGCAGCCAGGTATCCTGCAGTAGCGCGTCGAGGTCGACTGCTTTTACGGGTGGATTCAGGTTCATGATCGCAGCACCGCAAACAGTTCCAGCACCGGGTCACCCAACGTGCCGGGGACGTAAAACATGCAGCAGCCGCTTTCCAGCATGTATCGCGCGCCAGGGTGGGTTAAATCTAGCGCGAAGTATTGGTTTTCCAGACGCAGTGGAATGGCCGCCGGAACGTGGCTCAGCACACGTAACGGAATGCCCAGCTGCGAACTGTTGACCAGGCTGGTGACCTCATCGGGGCTGCCCACTTTACACTGGCGCGGAAACTGCTCCTGCAGCTGCGCTATCGGCAGCGAGGAGCGTACAGAGAGGTATAAGTCCACATCCTCGCGCAGACGCGAATCGTTAAGGCGCCCTTGCCACTGGCGCAGACGGTGATCGTGCGTCAGTTCAATGGCCACGACGCGCGACGGCAGGCTGGCTTCAAGCAGTGTGCTCAGCAAGTTGAACAGCGGCGGGAAGACGCTATTCAGTTGATGGTGGTTGTAAACTGGAATCGCGCTGACCTGATGCTCCAGCGAGAAGGTCAGCAAGCTGCCGGCAAGACGGGACAACTCCGGAAAGAGCCGCTCCGGCGCACTTTGCGGATGGCGTTGGAAATCGGCTAGCACCGGTTCGGCGCTGTTAAGGGCATTGAGCAGCCAAAACAACGACACATCAGCGACGGCGAAATCGGCCATGCGCTGATTGCTCTCTCGACGCATCGCCATAAGGCGACCGAGCCGAGCACGCAGCTGGGTAAGCAGCAACGCTAGCGCGGTATGCAACCATGGGCTGGCCGCCAACGCCAGCAGCGGTGGCAAAAACTGTTCATCCCGTGTCCAGCCGCCCTGCGCATTTTGCTGTAAACGCGCCACCGGGCAGGTCAGCCAATCGCTGTTATCCTGATGGGTATACCGCAGCATAAGTTCAGGCTTTAGCACGGCAATCTGCCGGGTATCGTCGCCGAAATGGTTACGAAGATCCCGCCACTGCTGGCGAAAGCGCACCGGACGCTCTGCTATGGCGTCAGGTTCAAGCGCATTGCCGCCGCTGGCATACAGTTGCGGTAGCGCCAGCACAACCTCCACCTCCTTGCGTTCCGGGTCTAACGTTAACGTCGCTGGTAGCGGATCGGCGTTTTGGGTATCTACCAGCGTGCCGTCCTGGAAACGCACATGCAGATGACGCGGCTGTAGCCGCCCGAGCTTCAAGGCTTCTGCTTCAAAATCAGCCTGCAATACGCCCCACGGCTGATTGAGCCCCATGCGCGCAATACACTCGCTGCGCCACTCGTGCCACGCCGCCTGCTGCTGAAAATGCTGAGGCGAGATCAGCGTGCCTCGCCCCCACAGCGGTTGTTCTGTTTTCATCTGCGCTTCGCCTTACGCTTTGGCCTTTGGCATCTGCGATACCAGCGACAGGTTCACGTCCATGCCTTCCACCTGGAAGTGCGGTACCGCAAACAAACGCACTTTGAAGAAGCCGGGATTGTCCTCAATGTCCTCTACCACCACTTTTGCATCGCGCAGCGGGTGGGAAGCCTGCAACTCATCGCCTGGATCGGTCATTTCCGTTACCAGACTGCGCACCCAGGTGTTCAGTTCGAGTTCAAGCAGACGCCGATCTTTGGTGGTGTCAATGTTTTCGCGCTGAATCAACTTGAGGTAGTGCGCGATACGCGACAGCAGGAAGATGTAAGGCAGGCGCGCGTTGATTCGACTATTCGCGGTGGCATGGGGCGTGTCGTAGATCGCGGCTCTTTGCGTGGAGTTGGCTGAGAAGAAGCAGGCGTAATCGCGGTTTTTGTAGTACGACAGCGGAATAAAGCCGAGATTAGCGAACTCGAATTCTCGGGTTTCCGGGATCATCACTTCAGACGGAATTTTGGCCTGGTTGCCGGTGCCGAGGTCATAAAGGTGAATGGGCAACTCTTCTACCGCACCGCCCGCCTGCGGGCCGCGAATCTGCACGCACCAACCATTGTTGATGAAGCTTTTCACCATGTTGGCCGCAAACGCGAACGACGCGTTGGTCCACAAATATTTGCTGTGGTCCGGGCCTTTCACTTCTTCGACATAGTTGAAACTGCGCACCGGCACCGTATCCGGGCCGTATGGCAAACGCCCGAGTACGCGCGGCATGGTCAGGCCGATGTAGCGCGCATCGTCGGTGTCGCGGAACGATTTCCATTTGATGTATTCAGCGCGGTCAAAGTAGTTGCCGATGTCTTTGATTGCGGCAACCTCTTCCATCGAGTCCTTCAGGAAAAAGGCCGGGCCGACGGAGCCGATAAACGGCATGTGCGCCGATGCCGCCACTTTTGAAAGATTGCGCAGCAAGGCCACGTCCTGGGCAGAGGCATCAAACTCGTAGGCGGAAATCAGCGCGGCAATCGGCTCACCGCCCGGCGTGTCATACTCGGCAACGTAGGTTTGCAGATACAAGCCGCTCTGGATCATTTCCGACGCGTCCTCAAAGTCCTGTCGCAGCAGCTCTTTGGACACATCAAGCACTTCCAGCTTTACGTTCTGACGGAAGTCGATTTTATCTACCAGCGACTTCAGCCCGCGCCACACCGACTCCACTTTCTGAAAAGATGCGTGATGCATCACCGCATCCAGCTGACGGCTGATCTGATAATCCAGTTCGGCGATGTGATGATCGAGCAGGTGCTTGTCGAGTTTTTCGACCTTCGCGCCGCTGATTTTCAGGCGAGCGAGGAAGACCTGCATGGCTGCCGTCACGCGTTCGTCGGCTGACGCATCGGACATGGTCTGATTGTCCTGCCATACGTTAAGATCGCTCAGCGACGTGACCGGATTAAGGTTGATTTTTTCAAACAGCGAAGCGTATACGCCTTCCACCGGGATCGGTACGGTCGTTGCGTTCGCAGCTGGGGTTTCATGTTGAACTGACATCAGCATTCTCTCTTGTTTAGTCCGTTAAAAAGGATGTTTAGCCGTTGTCGCTGGCAAGGGCTGAAAGTTCGCTGCGTAGCTCATCGCTCAGCGCTGCATCTTTCAGAATGGCTTCCAGCTCTTTGCGGAAAGTCACGTTATCAAGCAGGTTGGATTTGAGATCGCGCAGCAGGTTGCGCATCGCCAGCATCGCTTTCAGCTGCGGGATTTGCCGGGCAATCTGCTCGGGTTCAAAGTCTTTCATGTTGCGGAATGTCAGCTTGATGGCATGCTCGCTGCCGTCGGCGGCCAGCCGATCGGGCACGCTAAAGCTAACGGTGGGCGCGAAGTCGTCCAGCACGCTGTCGAAGTTGTTTTTATTGACGTTGATTTTTTCACGCTCGGACAGCGCGCACTCCTCCTGACCGTTACTGAAATCACCGGTTACCAGCAATTTCAGCGGCAGTTCCATTTTGCGTACTGCCCCGCCGGTGTGTAAGTCAAGCTTGATGTTAACGCGCGCTTTAGGGATTTCGCTTTGATAAGAGTTACTCATACATACTCCTTGTAATAAGCAAGGAAAGCCCGCTTAGGCACACTTTCCTTGTGTGAATTCAGGCGAATATATATGAGGAGAAATAACAATGGCAACTGACTTGGATGATCTTTGTATACTGATTTATAAGGATTTTATATTACAGGTATGCGTTATGAGGTTGACTAATAATCTTCGAAAGAGCCTTTAAGATACTGGTTTCCAACCCTTTAATCGGCGTCCAAAGAACGCTAAAAATCAACCAAATCTAATTATTTTAGTTTTGGAATCATTCTCGCAAATCATCGCTGCGGTGTTCTTGAGAAAGGCTAAATCATCAAAAATCAGACAAAAAAAACCCTCCAGCGTGGGAGGGTTCAGGGATGACGCTGTACACAGCGTTAGCCGTTGCGTTGCAGATGGCTGCTGACAAATGCGCGACAGCGGTCAGAAAGGGGATCGCTAAAAACCTGCTGCGGCGAACCGGCTTCTTCAATTTTGCCTTGGTGCAAAAACACGGCTTTATTGGAAACATCACGAGCAAAACCCATTTCATGCGTCACGATAATCATGGTACGCCCCTCTTCCGCCAGACCACGGATCACGCGCAGCACTTCGCCAACCAGTTCCGGATCGAGCGCGGATGTAGGCTCATCAAACAGAATGGCTTTGGGCTGCTGCGCCAGCGCGCGCGCTATAGCTACACGCTGTTGCTGACCACCCGAAAGCTGCGATGGCCACGCGTTGCGCTTCTCATACAAGCCCACCTTGTGCAGCAGCGCTTCCGCTTCGGCAATCGCCTCCTGGCTACTGCGTTTTTGCACATGCACCGGTGCTTCAATGATGTTCTGCAACACGGTTTTATGCGGCCACAGATTGAAACTCTGGAAGACAAACCCGAGCTGCATGCGCATAAGTTTGATACGGCGCAGTTGCTCACGACTGAGTTTTTCATCAGGATTATCGATCGTGACCACCTCATCCCCCACGGCAATCACGCCGGCCTGTGGCACTTCTAAAAACGGGATGCAGCGCAACAGCGTGCTTTTGCCAGAACCGCTGGCACCAATCAACGAAATCACGTCGCCATCCTGCGCCGTTAAGCTGATGTCGTGCAGCACTTCATGGCCGCTATAACTTTTTCTGAGCTGGCTCAGGGCGATAGTGGGTTTACTCATGAACGTGCTCCAGGGTGATAAGGGGACAAACGGCGCTCCAGCAGCGCCACCGCTTTACTCACCAACACGGTCAGCAGCAGGTAGATAATCGCCGCGCTAATAAAGACTTCCAGTGCGCGGAACGTTTCAGAAACGATAGAATCCGCAATCCCGGTCATCTCCATCAAACTGATAGTGCTGACCAGCGAGGTGGCTTTGATCATCGAAATAATTTCATTGCTGTAAGCCGGTAGCGCCTGGCGCACGGCCAACGGCAAAGTGATACGGCGTAGCGTGGTGAAGCGCGACATGCCGCTGACTTTCGCCGCTTCCAGCGACTGCACGCTGACCGCATTTAAGCCACCGCGTAAAATCTCCGAAGTGTAGGCCGCATCGTTGAGGATTAGCGCAATTAACCCGCACCAGTAAGGATCGCGCAGCAGCGGCCACAGCATGCTGTCACGCACTGCGGGAAGGCTGCCAAGTCCATAATAAATCATAAAAATTTGGATCAGCAGCGGCGTGCCGCGAAACAGCCAAACGTAGAAACGCGTGATATAGCTGCCGAGGCGATGTTGGCGTAAAAGATTCAGCAGCAGCGCCAGGAAACCGCCGCCCAGCAGCGATAACAACGCCAGGTTTAAGGTGAGCGGCAGTCCGCGCAGCAAGGCAGCTAACGTCTGCTGCAAAAAAGTGATATCCACGGTGACTCCCTACAACCGCGCGCGTTGTTGCCCGCGCATTGCGACTTTTTCCACATAGCGGAAAACAAAATCAGAACAGGTGGTGATGATCAGATAGATCACCGCGCCCACGCTGTAAAAGAAGAATGGCATCTGCGTGGAGTTTGAGGCGCTGGAAATCTGGTTCATGGTTTCCACCAAGCCGGTAACGGACACCAATGCGGACTCCTTGATCACCGATTGCCACTGATTGCCCATGCCCGGTAGCGCGGTTTTCAACGCCTGCGGTACGATCATGCGGCGAAACAGCATTAACCGTCCCATGCCGGTAACGGTAGCGGCCTCCAGCGTGCCACGCGGAATGGCGTAAAATGCGCCACGAAAGACGCTGCTTTGATAAGCGCCGGAGATCAGGCCGATGGCGATCGCGCCCGCCACAAAACCGTTAACATCAAACGGCCCCTGCAAACCCAGGCTTTCGCCAATAAATGACACTACCTGTCGTCCGCCGAAGTAAAACAGGTAGATCACCAGCAGTTCCGGTACGCCGCGAAACAGCGTGATGTATCCGTTAGCGAAACGCCGCTGCCAACGTCCACCGCCAATCTGCATCCAACACAGCAGGCTGCCAAGCAGCGCGCCCAGCAGCCATGCACATAATGATACGGTGACGGTCACCGTGGCGGCGTCAAGCAACACGCCGCCCCACCCTTCGTCACCAAAACCTAACAGTTGCCAATCGATAGTCATAAGCGTCCAGCATTACTCGGCAGGTGCGACGTTCTCACCAAACCATTTTTCTGACAGCTGTTTCAGCGTGCCATCTTTGATCATCGAGTTCAGCGCGCTATCCAGCGCCGCTTTCAACTCAGGATTGTTCTTCTGAATAGCAATCGCTGAACCTTGACCCAACACGCCGCCAATAAAGCCGTAACCGGTGCTGTTCACCGTGTCCGCATGCTTTTTCACGTAGGCGTTAAGGTTAGTGCGCGAAGCCATCACCGCGTCAACGCGGCCATTCAGCAGGTCGGCAAAGGTCTCTGGGCCCGCTTGATAGGTGCGAATGGTGGCAACATCGGCCAGGTATTTATTCAGGAAATCGGCCTGAATCGTGGCAACCTGCACCGCGATGGTTTTGCCTTTGAACTGCGTTTTCAACGCATCAATGGCTTTGGTCATGCCCGCTTCGTCAGTGGACTGCACCACTTCGCCGTTGCCCGGCAAGGTCGCCACTTTACTCTCTTTCAGCGTAACGAAACCGGAAATGCTGACGGTATATTGCCGCGTGAAATCCACCACTTCCTGACGTTTAGGCGTAACGGTAACCGCATCGACCACCGCGTCATATTTGCCGTCCACTAATCCCGGAATCAAACCTGACCACTTCTGCGCCACGATTTCATATTTGAAACCGGCGCGTTTCGCCAGCTCGGCCACCATATCCGGCTCATAACCAACAATTTTTCCGCTCGGTGTGGACTGGTTGAACGGTGGGTAAGCGGCCTCGGTGGCGAATTTCAACGTGCCAAAATCTTTTGCCTGTACCAGCGCGGACGAAGCCAGCAGCAAAGCAGTTAACAATCCTTTACGCATCATCAAACCTCAAAGTGAACAGTTATTTAAGAGAGTAATTCAATGGCTAAGCGGGCGAGCGCCTGCGTGCCAACATCCAGGCTTCGTTCGTCGGGTTGATAATCAGAGTTGTGCAGATGATCTTCGCGACCCGGCGCACCGGAACCAATGTGAATCTGGCAACCCGGCGCACGCTCGGTGAATAGCGAGAAGTCTTCTGCACCAAAACTGGCGCTGGGCTTGGCCACAAGGGTTTTACCAAACTGGTGTGAAAGCATCGGCTCCAGCAAATCGATCAGCGCGTCGTCATTCATTAGTGCCGGAACGCCGCGCTGATAATTAACCTCCACCCGCGTATTCAACGACAGCGCCACGCCCGCGCAGACACGCTTAAACGCGGCAGCAATTTGCTCGCGAATTTCAGGCGATTTGGTGCGCACCGTGCCCTGAATCAGGCAGCTGTCAGCGATAATGTTATGCGTGCTGCCGCCCTGAATATGGCCGACAGTGAGCACCGCTGACGCGGCGGGATCCAGCTCGCGCGACACGATCGATTGCAGCTGATTGATCAGATTGGCCGCCGCGATGATCGGATCTACCCCCATATGCGGGCGCGCCGCGTGGGTGGATTTACCCTGTATCGTCACATCGAAATCGTCGCAGGATGCGGTGCTCGCGCCGCGCGTCAGGGCGATTTCGCCCGCCGCCAGCTCAGGTTTATTGTGCAGGGTGATGGCGAGATCGACGCCTTCTGCGGCGCCATCCGCAATCATCGCTGCGGCCCCGCTTTCCAGCGTCTCTTCTGCGGGTTGGAAAATCAGGCGCAGCGTGCCGTGCAGCTGTGCGCGATAGTGCGGCACAATCGCCGCTACGCCGAGCAGCGTTGCCGTGTGAAGATCATGGCCACAGGCGTGCATTTTGCCGGGATAGCGGCTGCTAAAGGGCAAACCGGTTTGTTCGTGAATGGGCAACGCATCCATATCGGCACGCAGCAGCAGGGTTTTACCCGGATGAGCACCAACAATATCCACCAGCACGCCGGTTTTGCCGACACCCGTTTTTGGCGTTAATCCCAGCCGCATTAGCTCAAGCTCTACAATCCGGGCGGTACGAAGCGTGTCGAAGCCCAATTCAGGATGGGCGTGGATATCGCGGCGAATAGCGATGAGATGCGCTTGCAGGCTTTCGCTTTTGGCGCTGATGTCCCTGGCTAAAACATCTTTTTGGTCGGTCATATTTGCAATGGTCATTTCAGGCTCGCGCCTGGCCTTTATGGCATTTTTATTAAGATTGTCTCCGTATTTATTCACAGCACTTCGTAGATTGCAACGCGCAATGTTTTGGGTTACTTGCTGAATTTTCGTGATATTTTGCTAATTCACTGCCGAGGCAGGATAAAAACCCCTGTTTGCATCTTCAGGCAGTCAGAACATTCATGATCCGGCGCGGATCATCAGTTTTACTGATTTCGTTATTGGACAATGTTTAATCATCAATCTGCGCTATTAGCCAATCGCGTACCGCATTGACCGGTGCCGATGCACGCGCTCGGAGTGGCCACACCACATACCAACCTGCATCCACCGCCATCCGCTGCGCAAACGCGGGCACCAGACGCCCGCTTGCGAGATCGTTATGCACAAAGTGCGGGCTGGTGAGCGCCATGCCTTGTCCACCAATTGCCGCTTCCAGCGCCAGCGCGGTTTGGTTAAAACGCAGATGATGTTGATGCTGCAATGACTGTTGCGGAAAGAGCGTGGCGAGAAACGCCGGCCATAAATGGTGTCCGTCGTGCAGCAGCGCGTAACGCTGGCAGATTTCTGCCTCGTTGGGATCGCCTAATTGCGCTAACAGCGCAGGACTGGCCACCGCCAGCAGCGATTGAGTAAACAGTAAGCGGGCTTCTACGCCCGCGCCAAACGGCGGGCGGCCATAGCGCACCGCGAGATCCACGCCTTCATGATGAAACTGCACCAGACGTTCAGACGCTAATACGCGCAGATCGATATCTGGCCATGCCGCAGTGAACGCGGGCAGGCGCGGCAACATCCAGCGGCTGGCAAAGGTCGGCGTCACGCTCAGGGTCAAGCGATTGGGTTCGGGACGCAAGGTGCGCGTCGTTTCATCGATCAATTCAAACGCTTGTCGGATGCTCACCGCATATTCCGTACCTGCACGGGTCAACGCCAAAGTACGCGGCAGCCGCTCGAATAACTTCAGGCCTAAACTCGCTTCCAGCCCTCGGATTTGCTGGGCGACCGCACCTTGAGTCACGCCCAGCTCTTCCGCCGCCAGGCGAAAATTGAGATGCCGCGTCACCGCTTCGAATACCTTTAGCGCATTCAGCGACGGCAGATCGTTGAATCCTTGTTTCATCCTGTAGATTTCCTATCGTCAAATGGCAAGTTAACTGACTCTCTGAACCCCCATAACGCTTTTATACTCTGTTTTACGGATTTTCGTTGGCGTGGAGTCAAGATAATGACAGTAGAAAAAGTAGCAGTGATTATGGCAGGCGGCAGCGGCATGGGCGCCGCGGCGGCAGAAAAATTAGCACACGACGGTTTCAACGTGGCAATTCTCTCCTCTTCAGGTAAAGGGGCCGCGCTGGCGGAAAAGCTGGGCGGTGTGGGCATTACCGGTTCAAATCAGTCAGTGGCAGATCTGCAGGCGCTGGTGGATCACACTTTGGCACGTTGGGGCCGCATTGATGTGCTGGTAAACAGCGCGGGTCACGGTCCGCGCGCACCGATTTTAGAATTGAGCGATGAAGACTGGCAGCAGGGCATGGAAACCTACTTCCTCAACGTGGTGCGCGCCACGCGTCTCGTCACCCCGATCATGCAGCAGCAAGGTGGCGGCAGCATTATCAATATCTCCTCGGCGTGGACGTTTGAACCCACCGATATGTTCCCCACCTCGGCGGTTTTCCGCGCCGGCTTGGCTTCGTTCACTAAAATCTTCGCGGATACTTACGCCGCCGATAACATTCGCATCAACAATGTGTTGCCCGGCTGGATTGACAGTTTGCCGAAGGTGGATGCGCGTCGCGCTAGCGTGCCGCTGCAGCGGTACGGCACCGCAGAAGAGGTGGCCGCCACCATCGCATTCCTCGCCTCGCCGGGGGCAGCTTATATCACCGCGCAGAATATTCGCGTCGATGGCGGTGTGACGCGTAGCGTGTAGCCTCCCCCTCTAAGAAATTTCCTCGAATGCCTCGCACGGAACTTGCCCGTGTGCGGCATTTTTCTTGCACAACATGCTAAAAATTCAGTTAATCAAGACTAGTCTTGTCGCAAGCACACCTTAAAACACTTCAGAATAGTCTTATTCGCTGACGGAAATTTCTCTCCTTCAGCCTGCCAATTTTCGTTTAACACTTTCTGATTTGAGGTCGTAATGCTTTCTCATTTTCGTTCACGCGTAAATACGTTTTTCGCCGCCGCGCCGCGTCATCAACTGTGGCAACTGATGTTAACCGGCTGCGCGCTGTTCTGGATCACCGCCGTGCTCAGCATCATGAGCCTGCGTTAATAGAGGCGGCAATCGACTCCTTTAATAGTCGCGCCTCATCCGGTTCCGATGGTGTTGCGGTATGCATCACGAAGCACAGAGCGGCTTAAAGACCAGTCCTGGCAGGATTAATCATTGTTAACCTGCAAAATACGCGCACTGCTTGCCCCTTTCGTCATGCAGCAGCACATCGCTTTTACTTCCTACAGGTTAACTATTGAGGACCTCATGTTTTTGGTCATGCACCCGCGCTTGAATGCGTTCGTTACCGTCACCCGCAATCTGATTTGCCAGGCCACCCTCGCCTGCTGCTTACTGTTTTGGATCTTGGTTGTTGCCGCGATAGTTAACGCTTTCTAAATCAGTGCGACGGTAGCCGCCCGAAAAGCTGTTTTGGCGGCGGCAGTCGGGTTACATCATGCATGTTGCGCCAGGAGTTGGGCCAGTGAAGTGCCTGGCGAAATTGATGGAAGCGAAATCAGCGTGCGCCCTACTGCCGCAGGGCATTGAGCAGCCATTACCGTGGCGATTTCAGGCTGAAATCGCCAGCATTGATCTATAACCAGCCCGCTTTTTTCAGTCGTGACCACATCACGCCACAGATGATCAGCGTCACTACCAAAACCGCCGGATAGCCAAAATGGGTATGCAATTCGGGCATGTCAGGGAAGTTCATGCCGTACATGCTAAAAATAATGGTCGGCACAATCAGGATCGCGCCCCAACCAGCCAGCTTTTTGTTCACTTCACTTTGCTGTACCGATACCAGCGCCAGGTTTACCTGCATGGCGCTGGTCAGCGTTTCACGCATATCTTCGGCATCAATCATCACGTGATGCGCATGATCCTGCACGTCGCGTAGATAGGCGTGCAGATTTTTCGGGATGATATCGTCGTGGAAGCGCACCAGCTGCGGGCAAATTTCCGTAACGGGCAAGGCCGCATTACGCAGCGCTAAAAGTTCGCGGCGGATGTGGTAAACGTTCTCCAGCGTTTTGCTGTCAAAACGGGTGGTGAACATGCCATCTTCCAGATCGGCAATACGTTCACTTAAAGATGCGGTGATTTGGCTGTAGTGATCAACGATGAAATCGAGGATGCAGTAAAAGGCATAGCCTGGCCCTTCACACAATAGCGAATGATTTTTCTCTGCTTTGCTGCGAATCCCTGCGTAGCCTTCTGCTGAACCATGGCGCACGGTGATCAAGAAATTTTTACCGAGGAAGAAATGGGTTTCTCCAAAGCTGATGCGCTGGCCATCATCCAGATGGGCGGTTTTCACCACGATAAAAACGGAGTCGCCATATTGTTCGATCTTCGGGCGTTGATGCGCCACCAGCGTGTCTTCAATCGCCAGCTCGTGCAGGCTAAACTCTTGTTGCAGCGTCTGCATAAAAGCCGGCTCTGGCTGATAAAGGCCGAGCCAGACAAACGATTTATCCTCTTTCAGTACCTCGCTGATATCCGCCACATCCACATGCTCTTCACGCTTGCCGTGACGATAGACCACGCAGTTAACCACCATTTTCGCGTTCTCCATGTTGTAATCCTTCTCTATCAGCATAGCGCTAAAGCGTGCGCAACATTTCGACGCATGCCAGATCGGTTTTGGCTAACGCGGAAGGATATAGCGCTTCGCGCACAATGCTGAACCCGTGACGCTGGTAGAAACGGCAGGCATTGGGCGTCGCGGCGAGGGTCAATTGCGTGAAGCCGCGTCGGCGCGCTTCATCAACGATCGCCTGCATAATGGCGCTGGCGTAGCCTTTGCCACTGCACGCGGGCAAGGTGAAAATGGCTTCTACGCTACCGCTGTGAAGATCGAGAAATCCGGTAGCCGCAGCGCCGTACTCCTCATCGTCGACTACAAAGAAGGGGTTATTTTTCACCGCGTCAATGTAGCCGTGTGGTAGCGCGTCTGGCGTCCACGCGGCTATGACTTCGGGAGGGTAAACCGACGCGCAGCCGTGGCGAATCGCCAGATTGCGAATGCGCCACAGCGCAGCGGTTTCATCAGGGCGAGCTAAACGTGGTGTCATATCATCCTCTCCATAACGCCAATGCGGACGCCCACTTTAGCAAACGCAGTCAGGATACGCCGAGATATCGCAGTAGCGCGGTCATCACCGCTGCGCCAACTATCACGATAATCAGTGGCGCACGTCGCCAGGCTAGAAACAGGGCAAACAGCACGCCAGCGACGCGCGCGATGCCCGAAAAATCGGTGCCTTCGAACAGCGCGGTGGTGACGGCAACGGCCAGCAGCAGGACGGTAGCGGCATCGGATAACATGGCACGCGCGCGTTCCGATAGCGGCATGCGGCTTCCCAATTTGTAGCCGGCGAAACGCATCACATAGGTGCCCACCGCCAACAGCGCGATACCGGCGATCAGCCAATTATTTTGCATGGTTGCGCTCCCGCCAGCCCAGCAATCCTAACAGAGAGAACAGCACCGGCATGCCTGCGGGCACGAACGGCGTTGCCAATACTGACAGCGCAGTGCCGAGCATGGCGGGAAGACGCGTGCGTCGCTGGCGTAGCGCCGGAAAGATCAACGCGATCAGGATGGCGGGGAATACCGCATCCAGGCCAATTGCCGCCACATCGGGAATAAAGCGCCCAATCAGTGCGCCGCAAATCACCGTTAATGGCCAAACGGCAAAAATACCCAAGCCGCACACCCAGTAAGCCGCGCGGCGCTGCGCCAGTTGCGGCTGAGAGATGCCAAATACCACGCTTTCATCATTCATAATGTGACAGCCTAAAAGGCTGCGGCCGCCGCTGCCGACCAAATCTTTCACCGCGATACCAAACGGCAAGTGGCGCGCGTTGACCAGTAAACCGGCCGCTGCCGCGGTAAGCGGACTGCCGCCCCCGGCCACGATGCCAATGAACAGGAATTCCGAGGCACCGGCTAATACCAACGTTGACAGTGCTATTGGCACCCAAAGAGGAAATCCGTCGGCAGCAGCCAGCGAACCATAGGAAAGGCCCACAATTCCGTCGGCTAAACAGACGAGGAATATGGCTCTCATTACGCCGCGGTCAAGCGGCACGTTACCCAGACGCATCACAATTTCATCTCATAGCGAACAAGAATGCCGTTATAATAAACGCGCCAAACATGTTTTACAAGATGAACAAATCGTTCGATATAAAGAACAGGAGTCCTTTTGAGCACGCCAATTGACATTATCGCTGCCGGATTAAACCGCGAACGCCAGCGTGCCGGGCTATCACTGACCGAAGTAGCGCGCCGCGCCGGTATCGCTAAATCGACGCTGTCGCAGCTGGAAGCGGGCAATGGCAATCCCAGTATTGAAACGCTGTGGGCATTATGCGTGGCGTTGAATATTCCTTTTGCGCGTTTGATGGAGCCAGAAGTGAAACGCTTGCAGGTGATTCGCCGGGGCGAAGGCATGATGGTCTCCGCTGAAATGGCCGATTATCAGGCCGCGCTGTTGGCTAGTTGTCCGCCCGGCGGACGCCGCGATCTCTATTTGATCACCAGTCAACCCGGCGCGCCGCGCGCTTCCAAACCGCACCCGCCAGGTTCGGTGGAACATGTCATCATTGCGCGCGGCCGCGCGTTGGTGGGGCCAAGCGATGCGCCGGTCGAGTTGCATCCTGGCGATTACATCTGCTATCCCGCCGACGAACCGCATGTGTTTGAAGCGCTGGAAGCCGATACCCTCGCGGTACAGCTTTCTGAGCAGAATTAACCATCACAATTTCCTATTACTAAACCCGGTGATTGCGCCGCGCCGCGGTGGCATGCTGTGCTTTTCGTTAACGGATGAATAGGAAAGCATGGACATTATCCCCGCTCGGCCGCACCACGCGGCGGCCATACAGAAGATTTATGCCTGGCATGTGCTGCACGGCACGGCCACCTTTGAAACTGAGCCGCCTTCCACCAGCGAAATGCAAAATCGCATTCAGGATGTTCAGCGGCGCGGCGGATTTTGGCTTGTGGCACAAGAGCAGGAGCAGGTTTTAGGTTACTGCTACCTTGCGCCCTATCGTCCGCGTTATGCCTACCGCTTCACGCTGGAAGATTCGATTTATCTCGATAGTGCGCAAGTTGGCAAAGGCGTGGGTCGTGCGCTGCTGCAAAAAGCGCTGGCGCTGGCGGAAGCCGCAGGATTTCGCCAAATCATCGCGATTATCGGTGACAGCGCTAATCAAGGTTCGCTGGGCTTACATCGCGCCCTGGGATTTGAAGATACCGGCGTGATGAAGTCCGTTGGCTATAAACATGGTCGCTGGCTTGATACCGTGGTTATGCAGCGTTCGCTGGGCGCGGGCGACAGTGCGCCGCCGGAGCGTTAACGCTCACAGCCGCCATGCGTCATGGGTTATGCTCAAGGCCGATATATAAAAGGGAGAGGCTGTTATGCCAGAAGTTGTTGTGTATGCTGCGGAAGGCCGCACGTTAGAGCAGAAGAAAAAGTTGCTGAAAGCCATTACCGCAGCGGTGGTTGAATCATTTGAGATTGATGCGAATTCGGTGACCGTTTCGATTATGGAGACGCCGAAGCACCTGAAATCCAAAGGCGGCGTGCCGTTTGATGAACGCTAACGTGCACTGCTGATGCCAGGAAAAGCCCGTGCGGGCTTTTCTTGTTTTTACCCTTCGCCCGCCGCCAAATTTCAGTATCATAGGCGCTTCCGCCGCTGTCGCGCTTGAGTATCCTGACCTGCTATGACCGATCCCATTACGCTGTTTTCGCGGCTTACTGCTTCTCTGGCGCAAGAGAGCCGCACGCCGCTGTATAAACGTTTTGCCACAGCCATTAAAGAGGCGGTGCGCACCGGCGTGTTAGTGCATGAAGAGATTTTGCCCAGCGAGCGTGATTTCAGTCAGGCGCTGAGCATTTCCCGCATAACCGTACGTAAAGCCATGGATGAACTGGAAAAAGAGGGCGTGGTGTTACGCTCGCGCGGCTATGGCACGCAGATTTGCAGTCAGTTCGAGTATTCACTTAAAGAGCCTAAGGGCTTGTCACAGCAAGCCGTGTTGCGCGGCAAAAAGCCCGATACCGTATGGATCAATAAAAGCAAAATCTCTTGCAGCGCAGAGATTGGCGAGAAGCTTGGACTGAGCAAAGGCAGTGAAGTGTATTTGCTTAAACGAATCCGCTATGTCGATCAGCAAGCGGTTTCCGTTGAAGAGTCCTGGGTGCCAGCACGCTACATCGCCGATGCGGATGAGATCGGCATTTCGCTGTATGACTATTTCCGCCAACAGCAAATTTTGCCGGTGAAATCTCAAAGTAGAGTAAGCGCCCGCATGCCTGATGAGGCGCTCCAGCAGCAGATCGCCCTGCCCGCCACTGTACCGATTTTGGTAATTAAGCAGCTGGCGATGGATGCGCAAGGCAATCCGCTGGAGTACAGCATTAGCTACTGTCGTAGCGACATGTACGTGTTTATTGCTGAATAAGACGCTGCTGCCAATAAGCGGTGAGCGTGGCGCGATCGGGCGCGCAATCCCCGCCACGCTGCGATACCACATACGAAGCCACCACGTTGCCAAGCGCCACGCTTTCCGCCAGCGACCAACCGGAAGCTAACCCGGCCAGCAACCCGCCTGCGTGACTGTCGCCAGCGCCAATGGTATCCACCACCTGTGTTGCCAACGCGGGGATCCAACCCTGCGCTTCGGCATTCACGTATCCGGCTCCTTCGCTGTCAAGACGCACCACCAACGCACTTTCAAAGCGCTGCTGCCAGCGCGTCATAAGTTGGTGCGCATCAAAAGGTTCCGTTGCGCTTAGACGCGCCTGCCATAACAGCTCCGCTTCTTGCCTGTTCACTGTAATCAGTGGATGGTGCGCCATAATCCGTGCAAACTGCGCCTCTCCGATATCGGCCAGGCGTGGACCGAAATCCACCAGCAGCTGATGCGGCTGCGGTTGTTGCTCCAGCCAATCCATCAGCACATCGCCGCTTTTGCTGGTGAGCTGATAGCCGGAAAGGTAGATCCAGCCCGCATCCAATGGCGGTAACCTGTTGAGCAGCGTTTTGTCCCACTGATTTTCAACGCCACTCACCGACAAGAAGGTGCGTTCGCCATCCGGCTCCACCAGCGCCAGACACCAGCCGTTATCGCCTGTATTCGTCTCCAGCACGCTGTGAATGCCGTACTCCGTTAACTTTTGCCGCACGATGCTGGCCCACGTTCCCTGGCCGAGCGGCAAGGCGTTGGTGGCAGGAATGCCCAGCCGATGCAGCGCGATCGCCACATTGAGGGCGCAACCGCCGACATTAACGCCCTGCTGATGCAGCTCAATATCGCTGCCGCGATGCGGCAATGAGTAGGCATCAGCAATCACATCGACCACCGCCGCGCCAATCACGCAGAGCGGTACGCGGCCTTGCAGCCGCATCAGATCGTCAGGCGTCAACATACGCGGCCTCACGCTGCTGGCGGTAACGGCTAAAGGCGCTGCTGTAGCGGGTAAAATCCAGCGCGTTGGCGGCATCCAGTTCGGCCTTTAGCTGGGCATCAATCGCGTCAATGCCGTGCAGCGCGCCGCAAATCGCTACCGCCATGGCGCCGATGGTGTCGGTGTCGCCGCCGAGATTGGCGCAAAGAATGGCGCAGCGATTGGGATCGGTGTGCGCTAATTCCACCATTGCAATGGCTGCCGGAACCGATTCAATGGTGCTGGTGCCGGTGCCCACCAAATCATAAATCTGTTGCAGGGTGGATTCCACGCCCCTGCCCTGCTGCGCCACCTGTAACGCCAACTCCAGGCGTGCCGCCATGGCCGCGCTGAAGGTGGTAACGCGCTTCTCCTGCGCTGCGCGGGCAATGCTCGGCAACTCATCGCGAATGGTGGCCCAACTCGCGCCGTCAATCGCCCGTGAAATGGCCCAGGCAACCGCGGTAGCACCGGCAATCGCCACATCAGATTTATGCGTTGGGCTGGACGCCAGCGCCACGGCAGCGATAAAGGCATCGAGATCGCGTGCAGGCAGCAGGCAGCCAAGCGGTGAGACGCGCATCGCCGCGCCGTTGGTCATGCCGTTGTTTTCCAGCTGCGCCACCGGCGTACCGTTTTTTAGCGCGTTTAAGGCAATTTTCGATGTTGGCCCCAACACGTTTTTATTAAAGGCATCAAACTCTTCGGCCCATCGCAGGATGTTTGCGCCGATGGTTTCGGCATGAATTTCGCCATCGTGGCTAATAATCGCATCCGCCAACGCCAGCGCCATTGAGGTGTCGTCCGTGAAGGCAGCGCGGCCAAAATAGCAGGCGGCAGTGTTTTCCGGCGGACCGGGCAGAAAGCGATCGATCCAGCCGAAGTGCTGCTTCACGCGGCTGCGCGGCCACAATTCCGAGGGCATTCCCATCGCATCGCCAAGCGCCTGACCGTAAAATGCGCCCAAAATCCGTTTTTCCTGATTTGTCATCGTCATGGTTACATCCCTTATTTATGGCTGTCAGCGGTTGCTGAGCTCTCGTAAGCGGTCAATTCATCACTGCGTTTTTTGCCGTCACGGAACAGGACGATAAAGGCGAGCGTGATAATGACAATCATCACGCTGCCGAACATCCACATGCCGGCCCAGTTAAAGGTTTGCCCATTGCGCGGTGCGTCGTAGGCGAACATTTCCTGCATCAAGTAACCGCCTAAACGGTAACCCAGCAAGCTGCCAATGCCCTGACAGGCCAACGTGATCAAGCCTTGTGCCGCATTTCGCATGGCCACGGGGGCTTTTTTATCCACGTAAATGTAGGCGGTGATGAAGTAGAAGTCGTAGCTGACGCCGTGAAGCAGAATGCCCATAAACAGCAAACCAAAGGTCAGCATGTTGTGATCGCCGCCGAAGACGAAAAAGACATAGCGCAAGGCGGCGGTGACGAGACCGAGCAGCAGCACTTTGCCGATACCAAAGCGCTTGATAAAGAACGGCAGCGCCAGCAGGAAGAAGATTTCAGAAACCTGACCGAGCGTCATCCAGCCGGTGGCATGCGGTAAACCCACTTCGGTTAAATAGCCTTCGGCGAAAATGTAGTAAAACGCCAGCGGCATGCTGAAGAGGAACGAACAGACAAAGAAGACGAGGAAGCTGCGATCTTTCAACAAGTGCAACGCATCCAGGCCCAATGCCACGCGCAGGCTGAATTTACCGGTGCTTTTCGGTTCAGTGGCTGGCAACGTCAGGGCAAACATACCCAAAAGCAGCGAGCTGGCGGCGGTGATCATTAGCGGGATATTGCTGGCGGAAATGTCGCCATATCCCAGCAGCGGCGGCAGGAAACCACAGACAACGCCGGACGCGATCCAACCGAGGGTGCCCATCACCCGTACGCGCGGATAATCGCGCTCAACGTCGGCCACGTGCGAAAATGCGATGCTGTTCGTCAGTGCGATGGTGGGCATATACGTCAGCGCATACAGCAGCAAGAGCGGGAAGAAGCTGCTGAAGTGGGTTTGCTGCGCCGCGAAGTACATAAGAATCGATCCGGCAATGGCCAGCAGCGCCAGGACTTTTTGTGCCTGGAAAAAGCGATCCGCCAGCGATCCCACCAGAATCGGCGACAGGATTGCGGCAATGGAGGTGCAGGCGTAGCACCAGGCAATCTCAACCGGCGAAAAGCCGTTTTTACTCAAAAAAGCCCACAGCGGCACAAACCATGCGCCCCAGATGAACCACTCCAGAAACATCATAAAAGACAATTTTGGTATTGTTGTTTTCATGGCATAACACTCCCGATGTTGGTATGACCAACCTAACACCAACAACAATACCTTTGTAATACCATTGGGCGATTTCTTGAACTACGCCACAACATTTTTAACCGGCGGTTAACCCTGAAGCGTGCAGGATGGTAGAGGAAAAAGTGCAGATGCAGCATCCGCAGCGCGCACATGCTGCAAAAGGAGGTTAACGATTGACCAATTTGGCTGGCAAAGCGATGACTAAAAAACAGCTGAGCAACAGACAAACTGCAAAGAACCACAGCGCGCCGTTACCGCTGCCGGTGAGATCCAGCGCGATGCCCATAACAGAATTGCTTACCAATCCAGCAATGTTGGCAATGGAACATGCCAGCGCAAAACCTGCCGCCGCCGCCGTTCCTTTCAGGAAAGTGGCCGGCAAGCTGAAGAACACCGGCACCGCACCAATGATCATTGCTTGCGCTACTGAGAACAGCAGCACGGTGATGGCCACATTGTGCGCATAGAAGGTGCTCGCCCCTAGCGCTGCCGCACCGATGATAAAGGGTACAATGATGTGCCAGCGCCGTTCACGTCGACGATCCGAGCTGCTCCCTATGACCAGCATGCCGATCAGCGCGGCGACGCTGGGGATCGCCGTTAAATATCCAATGGTGGTGATGTCGGTGGTCCCGGCATTTCTGATGAAGGTTGGCAGCCAAAAGCCCATGGCATAAGCGCTGAGCAAGATTGAGAAATCGATGCCACCTAACATCAGCACGCGGATATTCAATAAGCCGTCACGCAAACGGTGCTGAACGCCACTGGCGGCACGTTCATCGCTTTCGAGTTCACGTTGAACGGCCTGCTTCTCGTGGCCAGTTAACCAGTTGGCGCTGGTAACATCATTAGGCAGCAGCCAGAACGTCATTACACCGAGTAATACGCTGGGCAATCCTTCCAGAAGGAACAGCCACTGCCAGCCGCGCATGCCGTGCAGGTTGTGAAAATGCACCATGATCCAGCCGGAAAGGGGGCCGCCGATCAAACTGGAAAGCGGTAAGCCAATCATAAACAGCGCGATAATGCGTCCACGTCGCCACGAGGGATACCATTTAGTGAGATAGAACAGCACGCCAGGCAAAAATCCCGCTTCTGCTGCGCCAAGAAAGAAGCGAATCAGGTAGAACTGCATCGGCGTTTGCACCAGCAGTGTGGCAATAGAGAGCAGCCCCCAGGTCATCATGATACGCGCGATCCATATTCTGGCTCCGACGCGCTGCAAAATCAGATTGCTCGGCACTTCAAACACGATGTAACCCACGAAAAAGAGCCCCGCGCCAAGACCAAACGCGGTTTCACTCAAGGCCAGGTCGCTCGCCATCTGCAGTTTCGCCAGCCCAATGTTAATGCGATCTAAATAGGCCGCCAGATAACACAGGCAAAGGAACGGAATCAGTTTCCAGGTGATCTTGCGGTAAATTGCAGCCGTGTTCTCTGCTGCCATCCCGGCAGGACGAGTTGAAGCGTCAATCATGGTGTTCTCCGGGCACAATGTCCCCCTTAAACGCTGAGGTGACAGATTTCAGCGGTAGTGATTGAGTATGGCGAGCGCGTTCAGCGCTATACCAACGATGATGCACAGCAAATGCGTAAACGACGGCGAGATTATCGGCAATATTTTGTGCTTGCCACTGTTTTGCATGATTGGGATGCTGATTTACCTCAAAGGCTTATGAGGGGGCAGCGATGGGAATCGAAAAGGGAGCGATCAAGCGGATAGCGTAAAAAGCAAGGCGCGAGAGTCTCGCGCCCATCAGTGATTAACGACGGTTTTTCCACACGGTTTGAATATTACAGAATTCATACACGCCAAAGCTGGAAAGCTCGCGGCCGTAACCGCTTTTCTTCACACCGCCAATCGCGACGCGGGGATCCGAAGCGCCGTTGCCATTGATAAAGACTGCGCCGGTTTCCAGCTTTTCTGCCATCTCATTGGCAAGCGCTTCATCGCCGCTCCAGACGGTAGCGCTCAGGCCAAATTCGCTGTCGTTTGCCAGCTCCAGCGCATGCTGTGCATCGCGTGCGACGGTGATCGCTGCAACCGGACCAAACATCTCCTGCTGGAACGCCGTCATCGCAGGCGTGACGTCGGCAAGAATGGTGGGCGCGTAATAGTTGCCAACGCCATCGATCTTATGTCCGCCGATTACCAGACGAGCGCCCTCCTGGATCGTCTGCTGAACCTGGCGATCCAACTCATCGCGCAAATCATAGCGCGCCATTGGACCAATGAAGGTTTCTTCATTCAGGGGATCACCAATTTTTAACGCCTGCACGGCCGCGCTAAAACGCGCCTCAAACGCTTCTGCGACGCTTTCCTGAATGATGAAGCGCTTGGCTGCCATACAGACTTGTCCGGTGTTCTGGTAGCGTCCTGTGACTGCTGAGGCTACTGCGGCATCCAGATCGGCATCGGCCAGGACGATAAAGGGATCGGCACCCCCTAATTCCAGCACGGTTTTTTTCAATACCGCACCGGCTTGTGCGGCAATTGCGCCACCAGCGCGAACGCTACCGGTAACAGCCACTGCCGCGATGCGCGGATCGTTGATGGCCGCAGAAACGCCATCGTTATCAACGTTGATGACCGTGAATCCCCCTTTTGGAAGATCGGTCGCATCAAACAGCGATGTCATCAGGTTGGCCGATCCCATTACGCTGGGAGCATGTTTCAACACATAAGTGTTACCAGCCAGAAGCATGCTAACGGCGCCACGCAGCACCTGCCAGTAAGGGAAATTCCATGGCATGACGGCAAGGATGGCACCTAACGGGCGAAAGGATTGCCACGCTTGCTGATTTTCCACCAGCGATGGTTTGTCCGCGAGGATCGCCGGGCCGTGTTCAGCATACCAGTCACACAGGTTGGCGCATTTCAAGACTTCAGCACGCGCTTGAGCAATCGGTTTCCCCATTTCCAGTGTGGCCATGGTGGCCAACTCATCCTGCCGTTGGCGGATCTGTTCAGCGAGCTGACGCAGAACGTTAACGCGCTGCGCCATATCCGTGTAACGCCATTGCGCGAAAGCGGTAGCGCTCTGCTGCAAGGCCAGCTCCAGTTCGGCTGCGGTTTGCAAAGGATACGTAGCAATGATCTCGCCAGTGGTAGGATTGCGTGAAATAACGTTGTCTGTCATGAGCATGCCTTTGTAAGAAAGTGGTGGAGTTCAATAGCAACACCTTACGCCGGGCATCCGTTGATGAAAAATGAATATTAATGAGGAAGTTGTTCTTCTGGCGTGAAGAAAACAGTTTTGGTGAGGTTGATATTGTGGATTTAAAGGCGTCTGAAGAGGGGATTGGCCGGCAGGCACATTTTTCATGCTTTTGTGCATGAGAATGCCGTTTCTTCAGCAGTTATTCAGTTATACAGCGAATAGATCTTAAAGAAAGATCATAAGAAGATCTAAAAGAGATCCTAAGAGATCCCCGATCGCTCTAGCCCGCATGTGACAAGGCCTGAGAAGGTGATCGCGTTCACTGTAATCAGTAAAGCCTTCACTATAATCAGTAGTTTATTCACTATAGAGAGTAGAATGTTCACTATAAACAGTGCTAATGTTCACTGTAATCAGAAATCGACCCTTTTCATCCACAGAATGAAGATCTCAGGCTATGGCAGATAAAGAGAGTGAAAACAAGGCTTTACTGGAACCTTTTCTGTCGGTGACAAAAAATAGTGGTGAGGTTATTCAGCTTCATCCCAATAAAAATAACACCGTACAACCCGTCGCTTTAATGCGCTTAGGTCTGTTTGTTCCTACCCTGAAATCCACCGCGCGAGGTAAATCCGGTGCGATGGCTTCAACCGATGCGACAAAAGAGTTAAAAAACCTGTCGCTGGTGAAATCTGAAGGCTATGAAAAGATTACCATTACTGGCGCAAGGCTGGATATGGATAACGATTTCAAAACCTGGGCTGGCATCATTCAATCCTTTTCACGCTATCCCTCGAAAGGCGATACGGTGACATTGCCCTTTATCGATTTCGTTAAAATGTGTGGGATTCCGTCGGCCAACTCCTCTGCGGCGCTGCGCAAGCGTTTAGATGCCTCTCTGCGTCGTATTGCCACCAACACGCTGTCCTTTGAAGGTAACGGCAAAGCCTACCACACGCATCTGGTGCAGTCGGCGTATTACGATCGTGAGAAAGATCTGGTGCGTATTCAGGCCGATCCAAAACTGTTTGAGTTGTATAATTTCGACCATAAAGTGCTTTTGCAGCTGAGGGCAATTTCGCGCTTAAAACGCAAGGAATCGGCGCAGGCACTCTATACCTATCTTGAAAGCTTACCTACCAATCCTGCGCCAATCTCACTAGCCCGTTTGCGGATGCGACTCAATTTGGGTTCAAAAACCACGACGCAGAACCACGTTGTGCGACGCGCAATGGAACAGCTTAAAGAGATTGGCTACCTCGATTACTCAGAAGTAAAACGTGGCCGCTCGGTATTCTTTATTATTCACAGTCGAACGCCAAAGTTAGATGGGATGGGTAATCTTGAAAGCATTGAATCGCTAGAAGACCTCGATTTCGAAGATTGAGGTTGGGCATTCACTGTAGTCAGTAAGATGCCTGACGAAGCCGTCATTTTTTTGTACAAAAGTGACGGCTTCTTCTTTTCTAATGTTCACTGTAATCAGCTAGGCCACGGCATTCACTGTAATCAGTAACATTCACTGTAATCAGATACCTCGTTAAGATTGAATTCCCTAATTGTTTATCCGTTCGCTTTAGGACAAGTCGAGATAGGCTTAAAACCGATAGTGAGTACTTACAAGGGTAGAGAATTAACCACGCACGTATATCAGGTGTAAGATTCAACTGACTACAGTGAACATTCTACTCAGTGAAAGGTGTCAGGCAATTTAAAGGGTATGGGCTTAACCAGCTTATTGACTACAGTGAACGAATTTTTTATATCGTTTTGTTTTAAAGAGGAATTTTTTTCAAAACATGAAAGTTTCACTATACTTAGTAGATTTGCTGTTTATTTAAACAGTAAAAGTGACAGGGTTGAGAAGAGTGCTCTTTGAAGTAAAGGTTAAGCTTGTAGAGTTAAGCGCCGAACGAGTCATGCTTGTGAGAGAACCATGATGCCAACGAAATTTTCAAGGCCTGAAGTTAATACTGATTACAGTGAATGTTTCGCCCTCCCCTGCTGATTCGATTGAGGTCTCGAGCCTATATCCACTGATTACAGTGAACGTTGTAAAAAGCCTAAAGGTTGATACCTACTGATTACAGTAAATCTAAAACCTATAAAGAACCCGTACAGACATTTACAGCTCGGGTAAATCTACTGAATACAGTGAATGTTTGCCTACCTCAGTAGGTACAAACCAGGCTTTCTCCCCTTCCCTATTACCCGTTTCAAATGGCAATGGATATTTTTTATCCATATTGCTGACTACAGTGAACGTGTCCAATTCTCATCTCATGTCGAAGATTTTCTGCCTACAGCAAGCAGATGCATGCAGCCGTTTACTGATTACAGTGAACGCTTAAACCCATTAGCAGATGTGAGTTACTGATTACAGTGAATCTTGCGCACATAACGTTCGTCTGCTACTCATCACAGTGAATCTTTAGCCGCTTCCCTTCCCGGCTATCAATAAATTTAATTCCTTAGCTCCAGCCATCACTGATTACAGTGAATATTCTGCTGATTACAGTGAATGTTGCACTGATTACAGTGAACCGAAGTTCATAAGTACAATCTCTACTGAACACAGTGAACATACAAGCGTGGGCGAAAAAGAATGTTGTTTACAATGCAGTACAAAATCTGTCCAAGAGCATTTACTCATTACAGTGAATGTTAAAACGATTTATTCCATCAAGCGTTCACAATCTCACCACGTGAATCAAACCAGTTTGAGCTACTGATTACAGTGAATCTTAGACAAACGCCGCTCCAGCTCACGGTTTTTTTGTTTAATCGACTCATGCTGTTTAAAAGAGATATATTTGCCTCATGTGCAGGATTTATGTATAAAGTCATAAATCCTACATGTGTGGAGCAAGTATGGCTAACGATGAGAAGCAAGTTCTGAAGGTGGCACAACGTTCAGAAAAGATGCTGATGAGCTTGACGGAACAAATTCAGGCTCAAAAAGAAGAGTTAAAGGAAAACACCTTTTATCAGGTTTACGCCAAGGCCGCGTTAGCCAAACTACCCAAGTTGACGCGAGCAAGCGTGGATTATGCCGTCAATGAGATGGAAGAAAACGGTTACCCTTTTGACAAACGCGCTGCTGGAAGCTCAACCAAGTATGCAATGTCGATTCAGAATATCATCGATATCTATCATCATCGCGGCGTGCCTAAGTATCGCGACCGCCACGATGAAGCCTTCACCATGTTTGTTGGTAACCTAAAAGGCGGCGTATCAAAAACGGTTTCAACAGTTTCACTGGCGCATGCATTACGCGCCCATCCCCATCTTTTATTTGAAGATTTACGCGTGTTAGTGATCGATCTCGACCCGCAATCTTCCGCTACCATGTTCCTGAATCATGAACGCTCGGTGGGATTGGTTGAAGCTACGGCGGCGCAGGCCATGCTGCAAAATGTTGAACGCGAAGAGTTACTTAACGAATTTATTGTGCCTTCGATCATTCCGGGCGTTGATGTGCTACCCGCATCGATTGATGACGCTTTTATCGCTTCGCGTTGGGAAGAGTTATGTGCTGCTCATCTGCCTGATCAGAATGTGCATGCGGTTTTATATGAGAATGTTGTTGCTAAATTGAAGAAAGATTACGACTTCATCTTTATCGACAGCGGCCCACATCTTGATGCCTTCCTTAAGAACGCAATTGCCGCTTCCGATTTGTTAATGACGCCCGTTCCGCCCGCACAAGTCGATTTTCATTCAACACTAAAATATTTAACGCGTTTGCCTGAGCTTATAGGAATTATTGAAGAATCAGGTGCAACCTGCCGTTTACAAGGCAATATCGGTTTTATGTCCAAGCTGTCGAACAAAGCCGACCATAAGCTTTGTCACAGCCTGGCTAAAGAAATTTTTGGTGGCGATATGCTGGACGCCGCTTTGCCGCGCCTTGATGGGTTTGAACGCTGTGGTGAATCCTTCGACACCGTTATCTCAGCCAATCCTTCGACGTATGTCGGCAGCTCCGAGGCCTTAAAGAATGCGCGTTCGGCGGCGGAAGATTTTGCAAAAGCCGTCTTTGATCGTATTGAATTTATCCGCCTGAACTGAGGTTATTATGAGCGCAAAAAGAATCACAATTGGCCGAACCTTCAGCCAGACACCTTTACAGACTGAGGAAAGCGCCGATGGCCATTCTCAGACCTTTACTCTTTCTACCGGTAAGCGCACCCTGTTCACGCTTGAACATATTGCTGCGAAAGAGATTGAAGAAAAGACCTTTGTGGTGATGGAAACCAACGGCCGCGACCAGTCTGGCCTGACGCCAGAGTCACTGCGCGACATCATCCGCACCATTAAACTGCAGCAATTTTTCCCGGCCATTGGTGTAAAGCGTGACAATCGCATTGAGATACTTGATGGTTCACGTCGTCGTGCCGCCGCGTTGCACTGCAAAACTGGCCTTGACGTGTTGGTAACCGAAGTCGCCATTTCAGCTGATGAAGCACGCCGTTTAGCGCAGGACATTCAGACTGCACGCGAACACAACTTGCGTGAAGTGGGCATGCGTTTATTGTCGATGAAAGACGGTGGATTATCACAGAAGGAGATTGCGCAGAGCGAAGGTTTATCGCAGGCCAAAGTCACCCGAGCTTTGCAGGCTGCCAGCGTGCCAATCGAGTTGGTAACGCTGTTCCCAAATCATTCCGAATTGACCTATCCCGATTATAAAACCTTGCTGCAAGCCTACGAGAAGCTGCAGGAAACCGGTCAAACCGTTGATGCTTTAATTGACACCATCGGCATGGATGTGGATACCGTTTGCGCCCGCGAAGGGTTAGCGGAAGATGAGGTGAAAAATGGCATTCTGCGTTTGGTCCGAAATGGCAGCCAAACCTTGGTTCAGTCTCCAGCGAAAGAGAAAGTGGTTGCTACGCCATTATGGAGCTTTGCCGATAAAGATCGCTTTGCACGTAAAAAGACCCGTGGCCGTATGTTTAGCTATGAATTTAACCGCCAGTCTAAAGAACTTCAGGAAGAGCTGGATAGAGTGATCAATGAGACGCTCAATAAATATCTTAGCCAATAAATGATTGCCGCCCCCGGGCGGTTTTTTTTGACACGAAATTTCATTGCTCGCCATAGCGATTTCATGGCTAACTGCATGAAAAACATCAGATGAGAGTTCGAATTTCAGGCTGAAATCGCCACTGTTTCAGCCCCTGCTGTGAAATATTACGTACTCATAGATATGTGGATGGAGGTAATTTCACCAGTTGGATGCAAAATCGGCAGCGTCGTTGTAAAAGATTGCCATGCTAGAAAAAAAGCTTGAATTTCAGCGCTTCGCCAAACAAATTTCACCATTATCTTGATGATTTTAAAGATTTTATTGGAGTAATTTCAGGCTGAAATCGCCAGATGTTGCACTGCGGTTTTCTCATGCCGCGGGCATTTAGACAGATGATATTCAATGATTTATCCACAGAAAGCGTGGATAACTTTCACTAGCAGATTATGTACTTCCATGACATGACGCTAGCAAGAAATGCTTATCAGCGAGAATCGACCTAATAACATTTATGTAAAGCATGTTCACTATGTTCAGAGGTTAAGTGCGCCAGTTTAAACGTATGATGAAATAATAGAATCTTTACAGGTTTCTCCACTCGTCGTGCGCTAGCGGCTCTTAATCCCATTCCTATCCCGCTGCAAAAAACTCTTAGCTAAGGCACCACCTTAATCTGAAATCGCTTAAATTCCCAAAGTCGCCGTCGATATAACCTGCTGGTTCGAGCAAAGCATTCCTATAAAATGCGTGATATGTTCATCAGGTTCAGTGATTTTCGCGCCTTATTCAGCATGCGATGTAAGCGGTGAGCAGATAACACTCAACCTCTCTTACATCGCTGTTGCTCAGTTAAAATCTTTACTGCTTATCCAGTGACCACGTCGCGCTACGCACATCCACCTTCACCGGCAACAGGCCAATACGGGTAAAGGTATCGGCTAATGCTTGTTGCTCAGCAAAAACCTGTGGCGTCATACGCTTCGCACCATAGGGTAAGCGCGTGAGCGTGGTTTGCCATATTGCTGGGTGTAAACCGGTGGATTTTGATAAAATCGCTGCCGCTTCCTCTTGATGTTGATTTGCCCAGTCGCTGAGCCTGCTCAGTTCATCAATCACTTGTTTAGCTGTTTCTGGATGCCCTTCCGCAAATGGCCGACTGGCGAGATAGAAGGTGTAATGTGGCACCAAACCTTCAGCGTTGCGAATCTCACGTGCGCCAGCATTGGCTTCTACTTCTGCGAGAAACGGATCCCAGATAACCCATGCGTCGATAGCACCTTTCTGGAACGCGGCACGGGCATCAGCCGGCGGTAAATAAATTGGCTGCACGTCTTTGTAACTTAGCCCGGCATCTTCAAGCGCTTTAACCAGAAGATAATTCACATCGGAGCCTTTATTTAAGCCGACGCGCTTACCTTTCAAATCGGCAACGCTTTTTATGGTCGAATCTTTTGGCACCACGATCGCCTCGGTCTTTGGGTTGGCCGGTGAGTGGCCGAGGTAAATAAGATCCGCTTTAGCGGCTTGCGCAAATGTAGGTGGTGCATCCCCCGTTGCTGCCAGATCGATGCTGCCCACGTTCAGGCCTTCCAACATTTGCGGCCCGGCGGGGAACTCAACCCAGCGTACAGCGATGCCTTGTTTTTTGAAGGACTCGTCGAGCGTGCCGCGATATTTAAGTAGCGCAAAAATGTTGGCTTTCTGATAACCGATGGAGACGGTTTCTGGATTGGCAGCCTGCGACTGGATTGACAGCAAACTGAAGCTGAAGCTAAGTGCGAAGGCGCTTAATGTGTAAATTTTGGTTTTCATAGATACTCTCGTGTGGTTTTTTTGCCACCTTAGCAAAATGCTTATATAACCAATAAATAACGAATTGGTCGGTTTTATAACAATAATTGGTTTTTACCAACCGTTCACTGTAATCGGCATCAAGCGCGAAGAATACAAAAGTTCATAGGCACCCAGATAATTAGCACGGTAATGATTTGTATAACAAATCAAAATGCCACGCGTAAAACCTTCTGTCAGGATAGGCGCTTACGTTGCCTGTTAAAGGTGTTACATGCTCTATGAAGTGGTTTTCACGTAGCGCAGTGCTTTTTTCTGCCAAAACTTGTCTTGCCGCCTTTCTGGCTTTTTACATCGCGCTGAAGCTGAATCTGGATAAACCGGCCTGGTCACTGACTACAGTGTACGTTGCCTCGCAGCTCTATTCTGGGTCGACAATTTCCAAATCCGTGTTCCGCTTTTTTGGCACACTGCTGGGCGGTCTGTTTACGCTGCTGATTTATCCTGCAACCGTACAAGATCCGCTGCTGTTCAGCTTTTGCATTTCGTTGTGGGTTGCCGCATGCCTCTATTTGTCGCTGCACGATCGCACCCCTAAAAGCTATGTCTTCATGTTGGCAGGTTATAGTGCAGCCATCATGGGCTTTCCCGATGTGGTTTCGCCCAGTGCTATCACCTATACGGTGATATCGCGCGTGGAAGAGATCACCGTGGCGATTGTCTGCAGCAGCCTGGTGCATCGGCTATTTTGGCCGGTTTCGATGCGCAATTTACTGGAGCAAAGCGTGAGCTTATGGTTCCAGAAGGCGCGTCAGCTTTGCAGCGAACTGGTTACGGCAATGCCAGCCGAAAAATCGCTTGAGCGTGAAGATATCCTGATCCAGATGGCCAATTATCCGTTGAGCGTCGAAACGCTGATTACGCATTGCGTCTATGAGGGCGATGAGGCGCGAAGACTGGTGCGGCTGGTTAGCGTGCAATATCAACACTTGTCCTATTTAATTCCAACGCTAACGGCGATTGAATCGCGTCTCAATCTTCTGGCGCAGCAGCAAATCCGCTTTCCAGATTATATCGCTGAAGCTTTCCAGCAATTTCTGCTGTGGCTGAATGGCGATGAGCAGGTGAAGGTGCGCGACGTACTCGTTGCCGCACAGCAACAGTTAGAGCAGGCATGGCGAGAAGGGCAGTTAAACAGCGAAGAGAGCATTTTATTGATTGGGCTGCTGGAGCGTTTGCTCAACTTCGTACGTATCGCCGATGCTTACACCAGCGTAAGCGAACGCGTAAGTGAGTGGACACCCACCGTGAAGCCTGGCAAAACCACACGTGCGCACAAACATGTGGATAAAGGCTTGCTGCTGCTGTCATCGTTTACTGCATTTGTCACCACCTTTGCAACCTGCATGTTTTGGATTGGCAGCGGCTGGGTGGACGGCGCTACTGCGCCGATGATGGCGGCGGTGTTGTGTTCCTTCTTTGCGGGCATGGACAGCCCCATCGCGCCGATGAAGCTTTTCCTTAAAGGCGTACTGATTTCAGTGGTCATTAGCCTGTTATACATCACGCTGCTGATTCCACAGGCGGTGACGTTTGAAGCATTGGTGATTTGTCTTGCGCCGGGTTTGCTGGCGCTGGGATTAGTGATTGCCAATCCGTCCACCAACTTGATTGGCCTGATCGTCGCCACACAGATTCCCGGCTTGATCGGCATGAGCCACCATTTCAAACCCGATTTACTGCTTATAGTGAACGCTATGCTTTCTACCCTGGTGGGCATTACCTTTGCGGTAGCGATCACCGCTCTGATTCGCAATAAACGTCCTTCGTGGACAGCGAAGCGTGCGGTGCGCAAAGGGATTCGCGATCTGCTGCAATTCATCGCCGCGCTGCGCCTGAACAGCGTCACCATGACCGCGCGCCAGCAGTTTGTCGCTCGCACATTGGATAAGGTCAACATCATCCTGCCGCGTAAGCGCATTGATCCTGCGCCGGATCTGGTTTCCGGCGGCAACCTGATTGCTGAAGCCTGGCTCGGTGCGAACTGCTACGACTACTACACGCGGCATCAGGCGCTGCTAAACCATAATGGAATACACAGTGCAGCGATGTTCCATGAGCTTACTCTGTTCCTCAAACGGCGTTTGCATTCACTGCAAACAGTGCCGCAGCCCGAGCTGTTAGCGGAGCTGGATCGGTTATTGCTGCAATTAGAAGCGACGGCGCGGCAGGAAAACAGGCTGTTTTCACCGATGTTTCATCTGTTCAACATCCGCTTATCGCTGTTTCCCTCAGCGCGCTGGCCGCAATTCCCGTAAAGTAGCAGGCATCACTTTCTATAGAAGGATTTTACCGATGAAAATGATTGGCTTAATAGGTGGCATGAGTTGGGAATCCACCGCGCTGTATTACCGCATCATCAATGAACAGGTGAAGCATCAGTTGGGCGGTTTGCACTCTGCGCACAGCCTGATGTACAGCGTCGATTTCCAGGAAATTGAAAAGTTGCAGGTGGCTGGTGAATGGCAAAAAGCCGGTGAAATTTTGGCACAGGCGGCAATCAGCCTGGAAAAGGGTGGGGCGGATTTCATGGTGTTATGCACTAACACCATGCATAAAGTGGCGGATCAAATCACCGCTGCGGTGGATATTCCCCTGCTGCATATTGCTGATGCCACTGCGCAACGTATTCAGCAAGCCGGTGTGAAAAAAGTGGGTTTGCTGGCAACCGCGTTTACCATGGAGCAGGAATTCTATAAGGGCCGTCTTGAGCAGTTCGGTATTGAGGTGTTGGTGCCCGATGCGCCGGGACGCAAAAGGGTGCATGACATCATTTATCAGGAGCTGTGTCTCGGTGTGATTCGTGATGAATCGCGTGCGCACTACCGCGAGATTATGGCGCAGCTGGTGGATCAGGGCGCGGAAGCCGTAATTCTCGGCTGCACCGAAATTACCTTATTGGTTAAGCCCGAAGATGCGAGCGTGCCGCTATTCGATACCACGCTGATTCACGCAGAAGACGCCGTAAAGTTGGCGTTGTCCGCTTAACTCTTTGATAAACACGCAGGTGTGCAAACGTGCGCACCTGCATGAAACCTCTACTTTCCTCTCCCATCACCCGTCAACGGCGTTTAAAAAAACCTCAAAATGCTGTTTCCAGTGAATCTGTGACGCAATAATCATCATCCACCAGCGGCAGATAACGCCACTTATCAAACGCGGTGCACGGATGCGAAATGCCGCAGCCGACCCAATCGCCGGGCTGTAGCGTTTCATCTTCCGGCAACAGCAAATAGGCATGCTGATCGTTAACGTCGCTGATACGCAAATGGGTTGCTGCACGCGGATTGCTGCCATCGGCATTGCGCATCCAGAGCGGATTGGGCAAATCCTGATCGAACGGCACATCGCGGCGACCAAAATCAATAAACGCCAATCCCGGCTCGGGACGGGAAAGCACGCGGCCCCAAATTTCCAGCGCCGCAGCGAAATGATGCGTTGCGCCTGGCTGGGCAAACGGCGCGATGCGTGAGTAAAGTCCGCTATCGTGCGCCATATAGGCCCCCGAACGAATCAGCGGCGTTATCGGCAGCGGCAACGTGGCGGCAGTAAAGCATGCGGTAACCACATCAAACCACGCGCCGCCACCGGCGCTGAGAATGATATTGTCGCTGCTGAACAGCTGTTTTTCGGCCAGCAGCGCGGCGGTAGCGATCATCATGGCGCAATAATCTTTGACGCGCTGTACGCCGCTCGCATCGCGGCCTGCGCCCAGCGCGCCTTCGTAACCGGCGATGCCCACCAGGCGCAGCGCAGAGCTTGCCTGCACCGCTTCGGCAATGGCCACGGCTTCCTGCTGCGAACGGCAGCCGGTGCGACCGCCGCTCACCGACATCTCTAACAACACGGCTATTTGGCTACCACCCAGATGCTGCTCCAACAGTTTTACGCCTTGCAGTGAATCTACATAGCACAGGAAGCCATGATCGGGATGATCCTGCTGCCACTGCGCAATCCAGCGAATGCCAGCAGGATCAACCAGTTGATTCGCCAGGAATACATTGCGAATACCAAACTGCCGCAGCGCACGCACCTGCGCGGGCGTGGCTGCACCTAACCCCCATGCGCCACCTTCGCTTATCGCGCGGCGCAAAATAGCCGGCGACATCGAGGTTTTACCGTGGGCGGCCAGCAGCACGCCGTTTTCGCGGCAGAAAGCCGCCAGCTGGCGCAGGTTATTTTCCAGCGCCGATTGTTTCATAATCATCAGCGGTGAAAACACCCGATCGCTGCTGAGCACCGACGTCCCCAGCGGCAGCGTCGCATCGCCGCTGCCCGCTATAGATTTAAAACGTGGCGCGATCTGTGCGGCATCCAGCAAACCGTCCGCCTGCAAGGGAAAGCGAATCGACATAATCTCTCCTTAGTGTTCAAGTACGCGCGATAGAAACTGCTGCGTACGCGGATTCTGCGGGTTAACGAAAATCTGATCCGGCGAGCCTTGTTCAGCAATCACGCCTTGATCCATAAACACCACGCGGTCGGCGGTTTTGCGCGCAAAGCCCATTTCATGCGTAACCACCACCATCGTCATGCCTTCGCGTGCCAGGCTGCGCATCACCTCCGTGACTTCGCCGACCAGTTCGGGATCGAGTGCCGACGTGGCTTCATCGAAGAACATAATTTTTGGTTCAACCGCCAGAGCACGCGCAATTGCCACGCGCTGCTGCTGGCCGCCAGAGAGTTGCGCCGGATAATGATGCGCGCGTTCTGCGAGGCCAACGCGGGTTAACGCCGCCATGCCACGCTTGTTGGCCTCGGCTGGCGATAATTTCTGCGCTTTAATCAACGCCAGAGTCACGTTGCCGAGTGCGGTTTTGTGCGGGAAAAGGTTGAACTGCTGAAACACCATGCCCACATGACCGCAAATTTCACTGGCGCGTTTGCGTTCATGCAGCGGCACTTCATTCACCCAGATTTCGCCGCCGTCAGCGATTTCCAGTCCGCTCATGATGCGCAGCACGGTACTTTTGCCGGAACCGGATGCACCAATCAGCACCAGCACTTCACCCGGCGATACATCAAGGCTGATCTCTTTCAACACTTGCGTGGCACCAAATGATTTGGTGATCCGGCTTAAGGTAATAGCGGATTTGCTCATGACAATTGGCTCCTGGTTTGATGATGCTGCACCCAACGCGACAGCGGGAAGCACACGGCGAAGTAGAGCAGGGCAACCAGGCCGTAAATCACTACTGGCTGACCGATGCGATCAACAATCGCCTGGCCTTGATGCATTAATTCCGACATACCGATCATGCTGACAATCGAGGTGTCTTTGATCAGGGAAAGATATTGCCCCGCCAGCGGTGGCAGAACGATGCCGCGCGTTTGTGGCAGGATCACACTCATAAAGGTTTGACGTTTGGACAGGCCGAGAATCCACGACACTTCCCATTGGCCTTTTGGCACCGCTTCAATGCCGGCGCGAAACACTTCAGCGATGTAGGCGCCTTGGTAGATGCTCAAACCAAGAATCCCGGCCGCGAACAGATTGATTTCGTAGCCAAAGTAGGCCACGCCGAAGTAGATGAACATCAGCGTAATCAGCACCGGCGTACCGCGAAACAGCTCGGTGTAAAGCACGGCGATCTGTTTAAGCACCGGCAAGCGGCTGGTGCGTAATACCGCAGCCAGCAGGCCCAGTAACGTACTCCCGACCATCGCGGCAATGGACAGCAACAGCGTGATCCCCAATCCCTTCAGTAAAATCGGCAACGAACTGATGATTAACTCACTCATAACGCGTTCTCCCGTCTCACTGGATTAGTCAGCCATCTTTTTGCCCATCGCCAGCCGGACTTTTTTACGGGCGTCACCAACGGTGGATGGAACATGCGCCGTCCAGCCAGCGCGCCGAGCCAGGCAAACAGGTTGCTTAACAGCAAATACACCAGCGCGACTACGCTAAACGTTTGGATATACAGCAAGGTGCGTGCGTTGATCACGGTTGCGGTGCCGGTTAATTCGGGTAGCGCAATCGCCGAAAGCAGCGAAGTACCGAGCAGCAGTTGGATGAGATTGTTGATAATGGCTGGCCACACCGCGCGCGCTGCCTGTGGCAACACCACGGTAAGAAAGATTTGGCGGCGTGGAATGCCAAGGATGTACGCGGCCTCAAGTTGACCTTTGGGCACGGATTGAATGCCGGCGCGGAAGGTTTCTGACAGATACGCGCCGACGTTAACACCCAGCGCCAGCACGCCAGCAGTGAATGCACTCATGGTGATGCCGAGCGACGGCAAGCCAAAGAAGATAATGAAAATTTGCAACAGCACCGGCGTGTTACGAATGAACTCAACGTAGCAGTGGCTGATCCAGCGAACAGGGGCCAGCGGCGATGATTTTGCCAGCGCCGACAGTAATCCCAGCGCAACCGCCAGGGCAAACGCCAGCAGCGTGACTTGTAGCGTTAGCCAGGCCGCTTCAAGGAAGGTATCGGCATAGCGCCACAGGGTTAGCCATTGATAACTCATGGTTTGACTCCTTTATGCGGCGCAGTCATTGCTGCCGCGCCGCGGGCCATCAATCAATATTGCGGATTCAGCGGATAGCGTGGCTTATTGCCAAACCATTTTTGGTAGAGCGTGGCGTTTTCACCCGAGGCATTAATTTCGAACAGGAATTCGTTCAGGTAGTTGGTCCATACCTGATCGCCCTGTTTCACGCCGAAAGCGTTGTACTCCAGCGGCACCAGCGCTTCGTTGGTCACGGCCAGCGTTGGATCGAGCTTGGCTTGGTAGGCAAGGAAGTTGTTATCTTCGATCATCGCATCAGCCTGGCCCTGTTTTACCGCGAGAATTGCCGCCTGCGAGGAGTCGTATTCCTGAATTTTCACGTCGATGCCGAGATTGCGTACTTCATCGCCGTTGGTGGAACCTTTAACTGTGGCAATGGTTTTGCCGCCCATATCCTGAGCCGATCGAATACCGCTGTTTTTGCGCACCAGCATCGCTTCACTCGCCACCACATACGGGTTGGTGAAGCCAATCTCCTTAGCGCGTTCCAGATTACGGGTGAAGTTACAGAACACCACGTCCACTTTATTGGTTTGCAGATTCGGGATGCGGTTGGCGCTGGTGGTGTTGACCATCTCCAATTTCACGCCCATCTCTTTGGCTAATGCTTTGGCGAGATCGACGTCATACCCGTCAGGATTACCCTCTTTGTCATAGAAACCAAACGGGGCGAAGCTCAGGCAATCGCCTACGCGCAGCGTGCCGCGTTGCAACACGGTTTGCAGGGCGGATTGCGGCGCAGCGCCAGCAGTTTTTTTCTCTTCTGTCGGCGTACAACCCGCAAGGGTCAGCACAATCAGCGCACCCGCGACAGCTTTGGCGCTAAAGGTCAGTGAAGGTGTATTCATTTTAATGATCTCTTTAACATTTATACGAGACGGCACGATATTAAGCCGTTATTTAACAGCAAAATGAAAAGCTTTAATTAATAACAGGCTGACCTGGTGTTGGCGAAAAAAGTAAAATATCGCAGCCTGCTTTAAAGGGTTATTTTATTTACGATCGGCGCGGTAACATTTCATATCGACTTCGACTTTGCAGTCCACCACTAAATCTTGCACGCTGCAAATACGGGCCGGCGGGTTGTCGCTGAATATCTCACTGAAAACTTTATTAAACGAACTAAAATAGCGTGCGTCAGTTAACACCGCCGTTACGTGAACCACATCTTCCACGCCGTAACCGGCTTCACGCATGATGTTAAGGCAATTATCGAACGCCAACTGGGTTTGTTCAATGATGCCGCCTTCAACGACTTCGCCATCGCGCATCGGCGTTTGGCCTGAGATATACAGCCATCCATCGGCTTCTACAGCACGGGCAAACGGCAGTTTTTGTCCGCCGGTGCCGGTGCCGCCTTCAACGCCATAACGTTTTATTGCCATGCAAGAGTGCTCCCGTTCATTTCATTAGGTAGTGTGCTATTTGTCTGGTATATCAGACATACATCTGCAATACCGGATAGGCTGAGATTTGCACAGGCGCTTTTCTTTTGCAAGATGTACACCGCTATTTAATTTTTTGTGATGTTGTCGCGATCGCAAAATTAAATTCGGCAAAATGAATTTATCAAAAATAGTGTGATCCTCGTCGTAAACATTTTGGCAATAATAAACAGCCTGCGCCAAAATGAGGCCCCAAATGAGTTCACTTAATTATTAATTGCGCGCGGAATATCTATTTTTATCCTTTGGGCTATTTCTATGGTCAGGTGTATGATGCTTTCTCTTTTTTAATACCATTCATGCGCATCAATAAAACAGGGGAGTGAGCGTATGCCGGATGAAAAACCGTCGCGGGCGCGCGGTGTTGACCGGGTTATCGATATCTTTCGTCAATTACATATTGCGCGTCAGCCGATGGCGATGCGTGATTTGATTGAAGCCACAGGCGCACCGCGTTCCAGCGTTTATGAGCTGATTAGCTTGTTAAGTGAAGCCGGTTTAGTGGAGTTAGATGCCGAAGGTGCCGTGTTCTTTGGCCGCGAGATGCACTATTACGGTGCGGATTACATGGCGCATAACGACCTGATCCGTCGCGCGCACCAGTTGATGGTGGAGATTGTGGCGCGTCACGGCGAAACCGTGCAGCTGTGCATGTTGGAAGGCAACAAATACACGGTGGTTTTATCGGAAAGTAACGCGCATCCCTTCAAAATCACCTCGGATATTGGCGTGCGCGTACCGATTACCTGGACCGCCACCGGACGTTTGTTGCTCAGTAACTGGTCGGACAGTGCGATCCTTAATCTTATTCCTGAAGAGGATTATCGGCTTGCCAGCGGCCAGATTCTGGACAAACAGGCTTTCCTCGATGAAATTCACCATGCCGGACAACAGGGGTATTGCATGACGGAAGGCTTGTCGGAAAGCTTTACCTGCTGCATGGCTGCGCCGATTCGCTCGCGTAGCGGTCAAGCGGTGGCGGCAATCTGCTTTATGGTGAGCCGTGATACGCCGCACGAGCGTCGGCAAATGCTGTTGCAGGAGCTGATCACCGCAGGACAAAAGCTGTCTGATTTCACGTAATTTGCCGGGCGCAAAAGTTAAATTCCGTTACAACCGATTGAAGTGGCGTTTATTTTCGCCACTTAAGGTTGTGTTAAGGTAATTGATAATAATTATTATTACCTTTGATTCGGAGTTTTGGCATGAAAATGCACCTGATGTTGGCATTAGGATTGTTTGCTACAACCGCTGCGACCGCTTCCACGTATCCGCTGACCATCACCGATATGGACGGCAACACGCAAACAATAAATAAAGAACCGCAGCACATCATCCTGCAGGATGGGCGCGACATTTTGACGCTGGCGTTGCTCGATCGCGATGACCCTTTTAAGCGCGTGGTCGCGTGGAATAACTTGCCGAAAAAACAGGACACGCAAACCTGGAATTTGCTGAAAGAGCGCTGGCCAGCAGCCACCAAAATTGTGGATATGGGGTTTAGCGATCAAGGCCAGGTTGATTTGGAAAGCGTACTGGCGCAAAAGCCAGATTTGATGATCGCGCAGCTGCGTGCCAAAGCTGCGTTACAACAATCAGGCGTGCTTGGCACCTTGAACACGCTGCATATTCCGGTGGTGTTTGTCGATTACGAACTGCATCCTGCGCAGAACACCGCACCGAGCGTCACGTTATTGGGCAAGGTGCTCAATCGTGAAACTGAAGCCAAAGCCTACACCGATTTCTATCAGCAAAAATTTCACCACATCACCCAAGCCGTAGCGCAGATTAAAGACAAACCCACCGTCTTTATTGAGCCGATTGCTGGCAACAGCGACAACTGTTGTTTCACGCACAGCCATAACGGTTGGGGCGGATTGGTGGAAGCCGTCGGTGGCAAAAATATCGGTTCGGAGCTGTTGCCGGGCAACGCGGGTTTTATCGCGCTGGAAAAAATAATCGCTATGAAACCTGATGTCTACGTCATGACCGGTTCCAAACGGCCAAACGCCAATGTGCTGCCGTTTGGTTATGGCGTATCGTCTAACGAGGTGAAGGCCACTTTCCATACATTGCTGCAACGCACCGGCTTAACGCAGATTGCACCGGTGAAACAGGGGCGCGTTTACGGCGTTTATCACCATTTCTACAACCATCCCTACAACATTGTCGGCATGGAAATTCTGGCGAAAGATCTCTATCCGCAGCAGTTTGCTGATTTAACGCCAACCGCAGATTTCCACACGATTGTTAAAACCTTCACCAAACTGCCAGATGATGCGATGGCGCTGAGCTACCCCAATAATCAGTAATCCTGCCGGGCGAGCCGTGCTGGCTCGCCGACTTTTTATCCTCTAATTCACTGTGATCTGCAATTTGCAGCAAGCCTTGAAACGAATCGATCATGACATGGCTAATGTTATGTTATAACATATCAAATTGTACGCGATGATCTAGCCGCTTTATCGCGCGAATTACGTCATTTGAAGGAGTCGCAATGTCAGCAGTAAACCCATCCAATCAGACCTTTAAAAAGTTACCCGTGACCGTGCTCTCTGGCTTTCTCGGTGCAGGCAAAACCACGTTGCTCAATCATATTCTCAATAATCGTGAAGGTCGACGCGTAGCGGTTATCGTTAATGATATGTCAGAAGTGAACATTGATGCCGCGCTGGTGCGTGACGGCGGCGCCGAGTTGTCGCGCACCGATGAAAAGCTGGTGGAGATGAGCAATGGCTGCATTTGCTGCACGCTGCGTGAAGATTTGCTGTTGGAGGTGAATCGCCTGGCGAAAGAGGGCCGCTTTGACAACCTGGTGATTGAATCTACCGGGATTTCTGAGCCGCTGCCGGTGGCCGAGACCTTTACCTTTGCCGATGAAGATGGGCAAAGTCTGGCAGAAGTGGCGTTGCTGGATACCATGGTCACCGTGGTGGACGGTTTCAATTTCCTGCGCGACTACGAATCCAATGAAAGCATTCAAGCGCGCGGCGAATCGCTGGGTGAAGAAGATCAGCGCACGGTGGTGGATTTGCTGGTTGATCAGATTGAATTCTGCGACGTACTGATTCTTAACAAAACCGATCTGATCAACGACGCGGAGAGGGCGCGCTTGCTGGCCATTCTGCACTCACTTAATCCGCGCGCTAAGGTCATCACCGCCGAGTTTGGCAAAGTTAGCCTCGATCGGGTGCTCAATACCGGATTATTTGATTTCGACGCAGCTTCGCTCGCGCCCGGTTGGTTGCAGGAGTTGCGCGGCTCGCATACGCCAGAAACCGAGGAATACGGCATTCGCAATTTCGTATTCCGTGCGCGTCGTCCTTTCCATCCGACGCGTTTTTTACAGGTTATTGAGGGTGATATGCACGGCGTGGTGCGCTCGAAAGGCTATTTCTGGCTGGCAAGCCGTCCACGCCACGCCGGTTCGTGGTCGCAAGCGGGCGGCGTATCGCGCCAGGGTTTAGCCGGAATGTGGTGGGCGAGCGTGCCAAAAGAGCGCTGGCCGCAGGATGAAGAAAACTTGCTCTATATTATGGAAAATTGGGTCGAGGGCAGCGGCGATGCGCGTCAGGAATTAGTGTTTATCGGCATCGACATGGATGAAGCCGCGCTGCACCATAAGCTGGACGCGGCGCTACTCACCGATGACGAAATGGCATTGGGGCCTGAAAAATGGGTGGCGTTTCCCGATCCGTTCCAGCCGTGGTTTGATTAATCGCGTGAAGCCCAGAGCCTTTGCTCTGGGTTGATGATTCAGTGTTCGTGGCCCAACCACATTGACACTTCCACCCCGTCATTAAACGGCAGCGACATAAATCCGTAACCGCGAACGTGTTTTAAATATTCGGGACTGAAATCCGCGTCATCGGCCACGATAAGCGCGCCCGCCCGCAGACCGGGCTGCACTAACGCCAAAATTTCTGGATAAATCGCTTTTGCCCCATCCAACACCAACATATCGATGGAGGGCGGCAGATCGCGGCTTAAGGTTTCCAGCGCATCCCCGACGCGTACCTCAATAAGGTCGCTTACGCCCGCCTCGGCGAAATGATGGCGCGCTAACGCGACTTTTCCCGGTTCAAATTCGCTGGTGGTGATTTTACCGCCGCCGTTATCGCGTACTGCTGCGGCCAGATGCAGCGTGGAAATGCCAAAAGACGTGCCAAATTCAATCACCGTTTTTGCCTTGCAGCTGCGTGCCAGCATATACAGCAAACGACCGGTTTCACGAGAGACGGCCAGCGGAACTTCTTTCAAATGACCGTACAATTCCAGGTAATCTGTTTTGCTCTGAAGTAGACGGTTTTGTTCCGCATCAGACATCTTCCGAAATGCGTCATGGGTGGGATGCGCCATGTTATCGGCCAGCTCAAAAAGAGAGGTTAACAGCGGGGCTAAAGGCGCTGAAGTTAGGGTGTTCATGTTCATTCTCCGTGGATTACATCGTCACAACAGAATACGATGAATCAATCGCGTTTCACTATTCGTGTTCAGGAAGGCAAGATGAATGAGCCACGTAACACCCGGATTTCACAAAGAAAACGTCCACAACAGGCACGTTCAACTGAACTGGTTACGGCAATTTTGCAAGCGGCTACTCAGGTTTTAGCGCAAGAGGGTGCGCAGCGATTTACCACCGCTCGCGTGGCGGAACGTGCAGGCGTCAGTATTGGTTCGCTATACCAATATTTTCCCAATAAAGCGGCGATTCTATTTCGTTTGCAAAGTGAAGAGTGGCAGCGCACGGGAGAGTTATTAGCAACGATTCTGCGTAACAGCGCGGGTTCGCCGCGTCAGCGCCTGCACGCACTCACCTACGCCTTTTTGCAGTCAGAATGTGATGAAGCGGCAATGCGCACGGCGCTTAACGACGCTGCGCCGTTATATCGTGATGCACCCGAAGTTCAGGCTGCGCGTGCGGCGGGTGAGCACGTCATCAGCGACTTTCTGTATGAACTGTTGCCCCAGCTGGATACGCAGGAACGCGCGCGCGCCGCTGATCTCATCAACAGCACCTTGGGCAATGTCGGCAAGCATTTTTCTGAGTCAGCCCGTACGCCAGCCGAGATTCAGACCTATGCGCAGGATATGGCCGAGATGTTCTGTGCCTGGATCAGAGAAAAGGGCGCTGATTTGCAGTAAAAAGTGGCCTTGGAAATCTCTGAAAGCCGTTAACAATCACATTATTCACATTCTCAATAATCCATACCGCGAGTAAGCTTACTGCATACCTTTTCACAGCCGGATGGATTAACGGCGTACCAAGACGGGAGAGCAAAATGGCAGTAAAAATGATTGCGGTGGATATGGATGGAACATTTCTCGATGACGGCAAGCAGTACAACGTGCAGCGCTTCTTGCGCCAGTATGCATTGTTGAAAGAGAAGGGCATTCGCTTCGTGGTCGCCAGCGGCAATCAATATTATCAACTACAGCGTTATTTCCCTGAAATAAAAGATGAAATCGCGTTCGTGGCAGAGAACGGCGCGTGGGTCTCCGATCGCAATGAAGAGATTTTTTGCGGCCAGCTAGCGCCGGAACGCGTGCATCAAATCCTGGATATTCTGGCAAAAGAGCCGGAGATCAGCACCGTGGTGTGCGGCCGCAACGGCGCATATGTGCACACTTCAATGTCCGATGATGTCATGGGCATGTTAGCCAACCATTATCATCGGTTGGAAAAGCGCGACAACCTTTACGACATTGATGACACCATTTTCAAATTTTCACTGAATCTGGCGCATGAAGGTATCGAAGCGTTGCTGGCACGTTTGCACACCGAGTTAGGTGCAATTGAAAATATTATGCATCCCGTTTCCAGCGGATTTGGTTTTGTCGATTTGATCATTCCCGGCTGCCACAAAGCGCACGGCATTGCGCTGCTGCAGGAAAAATGGGGAATTGATGATTGCGAAGTGGTCGCGATTGGCGATAGCGCTAACGATATCGAAATGCTGCGTCAGGCCTGTTACAGCTTCTCAATGGCCAACGCTGCCGAGTCAGTCAGCGCGGTGGCGCGCTATAAAACTCAAAGTAACAACGATGAAGGTGCGCTTAACGTGATTGCACGCGTGCTGGCGCGTGAAGAACCCTTTAGCTAGCCGTTTGGGGGCCAATTCTGGCCCCTTTTCCTATCTGAAATAACCTGCCTCGCGCATATCTTGCAACAGTCCTGGCCCGCTGGGATGCCAGTCAAAGGTTTGCCGCGTCCACGCGCTGGATGACGGATTATCTGTCTCCGCGAAGAATGCCATCCAATCCAGCCATGCGCGCGCTTCGGCGCTGGTAAGACGTTTCACCGGCAGCCCTAAACCTGCGCCAATGGTTTCAGCGATCTGACGGAACGGAATACCCTCTTCCTGTACCGCATGGAGAATCGCACCGGCTTGCGCTTTTTCAACCGCTAAACAGAACAGTTCTGCCGCATCCTCGCGGTGGACGGCGGGCCAGCGATTTTCGCCGCTATCGATATAAACTGCCGCCCCTTTCTCTTTCGCTTGTTGAATAATCATCGGCACAAATCCGTGATCGCCCATCCCATGAACGGTTGGCGGCAAGCGCACTAATGCGATGCGCACCCCGCGATCGGCCAACGCTAAAGCTGCAACGTTGGCGTGAGAACGTGGATGTGCGCCCGCGCGTGGGCGCATCTGCTCGGTAGCCAGTTGGCCAGACGCAACCAGCGCCGTACCCGAAGTCACAATCAGCGGACGCTGTGAACCGGCTAAAACGTCGCCCATTGCCACAATCGCCTGCTGATCCACGCTCGCGGCATGGTCCATGCGGCTGAAATCGTGAATATAGCCTGTATGAATCACGCCATCACACTGTTCAGCCGCGCGACGCAAACTGGCAACGTCTTGCAGGTCGCCGTGTATCACCGCAACACCTTGCTGACGTAATTTATCTGCCGACGCCTCGCTGCGTGCTAATCCCAGCACATCATCGCCGCGGGCCTGCAATTTTTTCACAATCGCCGAGCCGATAAAGCCGCTCGCGCCCGTTACAAAAATTCGCATAATCGTGATCCTTAATCTGAGGGTGGAAGCACTATGATAAATCTCTGCAGGGCGGCGAAAAGTCGTGAGCTTATACAGGTATGTGTACTAACAGGATAATCAGATGACGATGCAAAACGACAATCTGCTGGGCAGTTATTTGCGTGAACGTCGCCAGCGGCTCGACGCGGCAAAACTCGGTTACACCTTGCTGCGCCGCCGCACACCCGGTTTACGCCGCGAAGAGGTGGCGGTGCGCGCCTGCGTCAGCACCACGTGGTACACATGGCTGGAGCAGGGCAGAGGGGGCGCGCCATCGGAAGACGTGCTTGAGCGTTTAGCCAACGCCCTGGAGCTTAGCGCCGCTGAGCGCGATCATCTGTTTCTGCTGGCGCAAAACCGTTTGCCGGGCGTGACGTGGCAAGCAGGTGTCGAGGTATCGCCTTCGCTCCAGCGCGTGCTCGATAGCATGACGCACACGCCCGCGCTGATAAAAACCGCCGAATGGCAGGTGGTGGCGTGGAATCATGCGGCGACCAAAGTGTTTGTTGATTACGCCCAGCTGCCTGCGTCTCAGCGCAACATCCTGCTGATGATGTTTCGCGATGAAGAGATGAAAAAGCGCCTACCCGATTGGCACAAAGTGACGCGCGGCCTGGTGGCAAACTTCCGCGCGGACGTGGCGCGCACCGGCGCCAGTGAACATGTGCGTGTGCTGGTTGAGGAACTAAGCGCCATCAGTGAAACCTTCCGTCAGCTGTGGCAATCGCAAGAAGTGAGCCAGCATGGCGAAGGCATTAAGCAGCTGTGGCTGCCTGATGAAGGCGTGCTGGAGCTGGAGTACAGCACCTTCGCGGTGGAAGGCAAACCGGGCTTAAGTATGGTGGTATTCAATCCGCGTCAGCAGCGCGATCGTGATTGTGTGGCGCGTTTGCTGTTGGCTGAATAGCCGCCTGAAAATGGGTTTCCATGGCGTCCAGTGCCGCCTGATTTTCCAATCCCCATTGGTACATCTGCTCTATCGGTTCGGCGAACGTCATGCCAAGTGGCGTAAGGCGATAATCTACTTTTGGTGGCAACACATCGTAGACGTGGCGCGCAATTAGGCCGCGCTGCTCTAATTCTTTCAGCGTCTGAAACAGCATCTTTTTCGAAATCCCCTGCAAACTGCGCTGCAGCTCGCCGGTGCGGGCTCGTTTATCGGGCCAGTGATAAAGCGCATGCAATACCATGCTGCTCCACTTCACTGAAAACAGCTCCATTAAGCGGCGCGGCGGTGAATCTGCATAAAACATCAGTTTCCCTTCAACCCAAGCTGGCATGATAAATCCTCTTTATGGTTACCAAATGGTGACTACTATCATTTTTGCACCGTGTTCACTATAGTCTGCCGCCTGCAATTAGCCAAAGCCAGCCCAATTTGGAGGCATCATGAAAATCAATGCATTAGTCGCGCACGATGCGGCAAAATCTCTCTCTTCCAGCCAAATTGCCCTGCGTCCAATGCAGCAGCAGGATGTCAAAATTGAAATCCTGTATTGCGGCGTTTGTCACTCCGATTTGCACATGGCACGTAATGAATGGGCGGTAAGCCGCTATCCGCTGGTGCCAGGCCACGAAATCGTCGGGCGCGTAGTGGAAACCGGCGCTCAGGTTACTCACTTCAAAACCGGCGATCTGGTGGGCGTGGGCGTGATGGTCGATTCCTGCCGGGAGTGTCATTTCTGCCAGCAGAAAGAGGAGCAATATTGCGAATCCGGTTTTGTCGCCACCTACAACGGTATCGATAAACACACCGGCGACAGCACGTGGGGCGGCTACGCGCAAAATGTTGTGGTTGATCAGGATTTCGTGGTTTCAGTTCCCCACACCTTGCCGTTAGCCGGCGTTGCGCCACTGCTGTGTGCGGGTGTCACCGTTTGGTCACCGCTGCGTCATTTCGGCGTTAAGGCGGGCGATAAGGTTGGCGTGGTCGGGTTAGGCGGCTTAGGTCACATGGCAGTCAAATTAGCGAATGCGATGGGCGCAGAAGTCACGCTATTTACCACGTCTCCGGCGAAAGGTGCAGATGCGTTACGTCTTGGCGCTAAGCAGGTGGTAGTTTCGCGCGATGCCGAGCAAATGGCGGCGTGCCAAACGTCGCTGGATTTCATTATCGATTGCGTTTCAGCTCCACACGATCTCGATCCTTATCTCGCCACGTTGAAAACCAATGGACGCTTGGTGTTGGTCGGCATTCCCGAGCAGCCGCACGCATCACCGAACGTCACGCCAATCGTCAATCGCCGTTTGAGCATCAGCGGCTCGTCAATCGGCAGTATTCAGGAAACTCAGGAGATGCTGGATTTCTGCGGCGAGCATAATATCACCGCTGATATTGAACTGATAGCCGGTGAAGCGATTGAAACGGCTTTTGCGCGCATGCTGAAAGGTGACGTGAAGTACCGTTTTGTCATAGATATGCACGCTACGCGCTGGTAAAGCCGCTGCCGCCTGCAAACCATGCGGGCGGTTTCAGCCTGAAATCGCCCAAAACATAGTTTGTTAACCTATTGATGATAAACAATTTTTACGGGTATCTTGTCATGAAGCTCGCCACCAGCCAAATCAGCCTTATATAGTTACAACATACTTTTAGCGGAAACCCTAACACCCGGGCTTTTCGTTCGGCGCACTGATCCGCTTTACACGAAAAAGTGCGCCTGCGTAGGCTTTTAGTCGGCGGGAAATTGCCCAATCTGTTGAAACAGAGCCAGCCAATCTTCCATATGCCAGGTGGTGGTGACCCGTTCACCATTCAGCAGATGGAACTCATGCAGACGCACGCGGATCGGGTGTCCGGTCGGCGCGATGCCCATAAACTCGCCCAGATGCGTGCCGCTGATCTCGGCGCGTACCGCCATTTTCCCCGGCTCTTGCAGCAGGTCGTGTATCACTATCTGAATATCTGGAAAGGCGCTGATAAAGCTCTTAAGTAGGGGTTTGAATCCCTCCGGGCCGGGACCTTGCCCCGGCGCCAGCGGAATGTCCTGCCAATCTGGCGTAACGGCCACATCGAGTAAATCGGGATTTTTGTCGTTGAACGCGCGGTACAGCATTTCAACTGCGGTGCGCTCAGCGAGCAGGCGTGCAGGCAATTCTACATTCTCAGACATTGGGTAACCCTTTTGGTTAGTCGCGGTGTCTCTCACCGGCTTGAGCAGTATTCCCCATCGTGTCACTATCCATCCAACAAATAATCTGTATACAGCAACATACAAAATATGAATTTTGAAGGATTCGATCTCAACCTGCTGGTGGCGTTCAATGCGCTGATGCTGGAACGCAACGTCACGAAAGCGGCGGCGATGGCGAATGTCAGTCAACCGGCGATGAGTGCGGCGCTGGCGCGCTTGCGGCGCGTGTTTGACGATCCGCTGTTTATTCGCAGCGCCGAAGGGCTGTTGCCTACCGCCAAAGCCCAGGCCATCGCGCAGCCGGTGGCGCAGGCGTTAGGGCAGGTGAGAAACCTGATGCAACCGGCGGAGGTTTTTGCGCCTGATGCTAAGCCGCGCAGTTTTACTCTCGGCTTAACGGAGTATGCGATGCAGGTTTTATTGCCTGCGCTCAGCGCGAAACTGGCTGAGGTCGCGCCGAAATGCAGCCTGCACGTGCGTTACTACACCGATCGCGACGAATCGGTAACGCTACTCGATGCCGGTAAAATTGATGTAGCCGTGGGGATCGCGCCAACCAAAGCCGAAAATCGCATTATGTCGCAGCCGCTGCTGCACGACGATTTTGTCACGCTGATTAGCCGCGATCATCCTGCTGCTCAGGGCGACATGGATCTCACCACTTTTCTGGCGCTGCGCCATATTTTGGTGTCGCCGGAAGGCAACCAGTTTGGCCTGGTCGATCAAAAGCTGCGTGAGCAAGGCCTAACGCGCCACATCAGTTTGACCTTGCCGACCATGTTTTCTGTGCCTGCGCTGCTGGCCGGAACGGATTATGTCGCCACGGTGTTGCGCCGTGTTGGCAGCTATTACGCCTATCCGCAGCGCATTGCCCTGTTCGCACCCCCGCTGGCGTTGCCTGCAATCACCTTTGATCTGCTATGGCATCGTCGCACGCAGCAGGACGCGGCGCAGAGCTGGCTGCGGCAGATCATTGCCGACGTTGCCGAGAACATTCCCGCGCAACGGCAATGATGGCAAATCGCAACAGTTGCCGCTGCCGGGTAAACCTGCCAGGTTAAAGCCCACATCACGCAACCCTAAACCGCATCAGGAGTTTTATCATGCTGGGCATTATTCGCGTACTTACCCATCCCGATCGGCACTTTGTTGAAGAGCATGGTCGCTTGATCCAACAGGAATATGGCATCAACGCGATCAGTCGGGCGATTGAAGATCAGCCCAAAGGTATTTTTGATGACGCGAGCGAAGCGCTGGCGGTGCCAAAAATCGTGGCGCTTGGTCAGCAGCTGGAAGCTGACGGATGTAACGCGCTGTTCCTGAGCTGTGCCGCCGACCCAGGACTTGCTGTGCTGCGTGCAGCGGTGTCGGTGCCGGTTATCAGCGCCGGATCAGCGTCAGCCAGCATCGCGCGCATGTTGAAACGGCCGGTGGCGGTCATGGGGATTGGGGCCGCAGCACCTGCGCCGTTCCGCCAGCTGTTGGGCGAAAGGGTACGCTATGCGCGGCCTGAAGGTGTGCAGAATACCACCGACTTGCTCACGGCTGCCGGGCGCGCCAGCGCTCTGGCCTGCGCCGACGCGTTATACCGCGACGGCATTGAGGTGATTGCTTTCTCCTGCACCGGATTTTCCACCATCGCACTCGGCGACAGCATCCGCGCGCAGCTGGGTAAAGTTGCGGTGGATGCCGTCAGCGCGGCAGGCATGTTTATCAGCCAGTTAGCCCCTCAGCCTTCACGCTGAGCTGAAGGCGCCGCCTTTCTGCGGCGCGTCACATTCTGCATCACTTTTTTGTCCACACGCTTTAAACAATTTTGCCGCCGCTCCGATAACTCCCCTACCAGAATGAAAAAAACAACAATTTCAGGAGCAGGGAACATGGGTCTGGTATCCCGTTTACGTAACGTGCGCATTACCCGTAAATTATCGGCTGGCTTTGGCATTGTGCTGTTATTGGTGGCGCTGGCAACGGGGTTGAGCGTGCAGCGCTTTAACGCCATTCACAACATTTATCAGAAAACCAACCTGATCTATGACATCAACATTGAGGTGTTCCAGGCAAAAATTAACCGCCTCAAATATCTGTATGGCGATGACAAATCGGGCCAGGTCATGGCGAACTACGTCACGCATGCGCAACAGTTAAACGCGCAGGCCCAACAGCTGAGCTGGTCTGATGCCGCGCGGCCGCTGGTGGATGAACTGGCTACGCACCTCGCCAGTTTCCAGAACAGCATTGGCGCAATGACGCAAGCCACGCAGCAGTTAAACGGCCTGCGCGCGCAGCTGGATGCGCTAAGCCAGCAGGATATGACCTCCCGTTACACGCAGCTGATTCGCACGCCGGTTACCAACCCCGAACTCACCAACGTCATTTATGCGCAGCTGTTTGCTATCAGCAACGTGCGCGAAGAAGCCTGGGCGCTGCGTTTTAACGTCAGCGATGCGCTGCGCCAATCGCTGGAAGGGCATTTCGCCCGCGCCGAACAAGGCATGCAGGCGCTGTTAGCGCAGTTGCCGCCAGAGCAGCAGGGTGGATTCAACACGCTGTGGCAGGACACCGAGAAATTCAAAAGCCTGAGCCTGCAAGCGGCGGAAGCCTATGGTCAACTGCGCGCCGCCGAAGAGACGGTAAAGGTGGCGGGCGACAAAAGCAGCGCGGCGATCAAGAAGATCATCACTATTGTTAAGCAGCGCAATGATGAGTTAGCGAACGGCTCCGCCGCGATCTCGCTGCTGATCGGGGCCCTGGCGATTTTACTGGGAGTGCTGGTCGCCTGGTACATTATCCGCCAGATCACGCGTCCGGTATTCCATAACCTGGAACTGGCAGAACGCATTGCCAATGGCGATCTCAGCTCACAGTTTGCCACCGATCGCCACGATGAACTCGGCAAGCTAACCTCGGCAATGGGACGCATGAACGAACGCCTGCGCGGCATGATCGGCGATGTGCTTAGCAGCGTGAACAGCGTATCGCAAGCTGCCAGCGCCATTAATCAGGGCAACCTCGATTTGTCTTCGCGCACCGAACAACAGGCGGCGGCGGTGGTTGAAACGGCGGCCAGCATGGAGCAGCTCACCGCAACGGTGAAAAACAACGCCGAGAATGCGCGTCAGGCCAGCCAGATTGCCGCCGAAGCGTCACGCAATGCCAATCAAGGCGGGATCGCGGTACGTGATGTGGTGAACACCATGGGCGAAATTTCCGATAGCTCTAAGAAAATTGCAGACATCACGGCAGTCATTAACAGCATCGCCTTCCAGACCAATATTTTGGCGCTCAACGCGGCGGTCGAAGCCGCACGCGCAGGCGAGCAGGGCCGGGGATTTGCCGTGGTTGCCAGCGAAGTACGCAATTTGGCGCAGCGCAGCGCCGGCGCGGCAAAAGATATCGAACAGCTGATCAGCGAATCGGTAGGGCGTATCAGCAACGGTCATCAACAAGTGGCGCGTGCCGGTGAAACGATGGAACACATCCTGAGCAGCATTGCGCGCGTGAATGGCATCATGGAGGAGATCTCGGCGGCGTCTGATGAACAAAGTCGCGGTATTGAACAGATTGCTCGCGCCGTCGGTGAACTTGATACCACCACGCAGCAGAACGCGACATTAGTCAGCGCCTCGTCACACTCGGCAAATTCGCTGGAAGAGCAGGCAATGAGGCTGGAACGTTTGGTCGCGCAATTCCGCTTGCACGGCGGCGCGCGCCAGTAAAACCGCAGCGTAAACAGTACCAACGCTGTTTACGCTGTTTCACTTTTCGACAAAATGAAAATCTTTTGTGCGATTAACCTAAAACAAGGTGAAAATTCTTAAAATAAAGCGCAGCGCCGCAGCCTTTTCCCGTAAACTGCACTTCTTTCCGCTCTCATATTTCCCGTGAATGAATTACTACTCACCTGACGATAGCCACTTGAAGCGGCGTTCCGAACGCTTTGTGCGCCGCATGTTTATCATGCGCCAGCTCGGCACGATCCTCTGTTTTTTCCCCATTCTCTCGGTGTTAATGGAAATGCAGCGCGGGGCAGAATTCTGCGCCCTGTTATTCATCAATGCTTTTGTCTGGCCCTGGCTGGCGTATCATCGCGCGCTGCGGGCGGTGGATTCCACCGGCACCGAGCGGCACAATCTCACCCTCGACGCCGCGTTTGGCGGAATTTGGGTGGCGCTAATGGCGATCAGCCCGCTGCCATCTTTTGTCATCATGGCGGTGCTGGCTTCCGATCGCTACGCTGCGGGCGGCGTGGCACAGCTGATTGCCGCCATGCAGGCATTCCTCTGCGCCTTTCTGATGGTGTGGCTGGTGGATGGCGCAGGCGTGCGTCTGGCCTTCAGCGCCCAAACCGTGTGGCTGACGTTGCCGCTGGCAACCTGCTACATGCTGGTGCTGAGCATCACCTCCTATAACCTCACTCTGCATTTGCGACAGCGCAACCGCGAGTTAGAGCGCATCGCGTTAATGGATCCAGGCCTGGAAATCCCTAATCGCCGCCTGTTTGAACGGCGCTTAGAAAGCGAATTCCTCAGCACGCGACGCGGGGAGAGCAGCGGCTATTTATTATTGCTGGATCTCGATCACTTCAAATCGGTCAACGATACGTACGGACACGAGGCGGGGGATTTTTTGCTGGCGGAAATTTCGGCGCTGCTGCGCAATCACGTGGGTTTGCAGGACATTCCGGCACGCTTTGGCGGCGATGAGTTGGGCGTCATCGTACATCACGCCAGCGATGAATCGGTGATTGCCCTGGCGGAACGGCTGAAAGAGAAGATTGCTCAGGTGCGGTTACCGGCGTCGGCGGAGTTTCGCTGCTCGGTCAGTATCGGCATGGCGTCGGCGGCGGGTGCGGAGTCGCTGCGCCATTGGCTGCGGCACGCCGATGAAGCGCTGTATGACGTGAAGCGCGCTGGCCGCAACGGCGTGCGCCTGTGGCAACCGCCGCTGGCCGGTGCGGCCTGAATGTGGCGTTGGCTTGAGGCCGTTTTAGCCGCGCGTGCTCATGTCAATCCACATTCTCTGCCGTCACGATGCGCAGCTCGACGCGGCCATCCTGATAAACATCCGGCTGCACACCCTGTTCCAGATGACGGATCAGCAAGTCAGTGGAAAGCACCGCGTGCTGGCGAGCATTCTGATCCAGCGTGTAGGCGAGCGTGCCGTTCGCCAACAGGCCGCGCGTCACTTCGTAAAGCTCGTGGGTGATGTAACAACATTCGGTGAGCTTTTGCTGCTGCAATAAAGCCCCAATATCGCGGTTATTATCGCCAGAATTATATAAGCCCACCACGTTGTCAGCCTGCAAGAACGTTTGCTTGAGCAGCGCGCGTATTTTCGGGCGATTGTCTTCTCCGGCTAATACTTCGCGTAATCGTAGCCAGGGCGCGCGTTGCGCAAGGGCATCGCGGAAGCCGGAAATACGTTGAATATGGGCGCTGAAATCAGAACGTCCGCTGACGATAATAACGTCGCCCGGCGTTTTCATACTTTGGCTCATTAATAAACCGGCGGTGCGTCCTGCCTGATATTGGTTTATTCCCACGTGACAGAAACGCTGCGCACCCGGCAGATCGGAAACCAGCGTTATCACCGGGATGCCTTTATTCTGACAATACCTTAACGCGTCATGAATAAGCGGATAATCGTGACCATAAACAATTATTCCATCGCGTGATTCACTGCTTTTTTTAATCTTTTCGGCCAGTTTCTCCGGCGGATTTTCGGTGACTAAAGTGCGGAATAGTTTAATTTTACGGTAACCCAGGCGATCGGCAATCTGGGCAAATTCATCCGCCAGCTGCTGAAAAAACCAGGTGCCGTTGCTGCTGAGGAACACTTCGATTTGCCACGGATGCTGGGAATCATCCGGTAATAAACGCTGCAAGCCCGCCTGACGCGCGGCGCGCAGCACTTTGCGCACCGTTTCCGGGCGCACGCCACCGCGTTCGTTGAGTACGCGATCGACGGTGGCGATCCCAACCCCGGCCAGCTCGGCCACTTTAATCAGGGTGAGTTTTTTCATGGTGATGTCGCCGCCCCAGTTTTCACTATTATGAGTTATTCAATAACGCCGCGTGTGTGCAAGCTCGCAGCCAGGCGTCATTTTTCGCCGTATTATGCTTTTTGTTTCGTGCCTGGCAAGTGCTTAAATGTTGCGAGACGAAACGCTACTTTACCGCTTCCCGCTGTGCAGAATGAAAATAAACCATGATGGGAAACCATCAACAAAAACCTTTCAAAGCGCAGGGAGAGAATTTACTCTTTGCGACCTTGTTAAAATTTATTTAATTCATTGATTCAAAATGTAAAGACTCTTACCTCGCTGTTTATCTGATTATAAAAGCCCAATGGGCACGCACACTCTTTATCCAGTAATGCTTATTTATGGCTAATTAATCGCCAGGCATAAATACGTCTGTTATTTGGCCTGGCTTGCAATGTGAAAATCCATTGGCAGGGAATATATGAAACGCAGAGACTTTCTCACTTCCATTACCGCACTGGGAGTCGCTTCAACGATCCCCACACGCGGCCAGGCTGAAGTCGTCAACGGTGGACAGCCGTGGGAACCCGGCAAGATTCAAACACCGCCTGCACCGCCACGTCAGGGCGGCCTGCAATACCTCACCCAGCACGAATTCGACACCGTGGCTGCCATCGCGGAACGCTTTATTCCCGCCGATGAAACCAGCTTGAGCGGCAAGGACGCCGGTTGCGCAATCTTTATTGATCGCCAGCTCGCCGGTGATTACGGCAACGCGGTGGCCATTTATCGTCTGGGCAAGTTTGTGAAAGGTACGCCAGAACAAGGCCCGCAATCACCGTTAACCCCAGCCCAGCGCTACCGTTTAGGCCTTGCCGCGCTGGATAACGCCATGCAGCAGCAGCACGGCAAAACCTTCCTCGCCCTGAGCGGTGACCAGCAAGATCAGGTGTTGACGGCGATGGAGCACAACCAGCTGCCGCTCGGCGAGGCGGTAGAAACCAAAGTGTTCTTTGAATTGCTGCTGCAAAACGTGCGCGAAGGTTTTCTCGCCGATCCGATCTACGGCGGCAATAAAGAGATGACCAGCTGGAAAATGATTGGCTTCCCCGGCGCGCGCTACGACTTCCGCGATCTGCTGCCGAAGAAAGGGCAGAAGCTCAACATTATCCCCACCAGCCTGATCGATAACACCCTTTAACACCAGAGTCCTCATTATGAATAACGTCCGTCCAAAAGCTGATGTCGCCATCGTCGGCCTGGGTTGGTGCGGCTCTTTGATTGCCGAAGAGCTTACCCGCGCCGGTTTGAATGTCGTTGCCATTGAACGTGGCCCGTGGTTTGAAACCGCGACTGATTTTCCGCCTTCGGTAGATACCGATGAACTGCGTTGGGATACGCGTCGCAGCATGTTGTTGCCGCCCGCCGTCGAAACCACCACTTTCCGCAATAACATCACGCAAACCGCGTTGCCGACGCGTGAATGGAACCTGAATGAGCTGGGCTACAACGTCGGCGGCTCAGGCACACACTGGGCTGGTATGGCGTGGCGCTTTACGCCGTGGGATTTTGAGCCGTACAGCCAAACGGTGCAGCGCTACGGCAAAGCGAAAATCGCCAAAGGCGTGATCCTGCAAGATTGGGGCGTGACCTACGACGAGCTGGAGCCGTTTTACGATCGCTTTGAGAAGATTGCAGGCGTCTCCGGCAAAGCCGGCAAGTTGAACGGCGCAATCATGCCCGACGGCAATCCGTTTGAAGGCAATCGCAGCAGTGAATATCCGCTGCCGGCGCTGGAAAGCATGCGCTTAACCGACATCTTTACCGCTGGCGCGAAAAAGCTCGGCCTGAATCCATTTATGGTGCCCGCAGGACAAACCTCCCGCGCCTACGTCAACCCGCTCGGCGTCCGCATGGGGCCGTGTACCTATTGCGGCTACTGCCTGTATTACGGCTGCGGCAACTTCTCCAAGTCCAGCCCCAACGCCTGCGTCATTCCGGCGCTGATGCAGCGGGAAAACTTCACGGTGTTAACCGACTCTGCGGTGGTTCGCGTCAATAAGGCTGCCGACGGTAAAACCGCCACCGGCGTCACCTATCTCGACAAGAACAAGAAAGAGTGGGTGCAGCCGGCGGATATCGTCATTCTGTCGGCGTTCCAGATGCAGAACGTGCGTTTGCTGCTGCTGTCGAAAATCGGCGTTCCGTACAACCCGGTGACCAAAACCGGCGTTGTCGGGCGTGCTTACAGCTTCCAAACGGTGTCCGGTGCCAGCATCTTCTTTAAAGATGAAAACCTCAATCAGTTCATCGGTGCGGGCGCGCTGTCATCGCAGGTGGATGACTGGAACGGCGATAACTTCGATCACAGCGACCACGATTTCATCGGCGGCGCAGGTATTTTAGTGGTGGCGCGCGGTGCGCGGCCTATCGGTAACGCCGATGCGCTGCCGCCGGGCACGCCGCGCTGGGGCAAAGAGTGGAAGAAGGCGTATACGCACGCGTTCCAGAATGCCACCTTCATCTTCGGCCAAGGCACCAGCTTCTCGCACGAGGATTACTACCTCGATCTCGATCCGGAATATAAGGACGACAACGGCAATCCGCTGCTGCGCGTGACCTTCGATTACAACGATAACGATCGCCGCTCGGCGAAGTTTATCGAAGAGAAAAGCGTAGAGATTGGTCGTGCGATGGGTGCGGAGACGGTGATCGGCACCAACTCCGCTTCGGGCGCCTACTCCCCTTACAACTTCGCCAGCGACCACACTATCGGCGGTGCGGTAATGGGTACCGATCCACAGACGTCGGTGGTCAACCGCTACCAGCAGTGCTGGGATGCGCACAACGTGTTCGTGCTCGGCGCCTCCTCTTTCCCCAACAATGCCGGCTACAACCCAACGGGCACCATAGGCGCGCTGAGTTTGTGGACAGCGAAAGCGATTATCGAACAGTACCTGAAAAATCCTGGTCCGTTGGTGAAGGTGTGAGATGAAAAAGACCAAATTGATTGCGAGCGTGGCGGTAATCGCCGCAGCCGTGGCAGCCGGTTTGCTGTGGCAAAACGGTGATACCTCGGCGGACGATGTGGCCAGCACCGATGTGTTAACCAGCCAGCCGCCAACGGCCGCCGATGCCGCTGCCGTTGCGCGCGGACGTTATGTGGCGATCGCCAGCGACTGCACCGCGTGCCATACCATGCCGGAGAGCAAGCTGCCGCTGGCGGGAGGCTATTCGATCAGCACGCCGTTCGGCGGCATTTATGCCAGCAACATCACGCCGGATGTGGAAACCGGCATCGGCAGCTGGACGGAACGCGATTTCTTCCGCGCGGTGCGGCACGGTAAAGGCAAGATGGGTGAGCATCTTTATCCGGCCATGCCCTACAACGCCTACGTGAAGTTGACCGATCAGGATATGCACGATCTGTGGCTCTACATGCGGTCGGTAAAGCCGATTAAGTATCAGGTGCCGGAGACTAACCTTGGCTTCCCGTACAACATCCGCTTGGCGATGATGGGCTGGAATTTGCTGTTCTTCAAAAATCAGGGTTTCCAGCCGGATGTCAACCACTCAACCGCGTGGAATCGCGGGGCCTATTTGGTGGAAGGCCCCGCTCACTGCGCCGCGTGCCATACGGCGAAAAACCTCATTGGCGGCGACAGCAGCGACTATTTGCAGGGCAGCAATTTGGCTGAATGGCATGCGCCTGATATCACGCCAAATCCCTACACCGGCATTGGTGATTGGTCACAGCAGCAGGTGGTGGATTATCTGAAGCTGGGCAGCAATCACGTGGCGGTGGCCTCGGGCCCGATGGCGGAAGCGGTAACAAACTCGACCCAGCATCTTACCGATGCGGATTTGCGCGCCATTGCGGTGTACCTGAAGCAGGTGCCTGCTTCGAAAACGGTGCCTCCGCAGCCGCTTGCATCAAACAGCGCGCAAATGAAGATGGGCGAGAACGTTTACTCGGCTAACTGTACGGCATGCCATAACAGCGACGGTAAGGGCATTCCCCATCTGGCGACGAGCCTGGCGGGCAATCCAGGGTTGCTGGCGGAAGACGCCTCTTCGATTATCACCACCGTGTTGCAGGGCGGACGCGGCGCGGTGACGCAGGGCAATCCGACCAGCGGCGCGATGCCGTCGTTCGCCTGGAAGCTGTCGGACGAGCAGATAGCCGCTACGGCAACCTATCTGCGCAACAGCTGGGGTAACGCCGCCTCCGCGGTGAGTGCAGAAGACGTGGCGCAGACGCGTGCGCTGCTGCAACTGCCGCCGCAAATGGCTGCGCACTGAGTTAAAGGGGCTACGGCCCCTTTTTTGATCGCAGGTTTAGCGCGGTATTGGCCAGTTTTAATTATTACGAAATTAATCCTAAATAAACTTTTCCAACGTGTACAACTTAAAAGTGCGTGTACAAATATAACTCTAGTTTTAGGTTTTTTTATTAAACGCCAAAAGTAAAATGATCGTTAATACACAAACGCGAAGACCAGATAAGCGAAGCGGCAAATATGGAGGTGGCTGATCAATAAGTAGGCAATTAAGGGGCTTTTTCTGAAGAGAATACTCTCCTGACATCGTTAAAACCGCAATTAAGCGAAGCGGTAATAGAACGTCAGGAGAGTGTTTTCGGGAAGGGTGATGCAGTTAAGCGTGTATTATTCTTAGTGCGAGATTATTTACGACGACTGATCTTGCCTCCTTTCCGTCCCGCTTCGATGGCGCGTTCCGGATCGTTTTTGAAGTTACCGCCGCTAGCCTGGCCACCCTTGCGGCCTGCTTCTGCAGCGCGCTCCTTGTCCTCGGCGAAGTTGCCTGAACCACCACGACGTTGCGTCTTTTTTTCTTCCTCATCAGGTTGCTTCTTAGCGTCCTTCATTGGTGCTCCTCTCTTTATTTATACCAACGTGATGCAAAAATAAATGTAGCGATGTTTTTACCATAATCAAGCCAGGATTAATCTCATCTTTTAATTTTGAGAAGGTTGGTTGTTTAACTATAAAACAATTTCCCTGGATGGCTTGATGAATGTTGTATGAGAAATGATTGTTATGTTTTTTCAATGTTTCGTCGAGTCATTTTTTTCTGAATTATAAGCGAAGCGCAAAGGTGATTTTTATTCTAACGTGTCGCGTTTTGACGTTCGATTACTTGCGAAGCGGTACTTGCTTGCTACGTTTAATTAATCCTCTTAATCCGTGATAATTAACGCTTCGCTTATTTAAAGGCTTCGAGCCTCAATGCAACGGCGTTTAGCCAATCAAGTGGTGCAGAGGGCGTATTGAAATCTATAAAACGGTGTTTTGTTAGTGCATCTCACTTTCGGAGCAAATAGATGACCAAGGAATCTGTGTACCTGGATTGGCTGCGCGATGCGCATGCAGTTGAAATGCATGCGGAACCGATGCTGCACGCGCTGTTGACGCGGTTAGACGAGTATCCGCTGCTCAGGGCGCGTATCGATCAGTATCTGCATCATACCCGCGAGCAGCAGCAGCAAGTTAAAGAAGTATTGAAGCGCCACGACAGCGAGTGGTCGGCGTTAAAAGATGCCTTAGGACGCATGTCGGCGGTAGGGCAGGCGGCAAGCGACATGTTGCGCGACGGCGAGGGCGTGCGGATTGCGGTGAGCGCCTATGCGTTTTGCAATTATAAGGTGGCGACGTACACCACGTTGCTCACTGTCGCGCAGCAGGCGGAAGATGCGGCTGGCGAAAAGCTTTTCCAGCGCATCCTACAGCATGAAATCCAGATGGCAGACTGGCTGCTACAGCAGTTGCCGGAAGTTGCCAATGAGGCCTTGTTGCTGCGCACTGAAGAGGATGAGCCTGACGTGGTGTAGAGCTGTAATTTGGATTGCAGGGCCGGACGTTTTGCTTTTCGGGCAGAGCGTTTTGGCCTCGCGTCAGCGCGTCTTGATTAAAGCGCGCTGCTGCGCAGTGTGCTGCCACGAAAATCGACGGCGGCAGCGCTTATTCTGCTATTTTTCGCCAGTGACGCCTGACCTCAACCCGCCAACGATGCAGAAAAAATGACCTTTCGCTGTTAGGCCAAATTGCGGGATATGAAGTAAAAAACACCCTTCGTTAAACTCTGCACAGTTTTATCCGCAACCAATGCGTCAAAAGGCAAAAAATCGTTATCCTCCACATAATTAATTTTAGGATTTATTTAATGAAACTGATCGATCTGCTTTATTTATTTTAACAATGCGCCAGATCATTTTTATTATCACCTTACATCAAGGCTGAATTAAAAATATTAAGGTTAGCCAAGCGGCTGACGATAACAGCAGGGATGCTGCCGATTAACCTTCGGAGCCTCTTCGCATCATTTTTCCAGACATCGTTTTCTACTGTGCTATTCAATTAAAAATCATTGAGGTTTCTATATGGACGTGGTTCAAGGATTTTCGCGCAATGTAAAATTGCGGACTAAATTAACGCTTTCCTCTCTGCTCAATATCGCGATGCTGCTGCTGGTGGCCGCGCTGGGATTAAATTCGTTGCTATTAGCCCAAACGGGGGTAAATGGCATGATGAAAGATGATTACCCGACCATCGCGCTCGGCAATAAGGTGATCAATGAAATCAATGTCACCTTGCAGCAGCAGGCGCTGCTGCTGGCGCCGCTTGACGCGCAGCGCCGCGAAAGCATTGAGGCGGGTTTACACAGCGCATCGGCAAAAATAAGTGAAATCTATAAACAGCTGAGCAATCTGGCAGTGGATGCAGATTCCGTCGCGCTATTAAATAGGCTGGAGCAGAAACGGGCGGCATATCTCCAGGCACGAAATGAATTCACGCGCTTATTGACCACGGATAACAGCAAAGCGGTGGATTTCTATTTTGGCCAGCTGGCCACGACGCAAGTTGCCTATACCCATCAAGTACAGGCCTTTATTCGACTGCAAGAGCAGCAAATGGGGGATTCCTATAACGCCTTTATAAATTCTTATAACACCACAAAAATTTCCATGGTGATTATTTTTATTGTGGCTATTTTACTTTCAGCGATTATTGGCTGGGTTATTATCCGCTCCATTACTGTGCCATTAAAAAAGGTGATTGCCTTTTTAGGCCGCGTCGCCGATGGCGATTTAAGCGCTGATTTTCACGAGCCGCGGAAAGATGAAATGGGACAGTTAATTAACGCCATTCAAAATATGCAGGAAAAAATCTCGGCAATCGTCAGCAATATTCGCATTAGCGCGCAACAGATTTCCGGCGGTGCCAATGAAATCATGTCGGGCACGCACGATCTGGCGGCGCGTACCGAAGAGCAAGCCAGCTCGGTGGAACAAACCGCCGCATCGGTGGAAGAATTTACCGCCACCATCAGCAACACCCGTAACAACACCCATTTTGCTGCCGGTCTGTCTGCCAAAACCGAAGGCGCGGTAGGGCAGAACGCTGCCATGATGGGCGATGTCTCGACCAAAATGGCGGAAATACATGATTCCGCCAGTCGGATGGCAGAAATTATCAGCCTGATTGATTCCATTGCCTTCCAGACCAACATTTTAGCGCTGAATGCGGCGGTCGAAGCCGCACGCGCCGGTGAACACGGACGCGGCTTTGCCGTGGTGGCGCAGGAAGTGCGAGCGCTGGCGCAAAAAACCGCCACCTCTTCCCATGAGATTCGCCATTTAATTGAGGAGTCTTCCACGCGCATCGTTGAAGGTCGCGATAGGGTGAGCGGCGCGAATGCGTTGATGTCAGAGATGATGTCCAACGTCGCCAACATGAAAGAGGTGCTGGAACAAATTAATCAGGCCAGCGCCGAGCAAGCCGATGGTATCAGCCAAATCAACCTCGCCATCAGCCAGATCGATATCACCACGCAGCAGAACGCCTCGCTGGTGGAACAATCGCTGGCGGCCTCGGCAATGCTAAACGAGCAGGCAACAAATATGGTGAACAGCGTGAGCGTGTTTACGCTGCGTAGCATCGCCTGAGGCGCAAGGTGTCCGCTACAGCGGCGGGCACCTTAATCCGGCATCACGCATCCAATGCTTTATCCGGTGTGGTGCCTGTTACCGCTTAAAACCCAGTTGCCGCTAATGAGATAGCGTTGACGGCCGATAACCCCAAGCGCATAGGTATTTCTCAAGGAGAGCAACATGAAAAAGGCATTGATGGCGTTGGCGGTTTTGACATTGGCAGGATGCGCCCGACCTTATGGTCCAGCAACCACCATCATGAATCAGCAGATCGTTACCCCGAACGCGAATCAGCAGCAAACCAAAGTGACGGTGACGCGTAATCGCCAGTTCATCGGTAGCATGAGCGGCGGCACCTGCAAATTTGTGGTCAATATTGATGGGCAAGACGTCGCGATGCTGCGTCAGAATCAATATGTGACCACCTATCTGGAAAATGGCACGCACAAACTGCGCGTCAGCAATGATTGCTCGGTACTCAGCCTCGGCATGCGCAAAACCCTCGACGTCGTGGCAACCGGCACGCCGCAAGAGTACGCGACCGAAATCGGTTTCTGGGGCCAATACCGGATGTGGCGCACGCAATAAGCTACAGATCGATTACCAGCTCGCGTGACAAACTGCGCGAGCAGCACAGCGCAATATACTGTTCGGCGCCGGACTTTTCGGCGTCGGATTGCACCGTATCACGGTGATCAACCTCGCCCGCCGTCACCCGCGTCAAACAGGCGCCGCACATGCCCATTTCGCACGATAACGGCACATCAACGCCCTGATCCAACAACACGCGAGCGATGGTTTGATCCGCGGCGACAGTGCACTGCAAGCCGCTGCGCGCCAGCGTGACGGTAAATCCCTTCTCGTGCTGATGTGCCGCTTCGGACGCTGCGGGTTTAAACGCTTCGGTATGGATGTGCGCCGCTGGCCAACCGCGATCCAGCGCCTGCTGCTGCATCTGCGCCATAAAGCCCGCCGGACCGCAAACATACACCTGCGTATTCGCTGTTGCTTCCATCAGTTCTGCAGGAATGTGGTGGCGCGGGCTGTGACCTTCGCTGCTGTACCACAGGGTTGCCGAGCCATATTGGAAGCTTTTGGAAATTTCTGCGGCAAACGCGGCGTCGCCGTGCTGCTTGATGTAGTAGTGCAGTACAAAGGGCACGGCGGCGGCTTCCAGAGCCACTGCCATGGCATACAGCGGCGTAATGCCGATGCCGGCGGCAAGTAAAATGACCTTATTGGCATGGGTCAGCGGAAAGAGATTGCGCGGCGGGGAGATCGTCAAAACGTGGCCGGGACGCAGCACCTCATGCACGTAGCGCGAGCCGCCGCGTGACTGCGCGTCCTGCGCAATGCATATCTGGTAGTGATGCCGATTGCTGCTCTGCCCGGTGAGTGAATACTGGCGCATCAGGCCCGCGCGTAGATGAACATCGATGTGCGCACCCGGCTGCCATGCTGGCAGCGGTTCACCGTTTTCTGCCACCAGCATCACGCTAAGGTTGTGGCGTCCCTGACGATAAATCCCGTCAACCATCACTTTCAGTTCGTCGCTCATTATCGCCTCCTTACACCAGGAAAAATTCGCCAAAGCCCATGCGCTTTAAGCCGCGACGATAGGCAATGGAGCTGCGATCGGCGGGAATATGCGCTTCTAAGGTCAGATCGAGCGGCAAACGTTCGGGTTTTTGCGTCTCTACCATCAACCGGTCCTCTTCGAACACCCGCAGGTTGAAGGCATGCACATCCTCTACCGGCACATGCAGATCAAAGTTTCGCGCAATCGGCGCGAACATCCGCGTTTTGCGCGCCGAAACCGGCGAGGCCGCGTTCATAATCACCAGCCGTGACGTGCCGGGAAAATGAATGGTCAGCGTGGCGGTAAAAGGCAGGTGCATCTCAAAATGGCGCAGCCACTCGAATCCTTCTGGCACTTGCTGCGGGCTGTCGGCGGCAAAATTACTGACGGAACTCCAGTAATCCACCGCGAAACCGGTGGGCGTTTCCACCGGATTGTAGGCCGGTACCCGCTGATTGGTGGCATCGGCGAAGGTGGCGGTGTGAACCCAGGCAAAGTGCGCCACATCCAGAAAACCCTCTACCTGCCTGCCGGCAAAGCCGTCGACATCAAAGCCCGGACAGTTAATTTGCTGAAAACCGGCGTCGTCCCAATGCGGCATGTCGGGCAGCGGCGCGGGATGATCGGGATCGGGCGCGATGCAGACCCAAATCAGGCCAAACCGCTCTTGGGCCGGATAACTGATCAGATTCAGCTTTGCGGGAATGGGCTGGCCTGGACTTGATGGAATGCGGTTGCAGCGACCGTTTTCGCCGAAGCGCAAACCGTGATACGGGCAGATCACACCCTCTTCATCGTGAAAGCCCAGCGTGAGCGGCACGCCACGATGTGGGCAGACATCCCGCGCGACCACCACCTGATCGTTTATGCGATACACCACCAGCTGCTCGTCGAGCAGGACTGCTTTAGCCGGTGCGCCGGTGATGTCACAAACACGCGCCACCGGATGCCATTGGCGTGCCAGCCGTAGCCAATCATCGGGTTCAAAGGTGCAGTGGGCGGGAGGCGTTAAGCTGTTCATGATGATGTCCTGTCATTCTAAAAAGGCTGTTAAATGGTCAGGACAGTGTGAATAGGTTGTGCTGTACAAATCCATCAGCAAGAATGCAGTAAGGTGTTGCAAAAATTCGTACAGGTGAGCCATGAGCCCTTTTTCCCGCTTTTCCCTCTATTTCGCTGAGGTCGCGCGCAGCGGCAGCTTACGCAAGGCGGCTGAAAAGCTGCATGTCTCCGCTTCGGCTATCAATCGACAAATTTTGCAGGCGGAGGCGAGTTTTGGTACGCCGCTGTTCGAGCGGTTGCCCGACGGCTTACGCATGACCACCGCCGGTGAATTGCTGTATGACGACGTGATGCGCTGGCAGCGCGAGTTTCGTGTTACGCGGCAGCGCTTTGATGATATTCAGGGTTTGAAGCGTGGCAACGTAAGCGTTGGTTTGGTACAGGCGCTGACCAAAGGCCGCGTGGCGGATGCGCTGGGCGAAATCGCGCAGCAGCATCCCTGGCTACGGCTGGGGTTAACGGTGGACAACAGCCACGTTATCAGTCAGCTGATTCGCCAGGCGGAGATCGATTTTGGTTTGATCCTTGATCCCGCAGGGCAGAGTGGATTAGAGGTGCTGGCGTTCGCCGAGTTGGAAATGGGCATGGTGATGGCACCGTCGCATCCGCTGAGTCAGCGCGCGTCGCTGTCGCTGAGCGAAGTGCATCAGGACCGCCACATCATCCCCGGCGAGGCGCTGGTGGTGCATGAGCGCGTCAGTGCTCTGTATCGTCAACAGGGGCTCGCGCCGGATAATGCCATTGACTGTAATGATATTCGGCTAATCCGCAGCCTGATTGCGCAAGGCGCGGGCGTGAGCGTGCTGAGTCTGCTGGATGTGATGACGGAGGTGCAGGAGCAGCAGCTCTGCTTTGTACCGTTAAAGCACAGCATGATGCGCCCGCTGACATTGGCGCTGTGTACCGCGCCGTCACGCCAGCTTTCCCGCGCCGCGCAGCAGGTGATTCAGCGCATTACGCAGGTGATTGAGGGGTTATAAGTTACGTTCAGGCGTGCCGTTTGAGGCGTAATGCTGATTGGTTCAGTCAAGCCACTAAACGCGTATTTATGCTGGTGCGCTTGAATGCGCACCCTACGAAAACCCTGCACAGGCGTCGTAGGGTCGCCATTGATAGCGACGAAAACACCTGGCTGGCCAGCCTTACGCCGCACAGCGCGATGTGGATGGCAATGCGTGCCCTAACGCACTCAAATCGCCGCATATTCCCCGGTGCCTTCCGGCCACGGCGTTAACAGATCAAACCCGGTTTCGGTCACGGCGAGGGTATGTTCCCACTGCGCCGACAGTGAGCGATCTTTCGTCACCACCGTCCAGCCGTCGGACAGCACGCTGGTGCCGGCTTTGCCCGCGTTAATCATCGGTTCGATGGTGAAAATCATGCCTGCTTCCAACGGTAAACCGGTGCCCGGCGTACCGTAATGCAGAATCTGCGGTTCGCCGTGATAGACCTCGCCCACGCCGTGTCCGCAGTATTCACGCACCACGGAAAAGCCGGCTTTCTCCGCCACCTGTTGAATGGCCGCGCCAATATCACCCAGCGTTGCGCCAGGCTTGACCACCTTGATGCCCGCGACCATGGATTCATAGGTAATGTCTACCAGACGTTTAGCACGTACCGACGGCTGCCCCACGTAATACATGCGGCTGGTGTCGCCGTACCAGCCATCTTTGATGATCCCGACATCAATATTGACGATGTCGCCATCTTTAAGCTTTTTCTCGCCCGGAATACCGTGGCATACCACGTGATTTACCGAGGTGCACGTGGTGCGCGTATAGCCGTGATAGCCGATATTCGCCGGTACTACCTTGAGTTCGTTAACCAGATAATCGTGACAGATGGCGTCCAGTTCATCGGTGGTAACGCCCACTTTCACGTAGGGCGCGATCATCTGCAACACGTTGGCAGCGGCATGCCCGGCGGCACGCGCCAGTTCGATCTCTTCAGCAGTATGCAGTTTGATACTCATTGCGCGACTCCTTGCGAAATAAAGGTCGGTTGATCAAGCAGCTGCGCCAACTCGTTGCAGCCGTCGCGTTCCACGCGCATCAGCAAGCGCGTCAGTTCCTGATGATTGAGTTGCGGATAAATCTCGGCCAGCATGCCGATTTTCATCCAGTGTTCCGCCTGCGCGTTGATCGAGCGACTCAGCGCCGTGCTGGCAATGCGTAAGTTCTCATGCATTAAGTCGGAAATTTTAACGATACCCATGATGCATTCCATATATAAAACGTATGTGTTTTGTATATAGGCTACATCATATTTGGCATTGCTGACAACGGCAGAAGCGATGCGCGGGGTAGACATTGCGAAGAAGGTGTACGCGGTCAATGGCAGTAAAGCGGGACGGAGCGGAGAGGGCTGGAGCCTGATTATCGGCAAAGCGTTTTATGCATCACCGACCGATAAGCAGGGGCACACACCGCCATGGATTAAACCAAAATCACCTGCTTACCTCTCTTCTGTAACTGCTTTACCAGCGCTTCCGGCGCGGCATCGTCAGTGATGATCGCATCGATTTTTTCCATCGGCAGCACCACGTTAAACCCTTTACGGGTGAACTTACTGGCATCGGTCAGCACCACCACTTTTTTTGCCGCCGCCGCCATGACGGCGCTAATCGCATAGCCTTCGTTGAAGGTGGTGATGCCGTTTTCGCCATCCAGGCCATCGGCACCCACAAACATGACGTCTGCCGACACCTCTTTCAGCGCATATTCCGCAATGCTGCCGTGCAGTGACACCGTTTTATGGCGCACCGTGCCGCCGCATACCACCAGCGTAATGTCGGTGTTTTCAACCAAAATGGCTGCGGCTGGCAAGCTGTTGGTGATCACCGTGATGTTGCTCATGACCACCAGTTCTTCGGCCAGCAGTTTAGTGGTGCTACCGCTGTCGAGAATCAGGGTGTCACCTTCGCGTACCAGACGTGCCGCTTCGCGCGCGATGCGGCGTTTCGGATCGGCGGCCAGCGCATAGCGATCGCTTAAACTGACCTCCTGCATTTCCATCACGCCCGCACCCGGTGTTGCAACGCCAATGCGCGCCGCGCCGCCATGAAAACGCGTCAGCACTCCGCGCTCTTCCAGCAAACGCAAATCCGCACGCACCGTGACATCTGTAACGCCCAAACGCGCAGCAATGTCATTCACCAGTTGGCTACCGGTGTCATTGACCATTTCGACAATTTTTTTTCTGCGTTCGAACGTATTCATACGTGCTCCTTTAACGAATTGTGGCGATCGTAAAACGGAAGAAAAAGAAAGTAAAACAAAAAGATTCGAAATGTGATGGGTTGCGCATTGCTGGATCACGTAATAAGCAGCTTTAACAGACTAAAGTTATAGAAATCATTCACTCACAGGGAGATAAAAAGCGAAAGGTCAGAATTACATAACGAAAGAATACGGAAATTATCGAAAATATATCGATCGCGATCACAGACCAAAAAGAAAGCAATTGTCGTAAAAACGGAAATGATCGATGGTGATGTCAACCTTTCGGAGGACGTCATGAAACAACTTATTCAACAACACAAAGCCGGGCAGGAGAGTGGGATATGTTCGGTGTGTTCCGCTCATCCGCTGGTGATTGAAGCCGCGCTGCGTCTGGATTTACGCAGCGAGCGCAAGGTGCTGATTGAGGCCACCTCGAATCAAGTGAATCAATTTGGTGGTTACACCGGCATGCAGCCCGCAGACTTCCGCGATTACGTGCTGGCGATGGCGCGTGAAGTGGGTTTTCCTGCCGAACGTTTGATTTTGGGTGGCGATCACCTTGGGCCGAATTGCTGGCAGCACGAAACGGCCGACGTGGCCATGGAGAAGTCACGGGTGCTGGTTGCCGCCTATGTCGAAGCGGGCTTCAGCAAAATCCACCTTGATGCATCAATGTCGTGTGCCGACGATCCGCTACCGCTGCCGCCGGAAGTGGTTGCACAACGCGCTGCGGAGTTGTGTCGCGTGGCGGAGCAGGCGGCAACTGCCGAGCAGAAAGCGGCCTTAACCTATGTGATTGGAACGGAAGTGCCGGTGCCGGGCGGGGAAGCCGCTGCGATTCAGGCGGTACACGTCACGCGCCCAAAAGATGCCGCCCATACCCTAGCGTTGCATTATCAGGCCTTTCGCGCTGCGGGTTTGAGCGAGGCCATTGAGCGCATTATTGGTTTAGTCGTGCAGCCGGGCGTGGAGTTCGATCACAGCAGCGTGATCCCCTATCAGCCCGCTGCCGCGCGCGAACTGAGCCACTTTATCGCCTCAACGCCCGTGGTATACGAAGCGCACTCCACGGATTACCAAACGCGCGCCGCCTATCGCGCGCTGGTAAAAGATCACTTCGCCATCCTCAAAGTGGGTCCGGCGCTCACCTTTGCACTGCGCGAAGCCATCTTCGCGTTAGCGGAGATTGAAAAGCGGCTGATTGCGCCTGAAAAGCAGAGCCAGATTTTGGCGGTCATCGATCAGGTGATGCTGGACGAACCGGGCTACTGGAAAAAGTATTACCGCCCGCTGTTTTCGCAATCGCGGGTCGATATCCATTACAGCTTGTCCGATCGCATTCGTTATTACTGGCCGAACGCGCGCATCAGCAAGGCCTTTGACGTGCTGATGGCCAATCTGGCCGAAGCCGTCATTCCGCTTGGCCTGCTCAGCCAGTACCTGCCGAAACAGTTTGATCGCGTGCTGTGCGGGCAGCTGGCAGCGAATCCGCACGCGCTGATTATCGATAAAATCCAGGATGTTCTGCGTGATTACGCCTTTGGCTGCAATCCTGCGACCACCCAGCCTAAAGAGGCCAGCCATGCATAACTTCCGCCTGATCGTTGCGGCTGACGCGGTATTCCACAGTGCTGATGAGGCGCTGCGTCACATTGGCGAGCGCATGGTCAGCGAGGGCGTTTGCCGCACCAGCTATCCGGCCGCGCTGTTAGCGCGTGAAGCTTCTTACCCCACCGGCATTGCGCTGGACGGACACGCGGTAGCCATTCCCCATTGCGAAGCCGAGCACGCGCTTGAACCGGCAATTTACCTGATTCGCCCGCAGCAACCGGTGGCGTTTCAGCAAGCCGATGATGATGGCAGCATCCAAGCCGAACTGATTATTGCGCTGGTGGTGACGCAGCCAGAGCAGCAGCTCACCTTGCTACGCGCGCTATTTGGTCAACTCCAGCAGCCAGAATGTCTTGCCAGCCTGCTCAACGCGCCAGCGGCGGAGATGGCGGAACGCTTTCACCGTCAGCTGCTTACGCCTGCTGTTTGATTGTGCACTGAACCTGTCCCTACAAGCGGAGAATATAAAAATGAAACGTAAAGTGATTGTGGCCTGTGGCGGAGCCGTTGCGACCTCCACCATGGCCGCGGAGAAGATCAAAGAGCTGTGTGACGAGCACGGGATTGCGCTGGATCTGGTGCAGTGTCGCGTTAATGAAATCGAAACTTACATGGACGGTGCCGACATGATCTGCACCACGGCGCGCGTCGATCGGCAGTTTGGTGACATCCCGGTTGTTCACGGCATGCCGTTTATCTCTGGCGTGGGTGCCGATGCGCTGCGCGAGAAGATTCTGACCATTCTTCAGGGGTAAAATCATGTTTACTGAAGTGATGCGCTATATCCTCGACCTCGGCCCCACCGTCATGTTGCCGATTGTGATCATCCTGTTCTCGGTATGCCTCGGGATGAAAGTTGGTGATGCTTTCAAATCCGGGCTGCATATCGGCATTGGCTTTGTGGGTATCGGGTTAGTAATTGGACTGATGCTGGATTCCATCGGACCGGCGGCCAAAGCCATGGCCGCCAATTTCGAGATTGGCTTGGACGTGGTGGATGTCGGCTGGCCCGGATCGTCGCCAATGACGTGGGCATCGCAGATAGCCTTGATCGCGATTCCAGTGGCCATTGGCGTCAATATTTTGATGCTGGTGGCGCGCATGACGCGCGTGGTCAACGTCGATATCTGGAACATCTGGCATATGACTTTTACCGGCGCGTTGGTTCATATCGCGACGGGTTCTTACTGGCTGGGCATTCTGGGCGTGATGCTGCATGCGGCGTTTGCCTACAAGCTGGGCGATTGGTTCTCACGCGATACCAAAAACTACTTCGAGCTCGATGGCATCGCGGTGCCGCACGGCACCTCGGCCTACCTCGGGCCGATAGCGGTGCTGGTGGATACGCTTATCGAGAAAACGCCTGGCCTGCGCCGTATTCACTTCAGTGCAGATGACGTGCAGAAGCGTTTCGGTGCCTTTGGTGAACCGGTCACCGTCGGTTTTCTGATGGGAATTATCATCGGCATGCTGGCGCACTATGACGTGAAAGGCGTGCTGCAACTGGCGGTGAAAACCGGGGCGGTGATGCTGCTGATGCCGCGCGTGATCAAGCCGATTATGGATGGCCTCAACCCGATTGCTAAGCATGCGCGTAAGCGTCTGCAAGCTAAGTTTGGCGGCCAGGATTTTTTGATCGGTCTCGATCCGGCGCTGCTGCTGGGACAAACCTCGGTGGTGTCCGCCAGCCTGATCTTCATTCCGCTCACCATTCTGCTTGCGGTGGTGCTGCCGGGTAACAAAGTGCTGCCGTTTGGCGATCTGGCGACGATTGGCTTCTTTGTGGCGATGGCCGTAGCGGTGCATCAAGGCAATCTGTTCCGCACCCTTATCTCCGGCGTCATCATCATGAGCATCACGCTATGGATTGCGACCCAGACCATCGGTTTCCACACCCAGTTGGCCGCCAACGCGGGAGCGTTAAAAGCGGGTGGCCAGGTCGCGTCAATGGATCAGGGCGGCTCGCCGATCACCTATCTGCTGATTCAGCTGCTGACCTGGCAGAACGTCACGGCGCTGATTGTCATCGGCGCCCTCTACCTGTCTGGCGTGTTCCTGACCTGGCGCCGCGCGCGCCAACCGGAACCGGTTGAGGCTAGCGCCATTACCCTCACAGAACGTCATTCCATAACGAAATAGTCAGCGGGGGAAAGCCCCCCGCGTTCAGGAGCCTATCCTCATGAAATCTGTCGTGGTTCACGCCGGAGGCAGCGTTACGGTTGAACAACAGCCGTTGCCTCAGATCAGCAATGCTGACGATGTGCTGATTGATGTCATCTGTTCGGGGCTGTGCGGGTCAGATATTCCACGTATCTTCCACGCGGGTGCGCATTTTTATCCCATCACGCTGGGGCATGAATTTTGTGGACGCGTGCAACAGACCGGCAGCGCGGTAGACGATCTGCAACCTGGCGATTTGGTAGCATGCGTACCCTTGCAGCCTTGCTTTAACTGCGCGGAGTGCGAGCGCCAACTCTGGTCGCAGTGTCATCATTATCACTTTATTGGCTCACGCAGCGATGGCGGCAATCGCGAAGTCATCAGCGTGCCGCGTCGCAACCTGTTCAAGCTGCCGGCGGCCACCAGCGCGTTGGAGGGCGCGTTTTTTGAGCCGATGACGGTGAGTCTACACACCCTTGCGCTGGCGGGCGGCTGTCAGGACAAAGAGGTGATCGTTGTGGGCGCAGGCACCATTGGATTACTGGCCCTGCAGTGCGCTAAGGCGCTGGGCGCGCGCGCGGTAACCGCTATCGATATCAATCCTGACCGTTTAGCGCTGGCGCAACGGTTGGGCGCGGATTTCATCTACAACAGCGCAGCACTGTCCAGTGATGCGATTCGCCAGGCGCTGGAGCCGCGACGCTTTGACCAGCTCATTCTGGAAACCGCTGGCGCGCCACAAACCGTTGAGCTGAGCCTGGAGATTGCCGGCCCGCGTGCGCAAATTTGTTTAATTGGCACGCTGCACCGCGATCTGCATCTCGGCAGCGCCACCTTCGGACAAATTCTGCGTAAAGAGTTACAGGTACTTGGCAGTTGGATGAACTACTCCGGCGCCTGGCCAGGCGTGGAGTGGCAGCAGGCGACGCAGCTGTTTGCGCAGGGGAAAATTAATCTGGCGCCGCTGATTGCAGTGCAGGGCGATGCCGATGTCTACGCCAGCGCGGTGACGGCGCTGCAAGGCCAGCCGATGAGCGGCAAAATCATGCTGGACTTCTCCGGCAGCACAGGAGGGCAGTGCTAATGTATCTGGTATCCAATCGCGCCATGTTGCTCAAGGCGCAGCAGGGCGGTTATGCCGTGCCCGCTTTCAATATCCACAACCTGGAAACGGTGCAGGTCATCGCCGAAACGGCAGCGGAAATGGGGTCGCCGGTCATCATGGCGGGCACCACCGGTACCTATAAATATGCCGGTTTACCCTATCTGGTAGCGATCTGTCAGCAGGCGGCGCGTAAATACGATCTGCCGATTGCGCTGCATCTTGATCATCATGAAGAGTTTAGCGACATCGAAACCAAAGTGCAGGCGGGTGTGCGCTCGGTAATGATTGATGCCTCACACTGTGCGTTTGAGCAAAACATAGAGAAAGTCACGCAGGTGGTCAGGCTATGTCATCGCTACGATGCCAGCGTGGAAGCCGAGCTGGGACGTTTAGGCGGTCAGGAAGACGACATCGTGGTGGATGAGAAAGACAGCCTTTTTACCGATCCGCTGAAAGCCGCAGAATATGTGCAGCGAACCTGCATTGATTCACTGGCGGTGGCGATTGGTTCGGCGCACGGCATGTATCAAGGCGAACCTAAACTTGATTTCGCTCGCCTGGCGCAAATCCGCGAGCGAGTGGACATTCCGCTGGTACTGCATGGCGCATCAGGAATCCCGGAAGCGATGCTGCGTCAATCAATTAACCTTGGCATCTGCAAAGTGAATGTGGCCACGGAACTCAAAATCGCCTTCTCGGATGCGGTGAAAGCGTTCTTTGAACACCATCCACGTGCTAACGATCCGCGGGAATACATGGAGCCAGGCAAGCTGGCAATGAAACGCATTGTGCAGGAAAAAATCCGCATGTGCGGCAGCGCCGACAGGAATTTTTAGCCGGTAAGGCCATTTGGCTTTAGCCCGTTTCAGCGCCACATGTCGGTGCGTTTGCACCGACGTTGTGCGACAACGTTCACAAAAACAAGACCTCGCTCAACGCCATTCGTGACGCAGTTAATAAAGCCAACGTTGGCGTAAACGCCAGCTTGATCAAAGTGTCGGAGAGCGAGTATCGCTTGTCGCTGACCTCAACCGCATCGGGCACAGCCAACGCGCTGAAATCGCTCAGCGTCACCGGCGATGACACCTTGCATGAGTTTGTAGGATTCGATGCAGCCGATGTTGCCAGCAGCAAAATGACGGAAAGTGTGGCAGCGCAAAATGCCAGGCTGACGGTTAACAATGTGGCCATTGAGAGCAGCAGCAACACCATCGCCAACGCGGTGGAAGGTATCACGCTGAAATTGAACGATGAAACCACCGGCAACCAGACGTTGACGGTGAGCAGCGATACCGGCAAAGCGAAAACAGCCATTACCGAATGGGTGAACGCGTATAACTCGCTGCAAGACACGATGGCAAGCCTGACACGCTATACGGCGGTGGATGCCGGGAAAGATCCCGACAGCAAAAACGGCGCGCTGCTGGGCGATGGAACGCTGCGCAATATTCAGGTGCAGTTGAAAAGTATTCTGGCGAACAGCTCAGGCTCCAGCGTGTACAAAACTCTGTCGCAGGCGGGCGTCACCACCGATCCTACCGATGGCAAACTGAAGCTGGACAGCGCCAAGTTAACCAGCAGCTTGCAGGTGAAACCGGACGCAATCCGCGACATGTTCACTGGAGACGGTAAGAAAACCGGCGTCGCCACGGTGCTTAATACCACGTTTACCGCATTCCTGAGCAGCAAAGGCGTGTTGCAGGGTGCGACCGATACCATCAGTAAAAAACTCAATGTGTTGACCGATCAGTACAACACCGCCAGCAAACGCATCGATGACACCATTGCGCGTTATAAAAAGCAGTTCACCAATCTGGATAAAATGGTCAGCGTGCTAAACAACACCAGCAGCTATCTCACCGAACAGTTCAGCAATACGTCGAAAAACAACAAGTAAGCATCCGTTTTGCCCGTTACGATCTCCTCCGTAACGGGCTTTTTTAATTCCTAATGCCGATCTGTTTAATGATGAATACGCGCACTTTCATCAGGCAAACCGCAAGCCATTACACGGCTAAAAGAAGCACAAAATGGCGCTGCGACCAGGTCGCCTTAAAGGGCGATCCTACGAGGTAAAGGCGGCCCGCATCCCTGCGTACCAAGTACTCATTGGCGCATGTCACGCAGCCGTTTAAGCGGTAGTTTCCACTTTCTCGGGCGTTTTACCGCGCGCCGCGCCGGCACAGAACAGCGCGATCACTACCAATATCAGCACTGGCAGCATCGCCATGCGCAATCCGGCATGCTCGCCGATAAAGCCCAGTCCCGGCGGCCCAACCAGAAACGCCAGATAACCCACCGTAGCGGCAATGGTGACGCGAATGGCGCTGTTTTTGCCATCGCCCGCAGCGGAAACCGTTAGCGGAAAACCGAGCGAAGCGCCAACGCCCCAGAACAGGACGGCGGCTGCCGCCAGCCATTGGTTATCAGAGAAAATTACCATGGCCAAACCCATCGCGGCCGATAAGGCGCTGGCGCGTAACACCCACACGCGACCCACATAATCCACCACGTAGCCGCCGAGGAAGCGACCCAGCGTCATGCCCGCAGTGAAACCGGCATACACCAGAGTGCTTTGCGTATGGTTGAGATTGTGACCGTCGATCATCAGCAGCGGCAGCCAATCATTGGCAGAACCTTCGGCCAGCGCCATGGCTAAAATCACCACGCCGAGGATTAGCAGTTGGCGATCGCGCAGCTCCTGGCCAACCTGTGCGAGAAAGCCCGCACTGCGCGCTTCTTCGTGACGTTCGCTGTCGCTGGTGGCGGGCAAAAAACGTAGCGCGCTGGCGGCGATCAGCAGATTCACCAGCAGCACGGCCGCAAAATGCCAGCTGGTGCTAATGTCGGCGGCGGTCATGGCTAAACCCGACAGCGCGCCCACCAAGGTGCCTAAACTGAAAAAGCCGTGAATGGTGGTCATGATCGATTTACCGATCAGCCGTTCAAACGCCGCACCCTCAACGTTGATCACCACATCCATCAGCGCCGTTCCGCCGCCCAGCAGAACCAGGCTGGCGAAAACCGCCCAGGCATTATGCATCATCAACGCGATCGACATCACGATTAATCCGCTGAGCAGCAGCACAAAGCCATATCGCATCACGCGGCTGGTGCCGAGCTGAGCGATCAGCTTGCCTGCCAGCAGCACGCACAGCATCGAACCACAGGAAAAGCCAAACAAAATCATGCCCATTAACTCCGTGGAAGCATGAAGAATATCGCGCATAAAGGGCGTACGGCTAACCCACGACGCCCAGGTAAAACCAGGCAAAAACATCAAACCGTAGATCGCCCATTTGCCGCGTAGCTGCTGCTGTAGAGTCATAGATCGCCTTTTTGTCGTACAGGTGTACGAGGCGATAGTACAAAAATTTACCGCTGCTGAATAGGCACAATTCGCTTTTTAGCCTGGCTGACGATCCGCGTTAGCGGCGATATTGCGCACGGCGTGCAGGATGGTTTCACGCGCGATAGGCGTGTCATTCAGCAAATTGTGGATGGTGAAGCCTTCAATCAGCGCATCCAGTGAGATGGCGGTTTCAACCGCGAAGAATTGGTGCAGCGATGCGCGACTGCGCCGCATCCATTGCTGCAGCAAGTTGCGGAACGGCGCTTTGCGCGCGGCGAGGGAATAGAGTTCAAAGCTTAAAACCAGATGACGCTTGCTGGCCCAAATATCGCCACAGATCAAATCCACCACCGCATCGCAGGCGCTGTCTCGATCGCTGGCGCTGCTCATGCGTAGGCGGAACGCGTGCGCAATGTTGTCCACCATATAACTGAACGCGCCCATTAACAGCACCTCGGTTTGCGGGAAGTGATAGGTAAGCGTGCCGGGCGATAATCCGGCCTGCTCGGCCACGCGTCGATAGGTGGTGCCGCGCACGCCGTGGTTGATAATCACCGTCAGCGTGGCTTCCAATATGTCCGTTTTAATATCGCTGGTTGCCGTCATTTTCCCTTCCCGCTTGCGCAATCAGCCCGCAGGGTAACGTGTTACCGCGCAGAAAGCACCTGCGCCTCCGCCGTAGAGCTGACGTGGAATTTGCCCACCAGCTGATTTAGCGTGCCCGCTTGATCCTGTAACGATTGCGAAGCCGCCGAGGCTTCCTCCACCAGCGCGGCGTTCTGCTGGGTGGTGTCATCCATTTGGTTTACCGCTTGCTGCACCTGCAAAATGCCCTGACTTTGCTCGACGGCGGCGGCGGCAATTTCGCCCACCAGTTGGCTAACCTGATGAATGGCATCGTTCATCACATCCATATTGCGGCCAACATCGCTGGCCTGCGCGGCACCGGCTTCGGTGAGTCGATGCGACTCTTCAATCAGCACTTTGATTTCGCGCGCTGCGCTGGTGGAACGCTGCGACAGGTTGCGCACTTCGCCCGCTACCACGGCAAAGCCCTTGCCGTGTTCACCGGCGCGCGCGGCCTCCACCGCCGCATTCAGCGCCAAAATATTGGTCTGGAAGGCGATGCCCTCAATGATAGAGACGATTTCTGTAACCTTGCGCGAGCTGCCGCGAATGTTCTCCATGGTTGACAACATGGTGGTCAGCGAGGCGCCGCTTCTCTCTGACAGATCGCTGGCATTGGCGGCCAGTTGGCTGGCTTCACGCGTGTTATCGGCGGTTTGGCGCACGGTTTCGCTCAGCTCGGTCATGCTGGCGGCGGTTTGCTCCAGCGATGCCGCCTGCTGCTCGGTACGCGCTGAGAGATCCTGATTGCCCGCTGAAATCTGTACCGATGCGCTGCTGACGGATTGTGAAGCTTGTCGCACTGAAGAGAGCGCACCCGACACGCGTTCCATCAACATATTGAACGAGTGCGCCATATTGCCAACTTCATCGCGTCGGCTCTCATCCGCTTGCAGCGTGAGATCGAGGTTGGCGCTGGCGGTCATCATCACGTTGCCGGCATCGGCCAGGCTACGACGAATACGCAACACGGTGAACAGCGACAGCAAACCAAAAATCACTACCGTGGCAGCCACGCCCGCAATGGTCGTCCACTGCACAAAGTGGAAGGTGCTGCGGTTCGTGGCGCGCAGTTCATCGCCCGCCGCAATATTTAGCGCCAGCTGTTTCTGCAGATCGGCAATCAGTTGGCGAATCGCGGCACCCACGCCGTTCTCGCTTTCCATCATTTCAAGGCTGATATCATTCTGATGTGCGCGCGAGGCGTTAAAAAACGCGGGTAACTGTGCTGCAACCCGTTGCAGATTGGCCCCGGCCAGCTGCGTCAGACGCTTGTCCTCCTCATTGGAGATGTCATGCGCCATGTAATCATCAATCAGCCGCTGCAAATCGGTGAACTGCTGGTGGATTTCCGCTTCTACGCGAGGCATTTGGCTGTCGCTGGTCTGGCTTTTATGTTTGTACAGCGTAAGCGCCAGCTGGTTGCTTTCATCAATCAGCTTGCCAAGATCTTTAATCGAGGGAATGGCGTTGGTTTGCACAAATTCAAAGCGGTCCTGAAAGCCAGACAGCAGCGAAACGGCAAGAACCGCTTGTAAAATGATGGCGCCAAACAGCATGGAGAAGGTCAGTAACAGGCGTTGTGAGATGGTCAATCTTATTATCCTTAATCTGGAGGCGGCGCAGAATTGTCATTAATAAAGTAGGGCTGATTAATAAACATCGGCAGTTAAAGGGTTTTAGTTAATGATTTTTATCAATAGTGCGGGGGGGTGCGGTGAAATCAGGGATGGCGCTGCGGATCATGCACCAGGTTAAACGTGGATTTTGTAAAGTGCGCATTCGTGCGGCGTTAAAATCAGGGTCGCCAGCATGGCGACCCTGTGATGAAAAAAAGGGCGATTTAAGGTCGTCTGAACAGCGCCAGACTGCGTCCTTCCAGCTCGAAATCCTTCTCTTTGGTGATCACCAAACCGGCATTCGCGGTATCGGAGGTGGTGAGTTCCAGCACCCAACCGCCTTCGCCAAACTGCGGAATGCGGAACGGCACGTTGCCTTCAAACGGATTGAACAGCATCAGCACGTCATGCCAGATACCTTCCTCGGTTTGCAGATCCGGGCGACCGATATAGACGCCTAACGTTGACCCCTCATCCCACTGGTCGGCCTGTTGGAAACCGCCGCCCGCGTTAAACCATTTGATCTCCATGCCGTCGCGCCAGCTTTCCCGACGGAGCAGCGGCTGTTTGGCGCGCAGCGCCAGCAGATGACGGGTGAAATCACGCAGCGCGTCCGCTGAGGGCGGCAAATTCTCCCAGTGCAGCCAGGAAATCTCGCTGTCCTGACAGTAGCCATTGTTGTTGCCCATCTGGCTGCGACCAAACTCATCCCCCGCCAGCAGCATCGGCGTGCCGTGGGAAAACAGCAGGGTGGCGAGGAAGTTACGTTTTTGCCGCTCGCGCACCGCGTTAATGCCTTCATCCTCGGTGGGGCCTTCTGCGCCGTAGTTATAGGAGCGATTTTCGTTGTGGCCGTCGTTGTTGTCTTCGCCGTTGGCTTCGTTGTGCTTGTCGTTATACGACACCAAATCGTTCAGCGTGAAGCCGTCGTGCGCGGTCAGGAAGTTGATGCTGGCCCACGGACGACGCCCGCGCTGATCGTAGAGATCGCCAGAGCCCAACAGACGCGCCGCAAAGTCATTGGTGACCAAATCACCTTTCCAGTATTCACGCACCGTGTCGCGATATTTGTCGTTCCATTCTGCCCAGCCTGGCGGGAAACCGCCCACCTGATAACCTCCGGGGCCGATATCCCAGGGTTCGCCAATCAGCTTGAGCTTCGACAGCACCGGATCCTGCATGATGGCGTCAAAGAAGCCGCCGCGCTGATCGAAGCCTTCCGGTTCACGTCCCAGCACCGTGCCGAGGTCAAAGCGGAAACCGTCAACATGCATCGATTCAGCCCAATAACGCAGCGAATCCAGCACCATTTGCAGCACGCGCGGGTGCGAGGTGTTGACGGTGTTGCCGGTACCGGTGTCATTGATGTAGTAACGATGCTGGTCGGGCAACGTGCGGTAATAGGAGAAGTTGTCGATGCCCTTGAACGACAAGGTGGGGCCGAGTTCGTTGCCTTCGGCGGTGTGGTTGTAGACCACATCCAGAATCACTTCGAGGCCTGCATCATGGAAGGCGCGCACCATGTCGCGGAAGCCCTGAATACCGCGCGGGCCAAAATAGCGCGTGGCGGGTGCGAAAAATGCCAGCGTGTTGTAGCCCCAGAAATTCTTCAGGCCGCGATCCAGCAAATGCTGATCGTCTGGGAAGCCGTGCACCGGCAGCAGTTCCACCGTGGTGACGCCGAGGCTTTTGATGTACTCAATCGACGCCGGGTTGCTTAACCCATCATAGGTGCCGCGTTGGTCGGCAGGCACCGCCGGATTGAGCTGGCTGAACCCTTTGACGTGCGCTTCATAGATCACCGTTTCTGACCACGGAATATTCGGGCGATTGCCGTCTTGCCAATCAAATTCGTTGGGATCGATAACGCGACATTTCGGCGTAAAGGGGGCGCTGTCACGCTCATCGAAGGTCAAATCTTTGTCTTCATGCAGCAAGTCGTAGGCAAAGTGGGATTCATCCCATTTCAGCTCGCCCGCCAGTTCGCGTGCGTAGGGATCGAGCAGCAGCTTATTGGGATTAAAGCGATGCCCATTCTCCGGATCGAATGGGCCGTGTACGCGATAGCCGTACAGCGCGCCGGGCTGCAGGCCGGGAATGTAGCCGTGCCACACTTCGTGGGTATATTCAGGCAGATCAAACCGCGCAATCTCCTGCTCGCCGGTGTCGTCATACAAACAGAGTTCCACGCGCTCGGCGTGCGCTGAAAACAGCGCAAAATTGACGCCCTCACCATCGTAATTCGCGCCCATCACCAGCCCAGAACCGGCTGTTATCTCTAAAGGCTTAACGTTTGACATCAATTTTTCTCCAGTGAACGGACCTTCATGCATAACAAATTTGTTTAATGCCAATCAGTTAAGTAATTAACGTCTGAACCACACATGCGATAACTGCCATCGTGAACATCCAGCTCACCCTGGTGAATGCAGGTGCGTAAAAATGCGCACCTGCAGGGTAGGTTCGCCCTTCCTGTCGATTCGGTAGCGTTGAAGCGCTATTAACCGCTAATTAGCAGCAGCGGCGCGTGATACGGCTGGTTCTCCAGGGTAATTTCACTGCTCACCATCAGGGTTTCGCCGCTGAGCAGGTTGCGATAGCGCTGATGCGCTAAGGGTTCCGGTAGCGAAAGGGTGGTTTGCCAGGCTTCGCCGGCAAAGGTTAAACGCGGCAGCACCACAATCAGCGCGTGGTCGCTGGTCTGCCGCGCAAAGGCGAGCGTGTGGGTGCCGCTGGCGCTCAGCGGTTGATAATCGCCAAAGCGGAACAGGTTCGGCAGCGCGTGACGCAGATGCAGCACGCGCGCAATCACCTGCTGCTTGAGTTTGCCGCTGAGCCAGTCCTGCGCCCGCGCGAAATCCGGCGCGATGTGTTCATCCAGCTGTTGCGCCAGCGCGGCGAAATCAGGTTCGCGGCGGTTATCGGGATCGACCAGGCTGAAGTCCAGCGCTTCGCTGCCCTGATAAACGTCCGGCACGCCCGGCGCGGTAAGTTTGATCACCGTTTGCGTCAGGCTGTTGATCAATCCCGCGCGGATAAAGGGCTGGAGCGCAATCGTGAAATCGCTGAGGAAGGCGCTGTTGGCGGGCGACAGCAGATGGCGCGCGTAATTCAGTACCGCCTCTTCATAGCTGGCGTTGTTTTCCGCCCAATCGGTACGCAGCTTGGCTTCGCGCAGCGCTTTCTCCACAAAGGGTATAAAGCGCTGTTCCAACGCTTTTAATCCTGCCGCATCGTCGGGCTGCAACGTGGTCGGCCACGCGCCCGCCAGCGCTTGATACAGCATCCACTCCACGGCGGCTTCGGGAGCCGCGCCCTCCGCTAAACTCACCACCTGCGCCTGGTTAATCTGCCGCCAGCGCGCCACATTTTCTGCCCACAGCGCTGGCGCTTCGCTCAGCGTATACAGACGCGCGCGTGCATCTTCGCCGCGCTTGGTGTCGTGGGTTGAGGTGGTGGAAAGGGCATCAGGCTGCAACTGCAAACGCGTTTGCATTTCCGCGTGAAAGTGCGCGAACGAAAAGGCGTGCGGCAGCGGTTCCGCGCCCACTTCGTTGATCGCCAGCACCGCATGGTTGCGGAAAAACAGCGTGTCCTCCACCGACTTCGCCATCAGCGGCCCGGTTAACTGCTGGAAGCGTGCGCGGAACTCATGCGCATCATGCGCGCTCTGCTCCGACACCGCGCCGAGCAAAATTGCCTGCAGGAAACTCAGCGCCGCCGGTGAGCAGCTGTTTTTGACGCTTTCCAGCACCTGTTGCAGCAGCGCTTCACCCGCCAACGGCATGCCAGCAAACTGGCCGTAGGTACGATACACCGGGAACGCCAGCAGGATTTCGCGCAGCGCGACGTGCAGCTCCGCTTCGCCAAAATTGCGGTGCTCTAAACCCACGACCTGGGTTGCCAGATGCAGCAAGCGGTTAAATTCACCGGCGAAGTTGCGATCGACCATTAACTCCCGCGCGGCACGTAATCCGGCGGCAACATCATTGCGCTGTTCGGTGACCTGCTCATAGGCCAGCCGCAGCACGTCAATCTGATCGTCATCGATCAGCACATGCGACAGCGCAGCAATGAATTCGTAACCGGTACTGCCAGAGATCGGCCAATCCGCCGGCAGGTGCTCGCCATCCGCCAGAATTTTTTCCACCGTGATGTAACACGCTTCGCCAGCCGCCGTGCGCAGCTGTTGCAGGTAGGCTTTGGGATCGGCCAAGCCATCGACGTGATCGACGCGTAATCCGCTGACCGCGCCAGAGTGCACCAGCTCCAGAATCAGGGCGTGGGAAGCGGCAAATACGTCTTCATCTTCCACGCGCACGCCAACTAATCCGGTGATTTCAAAGAAGCGGCGATAAGAAAGTTCGCGCGGTGCATCGCGCCAGCTCATCAACTGCCACGGCTGCTGCGCATGCAGGTCGGCAATGGCCGCCGCATCGCTGATGGCTAACACCGCCTCGGCGCGATCCTGCCAGCTGGCGGGCGTGAGAGGATAGAAGTTGTCGAAGTAAGCCAGCGCCGGGTTGCCGGTTTCAGGATGCGGCTGCACGCTGATTTCACCGTTCTCCAGCACTCTGTCGAAATCATCGCCTAAGAACGGCAGCGTTAGACGACGCGACCAGTCGATATCGAAGTAGCGCGCATAGCGGCTCTCTTGCCCGTGCTCGATCACATCGTGCCACCACGCATTTTCCAGCGAGGCCGCCATGTGATTCGGCACAATGTCGAGAATTAAACCGATATTGGCCTGCTGCAACGCCGCCACTAAGCGATCAAACCCGGCGCGGCCGCCAATGGCCGGATCGATTTCATTGGCGTCGGTGACATCGTAGCCGTGCGTGGATTCCCGCGTGGCCGTGAAAATCGGCGAGGCGTAAAGGTGGCTGATGCCCAAACGCTGTAAATAGGGCAACAGTGCGGCGGCGCGATCGAAAGTCATGCCGTTGCGGAACTGGATGCGATAAGTTGCGGTTGGCACCTTCATGATTTATCTCCCTGAGCTAAGCGCACCACGATGGCATGCTGCGGTAACGTATCGGCCTGCTGCGGCCAGGCAAAAAGGGTTTCGCCCGGCATGTCCGGCAGCGTTTGCGCGCTAGCGCCAATATTCAGCGCCAGCGAAAGTTCGCCTTGTGGGAAACGCCAGCTCACCGCAATAAAACCTGCGGCAGTTTTCAACACCTTGCCGCTGTTACCACCGGCATTCGCCAGCAGCGGCACAATGTGTTGCTGACGCAGCGCCAACAGTTGCTGCGTTAGCGCCAGCCATGCTTTTCCAGCTGGCGTTTGCCGTTTGTCCCAATCGAGTTTGGAGCGCTCAAAGGTCTGCTCCGCGTTGGGATCGGGCACCTCGGTGTCGTGTCCGGCGTGGCCGGTGAATTCACGTGCGCGACCTTCACGCACCGCTTTCGCCAGATCGCCATGGAAATCGGTAAAGAACAGGAAGGGGTTGGTTTCGCCGTATTCTTCGCCCATAAACAGCAGCGGAATGTGCGGCGACAGCAGCAGCGTGGCGAGCAGCACTTTGGTGCGATCGTCACCGGCGAGGCTGATCAAGCGCTCGCCCTGCGCGCGGTTACCGACCTGATCGTGATTCTGGATGAAATCAACGAACGCGACCGGCGGCTGACTGGCGCTCGGCACGCCGCGCCGCTCCCCGCTGTGCGGCGAAAGTTCACCCTGATAAGCAAAGCCTTCGGTCAGGATGCGTGCCACCAATTTCTCCGGTGCGTCTGCGAAATCCTCGTAATAGGCGTGCGTTTCGCCGGTGGCGAACACATGTACCGCGTTATGGAAATCATCGTTCCATTCGCCGCTAAACAGCGGCGCGTTGCCCTGCTCGTCGCGCGGATGCAAGAAGATGACATTGCGGCAATCTTCGGTGGTGAGGTGAATCGGGCGATCGGTGATCTCGGCGCGGATGCGCTCAGCAATCTCAATCAGCACGTGCGGTTTGGCGCTGTCTTCGATTTGGTCGATGGCATCAAAACGCAGGCCGTCGAGGTGGTACTCCTGCAACCAATAGAGCGGCGCTTCGACGATATAGCGCCGCGTGGCTGCCACGTCATAAGCAATGCCCGCGCCCCACGGCGTGTGGCGCTCGGCATGGAAAAATGCCGGTGCCAGCAGCGGCAAATAATTGCCTTCCGGGCCAAAGTGGTTCAGTACGATGTCCAGCACCACCGATAAACCCTGCGCGTGCGCGGCATCCACAAAGGCTTTAAAATCATCCGGCGATCCATACGCAGCATGCGGCGCGTACAGCAGCACGCCGTCATATCCCCAACCGCGATTGCCACCAAACTGCGATACCGGCAGCACCTCCAGCATGGTGACGCCGAGTTCCGCCAGCATTGGCAACTTCTCAATCGCCGCCTGGAAGGTACCTTGCGGGGTGAAGGTGCCGATATGCATTTCGTACACCACCGTTTCCTGCCACGCGCGCCCTTGCCAGTTTTGCTGCTGCCAGCGATAGCCCTCTGGATCGATGACCAGCGAAGGGCCGTTGACATCGGCCTGCTGGGCACGCGCCGCAGGATCCGGCACCGGCGTGCCGTCGGCGAGAACATAGCTGTACGCGGCGCCCGGCGCGATGTCGGGCAGGCTCAGCTCAAACCAGCCGTCAGCGGTGGCGGTCATGGGCCGATCGCTATCGTTAATTCTCAGTGAAATCTGCGCTTGTCCTGGTGCCCAAAGGCGAAAACGAACGTTGCCATCGGCGAGAATTTCCGCGCCCCAGGTTTTTTCAAATGATCTGAATTCCATTCAATTGCCTCGTTTGGCCCGCACACGGGCGATGACGACCTTAAGCGGTTCGCGCTCCGTTAATTCGAATTCATGGCTGATGGATAAAAAAGGGGACTGAAACTACGCCAGAAATCTGAGCATAGTCGATATTTTGGCCTTTTCTGGTGCGAACCGGTGTGAATCGGAAATTATCTGAGGGATACGCTTCGGTTATGTCAGGAGAAGCGGTGAAAACGTTCCAGATTGGCTACGCCTGTCGCGAAGCGAGGCAGGCTGACAGCTAAAAAAAATGCCAGTCATCGACTGGCATTTCATCCTTATCAAGCCGGTTTGTGCTGGCCTTTACGGCGGCGCAGTTTATCAATCAATCTGTGCGCTTCTGCTTCGGTGGCAACCGCCGGTGACGAACCTTTCAGCGGCTTACGCGCGGTTTCACTGAGCGTAAACACGGTTATCAGACCAATAATGCCTGCACCCATCATGTAGTAGGCTGGCATCATGGCGTTGTGAGTGGTATCAACCAGCCATGCGGTGATGAGCGGCGTAGTGCCACCAAACAGCGATACCGATAAGTTGAAACCAATCGCCAGCGCACTGTAGCGGACATCGGTGCTGAACAGCGCGGGTAGCGTGGCTGGCATGGTGCCGCTAAAGCAGGTGTGCAATAAACCCAACACCGCCAGGCCAGTGAATACCAACCACATATTTCCGCTGCCAATCAGCATAAAGCTCGGAATAGCCAGAATGAATAATCCCAGCGCACCTAAACCAATCACCGGACGGCGACCAATGCGGTCGGTGAAATATCCCCACATTAAGGTTAAGGGCATCATAATAAACATAATGACCATGACCAAAATTAAGCCAGACATTTCACTCATGCCGAGTACGCCGGTTAAATAGCTTGGCATATACGCGGTGAGCATATAATTCGATACGTTGAATAACAGTACCAAGCCAATACATTTAAGCAGGGGTTTGCTCTGCTTGCGTAACATCTGCAATAAACCGATTTGCGGCTTGCTGTGTTCGACCTCTTCACGCTTATCCATATGCTCTTTAAACGCTGGCGTCTCTTCCAGCTTGAGGCGGATATATAAACCAAACAAACCTAACGGCGCGGAAAGAAAGAACGGAATACGCCAGCCCCAATCCATCATTGATTGATGCGGTAAAATAGCAATCATTGCGGTGACTAAACTGGCACCAATTAAATAGCCCGCCAGCGTACCGAATTCCAGAAAGCTGCCCATAAATCCGCGACGCTTATCGGTGGAATATTCCGCAATAAAGGTGGCGGCTCCGCCATATTCGCCGCCGGTCGAAAAGCCCTGCACCAGACGCGCTACCAACAGCAAGATGGGCGCAGCAATGCCGATGCTGGCGTAGCTGGGAATCAGGCCGATAGAGAAGGTACCAATCGACATCATGATCATGGTGAAAGCCAACACTTTTTGCCGACCGAAACGGTCGCCGAGCGGACCAAATACCATGCCGCCAATGGGGCGCACTAAAAATGCCGCCGCAAAAGTACCGAATGAGGCGATTAATTGTACGGTGGTGCTGGCATCAGGGAAAAATACCTGGCCGATGATCACGGCGAGATAGCTATATACACCAAAGTCAAACCATTCCATGGTATTACCCAAGGCGGCAGCACCCACCGCGCGTTTGAGTAATTTATTATCGATTACCGTAATATCATCAACCGTTAAATCGGCTGTGTTGCTATTTAATGTCGTTCCACTGCTCATAAACTCCCCTTAACGTGCATTGGCGCGATCTTATAGCTTTCGCAGCCGGACAATCATTAAAGGAAATGAAAGCTATAAGAGGCAGAAAGGTGGACACCTTAAAAAAATTTTAATTAATACGCAAATCTGTGAATTTTAGTGTGACCCTGAAAGCCTAGCGGTAATTTAGGTTTTTGCTTAGGGTTCGCGGGTGAAAATAAAAGATTATGTTTGAAGAAGGGAAACTAAGCGAGCCGGGCAATATAATCTGTGGCGTGAGGAAGCTAATCAGATAAATATGCTAGGGTGAGGCGGTATGATTTTGCAGCAAACAGGTCATGTATCCCAATAAATATATCTTGATCATCTTTGATGACGGGTCGCCAAAGATAACGAACAGCTGACCTTTTAAGCAATAAAATGACCAACCGCACAATTTGGTCGCGGCGCGATTTACCGCGCGAACCTGCAGCAACGCAGCGGCGTTAACAAGCGCAATGCATTGCGCCGCTACCGTGATGTACGCTTTTTGCCCAACATACCTTGAGCCAGCTATCGGAAGATCGTGCCAACTCTCAGCCCGGTCCTTCGCTTCCCGCAGCCAACAGCGGCACGATAATATCACTGATTGGTGTGGCGATGCCGTGAGCGCGCCCTCGACGCTGTACCACACCATTACGAATATCCCACTCCAGCGGGCGGTTAGCCTGGCGATCGGCGAGGATCGAGGTGCTAAGATCGCTCGGCGCCTGGTGGAAGCGAGTGACGATCTCTTGCGGAACTTCGTCGCTCAGTTGAGCGCCTTCGGCTCTCGCCACGACAAGGCATTCGCGCAGATAGGCCAGCGCCAGCGCGTTGATATCCTCGCGCTGAAACATACCGGCACGACGGTTGGCTAACACCATCAACCCGGCCACCGCGTTCTGCAGTAGCTTGCGCCAGGCGATAGTGAGAAAATCAGCGGAGACATCCACCGCGCAGCGCGTATCACGCAGTGCCGCGATGACGCGTGCGGTATGCGGCGTTTCCGGCAGCGTCAAACGTGCCTTATCGCGCAGCCACACCGAGGCATCGGGTTCGCGCTGCGCCGGGCACCACACCACTGCAGGCAGCACGGTTGCGCCGTTAACCAAAGGGGCAAGCTGCGAAACTTGCTCGACGCCATTTTGCAGCGCGCACACCACCGTGTTTTCATTACATAACGCCGCAAGCCATGCGGCGCTGCTTGCGGTTTGAGTGGTTTTCACCGCGATAAATACCACATCCACCGCCTGCGCGATCGCCGCAGGTTCGGTGCGCACCGGGCCTGGCACGACAATTTCTCCGCCGTCAAAGCGTAACGCCAGCTGCGGATGCGCGGTGCGGCCACAGATGATCGGCGTGCGTCCCACTTCATGCAGCGCGGCGGCGATGATGGTGCCTATAGCGCCCGGACCAATAAGGGCGATGGTTTGGTGTTGTGACATGATCTTCGGCTCCTGATAAGGGTTAAGGGGGTGCAGCGCGTTATAACGAGCACTCCATCATAGCTGCCGCGATCCAAGGCGTTATACCAATAATCTGTAAGCTAATGAGTAATCTGAGCTGTGCAAAAAAGACGGCAGCGCGCACCAAACTGGGCTGTTGACGAGTGGGGAGGGGAGAGTGTTGGGTATAAGGCTGATGTTCTGTCAGCGAAAACGCGATACAAATTTACTGTGGATTTCGTAGGGTGCGCATTTATGCGCACCAATATAAAAGGTCGCCATTAATGGCGACCCTACGCTGCATTTTAAAGCGAATTTGCACCGAATTTACAATGTGCCGGTGCCGCCGTCGGAGCACCATACCTGACCGGAGCTAAAGCTATTGGTGGTTTCCGCGAAGGCCACATATAGCGGCGCAATTTCCGCCGGTTGGCCCGGACGACCCAGCGGCGCGGTCGCACCAAATTGCTCGATCTTCTCCTGCGGCTGTCCGCCGCACACCTGCAACGCCGTCCAGTAAGGGCCGGGAGCCACTGCGTTCACGCGAATTTGCTCTTCGCCCAGCTGCTTCGCCAGCGCCTTGGTGAAGATAGCGATTGACGCTTTGGTCTGCGCGTAATCCAGTAAAATTGCGCTTGGGTCGTAAGCCTGAACCGAAGTGGTGTTGATAATAGACGAACCCGCAGGCAGGTACTCCAGCGCCGCTTTGGTGATCCAGAACATCGCGTAGACGTTGGTCTTAAACGTGGCGTCGAAATCTTCCGTAGATAGCGTGCGGATGGACTCGTTAAACTGCTGACGCCCGGCGTTGTTCACCAGAATATCCAGCCCGTCCAACTGTTCTGCCGCCTGTTTAACCAGCTGCTGACAGAACGATTCAGAACGAATATCGCCGGGAATCGCCACTGCTTTGCGGCCTTCCGCCTCAATCAGCTTCACCACTTCCGCCGCATCTTGCTCTTCAGCCGGGAGATAGTTGATGGCAACATCCGCACCTTCGCGAGCATAAGCAATGGCCACCGCACGGCCGATGCCGGAGTCGCCGCCGGTAATCAACGCTTTACGTCCGGTTAAACGTCCGGTGCCGCGATAGCTGGTTTCACCGTGATCGGGGCGCGGCTGCATTTCACTGGCTAAACCTGGGAAAGGCTGATGCTGTTTATTGAATGGCGGCTTCGGATATTCTTGAGTAATTAATGTCTTGTTAGTAAATGAAGTCATGTTATCTCCTTATTTAACGATAATTTAAGCCTGGCAGAAATGTGAACTTTGTCACGTCAAAAAGTGAGAAGTTGAATATTTATCTGCGCTGTACGCCTTGGGTGACCAATAAATTTTGGGCGGGGAAGTTTAAGGAATATAAATATTAGGAAAATTCGGAAAACAGAGAGGGAAGGGATTTCAGGGCGTCCGTGCCCTGTGGGTATTCGAGGTGATGCTATTTAATCGTCAGCTACGTCCGCTGCTTTTTCCGCCTTTCTTACCGGCTTCTGAAGCCTTTTGCGGGTCATCCTTGAAATTTCCGCCGCCGCCACTGCCGCTGCGTTGCCCGCCTTTCTTACCTGCTTCTGATGCTTTCTGCTTGTCGTCGGCGAAATTACCGGAACCGCCTCTATGTTCGGCCATATTTGGTCCTCTCATGAGATTTAATTACATGACGGAAATAAAAACCTCAACGCCATGTCCGTGCTGCAAATTAAGCGTAGTGTTTGGCGAAATATTCACAAGCGTAGCGCGAACGGTTATTTTTTTGGCGTTGCGCTTATGGTGGTGAAATAGGTTCCGCTATAAGGGATAGGTAAATAATCGTTAAAGATTTTTTTCAGCGTTGCCTCAGGATCGATATCGCTGAATAACTGCGGATACAAGGTCTTGGCCATAAATTCGGTAGCGGCAATATGCCACGGGCTGAGATAAAAGTTCATCCAGATCGCCGCCGCGTGACCGTTGTGCAGCGCCTGTAATTCGCGCAGGCCGTTTTGCTGCGCCGTAAGCTGCCTGAAGCTGCTCACAGCCGCGTTGGCCTCAATCTCTGGCCCCAATTTCAGCAATCCCTGTGACGCATTATCCGCGAAGCCGGTGGCAAAGTAGTAATCGGGCTGGGCAGCGATAACCGCTTCTTCACTCAGCCGACCAAATACGCCGTGCAGCGTTTTGCTGGCAATGTTGTCACCGCCTGCCGCATTCAGCAGCTCGCCCAGGCTACCGTTGATGGCTGTGACGCAGCACTCATTGCGCCGTCCTAAATGCAACTGCAACAGCACCGAAGGTTTGCGACCCTGATATGACGCCAGGCGTTGCTGAATCACCTGCATATGCGCGTCGTAAAAGCGGTTAAAGGCGCTGGCGCGCGCGGGTTGATTGAGCACTTCACCGAAGATCTCCACGCTGCGACGGGTATTTTTCAGCAAGTGCACGCGCAGATCGATCTTCACCACCGGGACATGCGCGGTTTTTAACATGCTCACCAGCCGCAGGTCGGCATCATCGTAACGCGCCAGGCTCGGCAATATCACCACGTCTGGGCGCAGCGCTAAAATCTGTTCCGGGTTAATTGCATTGGGGCCGCCCGATCCCAGGGAAGGAATGCGCAGCATGTGCGGGAACCGGCGTGCAAAACGGTCCCAGGTCTGGCTGTCGTATTTCTTTAAATCCTGCGGCCAGCCAACGATGTGCTGAAACGGATCGTCCGGCTCCAGTAGCGCCAGCGTGTAGAGCATACGGCTTTCGCCTAATACAATGCGCTGGGGACGATCGGGGATGTCCACGCGGTTGCCGTCAATATCGACAATCTGTTTTGCCAGCGTGCTGCTGCTGAGCAGCAGAAGAGACGCGAGCAGGCCCCAAATTATGTGGTGCAGCGCAGGAGGATTAGAATTCAACGCTGGCCTCCAGCATCAGGTTACGGGTTTCGCCTTCGCGCACGCGCAGATTGCCGCCGCTCGAGGTGTAATAGTGCTGGTTGAACAGATTGTTCACATTGAGTTTTAGCTGCGTTTTCTCACCAAACAGCGCACTGTTCCACGCGATAAAGCTGTCGGCCACCACGTAATCGGGCAGCGTGAAGCTGTTTTCCGGATCGCCCGCGCGTGAACCGACATAGCGCGCGCCACCCCCGACGCGGAAATCACCGGGAATACCGCGAATCGCCACATTATGGCTGAGATACAGCGCACCCGCGTGACGTGGCGCATTCTGCAGGCGGTTGCCGTTATTGGCAGAATTGACCCCGTCATCGACAATCTCTGCCTTGCTGTAGCTGTAGTTAGCGCTGAGATCCCAACCGGGCAGCACTTCGCCGTTCAGCTCAAATTCGGCCCCGCTGGCGCGCGCTTTGTTGATGGCACGCGTGCTGCCGTTAATGCTCAGCGACATGTCGCGTTCATCAATGCGATAGAGCGCTACGCTGGCGAACAGCGTGGGTAAAATCTGCCATTTGCTGCCCATTTCCCAGGTGGTGCCCTGTTCGGGTTGGCCGACGTTGCCGTCATCATCCACATCGGTAGACGGCGTGAAGGATTTGCTGAAGCTGGTATAGAGCGAAATATCAGGCGTGAGTTTGTAGATTACACCGGCCTGCGGCAGAAACTTGTTGCCTGCGCTGTCCAGCGTTTGTACCACCGGATCAAAACCTTTTGAGGCGCGTTGCTCGTAATGCTGATAGCGACCGCCGATCACCGCAATCCAGTTTGGCGTGAGGGTGATGCTGTCTTTGGCATACACCGAGCGGCTGTGGGTGCGATTGAGGTTATTGGCGTTAGCGCGGTTTTCAGTGCTGCCGGTGGCGATCGGCGACAGCATGTCATATTGCGGATCATAGAAGTTGAACCCGCTGTTGGCCTTGCCCTGATATTGATGCGCGCGGTAGGTCTGGATCATCTCGTAATCGGTGCCAAACACCACGTCGTGCGTCATGCCGAAAAGCTGCGGCGAACCAACGACATCCCAGGAGACATATTTGGTTTTGTGATTGAAACCGCGATTGGCATCGGCGCGGCGCGTAACGCTGCCCGTGGTCGGATTCACAGCGGTGACGCGCACTTCATTATTATCGTATTGGCGCTGGTTCCAGCCCAGCGTTACGCGCGTGCTCCACTCGTCATTGAACTGCCAATCGTAATGCGCGTTGAGGGTTTTGTTGTGGCCCCACGCGTGATTGGCTTTGTCGTCGAGGCGGTCTTTATAGCCCACGGCGATCGGCTTGCCGTTGATAAACGCGGTGCCGCGATCGTAGGGAATATCGTATTGGTAATCTTCGTAGCTCACCAGGAAGCTGGTTTGTTCGCCAAACCATTGCAGCGACGGGGCGATCAACGTGTGTTTGTCCCGACCAAAGTTGCGCCAATAGTCCTGCTTCTGCTGCTCCGCGATCAAGCGAAATGCCAGGCCGTTGCCGAGCGGGCCGGTGACATCAACCGTGCCCGATCCACCTCCGGCGCTGGCGGCTTTGCCGCTGATTTTACTGTGCCACTGATACTGGGGTTTTTTACTGATAACGTTAATAACGCCGCCGGGATTTTGGATGCCGTACAGCAGCGAGGCGGAACCTTTTAGTACTTCAACGCGTTCGGTGGTGGCATCGAAGTTCAAGCCCTGGCTGCTACGCACCCCATCGCGATAAATCGAACCATCCGAATTGCCGCCAAAGCCGCGCCGCACAAACCCATCTTCGGTACCGGCCAGGGTATTGCCTTCGCTGACGCCGCTGACAAAACGCATCGCATCGCTGAGCCGGGATGCCTGGAAATCGCTCAACTGCTGTTGCGTCACCACGCTAACGGATTGCGCCTCATTGACGCGCGCTGTGGGCATTTTGCTGGCGACGGAGCTGCTGATGAGGTTGTCGGCTGGCGCGCGATCGGCCTGCGCCGAAACCGTCAAGGTGCTATTGCTTTCGGCGGCGATGCTGCTCGCCGTGGTAAACAGGCTTACGCCATAGATTGCGGCCCTAATTGCCGCGTGAGGTTGAAAACGAACGGCAAATTTTTTGTTGTTATGCATGTCAGTAAGCCTGGTGAAATAGCGGGCCAAAATGTAATTGAGAATCATTCAAACATGAAAAAATGTAGTAGTAAATGGAAATGATAGTGCGTTGGCTACAGCAAAAGACGAATGCCGTTGACTGAATATAAAGGCGAGTTATTGGCTGTTAAAACATCAGGTTATAGAGTTAATCCATGAGGAAATTCGCCGTCTTCTTCTTTCAACCTGAACGCAAAAACCTGTAGTATGGCGAAAATATCACTACTTCATTAGCCTGATGTCAGCGTGACTCACTTTGTGGAACCCATCATGAGCGGAATCAGAATCAAACATCGTGTGGATATATTCGGTGAGCGCTATCGTGCGCGCGCGGCGAGCTTATCGACCAGCCTGCAACATGTCGCGCGCTATATCCACGATCATCGTGAGGCGATATTGGATGCCACCGCCATGGAGATTGCCAGTGCGACGAATACGTCGGATGCCACGGTGGTGCGCGCGATTCAGGCGCTGGGTTTTGCCGGATTGCGCGATTTGAAAACCACGCTCGCGGCCTGGTTTGGTCCGGCTCTGAATTCGGAAGAGAAGATGAGCGCCACCGTGAGCGAGTTGTCGTGCGACATTAATTCCGGCATCGATTTTGTGTTGGGCGGACATCAACGCGCCTGTGAGGTTTTAGCCGAACCCCACAATCGTCAGGCGGTAGCGGAAGCGGTGACCATGTTGATTGAAGCGCGGCAAGTGGCGCTGTTTGGCATTAATGCCTCGGGGATTTTGGCGGATTACAGCGCGCGCCTGTTCACGCGCATCGGCATTCCGGCGGTGACCCTAAACCGCTCTGGCATTGCGCTCGCCGAGCAGCTGATCGCGCTGCAGCGCGGCGACGTGCTGATTATGATGGCGCAGAAATCCGCGCACCGTGAAGGCATCACCACGTTAAAGGAGGCGAAACGCCTCGGCATGCCGGTCATTTTGTTGACCCACGCGCTGGATTCAGCGTTTGCTAAACAGGCGGACGTGATCATCAACGTGCCGCGCGGCGGCGAAAACGGCCGTATGCCGCTGCACGGTACGGTGTTGGTGTGCCTCGAAATGCTGATTTTAGCGGTGGCGTCGGCCACCGCATCCCGCACGGTTAAAACCATGAAGCGGATTCAGGATCTAAATCGCTCGCTGAAGCCGGGCAGTAAAACGTAGCGGCGCAATGTATCGCGCAATGCCTTGGCTGGATGCCCTATCTATGCACAAAGCGCGCTAAACCGCGCCGCTCGCAAAGGATATTGAGGGTTAACACGTTTAATCATCGTTAAAGCCATTGCCAATCTCTCCGCATCTCACTAACCTTTAGGAATCGATCATTTCCTAAAGGGTGGTGCTATGCCTGAATCCTCTTGCTTACCGCGCGAACGTGGTCGCCCACGCCAGTTTGATACCGCTGCGGCGATCGATCGCGCCATGCTGGTGTTCCGCGAGAAGGGCTATCACAGCGCCTCCATCAGCGACCTGTGCGCCGCCATGGAACTCACCGCAGGTAGCCTTTACAAAGCCTTCACCGACAAGCGCGGTCTGTTTTTGCAGGCATTCGAGCGCTATACCTCGCTGCGTAATCTCACGCTGCGTCAGCGGCTGGATCAGCAGCCGAATGGCCGCGCGCGCATTACTGAACTGCTACGTTTCTATCTGGAATCGGCGAGCGAGGTTGAAGGGCGACGCGGCTGTTTAGTGGTCGGCAGCGCGATTGAGTCGCAAGTGCTGGATCAAGAACTGGCCGCTGTGGTGCGCGACGCGCTACAGCGCAACCTCCGTTCGCTTATCGCACTGATCGAAACCGGCCAGCAAGACGGTTCGATTGCGAAGCGTCACGATGCGCAAACGCTGGGCGTCGTGTTGTTGTGCCTGGTATTAGGCATGCGAGTGGCGGGAAAAGTGCCCGATCTGCTGCCTGCGCAGGCGGCGATGATCGCAACCGTCCTCACGCTGCTCGACTAAAAATTTTGCTCATAAAGGAAATGACCATTTCCTAAATATCTGGAGAACACTATGCACGCTTCTGTATTACAGCAAGCCCCGCGCTGGTCGCAGCCGGTGACGAATTTAAGCGGATTTTCTCATGGCTACGCCTCGGTTAATGGCGTGCGTATGCACTATGTCAGCGGCGGTAATCCTGCGGGCGAAACGCTGCTGCTGCTGGCCGGTTTTCCGCAAAGCTGGTTCGCCTGGCGCAAGGTAATGGCGCTGCTCGGCGATCGCTTCTTTATTATCGCGCCGGATCTTCCCGGACAGGGCGATTCAGACAAGCCGCTGAGCGGTTACGACACCACCTCGCTGGCCGAAAACGTGCAGGGCTTGATGCTACAGCTCAATCAGACGCGCTACTACCTTGCCGCACACGACGTTGGCGCGTGGGTGGCCTGGCCGTATGCCAACCTGTATCGCGATTGCGTTATCAAGCTGGCGCTGCTCGACGCGGGTATTCCTGGCGTCACCTTACCGGATGCGTTGCCAGCGACGCCGGACAAAGCCTGGAAAACCTGGCATTTTGCGTTTCATCTGTTGCCGGATTTGCCGGAAGCATTGATTGCCGGGCGCGAAGCGATGTATCTCGACTGGTTTTTGAAGCGCAAAGCGGCCAGCCCGATGAGTTTTACCGATGAAGACATGGCAGAATATACGCGTCTGCTGCAGCAACCCGGCGCGCTGCGTGCGGGCATGGCGGTGTACCGTGAAGTGGCGCGGTCGGCGGCGCAGAACCGTGATTTGCTGCGCGATGCTGGCAAGCTGATGCTGCCGCTGTTGGCCGTCAGCGCCGATCAGGGTTCGATCCCGGATATGGCGCTGCCGCTTACTGCATTCGCCGCTGACGTTAGCGGGATCAACATTGCGCACTGCGGCCACTTCATCCCGGATGAGCAACCGCAGGCGCTGGCTGATGCGCTGCGCGCGTACTTTGTTTAAGCGCGCAGGCTGGCGACCTCCACGCGTTCACCGCTGGCGGATGAGCGCACCATCGCTTCAATGATCTGCTGATTTTCCAGGCCGAAGCGGAAGTCGGGGAAGCAGCCGGCTTCGCTGCTCAGGCCTTTGATCAGGTCGTAGATTTCGATCACTTTGACGTCGAAATAGCCTAATCCGCCGCCGGCAAAATCAAAGCCAAAGAAGCCGCCAAACTGTTCAACTTGCGATCCGGCGTAAATGGTTTTAAAGCCGCGATCGTGTTTCGCGTCGCCGTAGCGGGCGATTTTCAATTCGTTGAAGCGCTCGCCATCCATGATAATCGTGCCTTCGGTGCCGGAAATTTCCCAGGCGATGCCGAACACTTTGCCCGCCGAGATACGTGAAGATTCAATGACGCCGCCCGCGCGGTTTTCGAACGTGACCAGCGCCTGAAACTGGTCATCGTTTTCTACGGGTAGACGCGCGGCATCTTTATCGGCCTGCGCGCCATAGCCTGAACCGCCGCCCGCCGCCGGACGCGAATCAATAAACAGTTGCTCCTGGCCGACCACGCTTTTGATCGGCCCCATTAAATATTGCGCCACGCTGACCACGTGCGAACCGAGATCGCCGAGTGAACCGGAACCCGCCTGCTCGCGCGAGCAGCGCCAGCTCCACGGCAAATTCGGGTCGTTGAAAAAGCCCTGATCGAACCAGCCACGAAAACGGGTGGGCGTGCCGATATCGCCGCGATCGATCATCTGCTTAGCTAACTGCGCCGCCGGCGTTTTGATGTTGTTGAACGCCATGATGGTTTTTACGCCCGCACGCTCGGCTTCCTGCGTTAAGGTTTGCGCTTCCTGGAGCGAAACGGTGAGCGGCTTCTCACAGTAAACGTGTTTCCCGGCGCGAATTGCTGCCAGCGCCATAGCAAAATGCATGCTGTTGGGCGTGGTGATATCGACGATATCAATATCGGGATGATTCACCATCGCCTGCCAATCGGCGGTGGCGTGTTGGAAGCCGTAACGCTGTGCGGCTTCTGCTGCCAGCTCGGGCGTGGCATCGGCCAGCGTGTGCAGCACCGGTTGCAGCGGCAGGTTGCGATACAACAAGCCCGCGCGCCGCCACGCATCCGCGTGCGCCTGACCCATAAAGCCTGAACCAATCAATCCAACGTTGAGGGTTTTTCCAGCCATTTTTGATCTCCTTTATGCGGTAGCGGGTAAAATGTGTTGTGCAACATAGCGTTGCGCGCGCGTTACGGTTTCCAGCGGCGGCGCTTTAGCGGGATCCTGTTCCGCCTCTACCACCATCCAACCCTGATACCCGCTGCGGGCGATGAATTCGGCCAGCGGACGGTAATCAATGCCGCCATCGCCCGGCACGGTGAACATGCCGGAAAGCACCGCCTCGTTAAACGTCATGCCGGATGCGCGCACCTGTTGCAGGCGATCGAGGCGGACATCTTTCAGGTGGATGTGACAAATGCGGTCGGCAAACTCCTCAATGAGTTGGGTATAGGAGAAACCTGCGGCGGTGGCGTGCCCGGTATCCAGCAGCAATCCCACAGCAGGCGAGCAGGCGCTGAACAGCGCACGAATTTCCGCCAGCGTTTCCGCCACCATCATCAAATGATGATGATAGGCGAGGCGTAAACCGTATTGCGCGAACAGCGCAGCGGCAAACTCGGAAAGACGGGCGGCATAAGCGCTAACCTGATCGTCCGGCAGTAAACGGCGCTGCGCCAGCGGGACATCCAGCGCGTTGTCGGTCATCCAACCGCATTCGCCATACACCATCACCTGCGCGCCGTTTTCCTGTAGCAGCGCGGCGTGAGGGTGAACCGCATCCAGTTCCTGCGCGACGCTGCGCTCGGTCAGGAAGCCATCGTGCCAGCCTGACACCAACTGCAGCTGCCGATCCGCCAACAGCTGGCGCAGTGCGCCCGGTTCACGTGGGAAGATGCGGCTCAGCTCCACGCCCTGAAATCCCGCCTGTTTGGCTTCGCTTAAACACTGTTGCGCCGTGGTGCCCGCGCCGAGGTGGTGCAACACTTCGTTTACCCATGAAAGCGGGCTAACGCCGAGTTTTGGCGCGGGTTGCCCGGCCTGATAAAACGCATCTTTGATCATGTTGCTGAGTTCCTGAGAGGAGAATGCCGATGAAATTAGCGGATAGGCTGGAGGGGCGCGAGCGGTTATTTGAAGGGAAAACCTCAAAAATTGACGTGAAACGGTCAATAAATAAATTATGTGAGGAAGCGCAAAAAAACGCGATTTTACAGCGGGGTAGGGTGCGTGAGGTTACGGATGTGTATCCATTCTCATCTAAAATCGGTCGCCATTAATGGCGACCCTACGTATATCGAGCACGGTTTTGATTGATGCGCTTTGAAACAGGTCGCCAGGGATAGCGACCTGAGGTTTTGTAGGGTGCGCATTCATACGCACCCGGCATTCGTCAACGGCAAACCTGCAACCACTACGTTGCCTGAAAAGCGCAAACCTTAGAACGACATGGTGACGCCTGCGTAATAGGCGCGGCCCGGTTCGTTATAGGTTGACGCACCGGAGTTCTCGCGGTAGATGCGTTTATCAAACAGGTTGTTGATACCGGCATTGGCGCGCAGATTTTTGGTGATGTCGTAGTTGACGTTCAAACCAAAGATCGAGTACGGGCTGATTTCACGCTGAGACAAGCCGCGTGACTCTAGCGAAATCTCAGGCGTATGACGCGGCTTCTGACGACCATACTGCGTCCAGTTGATATTGGCGCTCAGATCCTGCGTCGCCTGCCACTCCAGCATGGAGTTGATGGTGAATTCCGGGATTACCGACAGCGGATTACCGGTTTTCTTGCTCTCGGAGCGGAACATATAGGTAGCGTTGGTGCGCCACTCCAGCGTATCGGCGATTACCGGAATGGTGAGATTACCTTCCAGGCCTTCCACGATCGCTTTGCCGCCATTTTCCCAGCGCAGCACGTTGTAAACCGGATTGGTGCTGGAGAACACCGGCGTGGTGCCCGAAACGATCTTGTTTTTGTAATCGTTACGGAAGTAAGTAATACCCGCCACCCAACCTTCGTTGGTGAACTCCAGACCAATCTCTTTGTTTACGCTGATTTCAGGATCGAGATCCTTATTACCCAGTAAATAACACCGAGTCAAACCAATCGGGCAACCGTTGCCGTTTGTGGAGAGCAAATAGCCCGGCGTAGATTGATACAGGTTGGGTGCTTTAAAGGCGCGAGCGATCCCGGCTTTCAGCGTGAAGTAATCACCCAAACCTTGCGAGATGTTCAGGCTTGGGCTCCAGTTGCCGCCGAACCGATCGTGATAATCAAAGCGCAGGCCAGGAATCACTTCGGTGGAATCGGTGGCGGCAATGTTGTCTTCAAAATAGAGCGAACTCAGCGTGGCGCTGTTTTTGCTGCTGCGCGCATTTGGATCGCCCGAGCTGCCCGGCAGTTCTACCGGCGCGCTTTGCGTTAGCATGGATGCCGGATCGTTCAGTTCGTCACGGTTCCACTCCGCGCCCAAAGTCACGGTTTGATCCACCAGCAATTGCAGCGGGAAGTTGACCTCGCCGCCCGCGCGATAGCTTTCTAACCGGCTGGTGGCGTAGGTTTCGCTGTTGATCATCCCTTCGGTACGACCGGCAGTACCTTCTTTCAGGCGCGTGTTATTGGTTTTCTCGTAGTTGAAGTTGAGCTTCGAGGTGCCCCAATCCCAAATGCCGTTATGCACAATGCCGTAGCTCTGGCGATACATGCGGTTAGTTTCTGCGCCGTACAGCGATTCTACCAAGCCACCGGCGCTGGCGTTGCTGTTGCTGTTCTGCGTGTCACCTGCATAGATGTTGCCCTGGCGGCTGAAGCCGTAGGAAAAATCAACGATCTGCGTGGGTGTGATTTTCCACGACAGCACGCCGTTGATGTCCTTGTTGCGCACCCCTTCGCGACCGGCAGCATAGGAACCGTTTTCAGCGGTGTTGATGTTGAAGGCATCGGCATCGGTACGGTTGATGTTGCCGTACAACCGCATGGTCAACGCATCACCCGCCAGCGGGCCGCTGAGGTTAAAGTTGGCGCGGCGCGTATCGCCCTCTTTGCTGTTTTCCGGCTGGTTGGTGTACAGCGACAGCGATCCGTGCCAATCGTTGGTAGGGCGTTTGGTGATGATATTTACCACGCCGCCCGCCGCGCCTGAACCGTAACGTGCCGCCGCCGGGCCGCGGATCACTTCAATGCGTTCCACCATATCAGCGGGCACCCAGTTGGTGTCGCCACGCGAATCGCGCTCGCCGCGCCAGCTATAGCGCACGGCATTGCGCGATGAAACCGGCACGCCGTCGATCAGCACTAAGGTGTTTTCCGGGCCCATACCACGGATGTCGATTTGGCGATTGTTGCCACGGCTGCCGCTGGCACCGTTGCCTGTCAGATTGACGCCAGGCATTTTGCGGATGATGTCAGAGAGATCGTTAACGGGAGGATTTTTTTTGATGTCTTCCGCCGTGATGGTCGAGACGCCGGGCTGCTGTTTCAGCTCCTGCTCAGCGGTGACGATCATCGATTCATCATCAGCCAGCTTTTCTGTTGGTTCCGCTGCAAAAGCCGGCGAAGTCAGCATTCCGGCTAAGAACAGCGCTATCGGACGCTTTTTGCCACACACGGTTACATTCACTTAAATCTTCTCCCTGAAGCGTTAACATTTGTAAGCAGGCGTGCATGATAATGAGAATGCTTATCATTGTATATCCAGCCTCAACGCGTCTCCTTTATTTCTCCATGATTGCCTGCCTTTGTGTAAGCAAGGTGAAGAAACGTAAAGAGAGCGCTAACAGGGGGATGCAGCAGTTTGTGAATGCAGCGCGACAGCAATAAGAGATAAAAATTCATTAAATATCAGCGAGGTAATACAGTAAGCATAAGGCCCAAAAAGGTTGGGGTAATCCTTTCGTCTGCGCGCCGTCTTGAAAACAGGCCGGTATTGGCTTAATGAACCATGCAGAAAGTGTGCACAAGATCATACAAACCTTTACATTGAGATGCGCCTTCCGCGCAGGCTAATCCAGCTAATAACCGATAAGAAGTAGGAAGTTTGTTAAGCGAGTGCGCAGAATGTGTTCAAGATTAGATCGCCCCGCCAACTTCGCTCCATTTAGCGGCGCTTAGACAAATAACGTCTTATTAAGAAGAATAAGGCAGGTTGCTGCTGAATAAGCGAACGGCAGTTTCCCTGACTAAATCTGAATTCGCTATGCCATTGTGCGCCAGCGCTGGCGCGGAAAACCCCGCTACAAACACCTAAATTTTCTATTCCCGAATTTCGGCAATAGATATCTGTTTTTCGCATTTGTGATCGCTGTATATCTTCACTGAGAATGTCATCGGGACGTTTAGAGGATGAAAATTCCCGCCAGCTTTAAGGCGAGACGGGAGAAAAATACATCGCTACCTCAACGCCTTTTCCCGTAGGGGAAACATTTTATAAATCAGGAGAAAGGTTCCAGTGAAACTCGCAAAAGGCTTTACTCTTTTTGCGCTCGCTCTGAGTGCACATACCGCGTTCGCCGCCGATCAATCCGTCCCAACTGACAGCTCCGTTCACGTGCAGGCCGATGCCGCGCTGAAAAATCTGCTGCCCGCTGACGTGGTAAAACGTGGCTACATTGTGGCCGGAACCAACCCTAACACGCCGCCAACCACCTTCTATAAAGAAGACAATAAAACCTTGGCCGGGCGTGAAATCGATATCATGAATGCCGTGGGTGAACGCCTGGGAATCCAGGTTCAGTGGCGCGACACCGGCGGTTTCGACAACATTATTCCAGGCCTGAAAACCGGTCGTTACGACGTGGCGCTGTCCAATATCAATGCCACGCCCGCGCGTGCGAAAATCATCGACTTCGTAAGCTATTACGACGCCAGCCGTTTGGGCATTATTTCCCGCAAAGATGCCAACGTGGCGCCATTCAAAACCCTCGATGAAGTGTGCGGTAAAGAAGTGGGTGCCGGTTCCGGCACCACGCAGGTCACGCGCCTGGAAGAGGCCAGCAAAGCCTGTGAAGCCGCGGGCAAACCGGCGATCAAAGTGTCGGTATTCCCGGATCGTCCTGCTGGCGTGCAGGCGGTGGTGAGTGGTCGCGTGCCAATGTTCCTTGGCCCATACGAAGGCCTGCTGTGGCAGACCAAAGTGATTAAACCGCTGACCATGAGCGGCGAAATCACCGTGCACGATGCGCCGGTTTCGGTGGCTTTCCAGAAAGATTCTGCGCTGGAGCCAGCTGTGCAGGCGGCACTGAACTCGCTGATCAAAGACGGTAACTACCAGAAGATCCTCGACAACTGGGGCATCGGTTTTGGTGCACTTAAAGAAGCCAAACGTAATCAGGACATCTTTCAATGAGTGATTTTCACGACCACACCAACGATCTGAAAATCGTTGGCAAGCGCTATTACGGACGCTGGCTGAGTGCGCTGCTGGTGCTGTTGTGCGTGGTGGCGATGGCGCACTCGATGATCAACAATCCACGCTTCGAATGGGGCGTGATTGCGGAGAACTTTACCGGCGAATCGATCCTGCAAGGCGTGTTGATGACCTTGCAGCTCACGGCGATTTCCGTGGTGCTGGGTTTTGCTTTTGGTACGGTGCTGGCGCTGATGCGCCTCTCCTCGAATCCGGTGCTGGTGGGCGTGAGCTGGTTTTACACCTGGTTCTTCCGGGGCGTACCGATGCTGGTGCAGTTGTTCCTGTGGTACAACATTGCCGCGCTCTATCCCACCATTGCGCTCTCTATTCCCGGCCTCGGCGAAATCTGGAGCACGCAGTCTAACGCGTTAGTCAGCCCGTTTAGTGCGGCGGTGATTGCGCTGGTGATGCATCAGTCGGCCTATGCCGCAGAAATCGTGCGTGCCGGTATTCAAAGCGTGGGTAACGGCCAGCTCGAAGCGGCGCGCGCGTTGGGCTATCGTCCTTCACAAATTTTCCGTCACACCGTGTTGCCGCAGGCGATGCGCGCCATCATGCCGCCCGCCGGTAATGAGATTATTGGCCAGCTGAAAACCACGGCGGTGGTGTCGGTGATTTCCCTGCAGGACGTGCTGTTCTCTGCACAAATCATCTATCAGCGCACTTATGAAGTGATTCCGCTGCTGCTGGTGGCGACATTGTGGTATCTGCTGCTCACGTCGGTGCTGTCGGTGGGACAATTCTATGTGGAACGCTATTTTGGTCGCGGCGTTACGCGTCGGGAAAAAACAAGTTTTCTAAAATCGCTGCCCGGTTTATCCGCGCCTAAAGCAGAAAGGAGCGTGAGCAATGGCTGAAGCAGTCGCTTTACGTAAAGTCACGAAACGCTTTTCCGGCGTCACCATTCTCGATGAAGTGAATCTGGATATTCCGGCGGGTTCGGTCACGGTGATTCTCGGGCCTTCGGGTTCCGGCAAATCCACGCTGCTGCGCTGTATCAACCATCTGGAAAAACTGGATGGTGGCACCATTCGCATTGGCGGCGAGATCATCGGCTATAAGCAGAAAGGCCAGGCGCTGCATGAGTTGAGCAGCAGCGAGATTGCGCGCCAGCGTGCCGAGATCGGCATGGTGTTTCAGCAGTTCAACCTGTTCCCGCATCGCACCGTGCTGCAAAACATCGTGGATGCGCCGATGCGCGTCAAAGGGCAGAGCCGTCAGCAAGCCACCGCCAAAGCGCTGTCGCTGCTGAAGCAGGTGGGCCTGGCGGGACGCGAAGATGAGTGGCCGCAGAACTTGTCCGGCGGGCAGCAGCAGCGCGTAGCGATTGCGCGCGCGCTGGCGATGGATCCCGGCGTGATGCTGTTTGATGAGCCCACGTCGGCGCTCGACCCGGAACTGGTCGGCGAGGTGTTGCAGGTGATCAAACAGCTGGCACATTCCGGTATCACCATGGTGGTGGTCACGCACGAGATTGGCTTCGCCCGCGAGGTCGCCGATAACCTGGTATTTATGGAAAGCGGCAAGATCGTGGCGGCAGGCCCGACTCAGCAAGTTCTCGACGACCCGGAAAATGGGCGAGTAAGAAACTTTATTGCAACGGTGCTTTAGGCACCGTTTTTTCATTTTGACGTGTGGGAAAAATGATGCAAAAACCGGTAATGCACAGCGCCCATTGGGGCGCTTTTCATGCCCAGCAGTTGGGCGATGAACTGACGATTGAACCCTTCAAAGGCGATCCCGATCCCAGCCCGCTGCTGCAAAACTTCCGCACCGCCCTGAATCATCCCGCGCGCGTTTCCCGCCCGATGGTGCGACGCGGCTGGCTGGAAAACGGCCCCGGCCCGGATCGGCGGCGCGGCGATGATGAGTATGTTGCGGTGAGTTGGGAACAGGCTTACGAACTGGTGGCGCGCGAGTTACAGCGCGTGGGCGACGCTTACGGCCCCGAAGGTATTTTCGGCGGCTCTTATGGTTGGTCGAGCGCCGGGCGTTTCCATCACGCACAAAGTCAGGTGCACCGTTTCCTCAACACCGTGCTGGGCGGCTACGTGCGTTCGGTAAACAGCTACAGTTCCGGCTCGGCGTCGGTGCTGCTGCCGCACATTGTTGGCGACATGAACGAGATCGCGCGCCGCGGCGTGAGCTGGGAAGAGATCGCGCAGCACAGTGAAATGGTGTTGGCGTTTGGCGGCCTGGCGCTGAAAAACTCGCAGGTGGCGAGCGGCGGTCTGAGCGAACACACCGAGCGCGGGTTTATGCAGCAGGCAGCGCAGCGCGGCACGCGGTTCGTTTCAGTAAGTCCGTTGCAAAGTGATTTACCGGAAGAGGCGCAGGGCGAATGGCTGGCGCTGCGACCGGGCACGGATGCGGCATTTATGCTCGGTTTGCTGTCGGTGTTGATCGCAGAACAGCTTACTGATGAGGTCTTCCTGGCGCGTTACACCGTGGGCTGGCCGCAGCTGGTGGCCTACATTCGCGGTGAAGAAGATGGCGTAGTGCGTGATGCGCATTGGGCGGCGGAGATCTGTGGCGTCGACGCGGCGTTCATCAGCGATTTTGCCCGTCAGCTGCACGGCAAGCGCGTGCTGGTGACGGTGGCGCATGCGTTACAACGTTTTGAACACGGCGAGCAGCCGGTTTGGCTGGGGTTGGTTCTGGCGGCGGCGCTGGGGCAACCGGGCTTGCCGGGCGGCGGTTACACCTATGCGCTTGGGGCGCTCGGCCACTACGGCAAGCACCACAATCTGGTGAGTTTCCCGGCACTGCCGCAGGGCAAAAACGGCATCGATCGCCTGATCCCGGTGGCGCGCATTGCCGATATGCTGCTAAATCCCGGGCAGACGTTTGATTACAACGGGCGTCGCTTAACCTATCCGCATATTCGTTTGGCTTACTGGGCGGGCGGCAATCCGTTCCATCATCATCAGGATTTAGCGCGGTTGCGTCAGGCGTTTTGTCAGTTAGATACGCTGATCGTGCATGAAATTGCCTGGACCGCCAGCGCGCGTCACGCCGATATTGTGTTACCCGCGACCATGACGCTGGAGCGCGAAGACGTGGGCGGTGCGCCAACCGATCGTCACCTCTTCGCCATGCAGCCGGTGGCTGAACCCTTTGGTGAAGCCAAAGATGATTACACGATTTTCGCTGAGCTGGCGCGATGTTTAGGCCGTGAAGAAGCCTTTACTGAAGGACGCGACGCGCGCGGCTGGCTGCAACATCATTACGCGCAGTTGCAGCAGAAGCTGGCGGCGCATCAGGTAGAGATTCCCGATTTCGAGCAGTTCTGGCAGCAGGGCGTGCTGGCGCTGCCGCAGTTAAAAGATGGGGGCCGCATGATCAACGCCTTCCGCGCCGATCCTGACGCTGCGCCGTTGCCTACGCCGAGCGGTAAGATTGAAATCTTTTCCGCTACCATCGACAGTTTCAATTATGCCGATTGCCCCGGACATCCGGTGTGGCGCGAACCGCAGCAACAGCCGAGCGCTGAACATCCGTTCTGGCTGATTGCCAACCAACCTGCCACGCGATTGCACAGCCAGCTGGATTTTGGTGATTACAGCCTGAGCGGCAAACGTCACGGACGTGAAGTGTGCAGTTTGCATCCTGACAATGCGGCGGCGTTGGGGATAGCGGATGGCGATATTATCGAGCTGTACAATCAGCGCGGCCATGTGCTGGCCAGCGCACGCGTCACCGATTCGATTATGCCCGGCGTGGTGCAGCTGCCCACGGGTGCCTGGTACGATCCGGTGGACGCTACCGCGCTGCGTCCGCTGTGCCGCCACGGCAATCCCAATGTGCTAACGCTGGATATCGGGACATCGTCGCTGGCGCAAGGTTGCAGCGGACAAATCACCGTGGTGCAAGTGCGCAAATATGCGGGAGAGTTAACGCCGGTGCAGGCGTTTATTCCACCGCAGTAATCACTCCCGTAGGGGCGCCATTCATGGCGCCCTGGCATTCATGCGCACCCTACGAAACCCAATGCTTATCGCGCCTGGTTAACCTCTTCCAACCTCTCTTTGCCAACATCACGTCTTACCAGCATCAGCGTCAAACTGAATGACAGCACCAGCGAAATCAGCACGCCGGAGAGGGCATACGGGAACCACTGGCCGATGTAAGCGGGCAAGCTGAAGATGCTCGACAAGATGTAGCCAAACAGCCGCACGCCGAAGAAGGCGATGAACGCGGACGCCACGCTGCTGGCGATAGTCGCGGCGATGAACGCGCGTTTCTCTTTGGTCAGAACGCCAAACAGCGCCGGTTCGGTGATGCCTAACAGCGCGGAAATGGCCGCCGACAGCGTGACGGTACGATCTTCGCGATGACGATTCTGAAACCAGATAGCAAAGGTCGCGCCCGCAATCGCCATATTCGCCATGCACATCATCGGCATCAGCATGTCGTAGCCGTGTTCGCTGAAGTTTTGCAGCGCAATCGGCGTCATCGCGTGATGCATGCCGGTGAGAATGGCGACCGGACGAATCGCGCCAACAATCAATCCTGCCAGCACCGATGAGGTATCAAACAAGCCCTGAATACACCACGCCAGGCCTTTGCCCAACCAAATGCCAACCGGACCAATCACCACCAACGCCACCAGCGCGGTGATAAACAGCGTTAAGGTAGGAGTGAATACGGTTCTCAATACCTGCGGCATGATGCGATCCACCGCGCGGTGGATATAGCTCAGCGCCAGCACCGAGAAGATCACCGGAATCACGCTGGAGGCGTAGTTGAATACCGAAACCGGCAGCACGCCCGCGAACCAATACGCCTGAACCGCGCCCGGTGCGCCGCTTGCCAGCTGTTTGGCGGCTTCGATCAGCGCCGGGTACATCAGGCAGGCGACGACCGCTGCGGCTAAATATTCATTGGTTTTGAAAATTTTGGCAGCGGATACCGCAAGAAAGAACGGCAGGAACCAGAACACGCCGCTGGCGATCAGGTCGATGACGATCACCGTGTCACTTTTCGCTGAAAGCACGCCCATCGCAATGAAACCGGCCAGCAAGCCTTTGATCATGCCTGCACCGGCGATCGCTGGCACAATCGGGCCAAACACGCCGGAGACGGTGTCCATAAACAGCGAAATCAGCCCTTTTTTGCTTTTGGCAGGGACGGCGCTGCTGGCGTTGCCGTTAGCGCCTATCAGCTGATACCACTCATTGACCTGCGGGCCGATAATGACCTGAAACTGTTCGCTTTGCAGCTGCGCACCCAGTACGCCTGGCAGCCGCGTCACCGCTTGCTGATTGATTTTGCTGTCGTCGATCAGATCGAAGCGCAGTCGCGTCATGCAGTGCCAGACTTTGTTGATGTTTTCACGTCCGCCCACGCTCTGAATCAGTTCGCTGATAATGGCTGGATTACTCATTTTCCCGCTCCTTGTCTGCCTTGATAGCGGCATGCTTGATGCTGCTGGAGTCTACGGGAAGGCAACGAGAGGAAACAAACCAATAAAAAGTGATGCTGTTCACATATCCCAGTGATAAAGGCCGAGCAGGCAGGGCGACGGGTGAATTGGTATGGTTTTTTCGCGTTTATTCACCTCTGCGCAGACCAAAATAAAGTGCTGGCAATCACCAAAACAGAGCAGGAATAATAGCTGCCGCAACTTGCTTTCCGTCAGCCGTCAGGAGCGACCATGACACCCACCATCATCACTAACGTTGAATGTTTTATCACCCGTCCGGATCGTCACAATCTGGTGTTGGTGAAAGTCACCACCGATAAGAATATCGTCGGCTACGGCTGCGCCACATTCCAGCAGCGCCCGTTGGCAGTGAAAACCCTGGTGGATGAGTATCTGCATCCGCTGCTGGTCGGGCGCGATGGCAACCACATTGAAGACCTGTGGCAAATGATGCAGGTGAACGCTTACTGGCGGAATGGCCCGGTGATGAACAACGCGATGGCGGGCGTGGATATGGCGTTATGGGATATCAAAGGCCAGCTGGCAGGCATGCCGTTGTATCAGCTGCTGGGCGGGAAATCCAAAGATGCCATTGCGGTTTACAGTCATGCGGCAGGCGAAAGCCTGGAGGAGCTGTATCCGCAGGTGGATGCGCTGCTGGAGCAGGGTTATCGCTATATTCGCTGCCAGCTCGGATTTTACGGCGGCACGCCGCAAAACTTGCATCAAACGCGCCAACCCACCGCCGGTGCCTATTACGATCAAGATGAATATATGGCGAATACTATCGCCATGTTTAAAGCGCTGCGCGAGAGGTACGGACAGCGTTTCCATATCTTGCATGATGTTCATGAGCGGCTGTTCCCGCAGCAGGCGATGCAGTTGGCAAAGGCGCTGGAGCCGTATCAGCCGTGGTTTTTGGAAGACATCGTTGCGCCGCAGCAGAGCGGCTGGCTGCCACAAATTCGTGCGCACAGTAGCGTGCCATTGGCGCTGGGCGAGCTGTTTAACAATCCTGCCGAGTGGCACGATTTGATTGTGAATCGTCAGATCGATTTTATTCGCTGCCATGTGTCACAGATTGGTGGCATTACGCCAGCGCTGAAGTTAGCGGTGTTGTGTCAGGCCTTTGGCGTGCGGTTGGCGTGGCATGGGCCGCCGGATATGACGCCCATCGGCGTGGCGGTGAATACCCATTTGAATATTCATCTGCACAATGCGGCGGTGCAGGAGTTCATCCCGCCACCGGTCAATACCCTGGCGGTGTTCCCCAATGCGCCGCAGGCGGAAGGCGGTTATATGTATCCGCTGGAGCGTGCGGGGATTGGGATGCAGGTGGATGAGGCCGCGCTGGCGCGCTTTCCGCTGGCATATCGCCCACATGAGTGGACGCAAAGTCGCCTGCCGAACGGTGCGATGCACACGCCTTAATCGCTACTGCGAAAGCGCAGGTTGTCGGCGTTAAACGGCGTCACGTAAGTGCATTCGTAGTGGATGTCGACGACTTCGCTTAGCACCCACACTTCGCTACCGGCCAGAATGCCGCGATTGGTAATTTTCATCGCGGGCGTACCGCGTTTGCAGCCGAGCAGCGCGGCCTGCGCTTTGTCCACGGCCACCGCTTGATAATGGGTAAGAAAGTGGGACAGGGTGAAGCCTTTGCCCATCACATAGCGCTGCAGCGAGCTTTCAATCACCTGCTGGTTCAGATCGGGAAAGCGCGCCAGCGGCAAGGTTGAGGTTTCGATTTGCGTGCAGCGCTCTTCCACGTAGCGCAAGCGGCAGAAAACCCACAGCCAATCATTTTCCCCGATGCCAAATACCTGCTGCTGATCTTTGGTGGGCAGGCGTTTGTGCAGGCTCAGCAGGCGATAGCGCATTTGGTCGAAGCGTTTTTCGGTGATGGAGTTATACACCAGCGGATTACTGCGCGCGTTTTCACTGACGTAGATACCGGAACCTTGGACGATGCGAATAATGCCGATGCCGATGAGTTTTTTCAGCGCTGCGCGTACGGTATAGCGTGAAACGCCATACTCTTCGGCCAGTTCACGTTCAGCGGGCAGTTTACGCAGCGGCTCGCTGGCGGTTTGGTAAATTTTACTGAGCAGATCCTGAGTAATAAATTCCCGTTTTTTCATGGTGTCAGCAGCGATCTGTGATGAAGGTTGCTGGCGAGTTTACTTATCAATGCTGGCTGAAACAATGCGCGTTGTCCGGTGCAGGCGCCTGCACACGCACTGGGCCTGGTAGCGGCGCAATTCATTGCGCGTCTTTCAGCCACGTCGTTGTTTTCAGGCCGCGCGAAAAACCGCGCCGCTACCAGAACGTGCGCTGGGTGACGGGATGGAAACCTCGCACGTACCGGTAGCGGCGCAATGCATTGCGCGTCTTTCAGCCACGTCATTGTTTTCAGGCAGCGCGAAAAATCGCGCCGCTACCAAAGCGTGCGGCTGGCAACAGGGTCTAAACCTTGCACGTACCGGCAGCGGCGCAATGCATTGCGCGTCTTTCAGCCACGCCATTGCTTTCAGGCAGCGCGAAAAATTGCGCCACAACCAAGGCGTGCGGCTGGCAACAGGGTCGAAACCTTGCACGTACCGGTAGCGGCGCAATTCATTGCGCGTCTTTCAGCCACGTCGTTGCTTTCAGGCAGCGCGAAAAATTGCGCCGCCACCAAAACATGCGGCTGGCAACAGGATCGAAACCTCGCACGTACCGGTAGCGGCGCAATTCATTGCGCGTCTTTCAGGCAGCGCGAAAAATCGCGCCGCTACCAAAGCGTGCGGCTGGCAACAGGGTCGAAACCTCGCACGTACCGGTAGCGGCGCAATTCATTGCGCGTCTTTCAGCCACGCTATTGCTTTCAGGTAGCGCGAAAAATCGCGCCACAACCAAAGCGTGCGGTTGTCTGCAATCTGAATATCACCGCGCATCGGCAGATTCCTCGATTTCAGGTAGCACTCTGCGCCAATTGCCCCATAATGCGTGGCTGGAATTGAGGATTAACTTGTTCGTTTTAGGGGAGAGATAACATGGTTAACGAATATTTTGCCCAGCCGGTGGGAATGTCGATGGATCAGCATAAGCGCACCATTGCGGTGGCAGCGGCGTTAGCCGTAGCGACGGCGGCGGTGAGCGCATCCACGTCTGCCAGCGGTTCTAAAGCATCATGGGATTTGCAGGCGGTTGCCAATGAAGTGGCCAATCTCGCCGATGCAATTCAGGATGCCTTAGAGCCGGACGACAGCATTTAACGTTTCGCTCGCCGCAGTAATATGCTGTGTGGGCGAGCGATTGCTTTGCCCCGCCCGCACTACCCCAAAGTCCTTATGCGCCCCGCAGTGCCTCGTGAAGAGATTGACTCAACGCCACCAAATCCGCTGACGTCTGCAATGCGCTACTGCGCAACAGCTGCTGACTGGCATCGTCCGGCTGCAATGCGGCACGCAGTTTCGCCGCTACATCCACGCCATCCGCCAGTGATTGCTGGCGCGTGCGGCGCTGCTGCAACTGCGTACCGTCGTTCAGCGTAATGGTCACCAGATGGAATCGCAGCGCGGGGTTGATGGCATCCGGCGGCGCGCTTTCATCTGGCGCGCGGCGCACCTTGGCGGCCAGCGGCATAATCTCGTGATTGAGATCGCCCTCGGCAAAATCCTGCAAGCGCAAGTCGTCATAAATCAGCATCGCCGCCATCACGTATTCCAGGCTGAAACGCGCTTCTATGCCATTCCCCGGCACGCGCACGGACGCCGCAATGTCGCCACCCGGTGGAAAGGCTACGCTGATAGCGTGAATATTGCGGAGTAGATCCGCCAGCGCGTGGCCGCTTGCCAGCCACGCACGACGCAGCAGGCGTGTGGCTTCGGCGGCGCTGTGAGTGCCGGCGCAGGTCGGGAAAGGTTTAAATTCCAGACCCGGCGCACTGATGCGCCACGGCGGGCCCCAGCTGGCAAGCAACCGCTCCGGCTGCGCCTGGCCATTGCTGCTGGCGGAGAGGAACGCCTCGATCACGCCAGATTGTTGACCATCAAATCCCGCTAGCGTCAGCTGCGCGGCGCTCACGGCGCGTTCGGCGGCGAGTCCAGCGTGCAGCGGTTTTACCGCCGAGCCAAACTGCGCGCGCAATCCGCTGGCCTGCGTCGTGGCGATGCCGAGTAACGTGGCGGTGGCGGTGACGTCCAGTTGCAACAAGCGCGCCAGCGCGGCGGCGGCGGCAACCGTGCCGAGCGTCGCGGTGTTGTGGTGGCCCAGCGCATAGTGTTGCTGGCTGGCAGCTAAGCCGAGGCGGCCAGCCACTTCCACACCTATCGCATAGGCATCCAGAAAAGCAGTGATCTCAGCGGGCTGCTGCTGCTGCCACGCAATCAGCGCGGGCAGAATCACCACGCTGGGATGGCCGCGAAAATCCGCGTGGAAATCGTCATAGTCAAGCGCGTGGCTGGCGTATCCCAGCAGCAAGGCGCTGGAGCGAGCGCTGCCGTCGCCGTACACGCGGCGCAGCGCCGGTAATCCGCTGTCCGGCACATCACCCTGGAGCACCGGCCAGCTCACGGCGAGAAAGTCCTGTACGCCGATGCGCGCCGCTTCGCGTGCCGCATCATCCGGTTGGCTGTTGACAATGCGCTCAGCCAGCGCAGCCGTGAGATTCATGGTTTTTCCGGGTTGTTCAGCGCAGCAACCGCCAGATTGGCGAGATATTGTGCGGTCGGCAGCAGCACGTCATCGTTGATCCGAAACGCCGGATGGTGCAGCGCGTAAGGCTCGCCGGTGCCAATCATCATGAATGCGCCCGGCAGCTGCTGCTGATAAAACGCGAAGTCTTCGCCGATCGGGCTGGCTTCCACCACCCGGGCTTCAAAGCCGCTGGCGCTGGCCTGTTGCAGCGCAAAATCAGCCCAATGTGCATCGTTGACCACCGAAGGCGGCCCGGCGTGCCAATTGAACGTCACCTCGGCCGCAAAGGCCGCGCCGATGCCGAGCACGATTTCGCGGAAGCGCTGTTCCAACCGTTCGCGCGTTTCTTGCGAGAACGAACGCACGGTGCCCTCCAGCCAGGCGCTATCGGGAATCACGTTCCAGGTGCTGCCGCTGTGAATTTGCGTGATCGAAACCACTGCGTTGTCGCTCGATGGCGCATTACGGCTGATCAGCGTTTGCGCAGCGGAGACGATCTGCGCGGCAATCACAATCGGATCGTTGCCCTGATGCGGCTTCGCAGCGTGGCTGCCGATGCCGGTAATGTGGATATCAAAGCGATCGACCGCCGCGGTAAGCGGCCCGGCTTTGCTGCCAATCACGCCCGGCGGCAGCGAAGGATCGTTATGAATACCAAAAATCGCCACGGCATCATCGAGTGCGCCGGTCGCAATCACATCCGGCGCGCCCTGGCCGGTCTCTTCTGCCGCCTGGAACAGAATGCGCACGCGACCCGGCAAGCTGGCTTCCTGACGTTTCAGCAGAATCGCCGCGCCCAACGCCGCCGAGCTGTGAAAATCGTGGCCGCACGCGTGCATCACGCCGGGACGCTCGGAGCGGAAGCTGACGTTAGATTGCTCTTCAATCGGCAAGGCATCGATATCGGAACGCAGCACCATCAGCGGCCCCGATGCCGGGCCAACTTCCGCCACCAGGCCGGTTTTCAGCGGCAGATCCAGGATGCGAATGTGGTGCTTTTCCAGCTGCTGACGAATACGTGTGGTGGTTTCAAACTCTTGATTAGAGAGCTCCGGGAAGCGGTGCAATTCATGGCGGAAGGCGATCAGCTGCTCGCCTAACGCGTTATCTGGTTGGCTCATGCCTTCACTCCTTGTTGTGCAGCCTGGCGCAAAAGCCAGCTGTCGTGTGCCGCGTCATTCAGCACTTTCTTCATATATTGCGTGATATGGCCTTTGCCAAGATCGGTGGTGTGCATCAGCGTGAAACCGCGCTTTTGATACATCTCGATCAGCCACGGATGGCTGGTGGCGGTGCCGAGCGACACCGCGGGCGCGCGCAGCTGGCCGATCAAAATCTCCTGCTCCAGGCGATCCTGCACCTGACGACCATACTGCTGGCCGGGATAGGCGGGATGTGCGCCAAACCAGCCAATGTGCGGCAGGCCAAATGGGCCAGGCAGCGGCCCCCACGGATAGCGCACGCTAACGGATGACACCATCACGCCATTTGCATACAGCGCATAAACGCCGTGACTTTGCAGGTGGCGCAGGGTTTTCTCACGATCGGCGGTGGCGGCGTCAAATTTGATGCCGAGCGCGATGGTCGGCGCATAGGCGGCATGCATCAACGCCTGATAGGTTTCCACCTCATCTTCTCTGACTTGACGAAATTCAAGTGACATAAATATCCCCGGAAAAAACCGCGCATCGGCGGAGAATAAAGGCGGTACAAACGGGCAACAGATTACCAGCAAAGACAGAAGCGGCTATATGTGAAAAATAGCTAAGCTAATGCGAATTTGTGAAATTGAATTCAGCCGTTTTCCATTGGCTTGCCTCGTTATTTTCCGTAGTATGCAGAAATTAGATAGCGTTATAACTATTTAGACTTAACTAGCTGATAATTAATAATATTTAATCATTCATGGCCGCATTTTAATCAGGGTGACAACGTGTTAGCCATCAAATCTCCGCGTGCTTATGCACATGAAGCCGGACTGCGAACGCGCGCCGGTGAATATATTAAACCTTACGCTTCCCACATCCGCATTTTCACTTCGCCACGCGCCTGGCAAGCGGTGAATCCAGAATTGAGCCAAAGCCTCGAAGCTAATGGTATTCGCTGGGAGTTGGAATATCTCACTGGCGAATGTACCGATGCCGCGATAGAAACGCTGAAGCTCAATCTTGCACAGCAGGGCGCAGAACTGCTGTTTGCGATAGGCGGCGGGCGCGTGCTGGATGCGGCCAAAGCGGTCGGCAGCCAGTTGCCGGATCTGCCCGTAATCAACTTCGCCACCGTGGCTGCGACCTGTGCGGCATGGTCGCCAGTGGCGATCGTTTACAATGAGCAGGGCGGACATCTGCGCAGCCAGGGATTGGGCAAAATGCCCGATCTGGTATTAGTGGATAGCGAAGTGATTGCGCGCAGCGATGTGCGCTATCTGAAAGCAGGCATCGTGGATGCACTGGCGAAGTATTACGAATTCGCGCCCTACCTTCGCCATAATCCGCACGATTTGGCGCTGGATCTTAAAGTGATGACGGCGCAGCGCGCGTTGGATATCCACCGGGAATGCGGTGCCGCCGCCGTGGCTGCCAATCAGCAGCAGCAGGTCACGCCGGAACTGGTGAAGATCATTGATGCCAATATTGTGCTGGCGGGCTTAGCCAATAGCGTGCGCGATGTGCTGCCCACGCCCGGTTTTGCCCACGCTATCCACAACCGTTTAACCCATCAGCCGGAACTGCACGGCTGGCTGCACGGCGAGAAAGTGGGTTACAGCCTGCTGGTACAGTCGTTGATTGAACACAACGGCGTGCCCGATGCGGAGCTGCTGGCGCTGCTGCGCCAATATGACATGCCGCTAACGTTAGCGCCGTTAAGCGGCGATCGCGCCGCGACCATTCGCGCTATCGCTGAACGCATTACCTTCCCGGCGGCAAGCGCCGCACGCTTGCCGTTCCCTATTAACGCCGATGTGCTGGAACAAGCGCTGCTGGCGACCGAGAACTTATCTTTTACTGACCAGGACAACCTTCATGGCTAACACACCAACCCGCCGCATTCGCTTAGGACTTTTCGTGCAACCGGTAGGACAACACGTCAGCGGCTGGCGTTTGACCGAAAAGCTCGGCGATCCAACCGATATCGATTGGCTCATTACCATTGCCAAAAAAGCGGAAGCGGGCAAGTTTGACCTGTTCTTTGTAGGCGATGCGCTGGCCACCAGCATGTACCGTTTGCCGTCAACCATGGCGCGTCTTGAGCCGCTGACCATGCTGTCGGCGCTGGCGGTTAACACTAAACGCATTGGTCTGGCGGCGACCGCCTCTACCACCTTTAGCGATCCGTTCACCATGGCGCGCAGCTTCTCCTCGCTGGATCACATCAGCCGGGGCCGTGCGGCGTGGAACGTGGTGACCTCGTTCTCTGCCGATGTGGCGCGCAACTTTAGCCGCAACGATATGCCGAACCATGCCGAGCGTTATGCGCGTGCGCGTGAGTTCCTCGAAGTGGCCGACAAGCTGTGGGCGGGTTGGGAAGCGGGCGCGGTGCAGCCGAACAAAGCCACCGGCGAATACTTTGTGAATGACAAAATCAAGGCGATCGACCATCAAGGCGAGCATTTCCAGGTGCAAGGCCCGCTGAACATCACGCGCTCGCCGCAGGGACGTCCGGTGATTATCGAAGCCGGTTCCTCTGCCGATGGGCAAAAACTGGCGGCAGAAACCGCCGAAGTGATCTTCACCGCGGCGGCCAGCCTTGAAGAGGCGCAAAGCTTCTACCGCTCGCAGAAAGATCAGGTGATTGCGGCCGGTCGTAATCCGGATCACGTGGTGATTATGCCGGGCGTGATGCCGATTGTCGGGCGCACGCGTGAAGAGGCCAAAGCGCTGTGGAAAGAGCTGAACACGCTGGTCGATATCGATAACGGTTTGCGTCAGCTGTCGCTGCGTTTCAGCATGGATCTCAGCCAGTTTCCGCTGGATGGCCCGGTGCCGGAAGTGCCGCTGGGTGAAGGTAACCAAAGCCGCGTGAAGTTAATGACCGATATGGCGAAGCGCGAGAACCTGACGCTGCGTGAACTGGCGGCAGTGGCGGCCGGTTCGCGTGGACACCGCGTGATCGTCGGCACTGCGGAAGATATCGCGGACGATTTCGAACTGTGGATGAATCAAAGCGGCGCGGATGGTTTCAACATCATGCCCGCGATTATGTCCGAGCAGCTGGATCTGTTTGTGGAGCTGGTGATCCCGGAACTGCGCCGTCGCGGCTTGTTCCGCGACGATTACGAATTCGCCACGCTGCGCGAAAACCTCGGTTTGCCGGTGCACGTCTAATTCAGGAGCGCAACATGGTGACTTTATCGCAGCGCGTGCAGTCGGTTTCGCTTTCGGCTAATGCGGCGGCGCGTCAGTTGACGCGCCAGCTAAAAGAGCAGGGCGTGGATATTCTTGATCTCACCACCGGTGAACCCGATTTTGATACGCCTGAACACATTCGTCAGGCGGCGGTCGCGGCAATGGAAGCCGGGGAAACGCGTTACACCCCGACGCACGGCACCACGCCGCTGCGTCAGGCGGTACAGAGCAAACTGGCGCGGGAAAACCAGCTTGATTACGATCTGGCGCAGATTTGCATCGCCAACGGCGCGAAACAGATCATTTTCAACGCGTTTGCCGCCACCCTGAACGACGGCGATGAAGTGATTGTGCCGGTGCCCTATTGGCCGACCTTCCCGGATAGCGTGCGCTTTAACGGCGGTAATGCGGTGTTACTGGCGTGTCCGCTGGAGCAGGCGTACAAAGTGCAGCCGCAGCAGTTGGCACAGGCGATCACCCGTAAAACGCGCTGGCTGGTGCTGAACAATCCGGGCAACCCTTCCGGCATGATGTACAGCGCTGAAGAGTTAACCGCGCTGGCGGCGGTGCTGCGCCAGCATCCCGATGTGTGGATCATGCTGGATGAGCTGTATGAACACATTGTGTTTGATGGTCGCAAGCACGTAAGCCTGGCGCAGGTTGCACCCGATTTGATCGATCGCATTCTGCTAGTGGGCGGCGTGTCGAAAACCTATGCGATGACCGGTTGGCGCATCGGTTTCGGTGCCGGGCCGAAAGCCTTAATTGATGCCATGGTGGTGGTGCAGTCGCAGAACAGTTCTGGCGCCAGCGCGGTAAGTCAGGGCGCGGCGGTCGCGGCCTACAATGGCGGGTTGGCTTTCCTGCCGCCGCAGCGCGCAGCCTATCAACAGCGTCGCGACGCGATTATGGCGCTGCTGAGCGCGGTAAACGGCATTGAGGTGCTTAACCCGGACGGCGCATTCTTTATATTTTGCCGCTGCGCCGGTTTGTTAGGCAAAACCCGACCAAACGGACAGGTGTTGCGTTCTGAAGATGACGTAATGAATTATCTGCTGGAAAGCGGTGTTTCCGGCGTTGCGGGCAGCGCTTACGGATTATCGCCGTACTTCCGGTTATCCATTGCCGCCGATATTGCCTCTGTGCAAGAAGCGGGACGGCGAATTGCTCAGGCGTGCGCGGAACTGAAATAATTCGCTGCCTAGTGAGCCGGTCACCCTTAAGCGTGACGCAAGAGGGTAATTTGTGTGGGTGCGCATTTAGGCGCACCTGCTCTGCAAATAGCGTCTAATTTCTTAGCAGAATATAAGACCGTTCTTGTCTCAGCGCACATCATGCGATTTATTAATTTCCGTTATTATTTATCTCGGCGTTAGCAAAGCGGCGTTAAGCGTCGCGGAAGGCAATATATCCGCGCGCCACCGGTCGACGAGTCTCAAAAGCCATTATTGGTTAGGTTTCACCGGGTACAAATAAAAAAACGCAGCAAGCTAAGCTGCATGCTGCGTTTTAAATCTGTCGGTGTAAACCTGATTAGATCAGGAATTCATCCAGCGAGCCGCCGTTAGCCAGCGCATGTTTAATTGGCGAAGGAGTACGGCCCTGGCCGGTCCAGAACTTCTCATTACCCTCTTCGTCAATAAACTTAAACTTTGCCGGACGCGGCGCACGTTTGGCTTTTGGCTTGCTTTCAGCGGGCGCTAATTGCGCCAGCTCGCTGATATCGATGCCGTCTTTCAACATCATCTCTTTATACAGCGCTAATTTTTCTTCTTTTTCGCGCTGTGCTGCATTATCCGCTGCTGATTCTTCACGGCGTTCTGCCACCACCACGGTGAACTTTTCCAGCATCTCGTCTAAAACCGTAAGCTCAATTTCGCGCGCCTGCGCACGCAGCGTACGAAGATTGTTCAATGCCTTAAGTGCATCGCTCATGAATAAATCCTTGTTAATTTTATCACCAAATAAAAAAGCGCATTCTACGGGATTTTTTGGGCGATGAAAATATTGCTCTTTATTTGGAATTGTCTGGAAATAAGCGCGTTGTGAGAAAAATCTTTATATCGGCTTAAAGCAGGGCGGCGGTAATCCTATATCTCCTGCGTTTAATCCGAGCCATTACGCGAATTCTTAACAGCGAAGAAAGATGAAACTGCTCTCCCTTTAACCGGCGTTGCGGTTTTTCCACCGCGTGGCTTGCGCTAATTGCTCATTAATAAATCGCTAATCGAACCAAAAACTCACGTTGGCTTAAGACACTTTCTCGTGACTTACCGCAGCGCGAATGGCCGTAGCGCCTTTGTCCAGAGCAAAGCATGGCGGACATGACAGCGGATAATCTGTTTAGTTTCACCTACTTGCTGAGCCTAACCGGGTAATAATTTCTTAAAATTACCGCATTAAACTATTACTTGTTGAAGAATAAGGTTTTTCTTGAAGTGTAAAAGTGCCGAATACGCAGTAACATTTTCTTGCATTGGAAATCTTAATGCGTATATTTCTCATTTGCTTTCTTAACGGCATGCTTACGTCGTTCTGCTAGCGCCAGGAGGGCGCGCTGGGGTTTTACCGCGAACCTTACCTCGGTAACAGGTTAGAGAGACAGGATGCCGCAGACGTCAGCCGCGATGCCGCCAAAATCAAAATAACGATAAGTTGACCGAGGAATAGTATGTCTTTCGAAGAACTGCGCGTCAGGGAACCCGGCCAAGCGCCTCAACGTACGCTGCGTCTCTCATTGCTGGCCTTGATGGTCGCATCGGGCATTGCGCATGCCGCAGACACTCAAAATGCAGATCAGACGTTAACGGTTGATGCCAGCGCTAGCGCTGATGCGCAACAGCAAGCAGAGCAAGATTACAGCGTACCCGTGACCCGTGCGGGCACCAAAATGGCGCTGACCGCGCGTGATATTCCGCAATCGGTCACTGTCGTGAGCAAGCAGCGCATGGAAGACCAGCAGCTGCAATCGCTAAATGATGTACTGAAAAACACCACCGGTATTCACGGTGTCTCTTCTGATATGGATCGCACCAGCTACTTCTCGCGTGGTTTCCGTATCGACAACTATATGGTCGACGGTATCCCCACCGCCTTTGCATCCCGCTGGAACCTCGGCGATGCGCAGACCGATATGTCGCTGTACGAGCGTGTCGAAGTGGTGCGCGGCGCCACCGGTTTACTGACCGGGCCGGGCAACCCATCAGCGTCCATTAACATGGTGCGCAAGCACGCCGACAGCAAAACCTTCACCGGCGATCTCTCCGCTACCTACGGTAGCTGGGATAAGAAACGCTTTGTCGCCGATCTCTCCGCGCCGTTATCGGCTGAAGGCAACGTGCGCGGGCGTTTAGTCGCCGGTTACGAAGATCGCAACAGCTTCATTGAGCGCTACGGTTTTGAGAAGAAGTTCGTTTACGGCGTGGTGGACGCGGATTTAACTGACTCCACCAAATTGTCGGTTGGCTATGAGTTCACGCAGGTGGATACCGATTCGCCGATGTGGAGCGGATCGCCGCGCTGGTATACCGATGGCTCGCAGATCAAAGCGCGTCGTGGCTACAACACCGCGCCAGAGTGGGCTTACAACAACAAAGAGAACAAAAAAGTCTTTGTGAACCTGCAACAGAACTTTGATAACGGCTGGAACATCACGCTGAACGGTACGCACAATCAGATGTTCCTGGATAGTAAGCAAATTTACATTGATGGCTACTTCGATAAAGTGACCGGCGCGGGCTCTTCTGCCTACGCGGGCTGGCCGGTTATCGGCGGCACGGGTTATAACACCGGAAAACGTACCGTCGATGCGGTGGATGCCTTTGCCAGCGGCCCTTACGACCTGTTTGGCCGTCAGCATCAGCTGATGCTCGGCGTGAATTACAGCCGTCAGGACAACAAGTATTACAGCTCCTGGACCAACATCTCGTCGGCGGAGTTGGGCAACTTCAACAACTTCAACGGTGACTATGCCGAGCCAAACTGGACACCGCGTGAACCCGCAACCGATACGCAGCTGGTACGCCAAAAGTCTGCTTATCTGGCAACCCGCATTTCCGTGGCCGATCCGCTGCATGTGATCCTCGGTGCGCGCTATACCAACTGGAATCGTCAAATGCTGACGTCAGAATCGGAAGAGAACAACATTACGCCCTACGGCGGCGTGATCTGGGACTTTTACGATAACTGGTCGGCCTACGCCAGCTACACCTCGGTGTTCCAGCCGCAGGATTACATGGATAGCTCCCTGAAATTCCTGAAGCCGATTATCGGTAAAAACTACGAAGCGGGTGTGAAGTCTGATTGGTTAAATAGCCGTTTGACCACCTCACTCTCCGTATTCCGTACCGAACTGGATAATGCGCCGGTCAGCACCGGACAACGCATTGGCAGTACCGATATCTATGAAGGCAAAGATGGCGTTGTGAGCCGTGGCGTGGAGTTCGAAGTGAACGGTGCCATCACCGATAACTGGCAGATGACCTTCGGCGGCACCACCTATGTCGCGGAAGACAGCAACGGCGATAACTACAACTCGCAGCTGCCGCGCACCTCGTTCAACCTGTTCACCAGCTATCGCTTACCGATGCTGGATCAGCTGACCTTGGGCGGCGGTGTGAACTGGCAGTCGAAGACTTACGGCGATGTTGGCGGACCGGATGGCAACGGCACCTGGCGTGCGCGTCAGGGCAGCTACGCGCTGGTGGATCTGTTTGCCCGTTACGACGTGACCAAAAACGTCTCGGTACAGGCGAACATCAACAACCTGTTTGATAAAGAGTACGACACTAACGTCAGCAGTGGCGGCATTGTCTACGGCGAACCGCGTAGCTTCTCGGTGACGGCAAGCTATCGTTTCTAAGCCGGTTTAACCGGATGCCAGTCAGCGCCTGCTGACTGGCATTGATCTTCTAGCAACCCGCCGCAATATAATCCCCATTCGCGCTAACCGGCACCACGCTGCTAAACAGCACCAGCGCAAACAGCAGCAATAACGCGCCACCCACAATCTTAATTCCCTTAAGCCACAGCAACGTACCCGCCGAGGGTTGCGCCAGCCACAGTTGCCCAGCCTGTTGGCGAAAATGGCGTACCAGCCATGCCAGCGTGACCAACGCCAATCCGGTGCCGAGCGCCATCGTCATTACCGCCAGCACGCCCCAGCGCGTAATGCCAATCACGCTGGAAAACAGCAGCACGGTCAGCGCACCGCTGCAAGGGCGCACACCGGTGGCGATGATAATGCCCACCCACGCGCGCCAGTCACCGGCGCGTGCGGTGCGTATTCCGTGATCGTGGCCGCAACCAGCGTGAAGATGCGGGTGTTCAGCGCGGCCGCGCCACGCTTGCCACATCATCATTACACCCAACCCGGCAATAAACAGCGCGCTGGCCTTCTCCAGATACCAGCGGCTGAGGCTGAGATCGCCGGTGGTGAGATTGAAGGCCATGGCGAGGATAAACACGAACGCGATTGCGCTGCCTCCCTGCACCAAACTGCCGAGCAACGGCACGCTAAGCGCCACGCCGCGCGGCGGTTGATGCGTGCTTAGCCAGGTCGTGACGATGAATTTACCGTGCCCCGGCCCAACGGCGTGCAGGATGCCGTAGATAAAGGTCACGCCAATCAGCCAAAATCCGGCGCTCGATTGTCCGCTGTTAATTTGCAGCAGATGCGTCACCAGCAGGCGATGCAGCTGGATCTGGCTTTGCAGCGCCCAGGCGAGAAACGCCGCCCGGTGACTGAACAGCAGCGTCAGCGCGGCCAACACTGTTAAAGCAAGCAGGGTAAAAGCGGTTTTAGATGCAGTCATAGCAATAGTTTATCGCGGGGCTAAACGCATCAGCATGCGTGATTTTTTGGCGATGTAAAGTGGGATAAAACAGCCCGCGAAGCACATCGAACATGTCCGGCACGCGGATTCAACATTAACGTGCTGGCCAAATTAATCTTTAGAAAGGGTTTGGCTTATTTGTGTAGTCTCTCTAACGCGCAAACCAAATAAGACAAAAACTCACCACGCTCATAACGGCGACAGCGACGGAAATATATTCACCCAGCGGGCGCGATAATAGGTTTTTCATCCAGGCTTCCTTATTACAGTTGCTCCAGTATGCAAAAGGAAGATTAAGTAAACCTTAGATCGCGAGGCGTGATGATTTCCAGCTCCGCTTATTCACCTCAACTCCATATCACGCTGATCATCCAACCCCCGCACTGTCTGTTAGCGGCGCGATGTATCGCGCTTGCCTGAAGCCGCAGCGATGCCGGATAACGCGCAATGAATCGCCAGGTCGCCATAAATGGCGACCCTACAATTTCAAACCTGGTTTTCGTAGGGTGCGCATTCTTGCGCACCTGGCACCTTCAACGCGGGTTTCTGGTAACGGCGTGATGTATCGCGCTTGCCTGAAGCCGCAGCGATGCCGGATAACGCGCAATGAATTA